>CAVXXM010000004.1:0-307200 GCA_963765745.1 uncultured Alphaproteobacteria bacterium
CAAAAATTTTCATGATGAAGGTTCTCCCCTTCTCTACTCTTCGTCAGTTCCTGGCCTCAATTATATCAACGGGGTCGGAACTCACGATATCACAGGGCGATCACAGGACTTGCAGTAACCGTCCAGAAACGCTGGCCGCTTCTCCGGCGGCTTCTGGCCGCGAGGCGCCGGCAACACCGGGATGCGGGCCGTCTGTCGCTCATTTGTCGGGGCTGACTCCTCTACACTGAATACAGCGAGCGCCACCTCCGCTCGTTTTGCGCTCCTAAAAGTGACAAAGTGAACTTGGCCGGAGAGCAGTGTTGCCGGCCAGAGTCCACATTGGTCGCCCATCGAACGTTACCAACCATGCCACGGCTCGCGCCAGCTATCGTGCTCCTGTTCGCATTGCCCGCCTGGCCGCTTGCCGCCTCAGATCCGGAAGTGCGCGTCAGTGTATTCGGGCTTTTCTCTCCGCCGGAGCTTCAGCTGCGGGCCGGAGCGCGCAAATCATCGAGCTCACGATGGAAAGCGGCCAAGCGCGGCTGGAAGGCGGTCAAACGGCGGTTTGTCGCCGGCAGCAAGAAGGCATGCAGTGCCAGGTCGGCCGGCAACAACTCGCGGGCCCTTCGGTGCAGGTGAATGGTATTGCAGCAACGCCGGTTTTCGAGCTCGCAGTCCCCGGGCAAATCACGCGGATGTTTCGCGGCCGCCTGCTGATCACGCCGGCGGCGGGGGCGTTACAGGCCGATATTTCCTCGTCACGCCTGTGGAGAAGATCGGCATTCGCGTCGATGATGCGCCATTCCAGGCGGTCGAATTCGAGCAGGAAGGCGAGGGCCGAATCGGGCGCTCGTGTTCCGCACCAACGTGGACGACATGGTCCGCTGCGATTTGGACCACAATCTGCGCTTCGAACCTGAAACTGGCACCGGCGGTATTAAGCCCTATCTGCATGTGCGCCGCGACCTGTGGGCGCGGGTGACGCGGGCCGTTTTCCTCGAGCTCGTGGAGATCGGCGAAGTGCGGGAGATCGAAGGCAAGCGCATGTTCGGCGTGGCCTCCAGCGGGCTATTCTTCCCCATGGCGCCGGAATTGGCGCTCGCGGAACCATGATGCTCCGATCGAAGAAATCGTCCTCCAAGACGAGCGAATGGCCGGCCGCGGTCGGCGCATTCGTCGAGCGCGCGCGCGAGCGTTTGGACAAGGCGCCGCCCGAGCGCCTGTTCGATCCCTTCATGCGCTTCCCGCGCGGCGACCATGAGCTTTCGCCGGAGATCGCCGAATTCACGGCCAGCGTGCCGCCGCGGCACGCGGCCGTGCTGGTTCCGATCATCGGGCACGCCGAGCCGACCGTGCTCTTGACGCAGCGCTCGAGCGAGCTTCCCGACCATGCCGGCCAGGTCGCCTTTCCCGGCGGCAAGATCGACCCGGCCGATCCCGACCCGCTGGCGACCGCGCTGCGCGAAGCCGAAGAGGAGATCGGGCTCGCTGCGCGCCACGCCACCCCGCTCGGCTATCTCGACGCCTATCTCTCCGGCACCGGCTTTCGCATCGTGCCGGTCGTGGCGCGTGATCGAGCCCGGGTTCGAGCTCTTGCTCAATCCGTCCGAGGTCGAGGACGCGTTCGAAGTGCCGCTTGCCTTTCTGATGTCGCCCGACAACCACGCCCGCCATTCGCGCGAATGGCGCGGCAAGCAACGCAGCTACTATGCGATGCCCTTCGGCGAGCGCTACATCTGGGGCGCGACCGCGGGTATTCTCCGCAACCTCTATGAACGGCTGTATCGCTGATGGCCCGCACCGTCCTCGTCGAAGTGCTCCTGTTTCTCGCGCCGTTCGCGATCTACGCGATCGTGCTCTTGAGCACCCGGCGCGACGCGCGCGACAGCGCGCACTGGCACGCGCGCATGCTGATGTCGCTCGCCATCGCCGGCCTCGTTCTGGTGATCGGCGGCCTGATCTTCTTCGCCCATTTCGGCGGTGCGCCGCCCACCGGGGTCTATGAGCCCGCGCACATGGAAGACGGCCGGCTCGTGCCCGGCCGGATCAGGACCAAATGAGCGGCGCGAGCCAGCGCCTGTCGCCGGAGAAAGTGCCGTGGCTGACGGCCGCTCCGCTCGCGCGGCTTCTGTCGGCGCTCGACCAGGACGGCGAGGAAGCGCGCGTGGTCGGCGGCGCGGTGCGCAATACGTTGCTCGGTCTTGGCGGTCGGCGAGATCGATCTCGCGACCACCGCGGTGCCCGACGAGGTCGTGCGCCGCGCGCGCGAGGCCGGCTTCAATCCGGTGCCGACCGGCATCGAGCACGGCACCGTGACCGTCGTCGTGGACGGCAAGCCGTTCGAGGTCACGACGCTGCGCCAGGACGTCGAGACCTTCGGCCGCCATGCCAAGGTGAGCTTCGGCCGCGACTGGAAAGCCGACGCCGAGCGGCGCGACTTCACGATCAACGCGCTGTTCCTGAAGCGCGACGGCGAATGATCGATTTCGTCGGCGGGCTCGCGGACATCGCGGCGCGGCGCGTGCGCTTCATCGGCGATCCGGCGACGCGCATCGCCGAGGATTATCTGCGCGTGCTCCGCTTCTTCCGCTTTTTCGCCGGCTATGCCGAAGGCGCGCCGGACAAGGCGGGACTTTCCGCCTGCATCCGCGCGCGCGACGAGCTCGAGCGCTTGTCGCGCGAGCGCGTGCGGGTCGAAATCCTGAAGCTGATGGAGGCCAAGCGCGCGCCCGAAACCGCCGCGATCATGACCGACTCGGGCATTCTCGACCGGGTGCTCGGCGTTCCCGATCTTGGCGCGCTCGCGCGGCTCGCCGGGATCGAGCGCACGTTGAAGCTGCCGCCGGACCCGGTGCGGCGGCTGGGCGCGCTCATGGTGCGCACCGTCGACGACGCGGCGCGGCTGCGCGAGCGGTTGCGGCTCTCCAACGACGAGGACCGGCGTTTGCGCTCGATCGGCGAGGCGTGGCGGATCGGGCCGGGCTTCGGCGAAGCCGAGGCGCGCGTATTGCTCTATCGGGTCGGCGCCGACGACTACCGCGACCGCGTATTGATCGCCTTGGTGCGCTCCGGCGCCGGGAACGGCGAAACGACCGCCGGCGATCTTGTTGCACTGCCGGAACGCTGGACGCCGCCCAAATTCCCGCTCGCGGCCAAGGATTTCATCGCGCGCGGCGTGGAAAAGGGCCCGGCGCTGGGCAAGGCGCTGGAAGCGGCGGAGGAAGCGTGGATCGCGGCAGGCTTTCCGGCTGCAGCGGACCGCATCGCTTCCATCCTCGAAGCCGCGATCACAGTCGCGCGAGCGGGGTGACGCGGGCGCCGCGGCTCTCTAATCTACGGTTGTACACAGAATCATGGGCGGGGAAGGGATGCGCGGTTTCTGGCGCGGGCTGGCGATCTTTTTTCTCGGCGGAATCCTCGGCACCGGGTTCGGGGTCGCGCTCGGCTTTTTCTTTTTCCCCTACGTGTTTCCGCCGCCGCCCGCGGCCGAGCAATTGACCGAAGCCGACCGCTCGCCGCTGGTCGCGACCGGCACGTTCATCCACGCCAATCCGTCGGACCCGTCCATTGGGGCAAGGGCCGCGTCAGCGTCTACGAGAAGACCGTGTTTCTCGAGCCCGACTTCGAGGTCGGCCCGGGCCCCGCCTACCACGTCTATCTCGTGCCCAAGGCGAGCATCCGCGCAGAACGGCGACCTCAAGGACGCGATGTATCGTCGATCTCGGCGGCCTGCGCGCTTTCAAGGGCAGCCAGCGCTACCGCATCCCCGACGGCGTCAAGCTCGCCGACTATCCGAGCGTCATCATCTGGTGCGAGCGGTTCTCGGTGCTGATTTCGCCCGCCGACCTGAAGCCGGCGGCGCGCTAGCGTGCCCGCCATCCTCGACGATTTTTCGGCTCTCGCAGCTGGCGCTCGTCGCCGGCGCGGCGCTCGTCGCCGCCGTGATCGGCGGCGTCGCCGGCTACGGCACCGGCATTCTCATGCCGCTCGTGCTGGTCCCGATCCTGGGGCCCGAGCCGGTCGTGCCGGTCATGTCGATCGCATCCTTCATCGTCAATGCCGGCCGCATCGCCGCCTTCCGCAGAATGATCGAGTTCAGACCCGCGCTGATCGTTCTTGCGACCGCCGTGCCCGCGTGCGTGCTCGGCGCCTGGCTCTATACGCGGCTGTCCGGTGCGGGCGCGCAGATCGTCATCGGCACGTTCCTGATGGCAAGCGTGCCGCTGCGCCGGTTCCTGCGCAACAAGGGCTTGCACATCGGCGAGGGCGGACTCGCGGTGGGCGCCGCCGGGTTCGGCGTCGTCACCGGCGCCGCCGCCGGGACGGGAGTGATCCTGGTGTCGCTGCTGATGGCGGCAGGGCTCGGGGGCGCTGCGGTCATCGCTACCGACGCCGCGATTTCGCTCGTCGTCCATCTCGTGCAGGCGACGGTGTTCGGCGTGGCCGGCGTGATCGACGCCGACGTGATCGCGGTGGCGTTGCTGATCGGGATTTTTGCGCTGCCCGGCGCGTTCGTCGCGCGCGCGATCGTGGACCGGCTATCGATCCACCTGCACACCGCGATCCTCGACGCGGTCGTGCTGCTCGGCGGCGGGCTGATGGTGGGGAGCGCGATCTTTCGCCTGATGCGCTAGGGCCACTTCACCACCGGCAACGGGGAGGAGTGGATCAAGTTCACATCGCAGCGGCGCGGATGCCCTCTCGCTGATGAATCGGCGGTTGGAAAATCGCCGTGAGCGTCCATTCCAAAGGCGCGCATCGGTGGTATGCTGGCACTGGGCACGGGTGAGGGCTTGTAGAGTTCGAATAAGCGAGCGCCCGGAGCGTGGGGTGAGCGCCATGCCTATTTGTCGGATAGTTGCACGTATTCCACATCTAGCCTCTGCGCTTGCGGCGGCCTGATCGCTTTCGCTGGCGCGGCCTGGCCGGTGCCCGCGAGCGCAGCAATCACTGTAGAGCTTTCCCCGAAGCGGCGGACGCGTTCAAAGAGGCCGGCGAAACGCCACGGGCAATAACCCGACGCCTGCAAAGCGAGTTCAATCTTGGCCTCGAGGAACTTGGAAAAACCAATCCAGACGCGAAGGCGCTTTTCGACAGCAACCAGAAACTACGCATCGTCTGCCTCGGCACCAAGGAGGCCGAGGATGCGGGCCTTACACCGGATACAGGCGTCTACGGCGGTGGCGGCAAGACAAAAGGAGACTTCGATGCGAATGGCCGGCCAAGGACCGGCGGGACGGCGATCATCGCTATCGAGTGTGGGCAGCTACGCGAGCGCGGATTGGCACGGCCCGTCGTCGAAGCCGATCCGAACAGCACTGTTTACAAAATTCTAGTCCACGAACTGCGCATGCGGCAAATAGTGAACGCCAGCACCCTCCCGATAAGCTGGAGATCTACGAAAAATTCGTTCAGGACTTCGAGGCTGCGTTGGCACGGGCAAGGGCGCGTCCGCCGGCCAAGCAGGTGACGAAGCAAAAGGAATAGACGGCGAAGAAACAGACGCGCAGCAAGAGCGGAACGGAGCAGCCAAAGGAAATCGGACGGAGACAAACAGGGCCGGAAGCCGATGCACTAATTTAATTCGGTCTCGAAGAGTCGGCACTGGGCTGATGATGCGCCGGCAGCGCGATGGGCGCGACTATCACAAAGAGAAATAGCGCTTGGCTGAGCCTTACGGCCACTTCACCACGGGCGGCAGCGACGAGAGGATCGATTCCACATTGCCGCCGGTCTTGAGCCCGAACACCGTGCCCCGGTCATAGAGCAGATTGAATTCGACATAGCGGCCGCGGCGCACGAGCTGTTCCTCGCGCTCGGCCTCGCTCCAGGGCGTCGCGAAATTCGCGCGCACGAGCTTCGGATAGATTTCCGCAAACGCCAGCCCGACCTCGCGCACGAAGGCGAAGTCGGCTTCCCAGTCGCCGCGAATCGTGCCAGTCGAAGAAAATGCCGCCGATGCCGCGCGGCTCGCTTGCGGTGCTTGAGATAGAAATACTCGTCGCACCATTCCTTGTAGCGCTCGTAGATCGCGACGCGCGGATGCTTCTCGCAGGCCGCCTCCATCGCCGCGTGGAACGCCTTGGCGTCGGGGTCGTCTTGGCGTGCGGCGCTGGTCGAGCACGGGCGTCAGGTCCGCGCCGCCGCCGAACCAGGCCTTGGTGGTGACGACGAAGCGCGTGTTCATGTGCACCGCCGGCACGTGCGGATTGCGCATGTGCGCGATCAGCGAAATGCCCGAGGCCCAGAAACGCGGGTCGAGCTCGGCGCCGGGGATTTCCTTGCGGAACTCCGGCGCGAATTCGCCGTGCACGGTCGAGCAGTGCACGCCGACTTTCTCGAACAGGCGGCCGTGCATCATCGCCATCGTCCCGCCGCCGCCCGGCGCGCCGGTATGGTCGGTGCGCGTCCAGGGCTTGCGCTCGAAGCGGCCGGCCGGGCCGCGATAGAGCGCCCCCGGCGCTTCGTCCTCGAGCGCCTCGAACGCGGCGCAGATCTGGTCGCGCAGTTCCTCGAACCAGGCGCGCGCGTGCTCTTTGCGCGCTTCGAGCGGGTCGACCGCCGCTTCAGACATGGGCGGCGTCCCCGTCTGGCGCAATGCCTCCGTCTGGCGCAAGGCTTCGCCGAGCACCATGGCGACGGCCACCGCGACATTGAGGGAACGCAATCCGGGACGCATCGGTACTCTCACGCTGGCGTCGGCCGCTTGATGCACGGCCTCCGGCACGCCGGAACTCTCGCGCCCGGCCAGCAGAACGTCGCCGGGGAGAAAGGCGAAATCGAGGTATCCGGTCTCCGCCTTGGTGGATAACAGCACGATCCGCCGGCCCTCGGCCCGCCGCCATTGCTCGAACGCGGCGAAGGACACGTGGCTCACCAGCGTCGCCTGGTCGATGTAATCGAGCCCGGCGCGCCGGAAGCCGCGCTCGGTCGCATTGAATGCCGCCGGCCCGATGAAGTGCACCGGGATGCCCAGGCAGGCGCCGAGCCGCAGAATCGTACCCGCGTTCTGCGGAATGTCGGGCTCGAAGAGGGCGATCACCATGGTCCAACCGGATGGGACGGCGGCCGTTTCCCACCGTCCGCGAGGGGGCTCAATGTCCCACCAAAGGCTTATCCCACAAGACGTAGTGCCGCATCGCCCAGACTGGACAATGCCCGGCAGTGATGCAATGAGGAGCCGCGAAACAGGCGCCACGCGCCCGGACCTTGCCTCCGGGCTGATCGGCACGCGCCGCGCGCGGGTTAAGGGGCTTCCCGACCTGCGTCGCGGCGTCTCGTTGAAAACGTCGGGTTCGTAGCGAAGAAGCGGTAGCAAGGAATCGAACGTGGCAGCCACCGGAACCGCCGCAACCACCCGCCGCGACTTCCTCTACATCGCCACTGCCGCGGTGGGCGCCGTGGGCGCCGCCGCGACCGTCTGGCCCTTGATCAGCCAGATGAACCCGGATGCTTCGGTGCTGGCGCTGGCGGCCATCGAGGTGGACCTGGCGCCGATCGCCGAAGGCCAGATTCTCACGGTGAAATGGCGCGGCAAGCCGGTGTTCATCCGCACCGGACCAAGAAGGAGATCGACGAAGCGCGCGCGACGCCGCTGTCGCAGCTTCCCGATCCGCAGACCGACGAGGCGCGCGTGAAGAAGGGCCACGACGAGTGGCTCGTGATCGTCGGCATCTGCACCCATCTCGGCTGCGTGCCGCTCGGCCATCAGGGCCAGTTCGACGGCTGGTTCTGCCCCTGCCACGGCTCGGACTACGACACGTCCGGCCGCATCCGTCACCGGCCCGGCGCCGACCAACCTCGAAGTTCCGCCCTACGAGTTCCTCGCCGACACCAAGGTCCGGATCGGCTGATGGGAGCGAGACATGGCGGCTCGACCTACCAGCCGCAAAACCGCCTTCATGAAATGGTTCGAGCGCGCCTGCCGATCGGCGGCCTGCATCCATTCCTCGTTCGTCGCCTATCCGACGCCGCGCAACCTGAACTACTGGTGGACGTTCGGCGGCATTCTCACCTTCATGCTGGTGGCGCAGATCGTCACCGGCGTCGTGCTGGCGATGCACTACACGCCGCACATCGACGGATGGCCTTCGATTCCGTCGAGCACATCATGCGCGACGTGAACTACGGCTGGCTGTTCCGCTACGTGCACGCCAACGGCGCGCTCGATGTTCTTCCTCGCCGTCTACATCCACATGTTCCGCGGCCTCTATTACGGCTCCTACAAGGAGCCGCGCGAGGTGCTCTGGATCCTCGGCGTCATCATCTTCCTGCTGATGATGGCGACCGCGTTCATGGGCTACGTGCTGCCCTGGGGCCAGATGAGCTTCTGGGCCGCGACCGTGATCACCAACCTGTTCTCGGCGATCCCGCTGTTCGGCAACGCGATCACCCAGTGGCTGTGGGGCGGCTACGCGGTCGATCAGCCGACTGCTGCAGCGCTTCTTCTCGCTGCACTATCTGCTGCCGTTCATGATCGCCGGCGTCGTCGTGCTGCACATCTGGGCGCTGCACGTGGTCGGCCAGAACAACCCGACCGGCGTCGACGTGAAGTCCGACAAGGACACGGTGCCGTTCACGCCCTACGCGACGGTGAAGGACGGCTTCGTGCTGGTCTGCTTCCTGATCCTGTATCGGCTGGTTCGTGTTCTACATCCCGAACTATCTCGGCCACTCCGACAACTACATTCCCGGCCAACCCGCTGCAGACGCCGCCGCACATCGTGCCCGAATGGTACTTCCTGCCGTTCTACGCGATCCTGCGCGCGATCCCGTCCAAGCTCGGCGGCGTGGTGGCGATGTTCGGCTCGATCGTCGTGCTGTTCTTCGTGCCCTGGCTCGACACCTCGAAGGTGCGCTCGGCGCGCTACCGTCCGCTCTATCGCCAGTTCTTCTGGATCCTGGTCGTGTGCTGCATCGGGCTCGGCTATCTCGGCTCGCAGCCGCCCGAAGGCGGGTACGTGATCGCGGCGCGCATTCTGACCGCCTATTACTTCCTCCACTTCCTGGTGATCCTGCCGCTGCTCGGCCTGGTCGAGAAGCCGCGGGCGGTGCCGGCCTCGATCTCCGAATCCGTGCTGAAGGGCGCGGCGCCGGCCGCGGCCGGCACCCGCGCCCCGGATCGGAACGGCTGACGCCATGCGCAAGCTCATCCTCGCCGCCGCCGTCGCCGCGCTTTCGTTGAGCGCCGCTCCGGCCGCGTTCGCCGCCGAAGCGGCGGCCAAGCCCGCGCGCCAGTCCTGGTCGTTCGCCGGCCCGTTCGGCCTCTACGATCGCGCGCAGCTCCAGCGCGGCTTCAAGGTCTATCGCGAGGTCTGCGGCACCTGCCACGGGCTGAAGCTCGTGGCCTTCCGCACGCTCGCGTCGCCCGGCGGCCCCGGCTTCACCGAGCCGCAGGCCAAGTCGGTCGCCAGCGAATACCGGATCACCGACGGTCCCAACGAACGCGGCGAGATGTTCGAGCGGCCCGGCCAGCTCTCCGACTACATCCTCTCGCCGGACCCCAACGAGCAGGCCGCGCGCGCGCGCATGAACGGCGCGTTGCCGCCCGACCTTTCGGTGATCGCCAAGGCGCGCTCCTACGAGGTGGGATTTCCCGGCTTCGTCTTCGACGCCTTCAAGCAGTATCAGGAGGCCGGCGTCGACTACGTCTATGCGCTACCTCACCGGCTACGAGAATCCGCCCGCCGGCGTCACGCTGCCGGATACGCAGTTCTGGAACAAGGTATTTCCCCGGCAACCGCACCGCCATGCGGCCGCCGCTGCAGAAGGACCAGGTCGAGTATCCCGACGGCACGCCGCAGACGGTCGAGCAATATTCCAAGGACGTCGCCGCGTTCCTGATGTGGGCCGCCGAGCCGCACCTGGAGGCGCGCAAGCGCATCGGCTTCCAGGTGATGATCTTCCTGCTCGTGTTCGCCGGGCTGATGTATTTCACCAAGAAGAAGGTCTGGTCGGCGGTGCACTGACGCCGCCGGCCGATTCCATGCGTCCGGCCCGCGCCAAGTCTGACCGATAGCGCATCGCGCCGATCAGTCTGACCTGCATCAATTCTGCACGCTGCATCAATCTGCCTATCGGTCGCGCGGGCTTTGTGTTTGGAGGCTTAGCCCCGCACCCGCACGAAGCCGAGCGCGCTCGTGGTGTCGCGGGCGATGCGATCCGCTTCGGAAACGACTTCTTCCTCGGACGGCACGAACTCGGCCCGGCGCGCTTGGCTGGCGACCAGGCGGGCGAGATTGCGGATTTGCGCGGCCGGAATGTCGGAGAGCGGAATTTCCAGCGCCAGACCCGCGCGCGAAACCAGCCGGATCTCGTAGCCGAACGGCCGGCCGGAATCCTTGCCGATCTCGATGCGGGCGACGTCTTCCCAGCGGATCGAGCCGGTGGGCTGGAACAGGGCGGCGGCGTCCTGTACCGACGCGCCGCGCTCGTCGAGCCGGACGCTCCAGGTGAAGTAGTGCGCGCCGGACCACAGCATCGCGGCGAAGAACAGCACCGCCGCGGCCTTGCGAACGCGCGATGCCAAAATTTGGGCGGCAGATAGACGATCACCGCGGCGGCCGCGCCGAAGAAGCCGGCGGCGATCCACCAGGGATAATCGAGCACGATCGAGAAACTGGACACGCGACTGCTCCGCTTGCGGCGCTTGGGAAGTTCTAACCCGGCAATTCCGGACACCGGGTTCTCGACATCCGCCACCTTCGGCTATGGTGAAGGAACGGTTTTTCTGGGGAGAAACTAAGCAAAATGCGTGCCGTGCTCGGCGTGCTGGGCGGCTCGGGCATCTATGACCTGCCGGGGCTCGAGAACGTGCGCGAGCTCTCCGTCGAAAGCCCATGGGGCGAGCCCTCGGACCGGCTCCGCCGGGGCGAGATTTCGGGCACGCCGGTCGTTTTTCTGCCGCGCCACGGCAAGGGCCACCGCGTCTCGCCGACCGACCTCAATTACCGCGCCAACATCGATTGCCTGAAGCGCGCCGGCGTCACCGATCTCGTGTCGCTCTCGGCCTGCGGCTCGTTCAAGCAGGCGCTCTCGCCCGGCAGCTTCGTGCTGGTGGACCAGTTCGTCGACCGCACCTTCCGCCGCGCCTCGAGCTTTTTCGGCACCGGCTGCGTCGCGCACGTCTCCATGGCGCATCCGGTCGGCCCGCGCCTGGTCGAGCGGCTCGCCGCCGCGGCGGCCGCCGAGAACATCGCGGTCGCGCGCGGCGGGACCTACGTCTGCATCGAAGGCCCGCAATTCTCGACGCTGGCCGAGAGCCTCAGCTACCAGGCCGCCGGCTACGACGTGATCGGCATGACCAACATGCCCGAGGCCAAGCTCGCGCGCGAAGCGGAGATCACCTACGCGACCGTGGCCATGGTCACCGACTACGACGCCTGGCACGAGAGCGGGCCCGTCGACGTGCGCGGTCTTAAGGTGGTGCGCGAGAACGCCGACCGCGCCCGCGGCTCGTGGCGCGTCTGGCGCGCGATTTCCGCGGAGAGCGCGAAGCTTGCCCGGCCGGCTCCGACCGCGCGCTCGATTTCGCCATCGTCACCCCGCCCGAATTCCGCGACCCGGCGCTGTTCACAAGCTCGACGCCGTGGCGGGCAGGGTGCTCGGGCTGCGTGAGCGTCGATGCGCGACCTCGGCCGGCTAATTGTCCTTCTTGGGCGGCGTGGTCTGAATGTGCGACGGCTTGCTCTTGTAGGCCGACGCATAGGCCGACATGCCTTTTTCCTTCTTGTCCGCTTTCGGCTTCTTCGTTTCGCGGGTGCTCCGCATTTGACCTTTAGCCATTTGCCTTCTCCTTTGTGGGCCGGCGCGCGAATCTTCTCTCCGGCCTCCGCTAGATTTGCCATTGCCACATCATCGCGCCAAAGCCAACTGCGCGCAGCAGGCCCACGATGACCTACATCCCTCGTTGCGCCCCGCTTGAGGCTCCGACAAAGTAGCGCCGCCTGCAACAAGAACTTGCCCGCATGAGCCGCCGCCCAATCGATCTCAAATCCCTGATCCGCTCGATCCCCGACTATCCGAAGCCGGGGATCCTGTTCCGCGACATCACCACGCTGCTCTTGGACCCGCAGGGCCTGCGCGCGGCGGTCGACGGGCTGGTGCTGCCGTTCGTCGACCAGCGCATCGACCTGGTGGCCGGCATCGAGGCGCGCGGCTTCATCCTGGGCGGCGCGGTCGCGCACGAGCTGGGCAAGGGCTTCGTGCCGGTGCGCAAGAAGGGCAAGCTCCCGCACAAGACCATCGGCCAGGAATATCGGCTCGAATACGGCGTGGACGCCATCGAGATTCATGCCGACGCCATCGCGCCGGGCCAGCGCGTGCTGCTGGTGGACGATCTCGTCGCCACCGGCGGCACCGCGGACGCGGCGATCGAGCTGTTGCATCGTTCCGGGGCCGAGATCGTATCCGCCGCGTTCGTGATCGATCTGCCCGAGCTCGGCGGCGCCGAGCGCCTGCGCCGCCGCGGCGTGAAGGTGCACACGCTGGTCGCGTTCGAGGGGCATTGGCGGCCTTCTTGAGCTTCCCCCGCATCTCCACGAACGCCGCGCTTTCGAACTCGAACACCAGCTCGCCGTTCTGGTTGGTGCCGTAGCTGCGGCCGCGGATGATGCCCCAGCCGGGCCGCGAGCCGGACGGGCGCTTCTCGACGATCTCGCCGCCAAAAGTGATGGTGTCGCCGACATAGACCGGCTTGATCCATTTCAGGTTCTTGAAGCCGGGCGAGGGGCCGACGCGGGCGGACTTTTCCCCGCGCGCCGTCGATTCCGCATCGAGGCGGCGATGATGCAGAACCAGCAGCCGCATGTGCACCGCCGCCGTGTGCCAGCCCGAGGCGACCAGCTTGCCGAAATGCGAGCGCGCCGCCGCTTCCTCGTCCATGTGGAAGGGCTGCGGGTCGAAACGGGCGGCGAACGCCTTGATGTCGGGAGCGGTGAACGTGTGGCTGCCGACCTCGCGCGCGTCGCCGATGACGATGTCCTCGTAGAACCGCATTCGCCTGCCCGTTCCTGCGGCCGAACATGTGCGTGTGCGTCTCGTGCCCGACCGTCTCGCCGTGCTGGTTCAAGAGCTCGATCTGCAGCCGCACGAAGCCGATCTCCGGCCGCGATTTGGAGACGCGCTTGTCGAGCACGGTGATGCGCGCCGAAATCTGGTCGCCGGGCCGCACCGGCTTGAGCCAGCGCATTTCCTCGATGCCGGGCGAGCCCATGGAGCTGGAATCGAGCAGCATCCCGTCGGCGAGCAACCGCATCATGATCATGCAGGTGTGCCAGCCCGAGGCCGAAAGCCCGCCGAGCATGCTCTGGCGCGCGGCGTCCTCGTCGAGGTGCATCGGCTGCGGGTCGTACTCCGACGCGAAGGCGATGATCTCCTCGCGCGTGACCGTCTTCGGCCCGTGCGTCTCGCCGTGGCCTTCGGCGAAGTCCTCGAAATAGCGCATGGTTTGAATTGGCAGAGCAGCACGGTGAAGGTCAAGCGTGAGAGGAGGGGAACAGGGTCGCAGTTGTGGAATGGACGCCGATCATCATTTCCCTCTCCCCGTTTACGGGGAGAGGGTGGCGAGCCGCGTCAGCGGCGAGCCGGGTGAGGGGCTGCGAGCACACGGCACAGCCCCCTCACCCGGCTTCCTCGCTGCGCTCGGAAGCCACCCTCTCCCCGTAAACGGGGAGAGGGAAGAGGCTAAGTCGCAAACCGGAAGTAGAGGATGTCGCCGTCCTGCACCACGTAGTCCTTGCCCTCGACCCGCATCCGGCCGGCATCGCGCGCGCCGGCTTCGCCGCCGTAGGCGACATAGTCCTGGTAGGAGATCGTCTCCGAGCGGATGAAGCCCTTCTCGAAATCGGTGTGGATCGCGCCCGCGGCCTGCGGCGCCTTGGCGCCGCGCACGATGGTCCAGGCATGGGTGAACTTGGGGCCGACCGTGAAGAACGTGACGAGGTTCAACAGCGCGTAGCCGGCGCGGATCATGCGATCCAGGCCCGGCTCGTTGAGCCCGACCGCCACGAGGAATTCCGCCCGCTCGTCCATCGGCAGCACGGCGATCTCCGCCTCGATCTTGGCCGAGATCACGATCGAGCCGGCGCCCTCGGCTTTCGCCCTGGCCTCGACTTGCTGCGAGAGCGCGTTGCCGGTGGCGGCCGCGGCTTCATCGACGTTGCACACATAAAGCACGGGCTTGGCGGTAAGCAGATTGAGCATGCGGAACTCGCGCTCCTCGTCCTCCTTGCGCTCCAGCATGCGCGCCGGCTTGCCGTCGGCAAGCAGCGCGACGACGCGCTGCACCAGATCGAGCTGGATCACGCGATTCCTTGTCGCCGCCGCGCGCGCGCTTGTTCAGCGCATCGACGCGCTTCTCCAGGCTCTCGAGGTCGGCGAGCATCAGCTCGATCTCCACCGTGGCCGCGTCGGCCAGCGGGATCGATGCGGCCCTCGACGTGCGTCACGTCGGTGTCCTCGAAGCAGCGCACCACGTGGGCGATGGCGTCGACCTCGCGGATATGCGCGAGGAACTGGTTGCCGAGCCCTTCGCCCTTCGAGGCGCCGCGCACCAGCCCGGCGATGTCCACGAACGTGAGCCGCGTCGGCACGATCTCGGCCGAGCTCGGCGATCTTGGCCAGCACTTCGAGCCGCGGGTCGGGCACCGCCACGTCGCCGACGTTCGGCTCGATGGTGCAGAACGGATAGTTCGCCGCCTGCGCCGCCGCGGTTTGCAGCAGCGCGTTAAGAGGGTCGACTTGCCGACGTTCGGCAGCCCGACGATGCCGCACCTGAATCCCATGCTGGTTCAGGCCGGCGGCGTGTCGGGTTGGGCCGGGCCGAAGCCCTTGCCGGCGAGCGCGAGATGCACCCGGTTCTGGAATTCCTCGGGCCGGCGCGCGACGAGGCATTCGGCCGCGTCCGCGATCGCCTCGATCGCGGCCTCGACCCAGGGCCGCTCGTCCTTGTCGAAGTTCATCAGCACATAGGCCTCGACCAAATCCTTGTCTTCCGGCCGGCCGACGCCGATGCGCACCCGCTGATATTCGTTGCCGCAATAGGCGCTGATCGAACGCAGGCCGTTATGCCCCGCATTGCCGCCGCCGGTCTTCACCCGCACCTTGGCGGGTGGCAGCTCGATCTCGTCGTGGAACACCGTCACGTCGCCGAGCGCGATCTTGAAGAAGTGCTGGGCCTCGGCGACCGCGCGGCCGGATTCGTTCATGAAGGTCATCGGTTTCAGCAGCAGAATCCGTTCGCCCGCGATTTCGCCTTCCGCGGTCTCGCCGTGAAAACGCCGCCGCCAGGGGCCGAAGCGATGGCGCGCGTGGATCGCGTCGGCGATCCGGAAGCCGATATTGTGGCGGTTGTCCTCGTAGCGCGGCTCGGGATTGCCGAGCCCGGCGAACAAGAGCATGCGCGCCTCCGCGGCCGCGTCGGATCACGCGGCCCGGATCACTTCTTCTCCGGCTTCTTCTCGGGCGCCGCGGGCTTCGCGCCCGCCGCGGGTTTCGCGCCCGCTGCCGGAGCTTCCGCGGCGGGAGCCGCGGCCGCTTCGCCGGGCGCTCCGGCCGCCGGAACCACGCCTTCCTCGCCGGCCGCCAGCGCGGCCTCGGCCGCCGCCGCTGCAGCCACTGCTGCGGCCGCTGCCGCCACCGCCGCCGCCGCCAGCTCTTCCAGGTAGCCCGAGGAGGCAACGACCGTCGCCACCGTGAAGTCGCGCTCGCGCACGACCGCGCGCGTGCCTTCCGGCAGCTTGATCGCCGAAATGTGCAGCGACTTGCCGATGTCGAGCTCGCCGACGTCGGCGATGATCGACTGCGGGATCGCTTCGGCCGGACAAAGCAGCTCGATCGTATGGCGCACGATGTTGAGCGTGCCGCCGCGCTTGATGCCGGGCGAAGCTTCCACATTGGTGAATTGAACGGGCACGTGCACGCGCACGTGCGAGCCGGGGCTGATGCGCTGGAAGTCCACGTGGATCGGATGGTCGCGCACCGGGTCGAGCTGAAATCCGCGCGGGATCACGCGCTGCTTCTGCCCGTCCACGTCGAGATCGTAGACCGTGGTCATGAAATGGCCGGCATGGATGCGCCGGGTGATCTCCGTGGCATCGACCGAGATCGAAACCGGCGGCTGTTTCTCGCCGTAGATCACTCCCGGCACGCGGCCGGAGCGGCGTGTGGCACGGGCGGCCCCCTTACCGGCCTTCGGACGTGCCGACGCCTTCATCGCTTGGGTGGTGGTCATAAGGTCATGTCCTCTTGCGGGAACCCACGGCGCGCCTCCAGGGGTGCAAGGCGCCGCGGGCGCGTCTCTATAGCGGCAATGGCGCGCAGAGGCAACGATTTCGGCGCGTCTTGTGCGCCCGGCGGACCCATGCAAGGGCTGGCGCGGACACGCTAATCGGGAGCGGACGATGCAGGGCCGGGCGGCGAGGATTTTTGCGGCGGGATTGCTGGCGCTGGCCCTTGGCGGCTGCGTCGTCTCCGAGCGGCCGCTGTTCGATCCCGCGGCCGCGGTCACGCCGGCGCCGGCCGGGCGCTATGAGCAGCAGGAACTCAAAGCGGCCGCTGGACCAAGCAGCGGGAGGGCACGCTCAAGATCGAAGGCCGCGTCTATTCCTGGAAGCCCGACAACGAGACCGAGCCGGCCAGTTTCTCGGTGTTTCCCGCCGGCAAGGATCGCTTCACGGTCTATGCGCGGATCGTCGAGAGCGGCAAGCCCGAGCACTACTACGCGCTGCTTCGGAAAGACGCGAACGGCTACAGGATCTGGCAGCCGGTCTGCGGCGATTTCCGCAAGGTGCGAGCTGCCGGCGCACGCGCGGCCCAGAGTGGTCGGAGAGAATTGCTTCTACAGCGACCGCGCCAAGGTCACCGCGGCGCTCATCGCCTATGCGCGCGCCAAGCCGGCGAGATTTCCGCTACGTGGCGCTGAAGCCCTAGCGGTCGCCGGGCGCCCTTGCCCCACTTCTTTCCGCGTTTCGCCGGGCGCTTTTCGATCTCCGGCTTGGATGCCGCGCGCAGGCGATCGATCTTCTCTTCATAGGGGCGGATCGACGCCGCGTGTACGAAGCGGTCGAGCGAGCCGGCCGGCCGTTTGAAATGCCGCGCGAGTTCCTTGTGTTCGTCGGCGAGGAAGAAGGCGTTGAGACCGTCGTGATAAACCAGCCGATAGCCGAGCGGATTTAGAAAAGCGGCATATTCGTCGGTCCGGTCCGGCACTTCATCGAGCCGGTCCACCATGGCGAGCGTGACCGGCAGCAGCGCCTCGATGACGAGGATTTTCGGCCGGTGGCGCCCAAGCTCCGCGCCGCGCAGCACCGCAAGCTCGGTGCCCTCGACGTCGATCTTCATGAAATCGATGGCGCGGCCCGCCGCATGCTCGTCGAGCACGGCCGCCAGCCGGCGCACCGGCACGCGCTGTTCCTTCACCTTCAGCTTGTCGGCGCGGTGCTGCGCCACGATCGCCGGATCGGTGGTGGAATAGCCGTGCCATTTCTCGATGGCGTAGAAGGTGATCTCGCCTTCGGTCTCGCCCACCGCGATCTGCAGATTGACGTCGCGCGGACGGCGCTGCTTGAGCCGCTCGAATTGCGGCCCGAGCGGCTCGAGGTTAATGCCCGACCAGCCGCGCTCGTAGAAGGCGCGGCTGACGTTGTCGATGTCGGGATCGTTGGCGCCCACGTCCACGTAGAAGCCGCTCGCGCCGGGAAAGGCGCGCGACAGCATCACGTCCTCGAAATTCTGCGCATAGCTCGTGATGGGCATGGCAATCCGATCGTTCACTCACGTCAATCTATCATTTTCTTGCGCGTCATCCTGAGGGGCTGCAATCACATCGATGCGGACACCCTGAAGACCCCATCCACACTTCCGGAGTCGGCAGCCAAGCGGACATGGCATGAATGCCGCCGTGCTTCACAGTTTGAACTCGGAGCGGACGTCGGCTGGCCGCCCAACGAACTGTGCCTGAACTCATATCCGCTCCTTCCAGTGTGCTAGTTTGAGCCGTTACGATGCCATGTCCTGAGCCTAAGGGGAGGCAATGAGACGGCGCGACAAAACAGGCGGCAAAGTTAAAGCGCGACGCCACAAGGCGTTGACGCTGAAGCGCCGCAATACGCTAAAGGCCATGCGCCGTCGCAGTTCCCCCTGCCGGCCGGGAAACAAATGTCGCGCGGCTTAGCCGTGAGTTGAGCGAAGCGTTCGAGCAGCAGGCGGCGACTGCCGAGATTCTGAACGTCATCAGCAACTCGCCCACCGATACCCAGCCGGTGTTCGACGCCATAGTGCAGAGTGGTTTGAAGCTCTTTCCGGGCGCCCTCGTCAGCGTCGCGCTCAGGTATGGGGACATGATCAACGCCGCGGCCGTCGCCGCGCCGGATCCTGCTCGCGTCGAAGCGTGGCGGCGCACAATTTCCCGTACCCCCCTCGCGCGGAATTACATGCACGGCGCAGCCTTGCTTGATCGCAGGATCGTGGATATTCCCGACGTGGCGGATGCCCCGGCGGAATTTGTCGCCGGGGGCCAAAACTTCCTGACCAGCGGCAACCGCGCGATCACGATCATGCCCATGATGCGCGGCGATGAGGCGATCGGCCTGCTCAGCGTCGTGCGGCTTGTGGCCGGACCGCTGTCCGACAAGCAGCTTGCGGTGCTGCGGACATTTGCCAACCAAGCGGTCATCGCCATCGAGAACACGCGGCTGCTCAAGGAGCTGCGCGAGAGAACCAGCGAAGTAGAGCGATCCTATGGTTTGGTCCAACAGCAGACCAGCCAATTGGAAGCGCAGTCGCAGGAGCTCTTCAAGCTTAACCAACAACTTGAACAGCGCGTTGTCGATCAAGTAGGTGAGATCGAGCGCATGGGCAGGTTGCGACGTTTCCTTCCTCCACAGGTGGCTGATCTGATCGTCGCGTCTGGAACGGAGAAGCAGCTAGAAAGTCACCGTCGGGAGATCACCGCACTGTTCTGCGACCTGCGCGGGTTCACTGGCTTCTCCGAAAGCTCTGATCCGGAAGATGTGATGGCTCTGTTGCGTCAGTACCATGCTGCGATTGGTGAGATCCTCGTCAAATACAGCGGTACGCTTGAGCGATTCGCTGGCGACGGAGTGATGGTGATTTTTAACGATCCTGTTCCGGTATCCAACCCGGCGCTACAGGCTGTGCAGATGGCGCTGGATATGCGCGTCACAATCGGTGCGTTAATCGAGAAATGGTTACGACTAGGTCACGACATTGGCTTTGGCATTGGTATCGCGCACGGATATGCCACGCTCGGCACCATCGGCTTTGAAGGACGCTTCGACTATGCCGCAATTGGGACGGTTTCCAATGTCGCATCCCGGCTTTGCGACGAGGCCAAGCCCGGCCAAATCCTAATTAGCCCCCGTGTCATGATGGCTGTCGAAGACGCCGTGGTCGTCGAGCCGGTGGGCGATTTTTCGCTCAAGGGCATCCGCCGTCCCATGTCAGCCTACAACGTGCTTGCGGCCTCACCTTCAAAAAGCTGAATGGCAGCGACAAGCGCGACGAGCCCAGCGTCGGATACAATATCTGTTCCTGGCACATCTGGACGCCGCTCGCGCGTTTAGCGCGCCCCGCCGGTATCGTTGTTGAAGGCATGGTTGACGCCCGGATACATGTAAATCGTGTAGCGCTTGCCGTTTGCCTTCAGCGCCGACTCGTAAGCCGCGATACCGGCATTCACGCGCTGGTCGAGCTCGGCATAATGCAGCAGCAGCGGCGCGCGGATGGCCGGCACCTGGTCGGCGGGGACCTGCAGCCCGTAATAAACCACCACGGCTTTGAGCTCGGGCCTCGCCGCCGCCATGCGATTGGCCACGCCGCCGCCGAAGCAAAATCCGACGGCGCCGACATTGCCGTTCAATTCGGCGTGCGCCAGAACGAAGGGCACCGCCGCGACGGCCGCCGCGGTGATATCCTCGGGGTTGGTTTTGCCGTGAAGCTCGCGCGCTTTGTCCTCGTCGGGCGGCGTGCCGCCGGACACCGACAGCAAGTCGGGAGCGAAGGCCAGGAAACCCTCGACCGCGAACCGCCGGGCGAGGTCCTCGATGTGCGGATTGAGACCGCGGTTCTCCTGGATGATGATGATGGCGGGGCGTTTGCCCTTCGCTGTCGGGCGCACCAGGTAGCCGTTGATCTTGCCCTTGGGCGAGTCGTAGGCGACGCGCTCGGCCACCAGGCGCGCGTCGTTCTCGGCCACGATGGCGGCCTGGGCGTAGTCGTTGTGCAGGAGTGGCAACAGCGCCGCGGCGGCCGCGGCCGAGCCGGCCAGCGTGGCGAGCCGGTCGAGGAAGTCGCGGCGGTTCATGCCGCCGTGCGTGAAGCTGTCGTAGAGATTGATGATGCGTTGATCCATGATCTCCCGTCCAGGAAGGCGCGTTTATGAGTTTACGCGCTAGTCGAACAGACTGGAGACGCTCTCTTCGGCCGCGGTGCGGTTGATCGCCTCGCCGAGCAGCGTCGCGATCGACAGCACGCGGATATTGCGGGCGACGCGCACGGCCTCGGTCGGCTGGATCGTGTCGGTGATGACGAGCTCCTTGAGCTTGGAGGCGCTGATCCGCGCCACCGCTCCGCCCGAGAGCACGCCGTGGGTGATATAGGCGTAGACCGCCTTGGCGCCCTTCTCGAGCAGCGCATCGGCGGCGTTCACCAGCGTGCCGCCGGAATCCACGATGTCGTCGATCAGGAGGCAGGTCTGCCCGTCCACGTCGCCGATCACGTTCATCACTTCGGATTCGTCCGGCCGCTCGCGCCGCTTGTCGATGATGGCGAGCGGCGCGTCGATGCGCTTGGCGAGCCCGCGCGCCCGCACCACGCCGCCGACGTCCGGCGACACCACGGTGATGTTCTTGAGCTCGAAGCGCTCCTTGATGTCGCGCACCATCACCGGCGAGGCGTAGAGGTTGTCGGTCGGGATATCGAAGAAGCCCTGGATCTGCCCGGCATGCAGGTCGACGGTCAGCACGCGCTCCGCGCCGGCGTGGGTGATCAGATTGGCGACGAGCTTGGCCGAGATCGGCGTGCGCGGGCCGACTTTGCGGTCCTGCCGCGCATAGCCGAAATAGGGGATCACCGCCGTGATGCGCCGCGCCGAGGCGCGCCGCAGCGCGTCGATGATGATCAGCAGCTCCATCAGGTGGTCGTTGGCCGGGAACGAGGTCGACTGCACGACGAACACGTCGCGGCCGCGCACGTTCTCCTCGATCTCGACGAAAATCTCCATGTCGGCGAAGCGCCGCACCACGGCCTTGGTCAGCGGGGTGGCGAGGTGGGCGGCGATGGCATCCGCGAGCGCGCGGTTGGAATTGCCGGCGACCAGCTTGATCTCACCGTTATTCGAGGCCATCGGCACTTCCCCCGGCCGCGGAATCGGCTCGCGCGGGCCCGGTAGCGGAGTCCCTAGCCGTGGCCCGCGGCGCTGTAAAGTTGCCGGGCCGTTTCGCCCCGGAATTCTTTGGCGCGGTTAACCGGCTCAACGCCGCGGGTCGGCGAAGGCGATGACGGGCCCGGACGGCGCCCTCGCGCCGGGGCGCATCGGGCGCCGGTAGCGGCGTCCGCCGCCGGTCGCGGCCATGATCGCCTCGAGGCTGCGGGCCGCGATGCGCGCCAGCGTCGCATCGTCGACCTTCTGCCAGAAATCCTTGCGCACGGCGCCGGCCGGCTCGACGCCGGTGACCTGGTTCACGCGCTGCTGCGCGCCGTCGAACACGTCCGCGACCCAGGAAATGCGCGCCTTCTTGCCTTCGAATTCGGCCAGCAGATAGAGCCGCACCCGGTAGGCGGCCGCGCCCGTGCGCGAGACGATGGGAAGCTGCTTGGCTTCCGCTTCGGCCGAAAGCTTCGCCACCAGACGCTCGAACACCGGCTGCGGCGGACCGTCGATGGATTCGATCGCGATGGTGCGGCCGCCGATCTGCGGGATCGAGCCGGTGATCAGTGGGTCGCCCGCGGTCTGGCAGCCGGCGAGCAGAACGGCGGAAAGCAGAATGGCCGCGGCGCGGCCCGGTGCCCGATCTGGTACGCATCGACGCATCCCCGCCGGCTGCGCCCTTCTTGTGTCGAGGGTCGCGCAGGCCAATTGCGAATTCGTAGCGGCAATTGCCTATGGCGTCGAGTCGGGCGCGAGCGCGATCGCGGCGACCAGCCGGCCGTAGTCGGCCTCCTTGCGGTGCACCGAGCGGCGATAGCTATAAAAGTGCGTCTCGTCGGCGTAGGTGTCGAGCCCGAGGTCCTGGATCATGCCGACGCGCGCCATCAGGAGCTTGCGCGCGATATAGCCGGGCAGGTCGAACATGGCGTGGCCGGGCTGCTCGGCCGCGCGAGAAATAGCAGCGGTTGCCGGGATCGTCGGCGCGGAAGCGGGCGACGAATTCGGGACCCACCTCGTAGCTTTCCTTGCGGATCAGCGGGCCGATGGCGGCGACGATGCGCGTCGCGCTGGGCGCCGAGCTTCTCCATGGCGGCGACCGCGGACTCGATCACGCCGTCAAGCGCGCCCTTCCAGCCCGCGTGCACGGCGGCGACCACGCCCGCGGCTTCGTCGGCGAGCAGCACGGGCCCGCAATCGGCGATCGTGATGCCGACGGCGAGATTCGGGCGTCGCGGTGACGACCGCATCGGCGCGCGGCCGTCCGTCTTGCGTCCACGGATGCGTGGCGACCACCGCGTCGGGCGAATGGACTTGAAACGCCATAGCCAACGCGCCCTCGGCGACTTCCAGCGCCGCGGTCATGCGCTTGCGGTTCTCGTTCACGCGCGCGCGGTCGTCATTGGAGCCGAGGCCGCCATTGAGGCTCGCATAGACGCCCTCCGACACGCCGCCCTCGCGGGTGAAGAAGGCATGGCGCACGCGCTTGAGCGTGCCGAGTGCCGGCGATTGAATCAACATGTCCGAGACTCGCCGCCGCCTCAGGCGATGTCAAACCCGGGCGGCGCCGGCAGATTCCTGTTGCGAAAAAGCGAACACCTTGAACAGCTCGCCCATGCCCGGAGCCGGACCCGTGAGGCGCGCGAGCGCCGCGTCGATCGCCTCCGTCTGCGCGGGTGCGCTCTTCTTCAGCCGCTCGGCGCGCAGTCCGATGCCGAGACGGCGGAGAAAACCGCCCTGCGTCACAGGCCCGTGCAGGCTCACGCCTTGTCCTTTAATGGCGGCACCGAGCGCCTCGAAATCGACGTGCGCGGTGAGATCGGCTTCGCCGGGGTCTTCGAGCGGATCAAATGGCTTGTGCCTCCGCACGGCCTGCAACGTGTCGCCGAATGCCGTTTGCATGTGGCCGTAATCGATAACGAGCCCCGCGCCGCCGGACGCCGCGATCCGCCGCGCGATTTCCTGCATCGGACCTAAATCTCTCCGCTCCAGCATCGCACCCGCAGGCGCGGGCCGCAGCCGGGGTGGCAGGTTTTCCTCAAGCGCGGGCAATGCCGCCGGATCGAGCCCGAATACGAGCTTGCCGTCCGGCCCGAGGCCGACCCGGCGCTCGTGCCAGCCATCCTCGGCCTTCACGAATTGATCGACCGGCAGCGCATCGACGAACTCATTGGCGACCGCTGAGCAACGGACCGTCGGGCAAGGATTCCGGCCGCTCGTGCCAGGTGACCGGCACGCCGCTTCGCGCGAGGGCTATGCGCTGGCGCTCCTTGAGTATTGGGCTCGTCTCGATCAGATGCACGTCGAGCGCCGCGCGGAACTCCGGCAATACTTTCGCCGCGCGCAGCATGTCCTGCATCAGGGTGCCGCGGCCGGGCCCCATTTCGACCAGCAGCACGCGGCGCGGCGCGCCCATCCTGCGCCACACCTCGGCGCACCAGAGCCCGATCAATTCCCCGAACATCTGGCTCACTTCCGGCGCGGTGGTGAAATCGCCGGCCGCGCCGAGCGGATCGCGCGTCGTGTAATAGCCGTGCTGCGGATGGCCGAGACAGAGCGCCATGTAGCGCGAGACCGGCATCGGCCCGTCGGCTTCGATCAGCGCGCGGATTTCGCGCTCGAGGGGCGTCATGCCGCTCATGGCGGGCTTGGCGCAGCGCGTAGAGTAGACGAGGCCGGCGCCGAACAGCGCCATCGGAATCGAAAGCAGGATCCCCATCGTCAGTCCGCCGGCGAGGTAGCCGATATGCGCGTCGGGCTCGCGGAAGAATTCGACCGCGATGCGCGCGAGCCCGTAGCCGCCGACGAACAATCCGCCGATCAGGCCCGGCCGGGTCAGCGCGCCGCGCCGCATGGCGAACAGCAGGATCGCGAACAGCACGATGCCTTCGAGTCCCGCTTCGTAGAGCTGGCTTGGATGCCGCGGCTCCGGTCCCGCATGAGGGAACACGAAGGCCCAGGGCACGTCCGCCGGCCGGCCCCACAATTCTCCGTTCACGAAATTGGCGAGCCGCCCGAGGAACAGTCCGATCGGCGTCACGATCGCCGCCACGTCGAGCATCGATAGCATCGAGAAGCCGCGCGCGCGCGCGAACAGGATGAGCGCGAGCACGGTGCCGAGGAACCCGCCATGGAACGACATGCCGCCGCGCCACAGCGTGAAAATCTCCGCCGGATGCGCGGCGAAATAGGCCGGATTGTAGAACAGCACATAGCCGAGCCGCCCGCCCAGCACGACGCCGAGCGCGATCCAGACGATGGCGTCGTCGATGTCGATGGGCTTGATCGGCGAGTGGCCGCCCCAGGCGCTATCGTTGCCGGCGATGCGGCGCGCCAGCCACCAGCCGAGCACGATGCCGCCCACATAGGCGAGCGCGTACCAGCGGATCGCGATCGGCCCGAACGAGATCGCGATCGGGTCGAGGGCCGGGAAAGGCAGCGCGAATAGCGGCATGGCCGCGTGATCCGCCGCGGCGACGGTGAAGTCAAGCGCATGCGCTTGCACAATCGCGCGGGCATCTCCATTTTGAGGTGGTCCGTAGCGCCCAACAGGCGATCAGGAGGCGACCATGACCCAGACCACCGGCCGGTTCTTCGATGAGATGGCCCGCCTCGCCAACGACGCCGCCGGCGTCGCCGAGGGCTTCCGCCGCGAGGTCGAGATCATCGTGCGCGGCCAGGCCGAGCGCATCCTGCGCGGCATGGATGTGGTCACGCGCGAGGAGTTCGAGGCCGCCAAGGAGATGGCCGCCAAGGCGCGCGAGGAGAACGAGCGTCTTGCCGCGCGCCTCGCGGAGCTCGAAGCCAAGCTCGGGGCCTCTGGAAAGCGTTGATAGGACTCGTACTTCCAGCCTTCATGACGATCGCGAATTGGCGTCCGCACGGCTGTGGACTCCGCCCGCCAGCCCATTGAATCAGAAGCCGAATCCGATTCTTCTGCGGTCGAGGCTGGTTGATTCGTTTGCCGGCTGGCCGCAATCGCGCCGGGCAAATGGCGTGGAGTCGTCAGCGTCCGAACACAAAGTCCGTGAAGCTTGCGTCGGTTTTCGTGACGGGGATTGGGGGACGCGGTCTCCCTAACGCGAGGTCGAAGCATGCCGTTGATCGAATCCGAGATCGAAACCGACACCGAGGTGCGGGCCAATCCGGTCGATCTCGTCGAGAAACTCGCCTCGCTCAACGACTGGTCGTTCGAGCGCAGCGGCGTTCACGAGCTGACGCTGGTCATCGCCGGACGCTGGGCCGAGTATCACGCCTCGTTCCAGTGGATGGACGAGCTCGAGGCGTTCCACATCGCCTGCGCATTCGACCTGAAAATCCCCGAGGCCCGGCGTCACGAGGCGCTGAAGCTCATGGCCATCATCAACGAGCAGCTTTGGCTCGGCCATTTCGACCTCTGGCTCGACGACGGCGTGGTCATGTATCGCCACGCGCTGCCGCTCGCCGGCGGCGCCATCATGAGCGGACGCCAATGCGAGGCGCTGCTGTCGTGCGCCATCGAGGCGATCGAGCGCTATTACCCCGCCTTCCAGTTCGTGGTCTGGGCCGGCAAGCCCGCGCGCGAGGCCATCGACGCCACCCAGTTCGAGACCGCCGGCGAGGCGTGACATGAACGAGCTCGCGTCCGTCCCCGGGCCGGTGCTTTTGGTCGGCGCCGGCAAGATGGGCGGTGCGTTGCTCGAAGGCTGGCTCGCCCGCGGCCTGCCGCCCGCGCTCGTCGCGGTGCGCGATCCGGCGCCGGCTCCGTTCGTCGCCAAGCTGCTCGCGACGCGCCGCATCGCCCGCGATCCCGATCCGCCGCTGATCCCGATCCACGCCGCGGTCGTGCTCGCGGTGAAGCCGCAGGATGCCGCCACGGTAGTTCCGCAGATCGCCCGCTTCGTCGGGCCCGACACGGTCGTGGTTTCGATCATGGCCGGCCGCACGCTCGCTTCGCTGGCGAAATTCCTTCCCAAGGGCGCCCCGATCGTGCGCGCCATGCCGAATACGCCGGCCGCCATCGGCCGCGGCATCACGGTCGCGGTGCCGAACAATCGCGTGAGGGAGGACGCGCGCCGTCTCGCGCATCTCCTGCTCTCCGCCACCGGCCCGGTCGAGTGGATCAAGAACGAGAAATGGATGGACGCGGTGACCGCGGTCTCCGGCTCCGGCCCGGCCTATGTCTTCCTGCTCGCCGAGGCGCTGGCGCGCGCCGGCGTGGCCGCGGGTCTCCCGAAACCGCTCGCCGAGCGGCTCGCGCGCGAGACCGTGGCGGGCTCGGGCGAGCTCCTGCATCGCTCGGAGCACGATGCCGGGAAGCTGCGCGAGAACGTGACCTCGCGCGGCGGCACCACCGAGGCCGCGCTGAAGCACCTGATGGGCCGGGGCGGGCTCGAAGCCCTGATGAAGAAGGCGGTTGCGGCCGCAACCAAGCGTTCGCGCCAGCTTGCGGGCTGAATTCGCACGCCTTTTCTCGGCCATCTGCCTTCACTACACTCCCTGTCATCCCGGGCGAGCCGCATAGCGGCAAGACCCGGGATCCAGGATCGCAGGAGACTACGGTGTTCCTGGATCCCGGATCGGCGCTTCGTGCCGTCCGGGATGACAGAGTTAAGGAGGCTTCCATGCCCGCATCCCGCGACAAGATCATCGAGGCGTTTCTGGCGCTGCTCGCCGAGAAGCCGTTCGAGAAGATCGGCTTGGCCGCGGTCGCCGCCCGCGCCGATGTTTCGCTCGCCGACCTGCGCGCCGAATTCGGCTCGACCTTCGACATGCTCGCGGGCTTCGTGCGCGAAACCGACCGCAAGGTGCTCGCCAATCCCGACAAGGACATCGAGGAATCGACGCCGCGCGACCGGCTGTTCGACGTGCTGATGCGCCGCTTCGAGGCGCTGGCGCCGCATCGCGGCGCGCTACGCTCGCTCGCGCGCTCGGCCCGGCGCGATCCGGCGCTGGCCTTGGGCCTGAACAAGCTCGCCGTGCGCTCGCATCAATGGATGCTCGCCGCCGCCGGCATCGAAACCGCCGGGCTGCTCGGCGGCATGCGCGCGCAGACGCTGGCGATCCTCTACGCCAAAGCCATGCGCACGTTCATCGACGACGAGGACCCGGGCCTCGCCCGCACCATGGCCGCGCTCGACCGTGAACTGGCGACCGCCGAGCGGCTCGCGCATTTCGCCGGCGATCTGTGCCGGCTCCTGCCGCGCTTTTCGCCGCGCCGCCGCCGAGACCGTGGCGCGGCAGCCGCGGACACCATCCCGGTCTGAACCACATGGCCGAGCCGCTCGAGCCGCGGATTTCGTTCGACGATTTCCGCAAGGTGGATGTGCGCGTCGGCACCATCGTCGAGGCCGAGCCGTTCCCCGAGGCGCGCAAGCCCTCGCTCAAGCTGGTGATCGACTTCGGGCCCGAGATCGGGCGGAAGAAGTCTTCGGCGCAGATCGCCAAGCACTACAAACCCGAGGAGCTGATCGGCAAACAAGTCGCAGCCGTCTTGAATTTCCCGCCGCGCCAGATCGGCCCGATGATGTCCGAGGTGCTGACGCTCGGCTTTCCCGACGAGGAAGGCGCGGTCGTGCTGATCGCGCCAAGCAAGAAGGCTCCGGACGGCGGACGGCTGTTCTGAGCTTTAGACCGGAATCCGCACCGTCGCCCTGAGGCCGCCGAGCGCGCTGTCGGCGAGCAAGATTTCGCCGCCGTGCGTGCCGGCGATATCGCGGGCGATCGAAAGCCCGAGCCCGGTGCCGGTCTCGTTCTGATTGCGCGCGTCGTCGAGCCGCAGGAACGGGCGAAACACGTCATCGCGTTTGTCGGACGGAATGCCCGGCCCGTCGTCGTCCACGTGCACCGTGAGCCAGCGCGGCTCGCGCGCGCCGGAAAGCTCGATCGTATTGCCGTAGCGCGCCGCATTGGCCACCAGATTGGCCAGGCAACGGCGGAACGAGTCCGGCCGCACCTGCACGATCGGCGGGCCGGAGAAGGTCGCGTGCGCCCGCTTGCCGCGGCGCTGGGCGTCGGCCGCAAGCTCGCCGAGCATTTCGGAAACGTCGATCAGCGCCGGCTGCTCGCGCTCGTCGCCGCGCGCGAACGCAAGATACGCCTCCAGCATGCGCTGCAGCTCGTCCACGTCGCGGCGCAGCGCCTCGACTTCCGGACCGTCGTCGAGCAAAGCCAGTTCAAGGCGGAAGCGCGTCAGCACCGTGCGCATGTCGTGCGAGACGCCCGCGAGCATCGTGGTGCGTTGCTCGATCTGCCGCTCGATGCGCCGCTTCATCTCGAGGAAAGCCTGCGCGGCGCGGCGCACCTCGCGCGCTCCGCGCGGCCGGAAATTGGTCACTTCCCGGCCCTTGCCGAAGGCCTCGGCAGCGTCGGCGAGCCGCAGGATCGGCCTGATCTGGTTGCGCAGGAATATGATCGCGATGGCCAGCAGCAGGGTCGAAGTGCCCACCATCCAGAGCAGGAAGATTTCCGAATTGGACGCGTAGGCTTGGCTGCGCTGGGCGAATACGCGCAGCACCGCCTTGTCGAGCTGTACCCGCACCTCGACCAGGTTCGAGTTGCCGACCGTGTCGATCCAGAACGGCTTGCCGATCAGCGCCAGCTCGCGCGACAGCGCCTGGTCGAGCACCGAGAAGAACGGCTTGGGGCCGGGCGGCGGCAGGGGATCGGGCGGCAGCAGCTCGACGTTCAGCCGCAGCCGGTCGGCGGCGATCTTGCGCAAGGTCGCGGCGTCGCGGTCCTGCGGGTATTTCTCGTAGACGTCGATCAGCGCCGCGATGTCCTGCGTCACCGCGGCGGAAAGCCGGGCGGTGACCAGGTTGTAGTGCCGCTCCATGAACACGAACGCGACCACCGACTGCAGGATCACCATCGGCGTGACGATGATGAGCAACGCGCGCGGGTAGAGCCCCTTGGGCATGCGCACGTAGATCCAGTTGGTCACCCGGTTCCACAGCCGCTCGATCCGCTCGATCACCGAACGGACTCCGGTCAGGCCGAGCTCGAGCACGCTCATGGCGTCGCCACCAGCCGGTAACCGATCCCGCGCACGGTGCGCAGGTGAGCCGGATCGGTCGGGTTCTTCTCGATCTTGCGGCGCAGCCGGTTGACCTGCACGTCGACCGCGCGCTCGCTCGAAGGCGTGCCGGGTGCGGCGAGATCTTGCCGCGGCACGGTTTCGCCGGCGCGCGCCGCGAGCACGCGCAGCATTTCGCATTCGCGTTCGGTGATGCGCACCGACTTGCCGGAGCGGGTCAGTTCGCCGCGCTCCAGATGAAACACGAAGTCGCCGAAGTGTACCAGCTCGATGGTCGGCACCACGGGCGCCGTCGTGCGTTTCAGTACGTTGTTGATGCGCAGCACCAGCTCGCGCGGGTCGAAGGGCTTCGGGATGTAATCGTCGGCGCCGATCTCGAGCCCGATGATGCGGTCGTCGGCGTCGGATCGCGCGGTGAGCATCAGGATCGGGACCTGCGAGCCGATGCGGATGGACTTGGCCAGGTCGAAGCCGTTCTCGCCCGGCATCATCACGTCGAGCACCAAGAGATCGAAGGCGATGCCGTCGAGCTGCTTGCGCGCCTCGGCGGCGGAGCCGGCGGTGCTCACCCGATAGCCGTGATCGACCAGATAGCGCGACAACAGATCGCGGATGCGCCGGTCGTCATCGACCACGAGGAGATGCGGTGCGTCGTCCGCAACCGGAGTCGACGTGCGGGTCATGGCGCCCTCCACGATCGTCAGCGCCCCCGGCCGCTTTTGCGGTCGGCGCGGGCGATCAGTTCCTCGACCTCCGCACGCGTCGATGGCTCGATCATGGCGGTGAGGAAGCGCCGCGCCGCCTCGCGGCTCTCCGGCCCACATTCGTGCAGCGCGCGCGCGAAGCGCCGCGTCTGCAAATTGGCGAGATCCAGCGCCAGCGCGTCGCCTTTCGGCGTGAGGTAGAGCAGCCGCTGGCGCCGGTCGGCCGGCCCGGCGCGCTGGACGATGTAGCCGTCGTCCACCAGCTCGCGCAGCACGCGCCCCAGGCTCTGCTTGGTGATCTTCAAAATATCGAGCAGGTCTGCGACCCGCATGCCGGGATGGCGGTTCACGAAATGCAGCACCCGGTGGTGCGCCCGCCCAAATTTGAGCCCGGCCAGGAGTTCGTCGGCGTCGCCGATGAAATCCCGATAGGCGAAGAACAGCAGCTCGATCAGGTCATAGGCCGGCCCGCTTGGGCGCTGGGTTTCCAGCTCCGGGCGAGATGGGACTGTCGAGGCACTTATGTCAGCCATATTGACATATCTCGGATTGATTGTTACGAGAGAGCCAGCCTAGGCGAAAGGATCGGTCCCAAAGGCATCCGGTCGTTGCGCCGTGTAGTGAAGCGCGCTCTCATTGGGCGAACATATCGGGTGTCGGGCCCCGAAGCAAAACCCCGGCGAAAGTCGTGAATTGGTGGGCTCCGCCGAGGGCGCCTGCCCAAGAAAGACCTCTAGGGAGAGAAGCCATGGCCGCCGGTGCGACCTTCGACAAACGCGATGGCTGGATCTGGTTCGACGGCAAGCTGGTGCCGTGGGTCGACGCGAACCTGCACGTGCTCTCGCACGGCCTGCATTACGCGAGCTGCGTGTTCGAGGGCGAGCGCGCCTATGGCGGCACGATCTTCAAGAGCACGCTCCATTCGGAGCGCCTGAAGCGCTCGGGCGAGATGCTCGACTTCACCATTCCCTATTCGATCCAGGAGATCGACGCGGCCAAGCACCTCGTCCTCGAGAAGAACGGGCTGAAGGACGCCTATGTTCGCCCGGTCGCCTGGCGCGGCAGCGAAATGATGGGCGTCTCGGCGCAGCACAACAAAATCCACCTCGCCATCGCGAGCTGGGAATGGCCGAGCTATTTCGATCCGGCCGAGCGCCTGAAGGGTCTGCGCCTCGCCGTCGCGGAATATCGCCGCCCCGATCCGATGACGATCCCGGCCAAGGCCAAGGCCGCCGGGCTCTACATGATCTGCACGATCTCCAAGCACAAGGCCGAGCGCGAGGGCTATGCCGACGCGCTGATGTACGACTGGCGCGGCTATGTCGCCGAATGCACCGGCGCCAACATCTTCTTCATCAAGGACGGCAAGATTCACACGCCGACGCCGGACTGCTTCCTCGACGGCATCACCCGCCACACCGTGATCGGTCTCGCTAAGAAGCGCGGCATCGAGGTGATCGAGCGACATATCAAGCCCGAAGAGCTCGACGGCTTCGAGCAGTGCTTCATCACCGGCACCGCGGCGGAAGTGACGCCGGTATCCGAGATCGGCAAGTGGCGCTTCACCGTCGGACCGATCGTGAAGCAGCTGATGGACGACTACAGCGCCGAGGTGCTGCCGAAGAAGCGCTCGGCGGCGGCCTGAAGTCCTGAACGAACGAAAAACGGGGCGACTGGGTCGCCCCGTTTTTGTTTGTGCAATTGGCTCAGTTCGTCCCCGGCCCGTAGCGCACGCCGATGATCCGGTCGTCGCCCGATTCCGGCGCCCAGACCTCGCCCGGCTTGCCGAGCATCTGACGCACGTTGCGCCCCGGGAAGCTCTGGAATTTTTCCGTCTTCGGATCGAAACGCACGATGGTGTTGGCGCCGAAATCGGTGAGCCACACCGCGTCCTGCTCGTCCACATAGACCGAATAGGCCATGGGCGCGTTGCCCGGCAGCTTCCACTTCTTCCAGGTCTTCGCCGCCGGATCGTAGAGGCCGACCTCGCCGGAGTTCCACAGGCTGACCCAGAGCCGGTTCTTGGAGTCCGACCACACCCGCCGCGCGCCCGCGCCCTTGCTCGGCGTGTCCACCACCTCGACCGCGCCGGTCGCAATATCGATCTTGGCGATGTAGTCGCCAGCCAGCGACGAGTACCAAACCTCGCCCGAGGGCGTAGTGGCGATGCCGTAGGGCCCGCGGCCCTTGGGCGCGTCCCAGACTTTCACCTCGCCGGTCTTCGGATCGGCCTTGCCATAAACGCCGCTTTGCCCGGTGAACCAGACCACGCCGTTCTTGTCGAAGGTGAGCGTGTTCAGATTGGCGTAGCTGCTGCCCTTCGGCAGCGGGAACGTCTTGACCAGCTCCGAGCGCGGATCGACGCGGACGATCGCGTTCAGACCGCTGTCGGTGACCCAGGGCGCGCCGTCGGGGCCGATGACCACGCCGTGCGGCGCCGAACGCTCGCCGAGCTTGATCTGGCGCACCGCGCCATTGCGCGGGTCGAGCCGGCCGAGCGCGCCCTGGCCCTGCGCCGTGTACCAGACCATGCCGTCGGCTCCGACCGCGACGTCATGCGGCCGCGAGCCGGGGTTCACCGGAAACGTCTTCAATTCGAACGCCGCCGCCGGCAGCGTCAGCGCCAGCGCGGCCAGCGCCGCGAGCACGGTCTTCTTCATGGCGTTCCTCCTAAATTTATTCGGCCGCATCGCGCGCCGGCGCTTTCCAGCGTGCGGCGGCCTTGTCGTCCTTCTCGTGGGCCTCGACCCAATGGCTAACCCCGGCCGCCTCGACCTTCTTCCAGAACGGCGCCTTGGTCTTGAGATAATCCATCAGGAATTCCGCCGCGGCGAAAGCCGCCTGCCGGTGCGCGGACGCGGTTGCGACCAGCACGATGGTCTCGCCCGGCTCGATGCGCCCGGTGCGATGCACGACGCGCACGCCGAGCAGCGGCCAGCGCGTTTCCGCCTCGCGCACATGGCTCTCGATCTCGGCTTCCGCCATGCCCGGATAATGCTCGAGCGAGAGCGCGGCGATCTTCTCGCCGGCCTCGTCGCCGCGGCAGATGCCGCTGAAGGCCACCACCGCGCCGATATCCGTGCGCCCGCGCGCGAGCGCCGCGGTTTCGGCGGCGGCGTCAATCGGCTCCTGCGTGATGCGAACGCGGTTCATCTATCCTCGTCGTCCCCGCGAGCGGGAAACAAATACTAGCCCCCCGTCATCGGCGGAAACAGGGCGATCTCGCGCGCGCCTTTGATGGCGGCCTGCGGCTGCACATGCACGCGGTCGATGGCCGCGCGAACGATCTTGGGGTTCTCGAAGGCATGGGCATATTCCTCGCCGCGGCCGGCGAGCCATTGCACCAGCTCGCCGACGGTCGCGACCGAGGCGGGCGGCGAGACGTCCTCCTCGGTCTTGCCTACGCGCTCGCGAATCCACGCGAAGTAGAGAACTTTCATCGCTCGTCCACGAAGTGCCGCAGCCCGGCGCGGAAATAATCGAACCCCGTGTAGAGCGTCAGAACCGCCGCGATCCACAGCAGCGAGATTCCGGTCCAGGTCGCGCCGGGCAGGACCTGATCGCCCGCCGGCCCGGCGACCAGGAAGCCGACCGCCACGTTCTGCAGTACCGTCTTCCATTTCGCCATGCGCGACACCGGCACGCTCACGCGCAGCTCCGCGAGATACTCGCGCATGCCGGACACCAGAATCTCCCGGCACAGGATGATGAATGCCGCCCACATCGACCAGCCGCGGATCGTGTCGTCGAACGCCAGGAACAGCAGCGTGGCGCCGACGAGCAGCTTGTCGGCGATCGGATCGAGTATGCGCCCGAGCGACGATTGCTCGCCGTAGGTGCGCGCCGCCCAGCCATCGACCAGGTCGGTGAGCGCGGCCGCGACGAATACGAACAGTGCGACCCAGCGCAGCCATAAGCCGACGCCATAAATCGTCCCGGCGAACAGGCAGGCGGCCACCACGGGCACCGCCGCGATGCGCGAGTAGGTGAGAAGATTGGGCAGCGCGAAAACCCGGCTGCCTGGGGGCGCCGCGCCGGTCCGTTTCGCGGCTGGGTTCGTCGCCTCGGTCATGGGTCGCTCCGCACCGAGAAAGCCATTCCAGCGGCCTCCGCGTCAACCAAAAACCCCGTCAACGGGCCTCAACCATTGGCATGAAAGAAGTCGTAGACCGCCTTCGCGGTCGCGGCATTGACGCCGGGCACGGTTTGCAGGTCCGCAAGCGACGCACGCTCGATCGCTTTCAGAGTGCCGAAGTGATGCAACAGCGCGCGTTTGCGCGCCGGGCCGACGCCGGGGATTTCCTGCAGGCCCGAGCTCGTGATGTCGCGCTTGCGCCGCGCCCGGTGCGATCCCACCGCGAAGCGGTGCGCCTCGTCGCGCAGCCGCTGCATGAAATAGAGCACCGGGTCGCGCGGCTTGAGCCGCAACGGCTCCCGGCCCGGCGCATGGAACGTCTCACGCCCGGCGTCGCGGTCCTCGCCTTTGGCCACCGCGATCAGCGGCACGTCGGTGACGCCGAGCGCGGTCAGCGTCTCGCGCGCGACGCTCAATTGCCCGGGGCCGCCGTCGATGATGACAAGATCGGGCCATGGCGACTCGGCGGCTTCCGGCGAGGCGGTCTCACGGGGCGCTTCGGCCTTGAGCCGCGCGAAGCGCCGCCGCAGCACCTCGCGCATCATGCCGTAGTCGTCGCCGGGCGCGAGGTCCTCCGATTTGATGTTGAACTTGCGATACTGGTTCTTCAGCAAGCCTTCTGGCCCGGCCACGACCATGACGCCCACCGGGTTCGAGCCGGTGATGTGGCTGTTGTCATAGACTTCGATCCGGCGGGGCGGCTGCTCTAGCCCGAAGGTTTCGGCGAGCGCTTTCAGGTGCCGCGCCTGCGAGGAGGCCTCGGCCATCCGGCGGCCGAGCGCCTCGCGCGCGTTCAGCAGCGCGTGCTCCACCAGCGCCCGCTTTTCCCCGCGCTGCGGTATCTGAACCTCGATGCGATGGCCGGCGCGGGTGGACAGCGCTTCTTCCAGCAGCACTTGGTCTTCGATCTCGTGCGAGAGCAACACCAGCCGCGGGCAGGGGCGCGTGTCGTAGAACTGGGCGAGGAAGCTGCCGAGCACCTCGCCGGTCGAAAGCGTACGGTCCGCGCGCGGGAAAAAGGCGCGGTTGCCCCAGTTCAGAAACGCGCGGAAGAAAAACACCTCGACGCAGGTAACCCCGCCGTCCTGATGCACGGCGAAAACGTCGGCTTCCTCGACGCCGCTCGGATTGATGCCCTGCTGCGACTGGATGGTGGCGAGCGCCGCGATGCGGTCGCGGTAGAAGGCGGCGCGCTCGTAGTCCTGCGCCGTCGAAGCCCCTTCCATGGCGTGCGCGAGGTCATCTTGCACCTTGCGGCTCTTGCCCGAGAGGAAGTCGCGCGCTTCTTCCACGAGCTTGTTGTAGTCGGCGAGCGAAATCTCGCCGGTGCAGGGCGCCGAGCAGCGCTTGATCTGGAACAGCAGGCAAGGCCGCGTTCGATTCTCGTAGAACCCGTCCGAGCAGGAGCGCACCAGGAACGCGCGCTCGAGCGCGTTGATCGTGCGGTTGACGGCGCCGGGCGAGGCGAACGGCCCGAAATAATCGCCGGGCAGGCTGCGCGCGCCGCGATGCTTGAGGATCTGCGGCGCCGCGTGGTTGGTGCGGAGCAGAATATAGGGAAACGACTTGTCGTCGCGCAGGAACACATTGAACGGCGGCGCGAAGCGCCGGATCAGGTTGGCTTCGAGCAGCAGCGCTTCGGTCTCGGTCGCCGTTGAAATGCACTCCATGCTCGCGGTGGTCGCGATCATGCGCGCGATGCGGTTGGTGTGGCCGTTGCCGCGTGCATAGGAGACCACCCGCTTCTGCAGGTTCTTGGCCTTGCCGACATAGAGTACGTCGCCCTTCGCATCGATCATGCGGTAGACGCCGGGGCCGGTGGGCGCGAGCCGCGCGAAGTGCAGGATCGCCTCGCGGCCGCGCGTAACGGCATTGGGCTCGGGCGGCAGCTCGGGCAGGCCATCGCGGTCGATCTCGACCGGCAACGCCGCTTCCTCGGCTTCCGTCTCGTTCTGTTCTTCCGCCTCGATAGTCGGGTCGATGTCCCGCCGCTTGCCGTCCATGGCCGCAAACTAGGGATTCGCGCTGCTGCGGGCCAGCGCCATCCCGCCAGACACCAAATGGCCGCGCTTCCGCCGCCGGCGGGTCATTCCCGCGCCCGGCATCAACGGTTTGTTAGCCATAGCCGGAGAGATCGCGAGGAAACGGCGCGCCGGTAACAAATTCAATTCTCTTAAAAGTTTAAATGATGCCGAACGGGCGGCCTTGAGTTTCGAGTTCTGCGTAAAGAGGGGATTCAACATGAAGAAGCTGCTGATTGCAGCGGCGGTGTCCGTATTGGCCACCAACGCGATGGCGGCGGACTTCCCGCGGCGGGCGCCGGGGCCGGTCTATGCCGATCCGCTCGCCGCCCGCATCTTCGACTGGAGCGGGTTCTATCTCGGCGGCAATGTCGGTTACGGCTGGGGCAACATGGCCGGCATCGGCACCGGCGGATTCCTCGGCGGTATCCACGGCGGCTACAATTACATGTGGGCCAACGGGTTTCTGATCGGCGCCGAAGCCGATCTTTCCCTCCCCAATGTCACCGGCTCCGCCGGCCCGATGACTGCCAGCCTCGATTATTTCGGAACGATCCGCGGGCGCATCGGCTTCGCCGTCGATCGCATGCTGTTCTACGGCACGGTAGGTTGGGCCTGGGGCCGCGGCACGCTCGCCAATGGCGGCCTCAGCAATCGTCAGGCGCATGGCGGTTGGGCTTTTGGCATCGGCGTCGAGGGCGCAATCACGCAGAACATCGTCGCCCGCGTGGAGTACCTGCGCCTCAATCTCGGCGCCGAGACCTACGCCTCCATCGTCGGCCCGGTGCGGACCGAGATCGACACCAATATCTTGCGCGTGGGCATGAGCTACAAGTTCTGACCCGCGGCGCGAAGAACGGTTCCCAGCATCGACGCCCCGGCCTGGTCCGGGGCGTTCGTGTTATTGCGGCTTGGTCTCGGCGAAGGCCGGCACCTTCCAGGCGAACTCGTCGAGCCAGCCGACCAGGTTCGGGTACGCAGCGCGCCAGCGGCCCTCGAAGCGGAAATCCTGATAGCCCAGCGCGCAGGCGAGCGTGATGTGGCCGACGTGCAGCATCGGCTGGAACGGCGGCGGCGCCGCTTCCAAAAAGGCGAGCGCACGGCTCACCTTGCCGGCCTGGTGCTCGATCCAGCGCGCCTCGTGCTTTTCCTTCGGCCGCCAGCGACCCTCATAGACCAGCAAGATCGAAGCATCGAGGATGCCGTCGCAAAGCGCGTGCAAGCGCTGCGCTGCGATGCGCTCCATGCCGCCGCGCGGCAGGATGCGCCCGCCGCCGGCAAGTTCATCGAGACATTCGAGGATCACGCGCGAGTCGTAGATCGCCGTGCCGTCGTCGAGGATCAGCACCGGAATCTTGCCGAGCGGGTTCTGCGCCCGCACGCTGTCCTTGGGATCGTTGGTGTCGGCGTTCTCGATCGTGATGCGGTCGGCCAGGCCGCACAGCGCGGCGCCGATCCGCGTCTTGCGCCCGAAGGGCGAAGCCGGCACGTTGCGCAAGATCATGATGTCCGCCCCTCTTGCGAGTGGTGGGGCCCGCTCAAGCGGGCTGCAGGTTAACAGCTTTGGGGCCCTTGCCGCGCTTGTCGTCCTCTATTTCGAACGATACGCGCTGGCCTTCGTTGAGCGTGCCGAGGCCCGAGCTGGTCACGGCGGATACATGGACGAACACGTCGCGGGTTCCGTCGTCCGGACGGATGAATCCGTAGCCCTTGTCGGTATTGAAGAATTTCACGGTGCCGGTGATCGACATGGCCTCACACTCCTTGCACTTCCGCCTACGCGTCGGTCCCCGCCGGTATTCCCCAAGCCGGTGTTTCCTAAGACATTCGCTCGCGACTGAAAAGCCGTTCCAAGCTTTTCAGCGGCCGCCCGCGAGCCAATCGATGCGATAGTTACCCGAGCCTTGACGCGCGAGCGCTTCAGCGAGTTGCGGAAAAACCACACTCATCTCCCGCTCGAGCATCCACGGCGGATTGACGGCAATCATGCCGCAGCCCACGAGCCGCTCGCCCGGACGGTGGGCAGCGACCGCGAGCTCGATGCGTAAAATTTTCGCAATTCCGCTGCGTGAAAGCCGGCGCGCGAAGGCCTGCGTCTCGCGCGGCTCCTTGATCGGGTACCAGGCCAGGAAAATTCCCGTCGCCCAGCGGCTCTGCGCCTCCTGCAGCCCGGCTTCGAGCCGCGCGAACTCGTCCGCGGCCTCGAACGGAGGGTCGATCAGCACGAGTCCGCGCCGCTCCTTGGGCGGCACGAACGCTTTCAGCCCGGCCCAGCCGTCGATCGCGACGATCTTCGCGCGCCGGTCGCGGCCGGCGTTCTTCATCAGCGCGGCGCGCTCTTCCGGATGCAGCTCGCAGAAAATCATCCGGTCCTGCGGCCGCAGCAGTGCGCGCGCGATCAGCGGCGAGCCCGGATAGATCTTCAGCGCGTCGCCGGAATTGGCCGCGCGCACCAGCGTGAGATAAGGCTCGATCAACGCCGCCGCCTCGCCCGTAGGCGGCCGCTCGAACAAGCGGCCGATGCCGCCGCGCCATTCGCCGGTGCGCGCGGCTTTGTCGCCGGAAAGATCGTAGCGCCCGGCGCCGGCATGGGTCTCGATCACGCGGAACGGCGTGTCCTTCTTGAGCAGATGCAGGATCGTGCGCACCAGCACGACGTGCTTGAGCACGTCGGCGAAGCTTCCGGCATGGAAGGCGTGGCGGTAGTTCAAAGCCGTTGCGGCGTCCCGCGGATCGGCGGCATCACGATACGCGGCTCGCGGCAGGCGCGCCGGTCCACCTCGGGGCAGGGGCGGAACGCGAGATCCTTGCCCATGCAGATGCGCACTTCGCGGAGATACCGGCGATCGCAATCCACCGCGATCATGTCGCGCCCGAGCCCCGGATTGGCGGCGATGAAAGCGGTCTCCACCTCGTTCGGCGATACCATGCGGTAGTCGTCGAGGCGGCGGAAGGATTCGGGGATGGTCACCCGTTCGCGCGCGCGCCGCACCAGCGCGAAATAGCCCTCCGGCGGCAGCCCGGAGCAGGTGCCGTGCTTGCGCCATTCGTTGACGATGAGCTGGCGGCTCGGCATCAGTTCGAGCATCGAGCGCAGCAGCGGCTCCGGGATCCAGTCCGCCTGACGCTGGCAGAATTGCGGATAGCCGCGTTCATGTTGCGGCCACAGGCCGTGCACCACGAAGGAAAACGGCCGCCCCTGCGCGCATTGGCCGGGATCGGCCCGGCGCGCGCTTTCGCAATAGGACGGCGACCAGGAGAGCGACAGCACGTAGAAATCGAATCGCCCGGGCTCGTCGCCGCGCCTTTGCGCTTGCGCAGGCAGCGCGGTGGCAAGCAGCAGGACGACCGAGAGGAACGCGAAGGCTACCCGGACACGCATGAAATCTGCCTAGGGCCGAGCCATCTTGCAGTTCGGGGCATAGGCCTGATTGCGGTCATAGCCTTGCACGCACCATTCCACGCCCCAGCTTGCTCCGATGAAGCCCAGGTCCTCGGCGATCGAATAGAACACCGTGGACTCGCGGCCGTTCGAGAGCGTGACGCGCGCGCTGCAGTAACGCCGCGGAATCGCCTCGTGACCCCAAGGCCGGAAGGCGATCTCGCGCACCTTGTCGAACCCGGTGATGGCCAGATCCGAGACCCAGAACGTGCCTTCCTTCTGCGCGAACCGGCCGGAAATCCTGCCGAGCGCGCTCGCGTCGTCGCAGGCCGGCAGGTTGCCGTCGTAGCGCGGACCGGACATCCAAATGCCCATCTCGAGCCAGCTCGCGGCGGTCGCCGGTTGCATGGCCGCGGCGAACGTCAGCGCCGCGCCGAACGTGCTTGCGAGAATAGTGCGAACGCCCATGGCCGCCTCCTGATCCGCGTCGAAACGATGCGGCGCGGAAGCGCGCCGGTCAAGGTTTTGGCCGATCTGGCCTGTGGGGAGCGGCCGAAAGGCGGAGATTTTGCTCTCTTGCGCCGAAAGGCACGGGCTTCTAGCTTGCCGCCATGTTCATCCTCGAATCCAAGGCCGAGAAGCTCGCCGCGCTGCTCCTGGCCGTATTGATGGCGGCCACGCGCGTGCATCATTTCGGGGTAGGCGCGATCGCGCCCGACGCCTCCACCGCGGTCTATTTCCTCGCCGGCCTCGCGCTGGCGAGCCCTTGGTGGCTATTGGCCTTGCTCGCTGAGGCGGTGCTGCTCGATGTTTTCGCGATCGGGGTCGCCGGCGTCGCCGATGCCTGCGTCAGCGGCGGCTATGCGCTGCTCGCGCCGGCCTATGGCGTACTGTGGCTCGCGGGCCGCACGATGCGCAAGTCGGAGCGGCTCGATCTGCTGACCGCCGGGAAATTCGTCTGCGCGATCACCGGCGGCGTCGCCGCGTTCTTCGTGATCTCCAATATCGGCTATTTCTTCGGCAGCGAGTTCTATGCACTGGGTGTTTCGGAATATACGCGCCGCGTTGCCCGCTACTTCTCCTATTACGAGATGGTGACGCTGCTCTACGCCACCGCCGGGATCGGAGCGCTCGTGCTTGCCGCCCGGCTCTCCGCTCGCAGGGCGTTTTCCGCGCGCTGAAATTCCGCCGTCCCGCGTTTCAGTGCTCCGCGAATTTCGACAGCGCGAAAGCGGCGAGGAAACCGATCACCGTGATCAGGCCGGCGTATTCGTGCGTGGCCTCGAACGCCTCGGGGATCATGGTGTCTACGATCATGGCCAGGATCGCGCCGGCGGCGATGGCGAGCACCACCGCGATGATGGCTGGGTCCGCCTGCGCCAGCAGCATATTGCCGAGCATGGCCGCGATCCCGCATGCCAGCGCGATGCCGCCCCAGACCCCGAAGATATAGAAGTTGGAGCGGCCGGCCTTGCGCATGCCGGTGGCGCTCGAAAGACCCTCGGGCAGGTTCGAGAGGAACACGGCGGCCACCGCCACCAGCCCGACGTTGCGGTCGGCGAGCAGTCCGACGCCGATGGTCACCGATTCCGGGATGCCGTCGAACAGCGCGCCGACCGCGATGGCCAGACCGCCGCCTTGATGCGACTGCTGTTGCATGTCGCCGGCCGAGCGCTTGCGGTGATGCCCGCCCGAGCGCGAGATCCACACGTTCGCGGCCGTGAAGGCCGCCGCTCCGAACAGGAAGCCGATCGCAGTCGAGACGAGGCCGCCGCGCTTGTGCGCCACGTCGATCAGCTCGAATGAAAGCGCGGAAATCAGCACGCCGGCGCCGAACGCCATTACCGCCGCGATCACCCGCTGCGGAATGCGCGGCACCGAAGCGAGCGCGGCGCCGATGACCAGCGCCGAACCGGCCAGCAGGCCCCAGAGCAGGGCCTGAATATAGAGAGGCATCGCTTCCCCCGTCGCCCAGTGGCTACGCTAGCGCGCCTGGCCGGCCATCCGCTCCGCGACGCACTTCTCGACCAGCGCGAGGCGCTGATCGATCGTGAGCTTGCGCTCCTTGTCGTATTTCATCCAGCACTGCGCCTTGATGTTCTCGGGCGATGCCGGGGTCGGCTGCTCGCGCTGCGCCTGGGCGACCGTGGGGACGAGCGAGAGCGCAAGAATGAGAAGGATGGCTGTTTTCATCCGCCGATCATGCACGCCGCCGCCGGCGATTTCCAGCCGGCCGTTTGCGGCGTTTTCGCTTTGCGGTCTTCTCGCCCCATTTCATGCCTTCTAACCGCATGCCATCGGGGTCATGAAAGAACACCGCGTAATAGTCGTCGTAATATTCGCCCGCCGGATCGGCGATCTCGACATCCTCGCGATCGAGAAAAGCGTGCAGCGCGTCCACGTCGCGGCGGCTGCGGAGCTGGAAAGCATAATGATGGAAGCCGACATCGCCCTTGCGGTGCGGATGCTTGCGGCCTTCGGCGTCCGCTGCGCTGATCCAGAGCCGCGTCTTGCCGTTGGTCCAGCCCATCATGGTGGGGAATTCGTCGAGCACCTTGAAGCCGAGGAAGCCCAGCAGCTTGCCGTAGAACTCCCTCGACTTCGCGAAGTCGCCGACCGTCAGCACCAGATGATCGATCTGGACGACGCGGGCGGTGGCGCCCTTCAGGCGCGCTCGGCCCGCGCCGTGGCCATGCCGTTTTTCCATTGCTCCATATTGTCGGACATGATCTCGGCATAGCGCAACGAGGTCTCGCTGACCTGCGCATAGGCCGCCAGCTCGCGCTGCACCCGCTCGCCCTCGGTGCGCAGGTAGTCGCGCATGCGTTGCAGCTCGGCGATCAGGCCTTCGATCTCGGTCATCGAGGCGCCGGCGACGCGCTGGATCAGCGGACTGACGTCGGTCGAATTGGCCGCCGGCTCGGGCTTGCGCAGCGCCGACACGTCCCGGCGCACGAATTCCCGGATTTGTCCTTCGATCTCGTTGGGGTCGTTCTCGGCGATTCTCTGCGCTCGAACGGCGGTCATGTTCGTCCCTCGCTGAATGCGTGCGCCTGATTCGCGCACCATGGCGATTGCGTCATCCGAATGGGACGGCTTGACGGCTGTTTGGCCGCAGCGCCGCCCGATATGCGGCGGCGGCGCGGCAGGGCGAGCGCGAAACCTCAGCAGCGGGTGATGCTGACCGTGCGGCCGCCGGAAATGGCGACGTCCTCGGTGACGCAGCCGGCCGATCCGCCGACCGGCACGAGCGCCGGCTGCACCGGCGCCTGGATATCGGCGGGCGGATAGGGGTTGAGTAGCGCGAGGCCGCCGCCGGTGAGGCCGACGATGACCGGCTGCACGATGTGCTTCTTGTGATGATGGCCGTGAAATTTCGCCGGGAGACCGGTGTGCGAGAGCGTCTTCGGCGTGACCGGGCCGAGCACGCCGTGCGCGCGGAACGGCACCGGCTTGAAGCCGCCCTTGAAGCCCTTGGTGGCGAGCGCGGGTTCGGACGAGGCGAGGGCGCAAGCGGCGAGCAGCGCGGTAAGCGCGATAATTCGGGTCATCGTACCCAACTCCTTGTCGATGGCCTCTTGCCGCACCATATGAAGATTAAGCCAAGCCGATGCGTGAGTCGATTCACTCCATCGGCGAAGCCGCGCCCCGTAAGGCGCAACATGCTGAACCGCACGTTAGCGTCGGCGAACACACATAAAGCGCTATTCTGCTGTATTGTGCCTTCGTCCTTGGATGAGTTCGTTCAAGCGATACTGCACCGATCCATTTCAGGAGTTTTTGGATGACCAATGACACCAAGACGGGCGCCCCGGGATTCGGCGCGCGCGTGGCGCGGCCGAACGTGGACGCGATAGCTGCCGCGCCCGTCGTGCGATCCGGCGTGGTCGACAAACCCGACACCGTCCGCCGCAAGGACATCCACGACAAGTGGAGCAAGATCTCCGACGTGGAAGCCAACGCCTTTACCGGCAAGCCCGATCTCGTCGCCATGATCAACGCCCGCTACGGCACGAGCAAAGAGCAGGCCCAACTCGACGTCGACGCCTGGGCCAAAAACCGCGTTTTTTGAAACCGCGTTTTCTAAAAGCGAACTCCGGCTAGACCGCCGATACCCCGGCACCGACCGGACACCATTCTCGCGCGGCGGGAAGTGCTCGCCGCGAGCGGGAGACGAGTTTGACATTGCACAGATATGCGATCGGAGACGCGGTGCGTTTCACGCCCGCGCGCAGCGACCGGTCCTCGGCGCCATCGGGGAGTTACCGCATCACGCAGCTCCTGCCGGAAGAGCAGGGCGACAACCAGTACCGCGTCAAGAGCGCGCACGATGCACACGAGCGCATCGTGCTAGAAAGCCAGCTCGATCTGAAACAGCTCGACCACACGGAGTCGGCCTTCAAGAAGTGACGGTCGCCGCAGGAGCCCACCATGAGTGCATTCGATTTCAACAAGCCTTCGGAGCTGTTCCCGAGCCGGAACCGCAAGTCGAACCGGCCGGCCGGCTACAGGCGGTTCAACACCGCCGCCGAGGCCGTCCGCTTCGCGGTGGAGGATCTGCCGCCCGAGCTTCTGCTCGGCGCCTATCTCGAGGTCGACGAGGCGCGCTTCGATTGCGCCGCCATCCGCCGGCTGTACGACAGCGCCGACTATCCGCTCGCCCGGCCCAAGACTGACGCGAAAAAGAGCAAGGTCCAGCACGAAGCGCCGCACCTGGTCTGAACGCGCCGGCCCGCCCCCTATCCTCTCCAATCGTCATCGCCGGGCTTGACCCGGCGATCTCGTTTAGGAGGGCAGGGCCGTGCCCGTTGAATTGGGATGGCCGGGACAAGCCCGGCTATGACTGGCTTTGCGGCATTTACGCTACCTCCACCTTTTGCGAGCAGGATCGCCTCCCGGCCCAGCGCGAGTGCCGCGTTGAGCAGGCCAAGGAGGAGCGATCCATGAAGCTTTTTAGTCTGGCGTCCGCGATGGTCTTCGCCGCCGCCTTGCTGGCGCAGCCGGCGTCCGCCGCCGACTATCGCGGCCCGCGCAATTACGGCCCGCGCCACGCGCTACCCCTTCCCGCCAAACATCATGCCCATCTCAAGCGCGGCTGGACCTGCAACTCGCACGGCAACTGCCAGCCGAACTGGGGCTGGGGCAAGGATGTCGCCACCTGGCCGGTGGCCATGGTGATCGTGGCGCGCGACGATATTCCGCTCTACGAGCCCGGCGATCGCTTCACCAATTGCCGGATGCCGCGCCAGGTCTGGACCGGCTGGCGCTGGGTGAAGTTCTGGGATCAGCACTGCGCGCGCTGACGCGCATGCTGAATATCGTCATTCCGGGTGAGCGCGGCACAAGCCGCGCGAGGCCCGGAATCCATAGCCACCGGCAGCGCGATTCACGCAGGACGGCGGTTATGGATTCCGGCCCTCGCCGCTGCGCGGCTCGACCGGAATGACGCCGGTGAGTTCTTCGAGATTTTCCCTCGCCGGCCCCGCGCTTGCGCTCGTGGCGTTCGGCGTATGGGCGTTCTTCTCGGTGCTGCCGGGCCTGATGCGAACGGGCGGCGAGTTCCGCATTCGCGAGGCGTGGGACACCGGGGCCTTCTGGTATTTCGGCGCGCCGCTCATGCTGTGCGCCCAGGTTCTGGCCGGGGCGTTCGCGCGCGGCGAGGTGTGGAAGCAGCCGCTGTGGACGATCGGCGGCCTGTTCGCCGGCATGCTCCTGGTGCACAAACCCGGCACCGATCTCGGGCTGTTGCCGCTGGCGCTGATCTTCGTGGGCGCGCCGTCCTACGCCGTGCTGCTCGGCTGCGGCGGCGATCGGACGGGCGCTTGGGAAGCGGACGGGGCCGAGCGAGTAGGCGTCCGCTACCATTCGAATTGATCTCATGGCCGGGCAAACTGTGAAGCGATCAATGATCACGAAATCGAACTTGCTTGTGGCCGCGTTGCTGCAGGCCGCTTTATTGGGGCCGGCGAGCGCAGCCGACGACAAACCGGACGAGTGCGGCATCGCGTCGATCTATGCGACCGAGAGCGAAGAGACCGCGAGCGGAGAAGACACCCGTCCCGAAAATTTCACCGCCGCGCATCCGATCCTGCCGTTCGGGACGCTGGTGCGCGTCGTCCATCAGGAAAACGGGCGCTCGGTGGAGGTGCGGATCACCGACCGCGGGCCATTCGTCCGCGAAAGAATCATCGATCTATCGCAGATCGCCGCCCGCGCGCTCGGCTTTTCCGGCTTGGCGCAGGTTTGTCTCAAGTATCTGGATATCCCCGACTTCGACCCGTAGCGGAAAGCCGACCGGCAGCGGCGATGGCCGCGAGCCGTCTCGGCGAGATGTTCATTTGCCCCTCCGGATGGTCGGTTTTGTCGGCGTGCCTTACGCTGGTTGGTTAGCAGACACGATGGTGCTCGGGGCCCAAAAGGGCGCGCGCACGCTCCTTAAAAGCCGAGACTACACGTCGAACAACGTAGCCGAAAAAAAGGGTTGCAAGACTACTTAGTACAAAGGAATTCAGCTCATACTCAATCTTCACCTTGATATCGCATCGATCATGCTGCCGATCATTCAAACTCACGTGCAGGTTACATTTTCGACCCCAGGCCATGGCCCATCTACGTATTCGAACGCAACTATATCCATCGACTGGAAGTTGGCGTGCATTGTAACGCGACCTTGCAGGGCGCTCGATCGCGCGCCGGGCGTCCAAGGTTGCTTTCCCTCGGTCGTGCGATGAATAACCATGACTCGCACCACGGCACGACTTTCGTACTGGCTGAAGTCCGTTACCAGTCGAAAAACGTCCTCACGCCTGTAAGGAGAATGATATGTCTCAATGTGGATGGCCACGTCTTGCAATGCCCTTTCCGGCCGTAAGTCGCACTCGAGACAACTCAATTCGTCCTCTGGAGAACATCAGTATTTCTATTGCCGCGGCTTCTCAGTTGAGGTCTGGATATTCATCGATCAGCGCTCTCTCAGTGTCTCCTGTACGGTCATTCGCCAATCGACTCAGATGCCGTTAAGCTCAATGGCACGAACTCATACGGAGCTGAAGCTTTCCCGAGTCGATGATGACGAAGATATATCAGCCGAATCTCTCGATTGAGTTAACGCTTTTCTCAATCGGGACGACAAGTGAGTTTGTCCAGAATGGCTTCTATCCGATTATTCGCCATCCGATCTATTTTGGTCAAATACTACTCGCATTGGGGATGCTTCTGATCGTGAACAACTGGCTACTCACATTTTTTCCTGCACTCGCTGCCCTGATTAATATAGTTCGTGGCCATGCTGCGAAGCAGACTTGGCCTCGCGTATCGGAACGCACTACGAGGAATATAAGGACCGTACGCATTTTATTATCCCGTGGATTTACTGACTTTGTTTTCCATCTGGCTACTCGCTCTACTCATGGTTCTCAATGGAATTCTCTTTCTGCCGCCGAGCGAATATATTTATTTTGACGCCTATTTTGGTCTTGGTGGCTCCCTAACCTATGCTTATTTGTGCTCCCGCTAGCAAACTCAATCGGCCACTTCATTCTCTACGAGTTATCCAGACGATACAGTGTAAGTCTTACGAAATTGAAGCAAGAGTAGCCACGAATGTTTTCTCTAGGATCTTCAGTACGCGCTCAAGAAATAAGAGATCGGCTCGCATAGACAGATGCATGATACTTCCCGAATCGAGCCTGATGGTGCGTATTGCGCTTTATTTCTCGATGCTGCCGAACGGTCCTGAGTGGTTAAGTGTTCGTCATACGATTCGAGTACTGCCACGTCCTGTATGTTGTCTGTCGGTAATTGAACAATTTTCAACAGATGTAAGCGCGAAGTCGAACTTCTCAAGAAGTCGGTTGATTTGCTTGGAAGATGCGACTCAGACCATTCAAGTATTCATCCGATCAGAACTAGCTAGATATGCGTGCGGTTGGCAGCGAGGATGACCGGAAGATAGCAGAGCTTAGTCGCGCAAAGACCGACGAATGGAGGTTCGGTAGAGTTGCACGATGCTCGAACTTGCGGTCGCGCAGCCTGCCGTCTTCACGACTTGGCAAATCGATTCGAGGACTCGTCAATTCGAGCCGCGCGAAGAGGCACTTAGCGCTTTCAGAAATCCTTCTCGTCACGACAGCTGACGAATGCCACTACGCAACGAAGTTCCAGCTCGGTGGCAGTGTCACCGACTTTCTGCTGCGCGTGCATATTCTCCAGGATGACGTAGAAATGGTCGAGCTCGAACCAGCAGCTAACATTGTGGTCACGCAGGGTGGCCACTTGGCGAGAGAGTTGCGTCGAATCCAACAGGTAAATGACTGGCGTGATTGGTTGCCTGACAATCGCGACTTGCGCCCGGCGCGCATGCCGAAAGCACCTTGGAATAGGGGGAGCCAGTGAAAGGTGCCCAATTGGGCTATTTGGGCCGGAATTTTTCACAACGCTTCATCTGCCATGGAGGTATGCTCGAATAATCCAGAGAACAAAGCCGCTCACTTCCTCCTAAACGCCCTCGTCCCCGACCTTCCGCCTTTGGAGGAGGGCGCGCGATCGGACGAGCCGTCCCGGCTGCGCACCGCGCGGCTTCCCGCCATATGGGCGGAGGGGACTTTTGAAGTCGGATCGTCGCTCACCGCCAGCTCGATGCCGCGCAGGCGCTTGATCTCGTCGCGCAGGCGCGCGGCCTCCTCGAATTCGAGGTTGCCGGCCGCCTCCTGCATCTGCTTCTCCATGTCGCCGATCACCGCCTCGAAATTGTGGCCGATGGCGATGGCGTCCTCGAAGCCGGTGTCCACCAGCACGTGGTCGCGCTCATAGACGCTGTCCACGATGTCGTGGATCGAGCGCTTGATGCTCTCGGGCGTGATGCCGTTCGGCCTCGTTCCACGCCTTCTGCTTGGCGCGCCGCCGGTCGGTCTCGGCCATGGCGCGCTCCATCGAGCCGGTCACCTTGTCGGCATAGAGGATGACGCGGCCCTCCACGTTGCGCGCCGCGCGGCCGATTGTCTGCACCAGCGAAGTCTCGCTGCGCAGGAAGCCTTCCTTGTCGGCGTCGAGGATCGCCACCAGCGCGCACTCGGGAATGTCGAGCCCCTCGCGCAGCAGGTTGATCCCCACCAGCACGTCGAAGGCGCCGAGCCGCAGGTCGCGGATGATCTCGATGCGCTCGATGGTGTCGATGTCGCTGTGCATGTAGCGCACGCGCACGCCCTGCTCGTGCAGGTATTCGGTGAGGTCCTCGGCCATGCGCTTGGTCAGCACCGTCACCAGCGTGCGGAAGCCCTTGGCCGCCGTGGCGCGCACTTCGCCGAGCAGATCGTCGACCTGCGTGCGCGCCGGCCGCACGTCGACCGGCGGGTCGATCAGCCCGGTCGGGCGGATGATCTGTTCGGCGAACACGCCCTGGGTCTGGTTCATCTCCCACGGGCCGGGCGTGGCCGAGACGCAGGTGGTCTGCGGCCGCATCAGGTCCCATTCCTCGAAGCGCAGCGGGCGGTTGTCCATGCACGAGGGCAGCCGGAAGCCGTATTCGGCCAGCGTCGCCTTGCGGCGGAAGTCGCCGCGATACATGCCGCCGAGCTGCGGCACGGTGACGTGGCTCTCGTCCACGAACAGCAGCGCGTTGTCGGGCAGATATTCGAACAGCGTCGGCGGCGGCTCGCCGGGCTTGCGGCCGGTGAGGTAGCGCGAATAATTCTCGATCGAGGGGCACACGCCGGTGGCGCCGAGCATTTCCAGGTCGAACATGGTGCGCTGCTCGATCCGCTGCGCCTCGATCAGCCGCCCGGTGCGGTTCAGCTCGTCGACGCGGCCCTTCAGCTCGCGCTTGATCGAGCCGATGGCCTGATAGAGCGTCGGCTTCGGCGTGACGTAATGCGAGTTGGCGTAGATCTTGATGCTTTCGAGGTCCTCGAATTTCTCGCCGGTCAGCGGGTCGAATTCCTGGATCGACTCGATCACGTCGCCGAACAGCGAAATTCGCCAGGCGCGGTCTTCATAGTGCGCCGGAAACAGCTCGATCACGTCGCCGCGCACCCGGAAGGTGCCGCGGTAGAAATCCATGTCGGTGCGCTTGTACAGCAGCGACACCAGGTATCCGATCAGCTCGCGCTGGCCCATTTTCCCGCCGCGCGCCAGAGAAAACGTCATATCGGAATAAGTCTCGACCGAGCCGATGCCGTAGATGCACGACACCGAAGCCACGATCACCACGTCGTCGCGCTCCAGCAGCGCGCGGGTGGCGGCGTGGCGCATGCGGTTGATCTGCTCGTTGATCGCGGAATCTTTTTCGATATAGGTGTCGGTGCGCGGCACGTAGGCTTCCGGCTGGTAGTAATCGTAGTAGCTGACGAAATACTCGACCGCGTTCTCCGGAAAGAACGACTTGAACTCGCCATAGAGCTGCGCCGCGAGCGTCTTGTTCGGCGCCAGGATCAGCGCCGGCCGCTGCAGCCGCTCGATGGTCTGCGCCATGGTGTAGGTCTTGCCCGAGCCGGTGACGCCGAGCAGCACCTGCATGCGCTCGTCGTCGTTGAGGCCCTTGACCAGCTCCTCGATCGCCTGCGGCTGGTCGCCCTTGGGCTCGAACGGCGCGACCAGCTTGAATTTCTTGCCGCCCTCGCTCTTCTCCGGCCGCACCGGCCGATGCGGCACCCAGACCTGATCGCGGAACTCCGGCCGGCCCGCCTCGATCAGCGCCTTGAGCGCGTCGGCCGAGGCGGTCGCGCCCAGCGACGGCGTGTAGTCGTTGTCGTCCTCGGGCTTCTGGAAGCCCGCGGTGCGTGCCAGCTCCGGATCGAGGCTGGCGGCCTGCGGCTTCGGCTCCAGCTCGAACGCTTTCTGCGGGCGCTCGGCCATGCCGTGGCTGACGCCGCGCGCGGTGCGATAGGGCTTCTGGGGCTTGGGCATTGGCTGAATATGGGGCCGCGTTCGCGGCGAGGGAAGGGCGTTAACCACCCCATTCCAACTGCAGAAACAGGAACTTTCGGGGCGGTTGCCCGTTATCTCGATGCAAGCCCGAATCGCAGGAGAGCGACTTTGATTTCGTCCGAGGAATTTCGAAGCCATGCTGCGGAGTGTCGCCGAATGGCCGATGCTTCCCGCGACGGCGCGAGCAAAACCTCATGGACAGGTCTTGCCGACCGAATGCTCGCGTGCGCCCTCCTGGCCGAGGCCGAGCGCCCTCTTAGGACAGCAAGCGGTGTCCGGTCTCGCGCCGCGCAGTCAAAGCCTTCGGATCAGCACGCCCGCCGGCAGCACTAGGCAGGCGGCAGCTTCTCGAATATCGCGCCGTAATGATACGGTGCCACATCGACGATCTCGCGCAGCTTGAGCCCCGCCGGCTCGACCACGGCCGCGGTCGCCGCGGGCGTCATGCGCAACGCCGTGGCCGGGCCGCGCGGCTCGCCCAGGATCGTGGTTTCCTCGCGCGGGCGCCGGTGCCAGTTCACGATCGCGAAGCGGCCGCCCGGCTTGAGCGCGAGCGCCACCGCCCGCGCCAGCCGGGTCGGCTCCGGCACGCCATGAAACGCATTGGCCATGAATACGAAATCCACCGGCCGCGGTACCAGGCGCGCGACATCGTAGGCATCGCCTTCGATCAAATCGCAATTGCTCACGCCGGCATTTTCAAGCTGCCTACGAGCGGCATCCAGGAGCTTCCGGTCGATGTCGATAGCGAACACGTGCCGCGCGACCTTGGCCATCGGCAAGGTGAACCAGCCATCGCCGCAGCACAGGTCGATCGCGTCGGCGCCCTTGGTCAGTCCGGCCGCCGCCAGCACCATCGCCGGATCGGGCCACAAGGCCTTCCACCAGCCGTCGTCCGGCAGTTCCGTGCCTTGGAAGAAGCCCGGGATCGCCGTCATCGCCGCAGGGTCGAGTATTACGGCTTCACCGCAAGCAAGGAGACGCTCTTCACCCCGAACTTCTTGGTCGCGCCCTGGGCGTTGTCCGAGATGAATTGATACTGCGGATTGTCCTCGACCTTGATCACCCGCAGGCCCGCTGCCGCGATCTGGGCGCGATAGTTTTCCTGCTGCGCCGCGCCGCCGATACAGGCCGCCCACAGCGTGGTGTTGCAGGAGATCGACTCCGGCAGTTGCACCTCGGTGACGATGTCGGAAATCGCGAGCCGGCCGCCGGACTTCAGCAGCCGCACCACCTCCGCAAACACCTTGGTCTTGTCGGGCGCGAGGTTGAATACGCCGTTGCTGATCACGGCATCCACGGACGCCGCCGGCAGCGGTACGTTCTCGATATAGCCCTTCAGATACGTGACGTTCGTGAAGCCGTCGCGGTCGCGCAGGCGCGTCGCCTTGGCGAGCTGCTCGTCGGTCATGTCGACGCCGATCACCTTGCCGCGCTTGCCCACTTTGAGCGCGGCGAAGAACGTATCCATGCCCGAGCCGCTGCCGAGATCGAGAACGGTTTCGCCCTCCTTCAGGTCGGCGAGATGGAAATAGTAGCCGACGCCGGCGAACGATTCGATTGATTCGGCCGGGATCCGGTCGAGATCGGCCGGCGGATAGCCGAGCCGTTCGGCCATTGCGCGTCCCATCTCGAAATGGAACTCGCCGTGCGGGTCTTCGGCAACGTCGCGATACATCGCCTTCACTTTGGATTCGAGCTCCTTGGCATTGAAGACCGTAGTCGTGGCAGTGCTCATGGCTTTCTCCTCCTGAAGTTGATTGGCGCGACGTCTATGCGCGCTCTCGGGTTTTTGTGATTTCGACTGGCAGGCCCGCGATCTTCCATTCGGGCAGGCCGCCATCCAGCCGTCGCGCCTTCCGTCCCTCGGCTCGAAGCAAGGCAACGGCCTCGAACGCTAGTACGCACCACGGGCCGCGGCAATAAGCGATAATCTCTTGCCGTTTGGGAAGCTCCGTGAGCCGCTTGCTCAGCTGTGACAAAGGAACATTGATTGCGCCGGGCAGATGTCCGCTGGCGAATTCGTCCTCGGGCCGCACGTCGAGCACGGTCACCAGACCGTCCTTGATCCGCGCAAGCAGCTCCACGCGCGAAATCGGCTCGAGGCTGTCGCGATCACGGAAATATCCGGCGACGATCCGCTCGACCTCGGCGACTTGATGCTCGGCGACCTCGCGCAGCGATGCGAGCAGGCGCAGTACGTTGTCGTTGGCGATCCGATAAAGCACGCGTCTACCGTCGCGGCGGGCGGTTACGAGCCCGGCCTTGCGCAGCGCCTGCAGATGCTGCGACACGCTGGCGAAGGGAATTCCGGTGCGCTCGGCGAGGAGCTCGACGCTCTGCTCGGCCTGGGCGATGTGCTCCAGCAGATCGAGCCGGTGCTCGCTGCCCAACGCGCGCGCGACGGCGGCGAATTCGGCAAACAGCGCTTTCTTTGGCGATTCCTTGGACATCCGATCAGCCTATTGACATTCAATCATTCAATTGAATATTATAATCATAGGTAGGCGTCAAGAGCTTTGAGGACAATTCTGTGCGGACCCTGATCATCATCAACGACCCGCCCTACGGCACCGAGCGGCTCTATAACGCGCTGCGGCTGGCGCACGCGTTGCGCAAGGCGAACGACAAGGCCGAGATCACCGTGTTCCTGATGGCCGACGCGGTGACCGCCGCCAAGCGCGGGCAGAAGCCGCCGGAGGGCTACTACAACGTCGAGATCATGCTCGGCCGCGTCATCCGCGGCGGCGGCGCCGTCCTCCTGTGCGGTACCTGCATGGACGCGCGCGGCATGGCCGAGAGCGAAGTGATCGAAGGCGCCAAGCGCAGCAGCATGGACGAGCTCGCGGCCGCGACGCTCGCCGCCAGCCGGGTGCTGGTGTTCTGAGACGCCTACTGCCGGACGACGACCGGAATACGGAGGAAACCATGACGACGGCCAAGACCATTCTCGTCTTGGGGGGTGGCATCGGCGGCATCGTCGCAGCCAGTCTTTTGCGCAAGCGGTTGCCGCGCGCGCATCGGGTCGTTCTGGTGGAGCGCGAGACGCAACACGTCTTTCCGCCCTCGCTGCTCTGGGTCATGGTCGGCGCCCGCGGCGGGGAGCAGATTTCGCGTCCGCTCGCGCGCCTCGCCAAATCCGGCATCGAGCTCGTGTCCGGCGAGATCGAACGCATCGACCCGCAGGCGCGGAGCGCACGCGTGGCCGGGCGCGAAATCGTTGCGGACTACATGGTGGTCGCGCTCGGCGCGGAACTGGCGCCGGAAACGATCCCTGGTCTCGCCGAAGCCGGGTACAATTTCTACACCCTCGATGGGGCGCTAGAGCTTGAGCGCGCGCGTACTGGCCAGCAACAAGGACGCTTTGTTGTGCTTGTCGCCGGCATCCCGTTCAAGTGCCCGGCGGCACCTTACGAGGGCGCGATGTTGTTGTTGGCGGACTTGCGCGGCCGCGGCTTGCACGAGCGCGTTTCGGTCGACCTCTACACGCCCGAGCCGGGGCCGATGCCCGTGGCCGGACCAGCGGTGTCCGCCGAGGTGCGCCAACTGGTCGAAAGCACGGGTGTGCGTGTGCACACCGAGGAACAAGTGACCAAGGTCGACCCCGCGGCACGGCTAATTCATTTCAAGAGCGGCACGACTGCCTCCTTCGACCTCCTTGCCTATGTGCCGCCGCACCGTGCTCCGGCCGTGGTACGCGCGGCCGGTCTGGTCGGCGATTCGGGGTGGATACCCGTAAACCGGCAGACGCTCGAGACGAAATTCGCCGGCGTCTACGCCATCGGCGATGTTACCGGTATTCCGCTGGTGACCGGCAAGCCGCTGCCCAAGGCCGGCGTATTCGCGCATGGCGAGGCGGAGGTGGTGGCCAACAACATCGTGCACGCCATCACCGGTGAGGGCGCGCCCCGCGCATTCGAAGGTCACGGCTCCTGTTTCATCGAAATCGGCGATGGTCGTGCCGGCTTTGGCAGCGGCAATTTCTATGCGGAGCCGGCGCCGCAGATCGGTCTGCGCGCGCCAGGACTGCTGCTGCATCTGGGCAAGATCGCCTACGAGAAGTACTGGCTCTACCGGTGGTTCTAATGCGCCGCGCTCTCCGCAAACCGCGTGCTGGTGTTCTGAATAAGGGAGTATCCGATGATCCTGCGACAATTCCTCAACCAAGATCCGGTCGCCATTTCCTATCTGTTCGGCTGCGGCGGTCGCGCCACCGGGGCGGTGGTCGATCCGATCGGCGACGAAACGAAGTATCTGCGCGCCGCCGAGGAGGCCGGCATGCGTATCCGCTACGTCTTCGACACGCATCTGCACGCCGATCATCTGTCTGCCGGCCGAAAGCTCGCGGCCGCAGCCGGCGGCGAATATGTTCTGTTCGCTGAAGCGCCGGCGAACTACGCGTTCCGTGGCGTCCGCGACGGCGAGCGGCTGGAGCTCGGCAATGTCGCGGTCGAGATTTTGCACACGCCCGGCCACACGCCCGAGCACATTTCCCTGCTCGTCACCGACCGCACCCGCTCCGACGAGCCCTGGTTCGTCTTGACCGGCCATACGCTCATGGTTGGCGATCTCGGCCGGACAGAACTTGCCACCAGCGCGGAAGACGGAGCGCGCAGCCTGTTCGGCAGCGTGCAGCGACTGAAGGCGTTGCCCGATTATTTGGAAGTCCTTCCTGGCGCCTATGCGGGTTCGGTCTGCGGTCGCAGCTTGAGCGGCAAGCCGGCCTCGACCATCGGTTTCGAGAAGCGCCACAACAAGGCGTTTCGCATCGGCAATGAGGAAGCGTTTTTGCGCTTCATGCTCGAGGAGGTTCCGCCCGCTCCGCCGGGGGCAAAGGAAATCCGCGCCGCCAATTCGGGCATGACGTCGACATCGGCATGACCACCGGCAGAGCCCCCAGCGCGATCGTGCCGGCCGCGAGAAACGTTGTTCTCGGGCTCGCGGCCAATTGGCCACAATTTGCGCTGCTCATTTTGATCAACGCCTTCGTCGGCGGCATGGTCGGCATCGAGCGTACGGTCGTGCCGTTGATCGGCGCCGAGGAGTTCGGCATCGCTTCGACCACGCTCGTAGTTTCCTTCATCGTCAGCTTCGGTGTGGTCAAGGCGCTCGCCAATCTCGTCTCGGGGCAATTGGCGGACATCTGGGGCCGCAAACGCGTGCTGGTCCTGGGCTGGCTGATCGGCTTGCCGGTGCCGTTCATGATCATCTGGGCGCCAAGCTGGGGCTGGGTGATCGCGGCCAATGTCTTGCTCGGGATCAACCAGGGCCTCGCTTGGTCGATGACCGTGATCATGAAGATCGATCTGGTGGGGCCGAAGTCGCGCGGCCTGGCCGTCGGCCTCAACGAGTTCGCCGGCTATCTCGCGGTCGGCCTCACCGCCTTCCTCACCGGCTACCTCGCCTCGCGCTACGGGCTGCGGCCGGCACCGATCTATCTCGGCATCGCCTATGCGCTGATCGGCACGGTGCTTTCGGTCGCGCTCGTCCGCGACACCCGCGAGCATGTGCGTCTGGAGATGCGCGAGAGCACTGCACCGGCGAGCACGCTCGGCTTCTGGCAGGTCTTCGCGCTTACCTCGTTCCGCGACCGCAATCTGTTCAGCGCGTCGCAGGCCGGGCTCGTGAACAACCTCAATGACGGCATGAGCTGGGGGATCTTTCCGCTGTTCTATGCCGCCTTCGGCCTCGGCATGGAGCGCATCGGCATTCTCAGTGCGGTGTATCCGGCGGCCTGGGGCGTTCTCCAGGTCGCGACCGGCCCGCTGAGCGACCGCTGGGGCCGCAAGGGCCTGATCGTCGGCGGCATGTGGATACAGGCCGCCGGCCTGTTGCTCACAGCGTTGACCCGCGATTTCCAATGGTGGCTCGCCGGCAGCCTGCTGCTCGGGCTCGGCACCGCCATGGTCTATCCGAGCCTGATCGCCGCGGTATCCGACGCTTCGCATCCGAGCTGGCGCGCGCGCTCGCTCAGCGTCTACCGCTTCTGGCGCGACCTCGGTTATGCGATCGGCGCGCTCTTAGCAGGGCTAATCGCCGATCTGTTCGGGTTTTCCTGGGCCATTGCTGCGATTGCCGCCTTGACCTTCCTGTCCGGTGCGGTTGTGGCCGTGTCCCTGCGCGAGCCCGCGTCGGCGATCGACGCTCGATCCAGTTGAAGCTTCGAAGGCCGGCTCAGCGCGCGTGCTTGCCCACGCTCCAGCCGCGCGGGGCGAGGAATTTCTCGCCGACTTCGATCGGCTCGGCCTCGAGCGGCGTAGCCATAGTGTCGTTCCAGCGATTGAGGAAGCCGAACACGGCGATCACGCCGACGATCTCGACAATCTGCTCCTCGCTCCAGTGCTTCTTGAGTTCGGCGAACATCTCGTCGCTGACCGCGTTCGGCACCGCGCCGGCGGCGAGTGCCAGATCGAGCGCGGCGCGCTCGCCGGCGGAAAACAGCGGGCTCGTCGGATAATCCCAGATCGCCGCGACCCGGGCCTCGTCCACGCCGAACAGCAGCGCGCCGCCGGCCGTATGCGCCATGCAATATTGGCAGCCGGCCGAGCGGCTCGCCACGTGGGCGATCAGCCGCTTGAAGCCGCGGTCGACCGCGCCGCCTGGTTCCCAGATCGCGCCTGTGAGCTGCGCCAGCGCCTTCACCATTTTCGGCTTGCGCTGCATGATCAGCACGCTGTTCGGAATGAAGCCGAGGTTCTTCCGGTACACTTCGAAGGTCTCCTTCAGTTCAGGCGAGTGCTCGGGCGGCAGCGGCGCGAGCCGCGGGGCCGGTTTGACACGCAGGTTCATGATCGCCACCTCGAAGGTTCGGCAGCCGGGGGAAGCTCGGCGAGCCAGTATAGACATTTTGTAGCGTTCGTTACATAACGTCAATGAAATTTCCCGTTTCTGCTCCGGCTGCGAACGGAGGAGCCCTTGCCGCGACCCCGTGCATTTGAAGAGGGCGTTGCCCTCGACGCCGCAATCGATTGTTTCTGGAGTCGCGGTTACGAGGCAACCTCGGTGCGCGATCTCAGCGAGCGCATGGGGATCGGCGGCACCAGCCTCTACAACGCGTTCGGCGACAAGCGCGCGCTCTTCGTGCAGGCGCTCGAGCGCTACATGGACCGGGCCACGCGCGAACGCATCCGCCGGCTGGAAACGTCGCTGCCGCCCAAGCAGGCTATCCGTCAATTCTTCCGCGAAATCGTCGAACGCGCGGTGAACGACCGCGACCGCCGCGGCTGTTTTCTCATCAATTCCGCGCTGGAGGTGGCGCCGCACGATGCCGAACTCGGCGCCGAGATCGCGGAGCGACTCGGCGAGATCGAGGCATTCCTGCGGCGCTCCGTGCAGGCGGCCCAGGCCGACGGCAGCGTGCCGAAGGATCGCAACAGCCGCGAGATCGCCCGGCTGCTGCTCGGCGTCCTGCTCGGCATCCGCGTGCTCGCGCGCTCCAAGCCCGACCGCGCGCTGCTCGAAGGCGTGGTGCGGCCCGCGCTCGCGCTGCTCAACTGAACAACCGGAATTCGACGGGAGGATCAACGATGTCGGTGCCAACCAAGTTGCAGGCCGGGGCAGAGTTCCCGGCGCTTACGCTGCCCAAGGTCGGCGGTGGCGAAGTCAAGATCGGCGGCGCCGGCCGCTGGCAGATGCTCGTGGTCTATCGCGGCCAGCATTGCCCCATTTGCCGCAAATACCTGAAGACCCTCGACGGCTTGCTCGAAGAGTACCGCGCCGCCGACATCGACGTGGCGGTGGTCTCCGGCGACCAGCGCGAAAAAGCCGAGACCGAGGTGGCTGAGGAGAATTGGCATTTCCCCACCGGCTATGGCCTGACGCTCGATCAGATGCGCACGCTCGGCCTCTACATCTCCAATCCACGCAACCCGCCGGAAACCGACAAGCAGTTCCCCGAGCCGGGTCTGTTTGTCATCAATGCCGAGGGCAAGGCGCACGTCATCGACATTTCGAATGCGCCGTTCGCGCGCCCTGATCTGGCGCAGGTGCTGAACGGCATCAAGTTCGCGCGCGAGAAGAAATTTCCCGTTCGCGGCACGGTGGACTGACCGGCGCGGGCGCCGGCTCGTTCATTCGATCGGCGCCCGCGGTAGCTTGGCTTCGCCCTTCTCCATCGCGAAGCTGTAGTCGAGCGAGTACCACTCGCCCTTCACGTCCGGCGCCGGCGCGTTGCCGTCGTGGCGCACATAGTCGCCGACCAGCGCGCGGGTGACGCCGAACTGCACGTCGCTGTCGAGGTACGGCGCGCCCTTCACATAGACCTGCGAGATCAGCGTCTTGAAGCCGGGCTTGTAGATCAGGAAATGCAGATGTGCCGGGCGCATGTTGTGGCGCCCTTGCGCGGCCAGAAGCTCGCCGACCGGCCCGTCGATCGGGATCGGATAGCCCGCCGGCAGGATCGAGCGAAACCCGAAGCGGCCGTCCTTGCCGGTGGTGAGCTTGCCGCGCAGGTTCATTCCCGTCAGTTTCGGGTCCTGGTTGTCGTAGAGCCCTTCGGTCGAGGATTGCCAGACGTCCACCTCGGCGTCCGCGATCGGCTGCTTCGCGCCGTCGATCACGCGTGCGTTCACGAACAGCACCGGCCCCGGCATCGGCGTGAACACGATGCTGCCGCCGTTCTGCACGCGCGGCGAGTTCAGCCGCCAGAACGGCCCGAGCATGTTGGCGGAGGTCTCGCTCTGGCCTTTGTTGCCGTTGTTCAGCAGACAGATCAGGCTCGAGAACCCGAGCGAGCCCGCCATCAGCACCGCCTCGTTGTGTTTGGCGTTGGTGTGCTGCCCGATGGCATTCACATAGGCGCAGGCCTGGTGGAATTCCTCCTCGGTCAGTTTCACGTCGCGCGCGAAATCGTGCAGGTGGTGCACCAGCGCGCCGATGATCTCGCGGAAGCGGGCGTTCGGCGCGCGCTTCAGCTCGTCCAGCACCGCCGTCGTCACCATCTCCTGGTTTTCGATGATCATAGTCGCCTCCCGGGCACCGAGCGTGCGCGATCCCTAAAGGAAAGCGCCCGTCCCAGGCAAGGGCGGCGGGCCCTATGCCGCAGATGGAGCGCCGGCTGTGAAAGCGCGATCGGTACGATGGCGCAGCTGCGTTACAACGTAGGCCGCAAAGGCGACGGTAACCAGCGCCGCGCCAGGCAGGCGTAAGAATCCGAACGCCATTTGCAGGGCCGGCAGCCAATAGACGACCAGGGCGAGGCGTTGCCCTAGCAAATCGAGCTTGCTGGAAGCCAGCAGGAGCACCACGGCGACAGTGAGCGGCAATAAGTCATAGGTGAGGAGATAAGGCGAGCCGAACACCGAGCAGGCGAGAAAGAGCGCTGCCAGGAACAGCGGATTCGCATCCCTGTGAAAGCGGTAGGCCCAGAAAACCACTCCGAGTGCGACGGCGGAGAAGCCGGCCTGCACCGTCATTGCGAGCTCATAGCTCGCGCCGGCGGTGCGCATGTTCATGAAGATTGTAGGCATGTAGGGAGCGTTGAGCATGTTCGGATCGAGCAGCACCAAATTCTGCACCGGCAGCCCTTTCACGATGTAGTCGAGCCAAACTTGTGTGCCGAACAACGCCGCGGTGATCCCTGCGATGGCGAGCGCAGTGATCGTCGCGGCGGAGAATACGCGCCAGCGGCCGGATGCGGCCAGCAGCACCGGAAAGAAAATTCCGATTTGCGGCTTGAGCGTAAGCAGCCCGATGAGGAACCCGGCCAAGAGTGGTTTGCGATCGAGGCAGGTGAATACGCCGATGAGGATCGCCGTTGTCATGAAGGAGCTCTGTCCCCCCATCAGGCAAAGCGCGGCGGCGGGCGAAAAGACGAGCGGAATCAGGAGACGCCAATCGGTAACGTGCTGTTTGAGGGCGGCGATGAAGATCGCAATGCCGAGCAGCGTCCAGCAAGTCAGTGCGTAGACATAATTCAGCTCGCCGAACGGCGCCGCCACGAGCATGATGCTCGGCGGGTACGACCAAGCGACGCCCATATCCTCGAGCCCGAACACCAGGCTCAATTCGCGGTTATAGAGATCGAAATCGTAGAACCGGCTTGGGTCGGGCGTCAGCGCGGCGCGTCCGTACATCCAGAAATTCAGAAAGTCGCGAGCGACGACGAGAATCTTGGCGTCGGGAGCGATCGGATCGATCCAGAAGATTTTGTATAAATGAGCGACGCCGACCGCGGCGAAGAAAAATACCCCGAAGATCGCGATTTTTTTCAGTACGTCGCGACTATTCGTCGGCAGATTGCTCGAAATCGTTTCTGACATGGGCCTTCCATGACGACCACGGAGAAATAGCCCAGGGATTTTCGCCCACCTCCATTGCTATTCTGTTACCGGAGAAGAAGATATAAACCTCGGTCGAGCGCCTATATTCCGCCGGAATAGAGCAGGCAATAGCGTTCCACGTTCATGGGCAGCCATTGCTCGTAATTGGTGAGCGTCGCGTATTGCGGCAGCTTCACCTCTTTCATCGCCGTATCGATGCACTTACCGGCGTCGGCTGCCTTCTTCACCTCGGCGCGCAGCGTCTGCATATAGGCGAGGTGGCTCTCGGCGTCCTTCTTGGTGCCGAGTCTCCCGCCGGGTCCGGGGTGGCCGGGGATCATGCGATCCCATTTCATCGCCAGCACCTTCTTGATCGACTCCTCCCACTCGAGCGGCCAGCTATCCGGCATGTTGCGCCAGTTGGCCGCGTTGATCGGAATGAAATCGACCGCGAAGATCAGCTTCTGCTTGGGCAGGAACATCACCAGCGTGCTGTCGGAGTGATTGCGCCCGACGTAAATCAGTTCGAGCGTAGTGCCGCCGAGGCTGATAGCGCGCTTCTGATCGACCACTTGGTCGGGCATCACAACATCCGAGAATTTTAGCTCAGCTAACCGCTCCTTGGCGCGGCGATGCGCGATGAACGTCGCACCCTGGTCCTTGAACGGCTTGCCACCGGTGATGTGGTCGAAATGATGATGGCTGTAGATGACGTACTTGATCGGGGCCTTGGTGATCTTGCGAATCTCGTCGATATAGGTGGTGACCGCCTGCGGGCGGCGAAGGCCGATCGGGTCGGTGGCGATCACGCCTGCTGGCGTGACGACGAACATCGCCTGATGGCCCTGATAGCGGAAGATATAGATGTTCTCAGTGCCTTCGACCTTGGTGGTCGAGAACAACGGCGGTTGCTGTTGTGCCACCGCCGGCGCGGCAACGGCGAAGGTGGCCAGCAGCGCTGCGAACAGAAGTTTCGACATGCATTCCTCCTTGGAGCTTGGAATTGAGTTTTGAATTCCTCGTCTTCTTCAGCCGAATTTCAAAACTTGATCAGATCGAGCCGCGTCAGCGTCACATTGGGGCCGACGCCGCCCGGTCCATTGGCCAGATGCCAGGCCGTGTACATCTCGGCGAACGCGTCGGCCGACATTGCATCGACCGGAAGGATTACCTTGATTCCCATGAGCGCGGCCGCGCTCGCCGTATTGAGCACCGCTCCGTGCGCTGCGGTGCCGGTGACGATGACGGTCTTTACTCCCCGGTCGGCGAGAATCTTCGCCAGATCCGTTCCCATAAACTTGTTGGCTCCGGCGCGAACGCTCGGCTCGCCCGCCAACGGCGCGATCAGCAGATCGGCGACGGTCGCCTGGCCGGGCAGGCTGTAAACCACCGCAACGCTCTTCGCGCGCGCTTCGTCGGCGAGTTTCTGAACCTTCGGAATACTGGCGAGACAGCGCGGCCGCTGACCGCAATTCTGCTTGGCGAAATCGAGCAGCAGGAGCGCCGTCGTCTTCGCATCGATGGTGACCGGCTTCAGTTCGGGCGGTGGAGGGGCCTTAACACTGGACCATTCATCGATGATCGTTTGCGCGGAGACCGGAGTTACCGCCAGTCCCAGGGCGGCAACGACGACGCACGCGATCAGTGTAGCTCTGCTCCGGAATCCACGACCCGAATTCATCCGTATTTCCCTCCCCAATGACACTGCTGCTCCTCCCCGAACCAGAACCCCGGCTCGGCTCGGTTCTTCCGCGCTCTTGTAGGGGTCATGCTAGCGAAGGATTCGGGATGTGCGTTTCACGCTTTTTTGAGGTGCAGCGTCACCACCTTGATGTCGCGCTCATCGGGGTCGTCGGCGATATCGAACCCGAGCTCCCCGCACATCCCAAGCATGGTGGTGTTATAGGCGAGCACCTGTCCGTGGATACGTTCGAGACCCGGTGCCGCGCGCCCATTCGATGATGCACTGCATCATCAGCCAGCCGAGACCGCGGCCCTTGAGGTCAGAGCGCACCAGCACCGCGTATTCGCCGTGCTTGTGGAACCGGTCGCAATGCAGGCGTGAGACGCCGAGCAGCTTGCCGTTCTCCTCGTCGATCGCGGCGAAAGCCATGACGCGCTCATAATCGATATCGACGAACCGCCGGATGATCTCGGCGCTCAGTTCGCGGATCGGGCTGAAGAAGCGCAGCCGCGAGTCCTCCTCCGTTACCTGGGTGAAGAATTCGGGATAAAGCGCCCCGTCGCCGGGCTTGAGCGGACGGATGAAAACCCGCGTGCCGTCGGCGAGCGTCTCGCGCCGTTCCCATTCTTTCGGATAAGGGCTCATGGCTGGCAGCTCGGCGGAAGCAGGGGCGCGTTTTACGCTTTGCTCAGCGTGAGCGTCACCACCTTGACGTCCCGGTCGCTCGGGTCGTCGGTGACGACGAAACCCAGTTCCTCGCACATTTTCAGCATCGGCTGGTTATAGCCGAACACTTGGCCGTGGACGCGCTCGAGGCCGGTGGCCCGCGCCCAGCCGATCAGATGCCGCATCAACAGGCGGCCGATCCCGCGCCGCTTGTGGTCCGAGCGCACGATTACCGCGTATTCGCCGTGGGTGTGGAACTGATTGCAATGCAGGCGCGCGACGCCGAGCAGCTCGCCGAGCGTCCTGACCGATCGCGACGAAGGCCATGGCACGATCGTAGTCGATATCGACGAACTGCCGCATCATCGCCGGGGTTGGCTGTGTGACCGGATGGAAGAAGCGCAGCCGCGCGTCCTCCGGGGTTATGTGATTGGAGAATTCGGGATAGAGCGCCTCGTCGCCCGCCTTGAGCGGGCGCAGCAGCACCCGCATCCCGTCGCGGAGCGTCTCGTGAAATTCGAATTCCTTGGGGTAAGGTGCCATGGGCCGATATTCAGCCCTCTTCGGGCTGCTGATCAACCTGGACCAACCCCTTTGCTGCGTGGCTTCCGGTCTACCGGAAGATCGTCGGCGGACAATTCTCGCGCAGCTTGCGCTGCTCGCGCTTGGACATCGCCGTGAAGAACTTGACCCCGGTCAGGGATTCGACCGTATCCACTCCGACCCGGAACTTGTTCAAGTAGTCGAGCGAGCGCCGGTCGCGCCGTTCCTCGGTATGGTCCACGTTGGGCAGCAGGAACGCGTTCACGCGTCCGGATTCGGGATCGTAGATGATCTTGTAGAGCGCGGCAGGGATGGCCACGCCCGCCTCGCACTTGATGCGCGGGTCGTCGCGGTTCTCCGGACAGATCGACTTTTTCTCGAGCACCGGGATCGTGACTTCGTTTCGGCAGGCGTCGGCCGTCTTCTTCACGGTCTGCGCCTTGCTCTTCTGATAGACCGGCCCGGTGATGACGTAGAGATCCTGGCGCGTGGTCTTCACCAGCGTCTGGATGTGTTCCTCGAGCTCCTGCCAGATGTGGCGGTTGAAGCCGATGCCGACTTGCGGCACCGAATTGGAGAGGAAAAAGGTGTCGAACAACTGCTCTTTCGATCCCTTGAAATCGGCGGCCGGTGCTTGGTGGCCTTGGTCGAACTTGCTCTTGGCGTAGTCCTTCGTCTGCGCACGGGCTGCCGCCGGAACTTCCGGCTCCGACTTAAAGCTCGCGCCCTTGCGCGTCGCGGTTCCGGAGACCTGCTTGAACGTCAGGTGCTCGACCACCCAGTCCGGCGTTTTCATATCGTTATTGTGGCCGACGATGTAGCCGAGGTGGCAGACGATGGTGAAATTCTCGTCGTCCGTTTCCTTGCGGTCCGGGACACCGATCCCAACCCAGAGTTCCTTGCACGTGTTGGGGTCGGTCTTGTCCGGTTCCTGTGCTGTGGCCGGCAGCAGGAACAGCCCTGCTGCGGTCAGCCCGGCGATCAACGAAGCGCTGCGCATGGTTCCCTCCCGAAGCCTGCCAATAATCGACTTGGCCTCAACCCTTGCCCTTGGCCTTCGTGGGCGGCGCGTCGGTCCGGCTGAGCGGCCCGCCGGGGGAAACCGACTTCGACAGGACGTAAGTCCCGCCACTGATGCCGAGGAGCGCCAGCGCATTAGTCGGCACATCGACGAAGGTTCCCGCCTCGATCGAGAGCAGGAGATAGAGCCCGGCGATCACGAAGGTGAATACCAGGAACTGGAAGCGTGACAGGCTGCCTTTGCCCGTCTCCGGATCGGTGAGCAGGCCTTCGACTTCAATCGTGCCTTTCCAGATCTTTCCGAGCACGATCAGCGCGAACAGCAGCAGGATCGCGCTTAAGATGAGGAACGACCACAGCGCGAGGTTGGAAGCGGTCATGGCGAGACTCCGTCAGGAAGTGCGGGCGAACTTGCCCGCGAGATAAAGGGTGTTGCCGCCGGTGAGCAGGGCGAGGAGATAGTCGGGAACGTCCGGCAGCGAAGGCCGCGTTCCCAAGGGCACGTCGTGAATGTCGATGTTGAGCGCGTAAGCCGCGTAGATCAGGGCCACGGCCGGAAAGATCATGACCACGGTCACGCGCTCGGGCTCGATCGGAGCGTTGCGCCCGGCCTTGCCGGCGAGGTAGCCGGTCGGACGCCGTTTCTGATCGAAGTAACGCACAATCAGCACGAGCGCCAAAAGCGCCAGCCACGTCAGCATTCCGGCGGCGAGAAGGTTCCCAACCAGTGCGTTAGTCATCGCGCACTACTCCGAGCGCGTAATTCGGGTACTATGCTAATCATACACCCTGTAGATGTAAATCGAATTACATCCGCCATGGCCGAGAAAGCCATGGAACCACGGCGTCGGCTTCGCGCTGATCCTGGAACCACGGCGTCGGCTTCGCGCTGATCGCGGCGGGGGCGCTCTTCGTTTTCAACAAGTGGTGACTATTTCTCCGGCACCAGCCGCAGCACCTTGCCGTCGCGCGCGTCGGTAAGGAGATAGAGCGTGCCGTCCGCAGCCATGCGTACGTCGCGGATACGCTGGTCGAGGTTCGCGAGCAGCCGCTCCTCGCCCGTGATCATCTCGCCATCGAGCTCGAGCCGGTTCAGGTGCTGGCCCGCTAGCGCACCGACGAACAGGCTGCCGCGCCAGCCGGGGAATGCATCGCCGGTATAGAACGCCATGCCCGAGGGGGCGATCGAGGGCACCCAGTAATGGATCGGCTGCTCCATGCCTTCCTTGTGCGTGCCGGCGTGGATTTTCGCTCCCGAATAATCGACGCCGTAGCCGATGATCGGCCAGCCGTAATTCTTGCCGGCCTCGGGAATATTCACCTCGTCGCCGCCGCGCGGACCGTGCTCCACGATCCAGAGCTTGCCGCTCGTAGGATGGATCGCGGCCGCTTGCGCGTTGCGGTGTCCGTAGGACCACAGCTCCGGCCGCACTCCCTGGCGTTCGACGAACGGGTTATCCGGCGGCACCGTGCCGTCCGGCCGAATGCGGATGACCTTGCCTAGATGCGTGGAAAGATCCTGCGCGCGGTCGCGCTGATAGCGCTCACCCAGCGTCACGAACAGCATGCCGTCGCGCGCGATGGCGATGCGCGAGCCGAAATGGAAGCCGCCGCCGATCGCCGGCTCCTGCCGGAAGATCACGGTCACATCCGCGAGCCGCGCTTTGCCGCCTTCCTCGATTAGCCGCGCGCGAGCGACGCTGGTGCCGTTCAGCGCCTCGCGCGGCTCGGCGAAGGTGAAATAGATCGTGCGGCTTTGGGCGAAATCGGGCGCCAGCACCACGTCCATCAAGCCGCCCTGGCCGACGGCGGCGACCGGTGGCACGCCTTCGAGCGGTTCCGAGAGCTTCCCGCCGCGCGCGACGATGCGCATGCGCCCGGGCCGCTCGGTCACCAGCAGGCGCCCGTCGGGCAGGAAGGCAGCGCCCACGGATTGACCAGGCCCGACGCGACCGTTTCGACGCGGAAATTCGCCTTGGTGCTCTTGATGATTTCCGGCACCTGCGCCGCCGCCGGGCCGGCGGTCAGCACAAACGAGACAGCAAGGGAAAGAGCGAGCCGCATGGCCGGAGCCTAGCGTCTCGCGGTACGGATGCCAGCTTTGCCCGATAAAGAAAAGTTCAGCCCGCGAAACCGCGGCTGATAAGGAGAATGAGCGCGCCGAGCGCGGTAATCAGCGCGCCGGCCACGATCGCTTCCGTGAAAGCAAAGCCGATCCGCCGCTTGAGTGCGGCCGCGGGCTGCGGTCGGGCAAGGGTCGGGTCCGATCGGTGCATCACTGAACTCCGGGCGCGCACTTCCTTTCCGCTACGGCGGCCGCAACTCATGGGCGACCGCCCGATGCGGAAAAGGGAGTGGCAATAGGACGGTTTATGGTTAATGCCCGGTTAATGCCCGCAGCGCGCTACTTATCCATGGCCACATGGCCGGGCTCGCCCGCGATTCGCGCGAGCCAGTCGAGCACGGCGGGAAAATCCGACAGGTCGAAATCGCCCTCAGCGGCGACATGGGTGTGCGCATAGAGCGCGAGATCGGCCACGGTGGTGCGCGGGCCTACGAAATATTTGTGGTGCGCGAGATGGCGCTCCATCAGCATCAGCGCCTGGTAGCCCTGTTCCATCCAGTGATCGATGTCGTGGGTCTTCAGCTCGCGCCCGCCCTTGACCAGGTGCAGCCACCAGCGTGCCGCGGCGATCGCCGGTTCGTGGCTGTGCTGCTCGAAAAACATCCAGCGCAAGGTCTCGGCGCGCTCGAAGCGATCCGCGGGCAGCAACGGGGTTTCTTCCGCGAGATAGACCAGGATCGCGTTCGACTCCGGCAGAAATCTCCCGTTCGGTAATTCGAGCAACGGCACGTGGCCGTCCGGGTTCTTGGCGAGGAAATCGGCGGTACGGCTTTCGCCTTTCAAAATGTCGATCTCAACCAGCCGATGGGGCATCTGCAGGCGCGCGAGCAGCAGCCGCACCTTGTAGGAATTCCCCGAGCTCTGCATCGAATAGAGGGTGAGCATGCTTTCCCCGCCTGCCGACCCGGCGAATGTGGGGCGTCTAGGCCGTCTTCGCCATGCCCGCCGCGCTGAGAGCAGGAATAGCGCGGCGAAGGGCAATTGCTACTTTGTCGGGAGGTGCGCGGAAATCCACCCGCGGTTTCCGGCGGAGAGATCGTAAGCGGCGCGCCGCAACGTGAGCACGAAGACCGCCAGCATGGTGATCGCTCCGAGCGGGATCATGGTTAGCTCGGCGAACGAGCGAGTGATCAAAGGAACGGCCCACAAAAAGGCCAGTGCCGTCTTTTCGTAAGGCAGGAAGCCGCGTGTCATACCGTCGATGGCAAGGAAGGCCATCGCAATGCCCAGCACCATCATGTCGTAATCGAGGCTGTAGGGCGTGGTTAGGATCGCAGCGATCGGAAGTGCCGCGGCTTTTAGCGGATACGCTGCATCGCTGCGCCATAGCCAGACAAGGGCAGCGGCGACCGCAAGCGTGACACCGCCTTGCAGCGCGTAGGCAAGGGGAATTGGAGCGCCCCACATCCGCACCCAGGAGAAAACGCTCTGGATCTTGTGCCAGCCGGTCTCGCCGGCTTCGAGCACGATCACACGCGTGAAATGGGTCGAGGCGAACAGCGCATCCCAGACCTGCGGTCCGAACGCGATGAGGGTCGCGAGCGTAAGCAGCACGACGGTAACGGCCGCCGCGCCGAAGGCGCGCCAACGGCCGCTCGCCATCAGCACGAGCGGGATCATGATGCCGAAATGCGGCTTATAGGCAATCAGGCCGAACGAAATCCCAGCGATGACCGGTCGGCGTTCGAGAACGGCGAGCGCAAATCCGAACAGCGCGGCCGTGAGGAACCCGTTGTTGCCGTGACCGAGATTGACGAACACCGCGGGGTAAGCGGCGGCGAGGAGAAGCCATAAACCGTCGCTTCTCCACTTTGGGGAGAGGCCAGCCGAGGGAGAAAAAATAATTGCGCGGACTGCAAAGAGATAAAGCCCGAATGTCACCGCCTGCCAGACAAAGAGCGCGAGCAGATAAGGCATCATGGCGAGCGCCGCCGCGATGAAGAGAAAGTACGGCGGATATGGCCAACCGTAGAACTGCGTCCCGGGACCGAAGATCGCCTGTTCGCGCGCGTATTGCTGCGGAGGATCGAATGCAGCGGCCGCGCGGCCTTCGAGCACATAGGTGCCGGCGGCGTAGACGTTGGAAAAATCCGTGCCGAGCGGGCGTCCCTTATAGTCGTTGAGGCCGTTGGAAGTCGCGACGAGAAAACCCAAACCGGCGAGCGAGGCGATCATCACGGCAAGCGCGATGAGGCGCATACGCTCGCGCGTCAGCCACGCGCCGCTGAGCAATGTCTCGAAAGCACTCATCCACGCTCTCCGCATCGGTCTGTGAGAAGGGGGAGCTTTACCCGGTTACGCGGCAGTCGCGGCGGCTTGGTCGCCGCCGGCGGCGAGCAATTCGGAATAGTACGTGTCGCGGCCGACATCGATGCACATATGATGTTCGGGCACCGGATGCACGGCCCGCAGGAAAGAATGCGTGTAGGGAAAAAAATTAAAATGCGGATTGAATGAGTATTTATATTCGCGTTCGCGCGGCACGACGATAATGAGTTTTTGTTTCGTGATGCGGCGAAGCTCGGCGATCGCGGCGCGGTAGTCCAGAATGTGCTCGATCACGTGGGTGCAGATCACGGTGTCGAAGTGCTGGTCGGGGAACGGCAGGTTTTCGACCTTCGCTGCGATATATTCGATGCCTTTAATGTCCTTGGCATCCTCGACGACGAAATCGACGCCGGTAAAATGCTTTATGTCCGGACGCTTCAGGCGGATCACATTCAGCAGATAACCCGTGCCGCATCCCACGTCGCATATCTTTTCACCGACCGCGTCGGCGATGATCCGTTCGACGCAAGCATTCGAATTGTCGGTATGCGCGTGGACGCGCGGGTGAAGACGATAGAGTTCCTCGTATTCCGCCTCCGTCAGAAAAGGCGCGTTGGCGCGGAACTTGGCGAGATTGGAAATATGGTCGCCCCAAGCAAGTTTGGCGACGCTTAGAAATGCCTTGGAGTCGCGCAAAACGGGCGGAAGTACCTCCTCGAGGATGTAACGAAGCCTGTTGGTCGTTTCGCGGCGCATGACCGGAAGCATATCGAGGCGCAATTTAACAATTGTTAAACCGGCATTTCCCGGATCAAAGGCCGGTTTGCCGTCGAATTGGCGGATAGATGCATTAAGGTTTGAGTCTTGCCGGATGCCGCCGCGGTCTTTAGGACAAGCGCGTCCGCCATTCGGAATAGGTGTTTTCGGAGCAAGTCATGGGCTTTCTCGCCGACAGCCTCGGCCGCATCAAGCCGTCGCCGACCATCGCCATCAACGATCTCTCGAAGAAGTTGAAGGCCGAGGGGCGCGACATCATTGGCCTGGCCGCCGGCGAGCCCGATTTCGACACACCCGACAACATCAAGGAGGCGGCGATCGCCGCCATCCGCCGCGGCGAGACGAAATACACCGCCGTCGACGGCATGCCGGAGCTGAAGCAGGCTATCGCCGGGAAGTTCAAGCGCGAGAACGGCCTCGACTACAAGCCGTCGCAGATCAGTGTCGGTACCGGCGGCAAGCAGGTGCTGTTCAACGCGCTGGTCTGCACCATCAATCCGGGCGACGAGGTGGTGATCCCGGCGCCCTATTGGGTGAGCTATCCGGACATCGTGCTGTTCGCCGGCGGCAAGCCGGTGATCGTGCCGGCGCGCATCGAGGACGGCTTCAAGATGAAGCCCGAGGCGCTCGAGCGCGCGATCACGCCCAAGACCAAGTGGCTGATCTTCAACTCGCCGTCGAACCCGACCGGCGCCGCTTACTCGCGCGCGGAGCTGAAGCTGCTCACCGACGTGCTGGTGAAGCATCCGCATGTCTGGGTGCTGACCGACGACATGTACGAGCACCTGGTCTACGACGAATTCGTCTTCACCACGCCGGCGCAGGTCGAGCCGAAGCTCTACGAGCGCACGCTGACGCTGAACGGCGTGTCCAAGGCCTATTGCATGACCGGCTGGCGCCTCGGCTACGCGGGCGGGCCGGAAATGCTGATCAAGGCCATGGGCACCTTGCAGTCGCAGTCGACCACCAACCCGAGCTCGATCACGCAATGGGCTTCGGTCGAGGCGCTGAACGGGCCGCAGGATTTCATCGCGAAGCACAACAAGGTGTTCAAGGAGCGCCGCGACCTCGTCGTCTCGATGCTGAATCAGGCCAACGGCATCAAGTGCCCGAAGCCGGAAGGCGCGTTCTATGTCTATCCGTCCTGCGCCGGCGCGATCGGCAAGACCGCGCCCTCGGGCAAGAAGATCGAGACCGACGAGGATTTCGTGAAGGAGCTGCTCGCGGCCGAAGGGGTCGCCGTGGTGCACGGCACGGCCTTCGGGCTATCGCCGGCCTTCCGCATTTCCTACGCCACCAAGACCTCCGACCTGGAAGAGGCCTGCCGGCGCATTCAACGGTTCTGCGGCAATCTGCGCTGAGCTTTCCACAGCCTCGCCGGGGGGCCGGTAAGCCGCTATGCTCCTGTCACGTTCGCCTGTAACGAGAACAATGCATTCCACCCGGAGGGAGGCCCCAATGATCCGTCGCACATTCGCGTTCGCTCTTGCCGCTGTCGCGGCCCTGTTCGTGTTCACCAGCTCCGCCCAGGCCCAGCGCGCTCGGGTCGGCACCCTCGACTGCTACAGCCCCGGCTCGGTCGGGTTCATCATCGGCTCGGTGACGAACTTCAACTGCACCTTCCGGCCGTCCAATGGCGGGCCGGGCGAACGCTATGCCGGCAGAATCAGCCGCCTCGGGATCGATCTCGGCTTCACCCGCTCGATCCGGCTGGTCTGGGCGGTGTTCGCCGAGACCAATTACAGCCGCCGTGCGCTGACCGGCAACTATGTCGGCGCCACGGCGGGCGCGGCGATCGGCATAGGCGGTGGGGCCAACGCGCTGGTCGGCGGCTTCAGGAATTCGTTTTCGCTCCAGCCCTTGAGCTTCCAGGGCGATCGCGGCGTGAACCTGCAGCTTACCGTCACGGATTTCGAACTGCGCTGAGAGCTTTCTTCGGCGCGCCAGTTTTGCGGCCACGCGGCACCTGCTGCTGCGTGGCCGCAACCTTTTGTTCACCCTGCTTCTTCGCCGCCGGTTAAGGTTTCCAAGGCCATAACACCCCAATCAACGCGGTCGGGGTGGGCTCATGTTGTTTCGTCTCGCGATCCTGTTCCTGTTCGGCATTGCGCTGGGCGGCCTCGGCGTGAGCCGCGCGCTCGAGGCGCTCGTGCTACCCGGGCGGACCGTCTCGCTGTCGGCCAACGATTCCGGCCGCACCGGCGACCCGCGCGTGCTGCGCGCCGGCGAGCGTACGCGCCTGCCGCAAACCATCCCCACCCAGACCCGCTGAAACTGCCCGGCTTTCTGGAATAACCCTGGCCGGTGTTCGCCCGGCTTGCGCCGCGCCGTTCCCTTTGAAACGATACTAGGCCGGCCGCAGTATGCGCGGATGCGCGCACGATGCCGGTCCCGGAGCGAGGGAGGCGGCCATGGCGGACACTCAGGGAACCAACAACGGCAGAGCGGCGGGGCCCCGTTGCATCGCGATCGTCGGCCCGTTCCAGGCCGGCAAGACCACGCTGCTCGAAGCGATCCTTGCCCGCACCGGCGTGCTGCCGCGGCCCGGCACGGTCGAAGCCGGCAACACGGTCGGCGATGCCAGCCCCGAAGCCCGCGCCCACCGGATGAGCACCGAGCTCTCGGTCGCCTCCACCACTTTCCTCGGCGATACCTACACGTTCCTGGATTGCCCGGGCTCGGTCGAGTTCGCGCAGGACATGCGCTCGGCGCTGCCGCCGGTCGATGCCGCGATCGTGGTCTGCGAGGCAGACGAAAAGAAAATCCCGCAGCTGCAATTGGTGCTGCGCGAGCTCGAGGATCTGAAAATCCCGCGCTTCCTATTCCTGAACAAGATCGACAAGGCCGACAAGCGCGTACGCGAGACCATCGCGCTGCTGCAGCCGGCCTCGCGCGTGCCGCTGGTGCTGCGGCAAATCCCGATCTGGAAGAACGACATCATCGAGGGCTTCGTCGATCTCGCACTCGAGCGCGCCTTCGTTTACCGCGAGCACGCCGAGAGCAAGGTGGTCCCGATCGAGGGCGAAAACGCCGACCGCAAGAAGGAGGCGCGCTTCTCGATGCTCGAGAAGCTCGCCGACCACGACGACAAGCTGATGGAGCAGTTGCTCGAGGATATCGAGCCGCCGCGCGACAAGGTGTTCGACGATCTCGCCAAGGAGCTGCGCGACGGCCTCATCTGCCCGGTTCTGATCGGCTCGGCCACGCGCACCAACGGCGTGCTCCGCCTGATGAAGGCCTTGCGCCACGAGGCGCCGGGCGTCGCCGCCACCAATGCTCGCCTCGGCCTGAAGCCGGGCGCCGATGCGGTCGGCATCGTCGTGAAGACGCTGCATACCGCCCACGGCGGCAAGCTCTCGGTCACCCGCATGCTTGCCGGTGAAATCGCCGATGGTGCCTCCTTGATCGGCGCCGAGGGCGAGGCGGCCCGCGTCGCCGGCGTGTTCAAGCAGCAAGGCGCCACCACCGAAAAGCGCGGCCCCGCCAAGGGCGGCGAGACCGTGGCTCTCGCAAAGCTCGACCCCATCGTCACCTCCGATACGGTGACCACCGCGAAGACCCCGCTGAAGCCGCTGGTGAAGGTCGTGCCGCACCCGCCGGTGATGGCGGTGGCGATTTCGTCGCGCGAGCGCAAGGACGACGTCAAGCTCGGGCCTGCATTGCAGAAGCTCATCGACGAGGACCCCTCGCTCGTAGTGGTTCATAATCCGGAGACCAGCGAAATCGTGCTCTGGGGCCAGGGCGAAATGCATCTGCGCGTAGCCGCCGAGCGGCTCGCCGGCCGCTATGGGCTGCCGGTCACGACGCGGACGCCGGGCGTCGGCTACCGCGAGACGATCAAGAAGGCGGTCAGCCAGCGCGGCCGCCACAAGAAGCAGTCCGGCGGCCACGGCCAGTTCGGCGACGTGGTGGTCGAGATCAAGCCGCTGCCGCGTGGCTCCGGCTTCAAGTTCGAGGAGACCGTCACCGGGGGCGCGGTGCCGAGGAATTATATTCCGTCGGTCGAGGAGGGGGTGCGCAGCTTTCTCGGCACCGGGCCGCTCGGCTTCCCGGTGGTCGATCTGCAAGTGACGCTCACCGACGGCTCCTATCACACGGTGGATTCGTCCGACATGGCGTTCCAGCTCGCCGGCCGGCTGGCCATGAGCGAAGGCCTGCCGCAATGCCAGCCGGTGCTCCTGGAGCCGATTTTCCACGTCGAGATCGTCTGTCCGAACGAGGCGACGGCGAAGATCAACGCAATTCTCTCGCAGCGGCGCGGGCAGATTCTCGGCTTCGACGCGCGCGAGGGCTGGGACGGCTGGGACGTGGTCAAGGCCATGCTGCCGGAATCGGAGATCGGCGATCTCATCATCGAGGTGCGTTCGGCGACCGCCGGCGTCGGCGGCCTCACCTTCAAGTTCGATCACTTGCAGGAACTAACCGGCAAGCAGGCCGACCAGGTGGTCGCAGCGCGACGGGCGGCGGAATAAGAAAGCGCCGGATAGCCACCCGGGAGGATGAGCCGTCCGGCGCGCGGCGGATCTGTCGAACGAAGCTTCGCCCTAAGCCGCCGCAGTGGTGCGAAATCGGATCAATCCCGACCCGGGAACAAGCAAGCGCGTGCGCTGATTACGCAACGCCAATTCCAGATTCCGGCGGGCGAGGCGCGCGTGCTCGCGCATCAGCGCCTCGGCGCGCGCGCCCTCGCGCGCTTCGATCGCCTGCAAAATACAGCGATGCTGGTCCTGCGCGATCGTGAACATGGTCTGCGCCTCGGGCAGCGCCGCCTGCACCATCACGAACGCGCTCGCCGACGCGAACGGCAGCCTGACCGCGCGTTCGATCTGCCGTGCCAGCACCTGGCTGTCCGCCAGATCGATGACGAGGGCGTGAAATCGCTCGTTGAGTTTGACGTAATCGGTGAAGTTCTTGGTGGTGATCGCCGAACGATCCAGGAGCGTGTCGAGTGCCGCCACGCATTCCCTGAGTTTGGCGAGGTCCTGCGCAGCAAGGCCGCGCTCCGCGGCAAAACGCGCTGCCAACCCCTCGAGCGTACCGCGCACCTCGATCGCCGCATAGAGTTCGCGCTCATCGAAGCCGCGGACTGCGAAACCGCCGGTTGGGATGGCTTCAAGTAGGCCTTCCTCTTCGAGCCGAACGAGCGCCGCGCGCAGCGGTGTGCGCGAAACACCGAGGCGGTCGGCGAGTGGAAGCTCCGAGACCCGTTCACCAGGCTTCAGTTCGCCGCTCAGAATGAGTTCGCGCAGCTTGAGCAGTGCCCGAACGGTCTGTGACGAGGATGGGTCCAAGGAAGGGTTCAAGACTTGGTTCGCTCCAGTTGCGCCAGGGCGGCGGCTTGCCGTCGGCCGAACCCGGACGTAGGCTGTATACAGGACCGGGGTTTGTCAACGGTTTCTGCGTCTCGTGTGCCGTAAGAAATCGCATAATACCAATAACCTGCCGAAATGGCGGCCCCGGCTATCCTTCGCGCTGTATGCAGCTCGAGCATTCGCGCGAGGGAGGGGGAGCCAATGCAACGCAGTACCGACCGTATCTTGACCACCCATGCCGGGAGCCTGCCGCGGCCGCCCGATCTCACGCGCATGATGTGGGACCTGCTCGAAGAGAAGCCGGTCGATGCGGCCAAGCTTCAGGCGCGGGTGAAGGAGGCAGTGGCCGAGGTTGTCGTCAAGCAGCGCGATTCCGGAGTCGACATCGTCTCCGACGGCGAGATGAGCAAGGTCGGCTTCAGCAACTACGTGATGCAGCGCTACAGCGGTTTCAAGAACCGCACGCAGTTCGTCGCCACCGATCTCGGCGATTTCCCCGAAATCATCAACAAGCTGTTTGTCGAGAACGAAGGCGGCCAGCATCTGGTCATGCCGAATGTCGAGGGCCCGATCGAACTCCACGACCACGATGCGGTTCAGCGCGACATCCGGAACCTGAAGGTCGCGCTCGGCAGCCAATCGCCCGATACCGCCTTCATCGCGGCGGTGACGCCTGGGCAAATGCTGTTCAATTTTCCGAACCTCTACTATCCGACGCCTGCGGCGTACATCGAAGCTGCGGCAAAGGCGCTCAGCGTCGAATACCGCGCCATTGTCGATGCGGGATTCAACCTGCAACTCGACGCGCCCGATCTCGCCATGCGCGCCCATTGCTGGACCGGCGACGTAGGCGCGGCGGACATCAAGAACTACGTCCCGATGGCAATCGAGGCCATGAACGAGGCGACGCGCGGTCTGCCGCCGGAAAAAGTGCGGCTGCATCTGTGTTGGGGTAACTATGCCGGCCCGCATCATCATGACGTCGAGCTGAAAGAGATCATCGAGCCGGTGTTGAAGACCAATGCCGGCTTCATTTATTTCGAAGCCGCCAATCCGCGCCACGCGCATGAGTGGGAAGTCTGGGAAGAAATGAAGATTCCGGACGGCAAGGCGCTGATCCCCGGCGTGATCGATACGCTTACCAATCATGTCGAGCATCCGCGGCTGGTGGCGCAGCGGCTGGAGAAGTTCGCCGGGATCGTCGGCAAGGAGAACGTGATTGCCGCCACCGATTGCGGTTTCGGCACCTTCGTCGGCTGGTCCGGCTGCGACCCGAAGGTGGCTTGGCTCAAGCTCGAGGCGCTGGCCGAAGGTGCGCGCATCGCTTCGGATCGGCTGTGGAAGCACTAGGACGATCTATTCGCATGTGAGGAAGGGAAGAAATGTCAAAGAGTGCCAAAGGTCCGTTTCGAGCCGATCATGTCGGCAGCCTGTTGCGCCCGAACAAATTGCAGCAGGCCCGCGTGCAGCGGCTGCGCAAGAACATCACGGCGGAGAAGCTGCGTGAGATCGAGGACGAGGGCATCCGTCACGTGGTGAAGCTACAGGAGGACGTGGGCCTGCAGGGCATCACCGACGGCGAGCTGCGGCGGGACTACTGGCACCTCGATTTCCTGACCCAGATCGGCGGTGTCCAGTTCGAGGAGGGACACAATCCGCTGAAATGGCACCGCGATGATGGCGTCGAGCTCGAGTGGGTGCCGCCGGAGGTGAAGGTCCATGCCCGCCTCACGCGGCCGAACCCGATTCAGGTGAAGGACTTCGAGTTCCTGAAGTCGGTCACGAGCAAGACCGCCAAGGTCTGCATCCCGTCGCCCTCCATGATGATCGTGCAGGGCGGCGAGAACATCATCGACCGCAAAATCTACCCCGAGCCGGAGCAGTTCTATTCCGACCTCTCGCGCGTGTACGCCTTCGAGATCAACGATCTCGGCAAGGCCGGCTGCAAGTACCTGCAGCTTGACGACACGTTTCTCGCCTTCCTGTGCGACGAGAAGATCGGCGCCGCGTTCGGCCGCAGCAACGAGGACACCAAGAAGATGGCGCGCATCTCGGCGCGCCTGATCAACGATGCGATCAAGACCCGGCCGGACGACATGGCGGTCTGCATCCACCTCTGCCGCGGCAACTACCAAAGCTCGTGGCTGAGCGAGGGCGGCTACGATCCGATCGCTGAAATTCTGCTTGGCGAGATCGAAGTCGATGGATTTTTCCTCGAATACGACGACGAACGCTCGGGCAGTTTCGCGCCGCTTCGCTTCTTGCCCAAAGGCAGGAAAGTGGTGCTCGGTCTCGTAACATCGAAAACGCCGCGGCTTGAAGCGAAAGACGCGCTCAAGCGCCGCATCGACGAGGCGGCCAAGCATGCGCCGCTCGATCAACTCGCGATCAGCCCGCAATGCGGCTTCGGCTCGACGGCGGAAGGCAACGTCATGACTGAGCAGGAAGAGGCGGCTAAGCTCCGGCTCTGCGTCGAAGTGGCGACCGAGGTCTGGGGCGGGGTCGCCAATTGACGGCAGCTGCGATCCGAACTCGATGCGATCGCTGAGCGACTGAACACGAAAGCGCATCTCAAGGAGAGGAAATGACGGTAAGAAGTTTAGAGGACCTTCTTCGGGGTTCGGGGAGCGTGACCGCCCTGCTGTACAATCAGCAAATGGGCGCCAACGTATTTCCGGGCGTGCCCCCCGAATACACCAACTGGCGGGACGAGCAGCGCGCTTGGCAGGAGACCTGCGTGCTGTTCAATCAATCGTATCACATGGTCGAGTTGGTGATCGAAGGACGGGACGCACTCAAGCTCTTGTCTCACCTCGGGTACAACAGCTTCGAGGGATTCATCGTCGGCAAAGCCAAGCAATTCGCGCCGTGCAACTACGACGGATACGTGATCGGCGACGTGATTCTGTTCTACGTGGCGGAGAACAAGTTCGAAATGGTCGGCCGCGCGCCGACGATCAATTGGGTCCGCTTTCACGCAGAGACCGGCGGCTACGACGTCCGGCTGGAGCTCGATGAGCGAACTGCTGCGCGGAAGGATCCCGGCAGGCGCAGGTCCTATCGGTTCCAGGTCCAGGGACCGAACGCAATGAAGGTGATCGAAAAGGCGACCGGTCGGCCTGCGCCGGACGTCAAGTTCTTCAACATGGTCAAGCTCACGATCGCCGGCAAGACGATGTGGGCCCTGCGTCACGGCATGGTCGGACAGCCCGGGCTCGAACTTTTCGGTCCGTGGGAGGAGGGCGAAGCCGTACATCGGGCGCTGGTCGAAGCCGGCCGGGAGTACGGAATGCGGCTTGTCGGTGGACGCGCCTATTCGTCGAATACACTGGAGTCCGGCTGGATTCCGTCGCCCCTGCCTGCGGTCTATACCGGCGCGGCGATGAAACCCTATCGCGAGTGGTTGCCCGCCGACGGATATGAAGGAAAGGCGTCGATCGGCGGCAGTTTCTATTCGGACCGGGTCGAGGACTACTACCTCACGCCCTGGGACCTCGGCTACGGACACATCATAAAATTCGATCACGACTTCATCGGCCGCGAAGCGCTCGAGAAAATGGCCGGCAAGAAGCATCGAAAGAAGGTCACGCTGGCGCTGAACAGCGATGACGTGCGTCGTGTGATTGGTACGGCGTTCCAAGAGCGTGATCGGAACAAATACATGGACTTTCCAAGCGCGGTGTACGCGATGCACCCCTACGACAAGGTGCTCGCGAACGGAAAGACGGCCGGCTTGTCGACCTGGGTCGGCTACAGCTCGAACTACGGGCGGATGCTTACGCTCGCCATCGTGAACGCGGAGCACAGCACTCCGGGGACCGAAGTTACGCTGGTATGGGGCGAAGCAGGAGGCGGCTCGGCCAAGCCCACTGTCGAGCGTCACGTGCAGACGGAGATCCGCGCGGTCGTTGCGCCGGTCCCCTATGCCGAGGCGGCGAGACAATCCTACGCAGAAGGCTGGCGGAAGAAAGCACTCGCAAGTTGATCCGCCATCAGTGAAGTGAAGCGATCGACAAACATCAGGGAGGAAACAAATGGACAGAAGAACATTCGTGAAAGGCAGCGCCGCGGTTGTCGGCGCCACCACGCTTCCGGGGCGGGTCTATGCCCAGGCGGCGGCGCCGACCAGTGTTCGGTTCGGCTATGCAATTACGCAATCCGGTCCGCTCGGACCGGGCGCGGAATCGACGACGTTGTCGCAGTACAAGCTCTGGCAGAAGCGCGTGAATGATGCCGGCGGCATTGCGCTCAAGAAGTTCAACAAGAAGGTTCCGATCGAACTGATCGGCTACGACGATCAGGGCAAGCCGGATGAGTTGCTCAAGCTCACCGAGCGCCTAGTCCAGCAGGACAAGGTGGACATGATCCTGAGCCCCTACGCCACCCACATGAACTTGGCGTCGGCGCCGGTCATCAACAAGTTCGAGTATCCGGTGATCCTTACGACTTCGGCCTCGGCACGGCTCTATGAGCTGGCTCCGAGCTGGCCCTATGCGTTCTGGGCCTTGGTGCAGCCGAATGAGGCGACGCAACCTTTGTCGACGATGCTCGCGGGCTTGAAGAAGGACGGCAAGATCAAGGGCCGCGTCGCTGTGATCAATCCGACGGTGCAGCTCGGCGTGGAGCTGAGCACGGCATTCGTCGCCGCGGCGAAGAAGGACGGGCTCGATGTCGTGTTCAACAAGAGCTATCCGTTCGGCGCTGCCGACCTGCAACCGCTGATCCGCGAACTGATGGCGACCAATCCGGACGCCCTCATCGCCTTCAGCTATCCGCCCGACACGTTCATGCTGACCGAGCAAGCACAGATCGTGGGCTTCAACCCGCAGATCCTGTACCTGGCGATCGGAACTCCGTTCCCGGGCTTCAAGGGCAAGTTCGGCAACAAGGTCAACGGCATTCTGCTGTACGGCGGCATCGATCCTGGCGCGCCCGGCTTGGACGACTACAACAAGGCCCACCGCGCCATGTTCAACCGCGAGTCGGAAGCAGGTGCGGTCGGCGTGTATGGCTTCCTCCAGGTCACGCAGCAGGCGATCGAAACCGTAGGCGAGATCGATCGCAAGAAGATTCGCGATGCGATCGCGAACGGCACGTTCAGCACTGTCTTTGGCGAGATCAAGTTCAAGAATCAGCTCACCGTCGATCCTTGGGCTGTCGGCCAGTGGCAGAACGGCGAGGTGGTCGGCATCTATCCCGCCAACAAGAAGGGTGCGCGGCCGCTGCAATTCCCGAAGCCGGCGTGGTCGTAACACCGGCGTAGCCTTGATGAAGGGGTCGGGCCAAAGCACTTGGCCCGGCCCCTTTTTTTACTCCAGCGCAAGGCTAAGCTTCAAATTCGATCGACGTTTCAAGTTATGATCAAGGGCGTGTTCTCCAGCACTTGATTCGCCCGATGCTCCCCTTGCTCCGCCGCGAAGTTCATCTCGCCGTGCTCTGGGCGGTCGCGGTCTTCGTCTATTTAGCGCACGACGCCGTCGTCCACCCGGCGAGCGGTCTCCAGGCCTGGGCGCGCATCGCGATATTCTTCGCCATCATCCTCTGGGGCGCCTTCGCGGTAGTGCGCCACGCCGAGTCCTTGGCGCATCTCCTGGGCGAGCCCTACGGCACCCTGGTGCTGACGCTCGCGGTCACGGCGATCGAGGTCGCCTTCATCGTTTCGGCCGAGCTCGGCGGCAAGGCCGACGCGGCGCTGGCGCGCGATACCGTGTTCTCCGTCCTGATGATCACGGTGAACGGCATGGTCGGCCTGTGTCTGCTCATCGGCGGCCTGCGCTACGGCGAGCAGGAGCACAATCTGCAGGGCACGCGTTCGTTTCTCGCGGTCATCGTGCCGGTAGCGGCGCTGGCGCTGATACTACCGAACTACACGACGACACCGGGGCCGGTGCTCTCGGTGTTCCAGTCCGGCGTATTCGGCGTGCTGATCCTGCTGCTCTACGGCGTTTTCCTCAGCGTTCAGACGGTGCGCCATCCCTATTATTTCAAGCAGCCGGTGGTGAAGCGTGCGCGCAAGGCGCGGGAGGCGGTGGAGATCGCGCCGTCCGGGCAGGTCGCGCTGTTCCATGCCAGCATTCTGGTGCTGACGCTGCTCCCGGTCGTCTATCTCACCGAAGCACTCGCCGGGCTGACCGGAATCGGCCTTCGCGTCATCAGTGCGCCGGCGGCGCTGGCCGGCGTGATCATCGCGCTGCTCGTGCTTTCGCCCGAAGGCATGGGGGCGCTGCAAGCCAGCTCGCGCAACGAGCTGCAGCGCGCGATCAACATTTCGTTCGGCTCGGCGCTCGCCACGGTGGGACTGACGATCCCGGCGATCCTGGCGATCAGCGTCTGGCGGGGCGCCGGGATCACCCTGGGCCTGGCCAACGAGGAGACGCTGCTCCTGCTGCTGACCTTTCTGGTGACGGCCTTCACCTTCGGCGGCGCCCATACCAACGTGCTCATGGGGGCGGTGCATTTGGTGCTGTTTCTGGCCTTCATCGCCCTGATCTTCGACCCGTAACGAAAGCCGTTACCGGCGCGTAGATAGAGACGCACGCCGTGTTGAATTGTCGTGATCGGGCAGGCGGTGTAGCAACCACGGCAACGAACGGCCCAAGGAAACGCCTTAAGGAGACGAGCATGGTGATCTTGAAGAAACGCGGCTGGGAAATCCCGGAGTCGCAGGCGGCCCCAGAGCACGTCTTCATGTCGCGCCGCTCCTTGATCCGCGGCGCCGCCACCATCGCCGCCGCCGCCGCGCTGCCCGGCGCCGCCTGGGCCGAGAACGATCCGACCGCCGCGCTCTATCCGGCCAAGAAGAACGAGAAATACGTGCTCGACCGGGCGCTCACGCCCGAGGTGCGCTCCAGCAACTACAACAATTTCTATGAATTCGGTTTCGACAAGGCCATCGCCAGCCGCGCCCAGGCGCTGAAGCTGCGGCCTTGGACGGTGAAGTTCGATGGCATGGTCGAGAAGGAAAAGACCGTCGGCATCGACGACCTGATCGCCGCCATGCCGCTCGAGGAGCGGCTCTATCGCATGCGCTGCGTCGAGGCCTGGTCCATGGCCGTGCCCTGGTCGGGTTTCCCGATGGCCAAGCTCGTGGAATTCGCCAAGCCGCTCTCGGGCGCGAAATACGTGCGCATGGAGACCTTCCTCGATACCGCCGTCGCGCCCATGCAGAAGCAGTTCTGGTATCCGTGGCCCTATGTCGAAGGCGTCACCATCGAAGAAGCGATGAACGAGATGGCCTTCATGGTCACCGGCGTCTACGGCAAGCCGCTCTTGAAGCAATACGGCGCGCCGATCCGCCTGGTGCTGCCGTGGAAATACGGCTTCAAGGGAATCAAATCGATCGTGCGCGTGAGCTTCACCGACCAGCGGCCGAAGAGCTATTGGCAAGTGGCGCAGGGCTCCGAATACGGCTTTTGGGCCAACGTCAATCCGGCAGTCTCGCATCCGCGCTGGAGCCAGGCCACCGAGGAAGACATCGGTACCGGCGAGCGCCGCCCGACGCAGCTGTTCAACGGCTACGGCGAATACGTCGCCGGCCTCTACAAGGATCTACAGAGCGAGAAGCTTTATATGTGAGGCCACCCGCAGCGTCTCTTCCCATCATGGCCGGAAAAGTTCCGGCCATTTCGATTCTTGAGGTTGAGAAAAGAAAAAAGCCGGGCTCTCGGGGGAGGATGAGAGGCCCGGCTTGTGAGCCGCCGCGGGGGAGCGGCGGCTCGATCCGAAGGGAGTTCCCGCGGGGGATAGCGGGACTGCTTCAATATGTATTTTCGTACTCGCAGCCGAGAAAACAACGCGCTCGCCGGCATGTCAGGCATGCGGCGCATGCAGACCTTGCATCTTCACGAATGCGTGTGGCGCATGCCCGGCGGGCGCGGCTTCAGTATTGCCAGCGCTGCGTCTTGGCGATCAGGAAATCGCGAAATACCTGGACGCGCGCCAGCGAGCGCAATTCCTCCGGATACACGAAATAGGCGTCGAGCTTCGGCGCTTCGCGATCGGGGAACAGTTGCACCAGCCCGGCCTCCTCGGCGAGGTAGTCCGGCAGCGTGGCGATGCCGACGCCGTTGCGCACCGCCTCCTTCAGTCCCATCACGTTGGTGACCGAGAACGCGGCCTCGCGCGGCTTGCCTTCGGGCCGGCCGGCCTCGCGCAGCCAGTTCAGCCCCTCGTAGAAACTTGGAATCTGCCCGCCCAGCAACAAAACCCGATGCTTGTCGAGCTCCTCGACCGTGCGCGGATGGCCATGGTTCTTCAGATACGCCGGCGTGGCATAGGCGTGGAAATGCATGGTGAACAGCTTGCGCTGGATCAGGTCCGGCTGCAGCGGCAGCCGCAGGCGGATCGCCACGTCCGCCTCGCGCATGGAAAGGTCGAGTTCCTCGTCGGACAGCATCAGCGTGACGCGGATCTCGGGATAGAGATCGAGGAACTCGCCGATCCGCGGCGAGAGCCAATAGCAGCCGAGCCCGACGGCGGTCGTCACGCGCAGCTCGCCGTTCGGCTTCTCCTTGCTGTCGCCGAGCTTGGCGCGCGTCGCCTCCAGCTTCATGAACACTTCATGCGCGGTGCGGAACAGCAGATCGCCTTGCTCGGTCAGGATCAGCCCGCGCGCGTGGCGATGGAACAGGGGGACATTCAGATCCTGCTCGAGCGCCGAAACCTGGCGGCTCACGGCCGATTGCGACAGCCCCAGCGTCTCGCCCGCATGGGTGAAGCTCCCGGCCTCGGCCGCGGCATGGAAGATTTTGAGCTTGTCCCAGTCCATCGTCCTACCGCCGGCTACTTCTCCCTCCGCCATATGGGGGAGAGGAGCATCAATTATTCCGCCGCGTCTTTCTTGTGCGCGGCTTCCTCGTGAGCGAGGAATTTTTCGGCCTCGAGCGCGGCCATGCAGCCGAGCCCGGCCGCGGTCACCGCCTGGCGGAAAATATCGTCGGCGACGTCGCCCGCCGCAAATAGACCGGGCACCGAGGTCGCCGTCGAATTGGGCGCCGTCCACACGTAACCGTTCGGCTTCATCTTGATCTGGCCTGCGACCAGCTCGGTCGCCGGCTTGTGGCCGATGGCGACGAACACGCCGTCGAGCTTCTTCTCGGTGACCTTGCCGGTCTTCAGGTTCTTGAGCCTGACGCCGGTGACTTTCGGCGGCTCGCCGCCGCCGAGAATATCGTCGACCGCCGAGTCCCACACCATTTCGATCTTCGGATTGGCAAACACCCGTTCCTGCAAAATCTTCTCCGCCCGCAGCGCCTCGCGCCGGTGCACCAGCGTGACTTTGGTGGCGAGATTGGCGAGGAACAAGGCTTCCTCGGCCGCGGTATTGCCGCCGCCGACCACCAGCACTTCCTTGTTGCGATAGAAGAAGCCGTCGCAGGTGGCGCAGGCCGAGACGCCATAGCCGCGGAACTTTTCCTCCGAGGGAAGCTCGAGCCACTTGGCCTGGGCGCCGGTGGCCAGGATCACCACGTCGGCGAGAAACACGGCGCCGGATTCGCAGGTCACCTTGAACGGCCGGTGCGACAAGTCGAGATTCTTGACGTGATCGGCGAGCATGCGGGTGCCCACGTGCGCCGCCTGTTCGCGCATCTGTTCCATGAGCCACGGCCCCTGGATCACGCCGGCGAAGCCCGGGTAGTTCTCGACGTCGGTGGTGATCGTCATTTGCCCGCCCGGCTGCATGCCGGCGATCAGCACGGGCTTCAGCATGGCGCGCGCGGCGTAGATCGCGGCCGTATAGCCTGCCGGCCCCGAGCCAATGATGACGACGCGGACGTGCTCGCTTGCCATGGGTTTCTCGGAGTTGGAATCGTCAGCCCGGGCTAGATATGGCGTGCCTGGGGCAATCCTGCAAACGGGCCGGCGGACACGGATCGGTGAGCCGTGGATGGCCGATTTTGCACGCTTGCGCAGGCCGCCGGGCGCGATTACCAAGGTCCCACCCGGCCCAACGCCGGGCGGCGGAAACCCCCATGCGCGACCGGCTCGATGCGATCGACTGGAAGATTCTGAACGAACTGCAGAAGGACGGCCGCATCACCAATGTCGAGCTGTCGCGCCGGGTCGGCATTTCGGCGCCGCCGTGCCTGCGTCGCATGCGCGCGCTCGAGGAAGCCGGCATTATCCGCGGCTATCGCGCGCTGCTCGACGAGAAGAAGCTCGGCTACGAGGTCGCGGTTTTCGCCATGGTGCATCTGGTGAGCCAGGCCGAGGCCGATCTCGTCGCCTTCGAGCAGCGCGTGCGCGGCTGGCCGCTGGTGCGCGAGTGCTGGATGCTCTCGGGCGAGGTGGATTTCATCCTGAAGTGCGTGGCGCCCGACCTCGCGACGTTCCAGGCCTTCGTTACCGAGCTCACCGGGGCGCCGAACGTGCGCAACGTAAAAACCGCGCTGTCGCTCCGCCGCTCCAAGGACGAGGCGATGGTGCCGATCGAATTGGGGACGACGGAGAGCTAGCGCCACTCGACCTTGGTGATCTCGTAGCCGCGGGCGCCCTTGGGCGTCATCACTTCCACGGACGTGCCCTTCTTCTTGCCGATCAGCGCGCGCGCCAGCGGCGAGGTGATGGAGATGCGGCCCGCCTTGGCGTCGGCCTCGGTCTCGCCGACCAGATGCCAGACCTTCTTCTCGTCGGTATCCTCGTCGACCAGCGTCACCGTGGCGCCGAACGTCACCGTGTCGCCCTTGAGTTTCGAAACATCGATCACGTCGGCGCGCGCGAGCTTGTCCTCGAGGTCCGCGATGCGGCCCTCGTTCAAGGACTGGGTCTCCTTGGCGGCGTGATATTCGGCATTCTCCGACAGATCGCCGTGCCCACGGGCTTCGGTGATCTGCTGGATGATGCGCGGCCGCTCGACCGTCTGCCGGTTGCGCAATTCGACTTCGAGAGCGGCGTATCCCGCCGCCGTCATCGGTATCTTTTCCATCGGTCCTGCTCCCCGGTCCGGATTGTCTACGATCCGGCCCGACTCACAAAAATCCACCGACCGCGCGCCGGGTTTTCCGGCCGCCGCGATCACGTTACGGATCACAAACACCACCGCCGCGGCCCGGTCGGTCCGGCGTATCCCGCCGGCCCGGCAACTCAGGCCCTGTCGCCGAAATAGCTTTGCAGCGCGCGCACTTCGAGATCACCGCCCAAGTAGGCCTTGATTCCATGCGCCGCGGCGACGGCTCCCGAAAGAGTGGTGTAATAGGGCACTTTTTGCAAGAGGGCGGCCCGCCGCATTGCCCTTGAATCTGCAAGGGCTTGCGCACCGTCGGTGGTGTTGAACACCAGTTGAACCCCCCCGTTTTTGATCCGGTCGACGATGTGCGGCCGGCCCTCGTGCACCTTGTTGACCGCTTCGACCGCCACGCCGTGTTCGGCCAGATAGCGCTGGGTGCCGTGGGTGGCGATGATCTGAAAGCCCAGTTCCTTCAAGAGCCGCATCGCATCGAGGATGCGCGGCTTGTCCTCGTCCTTCACCGATATGAACACGGTGCCGCTGCTCGGCAGCTGGCTGCCGCCGCCCATCTGAGCCTTGGCGAAGGCGACCGAGTAGTCGAAATCGAGGCCCATGACCTCGCCGGTCGAACGCATTTCCGGCCCGAGCACGGTGTCGACGCCGGGGAAGCGGGCGAACGGGAACACCGCCTCCTTCACCGCGATGTGCCGCAGCTTCGGGCGCGACAGGCCGAAGGCGGCAAGCTTCTCGCCGGCCATGATCCGTGCCGCGATCTTGGCGACCGGAATGCCGATGGTCTTGGCCACGAACGGCACCGTGCGCGAGGCGCGCGGGTTCACTTCGAGGACGTAGATATCGCCGCCCTTGATGGCGTATTGCACGTTCATCAGTCCGCCGACATTGAGCGCCAGCGCGAGCGCGCGGGTCTGGCGCTCGAGCGCTTCGATCGTTTTCTCGTCGAGCGAGTGTGGCGGCAGCGAGCAGGCGCTGTCGCCGGAATGAATGCCGGCCTCCTCGATGTGCTCCATGATGCCGGCGACGAACACGTCCTTGCCGTCGCACAGCGCATCCACGTCCACTTCGATGGCGTCGCTGAGATAGCGATCGATCAGGACCGGGCTCTTGCCGGAGACGATTACGGCCTCCTTCATGTAGCGCTCGAGCGAGGTGGCGTCGTAGACGATTTCCATGCCACGGCCGCCGAGCACGTAGGACGGCCGGATCACCACCGGATAGCCGATGCGCTCCACGATGCGCCGTGCCTCTGCCGCGCTCTTTGCGATGCCGTTTTCCGGCTGACGCAACTTGAGTTTATCGAGCAGCGTCTTGAAGCGGTCGCGGTCCTCGGCCAGGTCGATCATGTCTGAGGAAGTGCCGAGAATCGGGATTTTTGCCTTTTCGAGCACGTCCGCGAGCTTCAAGGGGGTCTGGCCGCCGAATTGCACGATGGCGCCGAGGAGCTTCCCGCTGGTCTGCTCGCGCGCCAGGATTTCGAGCACGTCCTCGGCCGTCAGCGGCTCGAAATAGAGCCGGTCCGAGGTGTCGTAGTCGGTCGAGACCGTTTCCGGATTGCAATTGATCATGATGGTCTCGAATCCGGCCTCCGAAAGCGCGAAGGCCGCGTGGCAGCAGCAATAATCGAACTCGATGCCCTGGCCGATGCGGTTCGGCCCGCCGCCTAGGATCGCGATCTTGTTGCGTTCCGAAGGCCGCGCCTCGTCGGCGGCGATGCCCGCGAACAGCGGCTCGTAGGTCGAATACATATAGGCCGTGGGCGAAGCGAACTCGGCGGCGCAGGTGTCGATGCGCTTGAACACCGGCCGCACATTCAGCGCACGGCGGCGCTTGGCGACCTCGGCTTCGGAGAGGCCGGTCAGCGTACCCAGCCGCTCATCGGAAAATCCCTCGCCCTTCAGTCGGCGAAACGCGCCCGCGGTTGCCGGCAAGCCCTTGGCGCGGATCTCGGCCTCGGTGTCCACCAGCGCGCGGATTTCGCCGAGGAACCACTTGTCGATGCGGCAACTCTCATGGATCTCCTGATCGGTGAAGCCCAGCCGCATGGCTTGCGCCACCATCAGGAGCCGGTCGGGCGTCGGCGTGCCGAGCGCGGCGCGAATCGCGCTCTTGTCGTCGCCGAGCGCGAGTCCGTCGATCTCGATCTCGTCGAGGCCGGAGAGTCCGGTCTCCATCGAACGCAGCGCCTTCTGCAGCGACTCGCGAAACGTGCGGCCGATGGCCATGGCCTCGCCCACCGACTTCATCGAGGTGGTCAGCACGTGGTCGGCGCCGGGGAACTTCTCGAAGGCGAAGCGCGGGATTTTCGTCACCACGTAGTCGATGCTGGGCTCGAACGAGGCCGGGGTGGCGCCGCCGGTGATGTCGTTGGCGATCTCGTCGAGCGTGTAGCCGACCGCCAGCCGCGCCGCGACCTTGGCGATCGGAAAGCCCGTGGCCTTCGACGCCAGCGCCGAGGAGCGCGACACCCGCGGGTTCATCTCGATGATCATGAGGCGGCCGGTCTCCGGCTCCACCGCGAACTGCACGTTGGAACCGCCGGTCTCGACCCCGATCTCGCGCAACACCGCGATCGAGGCGTCGCGCATCACCTGGTATTCCTTGTCGGTGAGCGTGAGGGCGGGAGCCACCGTGATCGAGTTGCCGGTGTGCACGCCCATCGGGTCGATGTTCTCGATCGAGCAGACGATGATGCAATTGTCCTTCTTGTCGCGCACCACCTCCATCTCGAATTCCTTCCAGCCGATCACCGATTGCTCGATCAGGACTTCGCTGGTGGGCGAGGCGTCGATGCCGCGCTCGACGATGTCGAGGAACTCGTCGCGGTTATAGGCGATGCCGCCGCCGGTGCCGCCGAGCGTGAAGCTGGGGCGGATGATCGCCGGCAGCCCGATATCGTCGAGCGCCTTCAATGCGTCGGGCAGGTTCTTCACCTGGTGCGAACGCGGGGTCTCCAGGCCGATCTTCTTCATCGCCTCGCGGAACAATTCCCGGTCCTCGGCCTTGTCGATGGCCTGCGCCGTGGCGCCGATCAGCTCGACGTTGAATTTGTCGAGCACGCCCATCTTGCGCAGCGACAGCGCCGTGTTGAGCGCGGTCTGGCCGCCCATGGTCGGCAGCAGCGCGAAGCCGCCGGGCAGCACGTCGCGCTCCTTTTCGATGATCTTGGCCACGATCTCCGGCGTGATCGGTTCGATATAGGTGGCGTGGGCCAGATCCGGGTCGGTCATGATCGTCGCCGGATTGGAATTGATCAGGACGATCCGGTAGCCCTCGGCCTTCAACGTCTTGCAGGCCTGGGTGCCGGAATAATCGAACTCGCACGCCTGGCCGATCACGATCGGCCCGGCGCCGATGATCAGGATCGTCTTGATGTCGGTCCGTTTGGGCATCGGGCTCGTTTCAGGCACAAAAAAAGGCCGCGCTGGCAGCGCGTCCCCGTCCTACGCGGACCGAGGGCCGAAGGCCCGCCGCGGCGCGGGCGTCTTAGCCCAGATTCGCCCTAGACGGAAGCTACGTTTACCGCGTCCGGCGGCGTGGATATTATTGAGGGATTCGGAAAGGCCAGATCAATGAACCGTGCCTTCGCAGCGCTTCTAATCGTGCTCGGCCTGATGTCGACCGGCCACGCGCAACAGGAGAAGTCCGGTTGGGTCTCCGACTCCCGCGCGGGATGCCGTGCATGGAGCAACTATCTGCAGGAGGGTGAGAGCATCACCTGGAGCGGCCGTTGCGTGGATGGATACGTGCATGGCCGCGGTATCCTGAAATGGTTCGAGAGCGGAAAAAACGTCGAAACCGACGAAGGTGAATTCATCAAGGGCAAGCTGCATGGCTTCGCCGTCATTACGACGGCGGACGGCAAGCGCTTCGAGGGCGAGTTCCGCGACAACAAGCCCGAAGGGCGCGGAAAGCTGGAGACCGAAACCGGCGAGGTCTTTTCCGGCCGGTGGGCGCGCGGTTGCTTGCGGGACGCAAAGAAGGAAGTCTTTTTCTTCAGCACCCAACAGGAATGCCAGTACTATTGAGCTTGGCAAATCATTGCTGCCGCGTCGCCCGGAACGCCATGCGGCGCTGAATGTGGCCGAGATTGCGGCTCATGCGTTCGGCGTTCAGTCCTGCTGCGTGGAGGATCTGGATCATCTCGGCCTCGGAATACTGACTCAAGCCAAGCCGTGCGCGCAGGCTCCGGTAGGGTGAAAACACGGTGCGCACCAGGCCGACAAGCGCGGCGAGCAGGAAGCCGTTCTTCGCCGCGAACGAAAGCAGCGCGGCCGCGTCCTTGAGCGCGCTCTGCTTTGGCCCGATCACGTCGGCGATGACGAGGCGGCCGGTAAGCCGAAGCCGCTTTTTCCATAGCGGCAACAGGTGCGCGAACTCCTCGCGCGTGAGGTATTGCACGACCGAGTTGGCGATCACGAGATCGAAGCTCACCGCCGGCAGCCGGTCCAGTTCCTCCGGCGAAATTACCCGGATGCTCGGTACCCGCGCGAAGCGCTGCTTCAGCCGCGCGCGCAGTTTGGGCGCGGCCTCGCAGAGATAGAGCTCCACGCAGTACGGCGCGATCTTGTCGGCGTGCAGCGCCTCGCCGCAGCCATAGTCGAGCACGCGCGCGGCGGGAACCCGCACCATCTCGATGATTTGCTGGGCTACCGCTCTGTAGTGAAGGTCGAGATGGCGTGCGTTCACGTAGATCGGATGATCCGTGTCCCAATAGGTCACCCAGTCGCGTGCGCCGCGGCTCATGTTGGCCAGGCTCCGCCGGCGGACGATCGCTCGCGCATCTCAGCGCGCGCTCAACAGGCCGAACGCCCTGATCGTCGCGGCGCGGCCTTCGGTGGCGATGACCGGGCCCATGTGATCGAGGTTCGGCAGGAGCTCGACCGGAATATCCGGCCGTAGCGTCTGAAAGACGGGCGCGAACTGGTCGGCACGAAATAATTCGTCGTTTGCGCCGACGAGCACCATCGCCGGCCTACGGATGTCGCGAATGTCCTGCCGCCAATCGAGATGCGGCGAATAGTTCGCCAACAGCCGGAACGAATAGAATTGCGTACGGTTGTCGTTCATTTCCTCCGGCGGGATCGCGAAGGCGACCACCGGCAGGCCTTCGAACCAGTGCAGCCCCAGTCCCCGGAGAACCCGCAGCGCGACAATGCGCGGAATATAAGGTGCGGCCCAGCCGCCGGTGTCCGGGCGCGCCGTCGGCGCATCGGGGCTGAGAAAGGGCGCGAGCAGCAGATAGCCGTCGAACCGGTCGCCCAGCGGGCCGGCGGCCGTGCGCAACGCGAATCCGCCGCCCGAGGAATGACCGATGAGAATTCGTTTGGCGCCGGCGGGCGCCGGCCCAAGCGCAGCCAACAGATCGGCCAGGTCGTCTTCCAGCTGGCCGATATAGTCGATGTCGCCCTTGCGCCCCGATTGGCCGTGGCCGCGGATGTCCGGCGCATAGACGGTTATGCCGGCCGCCTGCAGCGCCTTGGCGAAGCCATGCACCGCGGCGCTCGATCCCGACGAGCCGTGGATCATGACGGCGATACGGTCCGGCGAAGCCGGATAGGCGCGATAGGCGAGCGAGGTTCCGTCGCGCGCGGTGAAGCGGAGCGCCGGCGGCAGGTCGGCGAGTTCCTGGCGGATAGTGGTGACTCCCGCAGCCATGCTCGGCATCGGCGGCGGCGTGGCTTTGGTGCCGAATGCGATCGCGCCGGCGAGGGCGGCGACCGCGATGACGGCCAGGGATGTCAGGGCGATGAGCGACCAGCGGAGCATGCCCAAGCCTATCACAGCTCAAATCAGGCGGGCTTGCGCAGCGAGAAGTAGATTTCGCCGCCGAGCGCCGGGAATGCCGCGCCCCAGGCCAGATTCGCCCGCACCCAGCCGGCGTAGTTTTCGAGGAACAGTCCCGACCAGCGCGTGAAGAACGTGCCGGACAGGAAATCGACGGTCAGGTTTCCCTGCCGCGCGATCTTCCGGACCAGGCCGGGCGTGATGACGGAAAGATGCCGGTGCGCATGCACGTCGTCGAGCACCTTGGAAAATTTCCAGTGCAGCAGCCAGTAGCGGTGAACCGCCGCGAGCGCGCCTGGCATGGTCGGCGATCCGCCGATCACGATCCCGCCGGCATCGAGGCCCGCCGCGAGATGCCGCACGGCCAGTTCCGGCTCGTACAGATGCTCGAGCACATGCAGAAGGATGACGGCGTCGTAGCGGCGGCCGCGCAGGTCGATGGGTTGTTCGATGTCGGCCTCGATATAGTCGGAATAGGAGTAGCGCTTCAGCGTTTCGGGCATGACCTGCACGTCGATGCCGTCCCAGCGCTCGATCCAGTTCGGCAACGCGAAACGCTCCGCCGATAGCTGCGGCCCGCCCATGAAGGCGAGCATCCGGCCATGTCCGATTCCGACCTCGAGCACCCGCAGCGGCCGGCCGAGCCGCTTGCGTTGCTCGTCGAGCAGCATGCGGCAAAACCAGTAGCGCAGGAAACGAATCGGATAGCGCGTCGCGGCGACCTTCTTGGCGTGGCCTCCGCCAAACTCGAGCCGGGCGATCTGGTCGAAGCCGTCGAGCGGCCAACGCAACTGTCTCATGACTGGCCGATCCATAGCCTCAATAGCGGGCCCTGACTATTGTGAACGGGGTCGCTGTTCGGACGCCATCAGCGCAGCCAGGCCCGATACTCCGGCACCTCGCGCGCCATGTCTTCGTAGAGCCACACCAGGCGGTCGAGGAACCAGAGCTTGCACAGGCCCGCGCCGATGCAGCCCGCCAGATACACCCACGGCTCGGCGGCGATCAGGCCCGCGGCCATCAGCAGCCCGCCGACGGCGGAGCCGATCGACAAAAGCGTGATGGCGTTGCGGTGATAGACCGAGATCGGATGCAGCGTGCTCAGGATATAGACCCGCTCGCCCATCACCGCGCGCGCGGCCCAGCTCCGGGTCGAGGCCGGCGGCGGGAAGATGCGCGGATTGAGCCAGTACCAGATCGCGAACGCGCCGAGCGGCAGCGCCGCCCACCAGCCGATCCAGTGGATGCTCCAGATCGCGAGCATCAGGAACGGCGCCGACGCGATCCGCGTCCACACGCTCCACGGATTGGCGTGCCGCTCCCACGCATGCTCGTCCATGCGCATGGCGTTGGCGATGAATTGCAGGATGCGCTGGTACATGCGGCGCGACTTTCTTAACCCTCTCCCCTTGTGGGAGAGGGTGAAGCATATTCCTGCGCGTCATTCCGGGCGAGCGTCGCTTTTGCGACGCGAGGCCCGGAATCCATATCCGCAGACGGTGAAATTGAGTGAAGTTGAGAAGTCGGTGGTTATGGATTCCGGGCTCGTCGCGCCTTCGCCCTTCGGGCTACGGCGGACGCCCCGGAATGACGGAACTACTGCTTCCGTCCCCGCATCATCCCCACGAACCGCTCGAACAGATAGCGGCTGTCGCGCGGGCCGGGCGAGGCCTCCGGGTGATACTGCACCGAGAACACCGGCTTGCCCTTGAGCTGGATGCCGGCGTTCGAGCCGTCGAACAGCGAGACGTGGGTCTCCTCGGCGTCGGCCGGCAGCGTCGCGCGGTCGACCGCGAAGCCGTGGTTCATCGAGGTGATCTCGACTTTTCCCGTAGTCAGGTCCTTCACCGGATGGTTGGCGCCGTGGTGGCCCTGATGCATCTTCATCGTCTTGGCGCCGACCGCGAGCCCGAGCATCTGGTGGCCCAAACAAATCCCGAAAGTCGGCGTGCCGCTGTCGATGATCTTCTTGATGACGGGCACCGCGTATTCGCCGGTCGCCGCCGGGTCGCCGGGGCCGTTCGAGAGAAAAACGCCGTCGGGCTTCATGGCGAGGATGTCCTCGGCCGAAGTCTTGGCCGGAACCACCGTGACCTTGCAGCCGTTGGCCACCAGCAGCCGCAAAATGTTGCGCTTGATGCCGTAGTCGATGGCGACCACGTTGAACTCGCCGTTCTCTTGCCGGCCATAACCCTTGCCCCAGACCCAGGGCGTCTCGTCCCAGCCATAGCGCTGGCTCGTGCTCACCATCGGCACCAGATCCATGCCGACGAGGCCCGGCCACTCGCGCGCTTCTTTCTTCAGCGCATCGAGATCGAACTTGCCGTCCGGCGCGTGCGCGATCACGGCGTTGGGCATGCCCTTGTCGCGGATCAGCGCGGTGAGCGCGCGCGTGTCGATGCCGGCGAGCCCGACGATGCCGCGGCTCTTGAGCCAGGCATCGAGATGGCGCGTGGCGCGATAGCTCGAGGGATCGGTGATCGCCGAATGCAGCACCATGCCGCGCACGCCGGGCGTGGCCGCGAGGTTCACCGTCTCGATGTCTTCCTCGTTGGTGCCGACATTGCCGATATGCGGGAAGGTGAAGGTGATGATCTGGCCGGCGTAGGAGGGATCGGTGAGGATTTCCTCGTAGCCGGTCATCGCCGTGTTGAAACAAACCTCGCCCACGGCCTGGCCGGCGGCGCCGAGGCCGAAGCCTTCGAGCACGGTGCCGTCGGCGAGCACGAGGAGGGCGGTCGGAGCGGGCTCCGTCCAGCCGGAATCGGCTTGTTTAGGGCTCATGAGCGGCCTAGATAGCCGGGAGCCCCCACGGCGTCAAAGTCATCATCAAAAGGGTCGAGAAGCGAATGGATTGGCTCTCGGCGTTCGGATTGACTGCCGTAACCGCTATGTTGGTCTTCTATGCGCTGGAAGATCGTAGCCCTTGGTACATTCTGGCGTTCGCCGCCGCCTGTGCGTTGGCTTCGATCTACGGATTTCTCCAGGGCGCCTGGCCGTTCGGACTAGTCGAAGCGGTCTGGACGCTGATCGCGGTCCACCGGTGGCGAAAGCGAACGGCAAGCTAGTCAGCGAAACAACGAGGTCCCGTGCTCCGCGAAAAGATCAACGATGGCATGAAAGGCGCGATGAAGGCGCAGGAGAAGCTCAGGCTCTCCACGCTCCGTCTCGTCAATGCCGCGATCAAGAACGCCGATATCGAGGCGCGCACGGCGGGCAAGGAGCCGATCGCCGACGACGCCATCCTCGGCCTGCTGCAGAAGCTCATCAAGCAGCGCCAGGAATCGATCGAGCTCTACGACAAGGCCGGCCGCAAGGAGCTCGCCGACCAGGAGCGCGGCGAGATCGAGATCATCAAGGGCTTCCTGCCGCAGCAGATGAGCGAGGCCGAGGCCAAGGCCGCCATCGCCGCCATCATCAAGGAGACCGGCGCCGCGAGCGTGAAGGACATGGGCAAGGTCATGGCCGCGCTCAAGGAGCGCCACGCCGGCCAGATGGATTTCGGCAAGGCGAGCGGGCTGGTGAAGGGGCTGCTGGCGGGATAAGTTTTTCCCTCGTGCGCGCCCCCGGGTTCAACCCGGGAGCGGCAATGGCGGATTGAATGAAGAATTAAGGGAGAACAACATGCCGGAAGTGATCGTCTACGCGGTCGAGGGGCGCACCCTCGAGCAGAAACGCGGCCTGGTGAAGGACATCACCGCGGCGGTAGCGAAGAATTTCGCGTCTCCGCCCGAGTCCGTGACGATCCAGATCGTCGAAGCGCCAAAGACCGGCAAGGCCAAAGGCGGCGTGCTGTTCAGCGAGCGCTAAAGTTCTCGTCAGCGGGGAGGAAAATCATGCATCGCCGAAATTTGCTGCGCGCCGTTTCGCTCGCGATCGCCATTGCCGCTTTGCCGCTCGCGGCCGCCCAGGCCCAACTCGGCGAGCAGCCGCTGAAAATCGTCTTTCCGTTCGCCGCCGGCGGCTCCGGCGACGCGCTGTCCCGGCTGGTGGCCGAGCACCTGCGCGCCGGACTGAACCGCACCGTGATCGTCGAGAATGTGACCGGTGCGGCCGGCCGCATCGGCACGCGGCAGGTCGTGGCCGCGGCGCCCGATGGCAACACGCTGCTGCTGACGCCGATCGCGCCGGTCGCGGTCTATCAGCACGTCTACAAGGATCTCGAATACGACCCGATCAAGCAGCTGAAGCCGGTCGCCCATGTCGCCGGCTTCGAGTTCGCGCTTGCGGTCGGGCCGAAGGTTCCGGCGAAATCGCTGAAAGAGCTGGTCGAGTGGCTCAAGGCCAATCCCAAGGAGGCGAGCTACGGCTCGCCGGCCGCCGGTTCGCTGCCGCATTTCTTCGGCGTCCTGTTCGGCCGCGCCGCCGGCATCGACTTCGTGCATATCGGCTACCGCGGCTCGGCACCGGCCATGGCCGACCTCGCCGGCGGGCAACTGCCGGTCGTCGTCACCACCACGAGCGACATCATCGCGATGCATCTGGCAGGGCGCGTGCGCATCCTCGCGACCTCGGACGCCAAGCGCTCGCCGCTGGTTCCCGAGGCGCCGACGTTCCGCGAGGCCGGCTATGGCATCGAAGGCGCCGCCTGGTACGGGCTGTTCGCGCCGGCAGGTACGCCGGACGCGATCGTCGAGCGCTACAACAAGATCGTCGTCGCCGCGCTCAAATTGCCGGAAGTGAAGGAGCGGCTCCTGAAGATGGGGCTCTATGCCACCGGTTCGACCCCGGCCGAATTCGCCGCGATCCAGAAAGCGGACTCCGAGCGCTGGGCCCCGGCGGTGAAGGCCTCGGGCTTCACGCCGTCGCAGTGAACGGCCTAACGGCCTGCCTGTCACGCGGTCATCTTCGCGTTGGGGTCGAGCGCATGACGCACACCATCAAGCTTCTGACTCCACAGCAGGCACAGACGATGCGTGCCGCGCTGATTGACCTCTTGGTCGACTCTGTCGAGAGCGGCGCTTCGGTGAATTTCGTCTGGCCCATGACGCCGGCGAAAGCCGAGACCTGGTGGGAGGGCGCACTGGCGAGCCATGCCCGCGGCGAGCGGCTGATTTTCACGGCGGAGGCCGAAGGCCGCGCGGACGGAACGGTGCAGCTGATCTTGGCGCCGCAGGAGAACCAGGCCTTTCGTGCCGACCTCGCCAAGTTGCTGGTGCATAGCCGCGCCCGGCGCCAGGGGCTCGGAGCGGCCTTGATGCGTGCGGCCGAGGATGAAGCGCACCGAATCGGGCGTACGTTGCTCACCCTGGATACGGAGTTCGGCAGTGCCGCCGAACGGCTCTATCTGCGGCTCGGCTGGACGAAATACGGCGAGGTTCCGGCTTATGCGACAAGCGTAGACAACCGCTCACGCGATGCCGTGAGCTTCTTCTACAAGACGCTCTGAACCGCGCGCGGTTGTTATCTGGCCCAACCGAGATCAGTGCTGTGGATAACCCAAAGAGCGTGCGCAATTCGCGCTGCTAAGCTGCTCTTGCTTGCCAAACGGCCGCCTTGAGCGGCGGTGTAAGATTCCGCCGCTGCCAGATTCGCCCCCATGCGCTATTCGCAATCCTTCCTCGACGAGATCCGGGCCCGGCTCCCGGTGTCCGACGTCGTGCGCCGCAAGGTGGCGCTGAAGAAGGCGGGCCGCGAGTGGAAGGGCCTCTCGCCGTTCAACGCGGAGAAGTCGCCCAGCGTTCTTCGTCAACGACCAGAAGGGCTTCTATCACTGCTTCTCGTCGGGCAAGCACGGCGACCAGTTCCGTTTCCTAATGGAGACCGAAGGGCTCTCGTTCCGCGAGGCGGTGGAGCGGCTGGCCGGTCTCGCCGGCGTGCCGGTGCCGGCGGCCTCGCCCGAGGAGGAGAAGCGCGAGTCGCGCCGCAAGACGCTCCACGAAGTGATGGAGCTCGCCGCCAAGTTCTTCGAGGAGAGCCTGCAGGCGCGCACCGGCGCCCGCGCGCGCGGCTATCTCGCCGACCGCGCCATCGCGGCGGCGACGCAGGCGCGCTTTCGCCTGGGCTACGCGCCGGCGGAGCGCTTCGCGCTCAAGGAATATCTCGGCGGCAAGGGCGTGCCGGTCGAGGACATGGTCGAGGCCGGCCTGCTCGTCGCCGGCGAGGATATTCCCTTGCCGTTCGACCGCTTCCGCGAGCGGGTGATGTTTCCGATCATGGATCTGAAGAACCGCGTGGTCGGCTTCGGCGCCCGCGCGCTCGCCGAGGACGCCAAACCGAAATATCTCAATTCCCCTGAGACGCCGCTGTTCCACAAGGGCGCGCTCCTTTACAACATCGCCGACGCGCGCGCCGCCACCCACAAGGGCGCGTCGCCGATCGCGGTCGAAGGCTATGTCGACGTGATCGCCATGGTCGCCGCCGGTTTCGAAGCCGCGGTGGCGCCGCTCGGCACCGCGCTCACCGAGGATCAATTGCTGCTGCTGTGGCGTATGGGGCAGGAGCCGATCCTGTGCTTCGACGGCGATCAGGCCGGCCGCCGCGCCGCCTATCGCGCCGTCGAACTTGCGATGCCGCTATTGCGCCCCGGCTACAGCCTGCGCTTCGCGCTGTTGCCCGAGGGCCAGGACCCCGACGACCTCGTTCGCCGCGGCGGCGCCGAGGCCATGCAGGAAGTGCTCGACGGCGCGCGCCCGCTGGTCGAGACGCTTTGGCAGCGCGAGAGCGAAAACGCCAACGTGGAAACGCCCGAGCGCCGCGCGGCGCTGGAAGCTCGCCTCGGCGATCTTCTGCGCATGATTCAGGACGAGACCGTGCGGCGCTATTACCGGGAAGAGCTGAACCTGCGCCTGAAGCGCCTGTTCGCCCCGGCCGATGGCCGGCAGGCCCGGCCCGAGTTCCGCCCCACCGAGTTCCGCCCCAACGAGTTCCGCTCCAATCGGGGCTCGCGCAACGTTCCCGGGCCGCGGGCCGCGATCCGCCAGCACAGCGCGGGTCTCACCGGGAGCACCATCGTGCGCGGGGGCCTTTCGGCGGTGCCGGCCAGGGAAGCCCTGATCCTGGCCGCGGTCCTGAACCACCCGAGCCTCTTGTCCGAGCATGCCGAGGAACTGGCCGATCTCGATTTCGCCCACCGGGACGCCGAGGCGCTGCGCAGGGCGATTCTCGATGCCGCGGCCACCGGGGCGGCCGATACCGAGACTCTCACCCATAGGGTAGAGGAGGTTGGAGCGGGTCCGGCGCTGGCAAGCATCAAACGTGCCATTACCCATGCGGCCGACTGGCCGGTGCGCCCGGAAGCCGCACCCGAGGATGTGGCACGATTCTGGCACCAGATCGTGACCTTGCATCGTAGGAAACGCACGTTATCTAGAGAGCTGAAGGAAGCCGAACGCGCGCTGGGCACCGAGTCCAGCGAGGCGAATTTCGCCAGGCTCAAGGACGTTCAGAACCGGCTGGCCGCGCTCGATGGCACCGAGGCCCTGATCGAAGGGTTCGGCGAGCCTTCCGGCCGGCCCGCGCGTAGCATGTGACAAAAGCCGTCCGGTGATTCGCGACCGCGCGATCACCGGCGCGGCGCATCGAACTCGAACGGCAGGATCCGGTGGCAACCAAAACCAAGACCAAGATCAAACAAAAGCCGAAGAAGCCGGCGGGCAAACCCGCCGCGCGCGCGGCTGCGCCCGCCAAGAAGCCGGCGTCGAAATACGCCAAGTTCATCGACACCTCCTGGCGCACGCGCGGCCCCAAGCCGCCGCCCAAGCCGCGCTCGATTCCGCTCCCCAAGAAAGCGGCGCCGCCGCTGCAGCCCAAAGCCGCGGCGCCCATGAAGCCCGCCGCCAAGGTCGGCAAGGTGCTGCGCGGCACCGTCACCGAAATGCTGCGCGCGGTCACCGCCAAAGCGAAGAAGGCGCTCGCGCGCGCCGCCAAGGACGGCAAGGACATTCCGGTCGCGGGCAAGGCCGCGCCCGCGCCGGTCAAAGCCGATGCGAAGGCGCCGGCTCCGCTCACCGGCGCCGCCGCCAAGGCCGCCGCCGCCAAGGCGACCAAGCACGGCGCGCCCGAAGCCGAAGCCGAAGGCGAGCCGGGGCCGCTGCTCGATCTTTCCGACGCCGCGGTCAAGAAAATGATCAAGGCCGCCAAGAAGCGCGGCTACGTCACCTACGATCAGTTGAACGAGGTGATGCCGAGCGAGGAAGTCACCTCCGAGCAGATCGAGGACGTGCTCGCGCTGATGAACGAGATGGGCATCAACGTCGTCGAGTCCGAGGAGGCCGAAGCCGAGGAGGACGACGACGACGAGGAAGAGGGCGGCGAGCTGGTCGAGAAGTCCGCCACCAAGGTCGCCACCACCGGCGCCAAGGAGCCCTCCGAGCGCACCGACGATCCGGTGCGCATGTATCTGCGCGAGATGGGCACCGTCGAGCTGCTGTCGCGCGAGGGCGAGATCGCCATCGCCAAGCGCATCGAGGCCGGCCGCGAGGCGATGATCGCGGGCCTGTGCGAGAGCCCGCTCACCTTCCAGGCCATCATCGTCTGGCGCGACGAGCTGAACGAAGCGAAAGCCTTGCTGCGCGAGATCATCGATCTGGAAGCGACCTATGCCGGGCCCGAGGCCAAGGCCGCGCAGGCGGCGCAGGCCGCCGCGATGCAGCCCGAGAGCCAGCAGGAAATCGCCGCGGCCGACGACGGCATGATGGCGCCGCCGGAACGGAACGTGCCGCCGCCCCCGCCGCCCGCGCCCCCCGCTGGACGTCCGCACATTCAGGGCCGTCCCGGCTATGGCGGCAATGGCGCCAACGGCGCGGCGCCGGTCGGCACCGGCGAGCACGTCACGCTCGAAGCGCGCCCCGAGGAAGAGGACGACGAGGAATTCGAGAACGCGCTGTCGCTCGCCGCGATGGAATTGGAGCTCAAGCCCAAGGTGCTCGAGACCTTCGACAAGGTCGCCGACGCCTACAAGAAGCTGCGCAAGCTGCAGGACCAGAACGTCGAGGGCAAGCTGCGCTCGGAATCGCTCTCGCCCTCGCAGGAGCGCCGCTACAAGAAGCTGAAAGAAGAAATCATCGTCGACGTGAAGTCGCTGTCGCTCAATCAAGGCCGCATCGACGCGCTGGTCGACCAGCTCTATGAGATCAACCGCCGGCTGGTTTCGCTCGAAGGCCGCCTGATGCGGCTCGCCGAAAGCCACGGCGTCACGCGCGAGGACTTCCTGAAGAATTATCAGGGCGCCGAGCTCGACCCCAAGTGGCTGCTGCGCACCTCCAAGCTCGGCGCCAAGGGCTGGAAGGGCTTCGTCGGCCACGAGAAGGATCGCATCAAGGCGATCCGCGGCGAGATCCACGCGCTCGCCACCGAAACCGGCCTCGAAATCCTGGAATTCCGCCGCATCGTGCATTTCGTGCAGCGCGGCGAGCGCGAGGCGCGCCAGGCCAAGAAGGAGATGGTCGAGGCCAACCTGCGCCTGGTCATTTCGATCGCCAAGAAATACACCAACCGCGGCCTGCAGTTCCTCGACCTCATTCAGGAAGGCAACATCGGCCTGATGAAGGCGGTCGACAAGTTCGAATACCGCCGCGGCTACAAGTTCTCGACCTACGCCACCTGGTGGATCCGCCAGGCGATCACCCGCTCGATCGCCGACCAGGCGCGCACCATCCGCATCCCGGTGCACATGATCGAGACCATCAACAAGATCGTGCGCACCAGCCGCCAGATGCTGCACGAGATCGGCCGCGAGCCGACGCCGGAGGAGCTGGCCGAGAAGCTCGGCATGCCGCTCGAGAAGGTGCGCAAGGTCTTGAAGATCGCCAAGGAGCCGATCTCGCTCGAGACGCCGATCGGCGACGAGGAGGACAGCCATCTTGGCGATTTCATCGAGGACAAGAACGCCATCCTGCCGATCGACGCCGCCATTCAGGCCAACCTGCGCGAGACCACCACGCGGGTGCTGGCCTCGCTCACGCCGCGCGAGGAGCGCGTGCTGCGCATGCGCTTCGGCATCGGCATGAACACCGACCACACGCTGGAGGAGGTCGGCCAGCAGTTCTCGGTGACCCGCGAGCGCATCCGCCAGATCGAGGCCAAGGCGCTGAGGAAGTTGAAGCATCCGAGTAGGAGTAGGAAACTGCGGTCGTTCCTGGACAACTGATTCATTCAACTTCCCACGCGCAAGTAGAACGCGCGGCTTATGACAACGAACACCGGCACAAAATTCGCGATATTCGTCGTCGATCGCAAGGGTAAATCTATGAGTCTACCCATGCCGCAGGATGATTACTTGGAGACCCTTCGAGAGTTCATCAATTTCGTGAATCAACAGGTAGGCGTTTATATGGACGCCCTGGCAGGATTTGCGGGAAACAAAGCGCGTATCGAGCTGCAGGTTGCGCGGGTATTACGGAAAACCTCGCAGCGGAAGGACGATGATGGAATAGATGTCTCCGTTTGGTCGAGCTTCGAAGACCCAAACAGTCCCAACATTATTCACAATCGCATTACGCGGGCCAAGGATTTCGCAGCCTATAATTCAGCGGGCGGATTCAATGAACAGCAACACGTGAGGAGCATCATTGTAGTTCTTTTTTCATTTTGGGATGAGGAGATCAGACCCCGCCTAGCGCGTAGCAAGAATTTGTCTTCGCCGAACGAAATTCAAATTGATGCCTTTGGTGACCTGCGTCTGCTGCGCCGAGCGATTATTCATAACAAGGGCGTCTTGTCAGCCGCTAACTATGCAAACCTGAGGATCATGAAAGACATGTTTGTCCCGGATGGGGAGATCATCATTTCCCACGACCAAATGCACAAATTGTTCGTTCACTTAAAGCAAGGAATTGCCAATCTCATCCTCGCTCACACCGGACCAAGGCCAGGCGCTCCTGTCGCGGGTGAAATTGTGGACGTTGTCATACAAAGAATAAGATAGCCGGATGGGAAACTGAGTTATGCCATGCCGCCTACGAATCCTTCGTTTTTATCATCGTGCGTGAGCGAGATACGCACCGGACTACGGCAAAACCTGTTTGAGCATTTCAGGCTTCGCTCAACCTCATCCAAATACGCATGCTCCAATTCCGGTTGCTTGAGCAGCGTTGCCTGGGTCTCGTAGCGGGATAGCCCGCACTTTTTGCAAACAATCTCAATCGCTGTAGTCGCGTCGAGGTCGGAGAGCTTCAGATCGGTCTTCCAGTTCACCAGAAGTCCTCCGCGCGAGGGATGCGCGTGTAGCTAATCTTTGCCCCGGCATATCCGCCCGGCGGCGGCACCCACGGCCCGATGCTCACTAGCGTCTTGCCGTGCTTTCGATTGAGTGCGTCGATTGCCGCTGTCACGCTCTCCCAACGCTGCCGAGTCCGGTCATCGTTGAGCAGAAAGTCCAGTTGGCGCTCGCTTGAGCGAGTGAGTTCAAGCAATGTGACGCCGAGCCGGAGTATTGTGCTCGAGCGCGGCAATCTGCCGTGCTGCGCTTCGGCCCACATGCCTTCTAGAGCGGACAACACGGCTTGATCGTCGTGCACCGCCGGAAGCCAAGCACCGCGAGACCATGAGTTCTCGCGAATGATCTCCAGCCAAAGCCAAAGACGACCAGCGTTCCAGCCGTCGCGCCTCATCCGTCGTGCGGCCTTAACGAGCAAAAGGCGCGAGGCGGACTTGGCGTGCTCGATCGTTCGATAGTCGGGCGGCAGCACGCGGCCATGCCCGTACATGCCACGCCCAGAGGGAGGCGTTTGTAGATCGTAGCCGTGTAGCGCGTACCAAAGACGCTCGCCGGTCACGTTGCCCCAGAGCTTCCGCATGTGCTTCGGCTGCGTGGCGAGGAGATCGGCCATGGTGTGAATTCCCGCGCGGGCGAGACGCAGTTCCAATCGCGTGCCGATGCCGGGAACGTCGCTCAGGCTTCGCGCGAGAAGCGGCCCCGGCATTTCGCTCGGGTGCCAGACCATGTTGCCGTCTGGCTTGCCTGCCTTGCACGCCATCTTGGCAAGCTGGCGATTGGCGGCGAAGCCGATCGAGCATCTTGATGAACGGGACCGACATTTTCCGCGACGCGCTTCCTTAATCGCAAGCCAAGCTGCTGCGGATTGTCTGCGATCCGCCAGGGGCGACGCGGCATGTCAGCTCGTCGATAGACTTGACGGCATCGAGCGGAACGACCGCGGAAATTTCCGAAAGCAGAGTGTTGTGCGCGCGGCGGTAGAGATCGGGCGACTGCGGGACAGAATATGATGTCGGGGCAGAGCGCCTTGGCGTCCGAGCACGTTCATCACGTTCTTGACGCCGAGGAGCTTCGCCTCGCGTGAACAGGCGATGACGCAGGTGCGCACGGAGTCGGCGAACGGGACGACGCCTACAGGCTTGCCGCGAAGCTCCGGATGCACTTGCTGCTCGACCGAGGCGAAGAAGCCGTCGAAGTCCAGATACAAACGCTCGATTTGGGTGGGCTTTCGCACCGCTTGTCCTCATGGGGAAGGTATGAGAACATAACAAGAACGAGAGTCAAGCAATCCCGCAATCTGCGGTACGATCTAGGAGCCATGTGCAACCTCTACTCACATCGCAAGACGCAGGACGAGATCCGCAGGATCATCACGGGCCTCAAGGATCGCGCGGGCAATCTTCCGCCGCAGTCGGCAATCTTTCCCGACGCTGATCGCGCCAGTGATCCGCACAACGGAGGATGGCGAGCGGGAGCTGGTGAAGATGCGCTGGGGATTGCCGTCGCCGCCAGATTCGGGCCACCTCGCCCCGTCACAAATATCCGCAACGCAAAAAGCGGTTTCTGGAAGCCTTGGCTGAAGCCAGAGCATCGCTGTTTGGTCCCGGCTACGTCATTCTGCGAGTACGACCGACAAGCCGAACCCGAAGACAAAGAAGAAGACCCCGACTTGGTTTGCACTCTCCGAAAGCCGCCCGCTTTTCTTCTTCGCTGGTGTTTGGCGTGAGTGGGAGGGCGTTAGAGGATCGAAGGCTGATCCTGTGAAGGGAAAACACTTGGTCTATTCGTTCCTGACAACTGACCCGAACAAGGTTGTGAAGCAAGTTCACTCGAAAGCAATGCCGGTAATGTTGGTCACGAAAGAGCAACGCGCGACATGGATGGATGCACCTTTAGAAGAAGCAATGGAGCTTCAACGTCCACTACCGAACAATCTACTTAAGATTGTCGCGAGCGGAGAGAAAAAGGACCCTGCCTAGACACCAAAGAAAGAAAATTTTTGCATTGAAATGGAAAATACTAGTCCGCCGAAGGAGATATTAGAGGCGCTCTACCCATCGGTTGGGGCGCTCGTAATTTACTGGGCTATTTTAGAGCAATCTCTAGAGTTCTGGGTGGCTCTAATTTATCAGACCCCAGAAGGCAAAAATAAAACAACGCGCGTTCCATTTTCACGAGCGGCAAAAATTGAATATCTCAGAATGTCATTCCGCGAGCGAAAGTCACTTGCCCAATTTGCAAAGGAAGGATCAGATCTACTCGATCAGTTTGAGACCATGGCTGAAATCAGAGACATGTTGGTACATGGTGCAATTAGTTCTTACGATAAGAAAACTGAATTGCTTACATTCCACCGGCTGCCGATCAATAAACAAGAGAACATGCACGAGATCACACCCAAATATCTCAGCATTCGCCAAATTCTAAATGCGGGAAGAAACATTCTAACCCTAATGACTGCGGCGCTTACATTCGGTCATCGCCTTGCCGATACTTGGGTGCGCGAGTAATTCATTGATATAAAATGTTACGTCCGCTGACCTTCTCGTTGGAGGGTAGATTATTCGCACATCTGCTCGATCATATTACCAGAAAATAAGCCTATCGCCACATAATCGCCCAAAACTAGGATTAAATACCAATCACCTCGCTCGCTGAGGGGCGTCTTCTAGAGACGTCTAGCGGATGGAGCGGGGCGGCCCCCGCGGGCCGGGCTCGTAACCCGGCACTCGGGCGGCTCCGGGGCTCCGCCCGGGCGGCACTATGACCGCCCTGCGAGGAGCTCGCTGGACGGGCCGGCTTGCGCAAGCGAGCCGTCTCCCGGAAGCGCGGCCCGGAGCCGAGCCATTCCCTTCGGGGCGTGGCGAAACCGTGGTGGAGCGCTGGAGGCGAGCGCGTTTCGCAAGACGCGCGCCGCGCCTCGCAGGCGCGGAAGACGGTGCGCCTCCGGCGCTCCGCCCCCCTCACTTTTCCGCGCTGGCGGAGGCGAGGGGCCCTGGCCAAGCCTCGGGGCGAAAACCGCCCGCGAGAACGCCCCCGCACAACCCCAACCACAAAGAGAATTCGCATATACTCCGCCAGGCAAGAACAGTTCCCCGGAACCAGGAGGCCCACATGACCGCAAGAAGTTTTGCGCAGCTCGCCGCGGCGATCTTCACCATCGTCGCGCTGATGCATATCGCTCGTCTGCTAACCGGCTGGCCGGTGACGATCGGCACGCTGTCGATCCCGCTGTGGGCGAGCTGGGTGGGCGTCGTCGTCGCGGCACTGCTCGCCTGGCTCGGCTTCAAGGCCTCGCGCGGCTGAGGCGGATCGGAGCCTGCATCCAAACGGTGCCCTCGCGTGTATCCTCCACGAGCACGGATACCGGAGCATTTTCCGGCCAAGTGGGCACCGGTTGGCCGCAGAAAATGCGACCACAAATAAATGGAGCATCGACTATGCGGATTATCGGGGTTTTGTCGCGCGGCGGCCTTGGCGGTCGCCTCGCGCTTGCCCGCGCTCGGCCCAGGAGAATTACGAGAGCTGGAAGCCGCTGACGAGCACGTTTCTCAGCACGGGCGGCGGCGGCATCATCATCAAGGGCTATGACCCGGTCATCACCGGCGACAAGTGCGTCACCACCTTCATGGCGGTGGAGCCGGGGCCGAACCCCAAGGTCTATCCGAACTACGTGGAATACGACGCGGTGCCGGCGCAGGGCGGCATCCTGTGCACCAACGCCAAGTGGAGCTCGTTCGACGGCGCCGCCTCGGGCACCACGCCATTCCGGTTTTTCTTCAAGAACGGGGTTTTCCGCGCGTCGCAGTGAGCCCTCTGCTATATTCTCCCCAAGCCGCATCAGCCGGCGCATCGGGGAGGAAACATGCCGCTACTCGCCAATAAAGTCTGCATCGTCACCGGCGGCGCCGGCAGCCTCGGGCTCGCCAGCGCCAAGCTGTTCGTCGCCGAGGGCGCCAAGGTCATGCTGGTGGATCTGCGCCAGGCCGATCTCGACCGCGCCAAGGCCGAGATCAACAGCGCCAATGTCGACACCTGCGCCGCCGATGTCAGCGACGCCAAGGCCACCAGGAATTACGTCGATCGCACGGTGGCGAAATTCGGCAAGATCGACGTGCTGTTTTCCAATGCCGGCAACCAGGGGCCGATCGTGCCCACCACCGAATATCCCGAGGACGTGTTCGACGCCGTCATCGCCGTGCACGTGCGCGGCGCCTTCCTGGCGTGCAAATACGCCATCCCGCAGATGAACGACGGCGGCTCCATCGTCATCACCTCGAGCGTGGTGGGCGTCATGGGCGCGCCCGGCGCGGTGGCCTATGTGGCCGCCAAGCACGCCATGGTGGGCATCATGCGCAGCGTCGCGAAAGAAGTGGCGCGGCGCAACATCCGCTGCAACACGCTGCACCCCGGCCCGATCGACAACGAGTTCCAGGCCAAGATCGACGCCGGCATCGGCAAGCTCGCCGGCGGCGTCGATGGGCGGAAGTTGCTCGATGCCGCGATCCCGCTCGGCCGCCACGGCCGGCCCGAGGAAATCGCCCGCTCCGCGCTTTATCTGGCTTCCGACATGTCCGCCTACGTCACCGGCGCGACCATCGTGGCCGACGGCGGCCTGAGAGGTTAGCGATGAGAAAGCTGATCTTCGCCGCCGCCGCGTTTCTACTCGCCGCCGGCGCCGCGCACGCCGATGCCATCGACGGCGACTGGTGCCGCGCCGACGGCAAACGCATTTCGATCCGCGGGCCCGAGCTCGTCACGCCCGGCGGCCAGCGCATCCAGGGTCTCTATGCGCGGCACTATTTCGAATACGTGATCCCGGCGGGCGAGGCGGGCGCCAACGACAAGGTGTTCCTCACGCTGCAGAACGAGCAGCTCGCCCACGCGCGCCAGGGCGCCGCCGACGCGCCGGTTCAGGTCTGGATTCGCTGCCTGCCGGGGATCAGCTGAAGCTCTCTTCCATTCGTCATGGCCGGGCAAAAGGCGCGAAGCGCCGTCTTCGCGCCTGAAGTCCCGGCCATCCCGATCAGGAGGGCACAGTGCCTGCCTAAGCGGGATGCGCGGGACAAGCCCGCGCATGACGAAAATTCAGCGAATGAACTCGCTCGGCTGCGTTCATGCCGACGCGCCATGCGGTCCGCGCCGGCAAGCGCGAACGCCGCTCGGTCGCCGCGCCATAGGGCGAGAAACCCTGGCGCTTGGCTTGGTAGTAATAGCCGCGCGCGTAATAGGAGACGGCGAGATCGTGGTTGCCGTTGGCCGCGCGATAGGCGCCGGCCAGGTACTTCACGGCGTAAGTCATGTTGACGTCCGCATCGAGCAGGCCCGCCGGCCCGCCGGTGTAGCCCATGGCCCGCGCGGTGGCGGTCTTGATCTGCATCATGCCCATGGCGCCGTCCTTGCCGATGGCGCGCGGATTGTAGCGGCTCTCGCGCACGATCACGCGCCGCACCAGCGCCTCGGGCACGCCGTTGGCGGCCGCATGGCGCGCAACCAACGCATCGTACATGGACGGGGCCTGCGCCTGCGCTGCGGGTGCGAGCGCAAGCAAAACGAAAATGGAAAAAGTCGCGGCGGTGCGAATCATCTCGGCTCCACGAAGTTGTTGCGGGAGCCGCGCTTCTCGGCGCGGAACGAGTCCGCTTTGCGGCAAATATCGGAAGCGAAATGAGGAATTCGGCCGTTAAGGTTTTTTCGTGCGCCGCGATAACCTTAAGCGGCAACCAAACGCCGGCCCGGCCTAAGTAGAAGCCACGCCACGATCGAGACGTTCACGAAATTCCACGCCAGCCCGTTCAGGAACGCGGCCTGATACGAGCCGGTGAGGTCGAAGATGATATCCCGACATCCAGCCGCCGAATGCCATGCCCACCAGCGTCGCCATCAGCACGATGCCGAGCTTGGTGCCCGCCTCGCGCGGCGGGAAAATATTCGCGCACGATCACCGCGTACATCGGCACCAGCCCGCCCTGGAACAATCCGAACAGGCCCGACACGATATAGAGCGACACCAGCCCGTCGAAGAATAGATAAAGAAAAAGCGCGACGCCCTGCAGCGCCGAGCCGATCAAGAGCGTTGCCACACCGCCGATCTTGTCGGCGATAAAGCCCGACGCGATGCGGCTGATGATGCCGAGCCCAAGCATGAGCGAGAGCATTTCCGCCCCGCGCGCCACGCCGTATCCGAGATCGCCGCAATAGGCGACGATGTGCACCTGCGGCATCGACATCGCCACGCAGCACGCGACCCCGGCAATGGCGAGCAGCACGAGCAACGTATTCGACGAAATCCCGAGCCGGTCGAGTGCGCCGGCTGCAAGCGCGCCTGCGGCGGCGGCGCCATGCTGCGAGACGCGTTTCCGCAACAGCAGCGACAGCGGCACCATGGTGACGACGCAGAAAATGCCGATCCAGATATGCGTCGGCCGCCAGCCTTGGCTCGCGATCAGATGCTGCACGATCGGCGGCCACACGGCGCCGGCGAGATAGTTTCCAGCCGACGCCACCGCCACCGCGATCCCGCGCCGTACCACGAACCAGTGCGAAATATCGGCCACCAGCGGTCCAAAGGTCGCCGAGGCGCCGAAGCCGACCAGCGCGTAGGCCAGCGCGAACTGCCAGATATTCGCCGTGTAGCCGGCGGCGACGTAGCCGATGCCGATGCAAGCCGCGCCGATCATGACGGGAACGACGATTCCGAAACGGTCTGCCAGCCGCCCGAGCACCATGCCGCCCAGGCCGAAGCCGATCATGGCAAAGGTAAAGGGCAGCGACGCGTCGGCGCGCAGCACGCCGAAATCGGCCTGCACCGCCGGCAGCGCCACCACCACCGACCACATGCCGACCGAACCGATGGTGCCCGCCAGCAGCGCGATGCCGAGCCGGAACCATGCGGCGGAGGAATCCGTCTCGCTGGTGCGGGATAGCGGGTGTGTTGGAGTATTCACGGCGCGGGACCTTCGTCGGATTCCGGGCGCAAAACAAGCGCGGCGCCATGAATCTTACGAATGGCTGCCATCGTGGTCGAGCAGTTGATCCGGCGTCCACTCTCTGAAAGGGTGCCGCGCGCCCCGCCGATTCATTCTCCCTCCGGAACCCGCATGGCCTCGAGCCGCGTCTTCTACGGCTGGTACGTCGTCTACGCGATGTGCGTGGTGATGACGACCACCGCCGGGCTCGTGTTCTACAACCTGCCGGTGCTGCTCGACGCCTTCGTGGTCGAGCGCGCGTTTCCGGTCTCCTTGGCGAGCGCGGCGACCGCGAGCTTTTTCGTGGCCTCGGCGCTCGCCGGCCTCGCCGCCGGGCAGCTCGTCGATCGCTACGACCCGCGTTACGTGATTATCGTCGCCGCCTGCGGCGGCACGCTGGCGCTCGGCTCGATCGGTTTTCTGCGCGAGCCGTGGCAGCTCTTCGCTTTCTATATCTTTTTCGGGGCCTGCTACGGCGGCTGCGGATTGATCCCGTCTACTACGATCGTCACGCGCTGGTTCGAGACCAGGCGCGCGCTCGCCTTGTCGATCGCCTCGACCGGCCTCTCGCTCGGCGGTGTGGTGTTGACGCCGATTTCGGCCTTCCTGATTCAGAAATACGGACTCGCCGGGGCAGGGCCGTGGATCGCGCTGGCGTTCTTCGTCGGCGTCGTGCCGGCGACCGTATGGATCGTGCGCTCCAACCCGCGCGCCATGGGCCTCGCGCCCGACGGCGTCGAGCATCACGAGAGCGTCGCTGCCCAAGCCGCCGCCGCGCCGAGCATCGCCTTCGCCGCCGCCTGGCGCAGCCGCTTCTTCCTTGCGGTGGCCGGCACCTACATGTTCGCGCTCGGTTCGCAGGTCGGCGGGATCGCGCATATCTATCGGCTCGTGAGTCTGCGTGCCGACGCGGAAACCGCAGCGTTTTCGGTCGCGGTGCTGGCGACCTCGAGCCTGGTCGGACGCCTCGTCGCAGGCTGGCTCTTGGCGAGCGTCTCCTCGCGCGCGATGGCAATGGGCCTGATCGCAATCCAAACCGTCGGGCTGGTGCTCCTGGCCTTCGTCGCCGGCAAGTGGCTGATCCTGATTTGCGTGGCGCTCTTCGGCTTCACCGCGGGCAGCATGCTGATGATGCAGCCGCTGTTGCTTGCCGAAGCCTTCGGCATCCGCGAGTACGGACGTATCTATTCAGTGAGTCTACTGGCGGGTGTTCTCGGCTACGCGATCGCGCCGACGATCATGGGCCTATTGTTCGATGCGACGGGCGGCTACATGGCACCTTATCTGGCGGTCGCCGGTCTCACGCTCGTGGGCATGGGCATTCTCTCGCTCTCGGGCCCGGCGCGGCGTGTTTGACCCGTTCTTCGCCGGACGCGTGCTAGACTGGTGCAATGAAACCAAGCAGCGAACTCTACACTTCCACTGTTCCGGAACTCATCCGTGGGCTGGAGCGGCTCCTGCATTTCATGGCGGTAGCGCGCAAGCACGCGCGCAAGAATAAGTACGATGCCGGCGTGCTGCTCACCGCGCGGCTCTATCCGGACATGTATACGTTCATTCAGCAGATCCAGTACGCCTATTTCACCGCCCTCGATTTCACCCGGCAGCTCACCGTCCGCAAGCCGCCGAAAATGAAATATGACGAGAAGACCTACGAGGACTTGATCGCGAGCATCAAGAAGGTCCTCGTCTATCTGCGCAAGCTCAGGGTGGAGGACTTCGCCGGCGCGGAGAAGAAGACCGCGGCGCCCTATTTCACCCCCAAGCTGCAATTGCCCGCGCGCGCCCATGCCCGGCTGGTGACGCTGCCCAATTTCTATTTCCATGTCAGCACGGCCTACGCCATCCTGCGCCATGAAGGTGTGCCGCTCGGCAAGAAGGATTTCATCGGTAGGCTGCCGAAGGGCAGGCGAAAGTAGGAAAATTCACGCTCTCGCCAAGAAGATTTCACGCTCAATTCACGTTCCCGCACCGCTTCAATTCACACGCCTCCGGCATGGATCGCCCATCGCAAGCGGTTCCGCACCTGCGGGACCCAACGATGGAGGCAGACATGCAGACCATTTCTTTCCGTCAATTGGGCGCCGTCGTCGCGACGATTGCGCTCGCCCTCGCCGTCGTTTCGATTCCCTACGTCGTGCGCAGCCAGCGGATCACGAGCCTTCCGGAGCCGAACGCGGTTGTGGCCGCGGCTCCGGCGGCAGCCCTGCCTGCGCCCGCCGCGCGCGGCCCGACCGATATCGGCGGCGTGGACTTCGCCTCCGGATTCCTGGTCTATGACTGGGAGGAGCCGATTGCAGTTGTGGCGGCGGCGCCGGCGCCAACCCTGCCTGCGCCGGCCGAGCGTGGTCTGACCGACACCGGCGACTTCGCTTTCGGTTTCCTGGTCTATGACTGGGATCCACGGGTGCCGGGCGGCATTCCGGGCTTCGACCGGTGGATTCCGGCGGCGCAGCCGAATGCGCCATTGAGCCACGCCGAAGTCCAGTAAGGCGCGGCGCTATGGAAGATATTCTGGGCGCCATCGCCTTCTTCGCGCTGATCGCGGCGCAATTCGCTGCCGTGATCGCCGTGAATCGGATGCGGGTCAGCGAAGAAAACGCGGAACAGCCCGAGCGCCGCCCCGAGATTAAGGCCGATCCTCGTACCCGGCACCTCTGGCTTTCAAGCTGACGTAGCGGCGGCGCGGACATCCTCGACCTCCCTGGCCCTCTCCCTCGGCGGAGAGGGTCCTTTTTCTTGACAGCGGGCCCGCTCTCCATTCACCTCTCCCGGATCGGAGAGGTGATAAAGCGGGCGCGCCCGCCGGATTGCCCCCAAGAGCCCGAAAGGATCGATCATGGCCGTGGACGGAAGCTGGAACATCAGAATGGAAACCCCGCTCGGCGAGCGTGGCTCGGAAGTAACGCTCAAGGCCGAGGGCGCAACGCTCACCGGCACCGCGTCGGCCGAGGGCAATTCGACCGCGATCTTCGACGGCACCGTGGACGGCAACCAGGTGGCCTGGAAGGTCAAGATCTCGAACCCGATGCCGCTCACGCTCACGTTCAGCGGCGGGATCGACGGCGACAAGATCGAAGGCACGGTCGATTCCGGCGCGTTCGGTTCCTGGCCGTTCGCGGGCAAGCGGGCCTAGGCGCGCATCACGCCGCGCCATGTTCAAAAAACCCAACTGCCCCGTCGTCACGCTCGAGGACCATTATTGGGACGAGGAGCTGGTCGCGACCTATTCACCGGCGGACCGCTTCGGCCCGCCCGATTTGCACAAGCGCCTCTACGATCTCGGCGAGCTGCGCATCAAGGAGATGGACGAGGCCGGCATCGACTACCAGATCATTTCGCACGCCGCGCCTTCGACGCAGAATCTCAGCCAGTGACAGCGGGGTAGCGCTCAGCCGCCGCGTCAATGACCGTCTCGCCGCCGCCTGCCGCGCGCACGAAAAGCGCCTCGGCGGCTTCGCGGTGCTTCCTACCGGCGATCCAATCGCCGCTGCCGACGAGCTCGCCCGCGCGGTCGAGCAGCTCGGCTTTAAGGGCGCGATGATCAGCGTCATGGCCGGCGGCCAGTTCATCGACGGCCAGCGCTATTGGCCGATCTTCGCGCGCGCCGAGGCGCTCGACGTGCCGATCTATCTGCACCCAACGGCGCCGCACCCGGGGGTGACCGAAATTTATTACAAGGACTACGTCGCCGACTATCCGGGCATTACGCGCGCCGCCTGGGGCTATGGGGTCGAGACCGCGACCCAGGCCGTCCGCCTCGTGCTCTCCGGCGTGTTCGAGAAGCACCCGCGGCTGAAGATCATCCTCGGCCATCTCGGCGAGATGGTGCCGTTCTTCGTCTGGCGCATCGATCAATCGCTGGCGCGGCCGGGTGGCAAGGCGATCCAGTTTCGCGATATTTTCTGCCGTCATTTCTGGATCACCACAAGCGGCTTTTTCTCGAACCCGGCGCTGTTGAACAGCATGATGGAGATGGGGGTGGACCGGATTATGTTTTCGGTCGACTGGCCGTTCGTGGCGAATCCGCCGGCGGTGCGCTGGATGGAAACGGCCCCGATCTCCGACGAGGACAAGGCCAAGATCCTCTCGGGCAACGCCAAACGGCTGATGCGCCTCTGACTTTCGCTTGGCCCGATTGTTCGTAAGTCCAGTTGACTCGGCGCTCATCCGGAAGCGATGCTTGCCGGGTTCGTCCCAAGGTGGGCTGAAAAGGGGAGAAGACATGAAGAAACTGAGTTTGGCCGCAGCGCTTTCGGCCGCACTGGTCATGAGCACGTTTACGGCGCAACCCGCGCGCGCCGACGGCGGCATCATCCTGGCCGTCGTCGCGGTGACGGCATTCGTGCTGCTCACCAAGAAGCATGCGGCTCCGCCGGCTCGCGCTGCGAAGCCCCGCCGGGCCAAGAAAGCGAAGTAAGCCGCGACGCGACGCCGCTTGCGCGTCGCGCAGGCAGCCGATCTAAGACGGGCGCCGTGCTACCCGCGCGGCGCTCGTTCGCTTTCGGAGCGCGTCCCCTCGATTGTGCGTGCACGGGGCGCTTGGTACGTTCCGCCGCAATCGGGCCCGTAGCTCAATGGTTAGAGCCGGCCGCTCATAACGGCCTGGTTGGAGGTTCGAGTCCTCCCGGGCCCACCAATTGCTTCAATGGCTTGCGGCGCGCCCTTGAAATGCGACACCTACCCGATCTTTGGCCTTCCAAGCGATCCGGCAAAGGCATCTTAAGTTTTCAACCGGGATCTTTAGAAAAAACTCCTGCGGGAGGCTGTCGGTGCTATCGACTTGCAGGCACGCGCCGCCGGCCGAAAGATCTCTGACGATGCAATCGACTGAGCTCAGCTGACGGCCGAAGACGATTTTTCCGAATTCTAGCGTACGAATCCGCTGTTCGCGCCTGCGGTCGCTCACTTGCAAACTCCCATGACTGTTGAGGCCGATCCTAGTCCCAACAAGTTCCGGAGAAATAAATTCAACCTCTCCTAAATCCGCGATTCCCAATTTGGAACACGAGCGACCACGATTGGCTCATGAAACACCGGCACCGAACGTGAACAAACGTGGTCAGGCGACGTCGGAAAGGCCTAATTTTTACTGGATTTCCCGACGAGCAAGTCTCGCCCACAACAGCCTGATTGGCAGTTCGAGTTCACCCGAACCCACCAGCATCATGCAGCTTCTCTACCTGCTTCGCCCCGTCCCGCTGCTAGGAGGATCCGCTCCGGCCTATATTTAGGACCGATGGCAACTCATCTCTCCGTGCGATGAGGTCATCAATTCGCGTGAGCAGTTCAGGCAGCGATAAGGGCATTAATCCGCGAAGCTTATGCTGTTTCTTGAATTTCGTGACGTGGTCATCAAGAATTCGGAGAATCAACACTGACCGGTTGGAAAGCTCCCGTAAGCGTTCTCGAACTCGGACGGCATTTTCCGACAAGAGGTGCGATCGCAATTCCGGCGTCAATTCCTTTCTGCGAATAATGCTTATCCAAGTAATTGCCTTGAGTGCGGCCTCGGCCGTCGCATCGCTATTGGCCAGTCTTTCCACTGCTGGGGCAAGCGGATCACCCGCGATACTGTCCGCCAATTCGCGACGAAGTGTTTCGCGAGCGCCGATTTCGTGAATCTTCGAAAGAGGCAGGTCGATGCTTGCAGTAAGTCGTTCAGGATCTGCTTCTAGAATTGCCTCGGCTAGATGTTGCTCGCTCTCAAGTTCAGAGATCAACGCCTCGATGGAGCGTTCATCGAATCTAGATTTCAGATCGTTCGAAAGAGCTCGCAATTCGTTCATCGAGGAAGCAAGTGAGCCCATGACTTCGAGTTGGGCGGCTTCCAATAGGATCAGGCGATCAAACACGCGTCGGCCGTGTGCAACAGTGATAAAATGGCTTTTGATCCGTTGGATTGTTCGCGACGCCGCCGCGATGTCATCGAATGGCGTTTCGAGCCCGGCCCACTCCGGTCCAAACATCTGGTGGTAGCTGGCGTTGGTACAGAATCGGCGAACCGCGCGAAGGTGAAATATTAGCGATTCTAGATCTTCCCGTATCCGCGCACTTTGAGGATCAAAGCCGAGTCGCGTGATCAGCTCGCGCGCAGTCGTGCCCGCGGCAGCGAACTCTGTTCGCGCTCTCCGAATTGTGCTGCCGGAGAAATGCGCCACAGCTGATTCAAGTTCTTCAGGCGAAGATCGGAAATCCGGGGAGTAACCGGAGAGTCGCTCCCGCCATTCCGCATCGACGGAGACGAGCTCGGACCATCTTTCGTAAGCTCTATGGAATGCATCTGCGCCACCCGAGGAGCTCCATCTAAAATAGTTGCGATGGGACGAGGGTAGGCGTGCCGCAACGATGGCCGCGAGGGCGACTGCATCCAAACCGCTCGCAGGAAACGAGCGGTCGAATTCGAGTAAGCCTAGGGCGGTGGTGGCACTCTCAACAACCGAGATAAGCGTGCGTGCATCTTCGCTTTTTTTCACTGCTTCGGAGAAGGCCTGGGCCGGCAACAGCTGGACATACTCGCTCTTGGCAGCGATTGCGGCAATATTAGACGCGCACACTAGCGCCTCGTCGGAAGCAGAGGAAAGCTCGGGTGTGAAGTTCAACTCCTCCATTACCTTGAGAAGCTTTCGATATTGTCCAAGCAAGACGCCGAAACGAACGGAATCGACTTCGTTCAAAGTCTTGACGAGATGACCCGGGGGAGTTTCGTCGGGGAGGTCTTTGTCGGCGGCGATCATTTGTTCAAGATCTTGAACCGAGTTCACGCCGAAATTTCCAGCCTCCTCAACGATGGACAAGACCTTGGTCACAACTCTTCGCAGCTCTTGCAGGCTATCCTCGGACTCGCGAATCGGGCGATTAGTGACGCCGACCTGCGAGGGTGAAGATGGGGAACTTGTAACGTCTGCGAACTGTTCAAGAAAAGATTGCATCGCGTCTGCTAGAGCTCTCAGCTTCCGGCAGGCAAGCATTGCTTCGTCAGTGCTCTTGATCAAACTATCCGAAGCCAGCTCTCTTCCGAGATCATCAAGTGCGTGTTCAATATCCGCCTTCGCACGCGTCGCGCGCCGAACGAGCGTGAGCGGTGCCTGGCCGTGGTCAGCTTCGGTTTCAGGAGCGGATACACAAGCGGAGAGTTCGAGTAGCCCTTCATCAGTCTCGCTGTAAGCAGGCTCTCGTGCTGCAGCTTGGTGCGGCGCGAACGTCTTGCGCAGTCTTGCCGTCTGAGCGTGAATATCCAGCGACGGAGGGATCGGTTGTGTTGTCGGCGATTCGTCCTGGGTACAAACTTGGGTGGCCGAAGCCTCCCGAGCGAAACTCGGAGTGCCCATTGCAGTAGAATCATCCGATCGCTGCGGTTCGATCAAATCGACCGCTTCAATCCGCCCTTTTGTCTGTAACACACGGGTCATCGTACACTTCCACTTCCCGTAATCTCTCTCCTGCGCAGAACCTCTGCGGCGCACACCCATCTGCGTGCACCCATCTGCACTAGCATTATCAAGGAAACGTCAACGGACGATTGTGCTAATCGCCGAGTAAGTGCTGCCGGTGCAAACTGATTTTAAGAGATAACGAGAAGCTAACCACGCCTATCCGCGAATTGCAGGAACCCGTACCCGATTACCCGGGTGATGCCGCCGATCGGACGGGGTTCCTGGCCGGGACTAACTGAACACCGGTGCCGAGGAATGATCTAAACAATGAATGAAGTGAAATATTTTGCGAAATTGAAAGTATTCTCAAGCAAGTTCTTTGAAGCAGCCTCAAATCGCCCGAGGAAACCGAGGGCCGGCGTGACCCGCGTACTTTGTATTGATGACGACCGCCTATTGCGCAAGATTGCGAAATCCGCATTCGAGCGCGATACGGAGTTTTCTTTGACTACGGCGGATAGCGCAGCCATGGCGCTAAGCCTCGTTCGTGCCATGGCGTTCGACCTTATCCTGTTGGATGTCGTAATGCCGGAGATGGACGGTCCGGCCCTGCTGCAGGCGCTTCGCAACGAGCCGCGTGCGCGCGCCATTCCGGTTGCGTTTCTCACCGCTCAAACGCAAGCGCGGGATGTAACGCACTTGCTCGAGCTCGGCGCCATTGGCGTCCTGAAAAAGCCCTTTAACCCGGCGACGTTCGCCGACGAGGTGCGCGCGCTACTGGCGAAAATCCCGGTGCCAGCGTGATCCCCGATCCAGATCTTGAGGAAATAATGCGGCAGTTCCTCGGTCGCACGAAGGCCGATGGCGAGCGGCTGCGTCTACTCGTGCGCCAAACGGCTAACCCGATCGAGGCAATGGCTGAGATCCGTCAACTGGTGCATCGCCTCGCGGGAACCGCGGGCACTTTCGGCTTTTCGCGCTTGAGCGAAACCGCGCACGTCGTGGATGAGCTTTTCGCCGGCGGCGCGCCCGACCCGGTGCTGTTACAGGACCGGCTGTCCGCCGTTCTCGCCGAGATCTCGGAGGCAAATCAGCAGCGTTAGGATTTTTTGAATCCTTTGCGTGTCATCTGACCCCAGCTGCCCTTGCCGGTGAAATACTGCCAATAGCCCCTGACGCGCCAGAAATTATTGAGCTGCCGGTAGCCGAAGTTCTCCAGAATCGCAGCCAACGTCAACACGAAAAGATCGCGTGCGCGCGGAAAGCGCCGCAGCTCTAGCTCCTCCAGCACCAGCGACCCCACGCTGATCGCCACCCCGAATGCGAAAATGACGGCGGTCAATGCCAAAAAGTATTCGATCGACAATAGGTCAAGCAGCCACAGTAAGGGTATCAAAAAGTAGCCGGCGACTTCGGCGAACGGTCCGATTACATCAACAATTAGCGTGTTCGTTACTCCCATGGCGCCGATGCGGCCATAGCGGGGTTTCAGCATCATGTCCCAATACTTTGCAAAGGTCTCGAGTCCACCGCGCTGCCAGCGCGAACGCTGCTGGCCGAGAGTGCGCAGATCCTCCGGCGCTTCGGTCCAGCACACCGGTTCTGGCAGGAATTCAATGCGATAATCCCTGCGGCGATCGAGCATGTACCGGTGAATCTTCATGACCAGCTCGAAATCCTCGCCGACGGTATCGGTGCTGAAACCGCCCACCTCGACCACGATCTGGCGGCGAAACAGCCCGAACGCCCCGGATATGATGAACAGCATATTCATTTCGCTCCAGGCGAGGCGCGCCATCAGAAAGGCGCGCAAATATTCGACCGTTTGGAACAAGGCGAGCCATGATTTAGGCAGACCGACCTCGACGATACGGCCCTTGTGGACCCGGCAGCCATTCGCGATCCGGATTGTCGCGCCCACTGCCACGGTTCGCTCCGGATTATCGACGAACGGCCGGACCGCACGCAAAAGCGCGTCCTCGTCGAGCAGCGAGTCTGCGTCCATCTGACAAATGATCGGCGCCCGCGCGAAATTGACGGCGGCATTCAATGCGTCAGCCCGCCCTCCATTTACCTTGTCAACCACAAGGAGGCGGGGGTCTTGCGCAGCCACGAAGAGACCGCGCACCGGCTTGTTCGGTACATGCTGCTCGAATACCCGTGCCGCTGGCTGTAATGAAAAAGCCTCGGTGAGCACCGCCAGCGTGTTGTCGCGCGACCCATCATTGACGACGATCACCTCAATGCTCGGGTAGCGAAGGCTGAGCAGCGAATGCACGGATTCGACGATGGTCTTTTCTTCGTTGTATGCGGGCACGAGCAACGCAATCGGAGGCATGACGTCGGCATACTTGTGCCAAAGCGCACCAAGATGCCCGGCCGGCGCCCGCCGCAGCAAGGTGGTCCAGGCAAGGCCGAGCTGGATGAGCTGGATGAGATTTTGCAGAAAGCCGGTGAAGATGACGATGAAGGTAACGACCAAGGCGATATTTGCGACGATGGTCTGAGCGGGCGTCATAGGATGCCCTGCTCTGCCAGCATCATCGCGGCCGTGCGCCGTGCCAGGTCCGGTCCGCTCGATGCGGCTTTCTGCAAAGCTTGGCGGCCGCTTTCGCCCAAGGCGGCAAGCGTCTCGGCCGCCCGGAACCGCACCCACCAAGCCTCGTCATCCAAGAGTTTGGCGATACCGGGCACAAGATCTACCAACTGTATGCGCCGCGCCGCATCAATGGCCCGCACGCGCACCTGCCAATCCTCGTCCCGAAGTCCCGCAGCAATGACCTCGGCTGCAGCGGGGTGGCCGAGCGCCCCTAAGGCACGAAGCACGGACGCACGGACATTTCGTTCGGGATCCCCGGCCATGGCGGCAATTGGGTCGGCAAGCTCTGCCCGGCCCGAAATGCCTAATGCATCGATCGCGGCGGGGCGCAACGAGGGATGGCCCATTCGGCTCTCGGCGACGGCAAGTACGTCATGAGGGCGCTTGATCACGATCAACTCGAATAGACGGCGCAGCAATAGTGAATGCTCCTGCGTTCCGGCCTGTAATCGGCTAAGCAGGATTTCAGTCGGCGGCGCATGATCGCGTTCGGCGAGCCCGAGTGCCGCCGTCAGCCTTACGTCGTCGTCTGTATCCTTCAAGGCTTCTTGTAACGCCGCAATAGCGCCGGGTTCGTCAAACAACCCCAGCAACTCGGCGGCAGCTCGACGTTTGTGGCGCGACCACGTTTTGAGCTGCGAGATCAGCCAAACATCGAGGTTGGCTTCCCTGGCAACGGCGAAAAGCCGTTCACGGCTCGCGCCGCGAATGATCGCGGACAGCTCAGCCAACAAGTCGGCCGCTTGCCGCCGATGCCGCCGCAACTTGTCGATCAATTCAGGTGGCGTGCGGGCGGCCTCGATAGCCGCGAGTAACTCCAGCAACAACTCGCCGCGCCGACGGCTGCGGTGCGCGTCCTTCGCCATGCGAATGAGTCGCGCCACGATCACTATCAATGCCCCTACGATCGCGGCTCCCGCCAGCGACACGGCGAGGTACCAGATGGCCATCAAGAGTTTCATTGCTCAGAACTTGCGGCTCGCGCCGATCGAGATGGACGTGCGGTCAAATACATTTGGCCGGCGCTCAAAGGCAGCTGAAAACCGAAGTGTGGTCGCGGAATCGACTTCATAGATCACACCACCGAAAATGGTCTTTGTTTCGACTGTGCGGCCTTCGGAAGACTCAGGCGCGTCGGCGTAACCGAAAAAAATGCGAAGATCATCACGCAGAATCAGGTCGCCGCGGACAAGATACCCTTGCAGGTACATTCCGGTCTCGGCGACAGTGTTGATCCATTTGGCGGTCAGCCAGAAGCGGCCATCGAAGAAGTATTGTTCGATCCCGGGAGTGACATTGCGTACCGGGCCGACCACATACTCCGAATACTTGGCATCAAGCATGAGTACCGTCGCCGCGATCACTCCTTTCTGCTGATAGAGGCGGTACGCGAGGCCGCCGCCGACGCTAACTTTCGGCAGGAAGTCGGCATCGGGAGTCCCGCCGAAGTGAACGTAGCCAGAAACACCAGGCGCGAAGCGATGATCTACACGCCCTACGAAGTAGGCATCGAACAGCCCATTACGGCGTGCGGTTTCCACCGCACCAGACAAGGCGGTTCCCGGAAACGCTGAGTAACTAACGCGACCGCTGGCTTCGAGCCAATCCTCGCGTCCGCCCGTAAGGCGGCTCCAGCCTCCATCCGCATCCACGCGCCACCGATAGTGTTGAATAGCCGCTGCAACCGCCAGCTCGGCCGGGTCGCGGTGGACAGCCCTTTCTTGCTGGCTCTTGGCGCGCTGCGCCTCCAACCGGCGGACTTCCGCCGCGCCGATGATCGCACGATCAATCTGGCTCGTCAGCTCGAGTGCGTCCTTGTAGTCTGGCTGCACCGCCAACACCTTCTGCACGCCGGTTCGTGCCTCGACTAAACGGCCGCGAAAAAGCGCAACCCGAGCCAATCCAAGCTTGGCATCCCAGTAGTCAGGCGCCAGTTCAATCGCACGGCGAAATGCCCGTTCGGCTTCGTCGAAGTGTTTGAGCGAAGTCAGCGCCAGCCCGAGTCCCACCTGGATGTCCGCATCATCGGGGCGCAAACGCGCGGCCTCACGAAAGCGCTCGGCGGACTGTTCAAAATTCCCGGCCCGCCGCGCCTCCGTGCCAAGCCTGGAAAGCTCGCCGGCATCCTGGGCGCTGGCATTGGAGCACCCTATCGATAAGGCAGCCAGGACAATAGCGATCCTGAAACGCATTACGATCGCGCCAGCTGCGGCCTGCCGATGAGCCGAGCGATACGTGCGACAAGCTCATCGGGGCTGAACGGCTTGGCGAGATAGTCGCCGCGTTGAAGCGCCTCGATGACGTCGTGTTCTCCACGGCGAGCCGTCAATACGATCACCGGCACCGACGCCAGCGCGGAATCCGCTTGCAGCTCGTTCAGCACCTGCCGGCCGTCCAGCGTCGGCATCATCATGTCGAGCACGATGATGTCCGGCTTTTCAGCTCGCGCTTGCGACAAGCCAATTGCACCGTCCGCTGCGGTGATCACGCGATAGCCACATCCGGTTAATTTGTGCGTGACCACTGCGAGAAGCACCGGATCGTCGTCGACGACCAGGACCGTGGTATTCGAATTCATGATTTAGCCTCACCCCCGACGCGTACAATTTTGCATGACGATGATGCTCCGAGCCCTGTCGGCTGTGAACCCCACGGGCGAGATAGCTGTGAATTCAAAAATCAAGACAAAAAGTAGCGCTGGTCGAGGGCGTGCCGTCGGCAAATAGCGGGTCAAGGCACAGTAATCGTTCAACAATGCTCCTGCGTCGCCCTTCATTTCCGGTCGTACCTACTCGGTCGGCTGCGCCCGACGCGCGCGCTCAAGAAAGATCAAGCTGAGCGTCCGGAACGAACGCGTTCGATAGCGGACCGCGGGTGTCCCCATCGTCGAAATTTCCCGATCCGAAAATTACGTGTAGGAAACAAGTATCGCAACTTGACATTGTGCCGTTGCGCTTAAGGCTCTCTGGGCAATCAGTAATTCGATACCGGTACGTGACATTGCGTTGCAGAAAGCGCCCTAGGCGCCCCCCGCAGAATGCGCTGCAAATAGCTCGTTACTTCGACGGTTACGCATTTCCACTGAACGAAATGTTCATCCTATCTCGCGAGACTGGCTGCGGCGCCATACGTCCGACCCCTGGTTTTGCATGCTCGCTTGGTCCCGGCTCACGCGTTCGCGGCACAATCCGGAAGTGCCGGCGGAAATCTATATTTCCGTCGTCGATTCGCTTTACGAGGATTCGCGGACGTTCTTCATCGGGGCGCTTGCTGTCTCGCTCGTGATCTTTATGACCGCGTGGAAGACGGAAGAGCCGCTACTCTACCTATGTACAGTTGCTTTCACGCTTATCGCCTTTGCGCGCGCGATCGGCATCCGCGCGTACCTTCGCGAACGCCCGAACGTGAAAACCGCCGAGTCAGCGGCTACGTGGGAGTATCGTTACGTCTTCGGCACGTCGGCACACGTCGCACTGCTCGGCTTGTGGTGCATCATCGCATTCGCGAAGACCGATGATCCATTCGTCCAGCTCGTCAGCATCGTCTCCACGATTTCGTTTCTAATCGGCATCGCAGGCAGAAACTTCGGCAGCCGTCTGCTCGTCACGGTGCAAATCCTCTGCGCAGCGCCCCTCATTGCAATTGCGCTGCTGATTCCAAGCGACATCTACTATGCGCTGTATGCATTCATGCAGACGTTTTTTTTCCTTTCGTTGAAGTTCATCTCTGATCGTCTGCGAAAAACTCTAACGGATGCCGTGATCGCGACGCGCGATATCACGTTGCTTGCCGGCCGCTTCGACGCGGCGCTCAACAATATGCCGCTCGGCCTTTGTATGTTCGATGCCGAGAAGCGCTTGGTCGTTTCCAACCGCCGCTTCTCCGAACTTTTGCGCGTCTCGCCTGAGGTTGTCCGCCGCGGTGCCTCCGCCGGCGAGCTACTGCTCGAAGGTGTCCGGGTCGGAACCCTCTCGCGTTCTCGCGCCGATCGCCTTACGGCCGAGATTGAGAGCCGCGTCGCGGGCATCGAAGACGCGGGCCTCGAACTCGAGACCGAGGACGGGCGCACCATGGCACTCACCTTCCAGCCGATGAAAGACGGCGGGTCGGTCATGCTCGTCGAGGACATTACCGAACGCCGCAGCTCGGAAGCGAAAATCAATCACCTGGCGCGCTACGACGCATTGACCGGATTGCCCAACCGGACCTTCTTCCACGATCAGATGGAGCTGGCACTCGCCAAGGTTCGCCGCAGCAAGGAATCCTGCGCGGTTCTCTTCATCGATCTCGATCAGTTCAAGCAGATCAACGACACCATGGGCCATCCGTTCGGAGACGAACTCTTGTGCGCCGTCGCCGAGCGCCTGCGAGGCATCGCGCGAGATTCCGACGTGGTGGCGCGCTTTGGCGGCGACGAATTCATTATTCTCCAGTCGCCGATCAGGCGTCCGGAGGAGGCAGCCTCGCTTGCCCGCCGTGTGGTCGAAGTGCTCAGCAAGACCTTCGACGTCGATAGCCATCAAGTCGTGATCGGCGCCAGCATCGGCATCGCCGTCGCACCCCAGGACGGCATCGATACCGACTTGCTGCTCAAGAACGCCGACATGGCGCTCTATCGCACGAAGTCCGAGGGTCGCGGCGCCTGGCGCTTCTTCGAGCGGGAAATGGACGTCAAGGCGCAAGCTCGCCGCAGTCTGGAGATCGATCTGCGGAATGCGCTCGCGACCGATGCGTTCAAGGTCTACTACCAGCCCTTGTTCAACCTGCGCACGAAGCGGATCTCGACCTGCGAGGCGCTGCTACGCTGGCCGCATCCCGAACGCGGCATGGTTTCGCCCGCGGAGTTCATTCCGATCGCCGAGGAGATGGGCCTGATCGTCGAGATCGGAAATCGCGTACTGCTCTGGGCTTGCACCGAATGCACCCAGTGGCCGGAAGCGGTCCGCGTCGCGGTCAACCTTTCCCCGATCCAGTTCCGGCGCGGCAGCGTCATCGACGCCATCCGCGCTGCGCTCGATGCGTCCGGGCTGTCGCCAAACCGGCTCGAGATCGAGATCACCGAGTCCGCGCTCGTTCAGGATGCTGAGGCGGCGCGCGCCGTTCTCCAGCAATTGCGCGACCTGGGTGTGCGCATTTCGCTCGATGACTTCGGCACCGGCTATTCGAGCTTGAGCTATTTGCACAGCTTCCCGTTGGACAAGGTCAAGATCGACCGCTCGTTCCTGCAGGGCATCGCAACCAGCGAGCGGTCGCTCACGCTCCTGCACGGGGTTGCGAGGCTGAGTGCCGAGCTCGGTATGTCGGTCACGATGGAAGGGATCGAGACCGAGGAGGAACTGGCGCTGGTCATGCACGAGCCGAGCATCGACGAGGCGCAGGGCTTTCTGTTCAGCCCGGCGATTCCGGGCAGCACGATCCGCAAGCTCTTGTATTCGACGCACACTCGAATCGAGAAAGTGGCCTGATACCAGGCCGCATTGTGGCCGGTGATTTCTGCGGAGCTTGCACTCCAGGCGCTTTCTTAAAGATTTATCGATCGCTCAAACTGCCCGGATTCCCGCGCTCTCAACCGGTGCCCAACTTGGGCTAACGCCTTTATTCTTAAGGTTAATCCTTTACTTTCATTAACGGTGCGCTAACCTTCTTCTACCGGCGGCTGCATTCGCCGCGAGGAGGTTGCGTATGAGCGCGCCTGCGCCTGCAAAGGCGGTTGGGCTTTCCGATTGGGTCACGCTGTTTCTGGAGCGCGTCGACTATCGCCTGGCTAACTCTGCCGAAGATCGCGATGCGATCTACCGCCTGCGCTACGACGCGTATCTGCGGAAAGGCGCGATTCATCCCAATCTTAATCGCAGATTCATCGACGCGTACGATAGCCTGCCGAATGCTTGGACCTTCGGCGTTTATGTCGATGGCCAGCTCGCAAGCTCGTTTCGCATGCACGTGTCGAGCAAGGAATCGCCGCACTTACCGGCTTTGCAGGTTTTTACCGATGTGCTCGCACCTGAGCTCGTGGCGGGAAAAACGCTCATCGACCACACCCGCTTCGTGACGAATCCCTCTGGTAGCCAGTATCCAGAGCTGCCCTATGCCACGGTGCGCCTCGGTTACATGGCCGCGGAATATTTTTCGGCCGATATGGGTGTCGCCGGGGTTCGCGGCGAGCATCAGCGTTTCTACAAGCGGGTCTTTGGCTATAAGCCGGTGACCGCTCCGCGATCCTATCCGACGCTGACAAAACCGATCGTCCTGATGGTGCTCGATTTTCCCGCCGAGAGAGAAAAAATCGTCCGGCGGTATCCCTTCTTCCACTCGACAGCATTCGAGCGACGGATGCTGTTCGAGCGGGGCGGCGTCACCGCGGCGCAACGCACCGCGACCGCAGCCTGATACCGGGCGCACACTCCAAGACGGCTGGATATTCTCCTGAGATCGGAAACTTGACGGCAATCGCCTGATTGCGCTCGATTACGCACCAACAAGAGAACGGGAGTGAACATGGGTACCAAGCTCAAGCTCAAGGCCGCGGATGGTTTCGAACTCGGCGCCTACCGCGCCGATCCGAAAGGCACGCCCAAGGGCCGTGTCGTCGTCATCCAGGAGATTTTCGGCGTCAACAACCACATTCGCTCGGTGTGCGACCGGCTCGCGGAAGCGGGCTACACGGCGCTGGCGCCGGCGATGTTCGATCGCATCGTGCCGAATTTCGAAACCGGCTATTCGGACGCCGAAGTCGCCAAAGCCCGCGAATATATCGCCAAAGTAGATTGGCCCAAACTGATGCTCGACGTGCAGGCCGCGACCGGCGCGCTGAAGAAGGAGGGCCCGGTCGCCATCCTCGGCTTCTGCCTCGGCGGCACCGTCGCCTTCCTTGCGGCGACTCAGAGCGACGACCTCGTCGCCGCGGTCGCCTATTACGGCGGTATGATCGTCAAGCACGCCGACAAGAAGCCGAAGGTTCCGGTGCAGATGCATTTCGGCGAGAAGGATGGCCATATCCCGCTCGCCGACGTCGAGGACATCAAGAAGAAGCGGCCGGAGAGCGAGGTTCACGTTTATCTGGGCGCCGGCCACGGCTTCCATTGCGACGAGCGCGGCAGCTTCGAAACCAACAGTGCCAAGACCGCCTGGGCCCGCTCGCTTGCGTTTCTCGAAAAGGCGTTTGGGAAGCAATAGCCTTCAGCCGCCGAACACGGCTTCCGGCAGGCCGCGCACACCGGGCTGGATCGCGAAGAGATTGCCGGCGAGCGGCTCGGCGGCGTGCCGCTCCGGGCTCATGCGGAAACTCGCGGTGGTGATGTAAAGCGTGTCGAGCTTGTCGCCGCCGAAGGCGCAACAGGTGGGGTTGCTGGTCGGTAACGCGATGGTCCGGTCCACCCGGCCATCCGGCGCATAGCGCACGATGCGCGCGAGCCGGTACTGCGCGCTCCATAGAAAACCTTCCGCATCGACGCAGGAGCCGTCCGGCCCGCCCACGTCGCCGTCCAGTTCCGCGAATGTCCGCCGCCTGGTGATCGCGCCGTCGGAGATGTCGAGATCGAAGGCCCAGATCAGGCGCCGCGGCGAGTCGGCGAAATAGAACGTGCGGTCGTCGGGCGAGAAGGCGATCGAATTCGGGATCGTGATCCGCGCCATCATCCGCGCGACCTTCAGATTGGGCTCGATGCGGTAGAGGCTGCCGGCCGGCTCCTGCATATCCATCTCCATGGAGCCGACCCAGAAGCGGCCGTACCGGTCCGCTCGGCCGTCATTGAGCCGGTGGTTCTCGACGCCGGGCTCCGGGTTCACGAGCAATCGCATGGCGCCGGTCACCGGATCGTAGGCATGCAGCCCGTTATTCATGGCGAGTGCGAAGCCGCCCGCCTTGCGGATGGCGAAACTGCCGACCTCGCGGCCCTGCAAGGGATAGCGGCGGTGCTCGCCGCTCGACGGATCGAACGACTGCAGCGCAGGCGCCAGGATGTCGATCCACCAGATGCGGCGCGTGCGCGGGTCCCAGATCGGGCATTCGCCGAGATGATCGCCGCAGGGGACCACGCTTTCGACCTTCATCGCGTCCCCCGTTGGTGGATCGGCGCCGCCGCCTTGAGACTTTGAATATCGGTGTAGCCGATCTGCGCCATGCAGCGGCTCGTCTCGTCGCTGAGCAAGTCGATGCATGTTTCCGGACCGGTCGCACCGAGTCCGGCCACCGCGTACATCATGGCGCGGCCCACGAGCACGAAGTCGGCGCCGGCGGCGAGCGCCTTCACGATATGCTCGCCCGAACGCACGCCGCTATCGATCAATAGTGGAAAGCCGGGCCCGACCGCGGCGCGTATTTCCGGCAGCACGTCGATCGTGGCCGGCAGCGACGCGAGTTGGCGCCCGCCGTGGTTGGAAATGACGACGCCGTCGCAGCCGATCTCGCGCGCCTTGAGCGTGTCCTCGGCCGAGAGCAGGCCCTTGATCAAGATCTTTCGTTTCCAGCGCTCGCGCAGCCGCTTCATGTCGTCCCAGTTGAAGCGGCCGGTGACCTGCGAAGACATGAAGCCTGCGATCGTCTGCGGCCCGGTCGCCGTCGCGTAGCGCTCCATATTGGCGAAACGCGGCACGCCCGCCTTGAGGGTGGCGAGCGACCATCGCGGGTGCGCGGCGAGCTCGTAGAGCGTGCGCGGCGTGAAGCGGAACGGCAGCGAAAAATTATTCCGCAGGTCACGCAACCGCCGCGGTGTTGCAGGCACGTCAACGGTGACCAGCATGGTCTCGTAGCTGGCGCGCTCAGCGCGCAGCACGAGATCGTCGATCATCTCCTGGCTGCGCGAGACATAGAGCTGGAACCAGCAATGGCCCGGCGCCACTTCGGCGATGCGCTCGAGCGTCGTGCTCGCTGGCGTCGAGAGCGAGTAGGGGATGCCGGCATCGACGCACGCGCGCGCCACCATCTCTTCCGCGCCCGGCCACATGACGTTGCCGAGCCCGATCGGCGCGGTGCCGAACGGCAGCGACCATTTCTTCCCGAACAACGTGGTCGAAAGATCGCGCTTCTCGACATTGATCAGCATGCGCGGCGTGAGCTGAATTTCGTCGAACGCGTCCTCGTTGCGGCGGATGCCGGCCTCGGAGCCGGCGCCGCCGTCCATGTAGTCGAACACGAATTTCGGCAGGCGGCGCTTCGCCAGCGCGCGGAAATCGGCGACCGAAGTGATGATCATGGGAGGGAGCGGGCCTTACTTCGAGCGCGGCTACGGGCAGGTGAGGGCACTCTACGATATCAGCGCGCCTTGCGCCGCTTCTTGGCGAAATACTTCTTCATCGGCTTCCAGTAATGCGCGCGCCAGCCGGCCCGGTATTGCCGCACCTGCTTCGGCGTGAGCTTGGAATGGATGAAGATGAGCTTGGCGTCGGTCTTGCCCGATGGATGGATGCAGAGCTCGATCTGCGAGTCCTTGGCGCGCGCCGGGAATTCGCTGGTGCGCCAGGATTGCACGATGCACCAGTGCGGCTTGAGCTTGAGGTTCTTGCCGCGGATATGGTCGTCCCAGGCGGTGAAGCGGCCGCCCTTGCGCGGGCTCGCCTTGGCCTTGCCGCCGGTCATGGCCGAATGCTCGCGGCTTGAGAGCCAGGCCTTGTAGAGCGCCTTCGGCGCGACCGGCAGCCGCATCACGGTCTTGAACTGTGCCATGGAAAATCCTCCCGATGAATTGTCGGCTGCCATGGTAACAATAGTGCGGCGTGCAGCGAAGACTGAATTGGAGGAACGCAGCATGCGAGCCATTTCCGGCGTCTTTGGCGCGGCTTTGATCGGGATGGCGATGAGTGCCGCAATCGCCGATCCCGCTGATTGGCGCCGCCTGTGGCCACGCACCGATTTCAGCAAGCACGCGGTCGATTTCCGCGAGATCAAATCGGGCGGCCCGCCCAAGGACGGCATCCCCCCGATCGATGCGCCCAAATTCGAGCGCCTCGTCGCCGGCAAGGCGAGCGGCTGGGCTGCCGGCATCGCCGATATGGAGCCGGTGATCGCGCTGTCCGATCGGTGGCGACGCCCGCGCCTATCCGCTGCGTATCCTGGTCTGGCACGAGATCGTCAATGACGCGGTCGGCGGCGTGCCGGTCGCCGTTACCTATTGTCCGCTCTGCAACACCTCGCTCGTGTTCCGGCGCGAGCTCGACGGCCGTACTGTTCGATTTCGGCACCACCGGCAAGCTGCGCAACTCCGATCTCGTCATGTACGACCGCCAGACCGAGAGCTGGTGGCAGCAGTTCAGCGGCGAGGCCATCGTCGGCGAGCTGACCGGCAAGGCGCTGAAGCTTGTGCCGTCGCGGCTGGAGTTTTTTGCGCGCTTCCGCGAGCGTTTTCCGAACGGGCAGGTGCTGGTACCGGCGAACCCTGGCCTGCGGCCGTATGGTTCGACCCCCTATGGCGGCTACGATACCATCGGTAGCTGGCCGTTCCTCTACGAAGGCGGCATGCCGGACGGAATCGACGCCATGGAGCGGGTGATCGCGGTCGAAGTTTCGCCCGGCAGGCACGAAGCGTGGGCGCTCGAACTGTTGCGCGCCAGGCGTGAGATCGTGAGCGGCGATCTCGTGCTCAAATGGGAGCCGGGCCAGGCCTCAGCGCTCGACGCGCGCGAGATCGCGTCAGGCCGCGACGTCGGCAACGTGGTCGTGCAACGGCGCGTCGGCGACCGGCTCGAGGACGTTCCCTACGACCTGCCGTTCGCCTTCGCTTTTCACGCCTTCCGGCCCAAGAGCGTGATCCACCGCGCGCGCTGAATCTCTTGCTCTCCCGGCGCCGCATCGCTAGATAAGCGCCGACTTCCGAACCCGTGGACATGGAACCGGCCGCGCGCGCCGCTCAAGCACATGCCTGAATACGTCTACCATATGCACGAGCTGACCAAGGCCTATCCGGGCGGCCGGAAGGTCTTGGAAAATATCAATCTTTCCTTCTACCCGGACGCCAAGATCGGGGTGCTCGGCATCAACGGCTCGGGCAAATCCACGCTCATGCGCATCATGGCCGGCATCGACAAGGAGTTCGTCGGCGAGGCCTGGGCCGCGAAGGACGCGCGCGTCGGCTATCTGCCGCAGGAGCCCGAGCTCGATGCCACGAAGAACGTGCGCGAGAACGTGATGGAGGGCGTGGCGTCGAGCCGCGCGATCCTGGAGCGCTACAACGAGCTCGCCGCCAATTATTCCGACGAGACCGCCGACGAGATGGCCAAGCTGCAGGACGAGATCGAGGCCAAGGGGCTGTGGGATCTCGACTCCAAGATCGACCTCGCCATGGACGCGCTGCGCTGTCCGCCCGACGACGCCAAGGTCGCGACGCTTTCCGGCGGCGAGAAGCGCCGCGTGGCGCTGTGCAAGCTGCTCCTGGAAGCGCCGGAGCTGTTGCTGCTGGACGAGCCCACCAACCATCTCGACGCCGAGACGGTCGCGTGGCTCGAGGGGCATCTGAAGCAATATCCGGGCGCGGTGCTGATTGTCACCCACGACCGCTATTTCCTCGATCACGTCACCAGCTGGATTCTGGAGCTCGACCGCGGCCGCGGCATTCCTTATGCGGGCAACTATTCCGCCTGGCTCGAGCAGAAGCAGAAACGGCTCGAGCAAGAGGGCCGCGAGGAAGCGGCGCATCAGCGCGCCATCGTCCGCGAGCGCGAATGGATCAACGCGAGCCCCCGGGCGCGCCAGACCAAGGGCAAGGCGCGCATCAAGGCCTATGACGAATTGCTCGCCAAGGCCGCCGACCGCCTGCCGGGCTCGGCGCAGATCATTATTCCCGCCGGCCCGCGGCTGGGCGACACGGTGATCGATGCCGAGGGGCTCGGCAAAGCCTATGGCGACCTGCTGCTGTTCGAGGGATTGTCGTTCAAGCTGCCGCCGGGCGGCATCGTCGGCGTCATCGGCCCGAACGGCGCCGGCAAGACCACGCTGTTCCGCCTCATCACCGGCCAGGAGAAGCCCGACGCCGGCAAGATCACGGTCGGCGAAACCGCCGTGCTCGGCTACGTCGACCAGAGCCGCGACTCGCTCGACGGCAAGAAGAACGTCTGGGAGGAAATTTCCGGCGGCCAGGACGTGATCCATCTCGGCAAGCGCGAAATGCCGAGCCGCGCCTACGTCGCCGCGTTCAATTTCAAGGGCGGCGACCAGCAGAAGAAGGTGGGTTCAGTCTATCGGGCGGCGAGCGCAACCGCGTGCATCTGGCGAAAATGCTGAAATCCGGCGTCAATGTGCTGCTGCTCGACGAGCCGACCAACGATCTCGACGTCGAGACGCTCCGCGCGCTGGAGGAAGGGCTCGAGGACTTCGCCGGCTGCGCCGTCATCATCAGCCACGATCGCTTCTTCCTCGACCGCATCGCGACGCATATTCTGGCGTTCGAGGGCGACAGCCACGTCGAGTGGTTCGAGGGCAATTTCGAGGCCTACGAGGCCGACAAGAAACGGCGCCTCGGGGTCGCCGCGGAAATCCCGCACCGGATCAAGTACAAGAAATTCACGCGCTGACAGTTTCGTCGGTTCGCTTCGTGCGATCGGAATCGGCGGCGGTCAGCAATTCGACCCGCTTGACCGGTATGCCGAGCCTCCGCGGGCTGCCAGGGGCAGGAAATTCACTGCAGATCCAGGCGAGCGTCGCGAGGCCTGAGCGCGGGATATCGACTCGAATATCGACGGAGGTCGGCCCGATTGTCACGTTCTCCGCGGCGACCGGCCGCTCATTCAGATAGAACTGCAAGTAGGTTCGTTCGGTCAGCCGGCGGGCACGTGTGCATTCGATGAGGATCCGGCTTCGCCCCGCCGGCGCCCAGCCTTGCATGACCGCGGCCGGTTCCGACCACCGGAATCGGATGCCCTCGGATTCCTCGATCCAATGAAACCCCGCATTGTTGGATGAGAATGGATCCCAGTCCGGTGAGAAGTCTTTCGGTTCGAAATCGCGGGGTCCCATCTGCCCGCCGTTCAAGGCGAGAATGCTGGCAAGGCGTTGAAAGCGGATCAGCGCTGCGATGTACGCTTGAAAGGCCGTGCCGAGTTGTGCCCGTGAGCCCGCGAGCATGGCCACGCGCAATACCAGCAGCGTCCACATCCGTCGCAACCCGGCCTGCAAGAGTGCGGCACCGCCGCCGAGCACGGCGGGCGCCAGCCAACGCAAGATCGCCTGCGCTGACGCGCGCCGCCGCTGACGTCGAGAATCCCCCGAGCCGGCCAGGTCGCCTACCGCGATCCCCACGATGGATCGCGCCAGACGGCGATCCCATCGGCCTCGGTACTGCCACTCCGGCGGGGCTTCGAGCACAGGGTTGCTTGGCTCGTTCATGTGACGAGCGAAATACCGAATTTCGCCAGCGGAGAAATCCAGCGTGAACTTTCGAAGATCCGAAAGTCGCCCTGTATAGTGATGGTGGACGAGGGCTGCGGGTTCGTACCCAAGCTTCCGCCCGCGTGCGAGGTATTTCGCGGCAAGAAGCCACTCCGCGTAATGCCCGTATTCAGGATTGAACCCGCCGCACTCTTCGTAGCGGTCGCGTCGCGTCGTGAAGCACTGGTCGAGGATCATGCTCCAATCGGTGGCGCTGAATTTGCGCTCGATATCGCGCTCATACATGTCGGCTTCAACCTCGGAAAGCCGATTGTGCGTGATCCGCATCGACCGGCCCGAAAAGCCGGCCCATTCGGGATGCGCGGTGAATGTCTTCAAGCACCGGTCCAGAATGTCGGGTTCCGGCCAGCAATGCGATTCGGTAAAAAACAGATATTGGCCGCGCGCCCGCGCGGCGCCGGCCGCCAGCAGATCGATGTCATGATCCGCGTCGAAATATTCGAGGCGATCCTGGGGGCTCAGCAATGCTGTCAACTTCTCTTGCGCATCGACAGGAAAATCCGGCGGCATGACGAAAATGGTCTCGAAGCGGGATCTGGGCAGGGTCTGCGCCTGCCAGCCGCTGAGGCATCGCTCCCAGCTGTCGCGATGGTCCTCGAGCGGAACGATGACGGAGAAAATCAGCTCGGTACTCACGGACAAGGACGCACCCGGTTGTGAACGATGGTCAATAATACCATGGCGCAGCCGGGATTGCCCGGAACGTCCATGTTTTCGACACTACCCTCGGATTAAGAGGACGATGCCCCGGTAAATGGCCGGGCTGGACCGGGAAATAGGGGTGGCTTCGTCGCATGATCAGTCGAACGTGGAAGCCTTCTCTCGTTGCGTCTTGGTTCGTGCTTTACTCGGCCTTCTCGCCGGCGTCCGCCGCCGACGCCGCCTTCCAGAAATGGCTCGCCGGTCTGTGGCCCGCGGCGCAGCAGCTCGGCGTCTCGCGCGCGACCTTCGAAATGGCCACGCGCGATCTGGAGCCGGATCTCACGCTGCCCGATCTCGATACTCCCGGCCGGCCCAAGCCGCCGGGTCAGCCGGAATTCGTGCGCTCGCCGGCTGAATACCTTTCCGAAGCCTCGCTCACGCGGCTGGCGGAGCAGGGCAAGCGCCTCGCCGCCGAGCATCGCGTCACGCTCGCCCGCATCGAGCGTGAAATCGGCGTGTCGGGCAACGTGATCCTTGCCATCTGGGGGCGCGAGACGGCGTATGGCACCTACAGGCTTCCACACAACGCCGTTCGCGTGCTCGCGACCCAGGCCTATGTCGGCCGCCGCAAGGAGCAGTTCCGCGAGCAATTTCTGCTGGCGCTCAAGATGCTGCAGGAGGGCCACGTCAAGCTCGCCGACATGAAAAGTTCCTGGGCCGGCGCCATGGGTCACACGCAATTTCTGCCGACCGATTTCTACAAGCATGCCGTCGATTTCGACGGCGACGGCAAGCGCGACATCTGGAACTCGGTGCCCGACGCGCTCGCCTCGGCGGCGAAGCAGCTCGTGACCAAGGGCTGGCAGCGCGGTAAGCGCTGGGCCTATGAGGTGCGCGCGCCCGGCAACGTCGATTGCACCATCGCCGAGCCGGGTTTCACGCTACCGGTCGGGGAATGGCTCAAGCGCGGCTACGTGCCCGCCTATGGCCGCCGCCTCGCGCCGGAAGAGCTCGCCGAACCGGCTTCGCTCCTGATGCCCGCCGGGCTCTACGGCCCCGCGTTTCTCACGCTGAAAAACTACTACGTGCTCAAGGACTATAATTTCTCCGATCTCTACGTGCTCTTCGTCGGGCACCTCAGCGACCGCATCGCCGATCCACGGCCGTTCGAGTCGCCGTGGCAGAAGGTGACGCAGTTGCAGGAGAGCCAGCTCGCCGAGATGCAGCGCCAGCTCACCGCGCGCGGGTTCTACAAGGACAAGCTCGACGGCAAGGCCGGCATGCTGACGCGCGCGGCACTCGGCGCCTACCAGAAGGCGAACGGCCTGAAGCTCGATTGCTGGCCGACCGCCGCGGTGCTGCAGCACATGCGCCGCGCGCGGGACAGGTAACACCGACCGGCTGTTGCATTCCACGGCTGGCCATGCGAGTCGGGCGGCCGCACCCGGAGACGAACGTGGACAAGAAAACGAGCGAGCGCAGCCGCACGGTCACCTGGCAGGACCCGATGGTCAGCGCCAATGCCGTTCGCGCCGGTCTGAGCGGAATCGATTTCCTGCGCAAGATTCGCGACGGCGAGCTTCCCAGCCCGCCGATCGCGGAGCTGCTCGGATTCCAGCTCACCGTGGTCGAACCCGGCTTCGCGGTGTTCGAATGCGATCCCGGCGAGCATCATTACAACCCGATCGGCATCGTGCATGGCGGCCTTGCCTGCACCTTGCTCGACTCCGCTATGAGTTGCGCGATCCAGACCACCGTGCCCGCGGGCTCGGGCTACACGACGCTGGAGCTGAAAGTGAACCTCGTCCGCGCGATCACCGCCAAGACCGGCCACCTGCGCTGCGAGGGCAAGCTCATTCACGGCGGCGCGCGTATCGGCACCGCCGAAGGCCGGCTGATCGACGCCGAGGGCAAGATCTATGCCCACGGCACCACGACCTGCATTATTCTGGCGCCGTAGCTGTTCCGCGCGATAGAGCCGTGAGATGAACAAGCAAAGAGGTCCAACAGGAACAATGAGAAGAATAGACTAGAATCAAGGTCTTGCGCTCTTCTTGGGTAGGCTTAATACAGAGCCTAGCTAAAATGAACATATATTACCGTTATACTACTCCACGAACGTGATAATCTACAGCATTTCCAGCGGCCACATCAAAACCAACGGATAACGAGTGGTGCCCCGGGCTCGGAGGAGAAGAAATAGACCTAGACCATCCGTTCCGGCGCAAACGATCTCGAGAAAGAGAAACTTGCCCAACATCTGCTCGCCCCGGACGCTTCAGGCAATAGTCTAGGTCCGCCATGGCGCATATCCATCTTCGAGGCCTCACGGAGAACCCCTTCGGGCAGCACGATTGCTTCATGCGTTACGGCTCGGTGAACAAATTGTAAAGCAGTCGTGCGGCGCATCGAACACGCCAGAATGAGGAAGTAAAAGAGGGTTGCGCGACGTCAGCTCTTCGGCGGCGGGGGTGGCGGCATCGTCGCCTTGAAGCTCTCGCGCGCCGTATGGGTATCGATATAGCGTGAGAGGTTCGGCAACTCCTTGATCAGCGCGCCGAGTTCGGGCAGCCGACGCGCGGTCGCGAGCGTCACCGTCATGAAGATGTCGGCGAGCGTGAAGCGGTCGCCGACCAGATGGCCCTTCGCGGTCGCGTGCTCCAGCACCTCGACCTCGCGTTTCAGCGCCGGCTGCACTTCGTCGATCACCGCGCGGTCCGGCTTCTTGTCCGGCGTTTTCGGGAACACATAGCCGGCCAATACGTATTTTCGGATCAGCACCGGATCGGTGACCGAGTTGTGGTACGAAATCCATTGCTCGACCTGGGCATCGCCGGCTGGATTGCGCGGCGTCAGCGCCGGACCGGGGAAATGGTCGTCGATATAGTGCGAGATTGCCCGCGATTCGAACAAAGTCACGTCGCCGTGGCGCATCACCGGGACTTTGCCGGCCGGATGGATCGCCTTGACGTCGGGCGAATGCGGCGGCGCCACCACGAAGTCGTAGGGGATGCCCTTCTCGAGCGCCGCCATGCGCGCGATGCGCGTGAAGTTGGATAGCGGAATGCCGATGATCTGTAGCGAAGCCATTGTGCCCTCCCGGAACGCTTGTTGAACGGACCCTATCACGCCGCCGGTCATGCCGACGCGAGATATTTCTCCAGCGAATTGAATGTCGATTCCCAACCCTTGCTGTGATTGTCGCGATGCACTTCTTCGACGAATAGAGCTTGCACCAGCGTGAGCTTCGTATGCTTGCCCACCGGCTCGAAGGTAACGGTCACTTCGGTCTCGTGCCCGCGCGAGCCGTCGTCCTGCTGCCAGGCCCAGGTGAAGACGATCTGCTTGTTCTTCTCGATCTTGCGATAGACGCCGCTGACCTCGGGTTGCTTGCCGTCGGGCAGCTTCATCACCGTGCGCCACTTGCCGCCCGGCCGTACGTCGATCGAATAGTCGGGGATGGTGCAATATTCCGGGCCCCACCAGGCCGCGATTTGCTCGGGCACAATGAAAGCCTCGAACACCCGCTCTAGGGGTGCCGGAATAATCCGCTCCAGCCGCAGCGTCCTGTTGTCGTGCACGTTCATCGCCGGCTCCTCTTCTTTTTGGTGACGAAGCGTTCGAGCCGGTCGAACGACGCGGTCCAGAACGCGCGATAGGTGTCGAACCATTCGTCGATAGTCATCAATGCCTCCGGGCGCACGCGATAGCGCCGCCACTGCCGGTCGACGCGCCGCTCGATCAGGCCCGCTTCCTCGAGCACGCGGATATGGCGCGAGACCGCGGGCAGGCTAATGGGCAACGGCTTGGCCAGCTCACCGGCCGATCGCTCGCCTTCGCGCAACAGCCGCTCGACGATTGAGAGCCGCGTCGGGTCTGCGAGCGCGGCGAAAGTCTCGGAGAGTTGGGGCATGACGGGTCCGGTGCTGGGCATTTATTTAACGGAACTGTTAAATGAAGGAGGCGACCGCGTCAAGCGCGGCGGAAGAAGGCGCGTTTCGGGGCGCGTGCTCCGCAGCCCGCGCGGCGCTACCATCGGGATCGAGTTGCCCCGGAGGAAACCGTCATGCCGATCAAGGTCGCCGTGGTGCAGAAGCCGCCCGTGATGCTGGAGCGTGCCACCACGATTGCGCGGGTGGTCGAGACCATTGGCGAAACCGCCGCAAACGGCGCCTCGCTCGTCGTGTTTCCGGAAACCTATATTCCCGGCTATCCGTTCTGGGCCTGGCGCCTGCAGCCCGGCCGCGATCTGCCGCTCCTGAACGAAATTCACGCGCGCTTGCGCGGCAACGCGATCGACGTGGCGGCCGGCCATCTCGATCCGGTGCGCGAGGCCGCGGCCAAACATAAGGCAACGGTCGTCTGCGGCTTCCACGAGCTCGATTCCGAATTCAGCGGCACCACGCTGTTCAACTCGGTCTGCGTGATCGGGCCCGACGGGGTATTGCTGAACAAGCACCGCAAGCTCATGCCGACCAATCCCGAACGCATGGTCTGGGGCGGCGGCGACGCGCGCGGGCTGAAGGTCGTTGATACGCCCGCGGGTCGCATCGGCTGCCTGATCTGCTGGGAAAACTACATGCCGCTCGCCCGCTTCGCGCTCTATGCCCAGAACATGGAAATCCTCGTCGCCCCCACCTGGGACTGCGGCGAGGAATGGATCGCCACCATGAAGCACATCGCCAAGGAGGGCGGTTGCTGGGTGATCGGCACCGGCACCGCGCTCCAGGGCAAGGACATGCCGCCGAGCTTCCCCGAGCGGAAAAAGGTCGTGGACGACGAGGATTGGCTTTGCGACGGCGACGCGGTGATCGTGCGGCCGTTCGGCAAGATCGTGGCCGGGCCGCTGCACCGCGAGCGTGACATTCTCTATGGCGAAATCGATCGTGATGCGGCGCCGCGCTCGCGCCGCACGCTCGACGTGACCGGGCACTATTCCCGGCCGGATATTTTCAAGCTGGAAGTGAACCGGACGAAAATGGCGCCGGTGATCTTCAACGACGGCTGAAGCTCAGGCCACGCTCACTGCCCCGCCGGCCGCGGCGACATCGCGCTCATGGCCGCGGGCGCCTCTTCCACCGGCTTTTGCGGCAGGGCGGCGACGATCGCGCGCGCCAGCGTCTCCGCCATGCAGCCGTAGCTCCAGTCGTTCATGTGGAACAGGTCGTCGGAAAGAAACGTCTCGAACGGGATTTCCGCGCTTGTCTTCCAGTGGCGCATCAGCGCGAAGCGCTGGAATACGGAAACCTGCTCGATTCTGGCAACATCGTCGATCAGCTCGATCATGATGTCGGCGGTCGCGTAACGCAGCACCTTCGGCGCGAATTGAGGGTCGATCAGGACCGCATCGGCCCCTGTGGATCGGATGCGTCTCAAGCCCTCGTGGATGATCGGAGAGGTCGGCACGATACCGGTCTCACTTACGATGGTGTTGGTGCCGAGCTGCCACAGCACCAGATCCGGCTGCTCGTCGCGCACGTCGGTGCCGAAGCGGGCGAGCATGTCGCGCGCCTGATCGCCGCTGACGCCGTGATTGATCACGCGGATCGTGGCACCGGGGATGCGGGCCTTGAGCTCGGCTTCGAGCCGGCTCGGATAGGTGGTCTCGGGCGTCGACGCGCCGACGCCCGCGGTCGACGACGATCCGATGGCGACGATGGTGACTGGCTGCCGGCGCGCAAGCCGGTTGGCCACCCGCACGAGCGGCTGGGTCAAATGCAAGGCCTCGGCCGGTGCGCTGCATTGCGGCGTCGCCGGTTTCGCGTCCTCGGCGCCCGCTGGAAGCGCCGCAGCCAGCAGGATCAAGAATGCAATGAATGTGCGCATCTCAGCGGCTCGCATTGGCGCCGAGCGTGGCGGCGCGGATCACGAATTCGGCCATCAGCGAGCCGACGCAGCGGTGAATTTCCTCGTATTCCTTGCGGCCGATGTGCAGCAGCGCGAGATCGAACGATCCGTTCTCGCTCCATTCGCGCATGATCCGGTAGCGGTTGAAGAACGGCACGTCCTTGGTGAAGGCGACCGTGCGCATCATTTCCGTATAGGCCGCCGCGTCCACCAGGGCGTCGGTGCGCGGGCTGTATTGCATGTTCACCAGCAGAACGTCGGCGCCGCCATCGAGCAGCGTGCCGACGCCGACCTGCAGCTTGCGGCCGTAGCCGTCGGCATCGATGCCGCGATAGGCCTCGACCGTGCCGCTCTGCCAGATCACCAGCGTCGGCTTCGCCTCGGCGAGCAGCTTGGGCAACGTCGGCAGCACTTCAAACGCGGTGCGCCGCGGCGCGGTCTGCACGGTGACATGGATCTCGACCTTGGGCAGCCGCTCCTTGAGCTCGGCTTCGAGAAACGCCGGATAGCTGCGCGGCGCGTCGCCCGCGCCCATCTGCGACGGCGCGCCGGACAGCACCACGATGTCGAGCTTCTGCGCGCGCTTGACCGAAACCGCCACGCGCGGAAGCAGCGCCTGCGGTTCGATCAGTGGCGCGGGGACTTCGCAACGCCGTTCGACGCCGGCAAACGCAGCCGGAGCGAACGCGAGTGTCACCGCGATTGCGGCCAAAGCCCTCATGCGGGAGTTTCCCCCATCGCTTTTTAGGCCGCCGGTTGTCGGGCCCGGCGATCCAGGTCCTTGTACCATGTCATCAGACCCGCCAGCGCCACCATCAAGGCAACACCGGTCAGGCTGACCGCCACCTGCATCCATACCCTGGCGGAAATCTCGACTAACACGAAATGTGCCGTAAAGGATAAGAACACCCCAAGGCAGAAGATCTCCAGCGAGTGTTGTCCGCATAGAATCAATGGCTTAGCCCAGGCCGAGCGGAGAAAACTGGCCTCCGGCGGGACGAACCGGACCACCAGGATCGCCAACGCGAGAATGTGGATGAGTCGGAGCGGCGACAGTCCGGTCTTGTCGAGCGGAAGAATCAGCAGCCAGCTCGGCAGGTGGGGAATGATCGCCGGGTACAGGTTGGTCGTGACCAGCCACAGCGCGAACGAAAGATAAATTAGCAGGATCGCCAGCACCAGATTCGAGCGACAGAAGGCGGGCAGCCATTTAGCGTTGCCCACCGCGCACCATGCGCCGATCACGAACAGAAGTTGCCAGGCGAACGGATTGAAAAACCACTCTTGCCCGACTGGATAGACGGTGAGATTCCAGCCCCACCACTTCGCGGCCACATAGACCGCGAACGAAATCGCAAGCGCCACGTACGGGCTGCGCAGCAGGAGCCACAGAATAAGCGGGAAGGCGAGCATCAGAACGATATAGATCGGCAGCACGTCCACATTGGCGACCAGGAAGCGCAGCCGCAGCACTTCGAGCAGCACCACCTCGGGCCGCTGCAGGAAGTGCAGGACGTTCATTTCCTCCACGAACAGCGGATTGTCGAAACGGCCGGCGACATAGGCGATCTCCGCGATGTAGATCACCGAAAGGAATACGAACGCTACGTAGAGTTGCCAGGCGCGGCGCAGGATACGCGCGCCGCCGACAGCGAAGCCGTTTTGCAGCATCACCCGGCCATAGACGAAAGCGGCGGTATAGCCCGAGATGAACACGAAGATTTCGGCCGCGTCGCTGAAGCCGAAATTGCTGATGGTGACCCAGCTCACCTGGTTCGACGGCACGTGGTCGAGAAAGATGAACCACAGCGACAGCCCGCGGAAGAAATCGAGCCTCAGGTCACGGATGGTCGTGGCGGCAGGCGGCATTGCCCGTTCAGCTCCCCAATGGATCAACTCTATAGGGGAGGGCGGATTGTTTGAGAATGCCGATTGAGTGACCTAGGCCGCGAACAGATCGAGCTGGCTGCCGGTGCGTTTGGGCCGCTTGAAATGGGCGATAGTCAGCCGATTGCGCCGCTGGTTCAGCCCGAGCCGCTTACAGGCGAGCTCGAAGCGCCGCCCGATCGACCAGGCATAGGGCCCGGTGCCGCTCTGGCGCTTGCCGAAGGTCGGGTCGTAATCCTTGCCGCCGTGCAGGTCGCGCACCAGCGAGATCACGTGGTCGAGCTTGTCGGGGAAATGCTCGCGCAGCCACTCGCGGAACAGGTCCTTGATCTCGAGCGGCATCCTGAGCATCACGTAGCCGGCCTCGCTGGCGCCGGCGGCCGCCGCCGCGTCGAGGATGCGCTCGATCTCGGCGTCGTTGATCGCCGGAATGATCGGCGCCACCATCACCGCGGTCGGAACGCCGGCCTGCGAAAGCCGGCGGATCGCCTCCAGCCGCTTCTGCGGCGTCGAAGCGCGCGGCTCCATCGCGCGGGCGAGCCCGGGGTCGACGGTCGTCACCGACAGCGCCACTTTCGCCAGATTCTTCTTGGCCATTTCGCTCAGGATATCGAGATCGCGCAGCACTAGGACCGACTTGGTGACGATGCCGACCGGATGGCCGGTATCGCGCAGCACTTCCAGGATCTTGCGCGTGACCTGCCACTTGCGCTCGATCGGCTGATAGGGGTCGGTATTGGTCCCGAGCGCGATCATTTGCGGCTGGTATTTGGCATCGGCGAGTTCGCGCACCAGCAGCTCGTGGGCGTCGGGCTTGACGAATAGCTTGGTCTCGAAATCGAGCCCGGGCGACAGGCCCTGATAGGCGTGGGTTGGCCGCGCGTAGCAATAGATGCAGCCGTGCTCGCAGCCGCGATAAGGATTGATCGAGCGGTCGAAGCCGATATCGGGCAACTCATTCCGGCTGATGATCTTGCGCGGCTTCTCGACCTGCACGTGGGTCTTGAACGGCGGCAATTCCTCGAGGCTCTTCCAGCCGTCGTCGAACGGCATCTTGGCCGTGGGCTCGAAACGGCCCGAAGCGTTGGACACGGAGCCGCGGCCGCGCCGTCGCTCGCTCTGCACCGAAGGGTCGAGAATCCCGTCGTTCGCCGGCGGTTCGGCGTAAAAGTCCTGTTCCGCTTGCTTGCCGTCCATGATCCAATTCCTAGCGCAGAAACGGGAACAAAACAAGAACAACAATTAACCCGCCTTTGAGGCTAGATATGGGGAGTCCGTGTCAAATTGTTAACAACAGCTAGCGGCGCGTCAGGGGCGAAGGGGATCACGAATTGCTGAGCGTTTTCATTCCGACCCGTGATTCGGAGCGCCTCCTGGTGCCGACGCTGGCCGCTTTGGTGGCGGGCTCGGCCGCCGGCATCGTGCGCGAGGTCGTCATCGCCGACGGCGGCTCCAGGGACGAAACCGAAAAGATCGCCGATGCCGCAGGCTGCGCATTCGTCGCGGGCCCGGCCGATCCCGGCGCGCGCCTGCGCGCCGCCGCTCATGCCGCGCGCGGCAACTGGCTATTGTTTCTCGATCCCGCCAGCGTCTTGGACGAAGGCTGGACCCGCGAGGTGCGCGCCTTCATCGACAACGCCGACCGCTCGGGCCTGGCGGAGCGGCGTGCCGCGACCTTCCGGCTGCGCAAGGAAGGCTTCGGCGTGACGCCGCTGCTCGCCGAAGCCGCGGCCGCGACCAAGCTCGCGCTCATCGGCCGCCCACGGGCGGAGCAGGGGCTGCTGATCGCCAAGCGCTTTTATCTCTCTCTCGGCGGCCATCAGGATGGCAAGGCCGCGCACCGCCGCCTGGTCGGCCGCATCGGCCGGCGCATCGTGGTGCTGCGCACCGGGATCACGCTCACCGCCGGTTCATTCGGAAAATAAAAATGCGAACGCCCGCCCCATGAGGGGCGGGCGCTGGTTCATTTGAAGTTCGCTTCAGAGTCCGATGGCGACCGATTTCAGCTCGGTGAAGCTCTCGATGCCCTCGCGGCCGTTCTCGCGGCCCCAGCCGGACTGCTTGTAGCCGCCGAACGGCAACGCGCTGTCGAGCCCGCCGCCGTTGACCCGCACCGAGCCTGCCTTGATCTTGCGCACCATCTTGTGCGCGGTGCTGAGATCGCGCGTCCACACATTGGCCGCCAGGCCATAGCTGGTGTCGTTCGCCTCGGCGGCGATCTTGTCGAGATCGTCGTCGTCGAACGTCATGGCGCACAGCACCGGCCCGAAGATTTCCTCGCGCCGCACCGCCATATCCGCCGTGGTGCCGGTCAGGATCGTCGGCTGCACGAAATAGCCCTCGCGATCGACCTTGCCGCCGCCGGTCACGGCCTTGGCTCCGGCCTTGGCTCCGGCGTTCAGATAGCCGGTGACGCGCTCCAGTTGCTCCAGCGAGACCACCGGCCCGATATCGGTATCGGGCTCGATGCCGGAACCGATCTTGAGCTTTTGCGCGTTCTTGGAGATGCCTTCGACGATCTGGTCGAACACCTTCTTGTGCGCGAACAGCCGCGAGCCCGCGGCGCACACCTGGCCGCTATTGAAGAAAATGCTGCGCGCGGCGCCCGCCACCGCGGTGTCGATATCGACGTCGGGGAACACGATGGTCGGCGACTTGCCGCCGAGCTCGAGCGTGACGCGCTTCAGGTTCCCGGTCGCGGCCTTGAGGATGAGCTTGCCGACCTCGGTCGAGCCGGTGAACGAGACCTTGTCCACGCCCATATGCTCGGTGATCGCCGCGCCCGCGGTCTCGCCGAAGCCGGTGATGATGTTCACCACGCCTTCGGGGAAGCCCACTTCCAGCATGAGCTCGCCGAGCCGCAGCGCCGAGAGCGGCGTCTGCTCGGCGGGCTTCAGGATCACCGTGCAGCCGGCGGCCAGCGCCGGCGCCATTTTGTTCGCCGCCATCATCAGCGGGAAGTTCCACGGCACGATCAGGCCGGCGACGCCGATCGCCTCGCGCAGCGTAAAGGCGTGCCATTGGCCGGGCATGGAAATATCGACCGTCTCGCCCGACAGCTTCGTGGCCCAGCCGGCGTAATAGCGGATGCGGTCGGCGGAACCCGCGACATCGACCAGCTTCGACATTTTCAGCGGCTTGCCGTTGTCGAGCGTCTCGATCAGCGCGAATTCGTCGGCGTTGGCTTCGAGCGCGTCGGCCAGCTTCCACAACAGCTTGCCGCGCGCGTTGGGCGCCATTTTCGCCCACGGCCCGCTTTCGAACGCGGCGCGCGCCGCCTTCACCGCGAGATCGACGTCGGCCTTGTCGCCCTCGGCGACCTGCGCGATCACCTGGCCGTCGGCCGGGTTATAGACCGGGAAGGTCTTGCCCGATTGGGCATCGACCCATTTGCCGCCGATCAGCAGCTTGCGCTTGGCGGCGAGAAAATTCTGCGTCGGCTCGTGACCTTTGATCGACGATACGGCGATGTTCATTGGCGTGCCTCCCGATGGAACGAAATGTTTGGCGAAAGGGGCGGGACTGAAGCGCATCCTACCCCAAAACCGAACTCAGCGCTTGTTCCGCGCCTTCCCGCGCTTCAGGTGCTCGTCGAGCCGCGGCATGATCTCGACGAAATTGCACGGGCGGTAGCGGAAATCGAGCTGGTGCACGAGGATTTCGTCCCACGCGTCGCGGCAGGCGCCGGGCGAGCCGGGCACGCAGAAGATGAAGGTCGAATTGGCGACGCCCGCGGTGGCGCGCGTCTGGATCGCCGAGGTGCCGATCTTGTCGAAGCTCACCATCAGGAACAGCGCGGAGAACCCCTCCATGCGCTTTTCGAACAGCGGCTCGACCGCCTCCGGCGTCACGTCGCGGCCGGTGAAGCCGGTGCCGCCGGTGGTGATGACCACGTCGATGCTCTTGTCCGCGATCCACTTCTTCACCTGCGCGCGGATCGCCTTGACGTCGTCCGTCACCACCGCCCGCGCCGCGAGCTTGTGGCCGGCGGTCTCGATGCGCTCGCCGAGCAGCGCGCCCGACTTGTCGTCCTCGAGCGAGCGCGTGTCGGATACCGCCAGCACCGCGATCGACAGCGGCACGAAGGGCTTGGATTGGTCGAGACCGGGCATCTGGGTCCTGTGCGGCACTGATTCGGCCAAACTCGCCGAGCGGGCGGCGCCCTGTCAAACCTCCGGCGGCAAGCGGCGTGAACGCTGGGTATTCGGCGGCCTGCTTTGTGCTCGCAACCTGATCTTGTAGGTTGAAACCAAGCAACGTTGAGAGGAAACCCATGCGCAAAGTCAGAAAAGTGACGCGCGTAAAAGCCAGAATTATCCGTTCGAAACCGCCGGTGCTCGCTGTTGGCGCGCAAGGCGTGGTTTCGACGGCCGGATGGAAGAGCATCGGCTTGTCGCAGCACGCCTATAAGCGTCCGCCGTCCGACGGCATCCAGGGCTTCGACTTCGTCGGCAACCCGCCAAAGGGAGGCGGCGCGCAAGTCCTGAAGAAAGTTCGCGCTTCCAGGCGGGTCCGGGCGGCGAGCTGGGTCAAGGGCGTGCGCGTCGTCGCCGCGCAGAACAAGAAAGTCGCAAGAGTCTAGAGCTCACGAGCCTAGAAATCGCGGCGATCGAACCTCGCCGCTCTAGCTCGCCGGCTTCGCGTCCGGCGCGAACGTGTTGCAGCGCTGGATCGAGCCGGTCTTTACGCCGGTGGTGAACCAGGCCTGACGCTGCGCCGAGGTGCCGTGGGTGAAGCTCTCGGGCGCCACCCGGCCCTGGGTCAGCCGGTCGTCGCCGACCGCGGCGGCCGCCGCCAGCGCTTTTTCCACGTCGCCGGGCTCAAGCACCTTGAGCTTGCTGTCGGCGTGAAAGGCCCACACGCCCGCGAGACAGTCGGCCTGCAGCTCCAGCTTCACCGAAAGCGCGTTCGCCTCCGCCTTCTGCGCGCGCTGCCGCTGCTGAGTTACGCGCGGCAGGATGCCCATGAGATTCTGCACGTGATGGCCGACCTCGTGCGCGATCACATAGGCGGCGGCGAAATCGCCCGGTGCTTTGAAACGCTCGCGCAGGGTGCGGAAGAAGGAAATATCGAAATAGACCCGCTGGTCCTGCGGGCAATAGAACGGCCCGGTGGCCGCTTGGCCAAAGCCGCAGGCCGATTGCACGGCGTTGGCGAACAGCACGAGCCGCGGCTCCCGGTAGGTCTGGCCGCTATCCTTGAAGATCTGCTTCCACACGTCCTCGGTCTGCGCCAGCACGGCGGCGACGAACCGGCCGGTCTGGTCGGTCGGCGCGCCTTTCGGCTGCGAGGTGGGCCGCGCCGGCCCGTCTGGCCGCATCGGCGGGCGGCCGCGCTCCTCGTAGCGCGGCTGGTTCATCACCTGGTCGAGATTGCCGATCAGCACGCCCGGATCGATGCCGAGCGCCAGCGCGATGATGCCGACGATGATGATGCCGCCGATGCCCAGCCCCCCGCCGCCAAGCGGGACCTGCATGCCGCCCGTCTCGAACCCGCCGCGCTCGTCGCGCCGGTCCTCGACATTGTCGCTGCTCCGATAGTCTTCCCACCGCATGGGGCCTCTCCTGCGGGCAATGCTTCGAGAAACGCCTGAACGGCCATTGTGGCGGACCTGTGGGTTGGCGGCAATCGCGCTCCTTTGGCCGATTGCGAGGCACGGCCCGGCACTGCACATTCGCGCCGGAGGAGGCCGAATGAGTTCGCGCGGGGACCAGGCGCACGAGAACGCTGCCCGATTTCGCTCGCGAGGCCGCGGCCTATGCGCGGGGCGCATCGCCGGTCGCCGGCTGCGACGAGGCCGGCCGCGGGCCCTGGGCCGGGCCGGTGGTGGCCGCCGCCGTGATCCTCGATCCCGCCCGCGTGCCGCCGGGCCTCGACGATTCCAAGCGCCTGTCGCCCGCCCGCCGCGAAGCGCTCTATGAAGAAATCTGCGCGACCGCCGAGGTGGCGCTCGCCATGGCGCCGCCCGCGCGCATCGACCGCGACAATATCCTGCGCGCGAGCTTGTGGGCGCTGGCGGCCGCCGTGCGCGCGCTGCCGCGCCGGCCCGCGCTCGTGCTGGTGGATGGCCGCGACGGCCTCGCGCTGGAGTGCGAGAATGCGCCGGTCATCGGCGGCGACGGCATCGTCGCCTCGATCGCCGCCGCGTCCATCGTCGCCAAGGTGGTGCGCGACCGGCTGATGCAAAATCTCTGCGCCGCCTATCCGGAATACGGCTTCGGCGCTCACAAGGGCTATGGCACCGCCTCGCACGCCGAGGCGCTCGTGCGTCTGGGCCCGACGCCGCATCATCGGCTCTCGTTTGCGCCGGTGCGGGCCGTGTGTGTTGCCATGAAAGTCGCCTGATGCGCGCGCCCACCGGTCCCGGCCCTCTTGAAGCGACAGTGCTCACCGAGGCCTTGCGCGCGCGCCCGGCCGCCTTCGTCGTGCTGGCGCTCGCCGTGCACGCGGCGCTGTGGACCTTGGCGCGCTTCATCGCCGACCCGACGCCGCCGTCCGAGGTGCTGGTCGGGCTCGCGCTCGGGCGCGAGGCGCGGCTCGGCTATATCGAAGGGCCGCCGCTCGCTTTCTGGCTGCTCGATCTCGCCTATGTCTTCGGCGGCAGTTTTCTCGCCGCCAACCTGTTGCCGGCGCTTTCGGTGGCGCTGGCCGGCTGGTTCGTCTTCGCCTTCGCGCGCAAGATTCTCGGCGAGCGCCACGCCGCCATCGCGACCTTGCTCATGGTCGGCGTGCATCCGGTGGCTTTCCCGGTCGGTTCCTTCGACGCCGATATCCTGCAGATGCCGCTGGTGGCCGCGAGCGTGCTGCTGTGGTGGAACGCGTTGCACGAAGGCAGCCGCCGCGCCCGCTATGGGCTCGCATTGTTCGTGATGCTGCTGGCTTATTCCGGGGTGCAGGGGCTGCTGGTCGTCTTCACGCTCGGCTTGCTTACGCTCGCCGACCCGCGCGCCCGCGCGGCGCTGAAAGGCCTTCTGCTCATCACCCAGGACTGGCGCGCGGCCATCGCCGGCCGCGACGCATTGATCGCAGCGATTGCCGTGCTTCTGCTGGCCGCCCCGCGCTTCATCTGGCTCGTGTGGAACGGCTTCGCGGGCTTCGTCCCGGGGCCGGAGAGCGGCATCGAGCCCGGCGCGCTCACCGGCGCCGAGGACGTGATGCTGCAGACGCTGGTCGGCCATATGGGGCTTCTCGTGCTGATCGTCGTGGCCTCGTCGGCGTTCGCTTCCGATCTCGACTCCGCGCCGGCATTCGTGCGGCCGCCGGTCGAGCGCATCGCGCGCCGCAGCACGATCGTGATCGCGCTCGTGCCGCCGATTCTGGCGCTCGCGCTCGGATATGTCAGCAGCGTGCGCCAGCCGATCACCGCCGCCGCGCCCCTGTTCCTCTATTCGGGCCTGCTCGCCATGGTGTTCGCATCCGACATCGCGCGCGTACACCGGCAGCGCGCGGTGGCGATCGCGGCGCTGGCCCTTCTCTTGCTGCCGCCGGCGCTCGACGCGGTCTCGAGCCTGGTCGCGCCCTGGGTCGCCGACCGCGGCCGGCCGACCAACTGGCCCGCGGCGGCGGCCGGGCGCTATTTCACCGACGTGTTCCGGAACCGCACCAGCCGCCGGCTCGAATACGTGATCGGCGACGCGCGCATGGCGAGCGCCGTCGCCTTCGGCAGCCGCGACCGGCCGCACGTCTTCATCGACGGCGATCCGCTACGCTCGCCCTGGATCGATCGGGAACAGCTGAAGAAGAGCGGCGCCATCGTGGTGTGGACCGTCGCGGGCCTCGATCCGCGGCCGCCGCAATTGCTCGCAAGCCGCCTGCCGCAGCTTTCTCCCGAAGCGCCGCTGCCGTTGAACTGGGTGCGCAGCGGGCGCCTCGACCCGGTGCGGCTCGGCTGGGCGCTGATCCCGCCGCAGAATTGAAACGGAGCGAGCGCATGACCGGCATAGTCGATGCCCATCATCACGTCTGGCGGCAGGCGGATCTGCCGTGGCTCTCTGGACCCATGCTGCCGCGCATCTTCGGACCTTATGAGCCGCTGCGGCGCGACTATCCGATCGCGGAGTATCGCGCCGACGCCGAGGCAAATGGCGTTACGCGCTCGGTCTATGTCCAGGCGAACTGGCAGGCCGCCCGCGCGCTCGACGAGATCGCGTGGGTGCAGTCGGTGGCGGACGCGAGCGGCTGGCCGCACGGCATCGTCGGCTACGTGGACCTGCTCGCCGAGGATTGCGCGCCCGCGCTCGATGCGGCGATGCAGGCGTCGAAGCTATTGCGCGGCATGCGCATGCAGCTCCACTGGCACGAGAACGCGCTCTATCGTTTCGCGCCGCGGCCCGATCTCTGCGACGACCCCAAGGTGCGGAAAAATCTCGCGCGGCTGGCCGAGCACGGGCTGCTGTTCGAGTTGCAGGTGTTCGCGCCGCAAATGGCAAGTGCCGCGCGGCTCGCGCGCGCGCTGCCGAAATTGCAGTTCGTGCTCCTGCACGCCGGCATGCTGGAGGACACGACGCCCGCGGGCATCGCGCTCTGGCGCGCCGGTATCGAGGAACTTGCCCTTTGCCCCAATGTCGCGGTCAAGCTCTCCGGCCTCGGCACATTCGCGCACAAGGTCGATCGCGATTTCATCGGCTTCGTCACGGCCGAGATGATCGAAAATTTCGGCGCCGAGCGCTGCCTGTTCGGCTCGAATTTCCCGATCGAGAAGCTGTGGACGGATTATGGAACTTTGCTCGCGGCGCACCAGGCGGCGCTTGCGATATTCTCGGAATCGGAACGCGCGCAGATTTTCTCCGGCACGGCGCGGCGGATTTACCGGCTCGCTTGAGCCTCAGTGGTAGCCCTCGCCCTCGCGCACCTTGCCGCGGAAGATCCAGTACACGAACACGATGTAGCCGAGGATTATCGGCAGCAGTATCAATGTGCCGATCAGCATGAAAATCTGGCTCGAAGGATGCGCCGCGGTTTGCCAGACCGTGAGCGTCGGCGGCACCAGATAGGGATAGTTCGAGATCACAATGCCGAGATAGCCGAGCAGGAACAGCAGGATCGCCGCCAGGAACGGCAGCACCTCGCGCTTGGCCTCGAGCCACTCCCAGCACGCCCAGGCCACCACCGCGGTGACCAGCGGCACCGGCCACAGCAGGAAGATGTTCGGCGCCGTGAACCAGCGGGCCGCGATGCGCTCGAAGGCGATCGGCGTCCACACGCTCACGATCGCCATGAAGGCGAGCACCAGGAGCAGCAGCAGCTTCGCGTGTTCGCGCGCGCGCTCGGCGACCGGGCCTTCGGTCTTCATGGCGAGCCACGTCGCGCCGAGCAACCCATAACCCGCGACGATGCCGAGGCCGCAGAGCGCCGCGAACGGCGTCGCCCAGTCGAACGGCCCGCCGGCGAACTGGCCGTTGCGCACCACGATGCCCTGGATCAGGCCGCCCAAGATCACGCCTTGGCTGAAGGCCGCGAGCGTCGAGCCCGCGCAGAAGGCGATGTTCCAGTAGATCTTGCTGGTGTGCGCGATGTGGCGAAACTCGAAGGCGACACCGCGGAACACGAGCGCGAGCAACATCACGATCACCGGCAGATAGAATGCCGGCATGATCACCGCATAGGCCTGCGGGAAGGCGACCAGCAGCCCGGCGCCGCCGAGCACCAGCCAGGTTTCGTTGCCGTCCCAGAACGGCGCGATCGAAGCGATCATCTGGTCGCGCTCGCGCTCGGTCTTGGCGGTCGGAAACAGGATGCCGACGCCGAGGTCGAAGCCGTCGAGGATCACGTAGAACGCGACCGCGGTGCCGATCAGCGCCGCCCAGATCACCGGCAGATACCATTCCATGGCGCTCTCCCGTCCTCTAGCTGCGCTGGCCGAGCGCTTCGCGCGCGGCTTCCTCGGCGGCCGAAAGCGGCCGGCTCGGCAGGCCGTGCTCCGAGGGCTGGACCATGCGGCCCTCCGGCCCCTTCGCGATCAGCCGGTTGATGTAATAGATGCCCATCGAGAACACGATGCCGTAGACCACGACGAACAGCGCGAGCGAAGTCGCGATCGCGCCGCCCGGCACCGGGGAGGCGGCGTCGGCGGTGCGCAGGATCCCTTGCACGAGCCACGGCTGCCGCCCGCTCTCGGTCACCACCCAGCCCGCGATGACGGCGACGAAGCCCGCCCACCAGACGTGCGCCGAGGGCCACAGGAACCAGCGCGCGTCGAATAGGCGGCCGCGCCGCCACAGCATCATGCCGACCCAGGCCGCGCCGATCATGGCGAGGCCGATCAGTACCATCAGCCGGAACGCGAAGAACACCAGCGGCACCGGCGGCCGGTCGCGCGCCGGCACGCTCTTCAATCCCGGAAACAGCCCGTTCGGATCGTGGGTGATCAGGAGCGAGCCGCCCTTGGGGATCGAGAGCGCGTAGAGATTTTTCTCCGTCTTTTCGTCGGGCCAGGCGAAGACGTGGAAGTCGCCGGGCTTGGTTCCGTCCCAGTGCCCTTCCATGGCCGCGACCTTGATCGGTTGGTATTTCGCGGTGTTCAGCCCGTGCAGGTCGCCGATGACGAGCTGCAGCGGCGCCACGATGGCGGCGAAGCCGACCGCCATGCGCACCATGGTCTTGGCCTGCTCGACGTGCCGCCCGGCGAGCAGATAGCGCGCGCCGACCGCGAGCACGACGAAGGCGGTCGTGAGATACGCCGCGTTCAGCATGTGCGCCAGGCGATAGGGGAAGCTCGGATTGAACACGATGGTGAGCCAGTCCACCGGGTAGACGATGCCGTCGCGGATCGCGTGGCCCGTGGGCGTCTGCATCCAGCTATTGGCCGAGAGAATCCAGAACGCCGACATCGACGTGCCGACCGCCACCGCAAAACACGCAAACACGTGCAGCCAGGGCGGCACCCGGTTCCAGCCGAACAGCATGATACCGAGGAAGGTCGCTTCCAGAAAAAAAGCGGTCAGCACCTCGTAGCCCATGAGCGGACCTACGATGTTGCCGGCCACGAGCGAGAAGCGGCTCCAGTTGGTGCCGAACTGGTACGAGAGCACGATCCCGGACACCACCCCCATCCCGAACGAGACCGCGAAAATCTTGGTCCAGAAACGCGCGATGAGATGATAGTGATCGCGCCCCGTGCGCAGCCACATCACCTCGAGCGTCGCGATATAGGCCGAAAGCCCGATGGTGAAGGTCGGGAAGATGATGTGGAAGGTGACGGTGAAGGCGAACTGGATGCGGGCGAGGAGCTGGGGGTCGAAATCCATCGCGGTCCTCCGCCATCGGGGAATTGCGTATCCTCGCGCCGATTATCTCTCGCCGGGTGGCGAAGCTATGTCCGCCGCGCCATGGCGCCCGAGTTATTCACCGCCGCTGTTCGCATCCCTCGCATCGAAAAGTAAAGCCAGGTCAATGGATTAGCCGGCGGCTGTGGGCGCGGCGGTCGCGCTGCCTCTATCGCGTTGGAAAACCTCCCAACTCGGCGGAAACTTGTCCGTCCGGAACTTTTCCGGCCGGGCGACACACGGGGCAGGCGAGGCGCAACCTTCGCCGCACAGGGGGAATTCATGGCCACCAGCAAGGAAAAGGCAGCCAAGCCAGCCAAGCCTTCCGCGTTAAAGCCATCGGCGTTCGAGACGAGTCTCGACAATTATTTCGGTCTCACGCGGCTGCGCACCGACGTGCGCACCGAGGCGATCGCCGGTCTCACCACGTTCCTCACCATGGCCTACATCATCTTCGTCAACCCGGCGATCCTCGCCAACGCCGGCATGGACAAGAACGCGGTGTTCGTCGCCACCTGTCTCGCCGCCGCGGTCTGCACGCTGGTGATGGGGCTGTACGCCAATTATCCGATCGCGCTGGCGCCCGGCATGGGGCTCAACGCCTTCTTCGCCTTCACCATCGTGCTCACCTACAAGTACACGTGGCAGCAGGCGCTGGCGGCCGTGTTCCTGTCCGGCGTGCTGTTCCTGCTGATCTCGGTATTCAAGATCCGCGAGTACATCATCAACGCGATCCCCTACAACATGAAGCTCGCGATCTCGGCGGGCGTCGGCCTGTTCCTCGGCATCATCGCGCTCGAACAGGCCAAGATCGTGGTCGATCACCCGGCGACGCTGGTGACGCTCGGCAGCCTCAAGAATCCGGTAGCGGTGCTCTGCCTGTTCGGCTTCGTGCTGATCGCGGCATTGAATCACCGGAAAATTCTCGGCGGCACGCTGATCGGAATTATCGTCGTGACCTTGATCGGAATTCCGTTCGGCCTCGTGCAGTTTTCCGGCATCGTGTCGATGCCGCCGTCGATCGCGCCGACCTTCCTCAAATTCGACTTCTCGCGCACCTTCGAGCTCTCCTTCATCGTCGTGGTGCTCACGCTCCTGCTGGTCGATCTGTTCGACAACGCCGGCACGCTGATCGGCGTCACCCACCGCTCGGGGCTCCTGGACAAGCAGGGCCGGCTCCCGCGCATGCGCCAGGCGCTGATCTCCGACAGCTTCGCCGCCATGTTCGGCTCCGCGGTCGGCACCTCGACCACGACGAGCTACATCGAAAGCTCCGCCGGCGTCGCCGCCGGCGGCCGCACCGGCTTGACCGCGGTATTCGTCGCGATCCTGTTCCTGCTGGCGCTGTTCTTCGCGCCCTTGGCGAGCATGATCCCGGCTTACGCCTCGTCGGCGGCGCTGCTGTTCGTCGCCTGCCTGATGGCGCGCGGCCTTGCCGAGATGGACTGGAAGGACATCACCGAATACGCGCCGGCGGTGATCTGCGCCGTCGCCATGCCGCTGACCTACTCGATCGCGACCGGCATCGGGCTCGGCTTCCTCACCTATGCGGTGATCAAGATCCTGGCCGGCCGCAGCGAGGAGGCGACGCCGGCGGTGATCGGCATCGCCATCCTGTTCGGCATCAAGTTCGCAGTCGGCTGACGCATTAGCGATTGGCGGGGCGGCGAGGGGAGGCTACCCTCGCCGCCCTGTCGTTGTGGGAGGAGTAAAATGCCCGTCCTGAAAGGCTACGGCTCGCTCAAGCAGATTTCCGAGGAGCGGATCACCGATAAGATCACCCGCCGCGTGCTGTCCGGCGACAAGACCATGCTGGTCTGGTGGACCATGAAGGCCGGCGCCCACGCCGGCGCGCACCAGCCATCCGCACGAGCAGATTTTCTGGATGCTCAAGGGCCGCATGGATTTCCGCCTCGGCGACGAGCGCCGCAGCTGCGGCCCCGGCGACGTCGGCGTGATCCCCGGCGGCGTCGAGCACGAGGCCTGGTTTCCCGAGGACACCGAGGTGATCGACGTGTTCGCGCCGCGCCGCGAGGAATTCCTCACCGGCGAAATCCCCGCCTATATGCGGCAAGCCTGACTTCAACAAGCCTTGATGAACCCCTCCGGCAAGACCGTCCTCGTCACGGGTTCCACCGACGGCCTCGGCCGCGAGGTCGCCACGCGCCTGGCGGCGCTGGGCGCGCGCGTGCTCGTGCATGGCCGCGACCGCGCGCGCGGCGAAGAGGTGCTGAAAGCGATCGGCGGCGCCAAGGCCGGTCATGCCTTCTATCAGGCCGATCTCTCCTCGCTCGCCGAGGCGCGGCGGCTCGCCGCCGAGGTGCTGCGCGACCACGACCGGCTCCATGTGCTGGTCAACAATGCCGGCATCGGAGTGTCGACGCCCGCTGGCGGGCGCCTGACCAGCGCCGACGGCTTCGAGCTGCGCTTCGCGGTCAACTATCTCTCCCACTTCCTGCTCACCTATCTGCTGCTGCCGACGATCAAGCAGAGCGCGCCCGCGCGCATCGTGAACGTCGCCTCGCTCGGCCAGCAGGCGCTCGAGTTCGACGACGTCATGCTGGAGAAGGCCTACGACAGCGCGCGCGCCTATCGGCAAAGCAAGCTCGCGCAGATCATGTTCACCATGGATCTGGCCGACGAGCTGGAGGGCGCCGGCATTACGGTGAACTCGCTGCATCCGGCGACCTTCATGAACACTGGCATGGTGCTGCGCGGCGGCGGCACGCCGCAGACCACCGTGGCCCAGGGCGCCGACGCGACGATGAACGTGATCGTGTCGGATGCGCTCGAAGGCCGCGGCGGGCTCTTCTTCAACAGCCTCGTCGAGCAGCGCGCCAACGATCAGGCCTATGACGCGGAGGCGCGGAAGAAACTGCGCGCGCTGAGTTTGCAGTTGACCGGGCTCGCCTGAATTCACCTCTCCCCACTGGGGAGAAGGAAGTCACTTCGTCGCCAGCGCCTTCTTCAGCGCGAGAAAATCCCGCCACGAATGGCGCTTCTCGTTCGGCGAGCGCAGCAGATACGCCGGATGGAACATCACCAGCGCGCGGATCGTGCGCGTGCCGGTGTCGTAATCGACCCAACGGCCGCGCACGCCGCGGATGCCTTCGTTGATCCCCAGTAGCGTCTGCATCGCAGGCTTGCCCATGACGACGAGAAAGTCGGGGTTGGCGAGCTCGATCTGGCGGCGGATGAACGGCAGGCAAATTGACAATTCCTGCGGCGTCGGCGTGCGGTTGCCCGGCGGCCGCCACGGCACGATGTTGGCGATATAGACCTCGCTGCGCTTCAGGCCGATCGCGGCGATCATGCGGTCCAAGAGTTTCCCCGAGCGGCCGACGAACGGCAGCCCCTCGCGGTCCTCCTCCGCGCCCGGCGCCTCGCCTACGAACATCACGCGCGCGCCCGGCGTGCCGTCGGCGAACACGAGCTGCGTGGCGGTGGTCGAAAGCGCGCAACCCTCGAAACGCGCGAGCGTGTCGCGCAATTCCTCGAGCGTCTGCGCGCGCTTGGCCGCCACGCGCGCTTCCATGACGGCGGAATCGGGAGTGGCGGGCGGCGCGGCCTCCGCGCGCGGGATGGGAGCAATGATCGGGAGCGGGCGGAGTGCCTGAATGGCCGGGGCAGGAGTCTCGTTCGCGGGCTGAGCGAACCGATTGACTGGCTTTTCCTCCAACGCCACATCGACCCCGGCCTCCACATGGAAGGCGAGGATTTCACGCAGCGATGGATTCGGCTCGGCCATGCGCTTGACGTAGCGGCAATCGGGCGGAGCGGAAAGCGGATTGTATTGGCCCGGGAAAGAGGGGAAAACTCCCGAAGGCGAACGAGGAAACCGATGGCCGATCTGCCCCCGCGCGAGAGCATGGAATTCGACGTGGTGATCGTGGGCGCCGGGCCCGCGGGGCTGGCGGCCGCTATTCGCCTGAAGCAGCTCTCGCCCGACATCAACGTCGATGGTGGTCGAGAAGGGCTCCGAGGTCGGCGCGCATATCCTCTCGGGCGCCGTCATCGACCCGATCGGCCTCGACCGGCTGTTGCCCGAATGGCGCCAGGAGAAGGACACCCCGATCAAGACGCCGGTCACCGAAGATCGTTTCTACTGGCTCGGGCCCGCCGGCGCGTTGCGCGTGCCGAATTTCCTGATGCCGCCGCTACTGTCCAACCACGGAAACTACGTCGTATCGCTCGGCAACGTGTGCCGCTGGCTTGCGAAGAAAGCCGAGGCGCTCGGCGTGGAAATCTATCCGGGCTTCGCCGCCGCCGAGGTGCTGTACGACGCCAACGGCGCGGTGGCCGGCATCGCCACCGGCGACATGGGCGTCGGCAAGGATGGCAAGCCCAAGGACGGCTTCACGCGGGGCATGGAGCTGCGCGGGAAATACACGCTGCTCGCCGAAGGAGCGCGCGGCTCGCTTTCGAAACAGATCATCGACCGCTTCGAGCTCTCACGCGACCGCGAGCCGCAGAAATTCGGCATCGGGCTGAAGGAACTCTGGAAAGTCGCGCCGGAAAAACATCATCCCGGCCTGGTGCAGCACACTTTCGGCTGGCCGCTCGACAATTCCACCGGCGGCGGCTCGTTCGTCTATCACATGGAGGATCAGCAGGTCGTCGTCGGCTTCGTCGTGCATCTGAATTACGCGAACCCCTATATCGGCCCGTTCGACGAGTTCCAGCGCTTCAAGCAGCACCCGCTGATCCGCCCCACGCTCGAGGGCGGCAAGCGAATTTCCTATGGCGCGCGCGCCATCAGCGAAGGTGGCTGGCAGTCGGTGCCCAAGCTCGTGTTCCCCGGCGGCGCGCTGGTGGGCTGCGCCGCGGGTTTCATGAACGTGCCGCGCATCAAGGGCAGCCACAACGCGATCCTGTCGGGCGTGTATGGCGGCCGAAGCGGTGGCGGCGGCGCTCGCGACCGGCCGCGCCAGCGACGAGCTGCTCGCCTACGACGCCGCCTGGCGCGGCTCGGCGATCGGCGAAGACTTATACAAGGTGCGAAACTTCAAGCCGTTCTGGTCGAAGCTCGGCACCGTGCTCGGCTTCGCCTTCGGCGGCCTCGACATGTGGCTGAACACGCTGTTCCGCTTCTCGCCCTTCGGCACGCTCCGGCACGGCAAGACCGATGCGGCGTGCCTAAAGCCCGCCTCAAACTTCAAGCCGATCGTTTATCCCAAGCCCGACGGCATCATCACTTTCGACAAGCTCTCCTCGGTGTTCCTGTCCAACACCAACCACGAGGAGGCCCAGCCCGTGCATCTGCTCGTCGCCGACATGGCGCTGCAGAAAAAGAGCGAGCACGACGTTTATGCCGGCCCGAGCGCGCGCTATTGCCCGGCGGGGGTCTATGAATGGGTCGAGGACGCCAGCGGTTCGCGTTTCCAGATCAACGCGCAGAACTGCGTCCACTGCAAGACTTGCGACATCAAGGATCCCAACGGCAACATCACCTGGGTCCCGCCCGAAGGCGGCGGCGGGCCGAACTATCCGAACATGTGACGGTGCCATGCCCCTTTCCCCTGCCGCGCAGACGTCGCTCGCCAAATGGCGCGAGATGGTGGCCAGCCGCGACCTCACTGGGCTCGAATCGATCGTGGCAATCGACGCGATTTTCCGCTCGCCGGTGGCCTATCCGCCCTATCCGGGGCGGGAAGCCGTGTGCCTGGTGCTGCGCGCGGCCGAGGCGGTGTTTGAGGATTTCGTCTATCACCGCGAATTCGTCTCCGGCCCGCACGACATCGCGCTCGAATTTTCCGCCCGTATCGGCGACAAGAAGCTGAAGGCCATCGACCTCGTTCGTTTCAACGAGGCCGGGCTGATTCAGGAATTCGAGGTCATGGTGCGGCCCGCCACCGGGCTGATGGCGCTCGGCGCCGCGATGCAGGCCAGGCTCGGCCGTGCCGCGAAAGGCTTGAAGGGCGGGTGAGGGCGCGGTCAGCGCGTCATCATCATCGCCGCGGCCATCAGCGCCGCCACCGCCGCCGCCATGATGGTGATATGCAGAGGGCTGCTGAACATGTGCCGCAGCATTCCGAAGCGCGCGCCCTCCGGCATCAGGGTCATGCCGCACTTCGGGCACTTGCCCGGACTCGGCTGACGCACCTCCGAATGCATCGGACACGTATAGACGGTCGGCTTCTGATCCATGCGCTGCCTCGCAAATTACTGAATGTGCAAGGATGCTCCGCTGAATCGAACTCGCCTTGATTCACATCAACGGCGCTTCTCTCCAGCCGCGCGTAAACGAAAAGCCCGGCCTCGCGGCCGGGCTTCGCGTTACGATAAAAGCGGGTTCAGCCGCCGACGGCGTCGGAGACGCACTTGCCGGTGAAGCTGGTCTTGGCCGCGCCGGCGAGCTTGCGGTCCATGGCGGTCTTGTCGCAGGTGGCCGCCGCGTCGGTCTCGCACTTCTTCATGAAACTGGTGAGCGCGGCGCCGGCGAGCTTCTTGCCGGTCGCCTCGCTCTTGCACGAAGCATAAGCCGGCGAGAGCGCGAACGCCGAGAGCACGATAGCCAAGGCGATCTTCTTCATGGGGATTTCCTCCGATTCGGAATTGGTCTGCGCGCCGAACCATACAGTGGATTGGGGCGGGTTGGGGGCGGAGGAATTCGCCAACTATCGTATCGGCTTATGGATGCCGTGGGCTAGGAGTAGGAGATGCCGAACGCCAGCGCGATCTGATGTACGAGCCGCATACTCGTGTGGAGCAGTTTCGAATTCCAGAAGTATGCGTCCGCGAGGATGAACGCGATCACCGCCATGGCCATAGCGCGCCACATGACTAGAGCTTATGACGCCGTCTGTAAGAACTGGAAATGTTTTAGCTTCGAATTTAGCGATCGGCCGCAAGCTGGCCGGCAAAAAAGGAAAGGCCCCGGCAAACGGCCGGGGCCTTAGGCGTAGGAGGAGTGGTTCTTACTGGAGCGCCGTCTCGACCTTCGTGAAGGTCGAAACCAGCTTGGTGCCGACGCCCTGAACGATGGCGATAATCGCGACGGAAATGCAGGCCGCGATCAGGCCGTATTCGATGGCGGTGGCGCCGGATTCATCGCGCAGAAAAGATTGCAGTTTGGTCATTTCGAATCTCCTAGGAGGGGTTTCGTATCAGTTTCATGGGAGTACCAGCGCCTAATTGGCGAGAGCTTTCAGAGATCGTTACAATTGCAAATGATTATCCGCAGCTGCCCGTTTCGGTCGAGAATCGTGCGTGAAAGTAGCTGGCAATCGCCACGTTCGATGAATTCATAGATGAGAAACCACTGACCCATTCGGTCCAATTTGGCGGGTTTGCCAGGGGCCGCCAGACGGCCGCGGGCGGGCGGTGATAGTCTGGGCGGGCCGGAAAATCGGAAACGCCGCGAACACGAGGGCGCCATGACCGCCGACGAGTATCCGCACGAATCTTTCGCCCGCAGGCTCGTCTTCCGGACGGCGGTTTATCTGTCGGCTTTTCTGTTTCTGGTCTGGATGTTTTCGTTGCCGGTGAGGAACGCCATCCTCGAAGGCGGCGGCATCACATTGGCCTTGCTGCTGAAGGAGATCGGGCTGCTGCTGGCGGCGATGGCGCTGGTGTTTCTGTTCGCCTGGGGCGCCGGCCGTCTGGCGGCGCGGGCGCTCAAGCGGCAGCATTCGCGGCAACCATAGAATTGGCCGGCTGACGGCCCTTCTAATGTACTATAGATCTCCAGAACCCATCGATCGCCGGAAAATCGATCGCCGGAAAAAGGACTTGTTCCATGAGTAAGCATCACTTTCATGCCGTCGTTTGGATCGATCACCACGAGGCGCGCGTGTTCCATTTCAGCCCGGCCGACGTCGAGCGGCTCGTTTTGCACCCGGATCATCCGACCCGGCACATCCACCACAAGGCAAACACGATCGGCAGCGGGCACGCCTCGGAGGACCACGACTTTCTTCACGCGGTCGCCGGATCGATTGCCGACGCCGGTGCGGTTCTCATTGCCGGGCCGGCCAATGCGAAGACCGAACTGGTCAAACACATTCAGCCACCACGACCCCAAGCTGATGAACGTCATCGCCGGAGTGGAAACCGTCGATCATCCAAGCGACGCGCAACTCGTCGCGCACGCCAGAAAATACTTCAACGCGGCGGACCGGATGCAGCCGCAGAAGCCGTAGGCGCCGAGCCTATTTCGTTCGTTTAGAGACCCTGTCGGTCAGGATATGCTGCATGAACGTTCTCACAGTCATCTCGCCCGGGCTGAAAGTTCTCTTCGAGCGCATCGGCAAGCCGGAGATCGTCAATCGGCCCGACTTTTTTCGCTCCGGCGGGGCCGGGGCGGTCATCGCTTGCAATCACGTCGGCTGGGCGGACAGCCTGTGGATGGCCTATGCCGTGTACCCGAGACAGCTGCGCTATATGTCGAAGCAGGAACTTTTCGATCCGCCGCTGGCGCGATTTGTCCTGGCGCACGGCGGTTCCGTTCCGATCGACCGCGCGCACCCGTCGCCGGGTTCGATCAAGACCGCGGTCGATATTCTGCAGCATGGCGGGCTCATCCTGATCTTCCCGAGCGGCACCCGAAGCGACGAAAATATCGCCTTCAAGCGTGGCGCCGCGGCGGTCGCGCTGCACGCCCGGGTTCCACTTGTGCCCGCCTTCTTTCAAGGCCCGAAACAGATGCAAGCCGTGCATCTTCTGCACCGGCCCGTCATCCGGGTGACATTCGGCACGCCGATCCCGACAGCGGAGTTGCCAATTGCGAAGCAGACGACGATCGACCTCACGCGGCGGCTCCAAGCGGCAATCGGCGAATTACGATCGATCGCGGAATTCAAACTTTCCGCCGCCTAGACCTTCGGCACCTTTATGGCCCGGGGTCCGCTGCCGGCCCCGCATCGGACCTGCGGCTAAAGGACGGATGCTCTCGCTGCTTGAGCGAATTATAGACGGCACGCAGCCGGTCGCCGATCTGCTATTCTGTCTCCCGCTACCCCGAATCGCCAGCCGGGCCGTTTCCATCAGCACATCGATCCGGAGATCAACTTGCGAGCCATAGTGCGCTGGACATTCCTTGCCATCATCGCGTTCATCCTCTTGGACGCGTACTTCGTGGGTTCGAGTAACTCGAAGACGATTATCAATCGTGCAACGCAGATCGCGAGATCGCTCGGCTTTTAGCCGCCTGACGGCGGCTTACTAAGCGGCCGGCTTTTTTCCGTTGCGCCTCTGGCCGCTTCGAAGAGATTCTTCTTCGCCGGCCTGCCGTCCTTAAGTTTCAGGCCGCCCGGTTCCCGGGCTGGCGCGGGAAACGCCAAGCCCGGGCATGTTCGCTTTTATGCTCTCTCAACCCTAGGCGGGACTGGAACCGGGGGCGCGTTCGCTCGTTAAAACTCTAGACAATTCGTTAGGCCAATATTAATTGCCCACGGGCATCGTGCGAGTAAGACAATTCTGCTCCGAGGAGCGTGCCATGTCCAAAGCGTTCAGCTTCCTCCGGGACGAATCCGGCGCGACCGCTATCGAATACGCCCTTATCGCGGGAAGTATTTCCATTGTGATTCTCGCCGCGGCCCAGGGCATCGGCACCAAGCTGAACACGACCTTCACGGACGTCCAAAACGGCTTCCAATAAGCTGACCTTCAGGAATTACTGCAGGCCCGTTTACAAGACCCGCTTACAAGACCCGTTTGGGAGACTTTGTTTTTTCCGTTGCGCCTCGATCCACTTCGGTAGCATTCTTCTTCGCTAATTTGCCGTCCTTCATGTGGCGACAGCGCCGTGTTTCTGCTCGCCTGGACTGCGGCCATCCGGCGGCGCGTCACGACCAAACGATACCGAATGATCTACCGATTTCAGCCGCAAGGCGGCTGAGCGCGTTCGTGTATTTCGAGTCGAAGAAATAGACGTCCGCAGCGACCAGGAGAATTACTGCACCCGCTAAAGCTTTCCACATAGCGTGGCCCCATAGCGATGATTCTCGATAGGTGACTTGATCTGCTCAATTCGCGGCCCTTTTGCGGCGCTTAAAAAATACGGAGCGAATTCAGCTAGTATCGCCCCTGGAGAAGACCAACAAAAAGGCCCCACAGCTTCGGAACGGCAAGATAAACGACCGCGGCAGCGGCAAACGAAAAGAACGAATGCCATCCGGCATAGCTTTCCAAAATGATGAGAGTCGAAATCGAGAAGACGGCTGACAGAACCTGCCCGATTTGATTTCGATATTTCAGTATCTCATCCAGCACGGGCGCCCTTTCGACCCCGTTGCGCCTAATGGCCGCTTCGGAGTCATGCTTTTCTTAGGCTGGTGAGAATGTCAGCTTTTGACCCAAAGCGGACATTTAATATGCTTGGATGTCATGGTGAACTTCAGGGAGCTCGATGAAACGTCGGGAAGAGACGCTGTTTCGCGGGTCCAAGCGAGAGACTTTTCCGGGCAGCGTCGCGGAGATAGGCTATCTCCGTCTGAGCAGGTTCGATCAGTGGGTGTCGATCCGTGGCGCAATGTTTAAGGTTTCGACGCGAGGCTCGTGTGCGAGACCGTTGCGAACCAACGTGAGTCTACCTCTGACGGATTGACTTGGATCATTTTTCATTCGCACGCGCGAAGGTATTATTTTCTTAGCCTTTCGAGCTAGCTGGGTGCCGAAGAGAATCACGATGGCGAAGCACGGGCGACCCTGATGGCAGCGGAAGATCGGGTATCAGCATCAAGCAGAATTTAAAGGATTTCCCCTATGGCGGAAGTGGCCAGTCGTCCGGCAACCACAACGAAGTCAACAGCAAATGACAGCGCAGCAACATCTTGGTTCGCGGTTGCCGCACGCAAACCGCGGTTCAAAATCGCACTTGCGGCAATTGTCATATCTGTCGCGATCGCTGCAGTCGTCTACATCTACACAACTCGCCCGATCGCCGTGCAAGTCGCAACGATCGAGGAGAACGTCCCCGTCCGCGTATTCGGCCTTGGGACGGTCGAGGCTCGTGTCCTCTCGAAGATTGGGTTCGAGGTCGGTGCCACGCTCGTCGAGCTCAACGCCGACCACGGCGATCGTGTGGCCAATGGCCAGGTGCTGGCGCGCCTCAACACCGGCGAGCAGGCTGCCAAGGTAGCCAAGGCGCGCGCCGCACTGCTTATCGCCGAGGTCAACATCAAGAAGGGGGAAGCCAATCTTGAGAAGACGCAGGCGGTCTTGGCGCAAAGACAGTTGGCTAACCGGCGCAAGCAGACTCTTGTCGGTCGCGACATCGTATCCCAGCAGGTCGCGGAGGAAGCCATCAGGGACGAGGCCGTGGCCAAAGCCGATGTTGCCGTAGCGCAGAGCGAGGTGGAGACCGCCAAAGCGCAACTGACTGATGCGCGGGCGCAGCTCCAGTTTGAGGAGACCATGCTGCGACACCGGACGCTCGTCGCGCCATATGATGCTTTGGTCATCGAACGCCACAAAGAACTCGGCACCGTCATTAAGGCTGGCGATCCGATATATACGCTGATCGCGGTCGGCACCTACTGGGGCCTTGCCTACGTCGACGAGGCCCGCGCGGGCTTCATTCAGGAAGGCCAGCGGGTCGATGCCCGTCTTCGCTCGCGACCGCAGGATGCTTTCACGGGGCGAGTGGAGCGCATCGGCTTGGAAAGCGACCGCGTAACCGAAGAGCGACGCATTTTCATTAAGGGGGACAATCCTCCACCACGGGTCTATCTTGGCGAGCAGGCCGAATTTTGGATAACGGTTGCCCAGCTTGACAAGGCACTGCTCGTTCCGGAAGCCGCAGTGCAAGGCTACAATGGTCGAGAAGGCCGGGTGTGGACGGTTAAATCCGGGCGCTTGCAGCGCCGTCTCGTCAAATTCCGGCATCGTACGGAGGACGCGCGGCTCGAAATTGTCGAGGGCCTGCCCGACCGGGCGCGCGTGGTTTCGCGCATTGAGAATGGCTTTAGCGAAGACCGTTCAGTAAGGGTGATTGAGGCGAGGACGAAGTGAATCTCGCCTATCGCGACATTCGGCACAACCTCGGCCGGTTCTTGCTGACATGCGTGGGACTTGGACTTCTGCTCGGAGTCGTCCTGGCGATGATCGGCATCTATCGTGGCCTTATTGTCGATGCCCTCACCATCGCACGTGCTCCGGCTATCGACCTTTGGGTGGTGGAAGCCAATACGCGCGGTCCGTTCGCAGAGGCTTCGCGCATTCCTGGAGACATTCGTGAAGCTGTTGCCCGCATCGCCGGCGTAGCCGCCGCCGGCAGCATCACCTATCAGACGGTTGAAACGCAATATCACGGCGCGAAGTTAAGGCTCTATGTCATTGGATACGAACCAACACGCCCGGGCGGTCCGCCGGAGATCGTGCTTGGGCGCAGCATCGCTCACAGCCACTATGAGATGGTCGCCGACCGCACCACCGGCCTCGAACTTGGTGATCGGATCCAGCTTGGTCGGCGCATATTTACGGTCGTCGGTCTCACGCAGCACCAAGTCAATACTGGAGGGGACCCGGCCATCTACATCACCCTGCCTGATGCGCAGAAGCTGCAATTCGACCTCGCGCCCCCCGCCCAACGCGTGCAGTTGGCACGAGGTTCCGGCACAGGAAACCGTGACACTGTTAATGCCGTCGTAGCTCGGTTACAGCCTAACGCCTCGGCTGACGTTGTTGCCGACACTATCCGGCGCTGGAAGCACCTATCCGCAATCACTCAGGAGGCGCAGGAAGCCATTCTGACCCGGTCGCTGGTCGACCGGGCGCGGCGCCAGATCGGGCTCTTCACGTCTCTTCTGCTCGTCGTTTCTGCGGTGATCATTGCGCTTATCATCTACACGATGACGATGGAGAAGCTGAAACAGATCGCGACCTTGAAGCTGATAGGAGCGTCTGATCGGACCATCATTGGCATGATCGTGCAACAAGCCTTGGCGCTCGGCTTCATCGGATTTGCGATTGGCGTCGCCCTTATTGTCAATATTCAGGACTACTTTCCGCGCCGGGTCGTACTTGAGCCGGACAACGTATTGGTCCTTGGACTTATCGTTTTTGCCGTGTGTCTATTGTCTAGCGGCCTCGGCGTGCGTGTCGCCCTCAAGGTTGACCCAGCGACGGCGCTCGGGGGCTGATATGGCAACTGCAATCAAGGCCGCGCCACTTGTGCGGCTAGAGAACATTTCCAAGCATTTCGGCGAGGGAGAGACGCGGGTAGACGCGCTCCGAGACGTTTCGCTCGAGGTTTACCCTCGGCAGGTCATCGCCCTGCTAGGGCCATCGGGCTCCGGTAAGACCACGCTGCTGAACATTATAGGCTGCATTCTCGATCCATCTTCGGGCTCAATGGAGCTCGACGGCGAACTGGTCGTCCAGGATGGCCGCTGGCAGCGTGGCGATTTGCGACGTTTGCGGCTCGAAAAGATCGGATTCATTTTCCAGGTTCATAATCTTCTGCCGTTTCTGAACGCGACCGACAATGTCGCAATCGTGTTGCAATTAGCGGGCGTCGATGGGGCTAATGCACGTGCACGGGCGGTCGATCTCCTCGACTATCTGGAGGTGGGACACCGTAAGAACGCGATGCCGGCCACGCTATCCGGCGGCGAGGCGCAGCGTGTTGCCATTGCGCGCGCACTTGCCAATCAACCGCGCATCATTCTTGCGGATGAACCGACTGCCGCCCTCGACTCGAAGCGTGCGCTGATTGTCATGGATCTTCTGCGTAAGCTTGCCGTTGAGCGGGACGCCGCGATCATTGCCGTCACGCACGACGAGAAGATTTTCGATCGCTTCGACCACATCTTCCAATTGCGCGATGGAAGGCTTGATGGCGATCGCGAGTGACAGAACTGTGCGACGGAGATGGCTTTAGGGTAGAAGGGGCCACCCGATTACTTGTCTTCAAATGTCCGTCGTTGGCACTAAGCGGACATCGCCGCGCTTGTCGAAATAGCATTAGAGCTTCAACTATGGTGTTAAATATACATATAGGAAAATAAACTATTGACACGATTTTATATTAGGACTACATTCCACGCATCCCACCCCTCCCGAGGGGCGTCTCTAGAGCGTTCTTTTGACGTGGGGTGGGTCGCGGTGGCCGCGGGCAGGGCGTAACGCACCCTCTCGCGGCGGTCCAAGCCGCATGGGCCCGGCGCGCCAACCGCGCGTCACAGGGGCCTCCGGGTCTGGCGCTCTCGTGTCCCAAACACGGAGATGCCGGTGAGGGGTCCCGCCAGCGGTGGATAGAGCATGGGCCTCGTTACAACGGGGCTCGGTAAGTCCACCGGGGTTCATGTGGAGCAAACCTCAAACACCGCGCGCGGGACGCCGGCGGATAACCGGCCCCTTGCGGCAAGACCTCCTGTGTCTTTCTACTTTCCTCGACACAGGACCGTGGGGACTGGAAGTCCCCGGCGTCCCGCGCGCCCTCGGACTTTCCGGGGCGCAGACCGAACGGGCGGCTCGATGCCCCGGCGAGAAAACCTCGCGCGGAAACGAGAGCGTTTGCCTCCGCTCTTTTCACCTCCCCCTTGAGGGGGAGGGCCGAAAACGATTCAGCCCGAACCCCTTGCCCCGGCCCACCGGAATCGAACTCTGAGCCCGCACTTGAATCGAAACCTGAGCTGCCAAGACCGCCGCCCAAAGCCTTGCACCGACTCAGGATTTCGCTGGCGGCTGGACAGAAACCCTTGCCCATCCGAACATGCGCGCACGGGGCCGGGAGATGCGAAGGAGGAAGGCCATGAGGACCATGATTATCGCCGGCGCGTTCGGCGGCGCGCTGCTCGCGGGCCTCCCGGGCCCGGCCGCCGCCCAGCAGGGCAACCGCGCCTTCTGCTCGCTCGATCAGGACGGGCGCATGCTCTGCTACTACGACAGCTGGCAGCAGTGCCAGGAGGCCATGCGCGGCGTGCAGGGCGGTTGCATGGCCAGTCCCTACGCCGCCGCGCAGCAACAGCAGAAAAAGAAAAAGTAGCGGGGGCTAAGCCCGCGCTGCCCGCTGCCGGGCCTGCCGCGACTCGGCTAAGCTTCGCGCATCGGCCGATTCGCTCGAGGCCCAGGCCGCCTGTGCGGGCCCGGGGAGGCGTTGCTTATGCTCGATTTCCGGGTTGTGATCGCGGCTTGCGTCGCGGGCATCGTCATCCTGTTCGGCGGCATCGCCCTCGTCGCCTCGTTCAAGATCGCTCACGAACCGGCGCGTCCCGCCAGCCGCATCGTCGAGCGCCCGCGCGTCGAGCCGAACGCCTCGCTGCCGGTGGTGATCGAAACGCCCGCCGCGAAGCCCGCGCCCGTAGCGGTCGCCGCGCCCGCACCCGCACCCGTAGCCCCGCCGGCCGCGATCGAAATCACCGGCACGATCCCGCCAAAACCCGCGCCGGCTGATTCCCGCGCCTGCCTTTCCCGCCGCGCTAGCTCCGGCGGCTACCGAACCGGTCGAGAACCCGCGGGCCACGGCCGATCTTCCCGTGAATACGAAATCCGACGCCAAGAAAACCCCGCGCCGGCCGCGTCCCGCGGCTCCGGCTCCCGTCCCGACCAATCCGTTCAGTGCGATTTTCGGCGGCTTCACCAACCAGTAGCCGCCAGGGGGATACGCGGCTCAGCCGCCTTCCCATTTGCGCGGGCGATAGAACGTGTGCACGCCGATGCGCTGCAGCGTCCGCATCTCGCGCACCCACACCGGCCGCACCCAGAAGGCGTGATAGTGCGTGGCCTTGCCGACCTCGTTGAGCCAGATTTTCCCGTCGAGCATGTCGCGCGCGATGCGCTTGGCCTGCTCCCACATGGCGGGCTCCGTGATCACGTCGCGGATGCCGTCGCAGGCGAAGGTGAACTGGCAGGCCAGATGCCGGTGCGCGTTCTGATAGACCACGCCGCAGATATCGGCCGGGTAATAGCCGGAGAGCGAGCGGTTCACCACCACCTGCGCCACCGCGACCTGGCCGCGCTCGACCTCGCCGCGGCTTTCGAAATAGACCGCTTCGGCCAGGCATTTCTCGGCCTTGGCGCGCGGCGCGCCCACGATCTTGAGCTGTTCGGCCGGACTCTTCGGCCGGTTTTCCTCGCCGGTGACCAGGCCCTTGGGCGCGACGCTGCCGATCTCCGCCGCCGCCCCCGGAAGCGCCGCGAGCCTCACCGGCGCGCGATGCTCGAACGGCGCCGGCGGCAGGATGTCCTCGTCGGTGCCGAACAAGCAGCCGCGACACGCGATACATGTTCCAGGACGGAATCTTTTCGGCCCCCGGTTCGAGCATGGTGCCCGCCACGTCCGCCCGCGGTCCCGCGGCGGCCGCGATCTCGGCGATCGCCGGATGCTCGGACTGAAGCGGCATCGCCACGTCGAAATCGCTGTTGGGTTCCGCCGGGATGAGCGGCTGCTCGAGCGTGGCGGTATCGACCGGCTTCGGCGGCGCCACCGGATCGGCCGGCGCCAGCGCGACCGGCATGCGCTTCAGCAGGTCGCCCTTTTTCGCCCGGTTGACGACCGGGATCTGGAACACTTCCTCCTCGAGCGTCACATCGAACCCGGTCCAGTCGAACGCGGCCGGGTTCGGCCTGCCCGGGATCGAGCCGGTGATGTCGGGATCGAAATGCACCTTGAACGTGGAGATCGCGCTGCCGATCGGCCGCACCGGCGGCGCGAAGGTCGCGGTCTTCAGCGTCGCGAACGGGCTGGCGAGAAAAAAGGCGCGCGCGCGCTCGGTGACGCCCGGCTGCTGCGCGAGCAGGCTGCCGAGATCCTGTTGCGTGATACGAGTGGGCATCCCGAAAAAGACGATGATAGCGAGCGCGAGCGGTGCCGCGGGCGTTGCCCGCCGGCGCCTGACCGCAATTTTTCGCACGCCAACGCTACGCGACACACGCAACACGAACAGGCCCCGTCCCATGAAAAAGGGCAGGGCGTCTTATCGCCCGGTTAACGTTGCCGCCGGGTTAACGCGCAGGCCCCAATGAAAACGCGGGCAGCCAAAGCCGCCCGCGCCTGTCTTGAGACAAGTTCGCGCCGTTTCACATCTTGACGCCGCGCTCCTTGAAGTAGCGCGCCGCGCCGGGGTGCCACGGGATCGCCGAGTTCGCCGGCACCTGATTTGCCAGCGTGAAGTTCTGCGCCTCGCGATGGACGGCCACGAGCTCCGGATTCTTCTCCATCAACGTCTTCACGATGTTGTAGGCCATGTCGTCGGGCATCGACGCGTTCGCCACCAGGATGTTCCACACCACGGACACGGGGTTGTCCTTATCCTGCCCGGGATAAGCACCGGCCTTGATCACATCGGTGCTGTAGAGGTCGTTGTATTTTTTGTTCATTACCGGGACCAGGTCGGCGGTGTCGATCATTTTGATCTTCACGCCCGGCGTGGCGCCGAGGTCGGTGATCGCCGCGGTGGGAATTCCGCCGACCCAGAACAGGGCGTCGATCTTGCGGTCCTTCAGCGCGTTGACCAACTCGGCGACGCCGAGGCGCTCGCGCCGCAGGTCGCGGAAGAAAGCGACGTCGAAGCCGGCCGCTTCGAGGACGCGGAATGCCATGACCTCGGTGGCGCTGCCGGGCGAGCCGGTCGATACGCGCTTGCCCCTGAGATCGACCATCTTGTTAATGCCGGTGCCTTCGATCGAAACCACGTGCATGCGGTTCGGATAGAGCACCATCAGCGTGCGCACCGGTATCTTCCCGGCCGCGAACTTGTCGACGCCGTTCAGCGCATCGAGCGCGGCGTCCATCATCGAGAGCCCGATCTCGGCCTTGTTGGTGCCGATGAGCTTGAGGTTGTCGACCGAGCCGCCGGTTACTTCGGCGGTCGCCTGGATGCCGGGCAGGTACTTCGAGAGCACGTTGGCCATGCCGCCACCGAGCGGATAATAGACGCCGCCAGTGCCGCCAGTGACGATCGAGATCGCTTTCTGTTGCGCATAGAGCGCGCCGCTCGCAAGCAAGCTGAACAAGGTCACGACCAGCGCGGCGATTGTCTTCAAGCGAAGTGTCATTCCTCTTCCTCCCTAATGTCGTTCAGCTGCCGTTGTGCCCGGCATGAATTTTTGTCGCAGCAACAAGACCGCGGCGATCACGAAGCCCGCCGTGGCCGTGTACTCGATGTCTCGCCCGATGATGGCCTCCGCGGCCGCTTCGAGCAAGCTCGGGAATATCAGTAGCAAGCCCGCCAGCAGAAACAGGAACCGCTCGGCCAATGTCGTGCGCCGCAGCGCCCAGTTCTGCGCCGCAAAAGCAAGGCAGGCGAGGCCGGCCGCGGCCTTAACCGTGATCTCGACAATGTCGATCCAGGTTCCGCTCGGCGGCAATTTCAGCAGCAGCCCTATGCCCTGCGGGTCGAGCACGAACACGAACGGCACCAGGAACGCCGGCAGCGTGTATTTCCACGCCTGCAGCGTCGTCTTGTAGGGATCGCCGCCGGTGATCGCCGCGGCGGCGAACGGCGACAGCGCCGTCGGCGGCGAAACCTCCGACAGGATCGCGTAATAGAAGATGAACATGTGCGCGGCGAAATCCGGCACGCCCAGCTTGGTCAGTGCCGGCGCCGCGATCACCGCGCAGATGATGTAGGAGGCAGTCACCGGCACCGCGAGGCCGATCACCCAGACGATCAGCGCGGTGTAGATCGCGGTCAGCAGCAGGCTGCCGCCGGCGTAAGCGATCACGATCGACGAGAACTTGAGCCCTAGGCCGGTGAGCGTGACGACGCCGACGATGATGCCGGCGCAGGCGCAGGTGGTGGCGGCGGTGAGCGCGCTGGTCGATCCGTCGGACATGGCGCGCACGAATTTTTTCGGAAACAGCGCCGTATCGGGGCGGATGAAGCTCATGGCGAAGGTGAGCACCGTGGACCAGAACACGGCCAAAGTCGGCGAGTAGCCCCACAGCATGAAGACGACGATCGAGATCAGCGACACGAAATGGAAGCCGTAGCGGCGCGTGAGCGTGCCGAGCGGCATTTCCGGTGTGAACACGACGTTGCGCGCGTCGAAGCGCTTGGCGTCGAGTTCGACCATGATGAAGAGCGACAGATAGTAGAGACAGGTCGGGATTACCGCCATCCAGATCACGTCGAGATAGCTGATCTTCAGAAACTCGGCGATCAGGAACGCGGCGGCGCCGAGCACCGGCGGCGAGATGATGGCGCCGAGTCCGCCGGCGGCAAGCAACCCGCCCGCCGCATTCTTTGCGAAGCCGGCCTTGGCCATCATCGGATAGGCGACGGCGCCGATCGTCACCGTGGTGGCGACGCCCGAGCCCGACGGCCCGCCGAGCAGGAACGAGGACAGCACCACCGTGCGTCCGGCGGCGTTCGAGCGGCCGCCCATCATCGTCATGGAGAAGTCGATGAAGAACTTCCCAGCGCCGGACTGGGCGAGGAACGCGCCGTAGATCGTGAACAACACGATCAGCGTCGCCGAAACGTCGATCGGCACGCCGAAAATGCCTTCGAGCGTGATGAAGAGATGGCCGACGAGCCGGTCGATGTCGTAGCCGCGGTGCGTCCAGGGCGGCGGCAAATACGGCCCGGCCATCGCATAGGCGATGAAGGCGAGCGAGATCAGCGGCACGATGACGCCGATCGTGCGCCGCGACGCTTCCAGCAGCAGCACAATGAAGATGACGCCGAGCAAGACATCGAGCGGCAACGGCGAAGTGGCGCGGTCGGTGAAGTCGTCGCCGCCCAGGATCGCGTAGATCAGGATGCCGACGCAGGTGAGGCCCGCGGCCACGTCCCACCAGCGGATACGGTTGCGGAACCGCAATGCGGCCGGAAACAGCAGGAAGGCCAGCAGCAGGACGAACGCGACATGGGTGTAGCGCAGTTGCTGCGTCGGTACGATGTCGTAGGCGGCATAGAGATGGAACGTCGACATCGCGACGGCGATGGCCGTGACGATGATGCCGGCCCAGCCGGCCAGGCGATTGGTGACGCCTTCCTCGCTCTCGACGAAGGCCTCTGCCTTGCGAATCGCCTCCGGCGATACCGCGGCCTCTGCCCCCACCGGGCGTTCCGATTCTTCGGCCATTCCCCCGCCGACCCCCTAGACGCGGTCAGGATAAGGCACGGTCGCCGCCGGAAAATCCAGCGATTTCGGGCGGTGGAACGGCCTCTACCGCGGCGACTGCATGCGATTGGGATTCGGTTAACCCTACAGCAATGCCTCGGACCAATACTCCACCCGTCCGAGCCCCCCAACGATGATCTCCGAACTCCTTCTTCTTCCAACTGCGCTGCCCGACTGGCGGATGCTCGCCCTCGTCGGTGCGCTGTGCGCGGTCGGGATCCTCACCGTGGCGCTGCAACGCGTGCGCGAACGGAAAAACCGTTTGAGCGCCGCCCTCGATAACATGTCGACGGCGCTGTGCATGTTCGACTCGGCGACGCGGATCGTCGTCGTCAACCGGCGCTATATCGACATGTACAAGCTGTCGCCGGAAGTGGTGCGCCCAGGATGCACGTTGCTCGAACTCCTTCACCATCGCAAGGACATCGGCTTGTTCACCGGCGATCCTGAAAAATATTTCCGCGACATCATGGACGGCGTCAGGACGGGCAAGATGACGACCTGGCGGGTCGCCACCGGCGATGGGCGCTATATCCATGCGGTGAACCTGCCGATGCCCGGCGGCGGCTGGATCACGACCCACGAGGATGTCACCGAACAGCATCAGCTCGAGCAGCAACGCGACACGATGACCGCGCAGGAAGGCCGCCGCGCGACCGTCGAGAGCGCGATTTCCGCATTCCGCGAACGCATGGATACCGTGCTCAAGAGCGTGAGCGAAAGCGCCGACGCGATGAAGGCGACCTCGACCGCGCTCTCCAGTGTCTCCGGCCAGACCTCGCAACGCGCCGAAAGCGCGGTCAAGATTTCGGGCGAGGCGTCGCAAAACGTCCGCACTGCCGCCGATGCCGCCGACGAGATGTCGCGTTCAATCACCGAGATCGGTAGCCGGCTCGACCAGACCAACAAGGTCGTGCACCTTGCCGTGAACGAGGCCCGCGCCACGGACAGCGCGATCGAGGCGCTTGCAGCCGCGGCGCAAAAAATCGGCGATGTGGTCAAGTTGATCCGCGACATTGCCGGTCAGACCAACTTGCTTGCGCTCAACGCCACCATCGAAGCCGCGCGCGCCGGAGAAGCGGGCAGGGGCTTCGCGGTCGTTGCCTCGGAAGTAAAGTCGCTGGCCGTGCAGACCGCCAATGCAACCGAGGAAATAGCCAGCCAGATTCTGGCGGTGCAGGGCTCGACCACCGGCGCCGTCGAGGCGATCCGCAGCATCGCCGAACGCATGCGCGAGATCGAGCACTATACATCCTCGGTCGCCGCGTCGATCGAGGAGCAAAGCGCGGCGACCGGCCAGATCAGCTACAACGTGAGCAATGCCGCTAAGGGGACCGACGTCGTCGTCAGCGTGCTCGGCGAGCTCGCCGGTGCGGCGACCGAGACGCGCGGATCGGCCTTCACGGTGCTCGAGTCCTCGCAGGCGGTGGAATCCGCGGTCGCGACGTTGCGCGGTGAGATCCGGAGCTTCCTGGAAAAAGTCGCCGCTTGAGCGCCTGACGGTTCAGGCGGTGCTCGAGGTCGTCTTGCCGAGCGCGGCCTGCGCCGCGGCCAGCCGCGCGATCGGCACGCGAAACGGCGAGCACGACACGTAGTCGAGACCCGCTTCCGTGCAGAAGGCGACCGAGGCCGGATCGCCGCCGTGCTCGCCGCAAATGCCGACTTTCAAATCGTTGCGTACGCTCCGCCCGCGCTCGACGCCGATCTTGATCAGCTCGCCGACGCCCTCGCGGTCGATGGTGACGAACGGATCGGCCGGGAGGATTCCCTTGGCCATGTAGGCGGTGAGAAAGCTCGCCGCGTCGTCGCGCGAGATGCCGAAAACGGTTTGCGTCAGATCGTTGGTGCCGAACGAGAAGAACTCGGCGGTCTCGGCGATCTCGGCCGCGCGCAGGCAAGCGCGCGGCAGCTCGATCATGGTGCCGGTCTGGTAGGCGATCTTGATGCCGGTCTCGGCCGCGACGGCTTCGGCCATGGCGTCGATCCGCGCCTTCACCAGATCGAACTCGGCCTTGGTCGCGATCAGCGGCACCATCACTTCGGGCACCACCGGCGTGCCGGTGCTTTTCGCCGCCGCCACTGCCGCTTCGAAAATAGCGCGCGCCTGCATCTCGGCGATCTCCGGAAAGGCGATGGCGATCCGGCAGCCGCGGAAGCCGAGCATGGGGTTGAACTCCTCGAGCTCGGCCGCGCGCCGCTCGAGCTTCTTCGGGTCGGCGCCCATGCTTTTCGCGACCTCCGCGATCTCCGCCGGCGTGTGCGGCAGGAATTCGTGCAGCGGCGGGTCGAGCAGCCGGATCGTGACCGGCAGGCCTTTCATGATCTCGAAGATGGCGACGAAATCGGCGCGCTGCATTGGGAGCAGCTTGGCCAGCGCCTTGCGGCGGCCCGCCTCGTCGTCGGCCAGGATCATTTCGCGCACGGCCAGAATGCGGTCCGCGTCGAAGAACATGTGCTCGGTGCGGCAGAGCCCGATGCCCTCGGCGCCGAAGTTGCGCGCGAGGCGAGCGTCGGCGGGCGTATCGGCATTGGCGCGCACGCCGAGCCGGCGCACTCCGTCGGCCCAGAGCATGATCGTGGCGAACTCGCCGGTGAGCTCCGGCTGCACCATGGCGACGCGCCCGAGCAGCACCTGGCCGCTCGATCCATCGACGGTGATGATGTCGCCGGCCTTCAGCGTGTGCGCCCCCGCGCTCATGGTCTTGGCCGCGTAGTCGATGCGCAGCGCGCCTGTGCCGGAGACGCAGGGCTTGCCCATGCCGCGCGCCACCACGGCCGCATGCGAGGTCATGCCGCCGCGGGTGGTGAGAATTCCCTCCGCCGCGTGCATGCCGTGGATGTCTTCGGGCGAGGTTTCGACGCGAACGAGAATGACCTTGCGGCCCGCGGCTTTCAGCGTTTCGGCCTCGTCGGCGGAGAAGGTGATCTCGCCCGAGGCCGCGCCCGGCGAAGCTGGGAGACCCGTGGCGATGATCGTGCGCGGCGCTTTGGCGTCGATCGTCGGATGCAGCAGCTGGTCGAGCGCGGCCGGATCGACGCGGGTGATCGCCTCGTCGCGCGTGATCAGGCCCTCGTTGGCCATTTCGACGGCGATCCTGAGCGCGGCCTTGGCCGTGCGCTTTCCGCCCCGCGTCTGCAGCATATAGAGCTTGCCGCGCTCGACGGTGAATTCCATGTCCTGCATGTCGCGATAGTGCCGCTCGAGTTTCTCGGCGACGGCGGCGAACTCGCGGAACACTTTGGGCATCGCCGCTTCCATCGACGGCTTGTCGGAATGCGCGGCGATACGCGCGGCTTCGGTCAGGTTCTGCGGCGTGCGGATGCCGGCGACCACGTCCTCGCCCTGCGCATTGATGAGGAACTCGCCATAGAGCTGCTTGATGCCGTTCGACGGATTGCGCGTGAAGGCGACGCCGGTCGCCGAGTCCTCGCCCAGATTGCCGAACACCATGGCCTGCACGTTCACCGCCGTGCCCCAGGATTCCGGGATGCCATGCAGGCGGCGATAGGTCGCCGCGCGCTGGTTCATCCAGGAGCCGAACACGGCGCCGATCGCGCCCCACAATTGCTGCTTGGGATCCTGCGGGAACGGCTTGCCGGACTCCGCGGCCACGAGTTTCTTGTAGCGGTCCACCACCGCGATCCAGTTCTCGGCGGAAAGATCGGTGTCGAGCGAGTGATCCTTCTCGTCCTTGAAGCCCTCCAGAATCTCCTCGAACGCGTGGTGGTCGAGATCGAGCACCACGGTCGAATACATCTGGATGAATCGCCGATACGAGTCGTAGGCGAAGCGCCGGTCGCCGGAGCCCGCGGCCAGCGCCTCGACCGTCTGATCGTTGAGGCCGAGGTTCAGCACCGTGTCCATCATGCCGGGCATCGACGCCCGCCCGCCCGAGCGCACGGAAACGAGGAGGGGATTCTCCGCATCACCGAATTCGCGGCCCGCATTGCTGCCGACTTCGGCAAGCGCCGCTTCGACCTCGCGCTCCAAATCGGCCGGGTAGCTCCGCTGGTTCGCGTAATAGTGGGTGCAGACTTCGGTCGTGATGGTGAAACCCGGCGGCACCGGCAGGCCGAGATTGGCCATCTCGGCAAGATTGGCGCCCTTGCCGCCCAGCAAGTCGCGCATGGCAGCCGTGCCTTCGGCCTTGCCGCCGCCGAAGGTGTAGACCCATTTCATGCCCGGGCTCCCGTGCGTGCCGGCCCCACGCGGACGCGGTTGCAAGGGCTGCTTAGCCGCTGCGCTTCGGCGCTGCAACGGCGCTTGCCGCGTTGCACACCGATGCCATGGCGAAGCGCCGCGACTAGGACCATGCTTGATGCGCCTCCCGTGGAGGGGGCGCCACGCAAGGGGGATAGTCCATGAACCTCAGTGCACCGACGCAAGTCGTATTCTGGATTTCGCTGATTCTGGTGATTCTGGCCCTGATCGGATTTTTCTGGGTCGTGCCGTACGTGACCGCCTACGCGTTCTGGCTCGCCGTCGCGAGCTGGGTCGTGCTCGCGGTCGGCTGCATGATGAAGGGCGCCTGACCTGCCAAAATCGTGACGCGGGCGGTGGCGAGCCGCCCGCGGCGCTTTCCACAACTTCCGATGTGCCCCGCTTGCTCGATGGTAGGCGAGGGCGAATCCATGGATGATCGCGCGTTCCTCCCGGCTGGGGGGAACTACAGGGGGAAAACCATGAAACTCAGCGCACCGACGCAGGTCGTCTTCATCATCTCGCTGATCCTGGTCGTTTTGGCCTTGATCGGCCATTTCGTGACCACGATCCCGCTCGTGACGCAGTACAGTTCTGGCTCGCCATCGCGGGCTACGTCGTGCTCGCGGCCGGATGCATGATGAAAGGCGTCTGACGCGGCCGGAATTCGAATGAGCGGGCGCACGCGCGTGCGCCCGTTTCGCTAAGTGGGCGCGAAGCGTCCGGAGGGCGAACTCTTCGGTCGGCTGATACAGCAATGGATTGAAGATGCCGCTTTCGATGGCGGCAAGCATTTCCGCGCAGGCGAAGAGTTGCGTGACGCGGCCCGAGGGTGTGTCGATCTCTTCGGCAAAGGCGGCGCGTAGACGTTCGGCAAGCTCCGGACTCGCGCACGAAAAGGCAATCAGGCGGGCGGCGTCATAGCCGCGCGGCGCGGCGCCCCACGATTTCCCAATCGAGCAAAGTCAGTTTTGGGGCCGTCAGGTTGCTCCATTGCAGGTCGCCGTGCGCGGTGCGCCATTCTTCGGTCCGGACCGGCGCATTCAACTTGAATCGTTCGGCAAGCAGGCGGCTCACCCATTTCGGATCGAATTTCTGGCGTGGCGTCGGCAATCGCCCGATCGAGCGGAGCGAAGCCTTGAGGTCGCCGATCCACGCGTCACTGATGGACTCCATTTTCTGGAAAATCGTTTGGCGTTGGCGCCAGGGCGCCGGAAGGCGCCAGCGTCATCAGCGCCGCCCGCCACCGGGTGCCTCCCGTGCTCCAGTCCGCGATTTTCAGGATCGAGGGTTTGGGTACGTCACGAATGCCGCGGCGATTCCTCGCCGCGCGCAACCATTCTGCGACCGCGCCGGTGATGCCGGTGACTTTCAGCCAGCACAGACTGCCATCTGCTGCCGCACGGTCGCGCCGCAAGACTTGCCCTGATAACCGCGCTTGGGCTGGTCTGCGAGCGTCAGCTCCAGGCGGCTACAGGCCTCGGCCATCGCGTCGTCGAGGCCGTCGGTGACGTAGCCGTGGCTCGGGGAAACCGTCGCCGGCAGCCAGTGGCCGTGACCGGCCAACCGCTTCGCCTGCCAACGTGCGCGCAATCGCCCTCGCTGGGAGGCGGCGCGGCGATTCCACTCACGCAATGTAACTGAAAGTCGGCTCAGCCCTCGATACGCGAAAAATCGGCGACGGTGCGGGTGGCGGCGCGGATGCGGTCGAGCAGCTTGAGGCGATTTTCGCGCAGCCCCTTGTCCTCGGCATTGACCGTCACCTTATCAAAGAACGCGTCGACCGGCGCGCGCAGTTTGGCGATGGCTGACATCGCGCGGCGAAATCCTCGCGCTTTATGGCGGTATCCACTTCCTTCTCGACCTTGGAAATGGCCGCGGCGAGGGCCTTTTCCTCGGGCGCCTGCAGGAGCTTGGGGTCCGGCTCGCCGGCATAGCTGCGCTTGTCCTTCTTCTCCTCGTCGCGAAGGATATTCGCCGCGCGGCGATAGCCGACGAGGAGATTCTTGCCGTCGTCGGTGTCGAGGAATTTTCCGAGCGCTTCGACGCGGCGGACGATGAGCAGGAGAGGGTCGTCCTGGCCTCGAGTAGACGCGAACACCGCATCCACGAGATCGTGGCGGGCGCCTTGCTTCGCGCAGATGGACTTTCAGATCGGTCGGCTGAAGAAATGAGAGAAGGTCAACTGCTATCTTTGTGCGCGTCAGCCTGCGATTACTCGTTGTCCATGCCATATGCAAAATTTGCTCGGACGACGAATTGCCAGCTTGTCGATACTCGATAAGCTTGCATCGCTCGAGGCATTAACCAATTCGAAGCTGTTGACTCAAGATGAGTTCGAATTATTCCCAGCGCCGCTCTCCGTAGCGCATAGGGGTCCTTCGACCCCGTCGGCTTCTCGTCGATGGCCCAGAAGCCGACGAGCGTGTCGATCTTGTCCGCCAGCGCGACCGCGATGGAAACAGGGGAGGTCGGCACGCGGTCGTTCGGCCCCTGCGGCTTGTAGTGTTCCTCGATCGCCGCTGCGACTTCGGGATCGATGCCTTCGGCGAGCGCGTAGTATTTCCCCATCAGCCCTGCAGCTCGGGGAACTCGCCGACCATGTCGGTGACGAGATCGGCCTTGGCGAGCCGCGCCGCCAGCTCGGCCTTTTTCGGATCGGCCTTGACGATGGGCGCGAGCTCCTTCGCCAGCGCCGCGATGCGCTCGACGCGCTCGGCCTGCGTGCCGAGCTTCTCGTGGAACACGATTTCCTTGAGCTTCGGCAGCCGCTCTTCGAGCTTCTTCTTGCGGTCCTGCTCCCAGAAGAATTTCGCGTCCGCCAGCCGCGCGCGGATCACGCGCGCATTGCCGGCCTTGATCGCCTCGCCGCCGTCGGTGGCTTCCTGGTTCGCCACCGTGATGAACTTGTTGGCGAGTTTCCCCGTCTTCGGATCGCGCAGCACGAAGCACTTCTGATTGTTGCGGATCGTGGCGCGGATCACTTCCGGCGGAATGCCGAGAAAAGCCGCGTCGAAACTGCCGATCAACACGACCGGCCATTCCACCAGCCCGGCGACTTCTTCGAGCAAGCCTTCGTCCTCGACCAGCTCCAGTCCCTGCGCCAGCGCCAGGTCCTTGGCGTCGGCGAGGATGTCGGCCTTGCGCCGGTCCGGATCGGGCACGACCTTGGCCGCGTGCAGCTTGGTCAGATAATCCTCAAGCCGCTTCACCTTGATCGGGCCGGGCGCGTGCACGCGGTGGCCGTGAGTGATGTCGCCCGCCGCGATGCCGTCGATCGCGAACTTGACGATCTCCGGCTCCTCGGTCTCCGGCCCGAAGGTGCAGAGGATCGAGTGCAGCGGCCGCACCCAGGTGAGCGCGCGCGCACCCCAGCGCATCGACTTCGGCCACGGAAACGCGCGCACCACTTCCGGAATGATCTCCGCGATCACCTCGGCAGCCGGCCGGCCCTTCCGCTCGATGACGGCTAGATAAAAGTCGCCCTTCTTGTCGGGCTGCACCTTGGCCTCATTGATCGATTTCAGCCCGGCGCTCTTGAGAAATCCTTGCACCGCCGCGTCGGGCGCGCCGACGCGCGGGCCTTTCTTCTCCTCGCGCCGGTCCGGCTGCTTGGCCGGCAGTCCGTGCACCGCGAGCGCGATGCGCCGCGGCGTGGCGAACGCCTTGGCGCCGTCATAGGTGAGGCCCGGCGTCCACCAGCTTGTCGGTGACGAGCTTCTTCAAATTCTCCATCGCCCCGCGCTGCATCCGCGCCGGGATTTCCTCGGAGAACAGTTCGAGCAGAAGGTCGGGCATGGCTCAGGCGCCGCCGCCCTCGGTCTTCAGCCACGCCGCGCCGCAGGCTTTGGCCAGCTCGCGCACGCGCAGGATAAAGCTCTGCCGCTCGGTGACCGAGATCACCCCGCGCGCATCGAGCAGGTTGAACGCGTGGCTCGCCTTGATGCACTGGTCATAGGCCGGCAGCGCCAGCTCGTGCCGCTTGCCCTTGTCGCCGGCCGCGAGCAGCCGCTTGCACTCGTCCTCGGCGTCCTTGAAGTGGCGAAACAGCATCTCGGTGTCGGCGAATTCGAAATTGTAGCGCGAATATTCCTGCTCGGCCTGCTTGAACACGTCGCCGTAGGTGACCTTGTCCTTGCCCTCGCGGCCGTTGAAGTTGAGATCGAACACGTTCTCGACGCCCTGCACATACATCGCGAGCCGCTCGAGACCGTAGGTCAGCTCGCCCGAGACCGGCGCGCATTCGAAGCCGGCGACCTGCTGGAAATAGGTGAACTGCGAAACTTCCATCCCGTCGCACCAGCATTCCCAGCCCAGCCCCGAGGCGCCGAGCGTCGGGCTCTCCCAGTCGTCCTCGACGAAGCGGATGTCGTGCAGCTTCTGGTCGATGCCGATTTTCGCGAGCGAGCGCAGATAAAGTTCCTGGATGTCGTCGGGCGACGGCTTCAGGATCGCCTGGAACTGGTAATAGTGCTGCAGCCGGTTCGGGTTCTCGCCATAGCGGCCGTCCTTCGGCCGCCGCGAGGGCTGCACGTAAGCGGCCTTCCACGGCTTCGGCCCGAGCGCGCGTAGCGTCGTCGCCGGGTGGAAGGTGCCGGCGCCCATTTCCATGTCGTAGGGCTGCAGGATCACGCAGCCCTGCTCGGCCCAGAAAGTCTGCAGCGCAAGGATCAGGCCCTGGAACGAGCGTTTCGGGGAAAGTGTGGGCGAATCGGTCATGGCGCGCCGCGTTGTGAAAGCGGCGCGACCCTAGGGGCGGCCCTATGCGAAATCAAGGAACGCGCGTTACGCGCGCGGCGGCCGGTAGTCGCCGGTCGCGGGATCGCGCTCGAGCTTGGGCAGCGAATTGGGCTTCGTCGCCTCGAGTTCCTTCTCGCGCGCGGCTTCCATCTCGGCCTTTTTGGCGTCGAGCACGAATTTCTTCAGCAGCGCCGCGGCGCCGACGGCGCCGAGCATCCAGATCAAAGCAGGGGGCACGGGCATGGCGCGCTCCTAGAGCCCGTAGCGCGACCAGAGCGCACGAGCTTCGATCGCGGAAACGAGGCTACCGGCCCAATCGCCGGGCAGCGCACGTCTCCATTGCTCCGGCCTGAGCGCCACGCGAACAGGCCGCGCGGCGGGGTGATCAGCGGCATCAGCACCTTCTTGCCGAAGCGCTCGCGCAACACCGTACGCAGGTCGCCGACCTCGTCGGCGAGCCCGAGCTTGATCGCCTGGCCGCCGACCCAGAACTCGCCTGTGAACAGCGTCTTGTCGGCGCCCTTCAAGCGCTTGCCGCGGCTCTGCTTCACCAGGTCGATGAAGCCCGTATGGATTTCCTTCTGCAGCGCCTCGATCCGTTTCACGTCCTCGGGCCGCTCGGGCTTGAACGGATCGAGCATCACCTTGCGCTCGCCGGCGGTATGCACGCGCCGCTCGATGCCGTATTTCTGGATCAGCTTGTCGAAGCCGAAGCCCGCAGCCACCACGCCGATCGAGCCGACGATCGAATTCGGATCGACCACGATCTCGTCGGCTGCGCACGCGATCATGTAGCCGCCGGAAGCCGCCACGTCCTCGACGAAGGCGATCACCGGCCGCTTGTGCTCGGCCGCGAGCGAACGGATGCGCTTGTAGATGAGATGCGATTGCGCCGCCGAGCCGCCCGGCGAATTGATCACGATGGCCACCGCCTTGGCATGGCGCACCTTGAACGCGCGCTCCAGCATCGCGCGCCGAGCCCGCGAGCGTCATGCCGGGCCTGAGCGGCGTCGAAAAGCCGATCGTGCCGGAAAGCCGCACAACGGGAACGACCGGCGTGCGTTCGCGCCAGCGCTTGGGCAGCAGGCGGCGCAACGAGCTGAGAAATGAACGGGCCATAACCATCACATAGGGCGCGCCGGGTGCGCGCTCAAGCCGGGTCGAGCGGGGCCCCGCCGCGCAGCACCGCCTCAGCCTCCGTAAGCATGAAGCCGGGCCGGATTATGGGCGGCGTGCGGCGGCCCTTCTTGGCGCGCACGATCAGGCGGATCGCGGGCTTGTCCGGCCGCGGATGGACCGGGATCAATTCTACGGCACCGAAGCGGCGGTCGAGTGCCGCGAGGATCGCGGCCATCGCCTCGGGCCGGTGGATCAGCACGAAAGTCCCGCCCGCCTTGAGCAACCTGTCGGCCGCGCGCACCCAGATTTCCAGTGTCGAATCCGCCGCCGCGTGTGCGCGCCGGCGTGCGCTATCGGGCGAGGCGCGCCGCCGCGCCGGGTCGTTGAACGGCGGATTGGCGAGCACCAGATCGGCGCTCGACGCCTTCGGATGATGCGGCCCGCCGCGGCGCGCGAGTAAATCCACATCGGCGGCGACGATCGCCGTGCGCGCCGTAAATCCGTTCTTTACGCTGTTGGCGCGCGCGAGCCCGGCCAGCCGCTTGTCGATCTCGACCAGCGTCACGCGCTCCGCCACGTCGCGCGCAAGCAACGCCAGCCCCGCGGTGCCGATCCCGGCGCCGAGATCGATCGCATGTTTCGCCGAGGGACAAGCCGCCGCGAGCAGGATCGCGTCGTGGCCGGCCCGGTGTCCGCGCGCGGGCTGCAGCAGCTTCAGGCGACCGCCCAGCACCGCGTCGTCGGTGACGTCGCCCAGGCTCTCGCCCGGATCAGCGCGGCGGGAGCGCATCGCCGAGCCCCGCATCGCTCATGAGCGTCCGCGCGCGTTGATGCTCGTCGTTCGGCACCAGCACGCGCCGCGGCAGGATTCCGATCGAGCCTTCCATCGAACTCATGTTCTGGTCGGCCACGAAGCAATGAATCTTCGCGCCGGCGAGAAGCGCCTCGACCGCCGAAATAAGCACGAGGTCGTTGGTGCGCAGAAGCTCGATCATGACTGCGCGTCGGTGCGCCGTTCCTGCAGGTAGGGCGCCCGGTGCGACAGATAGGCGAGCCGTTTCATCTCCTGCCGCCCGCGCGTCACCGTGTCGAGGATGAGCCCCGAGACGAACGCGAGCGAGGCGAGCAACATCAATCCGGTGACCAGCACCGCGGTCGGCAGCCGCGGCACCAGGCCGGTCGCGAAGTACGTACGTACCACCGGAATTCCGAGTGCGATCGCGACCAGCACGAGCACGGCGCCGATCAGGCCGAAGAATTGCAATGGCCGTTCGTTGCGAAACAACTTGCCGATGGTCCACAGGATGCGCAGCCCGTCGCGCCAGGTGTTGAGCTTGGAGGCCGAGCCCTTGCCACGCGCGTAATAAGGTGTCGGCATTTCCGCGACCGGCATGCCGAGCTCGAGCGCGTGGATGGTGAGTTCCGTCTCGATCTCGAAACCGGTGGACAGCACGGGGAAGGATTTCACGAACCGGCGCGAAAAAACGCGATAGCCGGAAAGGGTGTCGGTGAAGCTGCGCCCGAAAATGCGGGCGACGAAGCCTGTGAGCACACGATTGCCGAACCGGTGCCCGCGCCGGTAGGCGGCCTCGTCCCGATCGACCCGCATGCCGACCACCATGTCGAGGTTGCCGCGCAAGAGCCATTCGACGAGCTTGGGCGCGCTCGGTGCATCGTAGGTGGCGTCGCCGTCCACCAGCACATAGATGTCGGCGTCGATGTCGGCGAACATGCGCCGCACCACGTGGCCCTTGCCCTGGCGGTGTTCGCTGCCGACCACGGCGCCGGCCTTGCGCGCCATCTGCGCGGTGCGGTCGCTCGAATTGTTGTCGTAGACGTGGATCGCCGCTTGCGGCAGCGCCTTCTTGAACTCGGCCACCACTTTCCCGATCGCTGCTTCCTCGTTGTAGCAAGGCACCAGCACGGCGATGCGTTGTCCGCCGGCGTCATGCGCGGCATTTCGGCTGATAGACGTGGGGCGGCGCGGCATTTCTCCTCCAGTCGCGTTGCGCGGCAATCTATTCCGGATTCGCCACCGCACCAAAGGGCGGCCCTTGCCCGTGCGGGAGGCTTCTTTATGGTGGCCGGTCACAGGGAGTGCATGCCGTGGCCGTCGTCCTGCCGTTCGAGTCGTCCCGGGAGCCGTCGATCGAGCTTCTTTCAGCGCTCGTGCGCGCCGACCTGGAGCGCGTGAACGCCCTGATCCTCACCCGTACCGGCTCCGAAGTGGCGATGATCCCGGAAGTGGCGAACCATCTGATTTCCTCGGGCGGCAAGCGGCTGCGGCCCATGCTGACGTTGGCGACCGCTGCGCTCTGTGGTTACCGCGGCGACGGGCAGGTCAAGCTCGCGGCTTCGGTCGAGTTCATGCATACGGCGACGCTCTTGCACGACGACGTGGTGGACCAGAGCGAGATGCGCCGGGGCAAGCTCGCCGCGCGCATGGTCTGGGGCAACGAGGCGAGCGTGCTGGTTGGCGATTTCCTGCTCGGCCAGGCGTTCAAGATGATGGTCGAGGTCGGTTCGCTGCGCGCGCTGGAGATTCTGTCCGCCGCCGCCGCGGTCATCGCCGAGGGCGAGGTGATGCAGCTCGCCGCCGCCAAGAACCTCGACACCACCGAGGACGCTTATCTCGCCGTGATCCGCGCCAAGACCGCGGAGCTGTTCGCCGCCGCCTGCGAGGTCGGCCCCGTGCTCGCGCGCCGGCCCAAGGCCGAGGAGGCCGCCTGCCGCTCGTTTGGCATGAATCTGGGCATCGCTTTCCAGCTCGTCGACGACGCCCTCGATTACGGCGGCACCGGCGCCAAACTCGGCAAGAACGTCGGCGACGATTTCCGCGAGGGCAAGATCACGCTGCCGATCATTCTCGCGTTCCGCCGCGGCAACGAAGACGAGCGGCGCTTCTGGCGCAAGGCTCTGGAGAAGGGCGAAGTCACGGATCGCGATCTGGAGGAAGCGGTCGGGCTGGTCGCGCGCCACAATTGCCTCGAGGACACGATCGAGCGCGCGCGTCATTATGGCGCCATCGCCCAGGACGCGCTGGCGCTGTTTCCCGACGGCGACGGCAAGCGTGCGCTGCTCGAAGCGGTCGAGTTCTGCATCGCCCGCGCGCATTGAACGCTAGCGCAGCGTCGTCGCCACCGCCCACCAGCCGGGCCGCTCTTTGCGGATCGTCCGCGCCGCGTCCTTGGCTTCGTCCTGGTCCGCGAAAATACCGAACGTGCCCGAGCCCGAACCCGACATGCGCACGAGCTCGGCGCCGTTCTCGTCGAGCGACTCCTCGGCCGCGGCGATCACCGGCGCCACCGAGCGCGCCCCCCGCGATAGATCGTTTCCCTCCCGACCGATGAACTCGACCAGCGCCGCGCGCCGCTTCGGAATATCCGAAACGGCGTAAGGCGCGTCGCGCCGCCCGCCAATCAACGCCTGGTATTTCCGGAACACCGCCGCGGTCGCGACCGGCAGCCCGGGATAGACCAGTACCACCTCCAGCTTCGGCAGCTTGATCGGCACGGAAAGCACCTCGCCGATGCCCGACATGATCCGCGCCTTGGATTCGAGGCAGACCGGAACGTCCGCGCCGGTCGCCTTGGCCGCCTCCATCAGACGCGGGTCGGAAAGTTCGAGACCATTGGCCTCGGCGATCAACCGCAGCGCCGCCGCCGCGTCGGCCGATCCGCCGCCGAAGCCCGCGCCGGCCGGAATTTGTTTTTCCAGCTCGAAGCGCCCGAGCTTGAGCTTCTCGATTCGGCTCGCTGCCGCACGCGCGGCGACCAGAACGAGATTGTCCGGGCCCGCGCCCGCGGTCGCCGCGGTCGGGCCATGCACGGAAAGTTCGAGCCCGGCACCCGGCTCGAGCTCGAGCCGGTCACCGATCGCGGCGAACGCCACCAGGCTGGTCAAATCATGGTTATTGTCGGCCCGGCGCGCGAGTACGCGGAGCGTAAGATTCACTTTGGCAGCTGCGAGCGTTTGCAATCGAGGCATGGGGATCGATGCCACGTCCTTGCCGCAGCCGCAAATCAGGGGCATGTTCACGTCGAATACCGAAGCGGCCGCTTTTCCCTGCCGCAGGAGACTTCCTCTTGCAGACCTTCCGCTCCACCGTCTTCGCCGCAGCGTTATTCGCCGGCGGTGCCGTTGCACTTATTCCTGCGGCGCGCGCCGAGGTTCCGTCACCGTCGGTGATCGCGCGCACTTCGCCGGCGGGGAACTATCTCGCCGGGCGCCATGCGACGGTCTCGCGCGACGCGGATGCGGCGATGGCCTATTATCGCGCTGCGCTCAGGGCCGATCCGAAGAACGAGGAACTGCTGGAGCGCACGTTTCTGACCATGCTGGCCAGTGGCGCGGTCGAGGAAGCCGCTCCGCTCGCCGAGCGTCTGATCGTAATCGAGAAGTCGCATCGCATGGCTCGCCTCACGCTTGCCGCGCGCGCGATCAAGCGCAACCAATTCGCCTCCGCGCGCAGCCACTTGAGCCAGTCGGTGCGCGGGCCGATCGCGGATCTGACCGCCACGCTGGTCGGCGCCTGGGCGCAATTCGGCGCCAACGATTCCAAGGGCGCCATCGAAGCCATCGACCGGCTGCAGGGGCCGGACTGGTACGCGACGTTCAAGGATCTTCATGCCGGCCTGATGCTCGACGCGGCGACTCAACGCCGCGAAGCCGGGCTGCGTTTGCAGAAGGCTTATCGCGCCGACCCGAACTCATTGCGCACGATGGAAGCCTACGCGCGCTGGGCGAGCCGCGCCGGCGAGCGCGACGTGGCGCTCAAGACCTTCGCCGAATTCGAACGCGTGCTTCCGCGCCATCCGATCGTCCAAGCCGCGGTCGCCGAGATCGAATCCGGGCGGCCGCTTACGCCGCTTCTGCGCACGCCTTCGGCCGGCGCCGCCGAGGTGCTCTATGGCCTCGGCTCCGCGCTCGGCCGCCAGGGCGGGGAAGATCTCGGTCTGGTCTATCTCCAGCTCGCGCTGTTCGTCGAGCCGCAGCATCCGATCGCGCTGATCGCGCTCGCCGACCTCTATGAGAACGTGAAGAAGCCGGAACAAGCGATCGAAGTCTACTCGCGGGTGCCCGCCAATTCGCCCCTCAAGCGCAATGCCGAAATCCACCGCAGCCTCAACCTCGACGCGCTCGATCGCACCGAGGAGGCGCGGAAAAATCTGGAAGAGTTGGTAGCCGCCAAGCCCGGCGATCTGGAGGCGATTACCGCGCTCGGTAACCTGCTCCGCGCCCGCAAGTTCTACAAGGAAGCGGCTGAAATCTATTCCCGGGCGGTGGAGAAGATCGGAACGCCGGACCGGGGCCATTGGGCGCTGTTCTATTTCCGCGGCATCAGCTTCGAGCGCTCCAAGCAATGGCCGCGCGCGGAGAAGGACTTCGAGCTGGCGCTGAAGCTGTTCCCCGATCAGCCGCAGGTTCTGAACTATCTCGGCTATTCCTGGGTCGATCAGGGCCTGAACCTGGACAAGGCCGTCGACATGATCCGCAAGGCCGTGGCGCTCAGGCCCAACGACGGCTACATCGTCGACAGCTTGGGCTGGGCCTATTACCGCCTCGGCCGCTACGAGGATGCGGTGCGCGAACTCGAGCGCGCGATCGAGCTCAAACCCGAGGACCCGGTCATCAACGACCACCTCGGCGATGCCTATTGGAAAGTCGGCCGCCGCGTGGAGTCGTTCTTCCAGTGGAGCCACGCCAAGGACCTCAAGCCCGAGCCCGAGGATCTGGAGAAGATCCAGGCGAAGCTGAAGGACGGGCTCAAGGACGGCGAGCCGCCGCAGAAGGCCGGCGCGGTTGAAACTAAGGGCAACGGTGGCTAAAAAGTAGCCATTCGATTATTCCCTTCAATCCATGCTTATTTTTGCCGCGCGACCAAGCGACGCGCCGGCGAATTCACGGCCTGTCCCGGACTAGCCCGCCTACAACGCCCGGTTCATAATCGTCTCGTACGCTACTCGGATTCACATTTTTGCGCGAGCCCGAAGCGGTGCGAGGGGTCATGCACAAGCCGCGCTATGGAATCGTGCCGGTCGAGGTGATGCTGAACCAGGATGGGTTCAGCTATCTCGACGCCATGCGCCGTGGCGAAATCCTCTCGCCGCCGATGTACGAGACGTTGGGCTTGCGCTTGAAGGAAGTGGAGCGTGGCCGTGTCGTCGTGGAGGGTACTCCGAGCTTGCGGTTCTACGGTCCGGTCAACAACGTGCACGTGGGCTTCACGTCGGGTGTGCTTCAGGCCGCGCTGGTCTCCGCGGTCCAGTCCGCGCTTGAGGCCGGGGAGATGGGACTTCCGGTCGAATACAAAGTGAACCTCGTGCGCCCGGTGCTCGAAACGACCGGGCCGGTCGATGCGATCGCCATGGTGCTCTATCGCGGCCGCACCGTTGCGACCGCCGAAGGCAAACTCGTGGACGCCGCGGGCAAGCTCTATGCTCACGCCAGCGTCACCTGCACGATCATGACTCAGGAAGTGAAAAAGGAAGACTAGGGCGAAGTCGGCTGCGGACTGGAAACGGGGCCGCTGGTCCGGCGCTGTACGCCGCGCCTCCGCGCCAAGAGCATGCGGCCTTCGCTTGTGAAGTCGCAATACATGAAGCTGAGTCCGAAATTGGCGAACGCCCCGCGGAAACTGCGCGGGCTCGTGCGCGTCACCGTGAAGCAGGGCTCGAACGGCAGGCCGCGCAGCGTGGCGCAAACCTGGTCGCCGCGCGGATAGAGAGTGTTCTGCGGCAGGCGCAGATAACGCAACACGTCGGAGCCTACGAAACGGATATTACCGGCGACCGAGCCGTCGGCGAAAATGCGGCCGGCGCCGCGGGTGCCGTCGAAGCAGCTATAGGCGAACAGCTTGCCGGCGACGAAGACGCGGGCTTCCTCGCCGCTCAGAGTCTGCTGGGCGGCGGCGGGCGCCGCGGTCAGCAGCGCGAGAACGGGGAGCGCGCGGAGAACTCGCATCGGCGGAGCGTCCCGAATGATTCGGACGAAGGTTGGGCAGACCGGGGCGTATTTTGTCAAGCGCGCCCAATTCGCACCACCGTGCGGCCGCGCAGTTTCCCGGCCAGGATGTCCCGGCCCGCGCCGACCAGGTCTGCGAACGCCACTTCTCGCGTGATCGCCGAAAGCTTCGCCCGGTCGAGGTCGCGCGCGAGCCGCTGCCAGGCCTCGCGGCGCAAGGGTTGCGGGCATTGCACTGAATCGATTCCGAGCAGCGAAACGCCGCGCAGGATGAAGGGCGCCACCGAGGTCGGCAAATCCATCCCACCCGCGAGCCCACAGGCGGCAATCGCCCCGCCATACTTCGTCATCGCCAGCAGATTGGCGAGCGTGTTCGAGCCGACCGAGTCGATGCCGCACGCCCAGCGCTCCTTGGCGAGCGCCTTCGGCGCGCCCGCCAGCTCCGCGCGGTCGAGGATCTCGGCGGCGCCGAGCGACTTCAGATAGTCCGCCTCCTGCGGCCGGCCGGTCGCGGCGATTACCTGGAAGCCGAGCTTGGACAGAAGCGCGATTGCGACCGAGCCGACGCCGCCCGCGGCGCCGGTGACGATCGCCGGCCCGCGCGCCGGCGTGAGCCCATGGCGCTCGAGCGCGAGCACGGCGAGCATCGCGGTGAAGCCCGCGGTGCCGATCGCCATCGCATCACGCGCGGAAATTTCCACGGGCAGCCGCACGAGCCAATCGCCCTTGACCCGCGCTTTCTCGGCATAGCCGCCGAGATGCGTCTCGCCGAGGCCGAAGCCGTTGAGCACGACCTGGTCGCCCGGCTTCCAGTCGGCGTGCGTCGAGCTTTCGACGGTGCCGGCGAAATCGATGCCGGGGATCATGGGCCAGCGCCGCACCACCGGCGCCTTGCCGGTGAGCGCGAGGCCGTCCTTGTAATTGATCGTCGACCACTCGACGCGGACGGCGACATCGCCGTCCATGAGGTCGGTGTCCGCGAGGTCGGCGAAGCGGACCTGTCTGCCCGCCCTCCGATCTTTTCGATCAGCCACGCCTTGAAGCCAGCCATGGGTGGCTTCTAGCACGAATTCAGGCGGCCGCGACGGCCGGCCGCGCCACCGGGCGTTCCACGATCGGCAGGTTGATGATCGCGGATACGACGCCGAGGATGATCGAGCCCCACCAGATCACGTCGTAGGAGCCGGTGCGCTCGAACAGCACGCCGCCCAGCCATACGCCGAGAAAGCCGCCGACCTGGTGGCTGAAGAAGGCGAAGCCGAACAGCGTGGCGAGCCAGCGCGTGCCGAACATCAGCGCCACGAGGCCCGAGGTCGGCGGCACGGTCGAAAGCCACAGCAGCCCCATCACCGCGCCGAATACGACGGCGGAAGTCGGCGTGACCGGCAGCGTGATGAAAGCCACGACCGCGAGCGAGCGCGCGAAGTAGATGATCGACAAGAGATAGCGTTTCGGCATCCGGTCGCCGAGCCATCCGGCGAGCAACGAGCCCACGATGTTGAACAGGCCGATGACGCCGAGCGTCCAGGCGCCGGCATCGGCCGACAAGCCGCGATCGACCAGATAGGCCGGCAAGTGCACGGTGATGAACAGGAGCTGGAAACCGCAGGTGAAAAATCCGAGCACCAGCAGCACATAGCTGCGGTGGCCGAAGGCCTCGGACATCGCCTGCATCAGCGATTGCTTCTGCGCGGCGCCCGGCGCCGGCGCGGCTTCACCTCGCGGAGCGGCGAGCGCCAGCGAGAGTGGAATGATGAGCAGAACGATCGCGCTGAAGATCAACAGCGCGCTCTGCCAGCCGAAGCCCTGGATCAGTCCGACCGCGAGCGGCGAGAACAGGAACTGGCCGAACGAGCCCGCCGCGGTGCCGGCGCCGAAGGCGAGCGATCGCCAGTTTTCCGGCAGCAGCTTGCCGAAAGAGGCAAGTACCAGCGTGAACGAGGTTCCGGCGATGCCGAAGCCGGCGATGAAGCCCGCCGAGAGATTGAGCATCGCCGGCGTCGTCGATTGCGCCATCAGCGTGAGACCGGCGGCATACAGGACCGCCCCGGCGCTCATCACCAGCACGGCGCCGAACCGGTCGGCCAGCGCGCCGACCAGCGGCAGCGCGGCGCCCCAGATCAGAACCTGGATCGCCAGCGCCAGCGCGAACACGTCGCGGCCCCAGCTATTGGCGGCCGACATCGGTGGGAGAAACAGCCCAAGCGCCGAGCGCGGCCCGAAGCCGACGACTCCGATCAAGCATCCGGCCACCAGGACGAGGATGAAATACTGCTTGCGCGACTCCGACAGGCTCAAGCTCGGCTTCGACATGAAAGCGTCCTCGCAGCAAAGCGAATGGGGGTTGAACGCACAGGGGCAGGGAACGACTTCAAGAAGGCTGGCGAACCTAGCGGCAGGTACCGGCGGGCCCTAACGAATATACGTGAGGGCAGCCATCACCGGAACGCATGACGGCCTTGCGCCACGCACTGGCGCACGACGAGATTTTGCGCTATATGTTGTGCTCTAGTTGAGAATAAGAGAGCCGGCGCCAGCCGGCTTTCTAAGCTCCGGATATGCTCAAAGAGAGTATATTTGGTAGGGAGGCGGAAATGACCAGCCTAGCCCCGCAATTCGAGCTGCTCGGGCCCCCGGTGGCCCGCCAGGCCATCGTGCCGCGGCCGAGCAACGGCGCGGCCGCGCGCCGGCTCGGCGTGCTGCCGATGCCCAAGCTCGAATGGAACGCGGAGGTCGAGCGGGCGACCGCGCACCTCTACGAGAAGGTGAAGACGGTCGTGCCGCCGGTCGAGTGGCCGTTCTTCGCGCCGTACGTGAAGGCGATCAACGAGCTGAAGAAGCAGCGCAACGCCGTCATCCTCGCGCACAATTACCAGACGCCGGAAATCTACAACTGCGTCGCCGATTTCGTCGGCGACTCGCTGCAGCTCGCCCGCGAGGCCACCAAGACCAAGGCCGACATCATCGTGCAGGGCGGCGTGCACTTCATGGCCGAGACCTCGAAGTTGCTTGAACCCCGACAAGATCGTGCTGATCCCGGATCTGCTCGCCGGCTGCTCGCTCGCCGCTTCGATCACCGGCGAGGACGTGCGGCTGCTGCGCGAGCGCTTCCCCGGCGTGCCGGTCGTCAGCTACGTGAACACTTCCGCCGACGTGAAGGCCGAGAGCGACATCTGCTGCACGTCTTCGAACGCCGTGCAGGTGGTCGAGAGCTTCGGCGTCGACCGGGTGATCTTCCTGCCCGACGAATATCTCGCTCGCTGGGTCGCCAACAACACCAAGGTCAAGATCATCGCCTGGAAGGGCCACTGCGAAGTGCACGAGCGCTTCACCGGCGACGGAGCTGCGCAAGCTCCGCGAAGGCGAGCCGGGCCTGCAGATTCTGGCGCACCCCGAATGCCCGCCCGACGTGCTCGCGGAGGCGGACTTCACCGGCTCCACCTCGGCCATGAGCAACTGGGTGCGGACCAAACAGCCCAAGCGCGTCGTGCTGGTCACCGAATGCTCCATGGCCGACAACGTGCAGACCGAGAATCCGAACGTCGAGTTCGTGCGGCCGTGCAATCTCTGCCCCTACATGAAGCGCATCACGCTGCCCAAAATTCTCGACAGCCTCGTGTACCTGCGCGAGGAGGTCGAGATCGATCCCGCCATCGCCGCCCGCGCGCGGCGGGCGGTGGAGCGCATGGTGCAGTTGAAACACTAGTCATTGCTCGCGGGTCTCGCCCGCGCCCCGGAATGACGAGCAAGATGCCCGACTCCACCCAGCAAGATTTCCTCTCCCCCGAATCCTGGGACGGGCTCGACGATGTCGTCATCGTCGGCGGCGGCTTGGCGGGACTGTTCTGCGCGCTGAAGCTGGCGCCGCGCCCCGTCACCGTGGTCACCGCGGCGCCGATCGGCGAGGGCGCTTCGTCCGCCCGCGCCCAGGGCGGCATCGCCGCCGCGCTCGGTGCCGACGATTCAATCGACACCCACGTCGAGGATACGGTCGCCGCCGGCGCCGGCATCGTCGACCGCCACATCGCCGAGCTGATCGCCCGCGAGGCCCCGGCGCGCATCGAGGATCTGTTCCGCTACGGCGTGCCCTTCGACCGCGACAAGGAAGGTCGATTCCTGCTGTCGCGCGAGGCCGCGCACTCGCGCCGCCGCATCGTGCGCGTGCAGGGCGACCGGGCCGGCGCCGAGATCATGGCCGCGCTGATCGCCGCCGTGCGCAAGACGCCGACCATCCGCGTGCTCGAAGGGGTCGTCATGCACGATCTCCTGGCCGACGGCCGCTATGTCACCGGCATCGCGGCGCGGCCGGCGGGGAAAAACACCGAGCCGGTCGCCATCCCGGCCCGCGCCGTGGTGCTGGCCTCGGGCGGCCTCGGCGGGCTCTATGCGGTGACGACAAATCCACGCGAGGCGCAGGGGCGGGGACTGGCCGCCTCGGCGCGCGCCGGTGCGGTGATCGCCGACGCCGAGTTCGTCCAGTTCCATCCGACCGCGCTCGACGTCGGCCGCGATCCGGCCCCGCTCGCTACCGAGGCGCTGCGCGGCGAGGGCGCGATCCTCGTCAATAAAGCCGGCGAGCGCTTCATGCTGAAGATCGATCCCGCCGCGGAGCTTGCGGCCCGCGACGTGGTCGCGCGCGGCACTTTTGCCGAGATCGCCGCCGGCCGCGGCGCTTTCCTCGACGTGCGCCCCGTGGAGCAATTCGCCACGCGCTTCCCGACCGTGTTCGCCGCCTGCAAGGAAGCGGGCATCGACCCATCGAAAGCGCCGATTCCGATCGCGCCCGCGGCGCACTATCACATGGGTGGCGTGCTGGTGGACGCCAATGGCCGCTCGTCGCTCGACGGCCTCTGGGCTGTGGGTGAGGTGGCTTCCACCGGCGCCCACGGCGCCAACCGGCTGGCGTCCAATTCGCTGCTGGAAGCCGTCGTATTCGCCGCGCGCATCGCGGAGGATATCGGCGGGCTGCTGCCGTTGCCCAAGACCCTGGCCTGGCCCCGCTCCAAGGCGAAGTCGCCGCTGGCGGCGACCGAGGACGCCAGCAACGACGTCGGCGCGCTGCGCCGCCTGATGACCGACGATGTAGGCGTCATCCGCTCGGGCGCGGGCCTCTCGCGCGCGCTTGCGCGGCTGGTGGAAATCGAACGCAAAGCCAAGAGCGCGCAATTGCGCGACATGGCGGTGGCGGCGCTGCTCGTCGCCGCCGGCGCATGGCAGCGCACCGAAAGCCGCGGCGGGCATTATCGCTCCGACTTTCCCAAGCCCGATCCGGCGCAAGCGCACACGGAGATTCACCACGCTCGACGAGGCCCGCGCCGTCGCCGCACGCGCCAGCGCCAAGGCGGCCTGACATGTCCGAACTGCTCGCCCCCGGCGCCGCCATCTCCCCGCTCGTCATCGACGAGGCGGTGCGCCGCGCGCTCGACGAGGACCTGGGCCGCGCCGGCGACATCACCTCGGCTGCGACCTTGCCCGCAGGCGCGCGGGCCCGCGCCAGGCTCGTGGCGCGCAAGGCCGGCACCATCGCCGGGCTCGAATGCGCGCGGCGCGCATTCCTGATGCTCGACGGGAAAATCGCCTTCCGCGCCCGCCACCGCGACGGCGACAAGGTCGCGGCGGGAACGCTGCTCGCCGAGATCGAAGGCGCCGCCGCGCCGATCCTTTCGGCCGAGCGTACGGCGCTGAATTTCCTCGGCCGCCTCTCGGGCGTGGCCACGCTCACCGCCGCTTATGTCGCCAAGCTCGGCAGCGCCAAGGCGCGCGTCTCTGCACGCGCAAGACCACGCCGGGCCTCCGCGCGCTGGAAAAATACGCGGTGCGCTGCGGTGGCGGGCACAATCATCGCTTCGGTCTCGATGACGCGGTGCTGATCAAGGACAACCACATCGCGGTCGCCGGCGGCGTGAAGCCCGCGCTGGAAAAAGCGCGCGCCGCGGTCGGGCATCTCGTCAAGATCGAGATCGAGGTCGACAGCCTCGCTCAGCTGAAAGACGTGCTCGCCTCCGGCAAAGCCGACGCGGTGCTGCTCGACAATATGGATACGAAGACGCTGGCCGAGGCGGTGAAGCTCGTCGGCGGCAAGCTCACGACCGAAGCCTCCGGCGGCGTCACGCTCGACACCATCGCGGCCATCGCCGCGACCGGCGTGGATCTGATCTCGTCGGGCGCGCTCACCCACTCGGCGCCCGCGCTCGACGTCGCTCTCGATATCGAAGCGCTCTAGCCTGCAGCGCCAGTTGTGGCCTTGCCAGCAGTGCGCGGCGGGAACAGCAAGCGCTGATAGAGCCAGCCGATGCCGACCAGCACCAGGCCGAGGCCGATGAAGGAGAGTGCCCGCAACACGCCGGTGAGACCCGCCATGTCGATCAAGAACACCTTGCCGACCGTCAGCAGCACGACTGCGGCGGAGCAGAGCCGCACCGGCTGCGAGCGCAGAAAGATCCCGGCGAACAACAGCGCAACGCCGAAGGCCAGCCATGCCGCCGAATAGGTATATTGCTCGGCGTCGCTGATCCGTCCGATGCTCAGTATGGACCCGCGATAGAAACGCGTGACTTCGAGCGACAAGTAGGCGAGCGCAAGTGCGACCGCGGTGATCGCGGCGATGGTGCGATAAGCCTGCGGCCGCGTTTCCCGCGTGATCAGACCGAGCACGCCCGCGAGCACCGCCGGCAGCCCGTAGCCGAGCAAGATGAGATTGAAGAAAAGTCCCCCGACCGGCGTGCGGTTCCACAACGGGTTCAGGGCGAGCAGCAGGCCCAACACGATGGTGACCAGCGCGAGCCCGGCGATGATGACGGCGCCCACATTGTGAACGATGCTATTCGTGCGGGCACGTATGCGCTCGAGGCCGATCGCGATGGCAAGGCCGACGCAGACCTGTAGCGCGGCTTCAGGGAGCCCGCACGACGCCCGATAGACGTCGCCGTCGTTGACGTAGTGTCTGATCTCGAGAACAGCGACGAGCACGGTGAACAGGATCGCCGCGGCGTCGGCAATGCGTGTCGGCACGTCGTCCCTGCGTCGGCGCAGCAAGTATCCGGCGACCCAGAATGCCAACGCAGGAACGCCATAGCCGTAAAGCAGCCAGTTGAAGATCGGAGTGGTGCCCACCTCGCGCCCGACGATAAGCGGTTCCCAACCGATCCGCGCTATCACCAGCACCACCAGTACGCCGGCGAGCCAGCGCAGCCAGGGCAGTGGCCGTTTTCCTGCCACCCAGGCGACGCCCGGCACCATCAGGGCGAGCGCGACCGTGAGCCAACCCTTCTCCAGTGCGAGCGTGAGCGCGAGCGCGAGCGCGGCGACCGCGCCGGTCGCAAAGATGGCGCTGGCTGCGGCGAGCCCCGGGCGCGGCGCGCGTTTGACGAGCGTTTCGGTCGCGACCGCATAGAGCGCCGCGAGTAGAAGCGCGAGCCCGGCGAACGGGATCGATTGCTCGAAGCCGGCAATGCGGAAATAGAGCGCAGCGAGAATCGCAATCGGCGCGAACACGGCCGCCGCCGCCCACAACATAGGCGCAAGCGGCTGCTGCGAGCGGCCCTGCGCTAAATAGCCGCTTGCGCCGAACAGCACGGCGAAGCCTGCGCCGATCGCGAGCTGGAGTTCGTAGGCCGCCCGCTGCGGCCCCGCCACGCTGCCTGCCAACGGACCGGCCGGCGCCACCAGGGCCCCGAGATTGGTGTCCAACGCCCAATCGGCGATCACGAGCGCCGCTAGCACCGCTGCGGCCGGCACCGCGCCAGCCGCAGCCTCGGCCCGCCAAGTGATCGCGACGGTGGCCACGACCAGCGCGGCGAATGCGAAAATCGCCAGCCCGTTGTGATCGTTCGCGAGTACGAGCGCGGCCGCCGCGAACAGATAGGCAGCGAGTGCGCCGGAAGAAACCCCATCGACCCGGCCAGGCGCGGTATCGGGACCGAACAGAAGGCCTGCGACGATGAACGCGGCGACCAGCAGGAACCCGATGACGGCGTGCGCCGCGTGCGGGGCGAGCGAGTCCACGCGCGTATCGTCGATCCCCGGGAGCATCCAGAGCGTGCCGAATACGACTGCAGTGACCGCAAGCCAGCGCCACAGCCGTGCGCGCGCAAGCGCGAAGGATGCCGCGGTGACGACCGCAAGGTAGATGGTGAGCGCCCAGTAGTTCGGCCGGTCGGCGGCCACGAGCAGCGGTGCAAGGTACGCGCCGACGAGGCCGAGCGCGGCGAGGGCGGGCCCGTGCAAGAGTGCGGCGGCCAGCGTCGCAAGCGCGACGAGACCAAGCAGGATGAAGGCGACGGCAGGATCGAGGAAATCGTAAAGGGCATAGGCCGCGTAGACGTCGGCATAGGCGACGGCCGTGCCGGCCGCGGTCAGGATGCTCGGGATATGCGCGGCAGGGAGTCCGGCGACACCCGATCGCAGCTCCTTACGCCGCGTCCACTCGCCGCCGATAACCAACGCTGCCGCGAGCAGCGCTCCCAGCAAGACGCGCACGCCCGGCCCGATCAACCCCTGCTCGATCGAATATTGCACGAGGAAGACGCCGCCGAGGGCGAGCGCCAGGCCGCCGACCCACACCACCCAGCTCGTGCCGAAGCGCTCTTCGAAGGTTTTCGTGTCGGTCTTTCCGGCCGGCGTCCATTTTGGCTTGGACGGCGGTGCGGGTTGTGCGGGCGGCGGCGTCGGCGCGGCGGAGGATTCGCGCGCCGGTGCTTCAGCCTTCGGGGTTTCGACGTCCGCTGCCGCACCCGTGAGGACAGGCGGCAAGCGCTGCTCGATCTCATGCAGCCGTTTTTCTAAATTGCGCAGGCGCCCGCGCGCGTTGAAGGCGAGGACCGCCCCGATCACGAAAAGCAGGAGCAGAAATGCGGTCATGGCGATCCCCGGGGATCGATGGTCGGATGATGCTACCGTAGGATGCGGGCGGACGCGAGTGCGGTTTGCCCGTTGTTCATGATCAGCGCCCGCCGAACCGCAATCCCGGCGCCGGGCGCTCGGACAAGACATCGCGGCGGAAACGGAACAGCGCCGCCGGCCGGCCACCGGTTTCGGTCGACATCTTGCCGGTCGATTCCACGAGCGCGCTCGATTCCACGAGTCGGCGGAAATTCTGCTTATGCAGATGCCGCCCCGCGATCGCTTCCACCGTGCGCTGCAGTTCGGTGAGCGTGAATGCCTCGTCCATTAGCTCGAACACCACCGGCCGGTATTTCAACTTGGCACGCAGCCGCGCGATGGCGGTGGCAAGAATTCGCCGATGGTCGAAGCGCATGGGCTCGCCGAGGGGCACGATTTTCTTGCGCGCCAGCGCCGCCTCGCGGCCGTCGCGCCGCGCCTCCTCGACCAAGACCGGCGTCGTACAGCAGCTCGTAGCGCTCCAGCACCCGCTCCTCGTCCCACGGCGAGCCGTCGGCGCCGAACGCGAGCGTAAGGCGGGCGCGCCGCGTCGGCGTCGGGCTTTGGCCGCGCGGCGGCGGCGATTTCGCCCAGGCATTGAGCGCCGAGCAGGATGGTGGCGTCGAGCATCGCCGGCCGGCCGTCGCGCCAATCCTCCCACGGGAAGAAGCGGTACCAGGGCTCGAAGCGCGCGCCCGCCGCCTTCAGCGCCTTGTCGTCCTCGGGCACGCGGGTGAGCGCGAGGTAGCCGACGGACGCGACATGCGGCCCGGTGTCGCCCGGCTGCGCGTGGCGGCCGCGGTCGCCGAAAGTATAGAGCTGCTCGACATAGCCGACCGCGAGCGCGGTCTGCGCGGCCACGAAGGTGCGGAGCCCGATCTCGAAGGTGCGGTGCTTGAGCGCGTCGAACGGCCCGCTCGGCAGCCCGAGCGCGTCGCCCTTGGCGCCGCCGAGGACGAGAATGCGCGGCGAGCCGTCCTCGACCGCGACGATCGCCGCGGTCAGCCCAATCTCGATCGGCGTGCGCATGCGGGCTTCCATGGCGCGATTCTATCGCGTCGGCGCGGAACCGTCGCGACTTTTCCTGCGGTCAATCCAGCTTGAGCCGGAACGGCACCGCTTCCTCGGTGAAGTCGCCGGAGCCGATCTTGGCAATCGCCGCCTTCATGCGCCCGCGCCGGCCGAGGAAATCGTCGGCCAGCGCCACCAGCCGCGGATTGGGCGAGGCGGTGCGCGAGGCGGCGCGCAGCCGGAGCGCGATCTCGGCCTCGTCGCTCTTCGGCGACAGCGCGCAGGCCGAGATGAAGGCCGCCGCGGTCGAGCGGCTGATGCCGGCGAAGCAATGGATCACCAGCGGCTGCTTGCGGTCCCAGCGGTCGAGGAAGCCGACCAGCGCCTCCACGTGCTCGTGCGCCGGTGCGAGATAGCCGTCGATCGGCTCGGCGATGTCGTCCATCCTGAGCCACAGATGATCGTCGGGCTCGATGCCGCGCGGACGAAAAACGCGCGACTCGTCGCGCACCAGCGTCACCACGTGCCGCGCGCGGATCTCGTCGACGGATTCCTGCAAGCGCGACAACGGACAGACTAGAATCATTGTTTCGAGAGCTCCTGGAAGCGCTTCACGAACCGCCGCTCGGCGGTCTCGGCGTTCCACGAACCCAGATAGTGCCTCATAGCGGCGGCGTCGAGGCCCGGCGGCATGCCGAAGAAGCGCCGCGCCTCGGCCTCCTTGAAGCCGGCGAGCCGGGTCGCTTCCAGATAGGCCGCGCCACGGTCGGATTCCTTCACGAGCTTTACGAGCGCGGGCGGCCATTTCACCGGCAGCCCGAAGCGCAGCGAAACGGCGTGCAGCAGTCGCTGCTCGACCGCCTTGTAGTCCGTGTTGAACACCGCCTTGAACGGGCTGATCAGATCGCCGACCACGTATTCGGGCGAATCGTGCAGCAGCACCGCGAGCCGCCAGCGCGGGTCGACGTTCGGCGCGATCCGCCGCGAGATCGCCTCCACCAGCAGCGAATGCTGCGCCACGGAGAAGATGTGCGGGCCTTCGGTCTGGCCGTTCCAGCGCGCCACTCGCGCCAGCCCGTGCGCGATGTCCTCGATCTCCACGTCGAGCGGCGACGGATCAAGCAGATCGAGCCGGCGGCCGGAAAGCATCCGTTGCCAGGCGCGGGGAGGGGAGGAGCGCGCGGCCATTATTTCGCGAGCGGCTTGTGCCGATGGCACGCGACAAGATGATCGTTGACCATGCCGACCGCCTGCATGAAGGCATAGACGATGGTGGGCCCGACGAACTTGAAGCCGCGCTCCTTCAGGTCCTCGGAAATCTTCAGCGACAGCGGCGTCTGCGCCGGAATATTTCGTATCGTGCGGCGGTGAAAGACGAGGGGCTCGCCGTTGGTGAAATCCCACAAATAGGCCGAGAAGCCCGGCCCTTTTTCCTGCATGTCGAGCCACGCCCGCGCCGACGAGACCGCGCCGTCGATCTTCATACGGTTGCGGATAATGCCGGCGTCCTGCATCAGCGCCGCGCGCTTTTTCTTGTCGTAGCGCGCGATCTTCTCGGGCTTGAATTTGTCGAAGGCGCGGCGGAAATTGTCGCGCTTGCGCAAAATCGTGATCCAGGAAAGCCCGGCCTGGAAGCCGTCGAGCACGAGCTTCTCATAGAGCGCGCGGTCGTCGCGCTCGGGCACGCCCCATTCGGTGTCGTGATAGGCCATGTAGAGCGGATCGGTGCCGCACCAGGGACAGCGATGCAGGCCGTCCTCGTGTTTGAGCGCGCTTCGCCTCACCGCGTCGGCTCCACCAGCCGGAGCGCGATGCCGCCGCCTTGGATCTTGCCGCCGGCTGCGAGCGCCTCCTCCACGCGATCGAGCCGCAACATGGCGAGCCCGCGGCCGTTGGCGGCCGAGCCCATGTAGCCCACCGTCTTGTCGCCCGCCTTGATCTCGACGCCGGGCATGGGCGCGCCGCCGTCATAGGCGACCGGCACAACGCGCTTGCGCGCGCCGCCGCGGTGCTGCATGCGCGACACCACTTCCTGGCCGATGAAGCAGCCCTTCTCGAAATCGACGCCGTGCAGGACATCCATGGCCGCCTCGTGCGGGAATGTGTCGCTATAGATGAAGTCCTTGCCGCCCTCGGGCACGCCGAGTGCGATGCGCTGCTGCTGCCAGACATCGGCATCGACCAGCGTGAAGCCCTTGAGCGCCGCTTCGGCGCCCTCGCGCGGCAGGATCACGCGCGTGCCCAACCCCGCATGGCGTGGGTCGGAGAATGCGAGCCCGAGATCGTCCGGCGGCGTCCCGTCGAGCACGACCGCCACCGCGAGATCGGGCCGCGGCTCGATCGAAACCTTGGCCCGCAATTTGTAGAAGTTGAGCCGCTGCACGAAGTCGTCCGCCAGCGCACGCGGCACGTCGAGCACAAAGCCGCCGCCTTCGTCCGGAACACACGCGACCACGAAGAAGTCGAACAGAATCTTTCCCTGCGGCGTCAGCAATGCGGCGAATCGGGCCTCATTGGGCTTGAGATTCTCCACCTCGCTCGTGACCAGGTTGTTGAGAAAATGCGCGGCGTCCGCGCCGGAAAGGCGCACGACCGAACGTTCAGGTAAGATCGCGGCGCGCATGATCCTCGAAGCCTTATTGTAACAAGCCTTGCCAATTCCCGTGCCGACACGTAAGGCCCGCAAAGGGGCAGGGCAAGGCCGCCCACAGGGCGCGTATGGCCGATACCTTCGACCTGATTCTCGCCGGCGGCACCGTCGTCAACCAGGACGGCGCGGGGGTGCGCGACATCGGCATCCGCGACGGCAAGATCGCGGCGATCGGCGGGCTTTCCGGCGCCTCGGCCGGTGAAGCCATCGATTGCCACGGCCTGCACGTGCTGCCGGGCGTCATCGACACCCAGGTGCATTTCCGCGAACCCGGCTTCACCCACAAGGAAGACCTGGAAACCGGCTCGCGCGCGGCCGTGCTCGGCGGCGTCACCGGCGTGTTCGAAATGCCCAATACCGAGCCGCCGACCATCGGCGCCTCGGCGCTGGCCGACAAAATCCGCCGCGCGCGCGGGCGCATGCATTGTGATTTCGCCTTCTTCGTCGGCGGCACGCCCACCAACGTGCCGGACCTGCCCGAGCTCGAGCGGATGCCCGGCTGCGCCGGCGTCAAGGTGTTCATGGGCTCCTCGACCGGCAAGCTGCTGATCCCCGATGACGAGAGCCTGCGCGCGATTCTGCGCGTCATCCGCCGCCGCGCCTCGTTCCACTCCGAGGATGAGCCGCGGCTCGAGGAGCGCAAGCACCTGCGCGTCGCGGGCGACCCGAGCTCGCACCCGGTCTGGCGCGATCCGGTCGTGGCGCTGCGCGCCACCACGCGGCTCATTTCGCTCGCCCGCGAGACCGGCAAGCGCGTGCATGTGCTGCATATTTCGACGGCCGAAGAGATGGATTTGCTCGCCCAGCACCGCGACATCGCCAGCGTCGAGGCGACGCCGCAGCATCTCACGCTGGTGGCGCCCGATTGCTACGAGCGGCTCGGCACACTCGCGGTGATGAACCCGCCCTTGCGCGACGAGCGGCACCGCGAAGCGATCTGGCGCGCGCTATCGAGCGGCATCGTGGACGTGCTCGGCTCCGATCACGCCCCGCATACGCTGGCCGAGAAGGCCAAACCCTATCCTTCGAGCCCTTCAGGGCTCACCGGCGTGCAGACGCTGGTGCCGATCATGCTCGACCACGTGGTGGCCGGGAGGCTTACGCTCGAGCGCTTCGTCGACCTCACCAGCGCTGGCCCCGCGCGCATTTTCGGCATCGCAAGCAAGGGCCGCATCGCCGCCGGCTTCGATGCCGACTTCACCGTGGTCGACTTGAAGCGCCAGGAGACCATCCGCAACTGGCTGATCGCCTCGCGCTGCGGCTGGACGCCTTATGACGGAATGAAAGTCACCGGCTGGCCGGTCGGCACGTTCGTGCGCGGGCGTGCGGGTGATGTGGCAGGGCGAAGTGCTCGCGCGCGGCACCGGCGCCCCGATCCGCTTCCACGAAGCGATGGGCAGCGCGACGGCCTGATCTTTTCAATCTCCCGCCACGAAGAATTGCCACGCGCCGTTCGGCGCAATGCCGACGCGATAGAACACATAGGCGCCGAATTCCTGCATTTCCTTCCAGTCGGAGCCGGTGACGAGCTTGAACAGCTCGACCTTCTGCTCCGGCGTGAGCTGCGCCAGCGGGATGCCGACGAAATAGGGCCACACGTACATTTCCTGCGGCGTGCCGCGGTCGAGCAGCACGAACGGACTCTCCAGCACCTCGACCAGGATCGAGAGCGCCTCGATCCCTTCGCTGTCCGGGTAGCTCGATTTCCAGTATTCGAGCGGATCCTTCTCGCCGCCGAACGAAAATACCGGCATCGCGTCGGCGGCCTTCATCAAGGCGGCGACCTTGGCCGCGTCGCCGGTCTTGGCCGCGGCGAGGATGCGCTCGCGCATGGCGCGCACCGGCTCGGGCAGCTTCGCAGGATCGCGGACGATCTCGGGAAGCGGGGCGTTCGGTTGCGCGCTCTTGGCGGGCGGCGCGATGCGCGGTGGTGTGAGCGTCTCCGTGCGCGCCGGCGCCTGCGCGAGCACCGGCGTGGCAAGGAAGACGATCAGCAGGAGAGCGACGATTGTGCGGCCCATGGCGGGTTCCCCGCTTGAGCCTAGCCGAGCCCACGTCCGGGCGCGAGCGGTTGGCTTACTGCCGGCCGCGATTGATGGTGAATTCGCCGCCGCGGATGCGCTTGCCGAGGCCCTCGGCGAAGGTCGCCGTGGCTTCTTCGCCATAGGTGGTGACCAGCTCGCCCAGTGCCGTGAAAAGCGCCACCTGTGCCAGGCAATCGCCGTCGATGCCGTCGAGGCGCGCCTCGGCCCAGGCGTCCGAAAGATAGGCGAGCGCCGCGCGGCGCTCGTCGGCCGAGCCGTTTTCCGCGTCGTCCCCAAGGACGACAGCCATTGCAATGTCCCGCAAGTTTTTGCTCCGCCGACGCGCCGTTTCCCAGTCGCGAAACATAATCGGGCGCATTCCGGCCGTCGCCTTGGACCTTTAAAGAAGGTTAACGCGTGCGCTCGGTTTCCCGCCTAATAGCTATAACGGGTTGCGATGTCCCTCGAAAGCCGCGCGCCTTCGCCGAGGAAACGTTCGATGGCGAGTCCGGCGGCGTCGGTGCAGCTCCTATAGGTCTGCTCGTAGGTAAAATAGCCGCGGTTGAAGCTCGCGATCATCCGGCCGCGGCGCTCGGGCGCGGGTTGCTCGGCTTCGAGCAGCTGTTCCATCTCTCCGCGCCAGCGGCCGCTCTCGACCGAGGCGCCGCAGAGCGGGCGCAGATAGTGCAAGGCGCCGAGGATTTCCGAAAGCCGTGCCATCTCGCCTTCATAGGGCGGCGGGGCGCCTTCGATGCGCGGCGGAACCTGCTGCGGGCCGCGCAATGCCGCCTTCGGCTGCCCCGGCGCGCGCGGCACGACCGGGCGCGGCGCGCCGAAAAAGTCGCGTGGCGGGGGTGGCGGCGGCGCACCGCGCAGCGGAATATCGCGCGGCGGAAACAATTGCTGGAACAGGCCTTGCGCTGCGGCGGGCGCGGCGAGAACAAGCGCGAGCGCGCAGGCGAGGAGAGCGCGGCGGATCATGGCCGGGTCTATGCCCCCGATCTGCGGCAGGAACAAGCCATCAGCCGATCAGGCGCCTCGCCGCTGCGACGATCTCGGCAAGGCCTTCGGTGGTCTTGAGTTCTCCGATCTTGCCGGGCTCGATCCAGCGCACTTCGACGGCCTCGGGGCCGGTCTTCGGCTCGCCCGCGCGCCAGCGCGCGGCGAAAGCCTGGATGCGGAAGCGTGCGACTACAACGCCATCCCTGCCGCGCCACACGGCCTCGCGCTCGCCGGCGGGCGCCACGATCTCGGCTTCGACGCCGACTTCCTCGCGCAGTTCTCGAAGCGCCGCCTGCTCGGCGGTCTCGCCCGGCTCGATGCGGCCGCCTGGCAGGCTCCACAGTCGCGGCTGCGTACGCAAGGCAAGAAGCACCTTGCCGTCGCGGAAGACGGCGATGCTCGCCGCCGGAATCGGATTGTCGCTTTGGCTCATCGCGCCGAAGTCATATCATCTCGCCGCCATGTGCGGACGCTACATGCTGACCTCGACGCCGGAGATGCTACGGCAGCATTTCAGCTATCCGGAACAGCCGGATTTCCCGCCGCGCTATAACGTGGCGCCCGCGCAGCCGGTCGCCATCGTGCGGTTTGTGGCGGGCAAGCGGCAATTCGCGCTGGTGCGCTGGGGCCTGATTCCCTCCTGGGTCAAGGACCCGCGCGAGTTCGCGCTGCTGATCAATGCGCGGATCGAAGGCGTCCTCGACAAGCCCTCGTTCAGGAACGCGATCCGGCGGCGGCGCTGCCTGGTGCCGGCCGATGGTTTCTACGAGTGGCAAAAAACGGCGCGCGGCAAGCGGCCTTTCGCCATCCGCCCGCGCTCGGCCGGTCCGGTGGCGTTCGCCGGGATCTGGGAGACCTGGGCCGACCGCGACGGCGGCGAGATCGACACCATGGCGATCATTACCTGTCCAGCCAACAAGACGCTGGCATCGATCCATGACCGGATGCCGGCTTTGGTGCCGCCCGAGCATTTCGACGCGTGGCTCGATGTGGAGAAAGTCGACGCCGAGACGGCGCTCGCGCTGATCGGGCCGGCGCTGGAGGATTTCTTCGAGGCCTACGAGATTTCGACGCGCGTGAACAAGGCGGAGAACGAAGGGCCAGAATTGGTCGAGCCGCTTAAAGCACCTTCCCGGGATTGAGAATCCCGTTCGGGTCGAGCGTGCGCTTGATCGCGCGCATCAGGTCGAGCTCGACCGGGTCCTTCACGCCGGGCAGCAGCTTCCGTTTCATCACGCCGATGCCGTGCTCGGCCGAGATCGAGCCGCCGAGCCGCATGACGATCTCGTAAACCACCGCGTTCACCTCGTCCCAGCGGGCGAGGAACTTCTGCGGGTCGGCGCCCTCGGGTTGCGCGAAATTGTAGTGGATGTTGCCGTCTCCGATATGGCCGAACGCCACCGGCTTTCCGCCGGGGATGAGTTTGGCGAGCGCGGCCTCGGCTTGCTCGATGAACGCAGGCACCGCCGAGACCGGCACCGAAATGTCGTGCTTGACGCCGGCACCGAGCGTCTTCTGCAGCTCCGCGACGCCCGCGCGTAATTTGCGAAACGCGAGGCGCTGCGCTTCGCTGCTGCCAAGCACGGCGTCGCCGACGATGCCGCGCCTGGTGCCCTCGGCGAGCAGGTCCTCGAGCGCGGCGCGCAGATCCTGCTGCATCGGCGAGGTGAGCTCGATCAGCACGTACCAGGGATAGGGCTTGGCGAGCGGGTCGCGCGCGCCCGGCAGGTGCTTCGCGGTGTACTCGATGGAAATGCGCTGCATCAACTCGAACGTGGTGACCATGTTTCCGGCGCGCGATTGCGCGAGCATCAGCAGCGCAAGCGCGTCCTTGGGGCTCGCGAGCCCCACGACCGCGGTCTCGACCGTGCGCGGCGCGGGAAAAAGCTTCAGCACCGCCGCGGTGATGATGCCAAGCGTGCCTTCCGCGCCGACGAAAAGATGGCGCAGGTCGTAGCCGGTATTGTCCTTCTTGAGCTTGCGCAGCCCCCGCCAGATGCGCCCGTCGGCGAGCACCACTTCGAGCCCGAGCACGAGGTCGCGCGCGACGCCGTAGGACAGCGCTTGCAGGCCGCCGGCATTGGTCGAAAGATTTCCGCCGATGGTGCAGGAGCCCTCGGCGCCGAGCGAGAGCGGGAAGAAGCGCTCCTTGGCCGCCGCCGCTTCCTGCGCGCGCTGCAGCACCACGCCCGACTCGCAGGTCATGGTATTGGCGGCGACGTCGATCTCGCGGATCTTGTCGAGCCGTTGAGTGGAAATCACGATCGCGCGCTCGTCGAACGGCGTCTGCGCGCCCACAAGGCCCGTATTGCCGCCCTGCGGCACGATCGGCGTCCGGGTTTCCTGCGCGAGCTTCACGATAGCGGCGACCTCTTCGGTCGAGCCGGGCCGGAGCACCGCCGCCGCGCACCCGTGATAGAGGTCGCGCTGTTCGGTGAGGAACGGCGCCATCGCGCTTGCTTCGCGCAGCGAATATTTCTCGCCGACGATCGCGGTGAACCGGTCGATGGGCGTGGCGGCGGCGGGCTTTCCGGCGGGCTTGTTCATGGTGCGACCTTAGCAGAATTCATCGGCGCGGAACGGCCGCGCGGCCGAGCCGGTCATTGATGGCCTCGCCCAGACCCTCGTGCGGGATCGGGGCAACGGCGATGGTAGTAGCACCGGCAACATCGAGAGCGCGCAGGTGTGCGAAGAGATTGGCCGCCGCCTCCACGAGATCGCCCTTCTCGGAAAGGTCGAGCACGCGGGAAGCGTTCTCGGCGCCCTTGGGCTTTACTCCACCAAACATGAGCAGCGCCTCGCCGGGGCGCACTTCGGCTGCGTCGAGCCGCAGCTTCGTCCGCGGCGCGTAGTGCGAAGCCAGCATGCCCGGCGCGCTGACTTCGCCGGAAGGAGCGTCGGCGAGCGGGCTGCCCAGCACCCGCTCGATCTCCGCGCGCGGGATGCCACCAAGACGCAAGAGTCGGGGAGTGGCGGACGTGCAATCGATAATCGTCGACTCGATCCCCATCGGCGTCGGCCCGCCATCGAGCACCGCGTCGATGCTTCCCGACAGATCCGAGAGAACGTGTTCCGCCGTCGTCGGAGAGACATGGCCCGAGCGGTTGGCGCTCGGCGCCGCCACCGGCTTTCCGAGCGCCGCAAGCAACGCGCGCGCCATCGGATGCGCCGGAACGCGTAGCGCCACGGTATCCAGCCCGGCCCGCGCGAGGTCGCAGACCAGGCAATCGGCCGCCGCGCGCACCACCAGCGTCAGCGCTCCCGGCCAGCATTTCGCCGCCAAACGTTCGGCATTGCTGTCGAATGTGCCAAGACTCCTTGCGGCCGCTACGTCAAGCACGTGTGCGATCAGCGGATTGAAGCGCGGCCGTCCCTTGGCCGCGAACAGCCGGGCTACCGCAATCGGGTCGGCCGCATCGGCGCCGAGCCCGTAGACCGTCTCGGTCGGGAACGCCACGAGCGCGCCCTCGCCAAGCATCCGCGCGGCTTCGGCGATGCCTGCCGCGTCAGCGGGAAGCCTCCGGGTCGCCAAGGTGGAGTTTGTCTTCTCTGTCATTGACGGTCGTTTCGTGCGCGGCCACTCTCAGCCGAGCGGGGCTTCTCGGCCCTGGCAAAGCCTCGGTCAAGCCGCGGCCGCAAGAACTTCAAGTAAGGGAGAAGCCCGTGACCTACAGCGCGCCCGTCGACGAGACGGTCTTCTTTCTCGATCATTGCACCAGCCTGAAGAAGCTCGCCAGCAGCGGGGCCATCGCCGACCTCACGCCCGACCTGGTGCAGAGCGTGCTCGAAGAAGCCGGCAAGTTCGCCGGCGAGGTGCTCGCGCCCATGAACCGCATCGGCGACGTCGAAGGCGCGCATTTCGCCAACGGCAAGGTGACGATGCCCAAGGGCTGGATCGAAGCCTATCGCGCCTGGGCCGGCGCTGGCTGGAGCGCGGTCACGGCGCCGACCGAATGGGGCGGGCAGGGGCTGCCGACCATGCTCAACGCCGCCTGCATCGAATTCTGGAACTCGGCCTGCATGTCGTTCGCCATCGGGCCGGTGGTTTCCATGGCGGCGATCGAGGCGTTCCACGTCCACGGCAACGAGACGCTGAAGCGGATGTATCTGGAGAAGATCGTCACCGGCGAGTGGATGGCCACGATGCAGCTCACCGAGCCTCAGGCCGGCACGGATTTGTCATTGCTGCGCACGAAAGCGACGCGCCAGGAGGACGGCACCTACCGGCTGCAGGGCACGAAGATTTTCATCACTTATGGCGAGCACGATTTGACCGACAACATCATCCATTTCGTGCTCGCGCGGCTGCCCGACGCGCCGCCGGGCAACAAGGGCATCTCGCTTTTCCTGGTGCCGAAGTGCCTGGTCAAGGGCGACGGCACACTCGGGCCCAGGAACGACGTTCGCTGCGCTTCGATCGAGCACAAGATGGGCATCCACGCTTCGCCGACCTGCGTCATGGTCTATGGCGATAACGAGGGCGCGCTCGGCTATCTGATCGGCGAGGAGAACAAGGGCCTCGCCTGCATGTTCACCATGATGAATAACGCCCGCCTCGCGGTCGGCGTGCAGGGCGTCGGCATCGCCGAGCGAGCGACGCAACAGGCCCTGAATTTCGCGCGCGAGCGGAAACAGGGCCGCGCGCCGGGCTCCGGCGACGACGCCAGCCCGATCATCGCGCACCCCGACGTCAAACGCATGCTGATGACCATGCGCGCGCTGACCAACGCCTCGCGCGCGATTTGCCTGAAAAACGCCGACGCCATCGACCGCGCGCATTTTTCCGCGGACGAAGGCGAGCGCTATGTGGCGCAGGAGGAGGCCAACCTGCTGACGCCGGTCTCCAAGGCATTCTCCACCGACTCCGGCATCGAGGTGAGTTCGCTCGGCATCCAGGTGCATGGCGGCATGGGCTATATCGAGGAGACCGGCGCCGCCCAGCATTATCGCGATGCGCGCATCGCCGCGATCTACGAAGGCACCAATGGCATCCAGGCCATGGATCTGGTGACGCGCAAGATCGGGCAATCCGAAGGCAAGACGATGCAGCGCATGCTTGCGGGGTTCCGCGATACCGCGCGGCGGCTCGCGACCCTCAAGGATCCGGCCTTCGGTGCCATCGCGCCGCGGCTCTCCGAAGCGATCGACGCGCTCGAGCGCGCAACCACGCATCTGCAGACCGCGCTCGGCAAGAAGCCCAACGACGCGCTCGCCGGCGCCACGCCTTTTACGCGGCTGTTCGGGCTGGTGGCGGGTGCCGCTTATCTCACCGAAGCCGCGCAGGCCGCGAAGCTCTCGATGGCGACCGGCAATGACGATCCCGGGCATCTCGCGCGCATCGCCACCGCTCGCTTCTTCGCCGAGAACATCTTGCCCCAGGCCGGCGGGCTGGAGCGCATCGTCGTTTCCGGCGCCGAGTCGGTGATGCAGTCGGATTTCGTGCTTTCGGCCTGAGGGTTCCATGTCGCTCAAGGGAAAAACGCTCTTCATCACCGGCGCCTCGCGCGGCATCGGTCTTGCGATCGCGCTGCGCGCGGCCAAAGACGGCGCCAATATCGCCATCGCGGCGAAAACCGATCAGCCGCACCCGAAGCTGGAAGGCACCATCCACACCGCGGCCAAGGACATCGAAGCCGCCGGCGGCAAGGCCTTGCCGCTACAGGTGGACGTGCGCGACGAGATGCAAGTGGCCGCCGCGCTGAAGAAGACGGCCGAGCATTTCGGCGGCGTCGACATCGTGGTGAACAACGCGTCCGCGATCCAGCTCACCAGGACGCCCGAGACCGACATGAAGCGCTACGATCTGATGCACCAGATCAACACCCGCGGCACCTTCGTGGTCTCCAAGTTCGCGATCCCGTATCTGGAGAAGGCGGCAAACCCGCACATCCTCGCCATCTCGCCACCGCTCGACATGAAGGAGCGCTGGTTCGCGCCGCACGTGGCCTACACCATGGCCAAATTCGGCATGAGCCAGGTGATGCTGGGTCTGGCCGGCGAATTGCGCTCGAAGGGCATCGCGGCGAACGCGCTCTGGCCACGCACCACGATCGCGACCGCCGCGATCCGGAACCTCTTGGGCGGCGACGCGGTGATGCGCATGAGTAGGAAGCCCGAGATCATCGCCGAGGCAGCCTGGCGCATTTTCCAGAAGCCGGCCAAGCAGTTCACCGGCAATTTCCTGATCGACGACACCTTCCTGGCCGGCGAGGGCATCACCGATTTCGACCAGTACCGGGTCGATCCCACGCAATCACTGGCGCCCGACTTCTTCGTGCCGGAAGACGCCAAGCCGCCGGCGAGCGTCAATTTGGGGCCGGTCAAAAAAACCTAATCTGTCATTCCGGGGCGCGGGCGAAGCCCGCGAGCCCGGAATCCATATTCGCTGACGGTGGTTATGGATTCCGGGCTCGCCGCTACGCGGCGCCCCGGAATGACACGGTGGTCACCGCCCCGGCAGCACGATCATCTTCGGCTTTTTCGGCAAGCTCGCGCGCGAGACCACCAGCGTCGGCACCTCGGCGCGCTCGATCTCGTAGACCGCGCCGACCTTCTCAAGGAAGCGATCGAGCGTAGCTTGCCCGAAAATGTGCATCGGGATCATCAAGGGCGCCTTGATCTGCCCGAGCACCTCGATCATCCCATCCACGCCTAATGTGTAACTTCCATCCACCGGCACCAGCAGCACGTCGATGCGACCGAGCTGGTCGAGATGCTCCAGCGTCAGCGTGTGATGCAGGTGCCCGAGATGCGCGACGCACACGCCGGATAGCTCGAACACAAAGATCGAGTTGCCGTGCAGCGTAGTGCCGCCGCCCCAATCGCGAATGTTGGTCACGACGTTGCGCACCCAGACGTCCTCGTAGGTGAACTCGTGGCGCGCAGGCGAGCCGTCCGGGTTCCAGCCGCGCAGCACGTGCTTGATCTCCGGGTTCGGGAAATTCGTATAATGCGTCGAATGCGCGCGGTTCATCGTGGCGATGTCGGGGGTCTCGCGCGGCCGCACGTAGTCGTTGAAATCGGTGGCGATCTTCACGCCGCGCGGGCTCTCGATCAGGAAGGTCGAGTGGCCGATGAAGGTGAGCCGCACCTGATCGGGCTCCAGCGCCGCCAGCCGGAAGGTGGCCGGAATGATGCGCGGGGTTTCTTGCGCGACCAGGCGCGGACAGCGCTCGTCGGAGGAGCGGGTTTGCGCGCTGGCGGGCAAGGCGAATGCGGCCAGTGCAGCAATCAGCGTGCAAAGCCATTGGAACCGGGGCATAGGCACTCCAGCGCTGCTTTCCGTAGGTAATCATATACGCCCGGCTCGAAAAGCAAATCGCTGGGCTCGTTTTGTGCACGCTGGCGAAATCGCGCTCCGTTTGCCATAGAAAGCAATGGCGACGCTCTATCTCACCCATCCATCGGGTCTCGAACACGCGACCCCCGCCGGCCACCCCGAGCGGCCGGACCGGCTGCGCGCCATCGAGCGCGCGCTCGCCCACGACGAGTTCAAGCAGCTCGAGCGCGCCGAGGCGCCGCCGATCGATCTCGACACCGTCGCACTCGTGCATCCGCGCGAATATGTCGAGAGCCTCGAAGCGGCGGTGCCTGCGCATGGCCTCGCGCGCATCGACGCCGACACAGCGTTGTCGTCCACGAGCTGGGAGCCGATCCTGCGCGCCGCCGGCGGCGCGGTGCATGCCGTGGACGAGGTGGTGAAGGGAAAGGTGAAGAACGCTTTCGTCGCCATGCGCCCCCCCGGCCACCACGCCGAGACCGCGACGCCCATGGGCTTCTGCTTCCTCAACAACGCCGCCATCGCGGCGCGCTACGCGCAAAAAAAGCATGGTGCCGGCCGCGTCGCCATCGTCGATTTCGACGTACATCACGGCAACGGCTCGCAGGAAATCTTCTGGGCCGATCCCACGGTGATGTACTGCTCGACCCACGAAATGCCGCTTTATCCCGGCACCGGCGCCAAGAGCGAGCGCGGCGAGCACGACAACATCGTCAATGCGCCGCTTGCCGCCGGCAACGGCGGGCCGCGAATTCCGCGCCGCCTTCGAGCGGACAATCCTGCCGGAGCTCGACCGCTTCAAGCCCGAATTCGTCATCGTCTCGGCCGGCTTCGACGCCCATACGCGCGATCCGCTGGCCAACCTGAACCTGCTCGAAAACGACTTTGCCTGGGTCACCGAGCGGCTCATGGAAGTGGCCGACAAGCACGCCAAGGGCCGGCTCGTCTCGACCCTGGAAGGCGGCTATGACCTGCAGGGCCTATCCAATTCCGTAGCCTTCCATGTGCGCACCCTGATGCGGGGATAGAAGTCGCATTGCATCCTGCTGATAGAATAGAGCCATGGCCAAAGAGACCAAAGATTCGAACGCCGACGTCGCGGTCCTTCCGTTCGAGAAGGCCCTGGCGGAGCTCGAGGCCATCGTGCAGCGGCTGGAGAAGGGCGACGTGGCGCTCGAGGAATCGATCCGCATCTACGAGCGCGGCGAGGCGCTGAAGCGCCGCTGCGAGGCGCTGCTGCGCGAGGCCGAGGCTCGCGTCGAGAAGATCACCCGCGACGCCGCGGGCAAGCCGACCGGCACCGAGCCGCTCGACCGCGATTGAGGCGCCGATGAGCTTTTTCCCCGGCAAGGATCCCGCGCCCGGCGACCGCTTCGCATGCGATGCGCTCGAACTCGTCGTGGTTCCGCGCAGCGTCGATCTCGGCGATTTCGAAGTGCGCCGCGCGCTGCCGCATACCAGCCGCCGCACCGTCGGGCCGTTCGTGTTCTTCGACCATTTCGGCCCGGCCGTGTTCAAGGCCGGCAACGGCCTCGACGTGCGCCCGCATCCGCACATCGGTCTCTCCACGCTCACCTATCTCTATGACGGCGAAATCACGCATCGCGACAATCTCGGCGTCAAGGCCGCGATCCGCCCCGGCGAGGTGAACTGGATGACCGCGGGCCGCGGCATCGTGCATTCCGAGCGCACCGCGCCCGAGCGCCGCCTCAGCGACGAGCCACTGCACGGGCTGCAGTTTTGGGTCGCCATGCCGCGGACGAAAGAGGAGATCGATCCGAGCTTCGCTCATCTCGACGGTCAGACGTTGCCGACGATCGAAGGCGAGGGCAAGAAAATCCGCGTCGTCGCCGGCTCGCTGTTCGGCGTCCGCTCGACGCTCGAAACCCTCACCGAGACGCTGTTCGCGGACGTGACGCTCGCAGCCGGCGTGTCGCTGCCGCTCGATGCGGAATACGAGGAGCGCGCGGTCTATGTCGCTTCGGGCGAGATCGACATTGCCGGCGACCGCTTCGGGACCGGCCGGCTCCTGGTATTCCGGCCCGGCGACAAGGTTACGCTCACGGCCGTGGCGCCAAGCCGCATCGCGCTGGTCGGTGGCGCCGTGCTCGACGGTCCGCGCTACATCTGGTGGAACTTCGTCTCCTCGCGCAAGGAACGCATCGAGCAGGCCAAGAACGAATGGAAGCTCGGCCGCTTCGGTAAAGTGCCCGGCGACGAGATCGAATTCATTCCGCTGCCGGAGAACCGGGACTACACGTAAGCTGTGATGCTTGCGAGCAAGTCGAGCCGGGCGCGTACCACGATGGACACCGCCACCGCTATTCAAGCCCTGGGTCGCGTGCGCCGGCGTCACGTGTTCTATGTCAGCGGCTACGATCCGCAAGGCGCGACCGGTTACTATCGCCTGTTCGCGCGCGAGCTGGAGCGGTTCGCCCGGCTATGGTCGGTTCGCACGAAGCTGTCGGAGCTTTCCATCGACTCCGACGATCTCGCCCACTGGGGCATCGGCGTCGCGGGACCCAACTGGAACGTAGATGTGCGCTACGAGTTCCTGCGTCTTGAGGAATTCGTCCGCGCCAATATGCGCGTGCCGATCGTGCTGCAAATCCCGAGCATTCTGTGGTGGATCCTCGATGATCTTCTGACCGGCACCTCCTTCCACATAGCCAGAGCGTCCTGGCGCTTCGCCATGCATATTCTCGGCACCCAATTGATGTTCGTTGTCTGGCTCGCGGTATCCGTTTGGGCCGGCTGGCTCGCAGGAAGCGAGCTCGCTCCGCGCTTCGATCTCCCGGTCTGGGCGGCGATCCTGCTTGGCGCCGCGGCGGCGATCGCGGTGTTCTTCGCCTTGCGGCCGCTCGCACGCCGCTGGTATCTGACGCAAATTCCAGCCGCCTGGCCCCTGTTCCGCCCCTATGGGCGCGGCGAGCCGACCGGCTTCGACCGGTCGATCGAAGCCTTCGCCAAGCGCCTGGTGGAAGCGGCGCGCGCCGGGGAGGCCGACGAGCTGCTCGTGGTCGGCCACAGCGGCGGCGGCGCGCTCGCACCCAGCGTGGTCGCGCGCGCGCTGGAACTCGACCCCGATCTCGGCCGGCACGGCTCGCGCCTCGCGCTCTTGACCGCGGGATCGGTCATGCCGGGCATCGCGTTCCATCCGCGATCGAAATACCTGCGCGAAGTGGTCCGCCGACTTGCGATCGAACCCTCGCTCACCTGGGTCGATTGTCAGGTCTGGGCCGACGTCTGCAGCTTCGCGAATTTCGATCCGGTTTCGGGGCTTGGCATCGATACGGGTCTTGCGCGCTGCAATCCGGTGGTGCTGCCGGTACATTTTCGCAAGCAGCTCAGCACCGAAACCTACGCGCAGGTCCGCTTCAAGTTCTTCCGCATGCATTATCAATACATCATGGCGAACGATCTCCGCGCGTCGTACGATTATTTTCTCTATTGCTGCGGTCCGGCCCCGATCGAGGACTGGGCGATGGATGCAATCGAAACCTTCGCTTGCTTCGGCGAGGACGCCTCGTTCGCGCCTTTGGCGGCGAAGAGCAAGCCGGAGGATTTTCTCCGGCTCAAACCCGGCGACGAAATCGACATCGTCTCCGTGCGGGAACCGTGATGAGCGAGGCTGAACAGCCGCTCGCGCCGGACCTGATAAGCCGACGCCACGTGTTCTATGTCGCCGGCTACGATCCGCAAGGCGTCGAGGGCTATTACGCCCTGTTCCACCGCGAGTTCGACCGCTTCAAGATGCTCTGGCCGGTGCGCGGCATGCTGACGCTGCCGGATGTAGCCGCGGACGCGCACAACGCGCGTTGGCGGATCGAGACCGCGGCGCCCAACTGGCAAGTCTCCGTGGACTACGAGTTCCTGAGTTGGGACGACATCATTCTGCGCGATCTCGCCCGCCCGATGTACTGGCGGCTGCCGCAGGCGCTGTTCTGGTTCATCGACCAGATTTTTACCGGAACGTTCCACCGTGTGTTCCGCGGTTTCTGGCGCTTCGGATTATTTCTCCTCTATCCAATGCTCGGCCTTGCGCTCTGGCTCGCCGTCGCAGCCGCGGGTGGATGGCTTGCATGGCGCATCGCGGTCGGTCTGGCAGCGCCCCCGCCGTTCATCGGCGCCGTTCTCGGCGGCGCTGTTTTCTTCGCCCTGTTCCGGCTGCTGCGGCCGATCGCCGACGGCATGTTTGTGGTTCAGCTCACGGATCTGTGGCTGTTCTTTCGGGATTATGTCCGCGGCGAACGCGCGGACTTCGAGCAGCGCATCGATGCCTTTGCCGCTCGCCTCGTCGCCGGCGCCCGCGCGAACGATGCGGACGAGATCGTGGTCGTCGGCCACAGCGGCGGCGCCGTGGCCGCGGCGCTTATGGTAGCGCGCGCTCTTGCACTCGATCCTGGCCTGGGAACGCACGGACCACGCATCGTACTGCTCACGCTCGGCTCGATCATGCCGGCCATCGCCCTGCACCCGCGTTCTGCCCGCGTGCGCGACGTCATCCTGCGGCTGGCGACCGAGTCCGGTCTCTTGTGGATCGACTGCCAGTCGAGCACCGATGTTATCAATTTCTTCGACTTCGATCCCGTGGACGATGTCGGCATCGATGCCGGTCCCGCGCGGTGCAATCCGCACGTTTTTCACGTATGCTTCAGAGACGCGCTGGCCCCAGAATTCTATCGCCGCCAGCGCTGGAACTTTTTCCGCACCCACTTCCAGTTCATTATGGCAAACGACCGCAAGGCGGGTTACGACTACTACTTCTATCTATGCGGACCGCTTACTTTGGCCGCTTGGACCGAGAACCGCACCCGCACGATTGAGCAATTCGGTCCGGACGCTTCGCTCTGCGACGGCTAGCGGCGACGCCACTCGCCGTTTGTTGCGTTGCGCCGGCAAACACCTTTGTGTAAGCCTCGCTCCAGTCTTTTTCGAAATACGGATATCGTCCGTGCCGGATACGAAGACACCGCTCCTCGACACGATCAAGCTGCCGGCAGATCTCCGCCGGCTCGCGCCCGGGCAATTGCCTGCGCTCGCCGAGGAACTCCGTCAGGAGACCATCGACGCGGTCTCCGTCACCGGCGGCCATCTCGGCGCCGGCCTCGGCGTCGCCGAGCTGACCGTCGCCCTGCACTACGTCTTCGACACGCCGCGCGACCGGCTGATCTGGGACGTCGGCCATCAGGCCTACCCGCACAAGATTCTCACCGGCCGGCGTGATCGTATCCGCACGCTGCGGCAAGGCGGCGGGCTCTCCGGCTTCACTCGCCGCGCCGAGAGCGAATACGATCCGTTCGGCGCCGCCCACGCCTCGACCTCGATCTCCGCCGGACTCGGCATGGCGGTGGCGCGCGACCTCAAGGGCGAGAAAAATCACGTCGTCTGCGTCATCGGCGACGGCGCGCTTTCGGCCGGCATGGCCTACGAGGCGATGAACAACGCCGGCGCCAGCAAGACGCGTCTGATCGTGATCCTGAACGACAATGACATGTCGATCGCGCCGCCGGTCGGCGCCATGTCCGCCTATCTCGCGCGCCTGATCTCCGGCCGTACTTTCTCGCGTATGCGCGACACTTGGGAACGGGTCGGCCGCCGGCTGCCGCAACGCGTCGAGCGGATGATCCACCGCGCTTTCGAGCACGGCATTGGTTTTGTCACCGGCGGCACGCTGTTCGAAGAGCTGGGCTTCGCCTATGTCGGCCCGATCGACGGCCACAATCTCGATCACCTGCTGCCGGTGCTGAAAAACGTGCGCGACAACGAGAAGGGCCCGACGCTGGTCCATGTCGTGACGCAAAAGGGCAAGGGCTATCCGCCGGCCGAGAATTCCGCGGATAAATTCCACGGCGTCGTGAAGTTCGACATCGCCACCGGCGCCCAAGCCAAGGGCAAGGCGGCCGCGCCCGTCTATACCAAGGTCTTCGCCGAGAGCCTGATCAAGGAAGCGCGCAAGGACGGCAAGATCGTAGCGATCACCGCGGCGATGCCCGCCGGTACCGGGCTCGACCTGTTCGCGCACGAATTCCCGAACCGCACGTTCGACGTCGGCATTGCCGAACAGCACGCCGTCACGTTTGCCGCGGGACTCGCCACCGAGGGCTTCAAGCCGTTCGCGGCGATCTATTCGACCTTCCTGCAGCGCGCCTACGATCAAGTGGTGCACGACGTGGCGATCCAGTCGCTGCCGGTACGCTTCGCGATCGATCGCGCCGGCCTGGTCGGCTCGGACGGACCGACGCACGCGGGCGCGTTCGATCTGGCCTATCTCACGTGTCTGCCGGGGTTCGTCGTGATGGCCGCGGCCGATGAGGCGGAGCTCGTACACATGGTCGCGACGGCGGCTATGATCGGCGACCGGCCGAGCGCGTTTCGCTATCCGCGCGGCGAGGGGACCGGCGTTGCGATGCCGGCCGAGGGCAAGCCGCTCGCCATCGGCAAGGGTCGCGTGCTGCGCGAAGGAACCAAGGTTGCGTTGCTCTCGCTCGGCGCGCGGCTCACCGAGTGTCTTGCCGCCGCCGACGAACTCGCGACCCTCGGACTTTCCGCGACCGTCGCCGATGCGCGCTTCGCCAAGCCCCTGGACACCGATCTGGTTCTGCGCCTCGCGCGCGCGCACGAGGTGCTGATCACCATCGAAGAGGGTGCCGGCGGCGGTTTTGGCGCTCACGTGCTCGAATACTTGGCGCGCGAAGGCGCGCTCGATCAGGGGCTCAAGTTCCGGCCCATGACGCTGCCCGATGTCTTCATCGAACAGGATTCGCCCGCGGCCATGTATGCGAAGGCCGGCCTCGATACGCGCGGGATCGTGGCGACCGCGCTCGCAGCGCTCGGCCGCGATGCCCGCGGGGCTGCCCGTAGCGCGTGAGCGAGGCGCCGACGGAACGTCGTGGCAATAAGAGCGAGATTGGTTAAGCGGTTCTCACCGGATCGCGCAAAGATATTGAATTCGAAGGGTGCGCTATTGCCCAGGCGTCTCGTGTGCCGGGCACATTAAACATTCACCGACGCTTGCCGACTAGGTTCGCTCAATTGTCGTTGAGGGCATGCGGACCATGTCGGACAGCCGTTGGCGCTTCTTTGCGGGCCCGCTGGTCACGGCCGTGGCCGGAACGGCGGCCCTTCTGATCGATCGCCTGGTGGTTCCGCTCCCGGTTCCGACGCTCGGCGCCGTGGTGTTCTTCTCCGCGTTCTTCGGCGCTTATGTCGGCGGCGCGATTCCGGTTCTTTTCAGCACCGCGGTCGCGATGGCGATCATGGCATTTCACTACGCCGAACCCGGGTATCCGCTCGTGATTGCACCCGAAAAGATCGTGCGGTTGATCGTCCTTGCATTGGTGATGTTGGTCGCCTGTTCGCTCATCGGATTGTCGCAAGCGCGCGGTCGTCGCTCCCTGGGACAAATGTCACGGCGGCCAATTGCCAAGCTGGAAGAGCGCGCGTATCGCGCTCGATCAGGTCGATTATGGCGTTATTCTGCTCGATGCGGATCTGCGCGCGCAATTCATCAGCCGGGCCATGTTTGCGCATGGAAAGTTGCGAGCATACACACCCAATGATCGACCGACCTATGCCGAAATTCTGCAAGAGGCAGCAGCAAATCTGGGATTTTTGCCCGGCAGCGAGGAGCTGAACAATCTCATCGCAAGTCGGGTCGGCTATGTGCGTTCAGGAGATACAAGGCCGCTCGTGATTCCTATGGCTGACGGCTCCCTCGCCCGGTTCAGGTGCTTCCCGCTGCCTGACGGTTGGCGTCTCTTGACGTACATGGACGTGACCGATCTGACGCGCCAGCATAGCGAGCTGCAAGCTTTGCGTGCCGCGCTGGACCAGATCGAAGAAGGGGTCGTGCTGCTGGACCGCGACATGCGCACGCATTTCATGAATCGCGCGATCCGCGAGATCGGCAGCCATCGCGAGTACGCTCCCGGCGAGCGGCCGTCCTTTGCCGAATTGCTGGACGAAGTCCGCGTCAACAGCGCCTATGCGATTCCGGCCGATCAAGTGGATGCCTATGTGGCGCATCGCGTGGAATATGTGCGCTCGGGCAACCCGAACCCGGTCGATCTGCACATGGCCGACGGCAAGGTGCTCCGCTTCAAGTGCAACGCGCTGCCCGATGGCGGGCGCATGTTGATATACACCAACGTCACCGATCTCGTGCGCAACGCCGAGCAGCTGGAGAAGCTTGCGACCACGGATGGAATGACCGGACTGCATAACCGGCGCCAGTTCATGAAGCTCGCCGACGCCGAATGGGGCCGTTTCCAGCGCCACGGCCGTCCGCTGTCGCTCCTGATGCTCGATGCCGACTTCTTCAAATCGATCAATGACCGCTTCGGCCATTACGTGGGCGATCAGGTGGTCGCCCAGATTGCGGCGCTCTGCCGCGAGGACCGGCGGGTAAGCGACGTCGTGGCTCGTATCGGCGGCGAGGAATTCGCGCTCTTGCTGCCGGAAACGACAGCGGAAGCCGCATACGCGGTCGCTGAGCGGCTGCGGCGAAACGTCGAAGTGAGCCCGCTCCTGACTAATGGCAACGGTTTGGCCGTCACCGTCAGCATCGGCGTCGCCGAGGCGGGGCCGGGCATGAGCGGCATCGTCGATCTGATGAAGGACTCTGACCGCGCCCTCTACAAGGCCAAGGGCGCGGGACGAAACCGCGTCGTGCGTGCTGAAGTTCCCTCGATCGCGGTGGTGCTGGACGCACAGGCCCCGCTGCAGTCGGCGTGAAGCGCGGACTCCGCTTCCGCCTCAGTTCCGTCCGAGACAAGCCCGCTCGAACTGCTCGCCGCGCGGCCCCAGGCCCTTCAGTGAAATTCCCGTGGTCCGGCCCGGAACTTCGACCGTCATGGTCTCGCTGTTCTTGAACAGGGCGAAAAAGCGCGGCGCGATCCGCGTAGTGCCGCTGATGAAAAGCGCCGGGCCCTTCTCGGCAGCGAATGCGGTGCCGGCGACCTCGAAGCGGGTGGGGCCGCTCATCAGCCGGATGCGCGCGCCATCGCCGGCGCGGGGTCCGCGCGTGCCGCTCGCCGCGACCGCGATCACGCGCACCAGGCCGATGTCCGGCTGGCAGGAGAACGAGACGATCGCCTCCTCGGTGGCCTTGCCGTATTGCAGCACCGGGCTGGCGCCCTCGCGCGACGTGGACCAGACGCGCGCATCGGCCGACGCTTCCTTCTGCTTGCTTCCCTTTTTCTTTGCCTTGGCGTCCTGTTTCGCCTTGAGCTTCGCCTTCGATTGCCTGGGCTTCTGCTTGGCCGCGACTTCGGTGCGGCTCTGGGCCGAGACCGCATCCGGCCACGCGATCAGCGGCAATAACAGCGCGGCCAAGATCGCAATCGGGCGGCGCGCGAGGCGTCGCATGGCGGGCTCCGGAACTGGAAAGAGGCGGCGGCGAATCCGCCGAAATCCTCCATAGCATCGGAGCCGTGCCGGGGCCAAATACAAAGCGAAGCGAATGCACAGGCACTTGGCGAACGGACCGCGTTCGGGTGTGATCACGAATTCTTGCTTGGAAAACGGCATGGCTGAGATTCCCACTATCGAGACGCTCGATATCGCGCGCATGGGTCAGCGCGGCGACGCCATCGCCGAGACTCCGGAAGGCGCGGTCTATGTGCCCTATGCGTTGCCCGGCGAGACGGTGGAGGTCGAGCGCGAGGGCGACCGCGCGCGGCTGTTGCGCGTGATCGTGCCGAGCCCGGACCGTATCGAGCCGATCTGCCCGCATTTCGGCACCTGCGGCGGCTGCGCGCTGCAGCACTGGCGCAGCGAGACTTACCGAGCCTGGAAGCGTGGGCTCGCGGTCGCAGCACTCGCCCAAGTCGGGATCGAAGCGCCGGTCAGCGATCTCGTCGACGCCCACGGCCAGGGCCGCCGCCGCGCGACGTTTCACGCCCGCCACGGCGGCCGAAAGATTCTGGCCGTCGGCTTCGCCGGCCGCCGGTCCCACGAGATCGTGCCGATCGATCAATGTCCCATCCTCGCGCCCCCACTTGCACGCGCGATCGCCATTGCCTGGCGGCTGGTCGAGCCGCTGAAGCCAAGCGGCAAGCCCATCGATCTCGCGTTCACCGCGACCGAGAACGGCCTCGACGTGGACCTGCGCGGCACCGGGCCGCTCAATCCGAGGATGACCACGGCGCTTGCGCAGATCGGCGCCGAGGAGAAGCTCGCGCGCATCACCCGCCACGGCGAGCTGGTGGCGCAATTCGCCGAACCATCGGTCAAGGTCGGCCGTGCCCGCGTAGTGCTGCCGCCCGGAAGCTTTCTACAGGCGACTGCTCTGGCTGAGGAAATTCTTGCCCGGCTGGTAACGGAAGCCGTCGGCGAAACCCGCACGGTCGCCGATCTGTTCTGCGGCGTCGGCACATTCGCGCTACGCCTTGCCGAGCGCGCCCGCGTCATCGCGTTCGATGCCGACGCCGGGGCGATCTCGGCGCTAGCGCGCGCCAGTGCGCCGGGCCTCAAGCCCATCGAGGCCAAAGCGCGCGACTTGTTCCGCCGCCCGCTGGTGGCGGCCGAGCTTGCCGGCTGCGAGGCGGTCGTGCTCGATCCGCCGCGCCAGGGCGCCGAAGCGCAGGCCCGCGCGCTCGCGCAATCGAAAGCACCGCGCATCGTGTACGTATCGTGCAATCCGGCGACCTTCGCCCGCGACGCGCGAATTCTCGTAGACGGCGGCTATCGCCTGGTCTCGGTCGTGCCGGTGGATCAGTTCCGCTATTCCGCCCACGTCGAGCTGGTGGGCGTGCTGGAACGCTGAGCTAACGGCCCCAGCGCTCCTGCCACATGCGCTCGCCGATGGTGCAGGAGACGCGCGGCGGGCTCACCGCCGGCACCACTTTCAGCCCTTGTGGCAGCGGCCATTGCAGGTTCGACACATCGAGCACCAGCTTGTTGCGGATTGCGTCGACGAACTGCTGGCGGTCGCGCGCCGGGATCACGAACGCGCCGGGGCCGCCGACCACGCAGTCCTCGTAGTATTCATGCAGGTTCGGAATATCGACCATCGATGCGAGCGGCATTTTCAGCATCACCGGCAGGCCGTTGATAATAATGCCCTTGGCGACGACTTCATCGCGCGTCGGCTCGATCAGTGGACCCTGATTGTTGGTGCCGTCGCCGGAAACATCGATCACCCGGCGCAGGCCTTTGAAGTCGCCGGTGCCGAACAGTTCTGCCGAGAACTTGAGCGCGCCCGAAATCGACGTGCGATAGGCGCGCCGGATCGGCATCTCCACGAGCTTGCTGGCGAACGCGTCGGCGCTTGCCGGGCCGTCGATCAGCTGCCAGGGAACGAGAATCCGTTGCTCGCTCACGCCCGCCCATTCGACATAGGTCACGGCGATGCGGCCATAGGCGCCTTGCTTCAGCGCGTCGAGGAACTGCTTCGAGGTGATCGCGGCGACATAGCCGCCGCGCTGCAGCGCCAGCTCGTCGTAATCCATCGAATAGGAAATATCGACCGCGATCACGAGCTCGACATCGACCGGGATCGGCTCGCCGGCGCGGGTCGCCGGGGGCAAGAAAAACGCCGCGAGCGCTAGGCTTCCAGCCCACACGAAATGCTTGAAGGCATTTTTCATCGCCGCCTCCGCCGGAGCCGACTCGACGATGATGTTGCCATGCTCCGCGCACCGCACCAAGCAGGGTGCGTCAGGTTTTGAGCGCCGCTTCGGCCGGCGTGTAGGGGATTTGCAGCGCCTCGGCCACGGCCTCGGTAGGTGAGGCGGCCCGCATGGACATTGAGGCCGTCGCGCAGGCCCGGATCGTCGGCCAGCGCGCGCAGGCCCTTGTCGGCGAGCGCCAGCACATAGGGCTGCGTCGCGTTGTTGAGCGCGAAGGTCGAGGTCCGCGCCACCGCGCCCGGAATGTTGGGGACGCAATAATGGATCACGCCGTCCACGACATAGGTCGGCTCCGAATGGCTGGTCGGCCGGGAGGTTTCGGCGACGCCGCCCTGGTCGATCGAGACATCGACGATGACCGAGCCCGGCTTCATGGCTTTGACGGTCGCCTTGCTGATCAATTTGGGTGCCCGGCCGCCGCGCGACATTGCCGTGCCGATGACGAGATCGGCGCGCCGGCACAGCGCCTCGATCGTTTCCGCGTTGGCGAATGCGGTGCGCACGCGAGCACCGAACCGCTCGGTGAAATGGCGCAGCGAACCTGCGTTGCGGCCGACTACGGTCACGTCCGCGCCAAGGCCGACGGCGATCACCGCCGCATTGGTCGCGACCACGCCGCTGCCCAGGATCAATACCTCGCCGGGCATGACACCCGGCACGCCGCCCAACAGCACGCCGCGACCGCCGCTGGTCTTCTCGAGCAGCCGCGCGCCGATCTGCGGCGCCATGCGGCCCGCGACCTCGGACATCGGCGTGAGCAGCGGCAGCGTTCCCGCCGCGTCGGTCACCGTCTCGTAGGCGATCGCGGTGATGCCCGAGGCCATCAGCGCCTCGGTCTGCTCGCGGTCGGCCGCGAGGTGGAGATAGGTGAAAAGAATCTTCCCGCGCTTCAGCATCGTGCGCTCGGCCTTGAGCGGCTCCTTGACCTTCACGATCAGCTCGGCGCGCTCGAAAATCTGCACGGCATCGGCCACGATCTCGGCGCCGGCTGCGACATAGTCGGAGTCCGCGATGCCGGCGCCATTGCCTGCATCCTTCTGCACCAGGACGCGGTGACCGCGAGCGGCGAGCTCGCGTACCGTCGCGGGCACCAGGCCCACGCGGTATTCGTTGTCTTTGATTTCCTTGGGAACTCCGACGAGCATTGGATCGTTCCTGGCCGGCGGTTCAGCCTTCGACCGGCTCCGTGCCGACGATCTCGATTCCGAAACCGGCCAAGCCGACATAGGTGAGGGTGCGCCCGGTCAGGATGCGGATCGAGGAAATGCCGAGATCGCGCAGGATCTGAGCGCCGAGACCGACCTCGCGCCATTGCCGGTCGCGCGCCGCTTCCGACGATTTGGCTTCGCCGCCCGGCGGCATGACCGGCACGCCGGCGGTGCCGTCGCGCAGCAGCACCAGCACGCCGCGGCCTTCCTTCTTGAAACGCGCGAGCGCGCGCGGGATCACCTTGGCGCCGCCGAACACGTCGGCGACGATGTCGGCCCGGTGCAGGCGCGTCAGCACGTTCTTGCCGTCGCCGATCTTGCCGTAGACGAATGCCATGTGATGTACCGGGTCGAACGGCGTCACGAAGGCGTAGCCGGTCAGCTCCCCGACCTCGCTCTTGACCGGGAAGGTAGCCACCCGCTCCACGAGCTTCTCGCGTGCCTGGCGGTAGGCGATGAGGTCCGAGACCGAGATGTGCACGAGTTTGTGCGTCTCGGCGAACGCGATCACCTCGGGCCCGCGCTTGACCGTGCCGTTGTCGTTGACCAGTTCGGCGAGCACGCCGACCGTCGGCAGGCCGGCGAGCCGGCAGAGATCGACGCAGGCCTCCGTATGACCTGAGCGCATGAGCACGCCGCCCTCGCGCGCGATGAGCGGAAACACGTGGCCGGGCCGGACGAAATCGCTGGCGCCGATATTGGGGTTCGCCAGCGCGCGCACCGTATTGGTGCGCTCCTCGGCGGAAATGCCGGTGGTCAGCCCGTGGCGCACGTCGACCGAGACGGTGAAGGCGGTGCCGAGCGGCGCGTCGTTCGCCGCCACCATCGGCGCCAGATGCAGCCGCCGTGCGTCGTCCGGCGTCAACGGCGTACACACGATGCCGGACGTATGGCGCACGATGAACGCGATCTTCTCCGCCGTACACAGCGAGGCGGCGACGAACAGATCGCCCTCGTTCTCGCGGTCGTCGTCGTCGGTGACGACCACGATCTCGCCGCGGGAAAAGGCCTCGACCGCGCGATCGATGCGGCTGCGGATTTCGTTCATCGGGTCACTTCGCGCCGGGCTTCTGGAACGGCCAAGGGAGCGCCTCGCCGACCTGGCCGCGATGGCGCAAATATTGGTCGGCCAGCGCGCAGGCCACCATGGCCTCGCCGATGGCGACCGCGCGGATGCCGACGCACGGATCGTGGCGGCCCTTGGTCGAGATTTCGGTCTCGCGGCCGTAGCGGTCCACGGTCTTGCGCGGGATCAGCATCGAGGACGTCGGCTTGACCACGAAGCGCGCGACGATCGGCTGGCCGGTGGAAATGCCGCCGAGAATGCCGCCGGCACTGTTGGTGAGAAACCGCGGCTTGCCGTCGTTGCCCATGCGCATCTCGTCGGCGTTCTCCTCCCCCGACAGCGTGGCCGCGCCGAAGCCGGCGCCGATCTCGACGCCCTTGACCGCGTTGATGCTCATGAGCCCGGCCGCGATTTCCGCATCGAGCTTGCCGTAGATCGGCGCGCCGAGACCGGCGGGCACGTTCTCGGCCACGATCTCGATGATCGCGCCGACCGACGAGCCCTTCTTGCGCACGTCCTCGATATAGCTTTCGAACTCGCCCGCGGCCTTGGCGTCGGGGCAGAAGAACGGATTGCGTGCGGTCTCGTCCCAGTCCCAGCGGCTGCGGTCGATCTTCTTGGTGCCCATTTGCACCAGCGCCCCGCGCACCACCATGCCCGGCACGATCTTCCGCGCGATCGCGCCGGCTGCGACGCGGCCCGCGGTCTCGCGCGCCGAGGCGCGGCCCGAGCCGCGCGGATCGCGGATGCCGTATTTGACGTCGTAGGTGTAGTCGGCGTGGCCGGGACGATAGGTCTCGGCGATGGCGTCATAGTCCTTGGGCCGCGCGTCCTGGTTCTCGATCAGAAGCGCGATCGGCGAGCCGAGCGTGACTTCCTTGCCGCTCGAAGGATCGGGGAAGGTGCCGGAAAGAATCCGCACCTGATCGGGCTCCTTGCGCTGGCTCACGAACTTGCTCTGGCCCGGACGCCGGCGGTCGAGGTCGCGCTGGATTTCAGCCGCGGTCAGCGGAATGCGCGGCGGGCAGCCGTCCACCACGCAGCCGAGCGCGATCCCGTGGCTCTCGCCAAAGGTCGTGACGCGGAACAGATGGCCGAACGTGTTGTGGGACATGGCGGCGTGGTTGTACGAGCGGGCCGCGCGGGGGTCAAACCAGGATCGGCGGATGGTTTATTCGGCGGCCTGTACGCGCGGCCGGTAGCGCGTGGGCGAGGCGACCGGCGGCCGCGGCACGATCGGCGGCTTGGCGTTGAGCTTGTCGACCTGGAAACCGGCGACGCGCTTGTAGTTGGCCGCGACGTCCTCGAGCTCCTGCTTGGTCAGCACCTCGGTGACGACATTGAAGCCGTTCGGCGCGCGGTCCTCGACCATTTGCATGACCTGCTCGGGGCCGTTGCCACGATTGAGCAGCACGAGGTCCGTGGTCGCCGGCCGGCGTTCCGCTTCATAGGCCAGCAGCGCGGCCTCGGTCTCGCCCTTGGCGAGGATTTCGCGCGCCAGCACGCGCGCGTCGAGGATCGCCTGCGAGGCGCCGTTCGAGCCGATCGGATACATCGGGTGCGCCGCGTCGCCGAGCAGCGTCACGCGCCCGTGCGTCCAGCGCTCCAGCGGATCGCGGTCCACCACCGGGAACTCGAACACGTATTCGGCGTTGCGGATCAGGCCCGGCACGTCGAGCCAGTCGAACTTCCAGTCCTCGAACCAGGGCAGGAACTCTTCGAGCTTGCCCGGCCGGTTATAGTCCTCGCGCCGCCATTGATAGTCGGGGCTGAACTCGCGCTCGGCGATCCAGTTGATCATCGGCCGGCCGCGCTCCGACGCGCTTTTCGAGATCGGATAGCAGACGAATTTCAGCGCCGGATAACCGGCCATGATCATGGTGCGGCCGGTGAGATACGGCTCGCCGACCGTGACCCCGCGCCACAGGATGCGGCCGTTCCACAGCGGCGGGCCTTCGTTCGGATGAAAATGCGCGCGGATCGACGAGTGGATGCCGTCGGCCGCGATCAGCAGCGCGCCGTCGTGCTCGCCCAGAGTCTTGCCGCTGTCCTTGTCGATGAAGCGCGCGCGAACGCCCGAGCCGGTTTCCTTCCAGTCGGCGATGTGGTGGCCGGTGAGCACGCAGTCCGGGCCGAGCCGCTCTTTCACGGCTTCGAGCAGGATCATCTGCAGTTCGCCGCGATGGATCGAGAATTGCGGCCACTTGTAGCCGGCGTCCAGCCCGCGCGGCTCCGACCAGATTTGTTTGCCGCGCTTGGAGAAGTAGGCGAGTTCCTTGGTGCGGATCGAAGTCGCGTCGAGCGCGTCCTCGAGCCCGAGCTCGACGAGCTCGCGCACCGCGTGCGGCAGCACGTTGATTCCGACGCCGAGCGATTTGATCTCGCGCACCGACTCGAACACGCGGCAAGGCACGCCGATCTGATGCAGGCTGAGCGCAAGCGTCAGGCCGCCCATGCCGGCGCCGGCGATCAGAACAGTCATCGATGCAACTCCCCCGGTTCGTTCAACGGCCCGCCACCGCGATCCTGTTTGCTTCTTCATTCGTCGTTCTTCACGCGCGTCATATCCGGCGCGTCGGGGTTTTTCATGCCGACGATGTGGTAGCCGGCATCGACGTGATGGATTTCGCCGCTCACCGCGCGGCCGAGATCGGAAAGCAGATAGACCGCGGCACCCCCGACCTCCTCGATCGTCACGGTGCGCCGCAGCGGCGAGTTCAACTCGTTCCACTTCAGAATGTAGCGGAAATCGCCGATGCCGGAAGCCGCCAGCGTCTTGATCGGCCCGGCGGAAATGGCGTTCACGCGGATGTTCTTCGGGCCGAGATCGGCCGCCAGATACCGCACGCTCGCCTCGAGCGCGGCCTTGGCCACGCCCATGACGTTGTAGTGCGGCATCCATTTCTCGGCGCCGTAATAGGTCAGCGTGAGCATGGCGCCGCCGTTCGGCATGCGCTTCTCCGCGCGCTGGGCGACCGCCGTGAACGAGTAGCAGGAGATCAGCATCGTCTTGCTGAAGTTGTCGGCGCTGGTATCGACATAGCGGCCGGTCAGCTCTTCCTTGTCGGAGAAGGCGACCGCGTGGACGACGAAATCGAGCGCGCCGAGCGCCCGGTCGGTCTCCGCGAACACCGCATCGATGGTGGCGGGGTCGGTCACGTCGCAGTGGCCCGACGACCTTGGCGCCGATCTCGGCCGCCAGCGGCTCGACCCGTTTCTTCAGCGCGTCGCCCTGGTAGGTGAGGGCGAGTTGGGCGCCTTGGTCGGCGCACGCCTTGGCGATGCCCCAGGCCAGCGAACGGTTATTGGCGACCCCGAAGATCAGGCCGCGCTTACCCTGCATCAGGCCGCTTGCCATGGGTTTTCCGCCGAGGTTCGGAGCGAGAGAAACCCTATCGCATGCGACCCTTTATGCAGCAAGCGGCTGGAATAATCCGGGCACCCCTCGCGTTCTCACTAGCGAGGTATCACAATGGATGCGCCGATATTGTTCCGGGTGCGCCATGTCTGCAGTCCGTCGTGGCCTCGAGTCCCTGATCCCCGCCCTCAGGCGGTTCGCACGGGCGTTGGCGCGCGATGCCGAGACCGCCGACGACCTCGTGCAGGACACGCTGGTGCGGGCGCTCAGGGGAGAGCATCTGTTTCACGGCGGCGACCTGCGCACATGGACGTTCACCATACTTCTGAATCTCGATCGCAATCGCCGGCGCGGTCTCGCGCGCAGACCATTTCTCGCTGTGATCGAGGACGTCGATCCGGCAGGCCCGCCGGGCACGGACGGCACCGGCAGCGACATCGAGCGCGGTCTCGTCCTGTTGCCGCAGGAGCAGCGGGAAGTCTTGTTGCTCGTGGCGCTCGAAGGACTGAGTTACCGCGAGGCCGCCGAAGTGCAGGGGGTGCCGATCGGCACCGTGATGTCGCGCCTGTCGCGCGCGCGCACCGCCTTGCGCACGCATCTGGAGGGCGAGCGCCCGCGGCTGCGTCAGGTGAAGTGAAGAATTGAGATTCATGGACCGCGAATGACCGAGTACGACGCACCCGTGACCGACGACGAGCTGCACGCCTACGTGGACGGCGCGCTGCCGGGCGACCGCATCGCCGCGGTCGAGACGCGGCTCGCGTCCGATCCCGAGGCGGCGAGCCGGGTTGCCGCCTGGCGCGCGCAGGCGACTTCGATCCGCGCCAAATGGGAGCGCGTGGTCGAGGAGCCGGTGCCCGATCGGCTGCGGCTCGAGAATATCGCGCTGCGCGCGAGCGGAATCTGGCGCAAGGTCGCAGCCGCCGCAGCCGTCGCATTCGCCATCGGCGGCGCCGCCGGCTGGTACGGGCACGAATACTCCAACTTCGGCCGCAACGAGCAGATCGCGCGCGCTATTGCCGACGCCGCCATCGAGGCGCACCGGCTCTATATCAACGAGGTCCGTCACCCGATCGAGGTGCGGGCCGACGAGGCGCATCTCTTGCCGTGGCTTTCGCGCCGCGTCGGTTCAGCCGTGCGCGCCCCCGATCTAGTGCCCGAAGGATTGAAGCTCATGGGAGGCCGGCTCCTGCCCGGAACGCGCAGCCCGACAGCGCTCATCATGTACGAAGGCTCCGGCGGCGAACGCGTGACCATCACCTGCACGCGCGCTACCCGCGAGGGTTCGACCGCGTTCCATTGGAAATCCGCGGGCGAGATCGGTGCGCTGGCATGGGTCGAGGGCGGACTTGCTTTCGTGGTCGCGGGACCGGCCGAACGCGGGCGGCTCGATCGTGTCGCACGCCGCGTCTACGAAGCCTACGAGACCGCCGCGAACGAGCGGCGCTGAAAAGTCCGGCTATTTCTTCTCGCGCCGACGGCGCATGAGCGCCTCGAGTTCCTCGTCGTGCTCCTCCGGCAGCGCGACTTGCACGCCGACCAGAAGATCGCCATGACCGCCGCTCTTGTTCGGCAGTCCTTTACCCTTGAGCCGGAACACGCGGCCGCTCGAGGTCCGTGGCGGGATCTTCAGTTCCACTTCGCCTTCGAGCGTCGGCACGCGTACGCTGGTACCCAGCACCGCGTCCACGAGCGGGATCGCGATCAACGCCCGCAAATCGAAGCCGTCGGGCCTGAGCAGCGGGTGTGGCTCGACCGTGATCGTGATCAGCGCGTCGCCCGGCTCCGCGCGCGGTCCGCTCAAGCCCTGGCCGCGAAGGCGGATGGTTTGACCGCTGGTAATGCCCGCCGGAATCTTGACATCGACCTCCTTGCCGGTCGGAAGCCGTACGCGCTTCGAAGCGCCAGACGCGGATTCGGCGAGCGAGATCGAGGCTGATGCGGCGACGTCGGTGCCGCGTGGCGGTGGCCCCGGTTCGAAACCCTCGAAGTGCATCGCGCCGCCGCGATTACCGGCGGAGCCGAAAATATCGCCGATGAAATCCTCGAACCCGCCGCTGCGCGGTCCTCCGCCGCGCGAAGACGAGCGGCGGAAACCGCCGGGGCCATGGGTGAAGGTCTCGAAGATCGTGTCGTCGCCTCCGAAGCCGGAATGTTGACCCGCGCCCGCGCGTGGATCGAAGCCGGGATGGCCGGTGAAGCGCGGCTTGCCTTCGGCGTCGATCTCGCCGCGGTCGAATGCCTTGCGTTTTTCCTCGTCGCCGAGAATCTCATAGGCGGAATTGATCTCGGAGAAGCGCGCGGCCGCCTTCGGGTCGTTCTTGTTCGCGTCCGGGTGCAGTTTCTTGGCGAGCCGCCGGAAGGACTTCTTGATGTCGGCTTCGCTCGCGCCGCGGGCCACGCCGAGGATTTCGTAGGGATTGCGCGCCAAAGGAAACTCCACGCCGGCAACTCAGGGCCGCCTGCCGGGCATCTATGTGGGTGCGAATGGGCGCCGGCGCAACGCGCCGGTCAAGACTTCTGCAATGGCCGGGTCGATTGCACGTCCCATTGGCCGCGGTGGGTACGGCAGGCCGTGCCTTCGTGCCAGTTCTCGCGCTCGCTCTTGAAGTGGCTGACTATGAAATTCCGGCAGTTGAAACCGTCCTGGACGAAGGCGGCGGAAACCGGCGACACGGTTCCGCGCGAACTGGTGGTCGGGTTCTGCCAGGGGATGCTGGCGCCATCTTCCTTGCGGGCGAGCGCCTCGCGCAACGAGGCCATGGCGACGGTCCAGTCGGCATTGGTCATTTCGCGGTTGGCGGCCAGGTGCTGCATCGAGAGCGAACCGGTGATCTCGTCCTTGTCGGCCGGCTTTTCCGCCTGCATCCCGGGGATGAGCGAGGAGAGCGGGAACGACATGCTACAGCCGCCTGTCGCAAGGCCGGCGATGAGAAGGATCAAAAAGCCGGAGCCGCGAAATGGCCGAGCGAAGCCCGAACCATGATATGAAGGGCCGGGATCGATGGCCCCTCGCGGGGTGCACGCTTTGACGCACACTGGCGCACGCTCCAGAAACGGGTCGAGTAAGCGATGGAACACCCTGTAGGGTTAACTTTTGGTGACTTTGTGGAGGCCGATGAGCCTTTTGGGCTTTTCGACGCCTGGTTCAAGGCGGCCCGGGCGAAGGAGCCGCGCGATCCGGACGCGGCCGCGCTGGCCACGGTCGATTCCGCGGGTCTGCCGAACGTGCGCATGGTGCTGATTAAGGCGGCCGACCCGCGTGGTTTTGTTTTCTACACGAACGCCGAAAGCGTGAAGGGCGCCGAGCTCAAGGCCCGGCCCAAGGCCGCGCTCGTGCTGCATTGGAAATCGCTCGGCCGGCAGGTGCGGGTGCGTGGCAATGTCGAGCCCGCGAGCCCGGCGGAATCCGATGCTTATTTCGCGTCGCGGCCGCGCGAAGCGCAGATCGGCGCCTGGGCAAGCCGGCAATCGCGTTCGCTCGAGAGTCGCGCTGCGCTCGAGCAGGAAGCGGGACGGGTCGCCAAGAAATTCGAGGGTGGTCCGGTCCCGCGGCCGCCGCATTGGCATGGGTTCCGGATCGTGCCTATCGCCGTCGAGTTCTGGGCCGAGGGCCCGCATCGGCTGCACGATCGGCTCGTATTTACGCGCGCCGCACCGGATGCGAAATGGCAGCGCGCGCGGCTCTATCCGTGAACGCGGCCAAGGTGCAGAGTTGAAAGATGCCGTCGATATCCGACCAGCCCCGCCGCACGCTGTTACTCACCGGTGCCAGCCGCGGCATCGGCCACGCCACGGTCAAGCGCTTCTCGAGCGCCGGCTGGCGCGTGATCACCTGCTCGCGCCACGCCTTCCCGGAGGAGTGTCCCTGGGAGGCTGGGCCCGAGGATCATATTCAAGTCGATCTCGCCGATCAGAAAGCTACCTACGCGGCCATCGCGGAAATCAAGAATCGGCTCGAGCGCGGCGAACTGCATGCGCTCGTCAATAACGCCGGCATCTCCCCGAAGGGCGCGGGCGGCGCGCGGCTCGGCGCGATCGATACCGGCGTCGATGACTGGCAGCACGTTTTCCGGGTGAATTTCTTCGCGCCGATCATGCTCGCCCGCGGGCTGGTGAATGAGCTGAAGCGCGCCCAAGGCGCGGTGGTGAACGTGACTTCGATCGCCGGCTCCCGCGTGCATCCGTTCGCCGGCGCCGCCTATGCCACCTCGAAGGCGGCGCTCGCCGCGCTCACGCGCGAGATGGCGGTGGATTTCGGCCCGCTCGGCATCCGCGTCAACTCGATCGCGCCGGGTGAGATCGACACGTCGATCCTGTCGCCCGGTACCGACAAGCTGTTGGGCTCGATCCCGATGAAGCGCCTCGGCACGCCCGACGAGGTGGCCAAGATCATCTACGTGCTGTGCACCGAAACGGCGTCGTATCTGAACGGCGCGGAGATCCACATCGACGGTGGGCAATACGTTTGAGATCCCCGGTCGTTATTCCGGCAAACGACACGGACTTCACGCCGCGCGGTTGAGGATCGGCACCAGCTTCGGATGCATATGGGCATCATGGCTCTTAAGGAAGCCGATCAGTGCCGCCTCGTTCTCGTGCAACTTGCCGTTCTTGCCGATGCGCTCGGCAGCCCAGCGGGCGTCGGCTTCACTGACCCGGGGGATCAGGTCGAGGATGGAATCGGTCGCGGGTTCTTTTCGCGGCTCGCCGTCGATCGTCCCGTAGCGATAGGCATCGAACACGGCATTGAGGCTACCGGCGAGCATCGCGCCCATGAAACCGGAAATGCCCGGTGTCGGCGCATCGAGCCAGGCCGCGCGCCGCAGCGCCTCCGGGCGTGACGGCACTTCATAGCCGGAGGCCGCCATGAGGAAGTTTGCCAACGCCTTGACGAAGAGATCGGACCAGGCCGGGTCGTTCTCGGCTTCGGCGGTGGCGTCGTTGATGTCGAACAGGACTTCGGCCTCCTGCCGTGTAATCGCGATGTTTCCGTCGCCGCCGAACGCGTAGAGGATGCGGCGGACGAGCGCGACCTCGGCCTCGCCGATGACGCCGGGCAGGAGCCGCCGGTTGCTGCGCGCATGACCGAGATGGCCGTCGCCGACGGTCACGGCGAGCTTGACCTGCTCGAGCGCGAAGCGGACGAGTTTCACGGGGCTGAGCTTCGCAGACTCGAGCGCCTTCACCAGCAGCTCGAGCTCGGCCGTACTGTCGACGTGCCCTGAATGCGAGATGCGCGCGATCAGCCAGTCGGCGTTGGCCTCGCTGATATAGCCTAGCGGTTCCATCTGATTGACCAGATAGTCGGCGAGCGCTTCGACGAAGAACGCGGGCCAAGCGGGATCGGCGCTGGCGCCAAGCCGGTCATTGAGGAAGAACGCCATCTCGGCGTCCTTCTCCGTGACCACGCCCTTCCAGAACACGCGCTTGCGTAGCGTCGCCACGTCTTCGGCCGTGATCCGGCCGCTTGCGAGGATTGCCTGTACTTCTTTGCTGTCGGACATGTCGCCACCGTCTCCGGAACTGAAATCGAGTTCGGCACAGTGGCAGACTTCTCTTGCAGATTGCTGAATCGCTCTGTGGCCGGCGCTTACCGATTGTGAACCTTAATTGCTGGCTAACGCCACACACGCATCCGACTGCGCGGGAATTCCAGCCTGATATCAGAGCCAGCGCTTCCACTTGAAGTACGTGTAGGGAAGGATCGCCGAGCCGAGCATCAGCAGGAGCGCCAGCGGATAGCCGAAGGTCCATTCGAGCTCCGGCATGTGCTTGAAGTTCATGCCGTAGATCGAGGCGATCATGGTCGGCGGCAGCAGCACCACGGCCACCACTGAGAAGATCTTGATCACGTTGTTCTGGTCGAGCTGCACCAGCCCGAGCACCGCATCGAGCATGAACTGGATCTTGTTGGCGAGGAACGTGGCATGATCGGTAAGCGAGGTCGCGTCGCGCGCCATGCTCTTGATCTGCGCGCGCTGCTCCTTCGGTAGCTTCAAATTATCCGCCTCGTTGGCGAAGAACAGCACCAAACGGCCGATGGATACCAGGCTCTCGCGGGTCTTAGACGTAAGATCGGCCTTGCGGCCGATCGCGCGGAGGATGTCCTGATAGGATTCGGAAGGCGGCTTGCGACCGCGGCCATGGCCGAAGATCCGCCGCGATACGATCTCGATCTCGGCGCTGTCGCGCTCCAGGACGTCGGCGGCGCGGTCGATGATGTTGTCGAGCAGATCGATCAGCACGCCTTCGCCGGCGATCGTCGGCGGACAAACCCGCGTGATCTTTTGCATCAACCGGACAAACGGCCGCGGTTCCTCGTAACGGACGGTGACCAGCTTTCCCTGCGACAGAATAAATGTGACCGGGGTGGTGTTGGGCCGGTCCGAATCGGATGCGTAAAGCAGCGACGCCGTCATGAAGCGGGCGCCGTTCTCGACATAGAGCCGGCTCGACGGTTCGATCTCCGCCATTTCCTCGCGGCTCGGGATCGAGACGCCGAGCACAGCCTCGACCGCGCGATCTTCCTCGGCGGTCGGCGAGAGCAGGTCGAACCAGATCGCCTCCGTCGGCACGCTGGCGCCCGCAGGAACTTCGACCCGTTCCAGCGAATTTCCACGCGGCAGGTAGGCGACCAGCATGCAGACATTCCGCTGCGAGATCGGCGTTCCCTAGCGCTTAATGCATAGGCCGTCCACGGTGCGGTTGATGGAAAGCTTGACGCTTGCTCGCGTGCCGATGGTCACCCCGTGCGGTCGTCGGGTCGAGATAGGGGGGTCTTGGATATGTCATTCTCCGTGCAAGGATGGGGTCTGGCCCTTGGCGTCGTTTTGCCGGGTCAGTGCCGGCGGCAATCGGCTGGAACGGAGGCTGTTCTCCGCCGTCTGCGCGGTTTCATCTTGATCCTTGATAAGCGGGGGGCCGGCCCGAATTGGCATGGCCTATCGGGTTCGCTGCGGCATTTCTGCAACAGGTCCCCAATTGCCGATCTCGATCTAGATTCGTGCCTTCCGGATCGGGACTCTTTCGGCTATTTGATCCTTGGACGGGTGCCGCCAGAGAAATTCAGAGGACGTCGAAGTCTATGCAGGCTCGCAAGTTCGCACTGTTGCTCTTGGGCTTGGCGGCCGTCGGTCTCGGCGGATGCATTTCCGACACCCTCGATCCGGTGGCCGAATCGAGTCTGACACCCCGTGATCGCAAGCTCCTGGCGAGCGCCCCCTACCTGCAGCATAAGCCGTCCGAGGACTTCCTCCGCCACATCGTCAGCTATCAGACGAAGGAGAAACCCGGCACCATCATCATCGATACCCCGAACAAGTTTCTCTATCTGGTGCAGAACGACGGCAAGGCCTATCGCTACGGCGTGACGGTCGGTGAAGACGGAATGGATTGGAAGGGCACCGCCACGGTCGGCCAGAAGAAAGAGTGGCCGGACTGGGTGCCGACCGCCGACACCCTGAAACGTCTGCCGGAGCTGCCGAAATACGTGAGCCCGGGTCCGCATAACCCGATGGGCGCGCGCGCCCTCTACCTCTTCCAGGGCAATAAGGACACGCTCTTCCGCATCCACGGCACCAATCAGCCGGAATATATCGGCCAGGCGATCTCGTCGGGCTGCATTCGCATGCTGAACGAGGACGTCATCGACCTCTTTAATCGCACCCCGGTCGGGGCGAAGGTGGTCGTAATCTGAATTCGAGAATTTGTCGGAGGGGAACAGGGGCGCGGCATGGCCGCGCCCTTGGCTTTTTGGCGGCCCGGTGAATTCAGTCGGAGGCGCTCTTTCGCTCGGGCCATTGGCAGAGGCGATAGCCGCCGTGGCGTTCGGCAAGATCGACGTGCAGATGGAACTCGTGCGCCCGGTCGGCGCCGGGGCCGAGCACGGTCGTGAACCGTGCGCAGGCCGATCGCCGTACTTCGGCGAGGAAATCCGCCGGCGCCTTCGGATCGGCGAGCGTGAGGGTCCGTCCGTCGGCCAGCACGAAGGCGCTCATATCGAGCGCATTGGCTAGGCCGTGCTCGCTCAAAACAGCGCCGGCCAGATTGTTCCGCGACCGGCACGTATAGGAAGCCGCGACGTCGATCCGCGCCAGCGCGCTGTCGAGGGCGAGAGCGGCAGGCGCGATATCGTCTCGGATCCAGCGCACCACGGCGAGCGCGGTCTCGCACCGGAGCATGGCTGCCGGGCGCAGCGTCACGGACTTGCCGTCGCGAAGCAGGATCGCAGTCAATCGGGCTACCGGTGCGGTGCCGCAGCCCTCCGCCGCATCGACAATCTGGCCGGTCTCGGCGACCGCGACCTCTTGCGCGAGGAGGTCGGCGCAGGCGCTGCCGGCTGGCGCAGCCACCAACGTGAACTCGCCCTGGGCGCGCCTTGCCTCTGGAACGATGGCGGGGCGCGGCGGCGGCAAGGGCGCGGCGAATTCGCGCGGGCCGTCCCAAGGCAATACCGGCCTCGGCGGCGGCAGGGGTACGGCCTGGGCGAGACCGTGCGTTCCTCCGATCAGGGCGGCAAGCCAAAGGAGCGTGAAACGGATCGGCATAGGGGCTGGATCGGCCTCGAGCACGGCAATATCGGGGCGAGGGTCGATTCTACACTGTTGCGCCCACGAGCCGGCGCGCTAGTTTTAGGCAACAACAGGCGCGCCTAGCGCCGGATATGTTTCGGGGGAGGAGTTCCATGCAAGGCTTGATGCAGGATTGGTCGCTGGTTTGCCACCGGATCATCGATCACGGGGCGATCCAATATGGCAAGCGGAAAGTCATCACGCGCTCGATCGAAGGACCGATCGTAGAGACCAACTACGCGGATATCCGTAAGCGCGCGCTCAAGGTCGCGCAGCGCCTGGTGAAGGACGGCATCAAAACGGGCGACCGGGTCGGCACGCTGGCGTGGAACACCTGGCGGCATCTGGAGGCCTGGTACGGCATCCTCGGCGCCGGCGCGGTCTATCACACCGTCAATCCTCGCCTGTTCCCGGACCAGATCGTCTACATCGTCAATCACGCCGAAGACCGCGTGATGATGGTCGACCTTACCTTCGTGCCGCTGTTGGAGAAGATCGCGGACAAGCTGCCGAAGATCGAGCGCTACGTCATCCTCACCGACAAAGCCCACATGCCGCAAACCGCGCTCAAGAACGCGGTCGCCTATGAAGACTGGATCGCCACCGTCGACGGCAATTTCAATTGGGTTGAGGTCGCTGAAAACGACGCCGCTGGCATGTGCTACACCTCGGGCACGACCGGCAATCCCAAGGGCGTCGTCTACTCGCACCGCTCGAACGTGCTGCATTCGCTCGCTGCAGCGATGCCCGACGTGCTCGGGCTTTCGTCGCGCGACATCGTTCTGCCGGTGGTGCCGCTGTTCCATGCCAATAGCTGGTCGCTCGCTTTCAGCGCGCCGATGAACGGCGCTAGCTTGGTCATGCCCGGCGCCAAGCTCGACGGCGCATCGATCTACGAGCTGCTCGACACCTACAAAGTCACGATCACCGCCGCGGTGCCGACCGTATGGCTGATGCTGTTGGCGCATCTCGAGCAGAACAACCTCAAGCTCCCGCATCTGAAGCGGGTGCTGATCGGCGGCTCGGCCTGTCCGCGCGCGATGATGGAAAAATTCCAGGACAAATACGGCGTCCAGGTCACCCATGCCTGGGGCATGACCGAAATGAGCCCGATCGGGACCGCGGGCTTCCTGAAGCCCGAGGTCGCCAACCTCGATCACGACGCTCAACTCGACGTCCAGGAGAAACAGGGCTTCTCGATTTTCACCGTCGAGATGAAGATCACCGACGATCAGGGCAAGGAGCTGCCGTGGGACGGTAAGACTTTCGGCCGCTTGAAGGTGCGCGGGCCTAGCGTTTCAGGCTCCTATTTCAAGGGCGAAGGCGGCAAGATTCTCGACGCCGACGGCTACTTCGACACCGGTGACGTCGCGACCATCGACGAACTCGGCTACATGAAAATCACCGACCGCGCCAAGGACGTCATCAAGTCCGGCGGCGAGTGGATTTCATCGATCGATCTGGAGAACCTCGCGATCGGACATCCGGACGTGGCCGAGGCGGCGGTGATCGGCATCGCGCATCCGAAATGGGACGAGCGCCCACTGCTCATCATCATCGCCAAACCGGGCAAAAAGCCTTCCAAGGGCGATATCCTGAAATTTCTCGACGGCAAGATCGCCAAATGGTGGATGCCCGACGACGTGGTGTTCGTGGACGAAATCCCGCACACCGCGACCGGCAAGATCCAGAAGATGACGCTGCGCGATCAATTTCGCGACTACCGCTTGCCGACCGCCGCGGAATGACCGAAAAGGCCGCTGCAGCGGCGAGGTCGATCCGGACATGAGCAGCGCAGAGCGGGCAATGCCGTCAGCGCGGCGGGCGGCATGATCCGCCGTCAGCTCTATACCGAAGTGCGCGTATCGCGGCTGGCCATTCTGAGCCGCCGCATCGCGGGCTTTTCGCTGCCGGTGGTATTGCTCGCCATCGGCATGCACCGTTTCGGCTTGGTCGAATACGAGGCCGCCTTCGCGATCCTGCTGGCCGGCTTGGCGGTCGCGTTGCTCGGCGTGCTGGTGGCGGGTCTCGCCTTCATCGTGATCTGGAACGAGGGCCTGCGCGGGCTCGACCGGGCGCTGATGGCCTGCGCCATCGGTGCAATCGTTCTCGGCGTTCCTGCTTTCGAGATCGTGCGCGGCGCATGGCTGCCCGCGATCAGCGACGTTACCACCGACGTGAACGATCCACCCGGGTTCCAGGCCATCGCGTCCGCGCGCGCGCGCGGCGCCAATACGGTGGTCTATCCCGGCCGCGAGGCCGCCACGCTTCAGCGCGCGGCCTATCCCGCGGTGAAGGCCTTCGAGGTCGAGGCCAATGCCGACGAAATGTTCAATCTTGCGCTCCAGATCGTCGAGGCGAACCGCTGGCGCGTGCTCGATTCCGTTTCGCCGCGCGGCGGCGAGCGCGACGGCCGCATCGAGGCAGTAGCCCAGTCGTTGATCATGGGCTTCCGCTACGACGTTTCCATTCGTGTGCGCACGACGCCGAACGGGGTACGGGTCGATATGCGTTCGGCCTCGCGCTACGGCACCCGCGATTTCGGCTCCAGCGCGCGCCGCATCGTGCGCTTCTTCGCCGATTTCAGCGACGCGCGCCGCCGGACGTCGCGCTGAGCCGATAGCGCCCGGCGACCGAAGGCGGCCCCTCGGTTTCGACCGCGCGCCGCGCGACGAGATCCTCCAGATGCGCGAGCACCGAGAGGCCGGCGGCGCCGCTCAAACGCGGATCGAGACCGATATAGATCGCCCGCACCAGGCTCGGAATGTCGGCCTCGCCGCGTGAAAGCACCCGCAGGATCGCGGCCTCGCGTGCCGCGCGGTGCTCGATGTAGCGCTCGACGAAGGCGGGCGCGTCGCGCACCGGCCCGCCATGACCGGGGAGATACAGCCGCTCTGGCCGCGCCCGCAGTTTTCGGAGCGAAGCCATGTAGTCGCTCATCGATCCGTCGGGTGGCGCCACGATGGAAGTCGCCCAGGCCATCACATGGTCGCCGGAGAACAGCAGATCGCTCCCCTTCAGCGCGAAGGCGAGATGGTTCGCCGTATGGCCGGGCGTCGCGACCGCTTCGAGCGCATAGCCGCGGCCTTCGATCACCTCATTGTCCGCGAGATGTTGGTCTGGCTTGAAGTCGTAATCCGCGCCCGCCTCCATGCGCTTGGTCTCGTCCACGTGCAGCGGACGTGCGAGCCGATGCGGCCCTTCGGCGAGCACTTTGGCGCCGGTGCGCCGGCCCACCTCACGCGCCGCGGGCGAGTGGTCGCGGTGCGTATGCGTCACCAGGATGTGTTCGACCGTCTCGCCGCGCACGGCCTCTAACACCGCGTCGATATGGACGGGATCGTCGGGGCCCGGATCGAGGATCGTGACCGCGCCCTCGCCGATGATGTAGGTGTTGGTGCCTTTGAACGTGAACGGGCTCGGATTGTTCGCGAGCACCCGGCGCACCTTGGGCGCGACGCGCTCGGCCTTGCCCGGCACGGCGTCGAAAGTTCGGTCGAACGGAATGTCATCGGCCATTGCGATTCTCGCTTGGGCAGGGCGTTCCGCCACTATAACAGCGGCGGCGTCTTGCCCCGCAAACGCTCGCTGCGGTGCGGTCGCCACTTGGCCGGATCGGCTTGACGAGCGCGCCCGATTGCGTTCCACTTTCGTCGCAATCGAATTTCGGCCTGAGGCTTGGGCCGCCGCCCGTTGCGGGCGGACCTGCAAGGCGCTCTCCGAAAATCAGGTTGTGAGAAGCCGCACGATTCCCGGGCGGCGCCGCCTTGCAAGGGCGTCATCTACGAAGGAGCCAACGATGGCTACAGGTACCGTGAAGTGGTTCAACGCGCAGAAGGGCTACGGATTCATCCAGCCGGCCGACGGCGGCAAGGACGTGTTCGTGCACATCAGCGCGGTCGAGCAGGCCGGCCTGTCCAATCTCAATGAGGGGCAGAAGGTCAGCTATGACGTGGTGACCACCGACCGCGGCAAGACCGCCGCCGGTAACCTCAAGGCGATGTAATTCGTTCGGCCGCCGATATCGGCGGCTGCGAAGGCGCGGCGGGGAGGCACTAAGGAGAGGCGGCGCGCATGGCGGCGCGCCCGCCTTGTCTCGAATCGCGTCTGAGAAGCCTGGTCGGAGTGGCAGGATTTGAACCTGCGACCCCCTGCTCCCGAAGCAGGTGCGCTACCAGGCTGCGCTACACTCCGACTGGCTGGCTCATAGCAGGCCCGCCCCCGTCGTCACAAGCTTTCCGGCATGCGAAGTGTACGTTGAACCGCGTCCCTCGGCGCGGCACATTGCGGCCGCGTCGTTGGGGCGTAGCCAAGTGGTAAGGCAGCGGATTTTGATTCCGCCATTCCCAGGTTCGAATCCTGGCGCCCCAGCCAGCCGCTCTCGGCTTATTGAGCCGGGGTAGGTAGCGGGCTGATCTACAGTCCTCCCGGCACGCTGCTATGGTTCAGACCTTCGATCGCCGGGAGATCGCATGGTCCAGCTCGAATTCCTGTTCACGCTCAGCGCCGATGTCGGCGAACTCGTCTCGCTCGGGCCTTGCCCGCTGGGCGAGCGCCGTGTGGTCTATATCAACGGCGGCACGTTCGAAGGGCCTGCCTTGCGCGGCAAGATTCTCGGCGGCGCCGACTGGCAGATTCTGCGCAGCGACGGCACGCTCGAGTTGGACGCGCGCTATGCGATCAAGGAACAGGGCGGCGCCGTCATTCAGGTTCTGAGCCAGGGCTATCGCCACGGCCCGCCGGAAGTGATGGCGCGGCTCGCGCGCGGCGAGGACGTGGACCCGGCGAGCTATTTCTTCCGCACCGCCATGCGCTTCGAGACCGGGGCGAAGGAGTTCGCCTGGCTCAACAATACGCTCGCGATCTGCAGTGCCGAGCGCAAGGCGCGCAAGGTGGAGGTGCGCGCTTGGCGGGTCATGTGATCGGGTCACCAAATCGAAACCCGACACCATCGAACCATCACGCCTGGTTGAACCCCGGCTCGCTTTGCGCGGCTTGTCGCGCTGCCGGGCGCGGGGCATCATCGGCGGATATCAGCTCAGAGAATATCCGGAGGGGACGATGACGTACGGCACAATGAGCGGCGGCTATCCGGGAACCTCGAAGTTCCTGCACTGGCTGGTCGCGATCAGCGTCTTGACGATAATTCCGGTGGCCTACTTCATGAATCGCGTCGCTGAAGGACCGCTTCAGAACAACCTCTACAATTTCCATAAGTCGCTCGGCGTATTGATCTTCGTGTTGATGATACTGCGGCTCATTAACCGGCTGGCCGTCGGCGCGCCCGCGCCTGATCCGACGCTCAAGCGTTGGGAGCGCGCGCTGTCGTCGGCGGTGCACGGGCTGCTCTATTTTCTCCTACTGGCCCTGCCGATCGTCGGCTATGTGGCCAATTCGGCCTATGGCGCAGCGACGCCGTTCTTTGGCTTGTTCGAATTACCGCCGATCGTCGCCAAGAATGAACCGCTGTCCGAGCAGCTGTTCACGCTGCACCGCCGCGCCGGATGGCTGGTGGCGATCCTGGCGGCGATGCATATCGCCGCGGCGCTTCAGCACTACGTCATCCGCCGCGACGGCGTGTTGCAACGGATGCTGCCGCGCGCGCTCGGCGGCGTCTAACGCGCAATCGCCAGAATATCCTCGTGGCCGACGGTGCAGGTGACGCCGTCGGCCATACGCGCTTTCTAGCCAGGCTTCGATGGTTGCGGCGGGGATTTCGCCGGTTTCACGCACGGCCTCGGCGAAGCCCTGCGTCAAGACGCGGATCAGCTTCGTCTCGCCGCTGCCAAGACTCCACGGGCTCTGTCCGCGCTCGATGCGGTAGTCCACCGCCGCGAGACGCTCGGCCAAGAAGTCCGTTGCCTTCGATCCCGCCGCAATGCCGAAACCCTTGTCACTGCCCTGGTGGCGGTTGAACGCGGCGACCATGGCGGGGTCGGCCGGATGCGGCGGGCTCCAGGCATTGGTACCGTCATAGTCGAGCACCGCGTAAAGCGGCACGCGCGCGGCGGTGAGTGCTGCGGTAAAGCGCCCGATCCAGTCCTCCGACACGAGATCGAACAGCGCCGCCGCGGTGACGAGATCGGGCGCGTGCGTGGCGAAGGCGCCCGGATTCTTGGCGAGATCCGCGTGCCGGACCTCGACCCGGATCGACCGGCCCGCTTTCATCACTTCGAGCCCGGCCGTGGCCGGCCGCACCGAGTCGGACCAGCTCGCGATCGCGTCGCAGGCGCCCGCGAGCAGGACCGGGTCGTGGTCCACCAGCACCCAGTGCTGGCGCGCGGGGAGCACGGGTGCGGCCGCGCGCAGGTTGGAGCCGAGCCCGGCGCCGAGATCGACGACAGTAATCGCGTCACGCGTGGAGAAATGTTTCCCTAGCGCGGCGAGCAGCTCCGCATTGCGCGCGCGGTGGTCGGCGCCTTCGCGCAAGGTGAGCCATTCGGGTGCGAAGCCGCTCATCTCATGGCCTCGGTCAATGCGCCGGCAATCGCCTTCGCGGTGTCGCGCCAGCGCGGGAAATTCTGTGCGTGCCGCCATGCCGCGTCAGAACGGCGCTTGAGTTCGGCGGGGTCGGTCAGCAAGCGCCGCAGTACGGCGGCGAGCGCATCGACGTCGCCGGGCGGCACCAGCACGCCCGCATCGGCCGGAACGGTCGTGGGCGCCGCGCCGGCATCGCCCGCCACCACCGGCAATCCGCGCGCCATGGCTTCGGTGAAGGCCATGCCGAATCCCTCGAAATGCGATGGCAGCACGAACAGCGTTGCTTGACCGTATTCGGCATTGAGCGCTGCATCGTCGATAGTGCCGAGGAGCTTGATCCGCGCGTCCAGTTTGCTGGACTTGATCGCTGCCTTCACTGTCGCCGCCGCCGGCAGGTCGCGGTCGAGCGTTCCCACGATCCGGCTTTCCCAAGGAAGATCGGCGATCTTGGCGAGCGCTGCTACCAGCGTGTCGTAGCCCTTGCGCGCATTGACCGCGCCGACGCTCAAGAGCCGTGGCGCACCGCCGCTGCCTTTCGCCCGTAGCGCGGTTTCCGTGCCCGGCTCGGCCACGATGATTTTCTCCTTCGCCACGCCGAAGTCGCGGAACAGCAAAGCCCCGGTTGACTTGCTGGTCACGATCACGCGCAAAGTGCGCGCCAGCGCGGCCCGTTCCGTTGCAAGTAGAAAATTCGCCCGCTCGCGCGTGATGCCGGTCTCAAGCCCGAGCGGGTGATGCACCAGCGCCACGTATTTGCGCGGCACGCGATCGAGCAGCGAAGCGGGCAGGGCGCCGAATGCGAGGCCATCGACCAGAAGAAGCGCATCCGTCGGCACCGCGGCGAACAGGCGCTCGGTTTCCCGTAGGCTCGCTTCGCTAGGAGTGGGAAAATCGCCCGGTAGCCGCAGCGGCTTCACGTCCCAGCGCAGCGCGCGCAACTCGTCGATCACGCGCCGGTCGTAGCGGTATCCGCCGGTCGGCGTATCGACGTCGCCCGGAATGGCGAAGACGACCTCAACCACCAACCGCGCCCTCGTAAGACGCCCGCGCCACGTGCAACTCGAGCAACGTCACCTTGATGCGCGTCACCATCTTGGCGTCGGCGCCGAGCGCGCCTTTCTTCAACGCCTCGAGCATGCGGTCGAAAATGTAGCGCGCCAGCGCCTCGGTCGTGGTGCGCTTGCCCTTGAATTGCGGCAGCGCGTCGAGATTGTTGTAATTGAGCGGCGCCAGCGTCGCCTTCAGCGTGTCGATCGCTGCGCCGATGTCGACCACCACGTCGTTCAGCCCGAGCTTCTCGGCCATGAACGCCACGTCCACGATATAGGTCGCGCCGTGAAGCTTTTGCGCCGGCCCGAACATTTCGCCGGGAATGGAATGGGCGATCATCATGTGGTCGCGGACCTCGACGGCGTACATCGGCTTCCTCTTGCTGAGTTCTCAGTAACGCACGTAGGCGCCGACGCCCGGCGCCTTGGCTGCGAGCACGCGCGGCAGCGCGCGCGGCAGTTCGGAAAACGGAATTTCTTCGCCGAGCAGCGCATCGAAGCGCGCGTCGGAAAGCAGCTTCAGCGCGGCTTCCAGCCGGCGGCGATTGTTCCAGCGCGGACGGCGGAAGGTCGGTGGCGTGCCGACCTGGCTGGAGACGATCTTCAGCCGGCGCGAATGGAACGCGCCGCCGAGCGGGATCGAGGCTTTCGCGTCGCCGTACCAGCTCGCTTCCACGATCGTCGCCTCGCGGGCGGCAAGCTCGATCGCAAGCGCAAGGCCGTCCGCGTTGGCGCTGGTATGGATCACCACATCGGCTTCGCGCGGCGCGGCTCCCGGTGTGGCGAAGGCGGCGCCCATCTTGACGGCGAGCGCGGCGCGCGAAGGATCGACATCCACCGCCGTCACCTCGGCGCCGGGAATGCGCGCGGCGAGCGCGGCGCAGAGCAGGCCCACGAGCCCCGCGCCGATCACCACGATCCGGTCGCAGGCCGAGGCCTGGCTGTCCCAGATCACGTTGAGCGCGGTTTCCATGTTGGCGCCGAGCACCGCGCGCTTGGCCGTGACATCGTCCGGCACCGGCACCAGCTCGGCCACCGGCAGCACGTATCGCTCCTGGTGCGGATAGAGCGAGAAGACCGTGCGCCCCACGAGATCGGCCGGGCCTATTTCGACCTCACCCACGGCCGCGTAGCCGTATTTGACCGGGAAGGGGAAGTCGCCCTCTTGCGCGGGGAGCCGCATGCGCGGCCATTCGCTCTCTGGCAGCCTTCCTTCGAATACCAGCCGCTCGGTACCGCGGCTGATCCCTGAATAAAGCGCCCGCACCAGCGCCTCGTCGGGCTTGGGTGCAGCCGGTCTTGGCTTCGCGCAGCTCCGCCACGCCCGGTGAGACGTACCAGAGTGCGCGCGACGGCCCGGAAGCCGGCCGGCCGGTGGATTGCTGTAGTGGTTGATCTCGGCGCATGACGAATTTTGCAGTGGGGACGCGCCCCTAGGCCAAGGTTTGGCCGTTTTGATGGTTGTAGCGTTTTCCGGACGGAAAGCGAGTATCTAGGGCTCGGGAGACTTAACGCATGGCAGCCGATCCGGCTTCGGGCGAGATGGCGCAAGCGCTCAGTGCCGCCGACGAAACTACGCCTACCGGCACCCAGCGGGTGTCGGTGCTGGCCCGCCGCCGGCTGACCTTCGCCATTCTGGTCATGGCCACCATCGCCTTCATGGCGGCCTGGCTCGCCGAAATCCTGTCCGCCGACGGACTTTCGATCCTCGACGCGCTTCTGCTCGTGATGTTCCTCGCCAACGCGCCCTGGATCGTGATCGGCTTCTGGAACGCGGTGATCGGCTTCGCGGTGCTGCACTTCACCCGCGATCCGCTGAACACGGTGATCCCGCTGGCCAATCGCGCGCGCGACGACGACCCGATTTTCGAGCGCACGGCGATCTTCATGACCGTGCGGAACGAAGACCCGACACGCGCCTTCATGCGGATGATCGCGGTCAAGGCGAGCCTCGATGCCACCGGTTTCGGCCACCGTTTCGATTATTTCATTCTGAGCGACAGCTCGCGCGCCAAGGTGATCGCCGCCGAGGAAAAGGCGATCGCTATCTGGAAGAAAGAAGCCAAGAATCCCGATCAGCTTTTCTATCGCCACCGCAAGGAGAATTCGGGCTTCAAGGCCGGCAATGTGCGCGACTTCTGCGAGCGCTGGGGCAAGAATTACGAATTCATGGTTCCGCTCGACGCCGATAGCCTGCTCACCGGCGCGGCGATTCTCCGGCTGGTGCGCATCATGCAAGCCAATCTGCGGCTCGGAATCCTGCAAAGCCTCGTGGTCGGCATGCCGAGCTCGAGCTTCTTCGCCCGCACGTTCCAGTTCGGCATGCGCCACTCCATGCGCTCCTACACCGCCGGAAGCTCCTGGTGGCACGCCGAGTGCGGCCCATTCTGGGGCCACAACGCCATCGTGCGCATCAAGCCCTTCACCGATCATTGCAAGTTGCCCGATCTGCCCGGCAAGCCGCCGTTCGGCGGACAAATCCTCTCGCACGATCAGGTCGAGGCCGTGCTTATGCGCCGCGCCGGCTACGAAGTGCGCGTGCTGCCGGAGGAGGGCGGCAGCTACGAGGAGAACCCGCCGGCGCTGCCGGACTTCATCCAGCGCGACGTGCGCTGGTGCCAGGGCAATCTGCAGTACATCAAGCTGCTCGATCTGCCGGGCCTGTTCCCCACCAGCTGGGCGCAGATCGCGCTTGCGATCCAGATGTTCATCGGCTCGGCCGGGCTCGTGCTGTTCGTGGCACTCGCGGCACTCGCGGCCGCGTTGTGGACGCCGGCGGTGCCGTTCCCTGCGCGCTCCGCGCTCGGCCTCTACGTGCTGTGGGTCGTCATGTTCTTCACGCCGAAGCTCACCGGGGTGGCCGACGCCATGATCGGCTCCGGCGCGCGCTATGGCGGCGTGTGGAACCTGATCAAGGGCAGCGTGGTCGAGACCCTGTTCATGGTCCTGCTTGCGCCGATCCAATGGTTCAATCACGCGCTCTGCATGGCCGCGCTGCTTCTCGGCCGGAACATCACATGGGACGCGCCGCAGCGCGACGGCTATCGCGTTTCCTGGCAGGCCGCGCGCGAAGGCCTGTGGCCGCACACGCTGTTCGGCCTGCTGGTGCTCCTCTTTCTCGCGCTCGCCAAACCCGCCGCGATCGTCTGGTTTCTGCCGTTCCTGACCGGACTGGTATTGTCGGTTCCCTTCGCGGTGATCACCTCCTCGCCGGAAGTCGGCCGCCGCGCCATGACCGCGAAGCTCTGCGCGATCCCCGAGGAGTTCGAGCAACTGCCCGAGATCGAAGCGATCGCCGCGCCCGTGAAACGCCGCCGCTGATCGTCCATGCGTGACGCTCTCGTTTCCGCCTATGGCGTCGCCCGGTCGCTGCGCATCTATTACGGCGACCGCGCGCGGCGCGCGGGCATGGATGCGCTCTACCGGCGTTTCCTGAAGCCGGGCGATCTCGCCTTCGACATCGGCGCCCATGTCGGTGACCGGGTCGCCTCGTTCCGTCGGCTCGGCGCACGCGTGGTGGCGATCGAGCCGCAGCCGCCGCTCGCGCGCGTCCTGCGCGTGCTCTACGTGTTCGACCGCAAGGTCACGATCGAGCCGGTCGCCGTCGGGCGCTCGGCGGGCACGATCGAGCTCAAGCTCAATCTGCCGAACCCGACCGTGGCGACGGCTTCCGATACGTTCATCGATGCGGCCAAGGACGCCGAGGGCTGGGAGGCCCAGCGCTGGACCCGCACCCGCACCGTGCCCATGACCACGCTCGACGCGCTGATCGAGAAACACGGCGTCCCGCAATTCACCAAGATCGACGTCGAGGGCTTCGAGGACGAGGTGCTCGCGGGCCTGTCGCAAAAGCTGCCGGCGCTTTCGCTCGAGTTCACCACCATCCAGCGCGACGTGGCGCTTGGCGCCATCGAGCGCCTCGCCGGAAGTGCGCCCTATCGTTTCAATGCCGCTGTCGGCGAAAGCCAGCGTCTGGAGCACGGCGAGCCGCTCGATGCCGCGGGGATCGCCCGCTGGCTCAAGAATCTTCCGCTCAAGGCCAATTCGGGCGACATTTACGCCAGTCTGGATTCGGCCAAGCTGAGCAAGAAGTGAAGGGGGCCTCTCCGTGGCAATGAGCGCCGACTATATTCCGTTTCATCCAAACCCGTCGAAGCCGAAATTTCGGCCGCCGGCGGGGGCCGTCGACGCGCATTGCCACGTGTTCGGCCCCGAGCACAAATTCCCCTACGCGCCGGAGCGCAAGTACACGCCCTGCGACGCGCCGAAGGAGAAGCTGTTTCAGCTGCGCGATTTTCTCGGCTTCGACAAGAACGTGATCGTCCAGGCTAGCTGCCACAGCAAGGACAATCGCGCGATGGTCGACGCGATCGAAAGTTCGAACGGCAAGGCCAAGGGCGTCGCCTTCGTCGGCGAGGAAGTCACCGACGACGAATTGAAATGGATGGACCGCGCCGGCGTGAAGGGCGTGCGCTTCAACTTCATCAAGCGGCTGGTCGACTTCACTCCGCGCGACGTTCTGGAGCGCATCGCCGCCCGCGTCGCGCCGCTGGGCTGGCATGTGGTGGTCTATTTCGAAATGGCCGATCTCGCCGAGCTTGAGCCCTTTTTCACTTCGCTGCCGACCGGCGTGGTCGTGGACCACATGGGTCGCCCGGAGGTGAAGAAGGGTCTCGACCATCCCGACTTTCAGCGTTTTCTGCGCATGATGGACAAGCACAAGAATTTCTGGAGCAAGGTCAGTTGTCCGGAGCGGCTCACGGTGGCGGGTCCGCCTTATGACGACGTGGTGCCGTTCGCGCGCAAGATCGTGGAGAGCTTCCCCGACCGCGTGCTGTGGGGCACCGACTGGCCGCATCCGAACATGACGAAGGAAGCGCCCGACGACGGCGTGCTGGTCGACGTGATCCCGAAAATCGCGGTCACATCGGCGCTTCGGCAGAAACTGCTCGTGGACAATCCCATGCGGCTCTATTGGACGTGATGAAATCACTCCGCCGTCACCCTGAGGTGCGAGGCGCGAAGCGCCGAGCCTCGAAGGGTGGCGGCGCCATCACCCCGATCTCGGGTTTACCCGAGATCGGAATAATGATTGCGCAAGTCGGCTATAGCCGACTTGCGGGCTTCGCCGGGCACCTCAGGATGACGGCGCGATGAAAAGGAACACTCCGATGCAATTCACGATGAAGCCGATCGGGTTCGTTCGCGGTGGCCGCAGCGAGGCCACCAAGGATCATTGGGGCGACAATCGCTCCCGCATCGAGCTCGACACCAAAGAGTTCGGCCCCGAGGCGCTCGCCGGCCTCGACCAGTTGTCGCACATCGAGGTTTTCTTCGTGTTCCACCTACACGCCGATGAGCCGACGGAGCGGGGCGCCCGCCACCCGCGCGATCGGGCCGATTGGCCGAAAGTGGGCATCTTCGCGCAGCGCGGCCGCATGCGGCCGAACCGTATCGGGTTCACCACCTGTCGCATCGTCGCGGTGAGGGGCACTAATATCGAGGTCGAGGGGCTCGACGCCGTCGATGGTACACCAGTGCTCGACATCAAGCCGGTCTGGTCCGGCAATGCGCTGCGCGGCGAGTTCCGCGAGCCGCTATGGGCCAAGGAACTCATGGCGAATTATTGGTGAGTTCAGAAGAATTCAAAACATTCCCGGGCGCATCCGATTGCGTTGCATTGCCCGGCCGCGCCCGATATATGCTGCCATGACGCACCTCAGTCCATCGCCGCATGGGTATCGGCCGGCGTCGAATGGCCAGGCCGCCCACGCAACGGAGCCATGCCGATGACGCGCATCGACCAGGATTACGACGACATTCCCGGCAGCTTCGTGTTCGACCAGGAGCGGTCGCGCAGGGGCTACGGCATCAACATGTTCTGCATGTCGTTGATGAAGGACGAGAACCGCAAGGCCTTCAAGGCGAATGAGGCGGAGTATCTGAAGAAGTTTCCGCTCACGCCCGAGCAGACACAAGCCATCCTCAAGCGCGACTACAACCGGATGCTCGAGCTCGGCGGCAACATCTATTTCACCGCCAAGCTGGGCGCGACCGACGGCCACTCCTTCCAGCACTTGGCCGCGGTCATGACCGGATCGACGCAAGAAGACTACGCCAAGATGATGCTCGCCGGCGGCCGCTCGGTCGAAGGCAACCGCAGCAAGTCCGGCAAGCACGACCCGAAGTCCAAGGCGAAAGCCCGCAAGAAGAGATAGGATCGAAACGTGGCCAGGATCATCGCAGGAGCGACCTCGTCGCACGTGCCGGCCATCGGCGCGGCGATCGACAACAACAGGACGCATGAGCCTTATTGGCAGCGTGTGTTCTCGGGCTTCGATAAGACCAAGGAATGGTTCGCCAAGACCAAGCCCGACGTCGTCATCGGCGTTTACAACGATCACGCCTCGGCCTTCTCGGTCGAGCTCGTGCCGACCTTCGCGCTCGGCTGCGCGTCCGAGTTTCCGCCGGCCGACGAAGGCTGGGGACCGCGCAAGGTGCCGGTGGTGCAAGGGCACCCCGATCTTGCTTCGCACATCGCGCAATCCGTCATCCTCGACGAGTTCGATCTCACCATCTGCAACAAGATGGAGGTCGATCACGGCCTCACCGTGCCGATGAACCTGATGATGGGCACCACGAACGGCGGCTGGCCGTGCCCGGTGATTCCGCTCGCGGTCAACGTCGTGCTCTATCCGCCTCCGACCGCGCACCGCTGCTTCATGCTCGGCAGGGCGATCCGCAGGGCGGTGGAATCCTATCCGAAGGACCTGCGCGTCGTGATCTTCGGTACTGGCGGCATGTCGCACCAGATTTCCGGTCCGCGCGCCGGCCTGATCAACACCAAATTCGACAAGGCCTTCCTCGACGACCTCGCGCGCGACCCCAAGCAGCTCACCAAGATCAAGCATGTCGATCTGATGCGTGAAGCCGGCCTCGAGGGCATCGAGCTGGTGATGTGGCTCGTCATGCGCGGCGCGCTCGACGACAAGGTCAACGAGGTCTATCGCTTCTACACCGTGCCCGCCTCCAATACCGCGGTCGGCCACATCATCCTCGAGAACAAGCCCAAAGCGATCGAAGAAGAAGGCCAAAGGGAAGAGGAAATGAAGATCTGCGTCGCCGGTCAGGGGGCCTTCGGTCAGAAGCATCTCGACGCGTTGAAACGAATTCCCGGTGTGGAAGTCACGTCGCTGGTCGGCGGCAACCAGGACTCGACCGCGCAAGTCGCGAAGAAGTACGGCATTCCGCATTTCACCGGCGATCTTTCCGAGGGCATCAAGCGCGCCGACGCGGTGATCCTCACCACGCCGACCAAGATGCACTTCCGCCAGGGCGAGCAGGTGATGCGCGCCGGCAAGCACGTGCTGGTCGAAATCCCGGTGACCGACAGCGTCGAGGACGCCGAAAACCTGGTGAAGATCGCCAAGGAAACCGGCGTCGTCGCCATGGGCGGCCATGTCCGCCGCTTCAACCCCAGCCACCAGTGGATCCACAAGCGGATCGTGAAGGGTGAGCTGAAAATCCAGCAGATGGACGTGCAGACCTATTTCTTCCGCCGCAAGAACATCAACGCGGCGGGCAATGCGCGGAGCTGGACCGACCATCTTTTGTGGCATCACGCCGCCCACACCATCGATCTCTTTCAATACCAAGCCGGCGAGACGATTTCCGATTGCTACGCGGTGCAGGGCCCGATCCACCCGCAACTCGGAATCGCGTTGGACATGGGCATCGTCGCCAAGGTGCCGTCGGGTGCGATCCTCACGCTGTCGCTCTCGTTCAACAACGACGGACCGCTCGGCTCGTTCTTCCGCTACATCTGCGACAACGGCACCTACAAGGCGTTCTACGACGATCTCACCGACGGCAAGGACAACAAGATCGACGTGTCGAAGGTCGACGTATCGATGGACGGCATCGAGCTCGAGGATCGCGAGTTCATCGCCGCCATCAAGGAAAAGCGCGAGCCGAACGGCAGTCTTGCCCAGTTGCTTCCCTGCATGCGCGTGCTCGGCAAGCTCGAGCAGATCGTCGACCCGCAGCGCAAGGCGCACGCTTGACCATTTGATCGAATCCAGACCGTGAACGCATCCAGCGGGCCCGACCCGACCCGCACCATAATTTTCCTCGCCATCGCCTGCTTTGCCAGCGCCGCATCGTTGCGCGCCTGCGATCCGATCCTGCCCGAGATCGCGCGCAGCTTCGGCACCACGCCGGGCGCCGCCGCCTATATCGTCAGCTTCTTCGGCATCGCTTACGGCTTCGCGCAGTTCGGCTACGGCTTCGCCGGCGACCGCTTCGGAAAGCTGAGGGTCGTCATCACGGCGACTTTTCTTTCGGCCGTCACCGCCGCAATCTGTGCGCTCGCGAATTCTTTGAGCTTCCTGATCATCGCGCGGGCCGGCGCCGGAGTCACGGCCGCCGCGATCATTCCGCTCGCCATGGCCTGGATCGGCGACGCGGTGCCTTACGACCGCCGCCAGACGGTGCTCGCGCGCTTTCTGTTCGGTGCGATTCTCGGCATCACGTTGGGCCAATTCTTCGGCGGCGTGATCGCCCAGCATTTCGGATGGCGCTGGGTGTTCGCGATGCTGGCCGCGATCTTCTTCGTGGCCGGCTGCGCGCTCGCTTATGAGAGCGCTGACCGCGGGCGACCGCGGCGAAGCCGACGCGCCGCCTTCCGAGTCCGGATCGCGCGCGATGGCCTCGATGCTGCGCCGGCCCTGGGTCGTGACGGTGCTGGTGACCGTGTTCCTCGAAGGCGCCGTGTTCCTTGCGGCGATCACCTTCGTCGGCTCGGACCTGTGGGCTCGTTTCGGCCTTGGCTTCGACGCCATCGGTTTGATCGTCGCCGGCTACGGGGTCGGCGGCTTGCTCTATGTCGCGGCGGCGTCCGCGCTCGTGCGCCGGCTCGGCGAGGGCGGTTTGGTGATCGGCGGGGGCGTGGTGATGGCGCTCGCCATGGTCACGATCGCAGTTGCGCCCTCTGCGCTAATTGTCGCGCCTGCCATGGTCGCGACCGGCTTCGGCTACTACATGTTCCACAATACCTTGCAGGTGAACGCGACCCAGATGGCGCCCGAGGCGCGCGGGATCGCACTGGGCCTGTTCGCAAGCTGCATGTTTCTCGGGCAGGCGATCGGTGTCGCGGTTGCAGCGCCGTTTTTCGACAACACTGGCGGCCCGCCCATATTCCTTGCCGCCGCTCTCTTTCTTGTGATTCTAGCGTTCGTTTACCGCGCTCAGGCCCGGCGCCACGCCTAGGATACTGATACCGCATTGCAAAAATTTATAGGCGGGGGCTTGCCCCGATGGCTGGCGAATTTGCTAGAGTGCCTGCGAGTACGCGGGTGAACGCGGACCAAACAAACCACGCGGCGTTAGACCGCGTTCCCCATCGTCCACGATGGTTTCCCTAGGGAGGAATACATGCCGAAGAAGAATGGCGCACCCGTATCGGGCCGCCGCAACTTTCTGAAGACTGCCGGTCTTGCGGGCGCTGCTGCAGCGGCGACCATCGCAATGCCGCAGATTTCGCGCGCGCAGACCGTCGACGCTGAAGATGCAGACCTCGTGGCCTGCCAACGACATCTTCAACGAGATGGCGCCAGCAATACGTCGAGCGCGTCAACGAGATGGCCGGCGGCCGGCTGAGGATCGACCTACCTCATCGGCGGCGCGGTGGTGCATCCGTTCCAGGTGCTCGACGGCGTGCACGGCGGCCAGATCGACGCCGCGCATACCGTGACCGTCTACTGGTACGGCAAGCACAAGGCCGCCTCGCTGTTCGGCACCGGCCCGGTGTTCGGCTTCAACGCCAACGAAGGTCTCGGCTGGATTCACAACGGCGGCGGCAACGAGCTCTTCGAAGAGCTGCAGACCCAGATCATGAAGCTCAACGTCAAGAGCTTCTTCGTCATGCCGATGCCGACCCAGCCGCTCGGCTGGTTCAAGAAGCCGATCACCAGCGCCGAACGACCTCAAGGGCCTCAAGTACCGCACCGTCGGTCTCGCGGCCGACCTGTTCCAGGCCATGGGCGCCTCGGTCGCGCAGCTTCCGGGCGGCGAAATCGTGCCGGCCATGGAACGCGGCGTGATCGACGCGTTCGAGTTCAACAACCCGACCTCGGACCGCCGCTTCGGCGCCCAGAACGTGGCCAAGAACTACATGCTCGGCAGCCACCATCAGGCGACCGAGTACTTCGAGATCATGTTCAACCGCACGAAGTTCAACGCGCTTCCCAAGGAGCAACAGGCGATCCTGCAATACGCCGCCGAGGCCGCGTCTTCCGCCAACGAGTGGAAGGCGATGGACCAATACTCGAAGGACCTGCAGTTGACTTGATCACCATGGAAAAGGTCAACGTCCTTCGCACGCCGCAGAGCGTGTTCGACGCTCAGATCAAGGCCTGGGACGGCCTCATCGCGGACGCTCGGCAAAGGATCCCTTCATGAAGAAGGTGATGGACTCGCAGAAGGCGTGGGTCAGGCGGGTCGTGTTCTACAACATGCTGAACGCGACCGACTACAAGGGCGCCTTCAACCATCACTTCCCGGGCGTCCTGAAGACCTGATCGGGTTCTGCGGCACGCTGGTGCCGATCGCAATCGGGAAGGGCGGCGCAAAATCGCGCCGCCCTACCCACTGTTAGGGGCGAATTGTCGGGGGCGCGCATGCGGGAATATTCAGCGGAGCGGTCAGCCATGACCCGCTTCCTTGCACTTCATCGACTCGCTGAGCACCTGGGTCGGCAAGGCCTTCGCGTGGCTCATCCTCGTTCTGACGCTCGGCATCAGTTACGAGGTCTTCGTGCGCTATGTGTTGCGCGCGCCGACCACCTGGGCTTTCGACTTCAGCTACATCAATTACGGCGCGCTGTTCCTGATGGCCGGCGCCTATACGCTTTCGCGCAACGGCCACGTGCGCGCCGACGTCGTCTACCGCCTCTGGTCGCCGCGGACGCAGGCGAGCATGGATCTCGTGCTCTACGTCATCTTCTTTCTTCCGGCGGTGGCGGCTTGGATGTATGCCGGCTACGCCCTACGCGATGCAGTCGATCGGATTCCGCGAGGTGAGCATCTTCAGTCCCGCCGGCGTCCCGGTATTTCCGCTCAAGACGCTGATTCCGGTGGCCGGCTTGTTCCTGCTCATCCAGGGGATCGCCGAAATCATCCGTTGCGTCCTCTGCATCCGGCTCGGCCATTGGCCGCAGCGGCTGCACGACGTCGAGGAAACGGAAAGCATAATCCTGCAAGAGCAGAAACTTCACGGTGACGCAGGCCAAGCCTGCGCACGAGCGGGTCAGAAGGGAGCTTGAGCATGACTGACCCGCAAGTCGGCATGTTGATGCTGGGATTGTTCATCTTCATCATCATGCTGGGGTTCCCGATCGCCTTCACGCTGATCGCGATGGGCGTCGGCTTCGGCTTCTACGCCTATTTCACGCCCGGCCAGGACATCATTCAGAACCGCGTCTTCACGCTGCTGGTGCAAAAGACGTTCGAGGTGGCGTCGAGCGACGTGCTGGTGGCGGTGCCCTTGTTCTTGTTCATGGGCTACCTGGTCGAGCGCGCGAACATTCTCGATCGCCTGTTCCATTCGCTGCAGCTATCGATGAAAAACGTCCCCGGCGCGCTTGCCGTGGCGACGCTGGTCACCTGCGCGATGTTCGCGACCGCCACCGGCATCGTCGGCGCGGTGGTGACCCTGATGGGGCTGCTCGCGTTCCCGGCCATGCTCCGCGCAGGATACGACGTGAAACTCTCGGCCGGTGTAGTATGCGCGGGCGGCTGTCTCGGCATCCTGATCCCGCCCAGCATCCTGCTCATCGTCTATGCCGCGACCGCCGGCGTCTCCGCGGTGAAGCTCTATGCAGCGGCCTTCTTGCCCGGCTTTCTGCTTACCGCGCTCTATATCGGCTACGTGATCATCCGGGCGATGATCAACCCGAAGCTCGCGCCGAAACTGCCGAAGGAGCAGACCGACATTCCGTTCGGCCAGGTGCTGTGGGCGCTCGCGACCTCGTTTCTTCCGCTCGCGCTGCTCATCGTTTGCGTGCTCGGCGCGATCCTGTTCGGGCTGGCGACGCCGTCGGAGGCCGCCGGCGTCGGTGCGCTGGGAGGCATCGTACTCGCCGCAGCTTATGGCGCGCTCAATTTCACGATGCTGCGCGATTCCGTGTACCTGACCGCGCGCGCGACCGCGATGGTCTGCTACCTGTTCGTCGGCTCCTGGACCTTTTCATCTGTGTTTGCCTATCTCGGCGGGCAGTCGGTGGTCGAGCAATTCTTTCTCGGGTTGAACTTGTCGACGACTGGCTTCCTTGCTGCTCACCCAGGTCATCATCTTCCTGCTCGGCTGGCCGCTGGAATGGACCGAGATCATCATCATCTTCGTTCCGATCTTCCTGCCGCTGCTGCGACGAGTTCAAAGTCGACCCGATCTTCTTCGGCATTCTGGTCGCGCTCAACACGCAGACCGCGTTCAACACGCCGCCGGTGGCCATGGCCGCGTTCTACCTGAAGGGCGTCGCCCCGCCGTGGGTGAAGCTCACCGATATTTTCAGCGGCGCGCTGCCGTTCGTGTTCATGGTGTTCCTGACCATGATCCTGGTCTACATATTCCCGGGAATCGCGCTGTGGCTGCCTGACTATCTCTACACCGCGCGTTGAGCGGTATCGCATGAGCCTGGGCGCGCTCAGCATCACCGAGGCGGCGGCGCACATTCGCGAAGGCCGCATCACGAGCGCCGAGCTCGTCAGCGACTGCCTCAAGCGCGTCGATGAGGTCGATGCCGAGGTCCAGGCTTGGACCTTCCTCGATCGCGACCACGCGATGCGGCAAGCCGAGGCGCTCGACGACCATCGCAAGGCGGGCAAGGCGCTCGGCCCGCTGCACGGCGTTCCGGTCGGCATCAAGGACATTTTCGACACCGGCGACATGCCGACCGAGTTCGGCTCGAAGCTGTGGGCCGGCCGCACGCCGCGCAGCGACGCCTACGCGGTCGCGCGATTGCGCGGCGCCGGCGCGGTGATCATGGGCAAGACCGTGACCACCGAATACGCCTATTTCCATCCCGGCAAGACGCGGAACCCGCACGACAAGGAACGTACCCCCGGCGGCTCCTCGAGCGGCTCGGCGGCGGCGGTCGCGTCCTTCATGGTGCCGGGCGCCATCGGCAGCCAGACCAACGGCTCGGTGATCCGCCCCGCGGCCTTCTGCGGCGTCGTCGGCTTCAAGCCGAGCCACGGGCTCATCCCGCGCACCGGCGCGCTGCTCTTGTCGCGCACGCTCGACCATGTCGGCGTGTTCGCCCGCTCGGTCGAGGACGCCGCGCTCTTGGCCGAGAACATGGCCGGCTTCGACGAGGAAGACGCCGACACCAGGCCGCTGGCCCGCCCGCCGTTCTCCTCCGTCGCCGCGAGCGAGCCGCCCTTGCCGCCGCGCTATGCCTTCGTGCGCGGGCCCGCATGGAAATTCGCCGAGCCGGTGACCCGCGAGGCGTTCGCCCAGCTCGTTCAGACGCTCGGCGAACAGGTCCAGGAAGTCGAGATCGGCGAGAGCTTCGAGCGCGCCATCGATCTGCACAAGACCGTGATGGAAGTGGAGATGGCGCACAATCTGCGCCGCGACTACGAGAAGGGCGGGGACCAGCTCAGCCCGGTGCTGCGCGAGCTGATCGAGCGCGGCCGGGGCAAGATGGCGGTCGACTACACCGCGGCCGTGGCCGCGATCGGCCCGTTCAATGCCGGGCTCGACGAGTTGTTCAACGAATACGATGCGATCCTCACGCCGGCCGCGCCGGGCGAAGCGCCTCGCGGGCTCGACGCCACCGGCAACCCGATTTTTTGCACGCTGTGGACCTATCTCGGCACGCCGGCGATCACGCTGCCGCTGCTGCAATCGGAGGCCGGCCTGCCGCTGGGCGTGCAGCTTGTCGGCCGGCGCGGCGGCGACGCCCGCCTCTTGCGCACGGCGCGTTCCCTGGTCAAGACTATCGGAAGCGGAAAGCGCAGCGGCCGGAAGAATGCCGCTGCCGGCGAGGCTACAGCCCAGAGCGGCAAGAAGAGGAAAGCGTCATGATCTTCATCACCGGCCTCATCGGCATCGTCGGGCTCGGCCTGTTCCTCGGCATCATGCTCTGGTGGGTCAAGGCGCTGCCGCTGATCATCATCGTGGTCCTCGTCTTCGCGCTGCTGCTCTACGACTGGGTCCAGACGCTCCGCTTCGGCCAGAGCGCTATCGGCCGCCGCTGACGCGCGCTTCACTGCACCCGGTTGCCGGTGATCGTTAGCTGCGCGTAGCGCGCGGCATCGCGCGTGAGGTCGCCGGTGATGGGCTTGAGCCCGTCCATGCCGACGATCGCGCCGGTGCTCGCGCCCACGATCAGATTGTCGGCCACCAGCGCCGATCCCGCGCCAGCCGTGACCGAAACCGCAACGCCGACCGGCGAGCTGCGCACCAGATTCCCCGTGACGGTCACGTCCCTCAAATAGTTTTTCCAGCCGAGCCAGATGCCGGCGACCGGCGCGCCCTCGATCACGTTGCCGGTGATCGCGGTGTCGGCTTCGGCGGAGATGCCGGTGCCGCACGCTTCGGTGCTCGTCTTCGGGTCGCCGCGCGTGAACAGATTGCGCACCAGATTGCCCTGGCAGACCGCAAGCCGGCCGCCATGATTGAAATTCGTGATGGATATGCCGGTCGCGGCGCCGTCGATCACGTTGGTCGCGATCAATGCGCCCTCGAAGCCGAATTCGGAATAGATCGCGACCTCGCCGAGCTTGGTGCAGGTGTTGCCGCGGATCTGCAGGTTCGAGGCGGCGTTGCCGCGCACCGCCGAATAGGCGCAGGCATGGATGCGGTTGTCGGCGACGATCACGTTGCCGGCGCGGAACACGTTGATGCCGTTTCCGTTCTGGCCGGTGCCGCCGTCCTTGGCGCCGATCTGCTCGATGCGATTGCCGGTCACCAGCGTTCCGTCGTCGCCCACTGCCGAGCGCCAGACCAGAATGCCGTTATTGCCGGCTTCGCGGATCGTGTTGCCCTTGATCGCGAGCCCGCGCGCGTCGAGCGAGAAGATCGCGGCCTTGGCCGCGCCGACGATCGTGTTGCCGGAAATCTCGCCCTCGACCCGCTCGAGCACGATGCCGTTGCCGCCGCTGGCCGTGAACGTGCAATCGAGGATGCGCACGCCTTGTCCATCGCGCAGCGTAACCAAGCCGCGCTTCTCGGGCAGCGTCCGGCCGCTGCCGTCGAAAACGATGCCTTGCAGCGTAATCTCGCTCGCGCCCGAGGCGGCGATGATCGAAGCGCCATAGCCGAGCACCAGGCGGCTTCCGCCGCGCACGCCGAAAATCTGGCTCCCGCTCGGCAGCACGAGGTCGGAGGCTCGATAGAGGCCCGGCGGCAGCATGAGCGGAACGCGATGGCGTGCCGCGGCGTCGATCGCCCGCTGCAAGGCCGCCGATTGGTCGTCGAGCGCGTCCGGCTTGACGCCGAACATCGAGGCGTCGACGCCGAATACGCCGACCGCGCTGGGCGCGGCCTGCACGACCTTGGAGCCGAGCGGATAGGCCACGCCGGCGGCGGAGAACCCGAGAAGTGTGCGGCGATCGATCGACATCTGGTGCTCCCGAAACTTTGGGAGCTCTCCGATCCAAGACGCGTGCCGCGCTTCTGTTTCGTTTCGGGACGTTTACTTTCGCCGCGCCTCGGCCACCAGCGCACGCAGGATCGCCTCGCCGGTTCGAAACAGCGCCATGGCACTGGGCTGCTTGCCAGTCCGGCGGCGCGTGTTCCGCGCCCGCGGCCAGGGAATATGGATAAAGGTTACCAGCGGCCGGCGCTTCCGTCGGGTCTTATCGAGACAGGTAAACAGGCTCGCATTGCAGACATAGCGACCAGCATCGCGCGAAAGCTGGGCCGGTACGCCGCCGCGCCGCGCGGCCGCGACCAAGCGACGGATTTCGGGCCGGACGAAAAGCTCCGCGGGTGCCTTCGGGAAGAGTTTTCGCGACCGGGGAACGGAGCGCATCGCATCGGGATGAATCAGCGAGGCGCCGTTCACCGCCCGCGTCTCGATCCGCACCCGGTCGCTGCGGCCGGCCAGGCCGAACAGGAGCACTGCGTCCGGGTCGTGTTTCGTCAGCAGGCGCGGCAGCTCCTTGGCGACCGCGGCATAGATGGTCGGAAAAACATGGGCATGGATTTTCACTTCGGCCAGACCCGGCCGCCGCATGCGGCCGAGCGCCAGCGCCAGATCGCCGGATGGATTGCGCGGCGCGCCGGGAAACGGCCCAAATCCGGCGACGAGAACCTTGAGCATCCGCTAGAGCCCGAGCAGGCGCGCAAGCTCGTCGGCGGCCTGGGCCGGTGGGATTTTCCCGGCCGCGACCCCGGCTTCGAGCGCGGGCAGCTTCGCCTTCACTTTCGCGTCGCCACGCAGCCGCTCGCGCAGCCGCTCGTCGATCAGCGCCCACATGGCGCGCACCTGCTGGGCGCGCCGCTTGGCCTCGAGGCCCTTGGCGCCAAGCTGGCCACGATGCGCGAGTACGGCTTTCCAAATCGGAATAATGCCATCGCCGGTGAGCGCGGAGAACGTAAGCACCGGAGGCGGCGGCGCGTTGCCGCTGCCGGCGAGAATGTTCAGCGCCGCCTTGAGCGATGCCGCCGCCGCCTTGGCGCGCGGGATATTGTCGCCATCGGCCTTGTTCACCGCGACGATGTCGGCGAGCTCCAGAACGCCCTTCTTCAATCCCTGCAGCTCGTCGCCGGCGCCGGGAAGCATCAAGACGAGAAACGTGTCGGTCATTTCCGCCACTTCCGACTCCGACTGGCCCGCGCCGACCGTCTCCACCAGCACCACGTCGTAGCCCGCCGCTTCGCACAACAGCATCGTCTCGCGCGTGCGCGCGGCGACGCCGCCGAGCGTGCCGGCGGCGGGCGAGGGGCGCACGAACGCGCGCTCGTCCACCGCCAGGCGCGCCATGCGCGTCTTGTCGCCGAGGATCGACCCGCCGGTGCGCTTCGACGACGGATCGACCGCGAGCACGGCGACGCGGTGGCCCTCGGCCGTGAGATGGCTGCCGAGCGTGTCGATCGCGGTCGACTTGCCGACGCCGGGCACGCCGGTGATGCCGACGCGCACCGCCTTGCCGGTCGCGGGCAAAAGCTTGCGCAACAGTTCCTGCGCGCGCGCGCGATGCTCGGGCTTTTTCAATTCGACCAGCGTGATCGCGCGCGCCAGCGCGGCGCGATCGCCTGTGCGAACCTGCTCGGCGAGGAGGGTGGGGTCTTTCGACAAGGCAGCCATTTTCGCGACTACCGTACCGCGAGCGCCGGCCGGTTCCGCCACAGCATGCCAACCCAAAGTACGATTGTGATGACGCCTAGCGTAGCCGCAATCGGGCGCTGGAAGAAGGCGACGAACGATCCGTCGGCCTTGATCATCGAGGTCATGAAGTTCTGTTCCAGCATCTCGCCGAGTACGAGCCCGAGAATCGCCGGCGCGATCGGAAAGCCATGCTCCTCCATGAGCCATGCGATGAGCCCCATCACCAGCATCAGCGCGATGCCGTAGAACGAATTGGTCATGGCATAGGCGCCGACCACGCAGAAGATGAGGATAATCGGCAGCAAAACGTTGCGCGGCACGCGCAGGAGCTGTTTCGCCGACTTGATCGCGGCCCAGCCGATCGGAAGCATCAACAGATTCGCCAGGATGAAGATGATGAATACCGCATAGATGAATTGTGGGTTCTGCAGGAACACCGTGGGGCCCGGGTTCATGCCCTTCATGTAGAGCACGCCGATCACGATTGCCGTGATCGAGTCGCCGGGAATGCCGAACACCAGTGCCGGAATCCAGGCGCCGCCCAGTGCCGAATTGTTGGCCGAGGTCGCGTCGACGATGCCTTCGATATGGCCGGTGCCGAATTTCTCCGGCTCCTTTGAAAAGCGCTTCGACACCGCATAGGAAATCCAGGCCGCGATATCCGCGCCCGCTCCCGGCAGCGCGCCGATCAGGACGCCGATTCCGGACCCGCGCAAGAAATTGACCCAATAGCGCCGCATCACACCGGCAACGCCGCGAAAGATATTGCCGACCTTTTGCTGGATCGGCACCGCGGTCTGATCGAGCGCGACCACGCCGCGCAGCACCTCGGAGATCGCGAACATGCCGATCATGGCAGGGATGAAGCTGATGCCTTGCAGCAGCTCGACGCTACCAAAGGTGAAGCGCGGATAGCCCGCCGCCGGGTCAATGCCGATGCAGTTGATCGCGAGCCCGAACAGGAGCGAGATGACGCCCTTGAGCGGGTCGTCGGTGGCGATGAACACCGCGCAGGTCAGGCCGAGCAAGCAGAGCCAGAAATATTCGAACGACGAGAAGCTGATCGCGACTTCGGCAAGCGCCGGCGTCGCGACGATGAGAATGATGACGCCGACGAGCCCGCCGAGCACGGAGAAGACGAGATTGACCCCGAGATTGAGATCGAGTTCGCCCTTTTTCGACATGGCGTAGCTCTCGTCGGTGTAGGCGGCGGACGCCGGCGTGCCCGGAATGCGTAGCATCGCGGCTGGGATATCGCCGGCGAAGATCGCCATGGCGGTGGCGGTGACGATGGCGCCGAGCGCCGGCACCGGCGGCATGAAGAAGGTGATTGGAACCAGCAGGGCGGTCGCCATGGTGGCGGTCAGACCCGGCATCGCGCCCACGAAAATTCCGAATACGGCCGAGGCGACGATCACCCACAACACGAAGGGGTCGAAGACGAGTGCGACGGCGGCGAAGAGGGGATCCATCGCGGCCTCAGAGGATCGTGGTGAGCCAGCCGCGTGGCAGCGGCACACGCAGGAGCGAGCCGAAGAACCAGTGGATCGCGATAGTGGCCGTGATCGCTGTCACGATCGCCGGCAGCGGACGCACGCCGAGCCAGAGAAACAGCCCGCCGAGGAAGATGAGTGCGATCGGGATGAAACCCACCGTATCGGCAGCGAGGACGTAGAGGAGCAGCATGGCGATGACGAGTAGAAAGCTCGTCACCCGCTGGAAGTCGTGCGTCCATGGCGCAAGCTCGACCCAGGGCGCGCCGGCGCGGCGGGCCACGAAGCCCCTGCGCATCAGCAACGCGCCACAGACGATAAGGCCCACGCCGAGAATGCGCGGAAATAGAGCGGGTCCATAATTCTGTCCCCGGAACTCGGGAAAGCTCAGGGTCAGCGCAATCATCGCCGTAGCGAGTGCGATCAGCACGAGTCCGGATATGGCGTCGTTTGCGCGCAAGCGGATGATCTCGATAGCGGGAAGAGTGTGGGGGTGTAAGGGGTCATCCGGCGGGCTTGCGGCCCGCCGGATGGGATGGACTCAGGCCTTTGCGAGGCCAGCGGCCTTCATCGCGTCGCCCATTTTCTTGTCGCTCTCGTCCATGAACTTGGCGAATGCGGCGGCGTCGCCCCAAATCACGCCGAAGCCCCGCGCGGACATGAACTCCTGGTATTCCTTCGAGTCATAGACCTTCTTCAGCGAAGCGGTGAGCTTCTCCGCGACCGGGGCGGGAACGCCCTTCGGCGCCGCGAAACCGCGCCACGCGCCGGTATCGTAGGGAATGTTCATCGCCTCGCGCAGCGTCGGCACATTCGGGAATTGCGGGTTGCGCTTCGCCGCCATCACCGCGAGGCTGCGTGCCCGGCCGGCCTCGATGATCGCGCGCGCTTCCGGCACCGAACAGGTGACGAGGTCGATGCCGCCGGCGGCGAGATCCTGCATCGCCGGCGCGGCGCCATTCGACGGCACCCACGCGACGTGGTCGGGTTTCAGCCCCATCGCCGTCACCCAACCGACGAGCGCCAGATGCCAGATGCCGCCCTGGCCCGTGCCTGAAGCCTTGAACTTGCCGGCCGGCGCGGCCTTGATCGCATCCGCCAGCTCCTTGACGGTCTTGTAGGGCGAATTGACGTTCACCTGGATGCCGGGCGGGTCCTCGTTCATCAGTGCGAGCGGCGTATAGCTGCGCGGCGCGAGTTCGGTCAGCCCTTGCCAATGCATCATCGCGATTTCGACAGTGATGATGCCGAGCGTGTAACCGTCCGGTGCCGCGGTCGCGATCGCCGAATGCCCGACCACGCCCGAGCCGCCGGTGCGGTTGACGACATTGAACGGCTGGCCAAGGTCCTTCTCGAGCACCGCCGCTACGATGCGCGCGGTTGCATCCGTGCCGCCGCCGGCGCCCCATGGGCAGACGAGCGTGATCGGACGGTTAGGGTAGGTCTGTTGGCCAAACGAGGGCTTGAGCCCGAGACCTGCAGTGGCGGCCGCTGCGGCGGCCGACGTTGTGAATGCGCGGCGCGTGAGCTTGGACATGGATTTCCCTCCCGATGGCGGCCCGGTTCATGTCCGGCCGCTCGATTGATCAAGGATGTTAGCGCCGGTATCGCGGCAGGGACAAGGAGATTGGGAGGGAAGATGGGCTGTCGTGGAACGATTATACCGCCGCCGCGCGCTTGTGCTCAAGCCGGTGGGCGAGCTTCCTCAGGAGTTCCTCGGCCGCTTCCGCGATCACCGTGCCGGGCGGGAAGATCGCCTCGGCGCCGGCCGCCTTCACCGCCGCGAAGTCTTGCGGCGGGATCACGCCGCCGACCACGATCATGATATCGCCGCGGCCCTGGCGCTCGAGCTCCGCTTTGAGCTCCGGCACCAGCGTCAGATGCGCGGCGGCAAGCGACGAAATGCCGATGATGTGCACGTCGTTCTCGACCGCCTGACGCGCGGCCTCGCCGGGCGTCGCGAACAGCGGGCCGATGTCCACGTCGAAGCCCAGGTCGGCGAACGCCGAGGCAATCACCTTCTGGCCGCGGTCGTGGCCGTCCTGGCCGACCTTGGCCACGAGAATGCGCGGCCGGCGGCCTTCCTCGGCCTCGAACGCCTCCACCTGCTTCTGCACGCGCTGCACGACATCGGCCATCGGACCGGCCTCCCGGCGATAGACGCCGGATATAGCACGCGTCTCGGCGCGGTGGCGGCCCCAGACCTTTTCGAGCGCCATGGAAATCTCGCCGACCGTAGCCTTGGCCCGCGCCGCGTCGACCGCGAGCGCGAGCAGATTGCCCTTGCCGCTCTCGGCCGTGCGCGTGAGTGCCGCGAGCGCGGCCTCCAGCTTCTTCGGGTCGCGCTCGGCCCGGAGCTGCGCTAGCTTCTCGATCTGCAGCTTGCGCACGGCGGAATTATCGACCTTCAGGATATCGATCTCGTTCTTTCCATCGGAGCGGTATTTGTTGACGCCGACCACGGTCTGCGCGCCGGAGTCGATACGCGCCTGGGTCTTGGCCGCGGCCTCTTCGATGCGCAGCTTCGGGATGCCCGCTTCGATCGCCTTGGCCATGCCGCCGAGCGCTTCCACTTCCTCGATGTGCTCCCATGCCTTGGCTGCGAGCTCGTAGGTGAGCCGCTCGAGATAAAACGACCCACCCCACGGATCGACGATCCTGGTCGTTCCACTTTCCTGCTGCAGGAAGATCTGCGTATTGCGTGCGATGCGGGCGGAGAAATCGGTCGGCAGCGCCAGCGCCTCGTCGAGCGCGTTGGTATGCAGCGATTGGGTATGGCCTTGCGTCGCGGCCATGGCTTCGATCGCGGTGCGCACCACGTTGTTGAACACGTCCTGCGAGGTGAGCGACCAGCCCGAGGTCTGCGTATGCGCGCGCAGCATCAGGGACTTCTCGGATTTTGGCTTGAACTGCTTCATCAATTTCGCCCACAGCATGCGCGCGGCGCGCTGCTTGGCGACCTCCATGAAGAAGTTCATGCCCGCGTTCCAGAAGAACGAGATGCGCGGGGCAAATGCATCAATGTCGAGCCCAGCCTTTAGCCCGGCGCGCACGTACTCGACGCCGTCGGCGAGCGTGTAGGCGAGCTCAAGGTCGAGCGTCGCTCCCGCCTCCTGGATGTGATAGCCGGAGACCGAAATCGAATTGAATTTCGGCATGTGCTCCGACGTATAGGCGATGATGTCGGAGATGATCCGCATCGAGGGCGCGGGCGGATAGATGTAGGTATTCCGCACCATGAATTCTTTGAGGATGTCGTTCTGGATGGTGCCCGAGAGCTTCGCCGCCGGCACGCCCTGTTCTTCGGCGGCGACGATATAGAGCGCCAGCACCGGCAGCACCGCGCCGTTCATGGTCATCGACACGCTGATCTCGTCGAGTGGGATGCCCGAAAACAAAGTGCGCATGTCGTAGATCGAGTCGATGGCAACGCCCGCCATGCCCACGTCGCCGGAGACGCGCGGGTGATCGGAATCGTAGCCGCGGTGGGTGGCGAGATCGAAGGCGACCGAGAGGCCCTTCTGCCCGCCGGCGAGATTGCGCCGATAGAAGGCGTTGGAATCCTCCGCCGTCGAGAAGCCCGCATATTGGCGGATCGTCCAGGGCTGCGTCACGTACATGGTCGGGTAGGGGCCGCGCAGATAGGGCGCGATGCCGGGCCAAGTGTCGAGGAAGTCGATCCCTTTGACATCCACCGGGCCATAGCTCGGCTTCACGGCGATGCCTTCGGGCGTGAGCCATGGCTCGTTGCCGGCGGCGGGCGCCGCAGACTTGGGCTCGCTCCACGCGAGCTTGGCGAAATCGGGAAGGCTACTCACGAGCGTCTCCGCGCGCTGCCGTGAAAGAAATAATTATAGCATGGCGCGTTCATGACGCCGTCGGCTTCCTGTCATCGGGCTTCTGCTCTTCCACGCTGAGATAGGCCCGGCCGATATAGCGGGTCGCGAAAAACAGTGCCGCGATATAGGCCGCACCGACCAGCAATCTCATGTTTTCGCTCGCGAGCTTGCCCGACAGCCAAAATGCCGTGACGGCGAACGCTGCGGCCCCCGCATAAGTAAGAAAGACGACCATCTTGGGAGCGTCGGGACTGCGATTGCGGATCGAATTGTGCGCGATCCAGCAGGCCAGTGCCGCCATAACGACATAGAGCGCGGGGCCTTGGGCGCTCGATTCCGTGATGCCGAGACTGTGCAGGAATTCGCTCATCTCATCTTCCTACGCCGCGCTGTTCTATTCGAACGGCTCTCCGAGCCGCATGGGTGCGAGCGACTCGATGCGAATAGAGTCCGCAGCGAGCGGGGACAAAGCTGGTCGCGCTACGTCCAATACCGTGACGGGAATCTCATCCGGATTTGAGAAAACGCTGGTGCCGACGAGCGGCTCCGCAAGCCGGGCGACGTTGGCCTCGCGCTCTGTGCGCACGCTCGCCACCGCTTGCTGGATATAGCCTGAGACCAGCGCTTCCGCCGCGCCGCCAGCGGCTTCGATGCCTTGGAACAATCGCCAGGCCGCAGCGCACAGCTCCTGCGTCAGATTTTCGATTGCACCCGAGCCCGCGCCCGCGTCGGCGACGCGATGCACGTTGGCTTCCTCGATCAGCACGAGCTGGGTGTTGCGCGCGACCCGCCGCGCGAAGGCGTCGGGCAGGCCGAGTGCGGCCGTATAGGGCAGCACCGTGACGCTGTCGGCGCCGCCGAGCCCGGCCGAAAACGCGGCGATCGTCGCGCGCAGCATGTTCACGTAGGGATCGCGCTTCGTCATCATTCGCCAGGCGGTCTCGGCGGAAATGAATGCGGGCGCGGGCGCCAGGCTGCAGGCTTCCTCGACCCGCGCCCAGAGTTTCCGCAGCGCGCGGAACTTGGCGATGGTCAGGAACTGATCGGCGTCGGCGGCCAGACGGAAGAAGATCATGCGCCGCGCATCGTCGAGCTTGACGCCGCCGGCTTCGAGCGCGCGCATGTATTCGACCGCGACCGCGAGCGCGAAGGCGAGCTCCTGCGCCTCCGAGCCGCCCGCATTGTGGATCACGCGCCCGTCGGCCACCGCCAACGGTCCGCGGAAGCCTTGCCCGGCCATGCCGGTGACGGCGGCAGTGAATACCTTGGAAAGCGCGTTCCAGGGCGCCGGGCTCGCTCCGGCCTGAGCGATGGCGCCCAGAGGATCGAAGCCGAAGCGAATATTAGTGGCAGCGGGCGCGATGCCGCGCTGTCTTGACGATCGAGGCGAGCGCCTGGCCCGCATCCTTGTTCTGCGGGCTGAGATCGAACTCGATGGCGATTCCGGCGTCGAGATAGACGCCGTCCAGCACGCGCGCGAGCGCGACCTCGGAGCCGTCGATGCCATAACCGTGGCTGCCGATGGAGCCCGCGAACACGAGCGCGAGGCCGCTCGCGCCGTTCGCCAGATCCTCGAGCGCCTGCGCGTTGGCCTGCGCGGGATCGGGATGATCGACGCGCTGCAGCACCTGCCAGGGCGCTGCGCCTCGTGCGCCAGCGACCGCGTGCGCCTCACTGGCGCGCTCGCTCAGCGCCTCGATCCGGAGTCCGTCATAGGTTCGCGCCACCAGCGTCTCGTCGAGCGGCGCGCCCTTCAGCGCTTGCTCAACCAGCTTCAGCCAGTCCTCGCGGCGGGCTGGTGGGAATTCCCCGGCGAGCTTGAAGTCCGTCATGGCATGGAACTACGCGGCGGCCCGCGGCCGGGCAAGCCCTGCTTAAGGCTTCACGTCCGGTGCGGCGAACAGGGCGATGCCCTTGCCGCCGACGCGCGCGAGCGCATCGCTCACCTTGATCCCGCTCACCACCCGGTCGGGTGCGATTTCGGCGAGCGGGACGAGCACGAACGCGCGCTCCATGAGCCGCGGGTGCGGGATTTCGAGATCCGGCTCGGCGATAGCGAGATCGCCGTAAAGCAGCACGTCGAGATCGATCACGCGCGGGCCGAAGCGAACTTCCTGCTTTCGGTCGCGGCCGAGACGGGTCTCGATCTCGAACAAGGCCGCGAGCAGCGCCCGTGGCGCGAACGCAGTCGTGCCGCGCACGACCTGATTGAGATAGGGGCCCTGTGCCACCGGGCCCCAGGGCTCGGTCTCGTAGACCGAAGACTGCGCCGTGAGCTTGAGCGGACCGTCATCGAGCGCGGCACGTGCCCGCATCAGATTGGAGGCGCGGTCGCCTATATTCGAACCAAGCGCGACGAAGGCCTCAACCATCGCGCCGCCGCTCGACCGTGGCCGCGACATAGTCGATCACGGCCGGCACCGGCGCCGCCGGCTTCTTCACCGTCACGCGAACCGCGAGGATACGGGGGAAGTGTGCCAGCACCGCCGCTGCTACGTGCGCCGCCGCCGCTTCGATCAAATCGAACCGCTTGTCGAGAAACGCCGCCTGCGCGACCGCGATCGCCTCGGCATAGTCGGCGGCCGCCGTGAGCTTGTCGGTCTTGGCCGCTTCGGCGATATCGGTTTCGAACGAAAGATCGATGACGAAGCGCTGGCCGTTCAACTTCTCGGCCTCGGTCACGCCATGATGGGCGAACACCGAGAGGCCAACGATGTCGATGGTGCCGCGCATCAGTGTGCCCCGCGGATCGCCTCGGCCACGCGCAGCGCCTGCACGTGGGCCGCCACGTCGTGTACGCGCAGGATCGCCACCCGCCCGAGCACCGCGAATACATTGGCGGCGAGCGTGCCGGGCAGCCGCTCGCGCGGCTCGCTCGGCGAAAGCCGGCCGATAAAGCTCTTGCGCGAAGTGCCGATCAGGATCGGGAAGCCGATCTCATGCAGCTCGTCGAGCCGGGCGAGAACGGCGAGATTCTGCTCCAGCGTCTTGCCGAAGCCGATGCCCGGATCGAGCACGATGCGATCCTCGCGGATACCGGCGGCGCGCGCCCGCGCCAGCGAATTGGCGAAGAAAACGCGGATGTCGTCGAGGATGTCGATATTGGGCTCCGCCCGCTCGCGATTGTGCATGAGGACGACCGCGGCGCCGCTCGCCGCCACCACGCGGGCCATGTCGGGGTCGCGCTGCAAACCCCATACGTCGTTGACCATGCGCGCGCCTTGCTTGAGCGCGGCCTCGGCGACGGCGGCCTTGTAGGTGTCGATCGAAACGGGAATGTCGGTTTTCTCCACGAGACCCGCGATCACCGGCAGCGCGCGCTTCAATTCCTCGCCGGTATCGACCGCGACGTAGCCCGGCCGGGTCGACTCGCCGCCGACATCGACGATATCGGCGCCTTCCTCGATCATGCGCAGGCCGGCCCGCACCGCGGCGCCGGCGTCCGCGTACAGGCCGCCGTCGGAGAACGAATCCGGCGTCATGTTGATGACGCCCATCACCAGCGTCCGGCCGCCGAGCTTCAGCGGCAGGCCGCGCGCGTCGAGCGTGCGGATCGGGGCGGGTTCGAGCATGGCGAAATCCAAAAAGGTCGCGCGGATATCCCGCGGCGGCATGCAAAAGGCAAGCGCCGCGTTGCGCGATCAATCGCGAAGACGGTGACAAGTGCGGCGTGGGCGCATTATAAGAGGCCGCAAGGGTGGGCAAAGGAGAGGCCGATGGCGGCAAAGAAAGTAGATGTCGATGGCAAGATTTACGTCGGCAAAGCGTCGCAGCCCGCCTACCTGACGCTCAAGCTCGGCAACCGCCACGGCATCGTCACCGGCGCCACCGGGACCGGCAAGACGGTGACGCTGCAGGTGCTGGCCGAAGGCTTCTCGCGGGCCGGCGTTCCGGTGTTCGCCGCCGACATTAAGAGCGATCTGTCCGGCGTGTCGGCCGCGGGTCAGGGCCAAGACTTCATCGTCAAGCGCGCGAAAGACATCGGGATGGAATACCAGCCCGACGAATTTCCCGTGATCTTCTGGGATCTTTTCGGCGAGCAGGGCCACCCGGTGCGAGCGACAATTTCCGAGATGGGCCCCCTGTTGCTTGCCCGCATCATGAACCTGAACGAAACCCAGGAAGGCGTGCTCAACATCGCGTTCAAGATCGCGGACGAGCAGGGACTCTTACTGCTCGATCTGAAGGATCTGCGGGCGATGCTCACCTTCATCGCCGAGAATGCCGCATCGCTGACCAAGGAATACGGCAACGTCTCCTCGACCACGGTCGGCACCATCCAGCGCCAGTTGCTCGTGCTCGACAACCAGCACGCCGAAAAATTCTTCGGCGAGCCGGCGCTCGACATCAAGGACTTGATGCGCACGCGCGACGGCAAGGGCGTCATCAGCCTGCTTGCCGCCGACAAGCTGATGCAGAACCCGCGGCTCTATTCGACATTTCTGCTGTGGCTGCTCTCGGAGCTGTTCGAGCAGCTTCCCGAGGTGGGCGATCCGGAGAAGCCCAAGCTCGTGTTCTTCTTCGACGAGGCGCATCTTCTGTTCGACGACGCGCCCAAGGCTCTCACCGACAAGATCGAGCAGGTGGTGCGCCTGATCCGCTCCAAGGGCGTCGGCGTCTATTTCGTGACCCAGGTTCCGATCGACGTGCCGGACAAAGTTTTGGCGCAGCTCAGCAATCGTGTGCAGCATGCGCTTCGCGCCTATACGCCGAAAGAACAGAAGGCGGTGAAGGTGGCGGCCGAATCCTTCCGGCCCAATCCCAAGCTCAAGACCGAGCGTGTCATCACCGAGCTCGGCAAGGGCGAGGCGCTGGTTTCCTTCCTCGAAGGCAATGGCGTGCCGGCGATGGTGGATCGCTGCCTGATCCGTCCGCCTTCGGCTCGCGTCGGGCCGGTGACGCCGGAAGAGCGCCGCGCGGTGATCGCGCGGAGTCCGGTGAAGGGCCTGTACGATACGGCTGTCGATCGGGAATCCGCCTACGAGATGCTGAAGAATCGCGCGACGGAGGGGGCGGCCGATCCGGAGGCCCCGTCCACCCGGCAGCGGCCCGGACAAGCGCCGGAGCAAGCGCCGGCCGAAGCGACCGGCGGCATCGGCGGCTGGCTTGGCGGCATTTTCGGCACCGGCCGCAAACGCGGCCAACGTCTGTCCACGGGGCAATATGTCACCCGCGAGGTCACGCGCACCGTGGTGAACCGGATGGCGGGCCAGGTCGCCGCCGATCTCGGCAAGAGCCTGGGCGGGAAAATGGGCGGCTCCATCGGCCGCGCGCTGGTGCGCGGTGCGCTCGGCGGGATCCTGCGGCGCTAGGCGTATCCGGCTCGCCGGATGAAGTTCATAACGAGAGCTGCGCGAGCTCTGCCAGACTCTTCAGCGTCGCGGCGGGAGCGAAATCGCCGTACTCCGCAGGCGCGCCGCCGCGATTGATCCAGATCGCCGTCATACCGGCCGCCGCGGCACCCGCCACGTCCCAGCGGTTCGACGACACGAAGCCGATCGCCTCGGGCGCAAGCGCCAGCGCCTTTGCCGCCAGCGCATAAACCTCGCGCCGCGGCTTGTAGATGCGGATCGCGTCGACTGAGAGCACATGATCGATGAGCTTGCCGAGCCCGCCAGCCTTGACCGCCGCCGCCAGCATGTCCGGCGACCCGTTGGAAAGGATCGCCGTCGGATAATTCTTGACCTTGAGCGCTTCGAGCGCCGCGCGCGCGTCGGGGAAGGCGCCGAGTTCGCGATAGGCCTCCAACAACTTCGGCTTGAGGCCCAGATCGACGCTCGGGAACCGCGCCAGCGCGAAATCGAGCGCGCGCTCGGTGATCTGCCAGAACGGCTCGTAGCGGCCCATCAGCGTCAGCGTCCAGGTGTATTCGAGCTGCTTCGTCCGCCACAGTTCCGAAAGTCGATCCGCCTCTGGCCCGGCCGCGGCGCGGTGGCGTGCAATCGCCGCATGGACGTCGAACAGCGTCCCGTAGGCGTCGAAAACGAAGGCTTGGATAGGCATGATCTAGACCTGGGCCGGAGGCCCGGACGCTACCGCAAGCTGGCGAATCGGGAAATCAAAACACGCCGCCGAAATTCGAAGGCGTGTCGGATGCCTTCTTCTCGTCGTCCGGCGCGATATAGGTCGAGACGATAGTACGTCCGCGCAGATCGTAGGCGCGCGCGAACACGACGCCCTCCCGTTCGGCGGTGGCGAGTATGGGCGCGTTGAGCTTGGCGCAGTAATAGGTGCCGAGCGAGATCGCGAAATCGGCGCCCTTGGGGTCGCCGGTAGCCTCGAAGGAGGGGCCAAGCTCGAAGCCCACCGTATGCGCCGGCCCGCAGACCGCGACCTTCCATTTGCGGTTTCGCGGCGGCTCTACATCCATCTCATCGAGGTGGGTGAGCAGGTTCTCCGATGCCTCCTTCAAGCCGAGGCCCCAGTAGTCGAGCATGTACTGGCTCTGCGCGCCGCGCACGCCGCCGGCCATGTGGTTGAACAGCGCGTACTGGTACGGATGGATGCGCCAGAAATCGACCATTGTCACCGAAAGCAGGCCGACGAACGCGACGATGCCGGCCGCCACGGCGGGGCGCGCGTAATCGCGGAGCCGCTCGAGCAGATACGCCGCCGCCAGCCCGCCGAGCACCGCGAAGGGCGGGATCACGAAGAGAAAGTGGCGGATGCCGTTATAGAGCACCGGGCGCGTGACGACCGCGATCAGGATCGGCAGCATCGCGGCCGAGATCAGCAGCGCAAGCGATGCGCGCCGCCAGGGCTCGACGCCGCCGCGCAGCACGACGGCGCTGCCGCCCGCGGTTCCCGCCAGCGCCAGCGCCACGAAAATCTCCGGCAGCTTCAGCAGGCAGAGCAGCGGCACGTACGTGCGCGGCATGTCGGTGATCAGAACGCGCGCTCCCTCGAACAAGTCCTTCCAGGGCTTCTCCCAGAAGTGCGAGTAGAACTCGATGGCGCGTAGCGGGTTGAGCGGCGCGAGCACCGACCACGGCCAGACGATCCCCATCACCACATAGGCGAGCGGCAGCGCGAGCCCGAGCGAGACGGCGAAAGTCGCGACTCGCCAGGCCGCGGCCTTGGCGCCGATTTCGCGCCAGTCGATCGCGAACAGGACCGTTACGCCCGCCGCCGCGAACACGAGTCCGATGCCGCCGATGACGCGCGTGCCGACCGCGAGTCCGAGCGCGAGACCGAACAGCAGGATCGTCGGGATGCGCGGCCGCGGATATTCCTCGAAGTTGCGCACGGTCGCGTAGGCCAGGAACGCCATCGCCACCGCGAAGGGCGTATCCTTCGCGTTGATGAACATGTGACCGTAATAGAGCGGCGTCGCCGCCAAGCAGCACGAGCGCCGCGAGTCCGGCGACCGGTCCGCCGAGGCGGCGCGCCGTCCGCCAGACCACGAAGAGTCCGGCAAGACCCACGAGAGCGCCCGTAAGCCGGCGCGTCACGAACAGGTCGAACGGCATGATCTTGTCGAAGATCGCGGCGACCAGATCGAAACCGCCGCCGTAGAAATGGAGATTGTAGAGGTCGAAGGCGCGCATATCCGTGAAACCGGACGTGTAATAGGCGAGCAAGTACTCGCCGTAGCGGCCATGCGAATAGTCGTCCCAGGCCAGTCCGTAATCGCCGAAGGTGAGCAGTGCGACGACGCCGAGCGCGGCGAGCACCGCCCAAGCGGTAGCATCGAGCGGCGCGGCGGCAACGCGCCGCGTTATGGCGGAAAAAATTTGCATGGAGAATACGTGAACGGCCAGCCCTGTAACGTTCCTCTTGCGCGACCCTCGCAGCCCCCGCCGCGCGGTTATTTATTCATCATTGAAACGAGATTTGTGCAAATTTGTGGTGCACTGCAAGTGGGTAGGGGTGCAAAGCAGCAAACAAGCCTACCGCGATACCCGAAGGGCGCGGGAAAGCGGCTTTTGGCAGAACAAACGGCAGAGGCGGGACCCGGGGTCCCGCCTCTTCTTTCCCGGAGCCGTCGCTTCGCCGCGGCCGTTTAACGGGCCTTGGCCGCCAGTTCCGCCACGTAGTCCCAGTTCACCAAACTTTCGAGGAAGGCCTTGAGGTAGTCGGGTCTGCGGTTGCGGTAGTCGATGTAATAGGAATGCTCCCACACGTCGCAGCCCAATATCGGCAATGCCCCATGCACCAGCGGGCTCTCGCCGTTCGCCGTCTTGCTGACGATGATCTTGCCGTCCTTGACCGCGAGCCAGCACCAGCCCGAACCGAATTGCGTGACACCAGCCTGGACGAAGTCCTCCTTCATCTTCTCGACCGAGCCGAGATCGGCGACGATGCGCTTCTCCAACTCGCCGGGAATCTTGCCGCCGCCCTTGGGCTTCATCCATTTCCAGAACAGCGAGTGATTGTAGTGCTGGCCGGCATTATTGAAGAGGCCGGCGTTCTTGCCGAACGAGCCTTTCACGATTTCCTCGAGGCTCTTGTCCTCGAGCCCGGAGCCCTTGAGCAGATTGTTGCCGTTATTGACGTAGGCGAGGTGATGCTTGTCGTGATGGTATTCGAGCGTCTCGCGCGACATGAAGGGGGCGAGCGCGTCGTGCGGGTAGGGCAGTTCCGGCAACGTGAACGACATGAGATCCTCCTCGGGGAACGCGATCATGGGCGCCGAGCGCCGATGCTGCATTAGAGATAAGCCGGGAACGCGCGGCGCACAACCGCTTGAACGCGCCTTGGCAGGGCCGCCCATTCGCCCTGTTTTCCGTGCTACGTTCCTATGGATTCGAGGTGTTTCTCCACGATGTCTTTTCTGCTGATCGTCTTCGGACTCTTGCTCGCCCTGTTGGGGGCCGCGGTGATCGTCGCCGGTGCGCCGGAATGGGCGCTCGGCCTCGGCCTCGGCGCATCCCTGATCGAGAGCGGTACGATCGGCTTCGTCGGCGGGCTCGTCGTTTTCGGGATCGGCCTGTTGCTGCGCGCCGTGCACGATCTCGGCCGCCGGCTCGATGCACTCAAACCGGCACCGGCTCAACGCGCGGCCGCCGAACGCGCGCCCGAGATCGAGCCGAGCCTGGTGCCGCAGCAAATTCCGGTGCCGCTGACGCAGCCGGTTGCGCGGCCGGCGCATCCATCGGCGCGTCCGGTCTCCGCCGACGAGAAAGATCTGCATCCGCGCGCCTGGCCGCCATCGACTGGCGCCACCGCGCGCGTTCAAGCCGAACCTCCGCCGCGTGTCCGCGAGTCGGCACCCGAGCGCGCCGCGCGCATTCAGGCCGAGCCTCCGCCGCGAGTGCGCGAGCCCGCGCCCGAACATGCCATGCGGGAAATGCCGGCGCCGAAACCCGAGCCCGCGTCGAAGCCGCGCGCGCCCGTGCCCGCCACCGATGCCGCGCCCGGCGGTCCGGCGGTGCGTTCCGGCATCATCGGCGGCATGGCCTATACGCTCTATGCCGACGGATCGATCGAGGCGGAAATGCCGCTCGGCATCATGCGCTTCGCATCGATCGAAGATTTGCGCGCGCACGTCTCCCGCACCGGCGCCGATGCGGACTCAGAGTTCAGGAAGCCGGTAACGAAGTCCTGACGGCTCACGCCAGCCGGACGCTCTTGAGCGCGAAGGCATAGACCAGCGCTACCTCGTCGAGTCGGTCGAAGCGTCCGGCCGCGCCGCCGTGGCCCGCGTCCATGTTGGTCTTGAGCACGAGCGGATTCCGGTCGGTCTTGGTCGCGCGCAGCCGCGCCACCCATTTCGCCGGCTCCCAATAGGTCACGCGCGGATCGGACAGGCCGGCGAGCACGAGCATGGCCGGATAATTCTGCGCCCGCACATTGTCATAGGGCGAATAGGAGCGAATGCGACCGAACGCCTCGGGATCGGTGATCGGATTGCCCCACTCGGGCCATTCCGGCGGCGTCAGCGGCAGCGTGTCGTCGAGCATCGTATTGAGCGCATCGACGAACGGCACTTCTGCGACGACGGCGGCGAACAGATCGGGCCGCATATTGGCGACGGCGCCCATGAGCAATCCGCCGGCCGATCCGCCTTGCGCGACGATGCGGCCGGGCGCGGCAAAGCCTTGACGCACAAGATGCTCACCGGCGGCGATGAAATCGGTGAAGGTGTTCTGTTTGTGCGCGAGCTTGCCCTCGCGATACCAGCGCCAGCCCTTGTCGGTGCCGCCGCGGATGTGCGCGATGGCGACCACGAAGCCGCGCTCGACGAGCGACAGCCGGTTCGAATTGAACGAGGCCGGCATCGCGATGCCATAGGCGCCGTAGCCATAGAGCAGGCACGGCGCTGTCTTGGTATCGATGTCGCGCCGGTGCAGGATCGACACCGGCACGGTCTCGCCGTCCTTGGCCGGCGCGAACACGCGCCGCGTGACGAAGCGCTTGGGATCGTGGCCCGAGGGAATTTCCTGGCGCTTCCTCAGCTCGCGCGTGCGCTTGGCCATGTCGTAGTCCCAGGTCTCCGACGGCGTGGTCATCGACGCATAGACGAAGCGCAGGTTGTCGGTGACGAATTCGAGCCCGGTATCCATGCCGAGCGCATAGGCTTCCTCGGCGAAAGCGATGGTGTGCTCGTCGCCGTCCGTGAGCCGCCGCACGACGATGCGCGGCAGACCTTCATGACGCTCGAAGCGCACCAGCCAGTCGGCAAGCACGCCGACGTCGAGCACGAGGGTGCCGGGGCGATGCGCCACCAGCTCGCGCCAGTTCTCGCGGCCGGGCGCGGCGAGCGGCGCGGTCATGATCTTGAAATCCTCGGCGCCGTCCGCGTTGGTGAAGATCACGAGCTGGTCTGCACCGCCGAAGCTCGGATGATGCTCCACCTGATAGCGCTCGCCGGTCTGGCGCGGCGCGATCAGCCGCGGTTTGGCGGAAAGATCGGAGAGATCAAGGAGATAGTTCTCGGTGGTCTCGCTGGCGCTGGCGCTGATCGCGGCGAACCGGCCCGCCTGCAATTCGCCGATTCCCACGAAGAAACCGGGGTCCGTTTCCTCATAGACGAGCCGATCCTCGGCCACGGGCGTGCCGAGCTTGTGCAGATAGACGCGCGAGGGGCGATGGTCGGCGTCGAGCTTCACGTAATAGAAAGCGCTGCCGTCCGCGGTCCACACCGCGCCGCCGGTCGTGTCCGGCACCTCGTCGGCAAGCTCCTTGCCGGACGCCAGTTCGCGCACGCGGATGGTGAAATATTCCGAGCCCGCCGCGTCGGCCGACCAGGCCAGCCGGCCATGGCCGCGCGTATGGCGCGAAGGCCCGAGATTGTAATAGGCGTGGCCCTTGGCCAGCGCGTCGCCGTCGAGCAGCAGCTGCTCGCCGCCGCCCGCCGACGGAACGCGGCACAGCAGCGGATGCTGGCCGCCTTCGCGATAGCGGACGTAATAGGCGAAGGCGCCGTCGCGCGAGGGAACGGTGGAGTCGTCTTCCTTGATGCGGCCGCGCATCTCGGCCACCAGCCGTCTTTTGCAGCTCCGCCGCGTCGGCGAAATAGGCCTCGGCGTGCCGGTTCTCGGCTTCGAGATAGGCGCGAATTTCCGGCGCGAGCTTGGCCGGATCGCGCATCATCTCGCGCCAGTTTTCGTCGCGCAGCCAGGCATAGTCGTCGACCAGCCGCACGCCATGGACGATGCGTTCGGTCGGACGTTTGGGCGCGAACGGAACGGTGGGCGGCGCGGGCGCCTCAGCCATTCTTGTTCTCGTCGGGCATCAGCTTCAGCGCGCAGCCGTTCATGCAATAGCGCTGGCCGGTCGGTTTCGGGCCGTCGTCGAACACGTGGCCGAGATGCGCCTCGCAGGCGGCGCAGCGCACCTCCGTGCGGCGCATGAACAGCGAACCGTCCGCGTGCTCGGCGACCGCGCCCTTGTCGGAGGGCGCGTAGAAGCTCGGCCAGCCGGAGCCGGATTTGTATTTGGTGTCGGAGGAGAACAGCGGGTTGCCGCAGGAGACACAGACATACATGCCCTTGCGCTTCTCGTTCAGGTACGGCCCGGTGCCCGGGCGTTCGGTGCCGTGCTCGCGGGTGATGTGATACTGCTCGGGCGTGAGCTGCTTGCGCCATTCTTCCGCGGTCTTCACGACTTTCGGGCGGGACGGCTCGGACATTGCTGGCTCCTGACCCGCGGGAAGGTTTGCCGCGGGCCCCGCAGAAGTAAGGCCGCACCCGCGCGCGCGCAAGCTCAGCGAGGGATCACGAGCGCGCGATCATTTCCGCGTGCGGCGGCGCGAATCGAGCGCCCGCTGCATCCGCACCAGCGTGAGATGGCGCATCAGGTCATAGCTGCGGCCCCAGGTGCGCGCCGCGCGGCGCTCGGCACGCAGCGCCCGGGCCAAGTGCCGCTCCAGATCGGGCTCGAGCTTGCGGCCCGGCCCGCCCAGGCCGAATACGATCATTCGGCGGTCGATCTCATGCCGAAGATCGAAGGCGCGATAGGCCCGGATGCGGCCCCAGGGCGGCCCCTTGGCGATCTGGCCGGGAGCGGGTCGTGGCTGCATGGAATCCTCCGGCGGAATCGTTGCGATGCCGCCGAGTATCCGATGCCGGGGCGCGGTGTGGATAAAGTCCTATAGCGGTTCCGTCTGTTAGGAAAATTTACTTAAGTAAACCAAACGCTTGGTCGCCACCGAAAATTTTTTCGCGCTTCCTCTATCCCCATGCGCTCGCCCGAGCGTATGCTCCTATGCAAATTTTCCTAATAGGGAAGGTTCCATGACCCAAATCGTTTCCCGCACCCAGTCCGATCGCTCGCCAGCCGCGCGGTCCGCGTCGGCCCCGCGCGCGACGGCGGCCGACGCCGCCCGCTGCCGCCTCGCCGCACAACTGGCCGCGCACCGCTTCGAGGTGCCACGCACGACCTTGCTCGGTCGCGCGCGCGGCTCGCGCCGTGCCTCGGTCGCGCGCCAGGTCGCGATTTATCTTGCGCATGTGGCGCTCGGCGTGCCGCTCGACGCGGCCGCCCGCCAGTTCAAGCGCGACCGCAGCACCGTCGCCTTTGCCTGCCGTCAGGTCGAGGACCGGCGCGACGAACCCGCGTTCGATGCCGCGGTGGCTGATCTCGAATTGGCGCTGAAAGTGCTGCTCGAACTTGCCGCGGAGGCCGCATGAGCGCGCGGCGTAAAAGCGCGCGGCCCCCGGCGCCCACGGAAACGCTCGATCCGCTGCACTACTTAGCCCAGCACGGCGGGCTGGGCCGCCCGGAGCCGCGCGACGACGTGTCCATTGCCGCGCTCCTGAACGAAGCCGAGAGCCCGCTGGCCTGGCTCGCCCGCCGCAAGGGCAAGGACGGCAAGCCGCTCATCGACGCGGCCCAGTTCGCCGCCGGCGAACGGTTGCGCGCCGATTTCACCCGCGCCGGCCTGACCCCGCGCGTCACCGCCAACTGGATCGCGCCGGTGGCGCAGGGCCGCCGCAGCTCCGGCTCGCCCGCCGCCTTCGCCGACGCGGTGCTCGCCGCCAAGGATCGGCTCGAGCACGCGCTCGCAGCGGCCGGTTCCGACTTCGGCGGACTCCTGCTCGATATCTGTTGTTTTCTGAAGGGCCTGGAGACCGTCGAGCGCGAGCGCCTCTGGCCGCCACGCACCGCGCGTATCGTGCTCGGCATGGCGCTGGATCGCCTCGCCGCCCATTACGGCATCGGGACCGAAGCCCGTGGCCGTGCGCGCGCGCCGATGCGCGCCTGGCAGGCGCCAGGCGCGAGGCCGACGATCGATGGAGCCACAGCGGGATCAACGACCGAGGTGCATGAGTAAATCCATGACAATCGAAGGAAAGCTATGACGAAAACATCTGAAGTCGAATTGGCGCTTGTCCGTCTACAATGGCATCTCGCCGTGCATAATTTCGAAGAGAAGGCGAGGCAGTTCGGCCGGCTGATCGACGCGAAATATGATCCCAATCAGCCTCGTGATGATCGTGGTCGATGGACCGATCAAGCAGAGAGTCAGGGAACCAATGATGATAGTGGCGATGATACCGTCGACGGTTCGCCGCCCATTATCGATGTCGGGCGGCGTATCTCGCCTGCTCTCGAAGCACTATGCTTGACCCAATACCAACGAGATACATTCCAATGCACGATGGTCGGGTTACGAGCTTGCCACGCGCAGGCAGCGTTACGTTACTCCAACTGCCTCCGGGAACTCCCTATTCCACCATTGAACTATTGAGGTCCTCATCATGATCATCGCAAGTCGCTTGTTGAAACTGCGCGGCGCCGTCGCCGACATTGAAATACCCATCCGGATTTTCTTGCCCGAAAAGGTCGAAAATGACTGCTGGTCGTGCAGGTATGAAATCGATTGGCCGGACGGGAAATGGGCATTGGCTGCACACGGCACCAATTCGATCCAAGCGATCGATCTCGCTCTCCACATGATCGGAAGTGAGATTTACACGAGCAACTATCACAAGGCGGGCCAGTTGTTTCTGGAGGCGCCGGGACGCGGATACGGGTTCCCGGTTCCCAAGACTTTGCGCGATCTCTTGGAAGGAGACGACGCGAAATTCTATTAGCGCCGCGTGCCCTGAGGCGCGCCTGGCAGGCGGAGGGGGCGAGGCCGGTGATGGATGCAAGCGAGTGATCGGGATTGTGCTGGCCCAGAACGCTGAATTCGTGCGAAAACTGATTTGCAGCAGGGTACGAAGCGATGAACCTCGCAAAACTCTACACCTGGGTCGTCGGCGGATTGTTCCTGGTGGCGGTGGGCTACACGCTGGCCGTCGAGCTGGTCACCGAAGGCGTCACGCTGGAGGCGGGTCACAAGGCGATCCACGTGGCGCTCGGTGTGTGGGCCGCATTCATCGTCGTCCAGAAGCGCGAAGCGCAATACCGGCTGTTCGCGCTCACCAACGGCGTCCTCTGGGGCGCGGTTGCCCTCGTCGGCTGGACCATGCCCGACTATCTGGGCCTGGCAGCCTTCAACCGACTCGACACGATCCTGCATACGATCGTCGCGGTCACCGGCCTGCTCAGCGCGCTGCTGACGAAAACACCCGCGCGCGGGCCCTTGGCCGCCTCCTGACGCAGCGCACGCGTCGAAAAATCTCACGCGCTCAGGAATGAGCGAATGAGCGGATTGATCACGTCCGGCCGCGTGAGCGGCGCCATGTGCCCCGCGCCGGGAACCTTGCGGAAGATCCAGCGGGGACACGATTGGCGCAGGATCGCGGCAATCTCGCGAATCGGAAGGACCGTGACGGGGTCGTAGACCAGCATCGTGTCGCGCGGGAGCAGTGCGGCCCATTGCTCCGCCGTAGTCGTCTCGCTCATCACCGCGTCCCATTCGAAGAAGTTCGGTTTGAGCGCGTCGGCAAATGCCGCACGCCGCTCGGGCGGCGTGTCGCGCCAAGTTCCCTTGCCGCCCCAGTAATCGGCGAATACCTCGGCCGCGGCCGCCCATTCCCCGCGCGTGCCGAAAGTCTTGATCGCGTTGCGCAGTCCCATCGCTTCGGAGAAGGCATCGGCGCGTCCGGCTTGCGCCAGCAGATAAAACGGATTGGTTTCAAGCAAAACGAGTTTCGTCACGCGGCCTTGCAGGCGCGCGGCCGTCTTCATGGCGACTGAGCCGCCGAACGAATGGCCGACCAAATGGATCGCGCCGGCATCCGCCGGCAGCACCGCTTCGACAAGGCTCGCCTGGTCGTCGAGCGTCTGCGCGCGCTCGTTCGGCCAGGGCGGTGTCTTGCCATATCCGAACAAGTTCACGGCGCGGACACGAAAGCGGTCCTTCATCTCGTCCATCAGCCGGCGCCATTGACGCGCGCCCGATACGCTCGAATGGACAAGGACGACCGCGGGGCCAGCGTCGCCCGCTTCCAGAAAATCGACGGCGCTGGTTGGGGCGTCGGTCAAGCGCAGCCTCGCTCCGTTGAAATTACGCGGCCTGCGCCAACGCCGCCCTCGCATCCGCGCGGATGCGCTCGACCATGGAGCGAAATCCGTTCGAGCGCTGCGGGGTAAGATGTTCCTTGAGGCCGAGCTTCTCGAATAGCGCGATCGCGTCTTTCTCCAGGATCGCGCGCGCCGGCTGGTCTGAATAGAGCGAAAACAGGATCGCGATCAGGCCCTTCACGATATGGGCGTCGCTGTCGCCCTGGAACGAGAGCACCGGCCCGCCGCCGTTCTTCGTGGGCTTGGTCTCGCTCACCAGCCAAACCTGGCTGGCGCAGCCCTGTACCTTGTACTTGTCGGTGCGCGCGCCCGCGGGCAGCGGCGGCAGCGCCTTGCCGAGCTCGATCACATAACGATAGCGGTCGTCCCAGCTATCGAGGACGCTGAAATCGTCGATGACCTGCTCGATGTTCATACTCAAAGATATAAGTCAGTCAGGGCGATATTCCAAAAGCACGCTTAGATCCCATTTCCACGTCATGGCCGGGCTAGTCACCACAAGTCGGGTTTACCCGACTTGTGGCATTTAATGGTGCGGAACTCGGGCAAGCCCGAGTTCCGCTGCCATCCCGCTTAGGGTGGCACGGCCTTGCCCGTGAAATCGGGATCACCGGGACAAGCCCGGTGATGACGTTCCAGTAACTGAGCGACTAGGTCGGCCGGCGCGGCGGTAGCGGCACTTTCCCGGGCGCGCTCCAGGCCGGAGCCTGATCGGCGGGCGTCAGCGTATGCCGGCCCGGCTGCCCGGCCGGTGCGGCTTTGGGCGCGTCGGCGAAGCGGTCGGAGAGAAAGTCATAGAGCATCTTGGCGCCATGCTGCGCCTTCTGCCCGAAGGCCTGCATGGCGTGCGAGCCGGTCTCGCAGGCTTCGGGCTTGCGCTTGCAGAAGCCGCTCGCATCCTCGAGCGCGGTCTTGGCAGCGCCGAGCGTCTCGAGCGTGCTGACCTGCGGCTTGTTCGGATCGGCGCGCTGGCCCGCCGGCGCCGGCAACAGCAGCACCACGATCGAAAGCCAGAATGCCACGCGCAACAGGAAGAACATGACGTCCCCAGACGCGGCTTGTCCCCGCCGCGTTCGCCTGCACCATAGGACAGGAGCTTCCAAAGAAGCGTTCGGCCCATGGATGGCATTCGCGGCGAATTTTCATATTGCGGTTGATGATTCGGAAACTATGCGCCGCCCGGCCAATGACGGCGGCTCCGGCCCGCCTTGGAAACCTTTCATTCACCATCCGGCGCGTGCCACAGGCGGAAGCGAGCGCAAGGCCCGTCCGGCGAGGCCTTTCGCGCCGTCTCGCCGGTAGCCTTAGCGTTCGCTTAAGCGGCCGATGCCACGATGCCGCTTAACAGGAGAGGGGGCGGCGCCGGTTCGCGCCGTGTATGCGTTGCGTAAATTCACCATGTTCGGACCCGTTCGCCCTCCCGTTCGCGCCTATGTGGACGCGCTGGTGCATTCCTCGGCGCGGTCCGATCCCTTGGCCGCGGCGCGGCACCGCGTATTCATCGCGACGCGGCTGACCGGCGTTCTCGCCGCATTCGCGTTTCTCCCGGTCCTGCTCGTGTTGCATGGCGCGCCGACATTCGTCGAGGCCATCGCTTTTGCCTGGTGCTTGACGCCCTTGATCGCCGTCTGGGACCTGTCGCGTAGCGGCAACTTCGAGCGCGCACACCTGATCTCGGTTTTGGCATTCGGCGGAATGATCGCGACGATCTCGGCTGCGACCGGCGGGATCAACTCCTTCGCCGCGCCCTGGCTCGTGGTGCTTCCACTATCGAGCACGATTTCCACCTCGCGCCGGGTGGCCGCTGCCGCGATCGTGATCGCACTGGCGATCGCTTTCGGCCTTTGGGCCGCCGGAAGCCTCGGCTGGCTGCCTGCGGCGGCCGCCGCATCTCCTGTGTTGTATTTATTCGGCGTGCTTTCGGCGGGCTGCGTCGCGGCGGCCGTGGGCCTCGGCACCGGGTCGCTCACTCGTCTGAGCGAGCAGTCGAAGCTACTCGGCGAAGCGCGCTACCGGATGCTCGCCCGAAACATGACCGACGTAATCACGCGTCACGGAAAAAACGGCGCGGTGAGTTTCGTCTCGCCCGGCGCCGAGCAATTGCTCGGCGTTCCGGCCGTGCAGCTTCTGGGTCATGGCCTGTTCGACCGCGTTCACGTCGCCGACCGTCCGGCGTTTCTCACCGCGCTCGCCGATGCCGCGAGCAAGGGCGTGGAAGCTTCGGTCGAATATCGCCTGCGCTGCGGGCCGCTCGCGTATGAAGATGCCACCCCGCGGCCGCCAAAGTTCGTATGGGTGGAGACCCGCTGCCGTGCGCTCGATGAATCGCAGGGCGCCGATCGTGCCCGGGGCGGGCCGCAAGTGGTCGCCGTGACGTATGACATCTCGCGCCGCAAGAACGACGAACTTGCGCTGGAGAGCGCACGCGCCGAGGCGGAGCGCGCCAACGACGCCAAGAGCCGCTTCCTCGCCACCATGAGCCACGAGCTGCGCACGCCGTTGAACGCCATCATCGGCTTCTCCGAAATGCTGACGCACGAGGCCGATCTCGCTCTCGATTCTAGGAAGCGCGAAGATTATGCGCGATTGATCCGCGAGAGCGGCGAGCATCTGCTCGGCGTCGTCAACGGCATTCTCGATCTGACCCGCATCGAGTCCGGCCATTTCGTCATCGTGCCGGAACCCTTCGCCGTGGGTCCGCTGGTCGTAGCTTGCCGCGAAATGATGACGCTCAAGGCAGAGCAGGCAGGCGTTACGCTGCGTGCCGATTTCCCATCCGATTTGCCCGAGCTGGTCGCCGACAAGCGGGCGCTCCGCCAGGTGCTGATCAATCTGCTCTCGAACGCGATCAAGTTCACCGATCGCCGCGGCTCGGTCACGCTCTCGGCGCGCGTCGAGGGCGATGCGCTAATTCTCACCGTCTCCGACAACGGCATCGGCATTGCCGGGAGCGACCTTGCGCGCCTTGGCCATCCGTTCTTTCAGGCGCGCTCGTCCTATGACCGGCCCTACGAGGGCACCGGGCTCGGCCTTTCCGTGGTCAAGGGTCTGGTGGAGCTGCACGGCGGCCGGATCGAAATCGCGAGCCGCCTCGGCGAAGGCACCAAGGTCACGGTCCGTCTGCCGCTCGACTGCGAGCGCGCGATGCCCGCCCGCCCGCCTTTGGTCGAAGCTTTGCCCAGCCGGAAAATTTCTGAACCAGTGAACATCCCCGTAACCGACAAGGTGAAACGCAGTGCGTGAAGAACCCATCCGCGGCCGCCGCCGCGCCATGCGTGATGTCGAGCTCGACGGCGATCTGGTCCGGCCGCGCCGCCGCCGCCGCCGTCGCGGCCTCGTCGCGGGTCTCCTGGCGCTCCTGATGCCGCGCCGGGCAACGGATGCCATTGCGCTCGCCTTCGCAGTCGCCGCAACCGTCGCAGTGCTGGTGAACGCGCTCGCCTTCCAAACCCGCTCGCCGGGCCTCAAGAGTGTGACCCAGACGCCGCCAGCCTCCGCTCGGCCGGCGCCGACAATCAAGCGCACGACATCGCCGAACGTGCCTCCGGCCGCTATCCCGGCATCGGCCCCTGCCTTAGCCCCGACCCCGCCGCGTCGCCCGGAGACGGCCGCCGCTCGCCCGCGTGCCGAGATCGTGCAGGACATCCAGCGCGAGCTCACGCAACGCGGCTATTATGATGGGGCCGTGGATGGTCTCCTCGGTCCGCGCACCGGGTTGGCGATGAAGGAATTCACCGAGGCACAAGGCGTCAAGCCCGCGTCCGAGCCGACCGAGACGCTGCTCGCGCAGATCCGTGTCGCGCCCGCCAAGAGCGAAATCACCGCCTCGATCCCGCCGGTCAGTCCGGCTTCGGCCGCGACGCGCGTGCTCGCCGTCCAGCGTACGCTCGCCAAGCTCGGCTACGGCCCGGTGCGGCTCAACGCCTTGCACGATCGGGATACCAAGGCCGCCATCGAGCGCTTCGAGCGCGACCGCGACCTGCCGCCGAGCGGCGAGGTGAGCGAGCGTCTGGTGCGCGAACTCGCCGCGTTTACCGGCGCGCCGCTCGAATGAGCGGCGCTCCCGCGAGCCGGCCTTGCGCCTGAAGAGCGCGATCTGGGTCGCGGCCTATGTCCGCCGCTGCCATCTGGAAGGCGCGTTCGCCGTGGTCCGCCGCCGCGGCGCGGAGGAGGCGGGTGCGATCTTCGTGAAAATCTCCCGCCTCGACGGTACCGCCGCGCTCTACGGCCCGGCGCCGCAATCGGCGTTCGACGAAGCGCGGCCGATCGAGCGCCGCTTCGTCTCGTCTCTTTCGGGGGGCTTCGCCGAGGACGCCAAGGCCGAGGCGCATATCGCGCGCCAGCGCGAATTCGATCCGGATCTGTGGGTGATCGAGGTCGAGGATCGCGCCGGCCGCCATTTCCTCGATTTGGCGGCGGACTGAAGCCTAGCGCTCGGTCGTGCGCACGCGCCGCGCCGCTGGCAGCGGCGCGATCGAGCGAGACTGCATGTGCACCGCGCGCGCATCGCGCCGGTCGCTGGCGTCGAGCGCGACCTGCGGCTGATGCTGGGCGTGCCGCCGCGGCTGGGCCCGCCACGCTTGCGCCAGATATTGCGCGGCCGGCTCTGCGATGGTTGCGTAGAGTTTCGTCAGCGCGAAGACCCGCTGCACCGACTGGCCGATATCCGGATTGAGCAGCAGCAGAATGCGCGACACTGTTTCGACCGGCGCCGAAAGCGCGCGCAGGAGAATCAGGACCGGCTCGCCCGACGGATCGGAGACGATGCGCTCGGCGATCGGCGGCGGGACATCGAGCGAATGTTCGAGTATGCGCGCGAATTCGAGCGGCTCGCGGCGCATCACGGCCTGTTCCAGCCGGTCCAGAATCGCAGCGGGAATGCTGGTGCGCCATTCGCGCGACTCCAGCGGGCCGAGCCGATCCAGTGCCGCCAGAATTTGCAGCCGTTCCGCCTGTCCGGCATCGAGGAAGCGCCCGCCGATCGGCTGATCCGGGGCGGGGTCCATCTGTGCGGAAGTCGCGGGCACGAAGCTGGCGATTCGTGCCGCGACGCTTTGCGGAAGATCCGCGCGCGCCGCGATCGCGATGGCGTGCGGTACGCTCTTGAGCTCGAGAATGGTGTGCAGCTCCGCGGCCCCGAGCGCTTTTGATAGGCGCAGTAGCGGTTCGGCCACCGCCATCTCTTCGCGCGCGAGCCGCAGCGCCACTGCCGAGGGCGTGCCGGAATAGGATGCGAGCCGCGTGGCGATGGCGATCCGCGTCCGCTGATCGGCGTGTTCGAGGAGCCGGCAAACGAGCTCGGTGAAGCGAGACGCCTCGCTCGCCGTATGCATGGGCAGCTGGATATAGAGATCGACGAGCACGCGGAGCAGCGTCGGCCGGATTTCGACGCCGTCGCGGCGCGACAGCTCGATCAGGCCTTGTAGGCTGGAATGGCGGGAGGGGGACATCGGTACGCTCACACTGGATCCGGCCCCGAACCTAGCAACGGAGCGTTAGCGAACTGTTAACCTTGAGCGAATCCTAATGGGACCACCGAAGCGGCCGGCCGCTCCAGGCCCGGCGCGAGCCCCGAGGAGGGCAAATATATGGGCGCGGTGTTGAGATTCCCGACCGAACGAGTGCGGGGTGCGTTGATTCAGTCCTTGATGCCGGAACCGGCCGAGATTCTTATTCTCCCGGCAGTCCGGGTCGAGCGCGGGGAGTTCGGTTACGCCACAGCGCCCGAAATGCCCGCCCCGCCCAGCGGCGACTCCGTCACCGGCAGCAAGCGACGCCGGCGCGCACCGAGGGGCTGAGGCTTCAATGCAGTTTGTTAACCATCGCGGCCCAGTTTGGCGCCGCGACTCTGTTGATATTTCGCGCAGCAAAACTCGCCTGTCACGAGCTTACGGGGAACTGCGATGATGAGCCCTCGAACGGGCCTTTTCTTGGCCTCGTTTCTCGCCGTCAGTTTTTCCGGCGGCGCCTCGTTCGCCGAAGACGGCGTCTCCAAGGACAAAATCATCTTCGGTCAAATTGCTGCGCTCGAAGGCCCTGCTCAGGCGCTAGGTCAAGGCATGCGCGAGGGCATTCTCGCCGCCTTTGAGGAGGCAAACCGCGCCGGCGGCATTGGCGGTCGCAAGCTCGAACTAAAATCCGTCGATGACGGCTACGAGCCGGAAAAGATGATCGCCGCAATGAACAAGATGCTTCACGGCGAGGGGGAGAAGGTGTTCGCCATCGTCGGTCCGGTGGGCACCCCGACGGCGAAAGCTGGCCAGCCGATCGCGACTGAGGCCAAGGTGCCTTTCATCGGCCCGTTCACCGGGGCGGAATTTCTGCGCAACCCCTACAACCGATACGTCATCAATGTCCGCGGTTCCTATTTCCAGGAAACAGAGGCCTGGATCGAGCATCTGACCAAGGATCTCGGAATTACCAAGATAGCGATCCTATACCAAGACGATACCTTCGGCGTTGCCGGGCTCGATGGCGTCAAGCTCGCCATGGCCAAGCGCAACATGACGCTCGTGGCCTCGGGCACGTACAAGCGCAACACGACAGCGATTAAAACGGCGCTTCTCGACATCATGAAGGCCAAACCCGAAGCGGTCGTGACAGTTGGCCCCTATAAGCCGATCGCGGAGTTCATCAAGCTGGCCCGCCAGGTGAAGCTGAACGCGGTTTTCGTCGCCATCTCCTTCGTTGGTTCGGATGCTCTCGCGAAAGAGCTTGGCGACAAGGGCGCCGAAGTGGTCGTCAGCCAAGTGGTTCCGTTCCCGTGGGACAAGACGGTGCCCGTGGTGGCGTCTTATCAATCGGCACTTGCTGTCTTGTCCCCGAATGCGAAGCCGGGATTCCTGTCACTTGAGGGTTATCTCGTCGGTCGGTTCGTGATTGAGGCACTGAAGCGCATCCCCGGCGAGCCGACGCGAGAGGCGCTGCTCGACAGCATCTTCAAGGGCGGCAGCTTCGACCTCGGCGGCGTTAAGCTCACCTATGGGCCGGACAGAAACCAGGGCATGGACCAGGTTTTCTTCACGATCCTGCAAGCTGACGGATCGTTCAAGTCGGTCAAACGCTTGATGAGGACGTCGACACAATGAAGTTGGCCCTCGATTCCGATCCGGTGTCTCGACAGAATGCCGCAGCGGCCGCGCCCGGTTTCATTGCCGGCGAGCACTATCGTTCGAGTCGTGCGAGCCTGGCTTCCTGGCTGATGACGATCCGCGCGCGCCTCTATATGGCCTTCGGCATCGCGGCAGCCATGACGGTGATTGGCACGCTGATCGCGCTCTACGCATTTACAAAAATCGGCGGGACAACGACGGACATCGTCACCCGCAGCATGCCGGCGGCGATGGAGTCGCTCCGGCTTGCCGAGGAGACGAGCAGCCTTGTCGCCTTGGTGCCGCGGCTGATGGCGGTCGAGGACGAACGCGACCGTTCGGCCGTGGCTGCCGAGATCGCCGGGCAGGAGCGCGTTCTCGCGCAGCGCATCGAGCACCTGCGGATGCTGGACAGGGAGAGGAGCACGGATATCCAGGCGGCGCAGACCGCGATGGTCGAACAGCTCAAGGCGCTCAATCGGGTTGTCACCGAGCGGATCGATGTCTCGGTCCGGCGGCGGGCGATGTCGCTTTCCATTCGGAAATTCCATGAGGAACTTCTGGAGGGGATCATTCCGGCGATCGACAACGCCAATTTTGACCTCATGATGCCAAACCAGGCGCCGGGAAATAGGGTAGCGCAAAACGACTCGCTTGACCTGTTGCGCCATCTTTCTGAGTTGCACGCGGAGACGAATCTTCTCGCCGGGCTCCTGACAGAAGCTTCGATGGTTGGTGAAATTGCTCGCCTGCAGCCGCTGCGCGAGCTCATCGACTCGGCGAAGCGGAAGATTGATACGAACCTCACCGTGCTTTCCGGTCGCCCGGAGCAGAAAAAGCTGAGCACACTGTACGAGCATCTCGCCTCCGTGGCGGCTCAGGATGGCATCATTGCTCTGCGTGCGCGCGAATTGAATTCAATGCACGTGGCTCAGCTTGCACTCGCGACGACAAAATCGGAAGCCGTAAAGCTCAGGAGCGCCGTCGATAGACTCGTCGATCAGCAAGGCAAGGGCGTCCAGACGGTTTCCTTGCGTGCCGCGCAACAGATCCGCTCGGGTGAGATTCTTCTCGTCGCACTCTCAATCGCGGCGCTCGTCATCGCGGGCCTGATTGCCTGGCTCTATGTTGGGCGCAGCATTGCCCGACGCTTGGCATTTTTGAGCGCTGCGATGCGCCGGATCGCTAATGGCGACTTGAGCGTCGCAATTCCGGAGGAGGGCCGGGACGAAATCTCCGATATGGCACGGACGCTGCTGGTATTTCGCAAGGCGACCGCCGACGTCGCCACCGCGCGGCAAAGCGAGGCGGAGCGCGCGCACGAGGTGGAGAGTCGCCGCCAGAGGGTGGAAGCCGCCACGAGGAATTTCGAGCAGGCCGTCTCCGAAATCGTCGGTGCGTTCGACCACGCTTCGAAGGCCCTGGGTGGCGCCGCGCGCGCAATGACCGAAAGCGCCGACCAAAATCAGTCGCAGGCCGCGGCCGCCGCAGCCGCGTCCGAAGAGGCGACAGCGAACGTCAACAGCGTCGCTTCGGCGACCGAGGAAATCGCGCATTCGGTGGAACACATTGCGGTCCAGGTTCGGAATGCCGCCGCAGTCGCCGAGCAGACCGCCAGCGAGGCACAGGCGGTCACCACGGCGGTGGACAGCCTTGCGCACTCGGTCGGGCAGATTGGCGATATCAGCAGCCTTATCCGCGACATCGCTTCGCAAACCAACCTGCTTGCACTCAATGCGACGATTGAGGCCGCCCGTGCCGGCGAAGCCGGACGCGGCTTCGCTGTCGTTGCACAAGAGGTGAAAGACCTCGCCACCCAGACCGCAAAGGCGACCGAGGACATCACTCAGCAGATCTCGGCCACCAAGGAAACGACTTCACGTGCCGTCGATGCCACCAAGGCCATCGCCGAGACGATCGCCCGGCTCGACGAAATTTCCAATGTCGTGGCTACCGCCGTCGAGCAGCAGAGAGCGGTTACCCAGGACATCGCCCGCAGCGCCAGCGCGGCCGCGGAAGGTACGCGCAATGTTTCGGCCAACATCAATCAGGCGTCGCTGGTCGCCAGCAAAACCGGCCAAGTGGCCAACACCGTCCTCAGCTCGGCCGGCGAGGTTTCGGAACGAGCCGACTTGTTAAGACATGCAGTCGAGCGCTTCTTGACGGAAGTCCGCGCGGCTTAGCGGCCAGTCTGGACAAGCATCCGCTTCTGACCCAGAGCAAACATGCGGCGGAAGCTTCCGCGTCACCGGCAAGTTTGCGCCACCCGGAATTAACTTGGGTTTCGATGGGCGCTTTCAGCATGCAATCACGGATGCCTGCGTTCCGCCACCGATTGAACCGATAATACGAGAGCCCACTGAGCGCGCTTGCTGAAAAAACCGAGAAAGCGCAGTCTAACGCACGGTATTCGGGCTATCTGAGCAATATCGTTCTACATCAATTTCACGGACGGCTTGATCGGATAGGCCCCCAGAGGAGTTGTCGTGCCATGCAAAGTCTCGCGCGAGCAGCGTTTGTTTCTTTCGCCGCAGTCGTGCTTCCCGTGGGGGCATTTGGTCAGACCTGCAACACCGCCGACCGCACCGTTCTGTTGATCCTCGACGCATCCGGCAGCATGAACGCCAAGCTGCCAAATGGCGAGACCCGCATTGCGGTGGCGCAACGCGCGATCAAGGGAGTGGCCGGATTCATTCCCGCCCAGACGCAGCTATCGCTGCGCATATACGGCGCGCAATCGCCGGCGAGCCAGAAAAATTGCCGCGATACGCACGCGGCCGTACCATTCGGACCGGCGAGCGCGGCCGGCGTGCCGATCACAACGGTGGTCGATGCCGTCAAGGCGCAGGGCTACACGCCGATTGCCTTCTCGCTCGAGCAGGCTGCAAATGATTTTCCGGCCGACGCCAAGGAGCGCGTCATCGTCCTCGTCAGCGATGGCAAGGAAACCTGCCAGGGTGATCCGACGGTGGCGGCCAAGGCGCTCGCCGCCAAGGGCATCACTGTTCACACCGTAGGGTTCATCGTCGATACTGCGGCGCGCGGGCAGCTCCAGGCTATCGCGCGGATGACTGGCGGCACCTATTTCGACGCGCCGGTCGGGCCGGAATTGCCCGATACGCTCAAGTCGGCGCTCAACGCCTGCAAGAAGCGGGTCGTCACGCTGCCGCCGAAGCCGCAGCCGGGGAAGCTGCGCACGACGTCGGCGATTTATCCCCACGACATCGTCAATGCGGAGACCGGCCAAAAGGTTGCGACATTCGACCGAATGCGGACCCAGGTCGAGCTGCCAGCCGGCATCTACGAGGTCAAATTCGGACCGGGAAGCTGGAAGGGGATCGAGGTGCGTTCGGGCGAGACCACCACGATCGCGCCGGGCGAGTTGAGGGTCCAGTCCGACAGCGTGCTTGTCCACGCCAGCGTCGTCGATTCCGAAACCGGCGAGAAGCATGGAACGTTCGACCCGATGGCGTCGAAGGTGACGCTGATGCCCGGCGTCTATGACGTGCAATTCAGCAAGACGGTGTGGCGCTTCGTCAAGGTCGACGGCGGCAAGACCACCACGATCCGGCCAGCCGCGGTCGTCCTCAGCGGCGTGAAGCTGCCGGGGTCGCGGATCACGACAAAGGAGGGCGCGGAAGCGTTCCGCTTCGATGCGGTTACCTCGCGGGCGGCGCTGCCGCCGGGCGACTACATCGTCGAGGTCGACGGCAACAAAATCCCATTCGCCGCCACGGAAGGCGAAGTGCTGGAGGTCAAGCCGCAGTAGCGGGAGGGCAGCATGACGTGCCTCGATCGTTGCCGCCGGATCGGCGGCAGAGCGGCCGAACCACGGCGATGCGCGTCGGGCACGGCGATGGCCGCGGTGCTCGCCGCAACGGTCGCCGTCTTCGCATTGGCGGCGTGGGTTCCATGGCACCGATCGGCACGGCCTTCGCGCAGACCGCGGGCACCGCCGGGCCGGTTACGATCAACGACCTGTTTACCGCCGATGGCGTCGGTCTCCTGATCCGGCATCAGACAACTCGCCGACGCCGCGCGCAGGGCGCAAGCGCCGGGCGAATGCCCGGTGGGTAGACTGACGATCAACATGCCCAAGGGCGACGAGTTGTTCCAGAAAGCGCTGGGCTTTGCCCGGCGCGATGCCGTGTTGGCGTTCCTGGACCGTCAGGGCATCAAAGCCAGCCGCTTCTTTGCCGACGTGAAGATCGAGGGCACGCAGAGCAATGTGCGGTTGGACTACAACGTGTCGCGCGACACCATTCCGCCAAAGCTCAACGTGGAGTGGACGCCGCCGAAGGGAAGCAAGGTGAAGGCGGGCGATCGGATCACTGCCAAGGCGGTGGCGCGCGATGACGCCAACCTCTGGCAAACCGGCATCAAGACCATCGATCTCACGTTGATGGCGGCGGGCTCTTTGGCTTTGAGGACTATCCGCAGCCGCCGCAGACTTGTGAACGCATACCCCCGCCGCGGTCCCTGGACGGCGTCTACACCGTGCCGGCCAATCCGCCGCCGTTAGTGCGCCTGCGCGCCGTCGCCAAAGACTTCGCCGGCAACGAAACCGAGCTGTGGGCCGAGTTCCCGACCGGGGATTGGTATGGCACGATTCGAAGGACAACCGCCAAGGGCCAGGTGTTGGCACAACCATACGATCGACATTGACTACGCATTCGAGATCGAAGGAGCGGAACCGATCAAGGGGCGCGCGCGCGCCCGCATCAGCACAGGAGGGCAACCGAGGTTCCAGGGTGCACGATCTTGTGGGCCTATTGCGCCGACCGAGTTCGACATTCCGCTCAGCGGTCGGCGCGACGGTGAGGAATTCGAAATCACACTTGAGCCGGGCACGACGACCGCAACCATCAGGAGCATTGCCGGAGCCTGCCTCACCGGGGGCGGGCAGACGTCAAACACCTTTCCTGCTCACCTCAACCCGGCTGTTCATCCGCAAACCAAATACCGCATCCCTGCACGAGACGGCGTAACGGACGCGATCGACCGTCAAACTGGCGCGTTGCCGTGGGGTGTGGTCATGCGCGATACGATTAAAATCCATCGAGCGCGGCAATAAAGCCTCATGGCGCGGTGCGCGATACCAGAAACGAGTCCTCGCTCATGGCGCCACAATGCGGCGGTCGCGGCGCCGCGTGCAGAACTGACGGCGCGGCAACTTTCACGCCTTGAGGAACAGGCTGTCTTCCGGCTTTCCCGGATCGACCTTGATCAGCACCTTGTCACCCGGCTTGAATGCTGAGACCGCCTCGCCGGGCATTGCATGGCTCTTGCCTTCGAGCGGCCGGCCCTTGGTGTACTCATAGCGGTAGACCACGTGCCAGCGGGTCTGGCGGTTGATCTCGATCATGCTGCGGCGGATATCGATCACCGTGGCCGTGAGCTGGACGCCGGACTGCATCAGGCGCCGGTCGCGCGCGGCGGCCCTGCGGGCAAAATAGATGATCGCTCCGCCGGCCACGGAGGAGGCGAGACCGACCGCGACAAATACCCAGAGCGGCGCGTCTTGATTCAGTGCCTCCGGGTCGGCGAACAGGTTCACGCCGAGGCTCGCGGCGAGGAAGCCCACGCCGACCACCAGCCAGATGCCGCCGAACAAGTACCAGAAGCGCGAGTCCCCACCCATGGCGCCATAGTACCGTGGCCGGAGCACCGCGCCAGTGCGCCACCAAGGCCCTTCGGGCCAGCCGGCGTAACGCGCCGACTACGAAATCTCCCTGCGCACGATCGCGGCGCCTTCGGCCAGCGCCTTCAGCTTTCCGAAGGCGACGTCGCGCGGCAGGTACTTCATCCCGCAATCGGGCGCCGGGACAAGCTTGTCGGGCGCCACATATTTGAGGCCCTGGCGGATGCGTTCGGCCACCTGCGCGGGCGTCTCAATATTGAGGTCCGCGAGGTTCAGCACGCCGAGCATGATCTTCTTGCCCTTGAGCTCGTTGAGCACGCCGAGGTCGAGCTTGGGCTGCGCGGATTCGATCGAGATCTGCTCCGCGGTCGTATCCACCAGCTCCGCCAGGAACGCATAGTCGTGCGGCTTGCTCTCGCCCGGCACCACCATGCCGTAGCCGAAGCAGATGTGCACCACGGTCGGCACCTTGAGGCCTTGCAGCGCCCGGTTGATCGCCTTGACGGCGTAGCGCCTTGCCGCTTCGGGATTGTTGCGCACCCACGGCTCGTCGAGCTGGATGACGTCGGCGCCCGCCTTCTCCAGGTCGCGCGCCTCTTCGTTCACCGCGGCGGCGAAGTCCATCACCATCTCTTCCTCGTCGCGATAGAACTCGTTCTTGGCCTGCTGCCCCATGGTGAACGGGCCCGGCAGCGTGATCTTGGCCGGCAGCGCCGTATTCTTTCGCAGGAACTCCATGTCGCGCAGCTCCACCGGGCGCGTACGGCGCAGCTTGCCGACGACGCGGGGCACCGGCGTCATCGCGCCCGAGCGGGTCTTGACCTGCCCTGGATTGTCGAGGTCGAGGCCCTCGAGCGCCGTGGCGAACCGGTTGGAATAGCTCTCGCGGCGGATTTCCCCGTCGGTGATGATGTCGATGCCGGCGCGCTCCATGTCGCGGATGGCGACGATCGTCGCGTCGTCCTGCGCCTGTTCGAGATAGGGCTCGGGGATGCGCCAGATTTCCTTCATGCGCGTGCGCGGCACCACCTTGGCCAGCAACTCGCGATTCACCAGCCAATCCGGCTGCGGGTAGCTGCCGACGACGGTGGTCGGCAAGATTTTCGGGGGCATTGAAATGACGCTCCTTGATTGTCTTCAGGCCGCGGCCGGCACGGGGACACCCGGAGCGGCGTCGCGCGCGGAGACTTTCTGCCGCCGGCCCGCCGATTGCCAGACCACCATGCGGCGCTCGATCGCGCGCGCCAGCATGTAGTAGGCGACCGCAAGCACGAGGATCATCAGGATCGCGGCGAAGACGCGCGGACTCTCGAGGATGGTCCGGTTGAGGGTCACAAGGTAGCCGATGCCCGCCGCCGAGGTCAGCATTTCGGAGACCACCACGCCGATGATGGCGAGCGCGCCGCCGAGCCGCAGGCCCGTGAACACGGTCGGCAGCGACGCCGGAATGATGACGCGGGTGATCTGCTGCGGCAGCGTCGCGCCCATGCTGCGCGCGGCGAGGATGAATTGCGGATCGATGGTGCGGATTCCCGCCGCGGTCGAGAGCATGACCGGGAAGAAGGCGTAAATCCCGGCAAACGCGATCTTCGATTCCGAGCCGACGCCGAACCAGGCGGTCATGATCGGATAGAGGATCACGATCGGCACCGCATAGAGGCTGGAAAACACCGGCAGCAGCAGATTGCGCAACAGCGTCAGGCCGCCGACCAGCGCGCCCGCGAGAATCCCGCCGCCGCAGGCGATCAGCATCGCGAAGAACACCTCGTAGAGGGTAACCAGAAGCGCCGCGAAATAGATCTGCCGCTCCTGGTAGAGCACCGTCAGCGTCTTCGACAGCGACGGCAGGAACAGCTCGGGGATGACGCCGGTGGCCGGCACGAACTCCCAGAGCGCGAGCACGACGATCAGCATGATCCAGCGGACGGTGGAAGGGGCGGGGCGTCGCATGCGGTGTCCTCACGATGCTTTCCGGATCTGCTGCCAGATGCGATCGCGCAGCTTTCCGAAAACGTCCGTCGCCATCATCTCATAGGTGCGCGGCCGCGGCAGCGTGATCGGAATGCGGTCGATGATTCGTCCGGGCCGCGCCGACATCACCAGCACTTCGTCGGCCAGATAAACCGCCTCGGTCAGGCTGTGGGTGACGAACACGACGGTCTTGCGCGTGGTGTTCCAGATGCGCAGCAGCTCGTGGCCCATGGTCATGCGCGTCTGCTCGTCGAGCGCGGCGAACGGCTCGTCCATCAAGAGCACCGGCGGGTCCTGCACCAGGCCGCGGGCGATGGAGACGCGCTGCTTCATGCCGCCCGAAAGCTCGTGCGGATAGCGCGCGCCGAAACCGTCGAGGCCGACGAGCGTGAGCATGGCTTCGGCGCGCCGCCGGCGCTCCTCGCGCGGGGCGCCGCGCAGGCTGAGCGGGAATTCGATATTGTCGAGCGCCGAGAGCCACGGAAACAGGCTCGCTTCCTGAAAGATGACGCCGACGCGCTCCGGGTCCGGATCGGGGATCGGGCGCCCGTAGCACAAGACCTGGCCTTGGCTCTGCGCCCGCAATCCGGCCAGCATCATCAACAGTGAAGTCTTGCCGCAGCCGCTCGGGCCGACGATCACCACGAAGCGGCCGACGCCGACACTCATGGAAATGTCCTCGAGCGCCGGCACGCCGCCGTCCGGCCCCGCGTAGACGTGGCCGAGATTCGCGACCTCGATCGCGACCTCGCCGGGCCGTTCATGCGTGTGGGTCAGGTTCGCCACGTGCTGCATCGGACTTCCAGGAAGCGGACCGTCTCGTTGAACAGGATGGCGACCGTGGCCAGCATGATGACGCCCGCGAATAGCTGCGGCATTTGAAAATTCTCGCCCCAGCCGGCGATCAGATGACCGATCCCGGTGCGCGAGGCGTACATCTCGGCGATCATGACGCCGGTGAAGTTGAAGATCATCGATATGCGCAGCGTCTCCAGCAGGATCGGCATCATGCTCGGCACATAGATGCGCAGCAGAATTTGCGGCCGGGTGGCGCCGTAGGAGCGCGCGACCAGAACGTGCTCCGCTTTCACCAATTCCACCGCCGCCATCGCGCTCATCAGCACGACGAAGGTCGTGGTGAAGGCGGCGTAGGCGACCTTCTGCTGAAAGCCGATGCCGAACACCAGGATGAACATGGGAAGGAAAATCGACTTCGGCACACTGAACACGTAGAAAATGATCGGCTTGAAGATGTCGCCGAGATACTCGCTCTCCGCGATCAGAACGCCGAGCGCGGCGCCGAGCGGAACCGCGATGACGAAGGCGACCAGCACCTCGGCCGCCGTCGTTGCGATCGCTTCATGCACCTGCGGCCGGCCGAGCAGATTCCCGAGCATCGCCAGCACGTCGCTGAGCGGCGGCAGCAGCAGCGGGTTGATGATGCCGTAACGGGGCAGGAATTCCCACGCGCCGAGCACCAGCGCCAGCAGTGTTAGGCGCGTGAGAAGGATTTGCGCTCGTGTCATCCCGCTACCTTCGTGGCGTCAAGCCCGGCCATGACGAAACAGGGCGTCACGACATGGTCGGAGCTGGCCGGAACTTGGTCACGTAGATATCCTTGACCGGGGCGAGATTGGTCATGCCGATGAGCTTGGCCATGTCGAGCGAGCGCGACAACCAGTCCTCCTGGAACTCGCCGGTCTTCGACAGGTTCTTCATGTTGCCGTCCAGCTCCGCGGCCGCCACGTCCTCGGGGATCTCGTTGACGCGGGCGAGGAACTTGATCACCTCGGCGCGGTTCTTGTCGGCCTGCAGCCAAGCGACGCCGCCGTAGATCGCGTTCAGCGCCTTTTGCAGATCGTTGGGCCGTTCAGCGATGATCTTGTCGGAGGCGATCCAGCTGCCGGTGGAGTGCGAAGGCACCTCCTTGCCGAAATCGATCAGCGAACGCGCCTGCTTCTTCAGGAACATCTGATAGCTCAGCGGCGAGTAGAGCACGCTGCCGTCGATGTTGCCCGTGAGCAGGTTGGGCACCAAGCCCCCGCCGCCGAGCGGCACGCGCGTGAATTTGATCTTGTGGAACTGCTCGGCCCACAGCGCGAGGATATCGGTACCGGAGCCGGCCGAGGTGATGCCGACCTTCTTGCCGGCGAGGTCGGCGACCTTCTTGATCGGCGAGTCGTCCTTGACCACCAGGTACCAGCCGTAATAGGCGAGCGCGCCGTTGGCGACGCAGCGCACCTTCACGCCCTTGTTCAGGCCGGCGGCTACGCTCATCGACGAGTTGTAGACGAGATCGGCGGCACCGGCAGCGATCGCCTCGAAGCCCTCGGCGCCGCTGCGATAGATCGTCAGCTCCGCCTTGATCCCTTCTTTCTCGAACAGCTTCTGCTGGATTGCAGTCTCGCAGATGATGGTGGGGAAATAGGTCTTGGTCGGCACGCCGATGCGCACCACCTGCGGCGCCTGGGCGAAGGCGAGACGCGGCATGCAAAGGTCGCGGCGCCCCCGACCAGCAAGGAGCGGCGCAACAGATTCGGATTTCCTTCTCGCGTTATTTTGAGCATGGCTTGTTCCTCCCTGACGCGCAGCCTACGGTTCACTTTCCGCAGTGACAATGGGGAGAGACGTTCAAGCTCCGGCCGCCGCGCGGCGCGGGCTTTTTCAAACTGGTGGGCGGTGCCCACTGTGCCGCGCGCAGGTTGGGCCCTCGATCATTTGGTCTTCTGCAGTTTGATCACGGTGATCTGACCGTTCACGCGGTCGGCCTCGAACTTTACCTTGTCACCGACCATGAGGTCTCTGAGCATCCTTGGGTCCTTGACGCGGAACACGAAGCTCATCGCTTCCATGTAGAGGTTCTTGATCGGCCCGTGTCGCATGGTGATCGTTGCCGGCCGTTGCGTCGATCCTGGTGACTTGCCCGTCAATTGTGGGCGTCTGGGCGTTCGCCACCGGTGAAATTCCCAAAGCCGCCAACGCGACGCAGCAGGCGACCAGCAGTTTCATTTTGCGCATCGATTTCTTCTCTTTCAAGCTAGATCGAGCTACGGTGACTTGCCGATGATGATGCCGGTCATGCCCGCTTCACGACGACCGGTAATCTGACAGCCGAATTCGAATTGACCGGCCTTGGTGAACCGCCAAATGATCTCGATCGTTCGAACTTAACCTTGTCGCCAACCTTGAGGCCTTTGAGCATCGCTGGGTCTTGGACGCGGAACACCATGTTCATTGCGTCCATATCGAGGTTCTTGATCGGCCCGTGCCGCATCGTGATCTTACCGGCCGCTGCGTCGATCTTGGTGATTTGCCCGTCAGCCTCCGGCGTCTGAGCGTTTGCCGCCGGTGAAATTCCAACAGCCGAAAGCGCGACGCAGCAGGCAAACACCAGATTTACCTTGCGCATGATTTTTCCCTCAAGCCAGATAGGCCACGTTCACTTGACGATAATAATGCCGGTCATGCCGGCTTCGCGGTGACCCGGGATCAGACAGCCGAATTCGAATTGGCCGGCCTTGGTGAACCGCCAAATGATTTCGCCCATCTTTTTTGATCCGATCCGTCTTGCGTTCGGATCATCGTGCTCCATGTCGGGATTCTTTTTCATTTCCTCAGCGTGCTTGACGTTCTCCTCCGTCGTCGCCAGGACGAACTCGTGATCGAGCAAGCCGTCGTTCCTGAGCATGAAGCGGACCTGGTCACCCTTTTTGATTTCAAGCCGATCGGGAACGAACATCATTTTTCCGTCCCCCTCGCGCATGACTACTTGAATGACCTGCGCCGGCCTTCTCCGATTGCCGGGCTCGCCGGCCGAGAAGTCGCCGTGGCCGTGGCCTGGCGCACCGGGCGCGCCGACCAATGTGGCGGTCAGCGCGGCCAGTGCGATTAGAGATATGCCAATCGTTATTGCCTTCATGTCCAAGCTCCATTTCAGTGATTTCGAGGGCTGTTCTTGAGGCGCGGTTTGACGACGTCCACTTCGGCCGCGGGCCGCGCCGGCGCCTTGCCGGGGCTGGCCCGCCGCGGCTGGCCCGCAAGTTCGTTCGGCACTTCGTAGGCGACCGTACCTTGCGGATGCTTGTACCAACCCGGATCGGTGTAATCGTTGGCGCCAATGCCTTCGCGCACTTTGACGACGGAGAACATGCCGCCCATCTCCAGCGGACCGAACTGCCCGAACCCCGTCATCATCGGGAGCGTATTGTCGGGCATCGGCATTTCCATCGCGCCCATCTCCGCCATGCCGTCGGTGCCCATCGGCATGTAGTCCGGCACCAGCTTGCCGACTGCTCGCAAAAGATCCCGATTCCGTACGCCGATGAATGTCTTCACGTTGTGACCCATCGCATTCATCGTGTGATGAGACTTGTGGCAGTGGATCGCCCAATCGCCGGGAACGTCCGCGACGAACTCGAACGCGCGCATGGCGCCCACCGGCAGGTCGATCGAGACTTCAGGCCAACGCGCGCTTTCCGGCACCCAACCGCCGTCGGTGCACGTCACGGCGAAATGGTAGCCGTGCATATGGATCGGATGATTGGTCATGGTGAGGTTTCCGATCCGGACGCGAACGCGGTCGCCTTTGCGGACGACCAGATGGTCGATCCCCGGGAAGGCACGGCTGTTCCAGGTCCACAGATTGAAATCGGTCATCGTCATGACCTTCGGCACATAGGCGCCGGGATCGACGTCGTAGGCGTTGAGCAGGAAGACGAAATCGCGATCGACGCGGTGCAGCTTCGGATCGCGCGGATGGATGATGAACGTGCCCATCATCCCCATCGCCATCTGCACCATCTCGTCGGCGTGCGGGTGGTACATGAAGGTTCCGCTTTTCTGCAGCACGAACTCGTAGACGAAGGTCTTGCCCGGCTTGATGTGCGGCTGCGTCAGCCCGCCGACACCGTCCATGCCGTTGGGCAGCAGCATGCCGTGCCAGTGGATCGTCGTATGTTCGGGCAGCTTGTTGGTGACGAAGATGCGGACCTTGTCGCCCTCGACGCATTCGATGGTCGGACCGGGCGACTGGCCGTTATAGCCCCACAGGCGCGCCTTCATGCCCGGCGCGATCTCGCGCTCCACCGGCTCCGCGACCAGATGAAATTCCTTCCAGTCGCCGTTCATGCGCCACGGCAGCGTCCAGCCGTTCAGCGTCACGACCGGCTGATAGTCGGGGCCGCTGGTCGGAAACAGCGGCGGCTGCATCGTCGCCTTGTCCATCGTGGCCGCTTCGGGAATCGCCGCCGCCTGCGTCGCGCTGACTGCGGTCGCGCCGGCGAGCACCGCCGCTGATCCTAGAAATCCTCTTCGAGACAACATGTTGGTCTCCTTCCTGTTCAATGGCCGGCAGGTTCGCTGGGCGCGGTCGGGCTGGCTCGCTCCGCGCTGACATCGCCCGGGGACGCCACCTCCGACGACCGCGACCAGAAGATTGGTGGTTGCCAGCCAGAAGTTACGCTGCGCTTCGATCGCCGCGGTCGTCGCCATGATCCGCTGCCGCGCTTCCAGCAGCAGCGCGAACACATCGATCTGCATCGCGTTGTAGCGGAGCAGCGTTTCGTCCGAGATGATCTTGCGCAGCGGCAGGACCTCCCGTCGGTAATGCGCGGCGATGTCGTAAGTCGAGCGATACACTCCGTATGCCTCGCGCGCTTCGGAGCGAACGTTGACGGCTTTCTCGATCAGACGGTTGACCGCCTGCATGTAGGTCTGTTCGGCGTGACGGACGCGGGCTTCGCCGAAATCGAACAACGGGATTTGGAATTCGACTTCGACACCGCGCGCATGAACCCACGGACCGCCTGTCTCGCGAGTCGTTTTCGATAGGCCCGCGACTTCGAGCAGATTGATGAATCGCGTCGCGCCGGTCAGGCCGTAGGATTTCGCGAGCGCATCCACCTCGATCCGCGCAATCTGCAGGTCGACCCGGCGCCGCACCGCCTCGATTTCGACCGACGGCAAAGTCCGCAGCGCCGGCGGCACGGGCAGCGCACCAGGAAGCTTGAACTCGACGTCGCCTCCCCACAGCCCCAGCGCGCGGATCAATCGCTCGCGCTCCGTTGCCGCGCGCTGGCGAACCGTCGCCAGTTGCGCCGTGATCTCCGCGTAGAAGACCTGCTCGCGCGCCTGATCGAGCTTGTTGATGCGCGCCCGTCTCGCCCAGTCGCCGTGCGATCTGGGTCGCGCCTTCAGCCGAGGACTTCGCCTGAGTGAGAAAGCCGATCAGCTCGCGGGAGGCGACGGCTTGATAGTAGGCGCGCCGCGCGTCGGCCGCGACGCGCAGCGTTTCTTCCGCCGCACGAAGCTGCGCTTGGCGAAAGCGATCCGCCGCCACCTCCGTACGAGCGGGCAGGGTTGCCAGCGCAAGGATGCTCGCAACGATCTTGCGCTCGATTTCGAGCTCGACCGGGCTCGCCAGCCGGGAAATGGAGATCGTCGGGCTCGGTGGCAGGCTCGCCTCCACCATGGCGGCTTCGGCCATGCCGAGCGCGTTGTAGGCCGCTTGCAGACCGCGATTGTTGAGCAGCGCGACCTGGACGGCCATGTCGGCGGTCAACGGCTTTTTCAGGAGCCGGGCGACCTGCTCGGCGGCGCGGGCAGCGTCCTCCGGGGTGCGAACCGCCAGAACGTCCTTGCGAAGCTCGCTCCCTGCGATGGACGCGACGACATCCATGCCGCCGTCGGGCGAAAATGTCTTGCAGGCGGATAGCAACAGCGCGCAGCCGAGCGCCACCGATGTTCTGCCTGCGAGCAAAAAGCGCATCCGCCGCCTCATTGCCTTGGCTCCGGAGCAACGCGCTCGTTCTGCTCGCCCCAGGGAGCGGGCTCGACCGGCCGTTGGCTGGTGTAGGGGCCGATGGTCGAGCGGTAGCGCACCGCCGGCACGCGAGCTGCGGCATCTGCCGGGTCCGCTCCTATCGACGGCCGCGGCGGAACGCTGGCGCAGCCCGCATTGAGCGCGGCGAGCACGAAAAGGAGCGCGGCTTTACCGCGCCAGCCTTGCAATAGCGCGTTCGGTTGCCGTCCGAATAAAACGGCAGAACTCGCCCGGGATTGAGCGGACATGGGTCCCTCGCAGTTCGAATGACGTCGCGCGCAGACGGCTGCTCGGCAGCCGCTGCGCCGGCTTCAAAACGACAGGAGGGAGATCGGTGGTCGGTCGAGACGGTCGGGTGCCGCGCGAGCGACGGCGTCTTCGAGCGTCGCCACCAGGCTGGACCCGACGGGAGATTGGCCGATTGCGAGATCGATCGCGGGCGTCAGTGCGGTGAGACAAAACAGGCCGCAACAATTCTTCAGCTGGCTCTTTTCATCGTCGCTCTTTTGCGGGTGCTCGTGCCTGGCGCCATCGTGATCGACATGCGCCTTGGCAAGTCCGTGGTCGGCTTGAGTGAGACAGTGAGCTTGCCGCGGACCATCCGCCAGCGCGAACGCGGCGGAAGGCGCGAGCAAGCAAACGGCATAGAGGACGACCAGCAGGGTCGCCGCCTTCCGACGCAGTCTCTTGGTCAGCCAACCCAACATTGCGCCCTTCGGCGGTTCCTTCGACTCATTACTACGACGAAGGTGACAAAAATAGGATGGTGCGGCGTTGTGTAGCAAGCGCTTCGGCGGTCACGGACTTCACCCCGCGCTGCCGCAATAGGCCTGGCTG
>CAVXXM010000005.1:0-186673 GCA_963765745.1 uncultured Alphaproteobacteria bacterium
CGTCCGCAGGAGCTTCCCATGCCCGACCTCACGCTCGCCAGCGCGCAACAGATCGTCAGCGTTGCGCTCGCCCACGCGCGCACCAAGAGCATGAAGCCGCTCGTGGTCGCCGTGCTCGACGCGCGCGGCGCGCTCAAGGCCTATGCGGCCGAGGACAAGACCAGCCTGCGCCGCTTCGATATCGCGCGCGGCAAGGCCTATGGCGCGATCGCCATGGGCGATCGGCTCGCGCACGCTCGGCAAGATGGCGGCGGAGCGGCCGCACTTCGTCGCGGCAGCCGGCAATGCGATCGGCGGCACGCTCATTCCGGTCGCTGGCGGCGTGCTGATCAAGACCAATGAAGGCGAGCTGGTGGGCGCGGTCGGCATTTCCGGCGACACCTCGGACAATGACGAGGCGGCGGCGACGGCCGGCATCGCGGCGGCGGGGTTCAAGGCCGATCCGGGCAGCGACTGATTCAGACCGCTCCGGGCGCGCCTTCGTCGATGACGCCGTTCTTAAGCGTCCCGATTCCTTCGACCTCGACCTCGATCACGTCGCCGGGCTTGAGCCATTTCGGCGGATCGAAGCGCGCGCCGGCGCCGGTCGGCGTGCCGGTGAGGATCAGGTCGCCGGGCTTCAAGGTCATGAAGGTGGTGATGTAGGCGATCAGATACGCGAAATCGAAGATCATGTTCGCGGTGGTGTCGTCCTGGCGCGTCTCGCCATTGACGCGGGTCTTGAGCTTGCGAGGCGCGGCCAAATCAAGGGCGTCGCGCGTCATCATCCAGGGGCCGAGCGAGCCCGAACGGTCGAAATTCTTGCCCTGGGTGGCGTTGAATTTTCCATGCCGGACCCAGTCGCGGATCGTGCCCTCATCGGCAATGCTGAGGCCCGCGACATGGTCGAGCGCGCGCTCGCGCGGCACGTCCTTGCCTTGCCTGCCGATCACCAGGACGACCTCGCCCTCGTAATCGAGCTGCTCGGAGACCCGCGGCCGCACCAGCGGCGTGCCGTGGCCGACCAGCGAATCCGGTGCGCGGTAGAACAGGCTCGGATATTTGGGCAGTTCCGAGCCATCGCGGTATTCTTCGTTGCGGTTGGCGTAGTTCACGCCGACGCAGAGAATTTTCTCGCCGCCGATCACCGGCGGCAAAAGAGTCACGTCAGCAAGCGCGAGATCGGGCTTGGCTTTGGCCACGGCGGCAAGGCGGCCGAGCGCGTCCGCGCGCAAAAGATCGATGAGGCGCGGAAATTCCGGCAAACGCCTGGAAAGATCGACAATGCCGTCGCCCTCGACGATGCCCCAGGACGTGCGCCCCTGATGGGTGAAGCTGACAAGACGCATCGGGTCAGCGCAGCAGGCCGGAGCGCGCAGCACGCCGTCGAGCTTCTTCTCGAGCTCGGCGGTAGCCGGCATCATCGGCAGGCGATGCTCGTTCTCGGCGATCAGCCCGAGGCGCTTGGCCATGTATTTAATAGGGATAGGATTGGTGTCGAAGAAGACGGCTTTGTTCAGTTCAAGAAGCTCGTCGTGCAGCTTGCGAGCGCCAGCGAGATCGTTCCGCCAGATCGCCTCGCACATATCGGCGAGTTTTTTCGGCTGCAGATTGCCGACCGCGTTCATCAGCCCGCAGGCGCCGACCGCCATCATCGGGTAGGAAAGTTCCTCGAGGCCGACGAAGATGCGGAAATCCTTGCCCAGCGCCTCGAGCGCATCGGACACGAAGCCGAGATCGTTCACCGCGTGCTTCATGCCCACGAAGTTCGGCGATTTCTTCTGCAGCTCAACCAGCGTCTCGACCGTGACCGAAACCGCGGTGCGGCCGGGGATGTGATAGACCATCCATGGCAGATCGATGCCCTTGGTCGCCTCCAGATAAAAGGCGACGAGGCCGCGCTGCGGCGGGCGGATGTAATAGGGCGTCACGATCAGCAGCGCATCGGCGCCTGATGTCGCTGCATGTTCGGTGAGCGCACGGGTTTCGGCGAGCGACTGCGATCCGGTCGCGGCCACGACCGGGACACGGCCGCCGGCGGTCTTGATCGCCACGTCCACCAGCCGGTTGCGCTCCTCGATCGTCAGCGTCGAGGGCTCGGCGGTGGTGCCGTTCACGAGGATCCCGTGGGTGCCGTGTTCGATCTGGTGCGTCACAAGCCGTGCATAGGCGTCGTAATCGACCGCGCCCTTCTTGAAGGGTGTCAGCAGCGGCGGGATCGACCCTTTCAGGCGATCAAGCGGCATCGGCATAAGAGGAACCCGTTCCGGGATTGCGCGGCCCGGCGCGGTTCTATCCTATACTCGCCTTCAGATGCCAACCGTTGCCAGGCAAGGGGAGGATCGCTTTGCCCCACATCACCATCGAATACTCGGCCAATCTCGAGCCGAAGCTCGAGATCGCGAAGCTCGTGGAAAAGGTGCATGCGGCAGCGGCGGCCACCGGCGTGATGGAGCTCGGTGGTCTGCGCACGCGCGTCGAGCGGCGCGACGTCTACCGGGTGGCGGACGGCAAGCCCGGCAACGCCTTCATGTTCGTCGTCATCCGCCTGCGGCCGAACCGGAGCGAGGAGCAGCGCAAGATGCTCGGCGAAACGGTGTTCGGCGTCGTGTCCAAGCATCTCGACCCCTTGTTCGAGACGATGGAGATCGCGCTGTCGCTGGAAATCCAGCTGCTCGATCACGAGTTCACGTGGCGGCGCAACAACCTGCACGACCGCCTGCGCGCGGCGGGATGACGCAGGGCCGTACAGGTTATCGGTAACAACTTCGCATGGTGCACTGCACGATGGGCGGAATCCATTTGCCGCCCACGCTGGTATGCATAATATCTTCTTAACTTCGAGTGGGCGCGGTGGGACCTCAACCCACGGCGCCAAGGGGAGATGACCGAATAAGCATTGAGAAGTGCATGCCGCCCGCTCGATCGGGACGGCCCAACAAACAAAATGGGAGGAAGTTCATGAAGCATCCGGTTCGCAAATCTTGCCTCAATACGGCGCTCGCGCTTGTAGCCGCCGTGGGTCTCGCGGCGCCGACGCATGCAGCCTGGGAGCCCAACCGTCCGGTTGAGCTCATCGTGCCGGCCGGCACCGGCGGCGGCGCCGATCAGATGGCGCGCGTGATCCAGGGCATCGTCACCAAGCACAATCTGATGAAGCAGCCGCTCGTGGTAATCAATAAGTCCGGCGGCGCCGGCGGCGAAGGCTTCCTCGACGTGAAGAGCGCCCGCGCAAATCCGAACAAGCTCATCATCACGCTCTCCAACCTGTTCACGACGCCGCTGGCCACCGGCATTCCGTTCAACTGGAAGGATCTCACGCCCGTCGCGATGCTCGCGCTCGACGAGTTCGTGCTCTGGGTCAATGCCGAGAAGCCCTACAAGACCGTGAAGGAATATATCGACGCGGTGAAGGCCGCGCCGCCCGGCACCTTCAAGATGGGCGGCACCGGCTCCAAGCAAGAAGACCAGATCATCACCGAGGCGATTCAGAAGGCGGCCAACGTCAAGTTCACCTATATCCCGTTCCGCGGCGGCGGCGAGGTGGCGGTGCAGCTTGTCGGCAACCACGTCGACTCGACGGTCAATAATCCGATCGAGGCGGTGGCGCAGTGGCGCGGCGGCAAGGTGCGTCCGCTCTGCGTTTTCGACGGCAAGCAGCTCGACTACAAGGACAAGCTCGCCGGCGATCTTTCTTGGGCGAGCATCCCGACCTGCAAGTCTCAGGGCCTCAACATGGAGTACCTGATGCTGCGCGGCATCTTCATGCCGGCGGGCGTTACCAAGGAGCAGGTGGATTTCTACATCGACCTGTTCCGCAAGGTGCGCGCGACGCCCGAGTGGAAGCAGCTCATGAACGACGGCGCTTTCAATCAGACGTTCATGATCGGAAACGAGTACGCCAAGTGGGTCGAGAACGAGGAAAAGCGTCACCAGATGCTGATGAAGGACGCGGGCTTCCTCGCCACGACCAACTGATCTCAAAAAAACAATTGACCGCCGGCGGGCTTTGTCCGCCGGCGGCTCTTCCTCGCGCGTGGCAAGGGCGTCATGACCGAACATTCGCAGACATCCGGAGAGGGCGGGCCTACGCACTGGTCGGTCGAGGTCGGCGTTGCCCTCGCCACCATGGCGTTCGGCGTCCTGATTCTCTACGGAAGCCTGCGGGTCGGCATCGGCTGGGGCATCGAAGGGCCGCGGGCCGGGTTTTTTCCATTCTATATCAGCCTGATGATCGTGGGCGCGAGCGCGATCAATCTCGCCCGGATCATCATCGGCGGCCGCAGTGGCAAACTGTTCGCCACCTGGGGCCAGCTGCGCCAGGTGCTCTCGGTGGTGATTCCGACCACGGTCTATGTGGCGGTCATTCCATTCATCGGCATCTATGTCGCGTCAATGATCCTGATTGCCGTCTTCATGAAGTGGCTTGGGAAATACAGCTGGTGGCTCGCGCTGCTGGTCGCGATCGGCACGCCGCTCGTCTTCTATGTGCTGTTCGAGAAATGGTTCCTCATTCCGCTGCCCAAGGGGCCGATCGAGGATCTGTTGAATCTCTGACGGGAAGGGAGCGCGCCGACGGTGCAGGTGCGTTCGATACGGGGCTGGAAAACTAACGATGGAAGAAATTACCAACCTGTTTCAGGGCTTCGCTACGGTGTTGCAGCCGTTCAACATCATGGTGATGGTCATCGGCATTTTGCTCGGGGTCATTATCGGCGTGTTGCCGGGCTTGGGCGGCGCCAACGGGGTCGCGATCCTGTTGCCGCTCACCTTTTCCATGCCGCCGACCTCGGCGATCATCATGCTCTCTTGCATCTATTGGGGAGCGTTGTTCGGCGGCGCGATCACCTCGATCCTGTTCAACATCCCGGGCGAGCCGTGGTCGGTGGCCACCACCTTCGATGGTCACCCGATGGCCCAGCAAGGCAAGGCCGGCGAAGCGTTGACCGCGGCCTTCACGTCGTCCTTCGTGGGCGCGCTGTTCGCGGTCATCATGATCACGCTGGTGGCGCCGCTGGTCGCGCGCTTCGCGCTGCAATTCGGGCCGGCGGAGAAATTCGGGGTCTACTTTCTCGCCTTCTGCAGTTTCATCGGGATGAGCAAGGAGCCGCCGTTCAAGACCCTGGTGGCGATGATGCTCGGCTTCGCGCTCGGCTCCGTGGGCCTCGATCAGATGACGGGCCAGCTGCGGTTGACCTTCGGTTTCACGGAATTGCTCACCGGCTTCGACTTCCTGATCGCGGTGATCGGCCTGTTCGGCATCGGCGAGATTCTGCTCACGATGGAGGAAGGCCTGAGCTTTCGTGGCAAGAGCGCGAAGATCAATCTGAAGGTCGTGTTTCAGACCTGGGCGCAGTTGCCGCGCTACTGGGTGACGTCGCTGTGGTCCTGCATCATCGGTTGCTGGATGGGCATCAGTCCGGCGGGCGCTACGCCAGCGTCGTTCATGAGTTACGGCATCGCCAAGCGTATGTCGAAGAACGGCGCGAAGTTCGGCACCGGCCAGATCGACGGCGTGATCGCGCCGGAGACGGCCGCGCACGCGGCAGGCACTGCAGCGCTGCTGCCTATGCTTTCGCTCGGCGTGCCGGGCTCGCCGACTGCGGCCGTGCTGTTGGGCGGACTTTTGATCTGGGGCCTGCAGCCGGGGCCGATGTTGTTCGTCGAGCAGAAGGAATTCGTCTGGGGCCTCATCGCCAGCATGTACGTCGGCAACGTCGTGGGCCTGATCATCGTGCTCACGTGCGTGCCGTTTTTCGCGGCGATCCTGCGCATTCCTTTCAGCATCATCGCGCCGGTCATTCTCGTGGTGTGCGCGATCGGCGCCTATACGGTGCACAACTCGACGTTCGACGTCGTCATGATGCTGGTGTTCGGCGTGATCGGGTACGTGCTGAAGAAATGCAACTACCCGCTGGCGCCGCTGGTGCTGGCGATCGTGCTCGGCGACAAAGCCGAGGAGTCGTTTCGCCAGTCGCTGCTCGGCTCGCAGGGCTCGCTCGCCGTGTTCTGGTCGAACGGGCTCGTGGGCACGATCATGGCGCTCGGGCTCATCGCGCTGTTCTGGCCGCTGCTGAACACGGCCTGGGCACGGGTCCGTGCCATGGCAGCGGCCTAGATTTGAAGGGGGAAGGCCCATGCTATATAAGGAATTATGTATACCAGTCCGCCAGACTATGAGCTGTGGTCATGAGTGAAAACTCCTCGCCCACGGCGCGCGTCGCCGTGGCGCCGCTCGAGGACACGTCCACCTTCAAGGATCGCGCCTATGCGGCGCTGAAGGACGTCATCGTCTCGCTCGACGTCTACGAGGGCGACGGCGATGTGCGGCTCGACGAGCGGCGGCTGGCGCAGGATCTGGGAATTTCAAGGACCCCGGTTCGCGAAGCCATGGCGCAGCTCGAGCGCGAGGGCTTCGTGCGCTCGGTGCCGCGGCGCGGCGTCTATGTGGTGCGCAAGACCAAGCAGGACGTGATCGAACTGATCACCGCCTGGGCCGCGCTCGAGAGCATGGCGGCGCGGCTGATCACCAAGCATGCGCGCGACGAGGAAATCGCGCAGCTCAAGAAGATGTTCGCCAAGTTCGAAAATGGCACGCTGCACGCCAAGCTCGACGAATATTCGGAAGTCAATATCGAGTTTCATCAAGCCATCATCCGCATGAGCCGCAATCGCGTGCTGATGGATCTGGCCGAGAACCTGTTCACCCACATGCGCATGATCCGCCGCAAGACCATCGGCGAGCAGGATCGCGCCGACCGTTCCATCCGCGATCACATGAACATCATCCATGCGCTCGAACAGCGCGACACCGAGCGCGCCGAAGCGTTGGTGCGCGACCACGCGCTAGGGCTCGCCGAGCACGTGGCGAAATACGCCGACTATCTGGATTGAAGCGGGAGGACGCCGTGGCCGAAGCAGCTGTGAGCATGGATGCAAATGCAGCCAAAACAGAGCAGGAGCTGACGGATGGCTTTCACCTCGTCATCGACGCGCTCAAGCTCAACGGCATCAAGACAATTTACGGCGTGCCTGGCATCCCGATCACGGACTTCGGTCGTATGGCGCAGGCTGAAGGCATCCGCGTCATCTCCTTCCGGCACGAGCAGCACGCCGGCAACGCCGCGGCCATCGCCGGCTTCCTGACGAAGAAGCCCGGCATCTGCCTCACGGTGTCGGCTCCCGGCTTTCTCAACGGTCTGACTGCGCTGGCCAATGCCACGACCAACTGCTTCCCGATGATCCTGATCTCCGGCTCGTCCGAGCGCGAGATCGTCGACCTGCAGCAGGGCGACTACGAAGAGATGGACCAGCTCGCGATCGCCAAGCCCCTCAGCAAGGCGGCATTCCGCGTGCTTCACGCCGCCGACATCGGCATCGGTGTCGCGCGCGCGATCCGCGCGGCCGTCTCGGGGCGCCCAGGCGGCGTTTATCTCGATCTGCCGGCCAAACTTTTCTCTCAAGTCATGAACGCTGACGCTGGGCAGAAGTCGCTCGTCAAGGTCATCGACGCAGCACCGGCCCAGATTCCCGCGCCGTCTGCCGTCAAGCGTGCGCTCGATGTGCTGAAGAGCGCCAAGCGCCCGCTGATCATCCTCGGCAAAGGCGCCGCCTACGCCCAGGCCGATGACCAGATCCGCGCGCTCGTCGAAAAGAGCGGCATTCCTTTCCTGCCGATGAGCATGGCCAAGGGTCTTCTGCCCGACACGCATCCGCAGTGCGCGGGCGCGGCGCGCTCGACGGTGCTGAAGGACTCCGACGTCGTGATGCTGATCGGCGCCCGCCTCAACTGGTTGCTATCGCACGGCAAGGGCAAGACCTGGGGCGATGCACCGAAGAAGTTCATCCAGGTCGACATCGAGCCCAAGGAAATGGATAGCAACGTCGAGATCGTCGCGCCGGTGGTCGGCGATATCGGCTCCTGCGTGTCGGCTCTGCTCGATGGCATGGATAGCAAGTGGCTGGCCCCGCCGGCCGACTGGACTGGTGCCGTCAAGGCGAAAAGGGACGAGAACATCGCCAAGATGGCGCCGAGGCTGATGAAGAACACGGCGCCGATGGATTTCCACGGCGCGCTCGGCGCACTGCGCACCGTCATTAAAGAACGGCCGGATGCCATTCTCGTCAACGAAGGCGCCAACACGCTCGATCTCGCGCGCGGCGTCATCGACATGTACAAGCCGCGCAAGCGCCTCGACGTCGGTACTTGGGGCGTCATGGGCATCGGCATGGGCTATGCCATCGCGGCCGCGATCGAAACCGGCAAACCCGTGCTCGCGGTCGAAGGCGACAGCGCCTTCGGCTTCTCCGGCATGGAAGTGGAGACGATCTGCCGGTACAAGCTGCCGGTCTGCATCGTCGTCTTCAACAATAGCGGCATCTATCGTGGCACCGACGTCAATCCGACGGGCGGTCCGGACCCTGCGACGACCGTCTTCGTCAAGGACGCGCGCTACGACAAGATGATGGAGGCATTCGGCGGCGTCGGCGTCCATGTCACGACCCCCGACGAGCTGAAACGCGCCGTCGACGCGGCCATGGACTCAGGCAAGCCGACCCTCATCAACGCGGTGATCGACCCGGCGGCCGGCAGCGAGAGCGGTCGCATCGGCAATCTCAACCCGCAAAGCGTGGTGAAGAAGAAATAAATCGAAATGGCGGGCCGGGGAATTAGCTCCCGGCCGCCAGTAGCAACCGATCGGATCAGTATTCCTGGAGACAAAGTCATGGCCACTCGCAAGAAGAGCAAGAAGACGAAGAAGCCGGCGCCCAAGCGCGCAGCTTCTGGCAATGGCTTGCCGAGACCTTCCAGCAAGCCCTGGGGCGCGGCCGGCAAGGCGCTCGACGGCGTGAAGATTCTCGATTTCACGCATGTGCAGTCGGGTCCGACCTGCACGCAGCTGCTCGCCTTCATGGGCGCCGATGTGATCAAGATCGAGCGGCCCGGCGTCGGCGACATCACGCGTGGGCAATTGCGCGACGTGAAGGGGGCCGACAGCCTCTATTTCACGATGCTCAACGGCAACAAGCGCTCGATCACGATCAACTCCAAGCACGGCAAGGGCAAGGAGATCATCGAGCGGCTGATCAAGCATTGCGACGTGCTGGTGGAGAATTTCGCGCCGGGCGCGCTCGATCGCATGGGTTTCACCTGGGAGCACATCCACAAGCTCAATCCGCGCATGATCGTAGCCTCCGTGAAAGGCTTCGGCCCGGGGCCCTACGAGGACTGCAAGGTCTACGAGAACGTCGCGCAATGCGCCGGCGGCGCCGCATCGACCACCGGCTTCCGCGAGGGGCCGCCGCTGGTGACCGGCGCGCAGATCGGCAACTCCGGCACCGGCCTGCATCTCGCTTTCGGCATCGTCTGCGCGCTCATTCAGCGCAATCGCACCGGTCGCGGCCAGAAGGTGCTCACCGCCATGCAGGACGGCGTCTTGAACCTCGCCCGCGTGAAGCTGCGCGATCAGCAACGCTTGGCGCACGGCCCGCTCCCGGAGTACCGGCAATATGCGGAAGGCATCCCGTTCGGGAAGGCGGTGCCGCGCTCGGGCAACAACTCGGGTGGCGGCCAGCCGGGCTGGATCCTGAAGTGCAAGGGCTGGGAGACGGATCCGGACGCCTATATCTATTTCATCACCCAGGCGCCGGTGTGGGAGAAAATCTGCGACATCATCGGCAAGCCGGAATGGAAGACCGATCCCGACTACGCCAAGCCGTCGGCGCGCTTGCCGCGGCTGAAGCATATCTTCGAGACGATCGAGCAGTGGACCATGACCAAGGACAAGTTCGAGGTCATGGAAATCTGCAACGCGGTCGATATTCCGGTGGGGCCGATCCTGTCGATGAAGGAGATCGCCGAGGAGCCGTCGCTGCGCAAGTCCGGAACCGTGGTCGAGGTCGATCATCCGACGCGCGGCAAGTATTTGACGGTCGGTAATCCGGTGAAGATGTCGGACAGCATCACCGAGGTGACGCGTTCGCCGTTGCTCGGCGAGCACACCGAAGAGGTTCTGAAGCTGCTTGGCTTCTCGGCCAAGGAAATCGCCGAGATCAAGGGCTCGGGCGCGGTCACGGCCGAGGACAAGGCGCGCGCGGAAGCGGCTTGATCGAGCGGCGCCAGGGCAGGGGGAAAGCATGCGCATCGTAGTTCACGGCCAGCAGGCCTTCGGCAAGGCGGTGTTAGAGGCGCTCTTGAAGCGCGGCGACAACGTGATTGCCGTCTATGCCGCCCCGGAAAAGCCGGGGCAGAAGATCGATCCGCTGAAGGAAGCGGCACTGGCGGCGAAGCTGCCGGTGCTGCAGCCCGTGTCGTATCGTAAGCCCGAGGTGTGGGACGAGTTCAAGGCGCTCAAGCCCGATCTACAGGTCATGGCGTACGTGACGCTGTTCGTGCCGGAAGAGTTTCTGAAGATTCCGACCAAGGGCTCGATCCAGTATCACCCGTCGCTGCTGCCGAAATTCCGCGGGCCGAGTTCGATCAACTGGCCGATCATCAAGGGCGAGACCGAGACCGGGCTCTCGATCTTCTGGCCCGATAACGGGCTCGATACCGGCGACATTCTTCTGCAGAAGAAGACGCCGGTCGGTCCCGACGACACGCTGGGCTCGATCTATTTCGATCGCCTGTTTCCGATGGGCGTCGAAGCGATGCTCGAGGCGATCGATCTGGTGAAGGCGGGCAAGGCGCCGCGCACCAAGCAAGACGACTCGAAGGCCAGCTACGAAGGCTGGTGCGCCGGCGACAATGCGCGCATCGATTGGGCGAAGCCGTGGGCGCAAATCTATAATCTCATCCGGGGCTGCAACCCACAGCCCGGCGCCTGGACCACGCACAACGGCGCCAAGCTGCAGGTGTTCGACGCCAAGCCGCTGCCCGCGCGTCAGCCCAACGGCATCGGTGGGAAGATGGGCGAGATCGTCGAGATCGACGCCGAAAGTTTCACCATCGCTTGCGCCGACGGCCGCATCCGTGTTCTTCGTGTGCGGCCCGCGGACGGCGCAAAAATCAGCGGTGCCGAATTCGCCGCGGCTGCCGGGATCAAGACCGGCACCCGTCTCGCCTGAACGATCAATCACCTCTCACAAGGTTCGCGTATGCCCGCCTCGCAACACAAACAGCCCAAATCCGACATCGAGATCGCCCAGGCCGCCAAGAAGCGGCCGATCATGGAGCATTGCGCAAGGAGCGGCTCGGGATCGCGGCGGAGAATCTGGAGCCCTATGGCCACTACAAGGCCAAGCTCTCCATGGATTTCATCAAGTCGCTGAAGAGCAAGCCAAATGGCAAGCTGATCCTGGTCACGGCAATCACGCCGACGCCGGCGGGCGAAGGCAAGACCACGACCACGGTCGGGCTGACCGACGCGCTCAATCATATTGGCAAGAAGGCGATGCTGTGCCTGCGCGAGCCGTCGCTCGGGCCATCGTTCGGCATGAAGGGCGGCGCGGCGGGCGGCGGTTACGCGCAAGTGGTGCCGATGGAGGACATCAATCTCCATTTCACCGGCGACTTCCACGCCATCACCTCGGCGCACAATCTGTTGTCGGCGATGATCGACAACCACATCTATTGGGGCAACGAGCTCGGAATGGATTCGCGCCGGGTCGCGTGGCGCCGCGTGATGGACATGAACGACCGGGCGCTGCGCGAGATCGTCTGCTCGCTTGGCGGCGTCGCCAACGGCTATCCGCGCGAGGCCGGCTTCGACATCACCGTGGCCTCCGAGGTGATGGCGATCTTCTGCCTCGCCAGCGACCTCGACGACCTCAAGAAGCGGCTTGGCAGCATCATCGTCGGCTACACCCGCGACCGCAAACCGGTGCGCGCCAGCGACCTCAAGGCGCACGGCGCGATGACCGTGCTGCTGAAGGAAGCGCTGTCGCCCAATCTGGTGCAGACGCTCGAGGGCACGCCCGCCTTCATCCATGGCGGGCCGTTCGCCAATATCGCGCATGGCTGCAATTCGGTGCTGGCGACCACGACCGCGCTGAAGCTCGCCGATTACGTGGTGACCGAGGCCGGATTCGGCGCCGATCTCGGCGGCGAGAAATTCATGGACATCAAGTGCCGCAAGACCGGGCTATCGCCCGATTGCGTGGTGCTGGTGGCCACGATCCGCGCGCTCAAGATGCATGGCGGCGTGAAGAAAGAGGACCTGAAGAAGGAAAACCTCAAGGCGCTCGAGGCCGGCATGGCCAACCTGCAACGCCACGTGGAGAACATGCAGAAGTTCGGCGTGGTGCCGGTGGTCTCGATCAACCGCTTCAGCGCCGATACCGAAGCCGAGATCGCGCTGGTCAAGGAGAAGTGCAAGGCGATGGGCGTCGAGGCGCTGATGGCCGATCACTGGGCCATGGGCGGCGAGGGTGCTGCCGACGTCGCCCGCGCGGTGGTGAAGGCGATCGACTCAGGGAAAAGCAAACTCAAGCTGCTGTATCCCGACGACATGCCGCTCTTGGAGAAGATCCGCACCATCGCCAAGGAAATCTATCGTGCCAAGGACATTTCCGCCGACAAGTCAGTGCGCGACCAGCTTTCGAGCTTCGAAGCCATGGGTTACGGCAAGGCGCCGATCTGCATCGCCAAGACGCAATACAGCTTCACCACCAATGCCGATACCAAAGGTGCGCCCAACGACCACATCGTGAACGTGCGCGAGGTGCGGCTCTCGGCCGGGGCCGAGTTCGTGGTCGCGATCTGCGGGGACATCATGACCATGCCGGGCCTGCCCAAGACGCCGGCGGCGAACAGCATCGACGTCTCGCCCGACGGGAAGATCGTCGGGTTGTTCTAAGATTGTGATGGCACAGGAAAAGCCAGGCGGCGGGCGGCGGCGGCCGGCGAAGACGCCAAAGGGCCGCCAGGTCGAGCCGCGCGCGCTCGAGGAAGTGCGCTTGCTCCTCGGCGAGCGGCCGCGGCGGCGCGATCTCCTGATCGAGCACCTGCACCTCATCCAGGACCGCTACGGGCATCTGTCGGCGGCGCATCTGGCGGCGCTGGCGAACGAGATGAAGCTTGCGCTCACCGAAGTCTACGAGGTCGCGACGTTCTACGCGCATTTCGACGTGGTGAAGGAGGGAGAGACGCCGCCGCCGGCGGTCACGGTGCGGGTGTGCGACTCGCTTTCCTGCGCCATGGCGGGCAGCGAGCGTCTGCTTCAGGATTTGCCGAAAAAACTCGGACCGAACGTGCGCGTGGTGCGCGCGCCTTGCATGGGCGCCTGCGATCGCGCGCCGGTCGCCGCAGTCGGCCATGTGCAGGTGATGCGCGCGGACGCCAACAAAGTCGCCGACGCAGCGAAGCACGCGGCCCACGCCCACGCTTACAAGACCCCGAAGGATTTCGCCGCCTACCAGAAGGACGGCGGCTACAAGCTCTTGAAGGATTGTCTCGAAGGCCGGCGCACGCGCGAGGACACGATCAAGGCGGTGGACGAAGCGGGTCTGCGCGGCCTGGGCGGCGCCGGATTTCCCACCGGACGCAAATGGAATCTGGTGCGCGCCGAGCCCGCGCCGCGCATGTTCGCGGTCAATGCCGACGAGGGCGAGCCCGGCACCTTCAAGGACCGGCATTATCTCGAGCAGGACCCGCACCGTTTCATCGAAGGCATGCTGATCGCGGCCTGGGTGGTGGAGGCGGGCGAGACCTACATCTATATCCGCGACGAATATCCCGAAGTGCGGCTGATGCTGGCCGAGGAAATCGCCAAGGTCGAGCAGGCGGGTCTCGCCAAGCATACGAAGCTGCACCTGCGCCGCGGCGCCGGCGCTTATATCTGCGGCGAAGAATCGGCGATGATCGAATCGATCGAAGGCAAGCGCGGCCTGCCGCGCCATCGCCCGCCCTATGTGGCGCAGGTCGGCCTGTTCGGCCGGCCGACGCTGGAGCAGAACGTCGAAACACTTTTTTGGGTGCGCGACATCGTCGAGAAGGGTGCCGTCTGGTTCAGCTCGTATGGCCGGCGCGAGCGCAAGGGACTGCGCAGCTTCTCGGTCTCCGGCCGCGTGAAAGAGCCCGGCGTCAAGCTCGCGCCCGCTGGCATCACCGCGCAGGAGCTGATCGACGAATATTGCGGCGGCATGCAGCCGGGCCACGTTTTCAAAGGGTATCTCCCGGGCGGCGCATCGGGCGGAATTTTGCCGGCCAGCATGGCCGATCTGCCGCTCGATTTCGGCACGCTCGAGCAATACGGCTGCTTCGTCGGCTCGCACGCGGTCGTCATCCTTTCGGACCATGACGATGTGAAAGCGGTGTCGCTGAACTTAATGCGCTTCTTCGAGGACGAATCCTGCGGCCAGTGCACGCCCTGCCGCGTGGGCACCGAGAAGGCCGTGAAGCTCATGCAAAACGGCCCGTGGGACGAGGCGCTGCTGAACGAGCTCTCGACCGCGATGCGCGACGCCTCGATCTGCGGCCTCGGCCAGGCGGCGCCCAATCCGCTGCAATCCGTCTTCAAGTATTTCCGCGACGATCTCGCCAAGCCCTTGCGGGCGTGGTGAACCGGACGCCATAGGGCAAGCACATGACAAAGCCGATCAAATTCACCCTCGACGGCAACGAAGTCGAAGCGCGCGAGGGCGAGACGCTCTGGCAGGTCGCGACGCGGCTCGGCACCGAGATTCCGCATCTGTGCTATTCGCCCGAGCCCGGCTATCGGCCCGACGGCAATTGCCGCGCCTGCATGGTCGAGATCGAGGGCGAGCGCGTGCTGGCCGCGAGCTGCATCCGCAAGCCCGCGCCCGGCATGAAGGTGAAGACGGCATCGGAACGCGCCAAAGCCTCGCGCAAGATGGTGTTCGAGCTGCTGCTCGCCGACCAGCCGGAGCGGGAGACCGCGCACGACCCGGATTCCAAGTTCTGGCGCTGGACCGACAAGATGGGGATCGCGAAGAGCCGCTTCCCCGAGCACGCGTCACCGGCGCCCGACCGCTCGCATCCGGCGATGGCGGTCAATCTCGACGCCTGCATCCAGTGCAATCTTTGCGTCCGCGCCTGCCGCGAGGTTCAGGTCAATGACGTGATCGGCATGGCCGGCCGCGGCATGCTGGAAAAGATCGTGTTCGATTTCGACGACCCGATGGGGGCGAGCACGTGCGTCGCCTGCGGCGAATGCGTGCAGGCCTGCCCGACTGGCGCGCTGATGCCCTCCTCGTTGGTGAACGCGCAGAACGTGCGCACGGAGTTTCCCGACCGCAAGGTCGACAGCGTCTGCCCCTATTGCGGCGTCGGTTGCCAGCTCACCTACGAGATCAAGAACGACAAGCTGATCTCGGTGACCGGCCGCGACGGGCCGGCCAACGAGAACCGGCTCTGCGTGAAGGGCCGCTTCGGCTTCGACTATGTGCACAATCGAGAGCGCCTGTTGCGGCCGATGATCCGCAAGGACGGCGTGCCGAAAGTTCCGCACGAGACGATCGATCCGGCCAATCCCTGGACCCATTTCCGCCCCGCCACCTGGGAAGAGGCGCTGGAGCGCGCGGCCTCGGGCCTGAAGCGCATCCGCGACCGCGACGGCCCCAAGCGCTCGCCGGCTTCGGCTCGGCCAAGGCTTCGAACGAAGAGGCCTATCTGTTTCAGAAGCTGGTGCGCGCGGGCTTCGGCACCAACAATGTCGATCACTGCACGCGGCTGTGCCACGCGTCGTCGGTCGCGGCGTTGCTCGAAGGCGTCGGCTCGGCGGCGGTTTCGGCCACCTTCAACGAGGTGAAGAATTCCGACGTCATCATCGTGATCGGCGCCAATCCGACCGAGAACCATCCGGTCGCCGCCACCTTCTTCAAGCAGGCGGCCAAGCGCGGCGCCAAGCTCATCGTGATGGATCCGCGCGGTCAGGCGCTGAAACGCCACGCCTGGAAGATGATGCAGTTCAAGAACGGCACCGACGTCGCGATGCTGAACGGCATGCTCAACGTGATCGTCGGCGAGAAGCTCTACGACGCCCAATACGTCCAGACCTATGTCGAGGGCTTCCCGGCTTTCGCCGAGCACATCAAGGACTTCACGCCGGAGGAAATGGCGCCGATCTGCGGCATTCCGGCCGACACGTTGCGCGAAGTGGCGCGCACTTTCGCGCGCGCGGAGCGGGCGATCATCTTCTGGGGCATGGGCGTGTCGCAGCACGTGCACGGCACCGACAATGCGCGCTGCCTGATCGCGCTGTCGCTGATCACCGGCCAGATCGGCCGGCCGGGCACCGGGCTGCATCCGCTGCGCGGGCAGAACAACGTGCAGGGCGCTTCGGACGCGGGCCTGATCCCGATGTTTTTCCCCGATTACCGGTCGGTGGAGAATCCAGAAATCCGCGCGGGCGTGGAAAAACTTTGGGGCGTCAAGCTCGATCCCAAGCGCGGCAAGACCGTGGTCGAAATCATGGACGCGGTCCATGCCGACGAGATCAAGGGCATGTACATCCTCGGCGAGAATCCGGCGATGTCGGACCCGGACCTCAACCACGCCCGCGAGGCGCTGGCGCACCTTGAGCATCTCGTGGTGCAGGATCTGTTCCTCACCGAGACGGCGGTCTATGCCGACGTCGTGCTGCCGGCTTCGGCTTGGCCCGAAAAGGATGGAACCGTCACCAACACCAACCGGCAAGTGCAGATGGGCCGCCAGGCGCTGCCGCTGCCGGGCGAGGCCAAGGTCGATTGGTGGATCACGCAGGAGATCGCGCGCCGCATCGGACTCGACTGGAACTACACGCACCCGAGCGAAATCTATACGGAAATGGCCTCGCTCATGCCCGCGCTCAATAATATTTCCTGGGAGCGGGTCGAGCGCGAAGGCGCGGTCACTTATCCGTCGGATGCGCCGGATCAGCCTGGACGCGACGTGGTGTTCGACAAAGGCTTCCCGCGGCCCGGCGGGTTCGGCAAGCTGGTGGCGGCCAAGCTCTCGCCGCCCGACGAACGGCCGGACGCGGAATTTCCGTTCATTCTCACCACCGGCCGCCAGCTCGAGCATTGGCATACCGGCGCCATGACGCGGCGCTCGACCACGCTCGACGCGCTTGAGCCGAGCGCGGTGGCTTCGCTGTCGCGCGGCGAGATCGCCAAGCTCGGGATCAAGCCCGGCGACCGGATCCGCGTCGCCACGCGCCGCGGCTCGATCGAGCTCTATGTGCGGCAGGACGACGGGATGCCGGATGGGGTCGTGTTCATTCCGTTCGCGTTCGTCGAAGCGGCGGCGAACCTCTTGACCAATCCGGCGCTCGACCCGTTCGGGAAAATCCCCGAATTCAAGTTCTGCGCGGCGCGGGTGGAGAAGGCTTCCGACCCCGTTCGGGTCGCGGCGGAGTGACGCGCTAAAGCGTGCCGGAAGCGATATCGCTCGCCCAGCGCGCGGTCGTGGAGAATCCGCCGAACGAATAGAAGTGCGGCGATACTTCGCCGAGCTCGCCCGAAGCGGTCGCTTCGGCCAGCGTCTTCACGATGTCGTCGGGCGTGGCCCGGCCCAGCGCCTGCAGCGCAACGCCTACGTTGCGCAGCAGTCCGCGGGTGCTGGCCTGGACGCCGCAGCGCTGGGCGAAGCGCAACAGCGTCGTTACCTTCGCGGGCCCGGCGAGGCCGATGCGAACCCGCCCGCTGAAGCCGGTTGCTCGCTGCTTGCGCAACCAGGTCACGATCCGCTCGCCGTCGAAGCAGAACTGGCTCACGAGCTGTACCCCGAGGCCGGCGCGACGCGCGGCCGCGATCTTGGCCTCCAGCGCGCGCTCCAGATTGTCGGCGGCGATGCGCGGATGTCCGTCGGGATAGCTGCCGATACCGATTTCCTTGATGCCGTGGGCCTGCAGGAGGCCGCTCTCGATCACCGAAAGTGCGTCGATGAATGGGCCGGCAGCGGTATCGCGGTCGCCGCCGATCACCAGAACGCGCGAAATGTCGGCTTCACCGCGCGTACGATTGAGCATGTCCTCGAGCGTCGCCTTGTCGGAGTAATTGCGCGCCGCTACGTGCGGAATCGGCTCGAACCCGGCCCGGCGCATGTGCGCCGCAGATTCGACCAGATGCAAATGGGATTCTTTTGGGATCGCGCTGATAAAAACCTCGGTTCCCGGCGCAAGCGTCCCTTGCAACGCCTCGATCTCCGCCGGCTTCGGCAGGGTGACTTCCAGCGACCAGCCGCGCATGAACGCGGCAAGGCGCTCTCGTTCGGAGGAAGCTGCTTGGATTGTCATTTGTGCATCGAAAGCGGGTGCCGCTACTCTCGCTTGCGCGAGATCACGTAGGACTCGTCCCAGAACCACAGGCCGCCGTGCTTCTTCAGCACCTCGGCGGTCGACTCGAGATAGCGGTTGTCCTTCACCACCTCGGCGAGCCGGTCGTCCTCGATCTGGCCTACATAAATCGCCGCGTTCCAGGCCGCGAACAGCGTCGAAGTACCGATCGAGTTCGTGATCTCCGATGGCAGCGTGTGCATGTCGTAACGAAACAGCGAGCGGTTATCGGCATAGGCATTGAAGTTCAGGTCGCGGCCGGCGGCGCCGAGCTCGTTCTTCACCGCCTTCAGGATCTGGTGCCTGTCGGTGGTGAACGGATTGTCCTCCGGCCAGACCTTGTTGATGATTTCCATGCCCGGGTCGTTGCCGTGCGAGTGCATCGCGATGAGCCGGCCGCCGGGTCCGAGTGCGCGCGCGAGCGGTGCGATCACCTTCTTGGCTTTGAAATCGACCGAGGCGCGGGCGCGATAGGGCTGCGAGGCGATGATGAGGTCGTAGTTGGCGTCGGTGCCGCCGCGGCGCGGGATCACCGGGTCGAGTAGGAAACGATGGTCCTCGCGATAGATCACGAGCACGACCGGCCGATCATAGATCGGGTTGCCGGTCTTGGGGTTGACGCGGGCCTTCCAGTGATCGGCCAGAAACGGCTGCAGATCGTTGATCTGGGTCTCGAAGCGATGCGCGGAATTTCCGGTGAGCGCCAGCTCGTGCCACACCAGGCTCGAAGCGGCGCTGAGGGATTGCGTGGTGAGCCAAGGTGCCTCGGAATAATAGAGATTGGTCAGAACCAGCACGCTCGACGGGTGCTCGAAGAAGCGGTCCGGCATCTTCTCTAGCGTGAGCCGGATGTCCTCGAGGCTGATCTCCTTGCCGACGATATAGAACGGCATGGCCGGATAACGCTCGTGCATGGCTCGCATCACGCGCGTGAGAACCGAACCGTCGCCGACGCCGGCATCGAACAGACGCAGCGCCGGCGGGCGCGGATGGATATTGGCGAGCTCGAGCGTGACGCGGTTCGCGACTACCTGCTTTTCGCTGCAGGTATTGACGAACAGGAGATATTTCTGGCGGTTGTCGAAGAAACGGAAATTGCGGGTGGGATCCTCGGGGTCGGAACTCGCCGTGGCTGGACGCGGCGATACGGGTGCGAACGACGGGCTCACGAGCCGGCGCTCGATATCGATCACCGCCGTGCGCGCCGAGCCAGTGCCGTGCGGTCCAGTGGCGATAAAATTGCGGATGCGGTCCAGCGTCTCGGTGGTGATGCGGCCGCCGTCCCGAAGGCGGTTCACCAGCTTGCCGTCGTTCACCGCGCGGCGGCCGAAGGTGGATTCGGCGAGCCCAGAGCGGCGACAGAAATCGGAAATCTCGCGGAGAATTTCTTCGGCATGCATGGCGGCCACCGTGGCGTTTGTGGGCGCGGATTGACGGAAGAAACCGGATCGCGCCTCGGTTCGGGGTGCTGAAGGAGCGGCAAACAAAGCAATCGAGATGCGCCATGTCAATCATAACCGGTCCCACTATCCGAGTGGGACCGCGGATGGGAGTTACCCCGTATTCCGCAAGAATTATAATTTATTGAAATGACTAAGTTATTTGGAGATGGAGAAGTGAAGGGATCTCAAATGAGAGCGATTATAGACGCTGCTCGAACTGGAAATGGGACATGGCCCCAATTTTGCCCACACATCCAAGCTATTGGTGGTGTTTACGGAATCTCGGAGACGGTTCACCGCCGAACGACTCAAACGACGGCTCAGTTGCCGACGAGTTCGGCGATTGCCTGCCGCGCGCCGACCGCATAAAGGCGCCCGAGTGCCGCCGTTACCGGCCGCGCAAAGCGCGGATCGGCGGCGAGGTCTCGGCCGAAGATTTCCTCGACTGCGAGCAAAGCCGGTGCGAGCCGCCCGGCAACCGGCCCGGCATCGTCGGCGATTTGTCGCAGGCGGCCGGCGAGCGGGTCGCGCACATCGATAGCTTTGCCATTCTCGTCGCGGCCGGTGACGTAGCGCATCCAGGCCGCGACCGCGAGCGCGATCCGCGGGATCGGCGCGCCGGCTTGCAGCCGCTCGCGCGCGGTGCCGAGCAGACGTTGCGGCAGTTTCTGCGATCCGTCCATGGCGATCTGCCAGGTGCGATGCTTGAGTGCCGGGTTGGCGAAGCGCGCCTGGAGCGAGCGCTTGTAACTTGCAAGGTCGGCGCCGGGCGGAACCACGATGGTCGGCGAGATTTCCGCGTCCATGAGATCGCGCACGAGGGCCACGAAATTCGGATCGGTCATGGTCTCGGCGATCGTCGCGTAGCCGGCGAGATAGCCGAGGTAGGCGAGCGTCGAATGGCTGCCGTTCAAGAGACGCTAGACTTCATCCGCTCCCAGGGCGCGACATCGGCGACGAGTTCGATCTCGCCGCGCGCGAACTGCGGGCGTCCGGCGGGAAAGCGATCCTCGACCACTCGAAAGCGAATAAGGCTCGGCGATCACCGGCCAAGCGTCCTCGAGGCCGATGGCGGCGGCGACTTCGGCGCGGTCCTCCGCGGTCGTGGCCGGCACGATGCGGTCGAGCATGGTCGAGGGACAGGCGACCTCGTCTGCGACATAGCGGCCGAGATCGCGATCCCGGATCTCGGCCAGGCGCGAAAGCACGCCGTGCACGGTGCGGCCGTTCGAGGGGAGATTGTCGCACGTCAGCACCGTGAAGGGCGCCACTCCCGCGGCGCGGCGGCGGGCAAGCGCCTCGAGCAGAAAACCCGGAGCGGAACACGGCTCATGCGGCGTTGCGATGTCGTGGCGGATATCGGGATGCGTCTCGTCGAGCCGGCCGGTCGCCGGATCGTGGCAATAGCCCTTTTCGGTCACCGTGAGCGAGACGATGCGCACGGCCGGATCGCTCATCGCGCGCAGGAGCTTTTCGGGATTTTCGGGCGCCACCAGCACCTCGCGCAGCGCGCCGATCACGCGGTAGCGCGAGCCCGACTGGTCGCGAACCGCGAGTGTATAGAGCCCGTCCTGGGGCGCGAGAGCGTCGCGGGTGTCGGGCGAGCGCAGGCTGGCACCCAGGATGCCCCAGCCAAGATCGCCGGCGCCGAGGGCGTCGTCGATCAACACCGCTTGCTGGGCGCGGAAGAACGCGCCGATGCCCAGATGCACGATGCCGGTGCGGACGTGCGCCCGGTCATAGCGCGGGCGAGCTACATCGGCCGGGAGCCGGTCGAGGGTTGCGTCCGAGAGCCGTGTCATCAGTTACCGAGCAACACGCGCGGCAGCCAGAGCGTGAGCTCGGGGATATAGGTCACCAGCGCGAGCACGATCAGCATCGGGACATAGAAGGGCAGGATGCTGCGCGACACGGCTTCCATGCTGACCTTGCCGATGGCGCAGCCGACCACCAGCGTCGGTCCGACCGGCGGCGTCAGCAGCCCGATACCGAGGTTCAAGATCATGATGATGCCGAAATGCACCGGGTCGATGCCGAAAGTCTTGATCACCGGCAGGAAGATCGGCGTGCAGATCAGCAGCATCGGCGCCAGATCCATGAAGGTGCCGAGCACGAGCAGGAGAAGATTGACCAGGAGCAGGAAGGTATATTTGTCGTCGGCGATGGTGAGGAAGAAGGCCGTCACCTTGGCCGGCACCTGCATGATCGCCATCATGTAGCCGAAGGCGATCGAGAAGCCGATCATGATCATGACCATGCCGACGGTGCGCACGACACGCCCGATCAATTTTGGCAGATCGCGCCACTTGTAGTCGCGATAGATGAACATGGTGACGAGGAACGCATAGATGCAGGCGACGGCGGCCGACTCGGTGGGCGTGAATATGCCGCTCAGGATGCCGCCGATGATGATGACGACGGTGAGCAGGCCCCAAAAAGCCTCGACGACGATCTTGAGCGCGCGGCGTAGCGGAATGACCTCGCCTTTCGGGAAGTTTCGCCGGTAGGCGATGATCAGACAGAGCGCCATCAAGGAGAGGCCCAACAAAAGGCCAGGAATGACGCCGGCGATGAACAGATGGGCGACCGACACGGTTCCACCGGCGGCGAGCGAATAGATCACCGCGTTGTGCGATGGCGGGATCAGAAGCGGCTGCAGCGAGCCCGAAATCGTGACGTTCACGGCGAACAGGCGCGGATAGCCGTTCTTGATCATCTGCGGGATCATCACCGAACCGATCGAGGCGGTATCGGCGATGGATGAGCCCGAGATGCAGCCGAAAAAGGTGGAGGCGAGGATATTCACCAATGCGAGCCCGCCGCGGATGAAGCCCACGAAAATCTTGGCGAGATTCACCAGCCGCTCGGCCATGCCGCCTTCGGCCATGATGCCGCCGGCCAGGATGAAGAAGGGAATCGCCAGGAGCGCGAAATCGTCGGTGCCGTCGGAGACCTTCAGCATCACCGCTTCGAGCGGCAGTTCGATCCACAATGCGGTGATGATGGCGGCGAGACCCAGCGCATAGGCGACGGGCACGCCGAGCAGGCAGAGCACCGTGAAGCCGCCGAGCAGGATGAAGATATCCATGGCGCGTCCCGTCTATTCGGCGCTGACGGGATTGAGGCTGTCGTCGGCCGGCCCGGCGAAAAGATTGCCGACCCACAGACGCTCGATGACGAACAGGACGGTGATGGCGCCGGCAAGCGGAACCGGCAGATAGGAAAGGCCGACCGAATAGCCGGGGAAGTCGGAGATCGACTGGTACCAGGTGGTATGGACGAGCTTGATGCCCCACCAGAGCATGAAGAAGTTGGTGCCCATCATGCAGAGCTCGATGAGCCAGCCGGCGACGTTCTTTGCGGTGCCCTGCAGCATCATGGGGATCACCGCCACGCCGATGTGCAGGTTCTCGCGGTAGCAAAGTGCCGCGGACAGGAACGAGAACCAGATCACCAGCAGCACCGCCGCCGGCTCCGGCCAGGACGATGCGCTGTTCAGCACGTAGCGGGTGAAAACGCCCCACGGGATGATGAGCGTGATGACCACGAGACAGACGCCCGAGACCACCATGCAGAAGCGATGGAGCAGGTCCATCGCCCGGATATAGAGTGCCTTCATGCCGTTCCCCGTTCGGCAACAAGGAGGCCGGCTTCCGCCAAGGCGTCGGCCGGCCTCCGTCTCATTTCAGCGTTAGGCGTTACTTCACGTCCTGGATGCGCTGGATGAGCGCGGCGTGCGCGCCGCCGAACTTATCCCACACCGGTTTTACAGCCGCCTGGAACGGCTTCTTGTCGGCGATCTGGATGATCTCGACGCCTGCCTCGCGCATTTGCTTGAGCGAGATCTCTTCCATTGCGTACCAAAGCTTGCGTTCCTCGAGTTGCGCTTCCCTGGCGGATTTCAGGATCAATGCCTGGTCCTCCTTGGAGAGCGTTTCCCAGATTTTCTTCGAGAAGACGAGGATTTCCGGGATCATCAAGTGCCCGGTCAGCGAGTAGTATTTTGCATAGCGATAGTGCTGTCCGCTGGCGTAGCTCGGATAATTGTTCTCCGCGCCATCGACGATGCCGGTTTGCAACGCGTTGATGAGCTGGTCGTAGCCCATGGCGACGCCGTTGCCGCCGAGTGCATTCATGGTCTCGACGAACACCGGATTGCCCATCATGCGGATCTTGAGGCCCTTGAGGTCTTCGATCGTTTTGATCGGCTTCTTGCTGTTGTAGACGTTGCGGGTGCCGGCGTTCATCCAGCAGATGCCAATCAGGCCTGCGGTCGGATGGTCGCTGAGCTTCTTCAGCATCTCGACGCCGATCGGGCCGTCGATCACCTTCTCCATATGCGTGTCGTCGCGGAACATGAAGGGCAGGTTGAACACATTGAGCTCGGGCACGATCGGTCCCATGGGGCCGACGCTGATGCGGGCCATGGCGAGCGCGCCGACCTGGGCTTGCTCGATCATCTCCTTCTCACCGCCGAGCTGCATCGACGGGTACATCTGGATACTGATACGGCCGTTGGACGCCGTTTCCAGCCGCTTGCCCATACGCACGACCGCCTCGACCGTCGGATAGCCGAGCGGATGGACGTCGGTGGCCTTGAGCACGAGCTTGGCTTGAGCGAAGGCGGGCGTTTTCGCCGCCAGGCCCACGGCTGTGAGCGCGACGGCTGCGCCGCCGAGGCCGATGAATTCACGTCGCTTCATTTTCATTGTCGTTTCCTCCCTTGATGATGGTTTCTTCAGTTCAGGTCATTTCGCCCTGCCGGTTCACATCCGGTAGGCCTCCTTGGCGAGCCGATAGGCCAGGTCGTGGGCGACTTCATGCGCCTCGTCCTCGTCGAGCCGGTGCGTAACCACGCGTTCGGCGAGAAAGGCGCAGTCCACCCGCCGCGCCATATCGTGGCGGGCGGGAATCGAAAGATAGGCGCGGGTGTCGTCGTTGAAGCCGACGGTATTATAGAAGCCGGCCGTCTCGGTAGTCAGCTCGCGGAAGCGGCGCATGCCGTCGGGGCTGTCATAGAACCACCAGGCCGGCCCGAGCTTCAGGCACGGATAGTGCCCGGCGAGCGGGACGAGTTCGCGCGAATAGCTGGTCTCGTCGAGAGTAAAAACGATGACACTAAGAGCGCGCTCGTTGCCGAAACGGTCGAGCAAGGGCTTCAGCGCGCGCACGTAATCGGTGCGGGTCGGGATGTCGGCGCCCATGTCGCGGCCGAAGGCGGCGTGCAGCGCCGGATTATGGTTGCGCAACGAACCCGGGTGGATTTGCAGCACGAGCCCGTCGTCGAGGCTCATGGCCGCCATTTCGGTGAGCATCTGGCCGCGGAATAGATCGGCTTCCTCGGCTGAGAATTGGCCGCGCACGATCTTGTCGAACAGCTTGTGCTTGTCGGCTTCGGCCAGATCGGCGGTGTGCGCCGACGGATGGCCGTGGTCGCTTGAGGTGGCGCCGAAGCTTTTGAAGAAGGCGCGGCGCTTGCGGTGTGCGTCGAGATAGCCGTCGAAGGAGAGTGTGTCGCAGCCGCTGATCTCGCCGAGGCGGTCGAGATTCTTGCGGAACCCGTCAAATTCGGGATCGACCACCGGATCGGGCCGATAGGCGGTGAGCACGCGGCCCTTCCAGCCGCTGTCGCGGATCATCTTGTGCCAGCGCAAGTCGTCGAGCGGGCTTTCGGTGGTGGCGATGGCTTCGATCTTGAAGCGCTCGAACAAGGCGCGCGGGCGGAACGCGGGCTTGGCCAGATATTCGGCGATACGGTCATAATAGAGATCGGCGGTCGCTGCGGAGAGCCGCACGTCGAGATCGAACAGCGTCGCGAAAGTGTGATCGAGCCACATGCGCGTCGGGGTCGCGCGGAAGAGGTGATAGTTCGCGGCGAACAGGCGCCAGATTTTCCGCGGATCGGTTTCGACGGACTTGCCGTCCTTGCGTGCAATCCCGAGAGCCTCCAGCGGAATGCCCTGAGAATAGAGCATGCGGAAAATATAGTGGTCCGGGATCACCAGAAGCCCAGCCGGATCGGGGAAGGCCGCGTCCTCGGCATACCAGCGCGGATCGGTATGGCCGTGCGGCGAGACGATCGGCAAATCCCGCACGCCCGCATAGAGCCGCCGCGCGACCGCGCGGGCCGAGGGTTCGGCCGGAAAAAGCCGATCTTCGTGCAGCAGGCCGCGCGTGGCGGTGCCGGTGACGGCGCGGGCTATGGTCATTTGGCTATTCCCGCCATCGATGGCTCACGCGTGACGGTCTCGACGCCTTCGCCGGAAAGAATCGCCTGCACATTGCCAAGATGCGTATCCATGGCGCGGCGCGCCGCTTCCGGATCGCGCGCGACGATCGCCTTGGCGATCGCCTGGTGTTCTTCGAGCGCGGTCTCGCGCGCTTCGGGCAACAGGCCGGTGCGCCGGCCGAGCCGCTCGAAAATCGGCGTGAACATCTGCGACCAGAGATTATCGACCATGGCGACGAAGACGCCGTTGCCGGTCGCTTGCGCAATGCGCTGATGGAAGCGCCGGTCGGCGGCGCGGAACGAGGTCGAGTCCGCCGCCTGCATCATGTCCTCGAGCGTCTCCTCGATCACGGCGAGGTCGTCGGCGTTGGCGCGGGTCGCAGCCGCGGCCGCCACGATCGGTTCGATGGCGCGGCGCGCTTCGATCAGCTCGATCGGGCCGGGGCCGGAATCGCCGAGCCAGAGCGGCAGCATGCGCGCTTCGGCCGGCATGGCGGCCACATAGCTTCCGGCACCGGTGCGCACTTCAACGAGGCCGGCGAGCTCGAGCGCGACCATGGCTTCGCGAACGGTGGGCCGGCTGATGCCGAGCAGGCGCGCCAGATCGCGCTCGGGCGGCAGCCGGCCGCCGAGCCGGTATTCGCCGCTCGCGATCAGGCGGGCGATCTGTTCCGCCACACGCTGATAAAGACGCTGAGTCGCAAGCACCTCGATGGGCACCGAGGCTCTCCTCGCACAAGCACGCCACATTGGCAGGTAACGTTATCGGAGCCTTTGCGCGGGTGGCAAGGTGGCCTGACCAATCCTTGGCTGTGGATAACGGGGGCGCGCAGTCGTTAGAGGAGAGAAAGCGCCGGGTAAGCTCATGATCTTGGGGGTTTTGGCGTGCGTTTTCCCATGAGCGTCGCCGCGGGCTGGGCGAGAGTGCGGTCGTCGCGGCGCTCCACATGGACAAAGCAGGCGTAATAACGCTCGCGCGGCACACGCTTGCTCACGGCGCAGTCGTGGAACGGCTGCAGGTCGGCTTCGTTTCTGTAGTGCGCATAGGGCCCGATCAGAAAGCGGCTGGCGCCGTCGGGGTCGCTGCCGAAACGGTCGATCTTGCCTTTTAGGCCAGGCTCGACGGCGAGAATCGCGTCGCGCAGTTCTTCGCCGGCGATGAAGTTGTCGGGCAGCTGATCGAACGGGCCGTCGAAATAATTGTTGGCCATGGCGTTGCTTTCGAGCACGCCGATCAGGATTTTCCGCTCCAGACGATGATCGCGATAAAAGGCGAAACCGGTGCGCTTGCCGATCAGGATGCGGTCCGACTTCTTCGCGGGCACGAATTCTTCCGGCAGCGCGGCGGTCTCGTCGAGCACGTAGTGGAGGAGCTTCAGCTTCGGATTGAAAATCAGGAAGAAGCGGATCCCGGATTCGTCGAAGATGGGGCCGAGGAACTTCTCGCCCGGCCCGAGCGCGCCGGCGGGCGGCTTCACCGCGGAGAGATCGTTCAGCTCGAACACGACCTGCTTTCCTCCGAACGAGACGCGATAAAGGAAGCGCTCGATCCGCTCGACCTTTACGCCCTCCGCCTCACCGAGCAGCCGGTAGGTTCCCGCCTCGTCCTGCAGCTCGCCGCGATCAGGGTAATAAGCGAAGTGGAGCTTGCCATTGTCGCGGTCGGAGCGGTCGAGGCGGATATTGCCCGAGTAGCGCACGCCGTTCTGCATGAAGTGGAAATAGTAGTAATTCTCGGTGGGATAGATTTTCACGCGCTCCGGCAGACTGCCGAGCACATAGCCGAACATCGCGAGCGGATCGGCGAGCGGAAGCGTCGTCTTCCGCGCCAATTGCTCGATATAGGATTGATTGGTTTCGAGCTTCGGCGTCTCCTGCGCGAGCGCGGGTGCTGCGAGCACGAGCGAAATCAGAAGCACGAGAATCGGCGGCATCGTCGTTTCTAGTCCTCGAGGATGGCGATTGCGCGCGTTCAGGCTCGGGCTTGTGCGCGACAAGCGGGATAAGCATGCGCTGAAGCCCGACATATATGTGGTGTTTTGAGCCCCGGGCATACCTCGCCGGCCCCGGCTTTGGCTGCTAAAGCTAGCGTTCCTTGACCTTCAAGCGATGGATCGTTATGCTTCATAACAATAATAACCTTCGAGAAAACGCCAGTGAATGCTCCAGCGCCTGATCGCATGCCTGCCTTGATCGCGTCCGAAATCCAGGGCGACATCGCCATCGTCCGTCTCGCGCGGCCAGAAAAGCGCAACGCGCTGAACGATCCGGTCGTGTTCGGGCTCGAGAAATTCTTCGCTGGCCTGCCCGAGAGTGTGCGGGCCGTGGTGCTGCACGGCGAGGGCGACCATTTCTCCGCCGGTCTCGATCTTTCTGAGCTTGCCGAGCGCAGCGTCGCGGACGGCATCGGCCATTCGCAGAACTGGCACCGCATCTTCGAAAAAATCCAATTCGGCCGGGTGCCGGTGGTGACCGTGATGCACGGCGCCGTGGTCGGCGGCGGGCTCGAGCTTGCGGCCGCGACGCACATACGTGTCGCCGAGCGCTCGACCTATTACGCGTTACCCGAGGGCGTGCGCGGAATTTTCGTCGGCGGCGGCGGCTCGGTGCGCTTGCCGCGCTTGATCGGCACGGCGCGGGTCATGGACATGATCCTCACCGGCCGCACCTACGACGCGGTCGAAGGACAGGCGATGGGCATTTCGCATTATCTCGTGGAGAACGGCGAGGGCTTGGCCAAGGGTATCGAGATCGCGCGCCGGGTCGCCAAGAACGCGCCGCTCACCAACTTTGCGATCATTCAGGCGCTGCCGCGTATCGCCGAGTCCGATCCCGCGACCGGCTATTTGACCGAGGCGCTGGTCTCGTCGATCGTGCAAGGCGAAGGCGAAGCGAAGGAACGGCTCAAGGCGTTCCTTGAGAAGCGCGCGCCGAAGGTCGTGCAGAACCGCTGAATTCGCGATCGGGCAGGACGATGTCGAAAGCCGCGCGAGAGATCAACAAGACGCCCGCGTCCGCCGCGCCGTTCCGTCCGGTTCGCCTTGGGCCGCGCGACTATTTGATCGAGCGGAAGCCCGACGGCACCATCTATATCCGCTCGCCGCACAAGCTCGGCCCTTACGTCACGAAAATCACCGAGCGGCTGGAGCATTGGGCCGAGAAGGCGCCGGATCGCGTCTTCCTCGCGCAACGCGACGAGCGTGGCAACTGGCGCAAGATCACCTATGGCGAGACGCTCAAGGCCACGCGCGCGATCGGCGAAGCGCTGTTGAAGCGCAATGTCTCCGCCGAGCGGCCGATCGTAATTCTCTCCGGCAACGACATCGAACACGCGCTTCTCGGCCTCGCGGCAATGTATGTCGGCGTGCCTTACGTGCCGATCTCGCCGGCCTATTCCTTGATCTCCGACGATTTCGGCAAGCTCAAGCACGTGTTCAATTTGCTGACACCCGGCCTCGTCTTCGCCGCCGACGGCAAGATTTTCGAGCGCGCGATCACGAGCGTGGTTCCGGCCGACATGGACGTGATCGTGACGCGCAATCCGCCGGCGGGACGCAAGACGACTCTCATCGCGGACCTGCTCGCCACCAAGCCGACCCAGGCGGTAGATGCCGCGTATGCCAAAGTCGGCCCCGACACGATCGCCAAGATTCTCTTCACGTCCGGCTCGACCGGCATGCCCAAGGGCGTGATCAACAGCCAGCGCATGTGGTGCTCAAACCAGGCGATGATCCAGACCCAGCTCGTCTTCTTCCTGGATGAGCCGCCGGTGATCCTCGACTGGTCGCCGTGGCACCACACGGCGAGCGGCAACCACAATTTCGGGTTTGTGCTCTATAACGGCGGCACTTATTACATCGACGAGGGCAAGCCGGCGCCGGGCGCGATCGAGACGACGGTGAAGAACCTGCACGAGATCGCAACCAACTGGTATTTCACGGTTCCCAAGGGTTATGAGGCGCTGCTGCCCTATTTCCGCGCCGACGCGGAGCTGCGCAAGATTTTCTTCAGCCGCCTCAAGGTGCTCTGGTTCGCCGGCGCCGCGCTCTCGCAATCGGTGTACGACGAGATGCAGGAGCTGGCGCAGGCCGGCTGCGGCGAGCGGATTCTGTTTCTTACCGGTCTCGGCGCGACCGAGACAGCACCGATGGCGCTCGCGCGCATGTGGCAGAGCAAGGATTCCACCAATATGGGCCTGCCGGCGCCGGGCGTGGAGCTGAAGCTCGTGCCGAATGCCGGCAAGCTCGAAGCACGCGTGCGGGGCCCCAACATCATGCCGGGCTATTGGCGCGAGCCGGAGCTGACCGCGAAATCCTTCGACGAGGAGGGCTTCTACAAGCTCGGCGACGCGCTCAAATTCGAGGACCCCAACGATCCGGGCGCGGGGCTCCTGTTCGACGGCCGCGTGGCGGAGGACTTCAAGCTCGCGACCGGAACCTGGGTCAGCGTCGGGCCGCTGCGCGCGCGTTTCCTCGCGCATTTCGAGCCTTACGTGCGCGACGTGGTCATCGCCGGCGGCGACCGCGACGAGATCGCGGCCCTGATATTCCCCGCGCTCGATGCGGTGCGCCAGTTCGCGGGTGCCGCGGCGGACGCGCCGATGGACAAGGTATTGAACGAGCCGCGGGTGATGAACGAGTTCCGCGCGCGGCTGATCTCGCTCGCCAAGTCAGCCACCGGCAGCTCGAACCGGATCTGCCGCGCGATTTTGCTCGCCGAGCTGCCCTCGCTCGACGCCGGCGAAATGACCGACAAGGGCTCGATCAACCAGCGCGCCGTGCTTTCGCGGCGCGCCAATCTGGTCGAGGAACTCTATGCGCCGCGGCCGTCGCCGCGGGTGCTCGCGATCGACAAGGGGAAATGAACGATGGAGAAGAAGAACGCGGGTCTCGGCGCGAGCTGGAGCGACATCTGGCTCTTGGACGGCGTGCGTACGCCGTTCGCCGACTATAACGGCCCGCTCGCGCCGGTCTCGCCGACCGATCTCGGAATCAAGGCGGCGCGCGAAGTGTTCGCGCGCTCGAAGATTTCGCCCGAAGACGTCGGCGCCGTCATCACCGGCTCCATGGCGCAGGCGAGCTTCGACACCTACTGCCTGCCGCGCCACGTCGGGCTCTATTCCGGCGTGCCGATCGAGGTGCCGGCGCACATGGTGCAGCGGGTGTGCGGCACCGGCATGGAAATCCTGATGCAGGCCGCGGACTGCATCACGCACAAGGGGATCGATCTGGCGCTGTGCGTCGGCGCCGAATCGATGAGCCGCAACCCGATCGCGTCCTACACCATGCGCGGCTTCCGCATGGGCCAGCCCGAGATGAAGGATTTCCTGTGGGAAGCTCTGATGGATCCGGCGCCGCACATGACCATGGGCGACACGGCGGAAAATCTCGCGCGCCAATACCAGATCACCCGGCCGGAAGTGGACGCTTACGCCGCGCGCAGCTTCGAGCGCGCGATCGCCGCACAGAAGAGCGGCTTCGTCGCCGGCGAGATCGTCAAGGTGGAGAACGAGCCGTTCGAGCGCGCCGGCTACAAGCCGCGCGCCTTCAAGCTGCGCGGCGAGAAGGAGCTCTCAGTCGACACCCATGTACGCCCGTCGCCGGTCGAGGCGCTTGCGAAAATTCGCGCGGCCTTCGGCGGCGTGCAGACCGGCGGCAACAGCTCGGCGGTCGTCGATGGTGCCGCGGCGGCGCTGGTTGCCTCTTCGGCTTACGCGAAAAAGCACGGCAAGCCGCCGCTGGCGCGCATCGTAGCGGGCGTCACCATCGGCGTGCCGCCTGAAATCATGGGCATCGGGCCGGTGCCGGCGATCAAGGCGTTGCTCGAGCGCACGGGCTTGAAGCTTTCCGAGATCGACCGCTTCGAGATCAACGAGGCCTTCGGCGCCCAGGTCATGGCCTGCGCGCGCGAGCTCGGGCTCGACGAGAACAAGTTGAACGTCAACGGCGGCGCCATTGCCATCGGCCATCCGCTCGGCGCGAGCGGCGTTCGCCTCTCGATTACGCTCGCGCGGGAGCTCAAGCGCGCGGGGCTGCGCTATGGTATCGCGTCCGCCTGTATCGGCGGCGGGCAGGGGATCGCGCTGCTGATCGAGAATCCCGACGCCGCTCCGGCGCAACGAAAGAACTGAGCCATGGATGCCAAGGGTCACGCTGCCATCGTCACCGGCGGAGGTTCCGGCCTCGGCGCCGCGACCGCCGAGAAGCTCGCCGAGGCAGGCGCCAAGGTCGCGATCTTCGACGTCAACTTGGACGGCGCCAACGCGGTCGCCGCGAAGATCGGCGGGCTCGCGGTAAAATGCGACGTGGCCGATTCCGACTCCGCCATGGCCGCGCTGAAGGCGGCGCGCGACAAGCACGGCCTCGCCCGTATCCTGGTGAATTGCGCCGGCATTGGCACCGCCAAGCGCATCGTCGGCAAGGACGGCGCGCATCCGCTCGCCGAATTCGAGCGGGTGATCAAGATCAACCTGATCGGCACCTTCAACCTGATGCGGCTGGTGGCCGCCGACCTGCAGGGCGCCCCGCCGCTCGAGGACGGCGAGCGGGGCGTCATTGTCTCGACCGCATCGGTCGCGGCTTACGAGGGCCAGATCGGCCAGGCGGCCTATTCGGCGTCCAAGGGCGGCGTCGTGGCGCTGACGATCCCGGCGGCCCGCGAGCTCGCGCAGTTCGGCATCCGCGTGAACGCGATCGCGCCCGGCCTCTTTCTTACGCCCATGCTCATGGGCTTGCCCGAAGAATCGCGACAGAGTCTCGCCGCCTCGGTGCCGTTTCCGAAACTCCTCGGCAAGCCGTCGCAATATGCCGATCTCGTCCTGCATATCGTCGAGAACCGCTACTTGAACGGCGAGGTGATCCGGCTCGACGGCGCCCTGCGCATGGCGCCGCGCTGATGGGCATGCTTGTCAACACGCGCACCGTTCGCATCGAGTGGGGCGACTGCGACCCCGCCGGCATCGTCTATTTCCCACGTTATTTTGTCATCATGGACAATTGCACGGCGCATCTATTCGAACACGCGACGGGGCTCACGAAAATCCAGCTCACAGAGAAGCTCGGCTTTGCTGGAATTCCGATGGTGGATATCCGCGCGCGCTTTCACGTGCCGACGAAGTATGGCGACGATGTCGTCGTGGAGTCGAAGATTGCCGAGTTCGGCAAGTCGCGCTTTGAGGTCGAGCACCGGCTCTTGAAGGACGGCCAGCTCTGTGTCGAAGGTTTCGAGACGCGGGTTTGGGTCGGCTTGCATCCGGACGATCCCAAGCGGCTAAAGTCGAAGCCGATCCCGGAGGAAATCGTCAAGCTGTTTGGCGCGCCGGTGCGCGAGAAGGACTGAGCCCGGCCTGGTAATTTACAGAGTAATTTTCAGGTTTCGTCGTCGTCGACGGCGGCAGGTCCGGCCGCTTCCAGGATTCCGCGCAGCAATTCGAGCAACTTGTCGCGACCTTCTTCTCCGATCGCGGCGATCAGGTGCGCCTCGTGAGCGGCGTCGATCTCGCGCAGCCGTTTCATCAGCGCGTTGCCCGCGTCGGTGAGATGAAGGGCGTAGGAGCGCCGGTCGGCCGCCACCGGGGCGCGCTTGGCGAGCCCACGCTCCTCGAGCGCGTCGAGCAGCGCCACGAGATTGGTGCGCTTGATGCCCAAGGCGGCTGAGACCTGCGACTGCTTCAGTCCCGGATTGCGCTCGATAATCGTCAATACCGCGAACTGCGCCGGCCGAATATCGACCTCGGCGAAGGCGCGCATGAAATGCTGGAACGCTGCAAGCTGCGCGCGGCGCAGCATATAGCCGCTCGATTGCGGCAGGCCGCCGTAATCGACGCCGGCCGGACGTTCGTCGCGCGGCGATTCCGCCGCGCGATCCTGCGCAGTGCGCCGCTTCAGCGGAAAATTCGTGACACGGCCCATGTCAACTCCAAACTTCCTTGGCGATGTCCACGATCATCTTCAGCTTCGCCCATTGCGCTTCCTCGGTGAGGATATTGCCTTCCTCGGTCGAGGCAAAGCCGCATTGCGGAGAGAGGCAAAGCTGTTCGAGGGCCACGAACTTCGCCGCCTCCTCGATGCGCTTCTTGATGTCGTCTTTCTTTTCGAGCGTGCCGCTCTTGGAGGTGACCAGGCCGAGCACGACTTGCTTGTTGCCCTTGGGCACGAAGCGCAGCGGCTCGAAGCCGCCGGCGCGGTCGGTGTCGTACTCGAGAAAATAGCCGTCGTAGTTCACCTTGCCGAACAGGATCTCGGCGACTGGCTCGTAGCCGCCTTCGGAAATCCATGTCGAGCGGAAATTGCCGCGGCAGACGTGGGTGGCGATCACCATGTCGGCGGGCTTCTCGGCGATCGCGTAATTGATGACGCGGGCATAGATTTCTGGAAGCTGGTCCACGCTTTCGTGGAGTTCGCGCGCCTTCTGCAGCTCGGCCTTGGAGGAGAGATAGGCCCAGACCGTGTCGTCGAACTGCAGATAGCGGCAGCCGGCGTCGTAGAAAGCCTTGACCGCCTTCCGGTAAGTCTTGGCCAGATCGTTGAAGAACACATCGAGATCCGGATAGGCCTTGCTGCTGATGCTTTTGCGCCCGCCGCGGAAATGCAGCACCGGCGGCGCCGGAATGGTCATCTTCGGCGTCTGCTTGGTGTGCGCCTTGAGGAACTTGAAGTGCCTGATGAAAGAATGATCGGTGAAGTCGAGCTTGCCGACCACCCTGATTCCGCATGCCGTGGTCACGGCGCCCTGGAACTGGATGCCCTGTTCGGCCTCGTACTGTTCCACGCCGTCGAGCTTCGCCAGAAAATCGAAATGCCACCAGGAGCGGCGATACTCGCCGTCGGTGATCGCTTGCAGGCCGATATCCTCTTGTTTCCGGATCAGGAGGCGGATTTCTTCGTCTTCGACCGCTTCGAGTTGCTGCGCCGTGATCTCGTTCCTTTCGCGCTTGGCGCGCGCTTCGGCCAGCTTGCCCGAGCGCAGAAGACTACCGACCTGGTCGGCGCGGAACGGCGGCATGGCTCGGGCTATTGAAATCATATCCTGTTGCTTAGCGGGCAACTGCCCATCGCGCAACGTTTCGGGACTTGAAGGGAGCCATCCATCTATGCCACGAAGAATAGGTTGGTCAGTGCTTTAGGTGGTCGGGAGGCAGCGAGCAAGATGAGTTACAAGAACCTGGAAGAGAAGATTCAGGCCGTCGGCGATACAGTCAGCATGCTGCGCAATTCGCAGATCGGCGCGTATGTTTATCCGGTGGTTGCTCCCGAATTCACCAACTGGCGCGATGAGCAACGCGCGTGGCGCGAGACCTGCGTTCTCTACGACCAGTCCCACCACATGGTGAATCTGTTCATCGAAGGTCCGGACGCGCTCAAACTGATTTCGCATCTCGCGACCAACTCGTTCAAGAATTTTGCCGTCAACAAGGCCAAGCAATTCGCGCCGTGCAGCTACGACGGCCATGTGATCGGCGACGGCATCCTGTTTTATCTGGCGGAGAACAGCTTGCTTTACGTCGGGCGCAATCCGGCGGCCAACTGGATCGAGTTCCATGCCAAGACCGGCGGCTACAACGTCAAGACGGAATACGACGACCGGTCGCCGTCGCGCCCGATGGGCAAGCCGGTCGTTCGCAAATATTACCGCTACCAGATCCAGGGACCGAACGCCGAGCAGGTGATCCAGAAGCTGAACGGCGGCCCGTTCGCCGACATCAAGTTCTTCAATATGGATTACATCAAGATCGCGGGGCGCAAGGTTCGCGCGCTGCGTCACGGCATGGCCGGTGCGCCGGGCCTCGAGGTTTGGGGTCCATACGCGGAAGGCGACGAGATCCGCAACGCCATCATCGAAGCCGGCAAGGATTTCGGCCTGGTTCAGGTCGGCGCGCGCGCTTACGCCACCAACACGCTCGAGTCGGGCTGGATCCCGTCGCCGGTGCCGGCGGTCTATACCGGCGAGAAGATGAAATCCTACCGGCAGTGGCTGCCGGGCACGAGCTACGAAGCCAATGCCGGGCTCGGCGGCAGCTTCGTGTCGAAGAAGATCGAGGACTACTACACGTCGCCGCACGAACTGGGCTACGCCTCGTTCACCAAGTTCGACCACGACTTCATCGGCAAGGAAGCCCTGCAGAAGATGGAAGGCAAGGTACACCGCAAGAAGGTGACGTTCGCCTGGAACGACCAGGATGTCGCCAAGGTGCTGCAGTCGATGTTCGCGCCGGCCGGCGAGAACTACAAATTCATCGATCTGCCGCTGTCGAACTACGCATCGAGCTCGTTCGATTCCGTCACGAGCGGCGGAAAAATGGTCGGCGCCTCGATGTTCAGCGGCTACACCTACAACGAGCGCAAGATGCTGTCGCTCGGCTTCGTCGAGGAGCAATATGCCAAGCCGGGCACGCAGCTCACGCTGGTCTGGGGCGAGGAGAACGGCGGCACGAAAAAGACCACGGTCGAGCGCCACAAGCAGACGGAGCTGCGGGTGACCGTCGCGCCGGCGCCTTACGCCGCGGTGGTGCGCGAGACCTACCATGAAGGCTGGCGCTCGGCCGCTAGCAGGTGAGTCGGGCACTTAGGTCGGTTACTTCATGAAAATCGTCGGCTTCGAGGGCGGGCAGGGTTTGCGGCTGGGCGTGGTGGAAGGCGATCAGGTGATCGACCTGCAGGCGGCCGACGCGAAGGTGCCCGCGAACCTCGCGGATTATCTCGCGAGCAGCGGCGGCGATCTGAAGCCGCTCGCCGATCTCGCCAAGCGCGCGCCGGCGTCGGCGCGGCGGCCGCTCAAGGATCTCAAATTCGGTCTGCCGGTGGCGCGCCCCGGAAAAATCATCTGCCTCGGCCTCAATTATCTCGACCACGTGAAAGAGGGCCCCAACCGCGACAACGTTCCGAAATTCCCGACCATCTTCATGCGGAGCGTGACCTCGATGGCGCCGCATCTCGCGCCGCTTCTGCGCCCGAGGGTCTCGGAGACTTTCGACTACGAGGCCGAGCTCGCGTTGATCGTCGGCAAGCGCGCCAAGCACCTCACGATGGAAAACGCCTACTCGGTCATCGCGGGCTGGTCCTGCATCAACGAAGGATCGATCCGCGAGTTCCAGCGCAAGACCACGCAATGGGACATGGGCAAGAACTTCGACCGCACCGGCGGCTTCGGCCCATGGATGGTGAGCGCCGACGAAGTGCCTGAGGGCGGCAAGGGACTGAAGATCGAAAGCCGACTCAACGGCCAGGTCATGCAGTCGGACAATACCGACAACATGATGTTCCCAGTGGCCGAGACGCTGGTCTATCTCACCCAAGGCATGACGCTGGAGCCCGGCGACGTGCTCGTCACCGGCACGCCGTCGGGCGTCGGCCACGCGCGCAAGCCGCCGGTATGGATGAAGCAGGGCGACGTCGCCGAGATCGAGATCGAGGGCGTCGGCACGCTGCGCAATCCGATCGAGGACGAGAAGTAATCCTCAGTTCGCCGGCCGCGGTCCGAACAGGCGCTCGGCGTTGCCGTGCGCGATCTTGGCGGCTTGATCGCGCGGCAATTGCGCGAGCCACTTGCGATACTCGCTGAAGATGGTGTCGTAGGAAAACCAGCGCTCGTTGATCCAGGTATCGGAGCCGAGCAGAAAGCGGTCGGCGTAGCGCGAAAACAGGATTTTCCATTCGGGCGAGAGCTTGCCGGAGCCTTCGGTGATGCCGCCGCGATACGAAAGCTCGCCCCAGAGCGCCGGGTATTTCTCCAGCAACTCCTGCACTCGCGCGGCCGAGACCGAAAAGCCGGTGTGCGCCCAGATGATCTTGGCGCGGCGGTCGTGGGAGAACAGAATTTCCAGCGCCTCCGCGTCGCAATGGGCGTGGAGATAGAGTCCGCGCTCGGTGGCGAAGCGCACGATCTTGGCTGCGATCTCGGCCCCGGCGTCCTTGCCGTAGATATGGAACTCGCCGACGCCGCGGTAATAGCCGCGCTTATACTCGGCTTCGACCAGATCAAAGATCACCGGATCCTTGAACCAGGTCTGGATGTCGGCGCGCGTGCGATAGGGCCGGATGAAGGGCACCACCCAGAGGCCGGCGGGCTTGGCGGCGACCAGCGCGCGGGTGCCGTCGTTGGGGCGGCTCGTTGCAAGCACGCCGGTGATGTTGTTGCGGCGGAATACCTCGAGCACCTGTTCCGTCGAATAGAACGGCGTCGGCTCCCAGTTGTAATGCATGTGCGCGTCGAAAATCGGCATGCGCTCCTGCGCGGTCGCTGGCGGTACGAAGACGGCCAGCGTGGCGAGGAGGATTGCGTTCAGAAATCGCGCGCGCACGGAAACCTCACTTCTTCCGGATGTGAAACACCAGCAGCTCGGGTCCATTCCTGCTGTCGACCAATGCGTCGCCGGTCTCGCGCAACAGGTTCGGAATGTCGATGCTGGTCAGCGGATCGGTGCATTCGACCACCAGTTCTTCGCCTGCGGCCATGCGCGAAAGCGCCTTCTTGGTCTTCAGCGCCGGCAGCGGGCATTTCAGCCCACGCAGATCGAGGCGGGTCTCGGACATGGCGGCTCTATAGCAGAAAGCTATGGAATTGCGCGCGTGGAGCGCGCTTGGCCTCGCTACCGGGCGTGGTTCCGTTCGGCTAGAGAAGGGGCATGAATCCGCCGGCCGAAACCGCCCAGCGCATCGCGCGACTGGCGCCGCTCAAGGAAGTGCTCGCGCAGGTCGAGGCGCTGGCGCGGCCCGTCGTGCCGCGCGATGTCGCGTTGGACGACGCGCTCGGCTGCGTGCTGGCGACCGACGTGACGGCGCTCGAGTCGCGGCCGGCACAGCCGGTCGCGCTCATCGACGGATGGGCGGTGCGGGCGGAGCTTGTGCAAGATGCCGGAGCCTATTCACCGGTCATGCTTTCGCCGCCGCCGGTATGGGTCGAAGTGGGCGACCGGCTACCGCCCGATGCGGATGCGATCTTGCCGCCAGACGCGGTCATTGTGCGGGGAAACAATTTCGAGGCGGTCGCCGGGGCCGCGCCGGGCACCGGCGTGCTCGCGGCCGGTGGCAACGTGGAACGTGGCGCACTCTTGCGACGCGCAGGCGAGCGGTTGCGCGCGAGCGATATCGCCGCGCTTGCGGCGCTCGGCGTTGCGATCGTTCACGCGCGCCGACCGAATATCCGGATCGCGGCGACGAATCCGAGGCTCGGACACGTAATCGTCGCTACCTTGCTCAAGCATGCGGTCGAGGCGGCCGGCGGCACGGTCAAAATCGTTTCCGAGCTGCCGCTCGAGCGTGCGCTGCTCGACAAGGGCGCGGACGCGGTTTTCGTCATCGGCGGCACCGGACAGGGAAAACGCGATACGAGTGTAACCACGCTCGCACGCGTTGGCCGCATTGCAATCCACGGCTTCGGCATCGCGCCGGGCGAAACGGGCTCAGTCGGCGAAGCGGGCGGACGCCCGGTCTTGCTGTTTCCCGGAAGGCTTGATGCGGCTCTCGCGGTGTGGCTGCTTGTGGGATCGAAGCTTGTCGCGTGGCTCGCTGGATCGGCCGAGAAGCTGATAACTACCGAAGCGCGCTTGGCGCGCAAGATCGCCTCGCAAGTCGGTATCGCCGAAGTGGTCCCGGTGCGGCGTGGAGATGACGGGCTCGAGCCGCTCGCGTCGGCACCTTTGGGATTGACGACGCTGGCGCGCGCCGACGGCTGGGTCTTGGTTCCGCCGGAAAGCGAGGGATTCCCGGCGGGCGCAATGGTTCAAATGCGGGCGCTGCCATGAGCCGCGAGCGCAAGCCCGCGCGCGACGATGCGCTGTTGGACGCCGTGCGGCGCGCGGCTCGGCAGGAGCAGTTTCTCGAAGTGATCGCGCCGGAAGAGGCGCGAACGCGATTCAACAAGCATCTCGATCTTAAGCTGCTTGCGGCCGAGCGCGTTGCGCTCGCGGACGCGCTCGGGCGCGTGCTCGCCGCCGACATCAAGGCGCCGATCGACGTGCCGTCCTTCGATCGCTCCAACGTGGACGGCTTCGCCGTGCGCGCGGCCGATATAGCAGGCGCAAGCGATACGAATCCGCGGCGCCTCATGCTCAACGAAGAAGTGCTGGCGTGTGGCGTGGCACCCAAGCTCGCGGTGGCGCCGGGCACGGCCACGACAATCGCGACCGGCGGCATGATGCCGCGCGGCGCCGATAGCGTGGTGATGATCGAGCACACCGAACTGATCGAGACGGCGAACGGCCCCGCGATCGAGGTGCGTCGTGCCGCTGCCCCCGGTCAGTACATTTCGTTTGCCGGATCCGACATCGCGCGCGGCGAGACGCTGTTGCGCCGCGGCTCGGTGCTGGGCTCGCGTGAGATCGGCATGTGTGCTGCCTGTGGGCTCGCCGAGATCGAAGTGGTGCGGCGGCCGAAAGTGGCGGTGCTCTCGACCGGCGACGAGCTGGTGGCGCCCGGCGGAAAGCTCAAACCCGGTGGTGTCTATGACTCGAACGCCGCGATTCTCGCAGCTGCCGTCACCGAAGCGGGCGGCGAGCCGGTGAGTTTTGGCGTGTTTCCGGATGACGTGAACGTGTTGGAAAAAGGCGTGCGCGAGGCGCTTTCGAAATGCGATATCGTGGTGCTGTCCGGCGGCACGTCGAAAGGGGCGGGCGACCTTTCGCATCAGGTTGTCTCGAAGCTCGGCAAACCCGGCATCGTCGTGCACGGGGTGGCGCTGAAGCCCGGAAAGCCGCTGTGTCTTGCGGTAGCCGAGCAGAAGCCGGTCATTGTTCTCCCCGGCTTTCCCACATCGGCGATTTTCACATTTCACGCCTTCGTGGCGCCGATCATCCGCGCCAAGGCCGGCCTGCCGCCGGAGGCGGCGCGCACGATCGAGGCTGTGGTTCCCGTGCGCGTCTCCTCGGAACTTGGGCGGCAGGAATTCGTGCTGGTGGCGCTGGTCGAGGGCGAGCAAGGCCCGGTCGCGCTGCCGACCGGCAAGGGCTCAGGCTCGGTGACGAGCTTCTCGCAGGCCGACGGCTTCATCGAGATCGATGCGCTGGCCACCGCGCTCGACGCGGGCACGCGCGCGAGGGTGACGCTCATGGGCGAGTCGGCGCGGGCGCCGGATTTGCTCATTACCGGGAGCCACTGCATCGCGCTCGACGCGGTGCTGGGCGCGCTCGTCGAGCGCGGACTGGCGGCGCGCACGATCGCGATCGGCAGTCTCGGCGGCGTCGCGGCGGCGCGGCGCGGGGAATGCGATCTGGCGCCGGTGCATCTGCTCGATCCCGAGAGCGGCATCTACAACAAGCATCTGCTCGCGCCGGGGCTCGCGCTCGTGCGTGGCTGGGAGCGCAAGCAAGGAATCGTTTTTCGGCCGGGCGACAAGCGCTTCGAGGGACGCGACGCCACTGCCGCGCTCAAAACCGTGCTCGCCGATCCGACTGCGCTCATGGTCAACCGCAACACCGGCGCCGGCACGCGCATCCTCATCGACAAGCTTTTGGGCGCGGCGCGGCCCGCGGGTTACGCCAACCAGCCGCGCTCGCATAACGCGGTCGCCGCCGCGGTGGCCCAGGGCCGCGCCGACTGGGGCGTCGCCATCGAGCCGGTCGCGCGCATGTACGGGCTCGGATTTCTGCCCGTCGCACCGGAGCATTACGACTTTCTGCTGGTGGAGGCGCGGCGCGAACGGCCGGCGGTGCAGGCGTTCCTTGCCGCGCTTAAGGACCCCGCGACGCGCGAGAAAATCCGCGCGCTCGGCATGCGCCCTGTAGAAGCCTGAATCGATGGAGAAATTCATCGCAATGCGCATTGCGTTCAGGTTCCTCGTCTGTGCTTTTTTCTTCGTGCTCGCGGTCCCGCGCGCCGAGGCGCAGTTGCGCGGCCATGGCGGGCCGGTGCGCGCGATCGCGGTGTCGGCCGACGGCACCATCGCGCTCTCGGGCAGCTTCGACACTTCGGCGATCCGCTGGTCGCTGACGCGCAACGCCGCCGAGCAAGTGCTTCGCTTTCATGAGAGCGCGGTGAACGCGGTCGCGATGCTGGCGGATGGGCGGTTCGTCACCGGCGGTGAGGACGGCAAGATCGCGATCTGGCGGCCAGGCGCGCCGCAGCCCGAGACGGTGCTCGAGGGCCATAAGGCGCCGATCGTGGCGCTCGCGGTCTCGCCCGACGGAAAGACGCTGGCGTCCGCGTCATGGGATCACACGATCCGGCTCTGGCCGCTCGCCGGCGGCGAGCCGCGCGTGCTCGAAGGCCATCAGCAGGCGGTGAACGGCGTCGCCTTCACGCGCGACGGGCGCGCGCTGGTCAGCGCAGGCTACGACGCGACCGTGCGCATCTGGGCGCTCAGCGATGGATCGCCGATTATCCGCACGCTGCCGACGCCCTTGAACGCGGTCGCGGTCGCAGCGGACGGCGAGATCGCCGCGGCGGGCGCCGACGGCAAGGTCTATTTCCTCGCTTCGAGCGGCGAGGTGCGCGGCGAGCTCGAAGTCGGGCCGACACCGATCATCGCCCTTGCGATCACCGGCGACGGCGCGCTTCTGGCCGCGGCCGGCATCCGCGGCTCGGTCGGTATCGTCGAGCGCGCGACGCGCTCGCTCGCGCGCACGCTGGTAGGGCCCGGGCTTCCGGTCTGGTCGGTCGCGTTCCTGCCCGACAACCGGACGCTGGTCACCGGCGGCACCGACCGCATGGTGCGGCGTTGGAACGCTTTGAGCGGCGATCATCTCGGCACCGTTGCCATGAGTGGTGTCGAGGATCCGCTGGCGCAATACGCCGGCGATCGCGGCGCGGAGGTATTCAAGGCTTGCGTCGCCTGCCACACGCTGACGCCCGACGAAGGCAATCGGGCCGGGCCGACGCTGCATGGAATTTTCGGGCGCCGGATCGCGACACTGCCGGGCTATAATTTCTCGCCCGCGCTGAAGCGGCTCGACATCGTGTGGACGCCGGCGACGGTCGCGCGGCTGTTCGAGATCGGCCCGATGGCCTACACGCCCGGCACCAAGATGCCGGAGCAGAAGATCGGCTCGGCGGAGGACCGCAAGGCGCTGGTGGATTTTCTCGCGAAGGCGGCGAGGCCGAAGTGACTCTTCGTTCCCTCCCCCTTCCAGGGGGAGGGATGAGGGGGCTAGCGTCTTCCGCTCGCGCTCCTCGCGCTCACGCAGATAATCGTCGGTGGTGCGCACGTTCGGCCGCGCGGGCGCGCCATGGGGATCGAACGAGTCCTCGGTCATGGCGATCACCCGGCAGTCCTCGCACATCTTCAAGCACCTCGAGCCGCTGCGGCTGGCCCTTGAAGATCCAGTGCTTGCCTTCGAGCTTGGCGGTGACGCGCTCGATCGTGCTCTTGGTGCCGAACGGCTTGTCGCAGCGGATGCAGTGGAAAGGCTCTTCTTGCTTCATCACGCGCGCGGTCGCGGTGGCGGCGCGGAAATCGAGCTGCGGCACCAGCGAGATCACTTTCTCCGGGCAGGTGGCCTGGCACAGGCCGCATTGCACGCAGGCGTCCTCGGCGAAACGGAGCATCGGCCGCTCGGGGTCGTCCATGAGCGCGCCGGTGGGGCAGGCGGACACGCACGACAGACAAAGCGTGCAGCCCTCCACCTTGATCTCGACCTTGCCGAACGGCGCGCCGGCGGGGAGCGCCACTACGTCGACCGGCGCGGGCGCGATCCTGTGCAATTCGCGGAGCGAAAGGCGCAGCACGTCGCGCTTGGCGCCGACAGGCTGGAACGTGGCCGGCTTCTTCGCGCCTTGCGTGGGGTTGATTGCGTAGAGCGCCGCGCCGAGCGCGTCCGGGTCGTCGGTCTCGATGGTGGCGACGCGGCCGGGGCCGAAGCCGAGACCGGCGAGGATTGGCTCGCTGAGCGCGATGGTTTTGGTGAGCGCGGCAATGTCATGGCGCGGCTTGGCGCGCAGCAGGAAGCGCAGCGCCGTCGCGCCATAGGCGAACGCTGCGGCAACCACTTCGAGGCCCACTTGCGTCACTTCGTTGACGGCGAGCGGCAGCACGTTGGCCGGCAGCCCGTCGCCGTGGCGCGCGAGCGCGTCGATCATCTCGTCGCCGTGCGCCGCATCGTGCAGCAGCAGGACTCGGATTCTTTCCGCCGGCTTCGCGATAGACACCGAGCAACGTGCGCAGCTTGCGCATGACCGCGTCGGCGGGCGGCAGCGCATAAGCGGCGGCTCCCGTCGGGCAGACCGAGGCGCAGGCGCCGCAGCCGGCGCAGACATATTCGTCGATCTTCACATGATCGCCCGCGGGCGTGATCGCGCCGGTCGGACAGAGGTCGAGGCAACGATGGCAGCCGACGATCTTGGAGCGCGAATGTGCGCACAGATGATCGGTGAAGGTGATGTAGCGCGGCTTGTCGAAGGTGCCGACCAGGTCGGCGGCTTTCAGCAACACACGCAACACCGCGGCCGGGTCGCCGGGATCGGCGCGCAGATAGCCGTCGCGCAGGTCATGAGCCGGGAATAGCGGCGCACCGCCGGAGAGATCGATGATGAGATCGCAGTTCGAAGTCGCGCCGTTCTTCGGTGGTGCCCAGGCCAATTTATCGCGCGAGGAAGGAAGTGGCGCGGCGTAATCATCGACCGTGAGCTCGAACGCGCCGAGGTGACCCTTGGCCGAACGGATCGTGCCCTTGACCACCGGGAATTCGCTGATGCGGCGCGGGGCGATGTCGCCGGGCTTGGTGAGCAGCACGGTAACGTCGAGCTTGTCTTTAACGAGGTTTGCCGCCTCGATCGTCCGCTCGTCGTGGCCATAGACGAGAACGACGCCATCGCTGGAGAGCGGCAGAAGCGGAGTTTCCGGCAAGGGTTCCGCGGCCATGGCGAGGAGTGCGGCCATCTTCGGGCCTGCGGTGGCGGCATCCTTCGACCAGCCGGCGGTTTCGCGGACATTGGCGAAGGCGAGCGACGTCTCGGATGCCGTTTTGCCGGCGATTTCCGAGAATAGTGGCGCTTCCTGGGTGCAGCCGACCGTCAGCGGCGCACCGGTGGCGAGCGCCGCGCGGAAGCGATCGAGCTCGGCCCGGCACAGATGGTTGGCGGTCTCGACCTTGGCCCCGCGCAGGCCGCGCTTGAGCGCGTCCGTGTCGAGCGGCATCGTCTTCTCGCAGGAACAGACGAAGATGGTGCGCTTGCTATCGGCCATGAACCCTCGGGGCGCGCAGCGGCCCTTGATCGCCGTGCGGGATTGGTCGCCCGGTAGGCAAGCTATAATTATAAGCGTTAAAAGGTAAGGGTCCCGAAAGGCTTGAAGGATCGGTTATGGCGCAGACCCGCACGCGCGTGCTGGCTTCGAAGACAGCGGCAGCGCTCGACCTGCCGCCGGTGTTCCGTCTGGTGACGCTGCGCGAGGCGGGCAATGCATTCGCCCACGCCAAGACATTGCCGCCAAGGAAGGCGCCGGCACGCTGGTGTGGGTGCGCCGCTTTGATCTGGTCGAATTCGCCCTCGTGATCGAGCCGGACGAGCCACTGCGAGCGGCCCGGCGCACGATCTATGCGGGGCTCGCGGCGCTGGCCGATGCACTCGCCGTGCACGCACCGCCGGAGCGGGCGATCGCCTTCGATTGGCCGGCCACGGTCTTCGTTCAGGGTGCCGTGGTGGGCGGCGGCGAGCTCGGCTGGCCCAAGAATGCCGCCGAGGACAAGCAACCCGACTGGCTCGTATTCGGCGCCATGATCCGCACCAACGCGCTGGCGCCGCTCGAGGACGGCTTCAATCCGGGCGTCACCAACCTCGAGGAAGAAGGTTTCGACGATCTGGGCGCCGGCCGGTTGGTCGAGAGTTTCGCGCGCCATTTCATGTCGATGGTGAACCGCTGGCAGGACGGGGGCTTCGTCGAGGTCGCCAAATCTTATCTGGAGCGTCTGCCGGTCGAGGAGGGGTTCGAGCGCACGATCGATGGCGCCGGCGATCTCTGCTGATCCGACGCAAGGGCAAGCTCGAAGTGGAGAAACGCGTGCTGCTGCCCGCGATCGAACGGGCGCTGTGGCGCCATCCCGATAGCGGAGAGTTGCTGACGTGAGGCTGTTGCGTACCATTCGTCTCGATCCATCGGACACGTTCGTGTTCGAGCGGGCCGCCGAACCCGGCGAATGGGCCGTCTCGGGCGCGTTCGTGTTCTGGGACACGGACCCGGCGGCGCTCTCGGGCAAGGCGCGCGCCGCCTTCCGCGGCGGATTTCTCGGGGTCGAGTCGCTCGGCCGGTCCACGCTGGTGCAGATCGTCGAGGCAAGCGAGCAAGATCGCGTGAAGGTGATCGAGACGCTGGCGCAAAAGCTGGTCGAGCATTTCGGCGCGCCGGATTTTATGACCGCACGCATAGCCGCCGAAGAGGAAGTGGCTTTCGCCGCTTCGCTCTGCGATCACCCAAAAGACACGCTGGTCGCCGTGCATCGCACGCACGAGGACTGGAAATGTGCGCGAAGCCTTCCGCACGCTGCAACCGCGCGCAGGGCCAAAGCCGTTGCGCGCCTTCGCGTTTCTCGAAGTGGAGGGCGAGGAGGGGCCTGAGGAGCGCGTCGATCTCGCCGGGCTCGCCGGGGACAAGCGATGAGGGAGTTCTGGCTCACCTCGGGCCATCTCATGCTCGACCGCGATGCGGGCGGCGGGCTCGTCATGAGCGACGATCTGCTCAAGGTCTATTTCATGCGGCCGGAACTGGCGCCTCCTGATGACGCGGGCCCAGGCGAGCGCAAGCTGCACGCGACGCTGATGACGGATCCGCGCCGGACGGTGAGCCGCGGCGAGATCGCGGCGATCGAGGACGCCGATGCGCGCGAGAATTGGGAGCAGATGATCGCGTTCCGCGACCATTTGTTCGCGTATCCGACGCTGGAAGCGGCTTATCTCGCCCTGGTGCGCAAGGGCGTCGGGCGTACGCCGCCCTTGTTCCTGAACCAGCTCGCACACCTGATTTTGCGCAACGCGCTCGACGGCCGCGACGATCCATATCGTGCTGCAGGGCCGCGGAACTGTTCTTCCGGGCCCAGCGGGTGACCGTGCATGAGGGGGCGCTGGTTTCGGCGGACGAGGAGCAGATCGCGGGTAGCAACCCGGCGCCGGTGTCGCCGCTCGTCTCCATGCTTGGGATCGAGACCGCGGCCGAGATCGACGTCATGGTCGAGGAGAACGCGGCAAGCTATTTCGAACGCAGCGACCGCTACGACATGGCGCTCGATCTCACGGCGGGCCGGCGCGGGCACCAGGCACTGGCGCGCGTGATCGAGGCTTGGGTCAAACATCTGCTCCATGTCGAGGTCGAGGTCGAACCGCTCACCGAGGTGCGCGACGCCAGTCTCACCTGGTACGTGGGGCTCGACGCGGAGGGGACCAAGATCGGCGATCTGCTGTGGAACGGCGAGGCGCTCGACGAGGCCACGGGCGGCCGCGTGGCGGCGCTGTATCGGCTCAAGTTCCGCGATCCGGCCGTCGCCGACCCGGCGGTGCAGGGCGAGCCGGTCTATCTCATCCTCGCGACTAGCCGCAGACAAGGTCCTGCGCATGAAGCCGCAGAATCTGGTGACCGGCCTGCCGATCCGGCATTTGGAGGTGGTCACGTGAGCCTGGTGCCGCCGCTCGTTCGCATTCCAGTCGGCATCGTCGCCGAGCGGCGGCGCGCCAAGAGCCAATGGATCGATTTCGTGTGGCGGCCGGTGACCGCGCTCGCCGGCGTGCCCGATACGCCGCCCTGGACCCGGCTTTCGGGCGACGACGAACTCGCCACTTATTATGTGGGCGCCGCGGAGGTCGAGCTGTTTCCCTCGGAGACCAGCAATTACCGCGACAATCTTATAAACGGCACGCCCCAGCTCTGGGTCGTGCTGCGGCCGACGGACGCCGATCCGCCCTATAATCTGGTCCTGGTGACCGCCGACCCGGCCGAAGGCGAAGGCTATACCCAGACCGGCTCCGACCTCGTCGATCCGGTGCCGATGCCGGAATCGATCATCGACACGATCGCCGCCTTCATTGAGGTGCATCATGTCGAGCGGGTGTTCTTCAAGCGCAAGCGTACCCCCGTGGACCCCGAGGCCATGGCGCCACGCGGTCCCGCGCGCAAGGACCGGAGCAAATGAGCGAGGACAGAAATTTCCTGTCGCGCTGGTCGCGCAAGAAGCGCGAGGCGGAGGAATTGCCGCCGCAAGCCGCCGCTCCAGCGGCCAAGGACGCAGAGCCGAAGGAGAGCACGGCGGTGGCGGCGCCGGCCGACGACACGAAGGCTCTGAGTACGGAGGCCGGCGAGCCGAAATTCGATCTTGCCAGTCTTCCGTCGATCGAATCGATCGGCGCGGATACGGATATTCGCCAGTTCCTGCGGGCGGGCGTGCCGGCTGAACTCACGCGCGCCGCGTTGCGCCGGGCATGGTCCAGCGATCCGGCGATCCGCGATTACATCGGGCTTTCGGAGAACAGCTGGAACTTCAATGAACCGGGCGCGATGTACGGCTTCGATCACTCCGATCCCGGCGTGGACGTTAAGCGGCTCGCGGAGGAAATGTTCGGCACTAAAGGCGATCCGGGCGAGAAGAAACCCGCCGAGGCGGTATCGCCATCCACAGGGGAGCAGCCGGCAGGGCCTCCGAAGGTGGCGGAACGGCCAGAATCCGTCGCGGAACCTTTAGATCACGACGTTTTGAATTCACGGGAAGCTGCCGCCCCGGCGAGTCCAGACCGCGTGCCGGAACAAGGACTTCTTGCACCGCAAAAAGAAGCGCCTATCGCACCGCAGCATGGCCGCGAGCAGGACGCGGCCCAGAATCCGGTTCGAAAGCGTCACGGACGGGCACTGCCTAGCTAAATAGCCTGTCCGAATAGTTCGGATATAGCCCCAAGCTATTGCGCTTGGCCCTTGCGGGCCATACGCTTTTCAAAATAGTTCAAAAGAGCGGCTGATTCAAACCGTTCTGATCAAGAAGTGGGCGGGAATATCGTTGCAGGAGGTCGTGTGCGCGACCCGGGCTTGAGCGAGGCCATCAACGCCGTTGGCGGGGTGAGCGAACTCGCGCGGCGCATCGGTATTTCGCAACCGTCCGTATCGAACTGGGACCGGATTCCCGCGGAGCGAGTCGCCGCGGTCGAAGAAGCGACCGGCGTGGAGCGCACAAAGTTGCGCCCTGACCTCTACGAGCAAGCCGCCGGCAACGCCGTTCCGCTGGATGAAACCGAAGCTGCGCGGGCGCAGGAATATCGATTGCTGGCCGCGCTAATTTCGCGGGCACCGGATGCGGATCTGCTCGCGCGCGTCGCCAGGCTCAAGGCCGATACAAGCGCACTCGGGCTGGTGCATGCCGCGCTGGCTGAAGCCGCAGGAAACACCACGGCGGAGAAGGTCGAGCGCGAATTCTTCGATCTTTTCATCGGGCTCGGCCGCGGCGAACTGCTGCCCTACGGCTCTTATTACCTGACCGGCTTCCTGCATGAGCGGCCGCTCGCGCGGCTGCGCGAAGATCTCGTGCAGCTCGGGATCGAGCGCGCCGAGGGAATTCCGGAACCCGAGGATCACGTGGCGATCCTGTGTGAAATCATGTCCCGTCTGATCGACGGCAGCGTCGAAGCGCCGGCGGGAAGCGACCGGAAAGTGTTCGAGAAGCATCTGGCGACTTGGGCCGGGCGCTTCTTCGCCGACCTGGAGAATGCGGAAGCTGCGGATTTCTACCGCCGCGTCGGCACACTCGGGCGGACGTTCTTGGAAATCGAAAAGGAAGCTTTCGCGCTGCCGTCTTGAGCGGCGGGGCGATCATTCGGATTAAGAGGAGATGGCGATGAAGCAGAGGGAAAAGACGACGGTAGGCCGTCGCGAATTCCTGCGCGTACTTGGTGCAGGTGCGGGTGCAGCGGCCGCGACAGCGGTGCCGCTGGCGAGCACCGCTGCCGCCGTCGAGTCCGACCAGGACAAGAAGAAGGCGCGTTATCGGGAAACCGAAGACGTGAAGACTTACTATCGCGTCAACCGCTATCCGAGCTGAGGGAGGCACCCGTGCTGATCAAACGGACCGAACGCGAAGCTCGTCGCGGCACGCTGGCCGCGTCGTTCGCAAACCAATCGGGCGGCGCTCTCGATCGCCGCACGTTCCTGCGCCGCTCCGGCGTCGCCGCCGGCGGTCTCGCCGCGCTCGGCACGCTGCAGCTCGGTCAGGTGCGCAAGGCCGATGCCGGCCCGCCGGCCCCTCCGGGCGCACGGATCACGACGACCAAGGCGATCTGCACGCACTGTTCGGTCGGCTGCACGGTCATTGCCGAAGTCGCCAATGGCGTGTGGATCGGCCAGGAGCCGGGCTGGGAAAGCCCGATCAACCGCGGCTCGCATTGCGCCAAGGGCGCGTCGGTGCGCGAACTCGTGCATGGCGACCGCCGCCTGAAATATCCGATGAAGCTGGTGAACGGCCAGTGGACCCGCATTTCCTGGGACGTGGCCATCAACGAGATCGGCGACAAGCTGCAGGCGATCCGCGCCAAGTCGGGACCGGACTCGGTTCACTGGCTCGGGTCGGCCAAGTTCTCCAACGAGGGCGCCTATCTCAATCGCAAGTTCGCCGCCTTCTGGGGGACCAACAACGTCGATCACCAGGCCCGCATCTGCCACTCGACCACGGTCACCGGCGTCGCCAATACCTGGGGCTATGGCGCAATGACCAACAGCTACAACGACATCCGCCGCTCCAAGACCATGATCATCATGGGCGGCAACCCGGCGGAAGCTCATCCGGTGTCGCTGTATCATCTGATCGAGGGCAACGAGCTCAACCGCGGCAACTACATCGTGATCGAGCCGCGCCTGACGCGCACGGCCGCTCACGCGACCGAATATGTTCGCATCCGCTCGGGCACCGATATTCCGATCATCTGGGGCTTGCTCTGGCATATCTTCCAGAACGGCTGGGAGGACAAGGAATTCATCCAGCAGCGCGTCTACGGCATGGACGACGTCCGCAAGGAGGTCGCCAAGTGGACACCCGATGAGGTTGAGCGGGTGACCGGCGCGCCCGGCGAGCAGCTGAAGCGCGTCGCCGAGATGTTCGCGAAGCAGAAGCCCTCCACGCTCATCTGGTGCATGGGCGCGACCCAGCACACGGTGAGCACGGCCAACGTTCGCGCCTTCTGCACCCTCTTGCTCGCTACCGGCAACGTCGGCGGCGTCGGTGTGGGCGCCAACATCTTCCGCGGCCACTGCAACGTGCAGGGTGCGACCGACCTCGGGCTCGATATCGTTACCTTGCCGCTCTATTACGGCCTGGTCGAAGGCGCGTGGCGGCATTGGTCCCGGGTCTGGGAAGTCGACTACAACTGGATGCAGGCGCGCTTCGTCTCGAAGGCGCTCATGGAGACGCCGGGTATCCCGTCGACCCGTTGGTTCGACGCGGCGACGCTGCCGAAGGCCGACGTCGCTCAGCAAGACAATCTGAAGGCGATGATGGTGTTCGGTCACGGCGGAAATACCATCACCCGGATGCCGAAGGCGGCGGAAGGACTCGAAAAGCTCGAGCTGATGGTGGTTGCCGATCCGCATCCCACGACATGGGCGGTGCTTTCGGAGCGCAAGAACGACACGTACCTCCTGCCGATCTGCACGCAGTTCGAGTGCTCCGGCTCGCGGACGGCCTCGAACCGCTCACTGCAATGGTATGAGCGGGTCGTAGCGCCGATCTTCGAGTCGAAGACCGACTACGAGGTGTTCTATCTCCTCGCCAAGAAGCTCGGCATCGCCGACCTGATGTTCAAGAACATCAAGGTCGAGAACAACGTGCCGTTGGCCGAGGATCTACTGCGCGAGATCAATCGCGGCGGTTTCTCGACCGGCTATTGCGGCCAGTCGCCGGAACGCCTCAAGGCGCACATGAAGAACCAGGACAAGTTCGACCTGGTTTCGCTGCGTGCAGCCAAGGATACGCCGGAGGTTGGCGGCGACTATTACGGTCTGCCGTGGCCATGCTGGGGTACGCCGGCGATCCGGCATCCCGGCACGCATCAGCTCTACAACACTCACCTTCACGTGAAGGATGGCGGCGGCACGTTCCGGGCCCGCTTCGGCCTCGAATATCAGGGCAAGACGCTGTTGGCCGAGGGCTCCTACTCACTGGGCTCGGAGCTGAAGGACGGCTATCCGGAGTTCACGCTGGGCGTGCTGAAGAAGCTCGGCTGGGACAAGGATCTGACGGAGGCCGAACTCGCGACCATCACACGCATCAACAGTGCCAATCCCGATGCGGTCGGCTGGGCGATCGATCTGTCCGGCGGCATCCAGCGTGTCTGTCTGGAGCACGGCGTGATTCACTACGGCAACGGCAAGGCCCGCGCCAATGCGTGGAACCTGCCGGATCCGATCCCGGTTCATCGCGAGCCGATCTACACGCCGCGTCCTGAATTGGTCGCCAAATATCCGACCTATGCCGACGTCAAGGCGCAGTTCCGCGTGCCGAACATCGGCTTCTCGGTGCAGAAGGCGGCGGTGGACAAGGGGATCGCCAAGAACTTCCCGCTCATCCTCACCTCGGGCCGCCTGGTCGAGTACGAAGGCGGCGGCGAGGAAACCCGCTCGAACAAGTGGCTCGCCGAGTTGCAGCAGGATGCGTTCATCGAAATCAGCCCGGCCGACGCGGCCGAGCGCGGTATCAAGGACGGCGCCTGGGTGCTGGTCTCCGGTCCCGAAATGGCGGCGGGCAAGGTCTGCCGCATGAAGGCGCTGGTGACCGAGCGAGTCGGCAAGGGAACGACCTGGATGCCGTTCCACTTCGCCGGCTGGTTCCAGAGCGTCGATCAGCGGGGCAAGTATCCGCCCGGCGCCGATCCGATCGTGCTCGGTGAAAGCGTGAACACCATCACGACCTACGGCTTCGACCCGGCGACGGGCATGCAAGAACCAAAAGCTACGCTCTGCCAAGTCAGAGCGGCATAGGAGGCGGGATCATGGCTCGGATGAAATTTCTCTGCGACGCCGATCGTTGCATCGAATGCAACGCTTGCGTCACCGCCTGCAAGAACGAACATGATGTGCCGTGGGGCATCAACCGCCGGCGCGTCGTCACCATCAATGACGGCAAGCCGGGCGAGCGGTCGATCTCGATGGCCTGCATGCACTGCACCGACGCGCCCTGCGCGGCGGTGTGTCCGACAACTGCGTTCTATACGACGGCCGATGGCGTGGTCTTGCATTCCAAGGACATCTGCATCGGTTGCGGCTACTGCTTCTATGCGTGTCCGTTCGGCGCGCCGCAGTATCCGCGGGTCGGCAACTTCGGCTCGCGCGGCAAGATGGACAAGTGCACCTTCTGCGCCGGCGGTCCGGAAGCGGACGGAACGCTCGCCGAATACAGGGACTACGGCACCAACCGGCTGGCCGAAGGCAAACTGCCGCTCTGCGCGGAAATGTGCTCGACCAAGTCGTTGCTCGCGGGCGACGGCGACATCATCGCGCAAATCTACAAGGAGCGGGTGACCAAGCGCGGCTACGGCTCCGGCGCCTGGGGCTGGAAGACCGCCTATCGCGAGACAATCGCCACCTGAATTAAGGATGGGAATGGACGGCGCGGACAACACCGCGCCGTCCGGCACCCACCAAGTACGGACGTTGCGGGAACTGGGAGGAAGTCCATGGCGACGCTATTCACGCGCATCGGTTCCATCGTCGGAGCGATCATGCTCCTGGCGCTCGTTGCGGCCGTTACGCCGGCGGCCGCGCAGCAGCCGAACTCGGTCAACCCGACCGCGAGTGCAGTGCAGGAAGACAAGCTCCTGCAGGAACTGCGGCGTCTTCAGGGACGTATCTCGATCCCTGACGAGCGGGCGAGCGTGCTCGAACAGCCCGCCGGGCGCGACTGGCGCCAGTTCCACCAGGTTACCCTGCACTGGATCGGCGGCATCTCTATTCTGGGCATGCTCGTGATCCTCGTCCTGTTCTACACGATCCGCGGCATGATCAAGATGTCGCGCGGCCGCTCGGGGCGCACGATCACCCGCTTCAACGGGCTCGAGCGCTTCATGCATTGGCTCACGGCCGGCACGTTCATCGTTCTGGCGATCTCCGGCATCAACGTTACCTTCGGCAAGAACCTGCTCTTGCCGCTGATCGGGCCCGAGGCGTTCACCGGGTTCTCGCAGTGGGCGAAGTACGCGCACAGTTATCTGAGCTTCCCGTTCACGCTCGGTCTGGTGTTCATCTTCTTCATGTGGATCAAGGACAACATCCCGAACGCGGTCGACACGCAGTGGCTTAAGGAAGGCGGCGGCTTGGTCGGCAAAGCGCACCCGCCGGCCTACAAGTTCAACGCGGGCCAGAAGATCGTGTTCTGGGTCGTGGCGCTCGGCGGCGCTGCGGTGGCGATCTCGGGCTATCTGCTGATGTTCCCGTTCTACGGCACCGGCATCGTCGGGCATGCAGACCGCCCAAGTCGTCCACGGCATCGTCGGCGTGCTCATGATCGCCGCCATGCTGGCTCACATCTATATCGGCACGCTGGGCATGGAAGGCGCCTTCGAAGCCATGTCCACCGGCGAGGTCGACCTGCATTGGGCCGAGGAGCACCACAGCCTCTGGGTCGAGGAGGAGATGGAGAAGAGCGGGATCGCCCATTCGGGCGGACGCCGTCCGGCCGCGGCACGCACCTAAAGCCTCCCAATCTGCGCATTTCGCGCCCGGCGCCCTCGGCGCCGGGCGCTTTGCTATAAGGGGGCATGCGTATCATCGGCCTTTCGGGCTGGAGCGGCGCCGGCAAGACCACGCTGCTCTCCCGCGTCATCCCCGTGCTGGTCGCGCGCGGCTTGAAGGTTTCGACCGTCAAGCACGCGCACCACGGCTTCGACGTCGATATTCCGGGCAAGGATTCGCATACCCACCGCATGGTCGGGGCGAGCGAGGTGTTCGTGTCGTCCGGCGCGCGCTGGGCGCATATCCACGAGTTGCGCGGCGAGCCGGAGCCGGACCTCGAGGAGATCCTGAAACGGCTCACGCCGGTCAATCTGGTGATCGTCGAGGGTTTCAAGCGCCACCGTCACCCGAAGCTCGAAATCTACCGCGCCGCGCTCGGCAAGCCGCTGTTGCACCCGGACGACGACTGGATCGTGGCGCTCGCTTCCGATGGGCCGGTGCCGGAGGCGCGCGTGCCGGTGTTGCCGCTCGACGACACGGAGAAGATCGTCGACGTGCTGCTGGTCGAGTCGGTGCCGGCCGAGCGGATCGGCCAGCGTGTGGAGACTGCATGATGGCGCAGCTCTCCGACGATTGTTTCGCGCACAAGGGCCCGTTGCTTGCCGTCGAGGAGGCCGCGCTGCTGATGGCCGAGCAGGTACCGCCGATCAGTGAGGTCGAGACGGTCGGGCTCGCCGATGCCGTGGGCCGGGTGGTCGCGGCCGACGTGACGGCACCTATCCCGTTGCCGTCGTTCGACAATTCTGCGGTCGATGGCTACGCCGTACGCCACGCCGAGATCGCCTCGAGCGTCGAAACGCGGCTCAAGCTCGCCGGTCGCGTGCAGGCGGGCGCGAAGGCGGCGAGGCCGCTCGGCATCGGCGAGGCCATTCGCATCTTCACTGGCGCACCGATGCCGGAAGGAGCGGACACGGTCTATATGCAGGAAGACACCCGCATCGAAGGCGACGCGGTGATCGTGCCCGCGGGCCTCAAGCTCGGCGCCAACCGGCGGCTCGTAGGCGAGGATTTGCGGCAGAACGCGGTGGCGCTGCCGGCGGGCCGGCGTCTCACGCCAGCCGATGTTGCGCTGGCCGCCGCGCTCGGTCTGCGTTCGCTCAAGGTGCGCCGCCGTCCGCGCGTCGCGATTTTTTCCACCGGCGACGAGATCGCGGAGCCGGGCGGCAAAGTAGGGCCCGCTGGCCTCTATGACGCGAATCGGTACCTCTTGATCGGCTTGTTGCGCGCGCTCGGTGCCGAAACCGAGGATCTCGGGATTCTTTCCGATGACGTCGGCGCAATCACCGCGGCGATTTCGAAGGCGACCGAGAACCACGATCTCGTGCTCACCACCGGCGGCGTCTCGACCGGCGAGGCCGACCACGTCAAGACGGCGGTCGAGCAGCTCGGCCGGCTGGTGTTCTGGAAGCTCGCGATCAAGCCCGGCCGTCCGGTCGCCATGGGGGTGATCAAGGGCGCGGCCTTCGCCGGGCTGCCGGGCAATCCGGTCGCGGTGTTCGTGACCTTCGTCTGCGTGGTGCGGCCGCTTCTGCTGCGGCTCATGGGTGCGAAGGCGGAGCCGCTGATCGCGCTGCCGGTGCGCGCGGCGTTCCGCTACAGCAAGAAAAAGGGCCGGCGCGAATATGTGCGGGTCGCATTGCGCGCCGCCGGCGGCGGTTACGAGGCGGTGAAGCACCCGCAGGAAGGGGCGGGGGTGCTCACTTCGCTCACGCAGACCGACGGGCTCGCGGAACTGCCCGAGGACGTGACCGAGGTCGAGCCCGGCACGACCGTCGGGTTTCTCTCGTATGCGGCGCTGGTCGGCTGAGACTCAGCTCAGAGACGGACGCCTGTAGGCGACGAGTAGGCGACCGAAACCGGCTCTTGCATTGCGTTGAGCACGAAGACCGACACGATCGCGATCACGATGGCGACGGCACTGGCAGTGAGAAACACCTTCATTTTCCAATCCTCCCCGGGGGCACAGGAGCCCCTATAGCGCTTTGCGTCATTATGGGCGCGAAGGCCGCGAGATCAAGCGCTCACGCATCAATGTTTCGCGCTGCAATATCGGCGGCTGCAGCAAGGTCTTCGGGCGTATTGACGTTCATGAAGGGGTCGACCGGACGATCCGGCCATTCGGCAACGGCGACGCCGTAGCGCCCGGTGAAGAGTTCGATCTTGTGCAGGTTCTCGTCGAACAGGGCGCGCCGCAGGTCGATGCGCAACGCCACCGGCCACAGCGCCACCACCGGGTGGCGCCATTCGCCGGAGCGGGCGCAGGCGAGGATCCTGCCCTCGGCCATGCGCGCCTCGTGCAGGCGCGGGATCAGCTCGGACGGCAGGAACGGGCAGTCGCCCGGCACACTCGCGATCCATTCGGCGGCCGGGTGTGTGCGGGCGGCCCATTCGAGGCCGGCCAGGATGCCGGCCAGCGGCCCCGCGAAGTCCGGCACTTCGTCGGCCACCACGGGAAGGCCGAAGGCGGAAAAGCGCGACGCGTCACCATTGGCGTTGAGCACGATGGCTATGCAGTGGGGGCCAATGCGCGCAAGCACGCGCTGCAGGATCGTGACAGCACCGACCTTGAGCAGCGTCTTGTCACCGCCGCCCATTCGGCTGGCGCGGCCGCCGGCGAGCACCAGGCCCAGCGTCGGCGGGACCTCAATCTTCATTCACCGCGGCCTTGCGCCGGTGCTTCGCGCTCTCGTCGTCGACATAGGCGAGGTTCTGGTCATAGACGATGCGGTCCTCGCCCGAGAGCGCGAGGAAGCGCTTGCCGCGCGCGCGGCCGATCAAGGTGAGGCCGGCCTTGCGCGCCAGCTCGACGCCCCAGGCGGTGAAGCCGGAGCGGGAAACCAGGATCGGGATTCCCATGCGCACCGTCTTGATCACCATCTCGGAGGTGAGCCGGCCGGTGGTGTAGAAAATCTTGTCGGCCGGCTTGATCTTGTGGCGGAACATGTAGCCCGCGATCTTGTCGACCGCGTTGTGGCGGCCAACGTCTTCCATATAGATCAACGGCTTGTCCTGGTGCGCGAGCACGCAGCCGTGGATCGCGCCGGCTTCGAGGTAGAGCGAAGGCGTCGTGTTGATCTTGTGGGTCAGCGTATAGAGCCAGGAGGTGCGCAGCTCCGTGCGCGGCAGCGTAACGTCCTCGATCATATCCATGAGGTCGCCGAACACGGTGCCCTGGGCGCAGCCGGAGGTCTGTATCTTCTTCTTCAGCTTCTTCTCGTAGTTGGTCGCGCGCTTGGTGCGCACCACGACGACGCCGAGCTCGTCGTCGTAGTCGACGCCGGTCACCTGGTCGTCTTGCTTCAGCATGTTCTGGTTGAGCAGGAATCCGATCGCGAGATACTCGGGGAAATCGCCGATCGTCATGGCGGTGACGATCTCCTGCTTGTTCAGGAAGATGGTGAGCGGCTTTTCCACCGTGACCGAGGCCGCGATGCGCGCACCGGTCTGGTCGACGCCTTCGACGCGCACGGTCAGCCGCGGGTCGGCGGGGTCGGGGCGGAGCAGATACTCGTCTTTCACGTCGGCCATGGATTTCATCCGCCCGGAGTGAAGGCGCCCGGCGCTATTCCGCGGCGATCCGGCGCTCGACCGAGGCCGCACGCACCGAATCGATGACGCGGCCAAGCGTCTGGCCCTCCGGATCGGCGAGCGCGGCGACCCGGCATTGCACGACGGCGTCGATGAGCAGGCCCTTGGGCGCGTGGGCGGCGAGCAGGGGCTCGATCACCTCGTCCACGATTCTCAGCCAATTGCCGTGGCCGCGCTTATAGGTCTCGCCATAGCCTTTCACCAGGCGCGCGGTCTCGACCACCTCGCGGGCGAAAGCGGCATCGACCGCGAGCGTGCGTTCGACGAGCGTGAGCCAGCGCTCGATCCAGGCCTGCTCGTCGGCATAGCGCAGGCTGCGCGGGCGCCAGGAACGCAAGCTCGCCAGGAACTTCAGCCGCAAATAGCCGCCGACACCGGTGGTGCGCACGCGCATGGGCCAGGACTTCTCGCTCCAGCCGCGGCGGGCGACGAAGCCGAGCACCGCTCGCCCGAGCGCGGGCGGCAGAATCGAGAAGATTTCCTCGGGGCCCGGCTTCAGGAACTCGGTGACTTCGATGAGATCGCCCGCGCGGGCCTTGGCCTCGCCGCGCAGGCGCTCGATGCGGCCGTCGCGCAGCTTAAGCTGCGCCACGCGGATGGTGTCCTCGAAGCTCATGCGCACGGCCAGATGACGCGCGAGCTCGCGGATCAGCGCACCGTCCGCGTTCGGTTTCTTGGCGAAACGCGCGATGCGATCGAGGTAAAGTTGGGCATAGCGCGGGCCTTGATAGTCGAGCAGCCGCCGCACGCCTTCGATCGCGATCTCAGCCGCCTCGCGCGGCACCAGCGTCTTGGCGCGCGCTTCGAGTTCATCCGCCGGAGAAATATTGCCGGCGATCTTCAGTTCCGGCCCGGTTGTGGGCTGCGCGGCGGGCTCAGCCACGAGTGCCAGACCGGCCTCGAAGCCGCGCAGGTTCGAATCCACCGCCTTGCCTTCGGTCTGGATCGCGGCGCGGAACGCTTCGAGCTTGATCGGGAGCACGCCGGTCGCGGCAATCGCGCCGAGCAGCACGGCGCTGACCGGGCACTTGGCTTCGGCCGCCGCCTTGGAGAAATCGGCCAGCACGGCGCGACGCGCGAAGTAAGTGGCGACTTCGTACATCCGTTCCGGCTCGACGCGGCCGTCGCCCATGGCGGACTTCTCGTCCACGGTGAAGACGCGGCTGGTGGAGGCCAGCAGCACCGTGCGGTCCGGGCTCACATAACCGGCTTGGATCGCGCGCACGGATTCGAGCAATTCACTCGCCACCATCAGGTCCACTTCGCCGGGCGAGGGGCTCAGTGCGAGCACGGGCCGCGCCGCTCCAGTGCCGGCATGCGGCAGGACCTCGATGTAATAGGTCGTGGCGCCGGTGCGCTGGGCGACACCGGGGATCGAGGTGCGTTGCCCGATATGGCCGCTGGCGATCGCGGCATTGGCGATCCAGCCGGCGAGCACGCCGCCGCCTTCGCCGCCGAGCGCGGCGATCAGCACCTTGACCGGTTTGGCTTTGGCCACCGCTCTACTCCGCGGGAACCGGCGCGGCCGGGGGGCCGTCGAACAAGCGCATCACGGTCTGGGCTGCCCGATGCCGGAAACGGTCCCAGGCATTGGGGTTCTCGATCACGTTGATCTCGGCAAACGACGGGCAGAGCTGGGCCGCATGGGAAACCTCGCCGCACAGGCCGCAGCCGACGCAGTCGTTGTTCACGTGCGCCACCGGATCGGTGCGCAGCTTGTCCTCGGTCGGCTTGATGGTGAGCGAAGGGCAGCCGGAGAGCCGGATGCAGGAATGGTCACCGGTGCAGACTTCCGGATCGACCCAGAAGCGGGTGCGCACGACGCGCCCGCCGGCGGCGGAGAGCTTGGCCATTTCGGGCCGGATGCGGCGCTGGCGCGCAAGCTGACACTCGCCGTCGGCGATGATGACTTTCAGGCCCTTTTCCTCGGTATGCAGTGCATCACGCAGCACCTTCACCACGCCGCTCACGCCATAGGTGCGCACGCGCTTGATCCAGGAGACGCCGACGCCCTTGAGCGCCTTCTCGATGTCGAGGCCCTGGCCGCGGCCGTCCGTTTCGGGGGCGCTCGAGATCAGATCCTGCTGGCCGGTGGCGCTCGAATAGCCGTTGTTCATGATGATGAGGACTTCGTCGTCCTTGTTGAACACGGCGCCGGTGACGCCGGTCAGTAACCCGTTATGCCAGAAGCCGCCGTCGCCCATGATCGAAACCGGGCGATGCTCCTGGGTGCCGGAAACCGCGGCGGCCGACGCGAGCGACATGCCGTAGCCGAGGATCGAGTTGCCCTGGCTGAACGGCGGGAAGGTCGCCAGCGCATGGCAGCCGATATCGACGGCGACATGCACCGGTCCCATCTCTTTCTTGAGAATTTTCATGGCCGAGAAGATCGGCCGCTCCGGGCAGCCGGTGCAGAAGGTCGGCGGGCGCGGCGGCAGCGGCAAATCGAGCGCTTTGGCCGCTTCCGCGCGCCGGTCCTCGGTGTCCTTGGCCCATTGTTCGAGCGTTTCGTTCTTCCGCCCGTATTGATCGAGGAAGCGCGACAATCCCTTGCCGATCACCAGCGGTGTGTATTCGCCGGCCATGACGAAGACGTCCTTGCCGTGCAGGCGGGTGTTGAGATCGGCCTTGCGCAGGATCTGGCCGATGGCCTGCTCGATGAAATCCGGCGAGCCTTCCTCGACGATGAGCACCGCTTTCTTGCCGGCGCAGAAGCCCGAGATCTCCTCGGGCACCAGCGGATGGACGACGTTCAGCACCAGCGTCGGAATCTCGACATCGCCATAGACGTCGCTCAGGCCCGCGAGCGCGAGGCGGGAATTCAGCCCATTGAACAGGCCGCCCTGGACGATGATGCCGAGTTCGCTGTTGTTCTCGCCGTCCTTGGGCCCGAGCTGCTCGTTGAGCTTGTGCTCCATGATGAACTTGCGCGCGGCCGGCATGCGGCGCTCGAATTTCGCGACCTCCTGCGGGAAAATCACCGGCGGATGGGAGAGCCGGTCATAGAGGAATTTCGCGGGCCCGACGCGATGCTTGGACGAGACCAGCGGCGCCACATTGTCCTTGGTCTCGAAGCTGCCGAATACGTGGCAGGCGCGGATGCGCAACTCGATTATGACCGGCGTGTTCGACGCTTCGGAAAGCTCGAAGCCCTTTTCCACCATGTGCACGATCGTGGGCAGCTCCGGGCGCGGGTCCAGCAGCCAGAGCGACGACTTGAGCGCCATGGCGTGGGTGCGCTCCTGAATGACGCTGGCGCCCTCGCCATAGTCCTCGCCGACGATGATGAGCGCGCCGCCCATGACGCCGCAGGAGGCGAGATTGGAGAGTGCGTCGGCTGCGACGTTGGTGCCGACGATCGACTTCCAGGTGACGGCCCCGCGCACCGGGTAATTGATCGAAGCGGCGAGCATGGCGGCCGCGGCCGCCTCGTTGGTGCAGGTCTCGACCTTGACGCCGAGCTCGGCGAGCAGGTCCTCGGACTGCACCAGCACGTCGAGCAAGTGCGTAACCGGCGCGCCCTGATAGCCGCCGACATAGGCGACGCCCGATTGCAGCAGCGCCTTGGTCACGGCGAGGATGCCCTCGCCTTGGAAGGTCGCGCCGTTGCCCAGGCGCAGGCTCTCGATTTCCTTCCGGAACGAAACTTCCATGGCTTTCCCGCGCGTTATCGGAGCGTTGCTTAGACCTTAGGCCCAAGGCGGTGCCAGATCAAATCGGTCCGCTGAATCCCGCAATTATCCCAACGAGATACCGGGCATTTCGTGGGCCGCGCACGGCGCCGCGGGGATTGCCTTGAGAATCCACAGTTCATAAGGTGCCGACAACAAAAGAAGTCCCGCGAACGGGACACGACTGCACCAGCGACCGCACCGGGTTGACGCCGGCGGACACTCTGCCCGCCGCCGCTGTCCTAATGTCCGTCCGATGCAGTCGCGCCAGGGGGAGCGCATGGCCGGCAGCCGCATGGACCGCTTCATCGACGCGATCGAGCTGGTCGCGGCGTTCTTCGTCGGGCTGGTGGCGCTCGATGTTTTCGTCTCGGTGCTGCTGCGCTATTTTTTCAACGTCACGATCCCCGACAGCTACAGCTTCGGCCAGCTCATGCTCGGCGTACTCATTTTTTGGGGCATCGCGGCGACGTCCTACCGCGGCACGCACATTACCGTCGATCTGGTGTGGGCCAATGTCGGTCCGCGCTATCAGCGCATGATCGACGTTTTCGCGACGCTCGTGCTGTTCTTCGTGGTGGCGGTGCAGACCTATACCCTGTCGGACAAGGTGACGAGCACCTACTTCGACAACGTGCGCACCTTCGATCTGCGGATTCCCAACTGGCCGTTCTACCTGCTGGCGTGGCTCGGCGACGTGTCCGCGGTCATGCTGATCGCGGTTCGCACCTATCGGCTGATCTTCCGTCCCGATCTGATGCCGAGCGGCTATCAGATCAAGCCGGTCGAGTAAGGCGCCGGCATGAGCTCCAACGCGATAGCGTTCACCGGCTTCGTCGTTCTTTTCGCGCTGATGCTGCTGCGCGTGCCGGTCGGCATGGCGATGGGCTTGGTCGGCGTCACCGGCTTCGGCTACATCGTGGGCGGCGGGCCGGCCTTGAAGATCGTCGGCCACACCTCGATGCGCACGGTGACCGACTGGAATTTCGCGGTCGTGCCGCTGTTTCTGCTCATGGGCTCGTTCGCCACCACCTCGGGCATGAGCCGCGAGCTGTTCCGCGCGGCCAACGGCTTCCTCGGGCATTTCCGTGGCGGGCTCGGCATCGCGACGATCGCCGCCTGCGGCGGGTTCGCCGCGATCTGCGGCTCGTCGGTGGCGACGGCCGCTACCTTCTCGCGGGTCGCCTATCCCGAAATGCGCCGCTACGGCTATCCGCAGTCCTTCGCCACCGGCGTGATCGCCGCGGGCGGAACGCTCGGCATCATGATCCCGCCCTCCACGGTGTTCGCGGTCTATGGCCTGATCACCGAGCAGGACGTCGGCAAACTGTTCATCGCCGGCATTCTGCCCGGGCTGCTCGCGGTGACGATGTACATCCTCACCATCAACATCATCGCAGTTGCGCGGCCCGGCTACTTGCCGGCGGGCCCGCGCGCCGCCTGGGCGGAGCGGCTCGATGGCCTGCGCAACGTCTGGGCGACGCTGCTGCTCTTCATCTTCGTGATCGGCGGCATCTATGGCGGCGTTTTCACCGCGACCGAGGCCGCCGGCATGGGCGCGGGCGGCGCGTTCATCATCGGCTTGTTGCGCGGCCGCCTGTCGCGGGCCGACATCCGCCGCTCGTTGCTGGAGACCACGCGCACGACGGCGGCGGTTTTCACCGTGCTGATCGGCGCGATTCTGTTTGGCTATTTCCTCACCGTCACTCAGACGCCTCAGAAGCTGACCGAATTCCTCACCGGCCTTGGGCTCGGGCGCTACGGGGTGCTGGCGCTGATCATGGTCATGTATCTGGCGCTCGGATGCCTCATGGATGCGCTGGCCATGATCATCCTTACCGTACCGGTGGTTTTCCCGGTGATCGTTGCGCTCGGCTTCGACCCGATCTGGTTCGGCGTCATCATCGTGATGACGGTGGAGCTCGGGCTGATTCACCCGCCGGTCGGCATGAATATCTTCGTAATAAAAAGTGTGATCGAGGACGCGAAAATTTCGACGATCTTCTATGGCGTGTTTCCCTTCATCATCACCGATATCCTGCGGCTCATCATCCTTATCGTATTTCCGGTGATCGCCACGTATCTGCCGTCGAAGATGTGAGGCGGCCGGAGCCTCAGGGCAGCGGCAGATTCAACAGGCGCGATAGGCCATAGGCGCAAAGCACGATCGCCCCGGCATAGGGGATGAGCAGGAGCCGCAAATTGGTGCGGGTCCACAACAGTACGGCGAGATAGGCCGAGACGGCGACGAGAAAACCAGCGAACGGAATTGCCACAATCGCTGCGCCGAACATTCCGATCTGCAACATTTCTTTTTGCGGCGGCCACGCCGCCGCCGGGGTCGGTGCGCGAAGATGTGAAACCAGGACGAAGAGCGCCGCGGCAAGGCCGGGAACCGCGGCGAGCAGCGGCACCAGCCGGCTGTCGGCATCGAACCTGAACGAAAGAATAATCCCGGCCGTGAATAGAATGGCCGCGCCGAGTGCGAGCAGCAGACCGAGATCGAGGCGGCCGCGCGGCGCCGATAGAGCAGGAGTTTCAGTCACTGGGGTCGACGCGACCGCGGAAGCCGTTGCTTTCCGCGCCGCATAGGCGCGCCGGAATGTGAGCGCGACATGCAGGGCCACGAGCGCGATCAGGCCGAGCACGATCGGTCCCTTGAGCCAGGTCCAGCCGTGTAATTGATAGGCGAGCCAGAAATTGCGCTCGATCGGATCGGCCAGCACGAAGCCGACCAGCAGCGGCGCGCGCGGGAAATTCGCACGCTTCATCAGCCAGCCAAGTACGCCGAAGCCCAACAGCGTGTAGAAGTCGAGCACCGTCTTCTTGGAGTCGAACGAGCCGAGCAGCATGACGACGATGAGGGGAGCCGCGACCAGTCCGAAATCGATGCGGGTGAGGCGCGCGATCCAGGGGCTCGCGGCGAAGCAGAGCGCGGCGCCGAGCACGGCCGCGATCGCGCTCGACCAGACGATCAGGAACATGAGGTCGAGGTTCATCTGCACGAAGCGCGGGCCGGGGTAATAACCCCAGACGAACAGCGCGCCGAGGAAGACGGCCGCGGCCGGCCCGCCGGGCACGGCGAACAGCAGCGTCGGCACCAGATCGGTGGTGATGGTGGCGTTGTTGGCGCCTTCGGCGGCCAGCATGCCGCGCGGGTCGCCCTTGCCGACCATGCGCTTGTCCTTGGCGGTGGAAACCGCGTGGCCATAGGCGACCCAGGTCGAGGCCGAGGCACCGATCGCCGGAATGACCCCGAAGATCACGCCGATCACCGAGCCGGTGGCGACGATCTTCCATTCCCGGGCCACGTCGCGCACGCCATCCATCCAGCCCGAGAGCTGGAAGCGCCGCTCGGCGATGGCGCCGCCCTGGCCGAGCATGACGATCACTTCGGCAACGCCGAACAGGCCGAGCGCGAGGATCGTGAGCGCCGGACCGTCGAACAGATAAGCGACGCCGAAGGTGTAGCGCAGCTCCGGCGCCGAGGGCGCAACGCCGATGGTGCCGATAAACAGCCCGAGCGCGGCCGACATGATGCCCTTGGCCGGGCTGTCGCCGACCAGCCCGCTCGCATAGGCCAGGCCCATGATCGCGAGCATCAGCAGCTCGGCGCTGCCGAGCGCGAGCACCAAAGGACCCGCGATGGGGATCGAGAGCGTCAGCACGAAGGCGCCGACCAGGCCGCCGATCATCGACGCGAGGAAGGCGCCGCCGAGCGCGCGTCCAGCTTCGCCGCGGCGCGCCATGGCGAAGCCCTCGATCGCGGTCGGGCCGGAGGAGGCCGAAGTCGGCGTGCCGAACAGGACCGCGGAAATCGTGTCGGACGTATAGACCACGCCGCACGCGCCGAGCAGCATGGCGAGGCCCGAAAGCGGATCGAGCTTGAGCACGAACGGCAGCAGGATCGACACCGCGCCGATGCCGCCGAGTCCGGGCAGCATGCCGATGACGCCGCCGGCCAGCAGGCCGACGAGCAGCATCAGCATGCGAAACGGATCGGCGAGCGCGACCAGCGCCGTGCCGGCGGCTTCCCACATAAGTCTGGCTCGCGTTCGCCGGCTTGAGCTCTACGTGCTCAGAGCTTCACGTTGTATTTCTGCGTGAGCAGATTTCGCAGGTAAGCCGCGACCTCGGGGTTTGCCGCCAGCGCCGCCTTGACCTTGGGCTCGACGGTCTTGCCGGCCTGCAGCTGATAGCCACCGGTGACCTGCTTGCCCTTGGTCTGAAAATCCGAGTCGGCATTGACCTTGGCGGAGGCGAGCGCAAAGGCGTCGATCGCTTCCTGCGGCGTATTGGCCGGCATCCAGCCGATGACGCCGTATTCGAAGGTGAGCGCCGACGCCGCCTGGAACGCGCCCCAGACCGGGCCGGACGGCTCCTTCTTGTGGAGTTCCTTGTAGACCTCGTAGGCCGAAGGAAGATCGGCCACCACGCGGTCGCGGGCAGTGAAGTTGCCTTGGGCGTCGGATGCGCCGCCGGTGAACAGCGGCACCGCTTTCTTCGCCTCGACCAGTGCCTTGACCTGGGTCAGGTACACCGAGGTGAACTGGAAATCGAAATTGGTCTCGCCGCGCTCGAAAGCCAGCCGGATCGGCCCGCGGCCCTGGAAGCCGAGCACGGTCTTCACATTGAGGCCGAGCAGCTCGAAGGCGAGCAGGATCGGCAGATCGCTGCCGGTGGCGGCGATGCCGCCATAGACCAGCGGCACTTTCGGCTGCAGGAGATCGGCGGCTTTCGCGATGCCGGTGGCGGGCGCCGCGTAGACCACCGGCCCGATGCCGATGGCGTAGCCGACGCGCTTGTTGGCGAGATCGTACTGCACGCCCTGCTGCTTGAACATGAACGGGAAGGCGCTCGACGACGTGGTCGAGAGCATGAGCAGGCCGTCGCCTTTGCCCTGGGCCTCGAATTGATTGGCGCCGAGGATCGAGCCGCCGCCGCCGAGATTGGTGACGTTGAAATTCGGCGAGCCGGGAATGTGCTTGGTCAGGAACGGCGCGATGAAGCGCGTGGTCACGTCGGCGGCGCCGCCGGGCGCGAACGGGACGATCACATCGATGGTCTTGCCGGCGTAGAAATCGGCGGCGCGTGCGTAGCGCACCGGGCCGAGCGCGGCGGCAATGCCGGCGGCCGCGCCGTAGCGCAACAGATCGCGGCGGCTTGAGGTCTGCGACATAATTTCCTCCCTAGATTTTGATTTTATCCTTGCAAGTGCGAAGACCTGCGAGGTGGCGCCGTTATTGTGGAATAGGGTAGCCTCTGCGGGCGTTCATTGACCACCCCGGAAGCTTGCATCGGCTTCCTGCGCGTGGTTGATCGGCTTGCACCTAAGCCGCTGCAGAACCAAGAAAAAACGTTGCCGGACAGTTTTCGAGTCGGGGGAATGGAAGCGCAAACGCAAGTAAAGCCGCGGGCCGCCGGAACGGCGCCGCTTCTGGAGGTCGACGACTTGCACGTGCATTTCGTCACCTCGCGCGGCGTCGTGCGCGCGGTCGAAGGCATTTCCTACACGGTCGGCCGCGGCGAAGTGGTGGCGATCGTCGGCGAGTCGGGCTGCGGCAAATCGGTCTCGGCGCTCTCGATCATGCGGCTGCTTGCCAAGCCCGCAGGCCGGGTCGTCGGCGGGCGCATCCTGCTTCGAGGGCCGCAATCTCCTCGATCTCTCCGAAGACGATATGCGCGCGGTGCGCGGCCGCGAAATCTCGATGATCTTCCAGGAGCCGATGACTTCGCTCAATCCGGTTCTGCCGATCGGGTTGCAGATCATGGAGCCGCTCCTGATCCACCTCAAGATGAGCGAGGAGGAGGCCCGCGCGCGCGCGATGGAGCTGATGCAGCAGGTCGGGATCACCGACGGCGAGCGGCGGCTCGAGCAATATCCGCACCAGCTTTCCGGCGGCATGCGCCAGCGCGTGATGATCGCGATCGGGCTGGCCTGCAATCCGAAGCTGATCATCGCCGACGAGCCGACCACCGCGCTCGACGTGACCATCCAGGCGCAGATCCTGGAACTGATGAAGGATCTGTCGCAGCGGCTCGGCATCGCGCTCGATCATCATCACGCATAACCTCGGCATCGTGGCGCGCTATGCCGACCGGGTGAACGTGATGTACGCGGCCAGCATCATCGAGCAGGGCACGGCCGACGATATTTTCCTGCGCTCCGCGCCATCCCTATACGATCGGGCTGATGCGCTCGGTGCCGCGGCTCGACGAGCCGCGCGGCACGCGGCTGCGAGACGATCGAGGGGCTGCCGCCCGACTTGCTCGCGCCGCCGGCCGGCTGCCGGTTCGCGCCGCGCTGCCCGCACCGGATCGAGAAGTGCGCCGAGCCGATCGCGCTCATCGATGTGGGCGGCGGGCACGCCGCCGCCTGCCATCGGGTCGATGAAATTGTCGCAGGTACTCTGGTCGCGCCGCCGCCGCGTCCGGTGCCTCGCGCCATAGAAGCTGCCGCCGAGTCCCGGCCGATCCTGGAAGTCGAAGGGTTGCGCAAGTATTTCCCGGTCAAGGCCGCCGGCGCCGGATTTTTCTCGTCGGAGACCGCGACCGTGCGCGCGGTGGACGACGTTTCGTTTTCGATCGCCGCCGGCGAGACGCTGGGGCTGGTCGGCGAATCGGGCTGCGGCAAGACCACGGTCGGGCGCGTCGTGCTTCGGCTCGACGAGCCGACCGACGGGCGCGATCCGTTTCGACGGCGTCGACGTCACCCGCCACGTCGGCCGCGATATGCGCGAGCTGCGGCGCAAGATCCAGGTGATCTTCCAGGATCCTTACTCGTCGCTCAATCCGCGCATGACGGTGGGCGAGATCATCGGCGAGCCGTTGCAGGTCTATGGCCTCGTCGCCGGACGAAAGTGCGGCGGCAGGATCGCGTCGCCGAGCTGCTCGGACAGGTCGGGCTGTTTCCCTACATGGCCGAGCGCTATCCGCACGAGCTTTCCGGCGGGCAGCGCCAGCGCGTCGGCATCGCGCGGGCGCTGGCGCTCGAGCCGACGCTTCATCGTCTGCGACGAGCCGGTTTCCGCGCTCGACGTCTCGATCCAGGGCCAGATCATCAATCTGCTCGAGGATCTGCAGGTGCGGCTCGGGCTGACCTACCTGTTCATCGCCCACGATCTCGCGGTGGTGCGCCACATCTCCGACCGCGTGGCGGTGATGTATCTCGGGCGCATCATGGAGCTCGCGGACCGCGACGAGATCTATCAACGATCCGCTGCACCCCTATACCAAGGCGCTGCTGGACGCGGCGCCGGTCCCGGACCCGCAGATCGAGCGTGCGCGGGCCCCGCGGGCGTTGCGTGGCGAGATTCCTTCGCCCTTGACCCCGCCCTCCGGGTGCGTGTTCCATACCCGCTGTCCGATCGCAGGCGAGGACTGCCAGCAGGAGGTTCCGCAGGTGCGGGAGACTCAAGCCAGGGCCATCTGGTGGCCTGCCATCAAGGCATGACGCGGAATTTAGGTGCCTGGAAAAGGCGCTTGTCTTAAGAAACGCGAAACAAGAGCTTATGGGAGGAAACGTGATGACAAGGCTTATTCTGGGCCTATTGGGCGCGGTGGCTTTCACGCTCATGGGAGCTGGGCCGAAAGCAGAGGCGCAACAGCCCAAGCGCGGCGGCGTTCTGAACTTCGCGATCAGCGCGGAAACGCCGCACTACGATCTGCCACGCCAGCGACACCTACGCGACGCTGCACTTCTCCGCGCCGTTCTATTCGACGCTGCTGCGCTACAACCTTTCGAAATTCCCGGAGGTCGAAGGCGATCTGGCCAAGTCCTGGACGGTGGCGCCGGACCAGATGACCTACACCTTCAAGCTCCAGCGAAGGCGTCAAGTTTCATGACGGCACGACGCTCACCTCGGCGGACGTGAAGGCGACCTACGACCGGCTGCGCAACCCGCCGCAGGGCGTGGTCTCGACCCGCAAGGCGACCTTCGGCGACATCGACACGATCGAGACGCCCGACGCCAACACCGTCGTCTTCAAGATGAAGGCGGTGAACGCGTCGATGCTCGATCATTTCGCGCGCCCGTGGAACTGCATCTACGCGGCGAAGGACCTGGCGGCCGATCCGGCCGCGCCGCGCACCAAGATCAACGGCACCGGCCCCTTCACCTTCGTCGAGCACGTCAAGGGCAGCCACGTCGCCGGCAAGCGAAACGAAAACTACTTCAAGAAGGGCCTGCCCTATCTCGATTGCTACCAGGGCATCTTCACGCTGCAGGCGGCGGCGATGCTCAACGCGCTGCAGGGCGGGCAGGTGCTGGCCGAGTTCCGCGGCGTCTCGCCGGCGGAACGCGACCGGATGGTCGCGGCCATGGGCGACAAGCTCCGGATCGAGGAATCGAGCTGGACGCTCAACCTGCTCGTCGCCTTCAACGTCGAGAAGAAGCCGTTCGACGACGTGCGCGTGCGCAGGGCGCTGCTGCATGGCGATCGACCGCTGGGGCGGCAGCGCGGCCTCTCGCGCATCTCGACCTTGCGGTCGGTCGGCGGCGTGGTCCGTCCCGGCTCGCCGCTGGCGACGCCGGAGGCGGAGCTCGTGAAGCTTCCCGGCTTCTCCAAGGACATCAGGCAAGTCGCGCGCGGAAGCGAGGAAGCTGCTCGCGGAAGCGGGCGTGCCGAACCTGAAGTTCGTGCTCTGGAACCGCAACCTCGCCATGCCCTATACGCCGGCCGGCATCTTCCTGGTCGACCAGTGGCGGCAGATCGGCGTCGAGGTCGAGCACAAGCAGTCCGACACCGCGCCTTATCTGGCGGCGCTTGAGAGCCGGCAACTACGAGGTGGCCATCGACTTCTCCAATCTGTTCAACGACGATCCCACGCTCGCGCTCACCAAGTATCCTGTCGCACCGACAAGAACCCGCTCAACCTGTCGCGGTCGAACGACGCCGAGCTCGACAAGCTCTACGAGCAGCAGCTGCGCGAGCGCGACGTGGAGAAGCGCAAGGCGCTGATCCGCGCGTTGGAAAAGCGTCTGTTCGAGCAGGCCTATCAGCAGCCGCTGTTGTGGTGGCACCGCATCGTGCTGACGCCACAAGACGGTGATGGGCTGGAAAATGTCGCCGAGCCACAATCTCGGCGCCGACCTCGCCGAAGTCTGGCTGAACCAGTAAGCATCTACTCCGCGGTCCGGCTTTCTCACCGGGCCGCGGAGAGGCTTCAACATGCTCCGCTACACGATCAATCGCGTCCTGCTCATGATCCCGACGCTGATCGGCGTCGCGGTGCTCGTGTTCTTCATGCTGCGCGTCGTGCCGGGCGACGTGGTGGAGGTGAAGCTGCGCGGCGACGGCGGCAACGTCTCGCAGGAGACGATCGAAATGGAGCGCAAGCGGCTCGGCCTCGACAAGCCGCTGCTGTATCAATTCGGCGACTGGATGGTCGGGCTCGCCAAGTTCGATCTCGGCAAGTCGATGTGGACCGAGCGGCCGGTGATCGAGGAAATCGTGATCCGGCTCGAACTGTCGCTGCAGGTCGCGATCATGGCGACCATATTCGCGGTGCTGATCGCGGTTCCGCTGGGGACGCTGGCCGCGCTCTTCCGCGACACCTGGATCGATTACGTCGTGCGCATCGTGACCATCGGCGGATTGTCGATTCCGTCGTTCTGGTTCGGCATGCTGATCATGCTGAGCCTGCTGGCTTTCTTCAATTGGCTGCCGCCGATCACTTTCACGCCGATCTACGTCGATCCGGTCGCCAATCTCACGCAGCTGATCTGGCCGGCGCTGGCGGTCGGCTACCGCTACTGCGCGGTGACCGCGCGCATGATCCGCTCCTCGCTGCTCGAAGTGCTGAGCGAGGACTACATCCGCACCGCGCGCGCCAAGGGCGTGTTCGAGAAGCTCGTCGTCTCGCGCCACGCGCTGCGCAACGCGCTGCTGCCGGCGATCACCGTGATCGGGCCTGGAATTCGCGTTCCTGATCGGCGGCCTCGTCGTCACCGAGCAGGTGTTCAATCTCAACGGCATCGGGCAGCTGTTCGTGCAGAGCGTGGCGCGCAACGACTTCATGCTGATCCAGGGCATGGTGATGATGATCGCGGCCTTCTACGTCTTCGTCAATCTCGTGGTCGACCTGCTCTATGCGGTGTTCGATCCGCGCATCCGGTACGGCTGATGGCCTATATCGCGCCCGCTATCCCCACCACCGCGCCGGTCTTTCGCCGCCAGAGCGCGATTCTCGACTTTCTGCCGCCAGCAGCCGCTCGGCGCCATAAGCTTCGTCGTCATCTTCGTGATGATGTTCGCCGGTCTACTTCCCCAGTTGGTCGCGCCCTATGATCCGCTGCGATATCGACTTCGCGCCGATCCTCGGTGCGCCGTCCTGGGAGCACTGGTGCGGCACCGACGCCTTCGGCCGCGACATCTTCTCGCGCGTCATCTACGGCTCGCGCACGGCGCTGGTGATCGGCTTCGCCTCTTCGTTCATTGGGCTCGACCATCGGCGCCATGCTCGGCATCGCGTCGGCCTATTTCGGCGGCCGGATCGACAACTGGATCCAGCGCTTCGTCGACGTGCTGCTGGCGTTCCCGATCATCGTGCTGGCGCTCGTCGTGGTGGCGGCGCTGCGCAAGACCGTCGTCGGTGGCGTCGACGTGAACCTGATCATCGCCATCGCCATCCCGATCGTGCCGCGGGTCGCGCGCGTGGTGCGCGCGGCGGCGCTCTCGGTGCAGCGTCATGCCCTATATCGACGCGGCGCGCGCGGCCGGCTACTCCGACAGCCGCATCATCTTCCGCCACATGGCGCCGAACGTGGTCGCGCCTTATCTGATCATGTTCACGGCCTTCATCGCGCAGGCGATCCTGTTGGAGGCGTCGCTCTCGTTCCTCGGCCTCGGCGTCACCGAGCCGACGCCGGCCTGGGGGCTGATGCTCTCGGGCAATGCCGCCGACTTCTATCGCGAGGCGCCGTGGATGATCCTGTTCCCGGGCGTGGCGATCAGCCTGGCGGTGTTCGCCTTCAACCTGTTCGGCGATTCGCTGCGCGACTTCCTCGATCCGCGCTTCAAGGTCTGACGCCGTTCAAGCGGCGCCACGCGCAAAGGTGCGCGCGTAGGTATCGCGCAACACGTTCTTCTGCACCTTGCCCATCGTGTTGCGCGGGAGTTCTTCGACGAAGAACACGCGCTTGGGCTGCTTGAATTTGGCAATTCGTCCCTCGAGGAGGGCGAGCACCTCGGCCTCGCCGAGGTTCGCACCCTTTTCGCGCACCACGACCGCGGTGACGCCCTCGCCGAGATCGGGATGCGGCAGGCCGATCACCGCGGATTCGACGACGCCCGCGATCTCGTCGATCTCGCTCTCGACTTCCTTCGGATAGATGTTGAAGCCGCCGGAAATGACCAGGTCCTTGGCGCGGCCGACGATCGACACATAACCGCGTTCGTCGATGCGGCCGAGGTCGCCGGTGATGAAGAAGCCGCCGCGGAATTCGGCCGCGGTCTTTTCCGGCATGCGCCAATAGCCCTTGAATATATTGGGTCCTTTGACCTCGATCATGCCGGTCTCGCCGCGGGCGAGCGGCCGGCCGCTCTCGGGCTCGGTGACGCGCAGCTCGACGCCGGGCAGTGGAAAGCCGACCGAGCCGGGCACGCGGTCGCCGTCATAGGGATTCGACGTGTTCATGTTGGTTTCGGTCATGCCGTAGCGCTCGAGGATGGCGTGACCGGTGCGCTCGGAGAACGCGCGATGAGTTTCAGCCAGGAGCGGCGCCGATCCCGAGACGAACAGACGCATGTGCTTGGTCGCCGCGCGGTCGAGGCGAGGGTGGTCCACGAGCCGCACGTAGAACGTCGGAACGCCCATCATGCTCGTGGCTTGCGGCATCAGGCGCAGGCACTCGCCGGCGTCGAACTTGGCGCAGAAGATCATGGAGCCGCCGGCAAGCAGCAACACGTTGCAAGCCACGAACAGCCCGTGCGTGTGATAGATTGGCAGTGCGTGCAGGAGAACGTCGTTCGCGGTGAAGCGCCAGTAGTCCTTCAAGACGCGTGCGTTCGAGAGGAGATTCTCGTGCGTCAGCATCGCGCCCTTGGAGCGGCCGGTGGTGCCCGAAGTGTAGAGGATCGCCGCGAGATCATCGGGTCCGCGCGCGATCACGGGCGGAATCGGCACATCGGCGGCCGCCAAGAGTAGCGAGCCGTCGCCTTTGGCGTCCAAGGTCTCGACCGCTTTGATGCCGAGCTTGTTGGCGAGCGCCTTCACGCCGGCCTGGTTCTCGGGCTGGCAGATCATGAGGCTCGGTTCGGCGTCGGTGAGAAAGTATTCGAGCTCGGCCAATGGATAAGCGGTGTTGAGCGGCAAATAGACGGCGCCGGCACGCACGCAGGCGAGATAAAGTGCCAGCGCCTGCCAGGATTTCTCCACTTGCACCGCGACACGATCGCCCGGCTTGACGCCCCGGCGGATCAGATGGCCGGCGAGTCGGCCGGTGAGCGCGAACGCGTCGCCGTAGGAGACCTGCCCACCCTCGGGCAGCAGGATCAGCGCCTTGCTGTCGCCCGGGTTCGCGGTAGCGATCGCGTCGTACAGATGATTGGCCATGGTGCTGCCGTCCGGGCGCGGATGTGACGGATCGTGGCGTTTGGTGTCAATCCACCGCTTTGGCTGCGCGCCATTCAGCGAGAATAGCCTCGATCGCCATGAGCCCGTCGGTGAGCGCGGCCGGGCCCGGCTGCAGGATCAGGGGCGATTTGATCTCGCGCAGGAAGCCGTCGCGCACGGCCGGCAGAAGCTCGAAGCCCGGCCGGGCCGCGAAGCGTTCGGGGCGGAATTTCTTGCCGCACCAGGAGCCGATGACGATATCAGGCGCGGCGGAAATGACCGCCTGCGCGCTCACGATGCGGCCCTTGGCCGAGGGCTCGTCCGCCTGCTCGGGAAAAATATCGATGCCGCCGGCAGCCTCCACGAGCTCGGAGACCCAGCCGATGCCGGAAATCATCGGCTCATCCCATTCCTCGAAATAGACGCGTGGACGGACACGAAGCTTGCTCGTGCGTGCCTTTGTCGCCTCGACCCGGCCGCGCAGCTCGGCGGCTAGCCGCGCGCTCTTCTCGGGCACGCCGATCAAGGCGCCCAGCGTCTCGATCATGGAATAGATGCCGGCGAGGTCGCGCTGATTGAAGGCGTGAACCTCGACGCCCCGGCGCACCAGCTCGGCCACGATCTCCGCCTGCAGATCGGAGAAAGTGAGAACCAGATCGGGGGAAAGCGCCAGGATCTTGCCGATGTCGGCGGAGATGAAGGCCGATACGCGCGGCTTCTCCCGGCGCACACGCGGCGGGCGAACCGCGTAGCCCGATACGGCGACGATGCGCGCGTCCTCGCCGAGGAGATAGAGTGTCTCCACGGTCTCCTCGGTGAGGCAGACGATGCGGCGGGGCGGGAAGTCGCGCATGAGGGGCTCGCGCCTCTTCCTCGCGCTTTCGGGCGCCGGCGACAAGAGCCGCAATCTTGCGGGTTCTGGCGCGGGCTACCCGGCCTAAAGACCGGGCAGCAACGGTCGTATAATCCTGCTACGATTTTGCCCGGCGCCGCGCGATTCGGCGATGGCAGTTCCGGAGGCGACCCATGAATCTATTCGAGCGCGTGAAGGGTATCCTGCTCAATCCGCGGGCCGAATGGTCCGTCATAGAGCGCGAGCCCGGAGACATGGCCTATCTGTTCATGAACTATGTGGCGATCCTTGCGGCCATTCCAGCGGTCTGCGGATTTATCGGAGGTTCGCTCATCGGCCTTTCATTGCCGGGGCTCGGCACGGTGCGCGTGCCGATCGTGACCGGACTCATGGGGGCGGTCCTCGCCTATCTCCTCACGTTCGCCATGGTCTATATCGTGGCGATGCTGACCGAACTTCTGGCGCCGACCTTTAAAGGGCAGAAGAACTTCGAGAACGCGCTGAAGCTCGTGGTCTATTCCTATACGCCGGCCTGGCTCGCCGGCGTATTCCTCCTGATCCCGAGTCTCGGCTTTCTCGCCATCCTCGGGCTTTACGGGCTCTACTTGTTGTGGACCGGAATTCCGCCGCTGATGAAAGCGCCGCAGGAGAAATCGATCGTCTATACGCTTGCCATCATCGTGTGCGCGATCGTCATCGGGCTCATCGTCGGGCTGGTTCAGGCCGCGATCCTGCCCTTCCCGCGAGCGTAAGCCGCCCGCTCAGGGCGCGAGCAGCACCTGCCGGCATGCCGGCGGCAGATCGGCCATGGTGAGGCCGGGCTTGGGCTTGGGCGGCGTCGCCGGCGGTTTCGGATAGAGAATCGCGTCGGTGAACCAGCCGTCGAGATCCTTGCCGCAGCCGTCGCCGGCCGAGACCGGATCCTGGGGCTTGCAATCGGGATTGTTGTCCGGACACCGCATGCGGACGTGCATGTGGTAGTCGTGGCCCCAATAGGGCCTGACCTTGTTGAGCCAGGCGCGCCCGGTGCCGGCCTCGCGGCAGAGCGCCTTCTTGATTGCGGCATTGACGAAAATGCGCTCGACCGCGGGATCTTCGGCGGCGGCGCGGACGACTTTCAAGTGTGAAGGAGTCCAGGCGGCGGGATCGATGTCGCGCCGGTCGGTGCGCACCATCATGGTCGCTGAAATGGTTTCGCGCTCAGCGCGCGTGAGCTTGCGGTCGGGCATCGGGGTCAGCCAGATGTCGGCGTCGAGCCCGACCTGATGCGATGAGTGGCCGGTCAGCATCGGTCCGCCGCGCGGCTGCGAAAGATCGCCGACCAGAATGCCGTGCCAGCCGGCAATCTGTGGAACTTTCGCGGAAAACTGCTCGAGGAAGCGGATCAGATTGGGGTGCGCCCAGTTGCGGTTGCGCGTGAGCCGCATCACTTGCCAGGTCCTGCCGTCGACCGGCAGCGCCAGCGCGCCGGCGAGACAGCCCTTGGCATAGAAGCCGATGGCGCGCGCGGCGAGCGGCGCCGGGATAGTGGCGGCGCCGAACAATTGCTTGGCGGCGACCGTCGCCTTGGGTGCCGATTTGGGCGCAGCCTTCGGCGCCGCCTGCTCGGCGGTTTTGGGCGCCGATTTCGGCGCGGGAGTTTGCGCCAAGAGCGGCGAGGAGATCGCGGCCAGAGCGAGTGCCGCGGCGATTGCGATGCGCATGGTTCAGTCTAGCGCGCTTGCGTGCCGCGGAGAATGGCTGTCGCCGCGCTTCCTCGCCTAAGCGCTTGATTCTTATGGTTAACAATAGGTTAATACTTCGGGGGTGGACGGCGGAAAACTTTTTTCAGCAATCCATACTATTGAAGGCCGAACCATCGGTGCGGGTGTACAGGACGATGCGTAAATTTCCGTTGTTGTGCGTACTCGCCGCGGGCGCATGGCTTGCGGCGATGCCGGCGAGCGCCGAGGTGATCGCGACGATCGATCTCTCCGCGCAAAAGATGACCGTGAAGCTTCATGGCGTCACCGTGCACGAATGGCCGATCTCGTCCGGCCGGGGCAGCTACCGCACGCCGACCGGCACGTTCAAGCCGCAGAGCATGCGGGTGCGCCATTTCTCCTCGCTCTTCAACAACGCGCCGATGCCGTACTCGATATTCTTCCACGGCCACTACGCGGTGCACGGCACCACGGATATCAAGAATCTCGGCCGCCGCGCGTCGCACGGCTGCGTGCGGCTGCATCCGGCCAACGCGCGGGTGCTGTTCGAGCTGATTCAGAAGCAGGGGCCGGCCAACGCGCAAATCGTGGTGACGAGCCAGCTCGTCACGTCCTAGCGGAATCTCCCGTTTATCAATCGATGACGATCTCGCCGATCATGCCGTGATGGGCGTGCGTGCGGCCGTCCTTGCCGACGATGCCGCACATCAGATCGGTGACGCGGCCGGCGGCTATCGGCACGAACCACCATTCGGCGGATTGGCCGGGATAGACCTCGACTTCGCGGATGGCGCCCTTGAATTCGGCCAGCGTCACGGTCTTGCCGGCCTGCACCTGCGTGACCTGGACCTTGCGGGTGAAGATCATCTGGCTGAAGGCGTGCGAGGTGAAATAATGCGGGTCGTCGCTCACGTTCTTCAGAACCAATTTATAGAGCTTGCCGGTCTCGAAGCGGAGCTTGTTCGGGAAGAAGCCATGCTGGCCGGGCTTGCCGAGCTCGACTACGACCTCGATCGGCGTCTGGCGCGAAAGATCGCCGGCGGCGTGGGCGCCGTTGCTCGCGGCCAGAATCGCGGCGCACAGCGCGGCCGAAAGAATTCTGAAATTCATTTGCATGGAAGCTCTCCTCGTTTCCACAATCGGCCAGATGCTAATGCAATTGCGAATGATTTGCAAATAAGCGGCAGAGAGCATATAAAAATACGTAGGCGGAGAGGGTTTAGCTGTCCACTTTGAGCGCCGCGATGAAGGCCTCCTGCGGGATTTCCACCTCGCCGTATTCGCGCATCTTCTTCTTGCCCTTCTTCTGCTTGTCGAGAAGTTTGCGCTTTCGGGTCACGTCGCCGCCGTAGCATTTCGCCGTCACGTCCTTGCGCAGCGCGCGCACGGTCTCGCGCGCGATGATCTTGCCGCCGATCGCGGCCTGGATCGGCACCTGGAACATGTGCGGCGGGATCAGCTCTTTGAGCTTCTCGCACATGGCGCGCCCGCGCTGCTCGGCGCGCGTGCGGTGCACCAGCATGGCGAGCGCGTCGACCGGCTCGGCGTTGACCAGGATCGAAAGCCGCACCAGCTCGCCCGCCCGCCGTTCGGTGATGTGATAGTCGAACGAAGCATAGCCGCGCGAGACCGACTTCAGCCGGTCGTAGAAGTCGAACACCACCTCGTTCAGCGGCAGGTCGTAGGTCACCATGGCGCGCATGCCGACATAATTGAGCTCGACCTGGGAGCCGCGGCGGTCCTGGCAGAGTTTGATAATGGCGCCGAGATACTCGTCGGGCGTGATGATGACGGCGCGGATCCAGGGCTCGCGGATTTCCTTGATCTTCATCGGATCGGGCATGTCCACCGGGTTGTGGATCTCGATGGTCTCGCCATCGGTCAGCTCGATCTCGTAGATCACCGAGGGCGCCGTCGCGATCAGCTCGATGCCGAATTCGCGTTGCAGCCGCTCCTCGATGATCTCGAGATGCAGCAGCCCAAGAAAGCCGCAGCGGAAGCCGAGACCGAGCGCCACCGAGGTTTCCGCCTCGAACGTGAAGCTCGCGTCGTTGAGCCGGAGCTTGCTCATGGCCGCGCGCAGCAATTCGAACTCGGCGGCGTCGAGCGGATAGAGTCCGCAGAACACGACGGGTTGGGTCGGGCGGAAGCCCGGCAGCGGCTCGGCGGTCGGTTTCCTATCGTCGGTGATGGTGTCGCCCACGCGCGTATCGGCGACCTCCTTGATCGACGCGGTGAGGAAGCCGATCTCGCCGGGGCCGAGCTCGGCCACTTCCAGCTTCTTCGGCGTGAACACGCCGACGCGATCGACCTCGTAGGAAGCCTTGGTGCGCATCATGCGGATGCGCTGGCCCTTGCGCATCGAGCCGTCGACGATGCGCACCAGTACGACGACGCCGAGATAGGAATCGTACCAGGAGTCCACCAGCAGCGCCTTGAGCGGCGCGTCGGGGTCGCCCTTGGGCGCCGGCAGGCGCGTGACGATCGCTTCCAGCACCTCGGGCACGTTCTGTCCGGTCTTGGCGGAAATCTCGATGGCGTGCGAGGCATCGAGCCCGATCACGTCCTCGATCTGCTGCTTGACCTTGTCGGGCTCGGCCGCGGGCAGGTCGACCTTGTTCAGGATCGGCACGACCTCGTGGTTGTTGTCGAGCGCCTGATAGACGTTGGCGAGCGTCTGCGCCTCGACGCCCTGCGAAGCGTCCACGACCAGCAGCGAGCCCTCGCAGGCGGCCAGCGACCGGTTCACCTCATAGGCGAAATCGACATGGCCCGGCGTGTCGATCAGGTTCAGCACATAGTCCTTGCCGTCGCGGGCCTTGTAGTTGAGCCGCACGGTCTGCGCCTTGATGGTGATGCCGCGCTCGCGCTCGATGTCCATGGAATCGAGCACCTGCTCGCGCCCGACCATCTCGCGCTCGGAGAGCCCGCCGGTGAGCTGGATCAGCCGGTCGGCGAGCGTCGACTTGCCGTGGTCGATGTGCGCGACGATCGAGAAGTTGCGGATGTTGCCGATGGGCCGGGCGGTCATGATGCGTGGGGGATAGCATCGGCACCGCTGGGCCACAAGAACGCGCTATGCTCGCAAGAGAGCTCAGCCATGATCGTCATCCGTCCCGCGACCGAAGCAGACCTCCCGGCGATTCTCGCCATCTATAACCACGCGGTGGCGCACTCGACCGCGATATGGAACGAGACGCCGAGCGACCTCGAAAGCCGCCGCGCGTGGCTGCGGGAACGGCAGGGCCGCGGTTTTCCGGTGCTGGTTGCCGAGCAAGACGAGCGCGTCGCGGGCTATGCGAGCTTCGGCGATTTTCGCCCGTTCGAGGGTTATCGTATCACCTGCGAGCACTCGGTCTATGTCGCGGAAGGCGCGCGCCGGCGCGGCATCGGCACCGCGCTGGTCGCCGCGCTCATCGAGGAAGCGCGCAAGCTCGGCAAGCAGGCGATGGTGGGCGCGATCGACGCCGCCAACGCGGATTCGATCGGGCTGCACGCCAAGCTCGGCTTCGTCGAGGTCGCGCGCATGCCCGGCGTCGGCACCAAATTCGGCCGCAAGCTCGATCTCGTGCTGATGCAGAAAGCGCTCTAGGCGATCGGCGGCGGCCCGCCGTCAACAACCTTCGGGCGCGATGAACACGTAGGCATAGCTCTGCCGGGCGTCCGACCAGGTGTGGCGATAGGGCAGCGACAGCGTCATGGGCGCCGAGCGCTTCGGAAATTCCTGGAAATCGTGCGCGAACAACTGCGCCAGTTGCACCTCGCTGTAGGCGACCAGCACCGCGCCTTCGCGGCGGATGCGATCGCGGTCGACCCATTGCGCGCCGTAGCGATAATCTTCGGTAGAGACCCCGATCACCCGGCGCCCGGGCCCGCCGAAATAGAGTGCGACGCCGAATGCCGCGTCCTTGAAGCCCATGATATAGGCCGGCCCGCATCTGAAACTGCGGTCCCATTGCTGACCGATTAGCGCAGCCGCGGCTGGAGCCGGTTCGCGTAGCTGCGGCCGGAGATCGACGAACGCATAGACGAAAGTGCCGGGCACGGCCACGGCCCAAATCGCAAGCATGATGCGGGTGAGGTCAGGCAGCCCGCTAGCCTCGATGCGTATCACGCCGAGGCAGAGCACGGCGGATATCGCCAAGAACGCATAGGAGTAGCGTTGGCTGTAGTTGAGGCCGATCGAGATCAGCGCCAGGACGATGATCGCGAATGCGGCGCCAGCAATCAGAAGAAATCGGACATGGGCATTTGCTTGGCGGTTGATTCCGATCAGTCCGCGCGGGTAGAGCCAGATCGCTGCGATGCCGACGGGCAGCAACACCAGCAAGATGGGATGAAGGAAATTGTACAGCGCCTGAAAGCGGGGTTGCTGGTGCAGAAAGAAAGTAGTGGCGAACCCGACCGACCCCGAATTCTGAGTCGCTGCGATCAGGTAGGGCAGCAAGAAGATGACGGCCAATAGACCCGCGAGATATAGCCGGATGTTGCCGAATACACGCCGGTAGTGGGGAACGGTCACTGCGGCTACCAGGAGGGCGACCATCAGGATTGCGACAAAATATTTGGTGAGAAATGAGAGGGCGAGCAGCGCCGCGAACAGAATCCAGTCACGCCAGCGGTTGTCCTGGGCAGCGCGCATGGCGTGGTAGATGAGGCCGGCCCATAGCGGCGCCTGCAATTGATCGGCGTTGAGGGCGATCGTGGGAAGCGAGCCCGAGAGATATGCGCTTCCGCCGACAAGGATGACGACAGGGGCTACGGCGTTACTGCCGATAAAGTCGCGCGCAATTCTGGCGACATAAAACAGCGCGAGCAGGTTGCAGAGTTGCGCGGCAGCCATAAAGAACCACGCATCGCGCACCCAGAAGAGCGCTGTGCCACCGATGACCCAGGTCTGCAGCGGCGGATGTTTCCAGGTCGTGAGCGGAAAATTGAGCCCCCAGCTGGCGAGTTCACGGATATCAATGTAGGGCGTCGGAAACGCAGCTGCGCAGAGAAGAATCGGGTAGAGGAACGCAATCGCCAGAAGTGCGATGACTGCGGGTCGGCGCAGGTCTTCCACCGAGAACAAGTCGACCCTCTTGCCGTGCATCTGATTGGCGAACTCGCGATGACCGGGCGCGCCCCGATCATACACGTCCTTCGGTCGACTGTGGGACCGCCTTGCGCTAGGCTGTTATCAATACCGGTAATGATCCGACTTGTAGGGGCCCTGCTGCGGCACGCCGATATATTCCGCCTGATCGGGACGCAGCTGCGTGAGCTTCACGCCGATCTTGGCCAGATGCAGGCGGGCCACCTTCTCGTCGAGGGCCTTGGGCAGCGTATAGACTTTCTTCTCGTACTTGCCCTGGTTGTTCCACAGCTCGATCTGCGCCAGCGTCTGGTTGGTGAAGGAGGACGACATCACGAAGCTCGGATGGCCCATGGCGTTGCCCAAGTTCACCAGCCGGCCTTCGGAGAGCAGAATGATGCGATGGCCGTCGGGGAACTCGATCTCATCGACCTGCGGCTTGATATTGACCCACTTGAGATTCTTCAGGCCGGCGACCTGAATCTCGTTGTCGAAGTGGCCGATGTTGCAGACGATGGCGCGATCCTTCATCCCGCGCATGTGTTCGGTGGTGATGACGTCCTTGTTGCCGGTCGCGGTGACGAAGATGTCGGCGCGCTTGACCGCATCTTCCATGGTGGTGACTTCGTAGCCTTCCATCGCCGCCTGCAGCGCGCAGATCGGGTCGATCTCGGCGACCAGCACGCGGCAGCCGGCCTGACGCAAGCTTGCGGCCGAGCCCTTGCCGACGTCGCCGAAGCCCGCGACGAAGGCCACCTTGCCGGCCATCATCACGTCGGTGCCGCGGCGGATGCCGTCGACCAGCGACTCGCGGCAGCCATAGAGATTGTCGAATTTCGACTTGGTGACGCTGTCGTTGACGTTGATCGCCGGGAAGAGGAGCTTGCCTTCCTTCTGCATGATGTAGAGCCGGTGCACGCCGGTGGTGGTCTCCTCGGAGACGCCCTTGATCGACTTCGCGATCTCGCCGAACCAGCCCTTGGGCTTCTCCTTCAGCATCCGCTTCAAGAGCGCGTACATGATCTCTTCTTCCTCGACGCTCGGCTTGTCGAGGAACGCGGTGTCGCCCTGCTCGGCGCGCAGGCCGAGATGGACGAACATGGTGGCGTCGCCGCCGTCATCGAGGATCATGTTCGGCACGCCGCCGCCGTGCCATTCGAACAGCTTGGCGGTGTAATCCCAATAGTCCTTCAGGCTCTCGCCCTTGATGGCGAATACCGGCGTGCCGCCGGCCGCGACCGCGGCGGCGGCGTGGTCCTGCGTCGAATAGATGTTGCACGACACCCAGCGCACATCGGCGCCCAGCGCCTTCAAGGTATCGATCAGCACCGCGGTCTGGATCGTCATGTGCAGCGAGCCGGCGATGCGCGCGCCCTTCAAGGGCTGCTGCTTGCCGTATTCCTCGCGCGTGGCCATCAGGCCCGGCATCTCGGTCTCGGCGATGGCGATTTCCTTGCGGCCGAACTCGGCGAGGCCGATGTCCTTGACGACGTAGTCCTTGGCGGCGGGCATGGCTCGGTACTCCAATTATGATCGGTGCGCGGCGTTAGACGGGGTAAGGCTTCGCACGGCGATAAGGATATAAAGATATCCTTATATCAATCCGGGCTGGCGGTCAACCGCGGCCGGTCAATCTTCCTCGCCGAATTTCCCGCCGATGAGCGCCGCCACCGCGTCGAGGGCGGCCTCGGCCTCCGGCCCCTTGGCCGTGACGCGGATCGAGGTGCCGGGGGCGGCGGCGAGCATGAGGATGCCCATGATCGAAGTGCCGCCCACAGTCTCGCCGCAGCGGGTCACCGTCACCTCGGCGCGGAATTGCTCGACGGTCTGCACGAATTTGGCGGCGGCGCGGGCGTGCAGTCCGCGCTTGTTGACGATGTCGAGTTCGCGCGCGAGCACGCCTTCGGCAAGCTCCGGGTCCGGCGGGCAGTCGGCGTCCGGTCCGGGCTTCGTGGTCATTTTCCGTCCAGTACCTGGCTCGCGATATTGATGTATTTGCGCCCGGCTTCCTGGGCCATGGCCGCGGCCTGCGCCAGCGTCGTGTCCTCGCGCACCTTGGCGAGTTTCACCAGCATCGGCAGGTTGACGCCGGCGATCACTTCGATGTTGGGCGCATGCATCACGGAGATCGCAAGGTTCGAGGGCGTGCCGCCGAACATGTCGGTGAGGATCGCAACGCCCTTGCCGGAATCGACGCGGCCGACCGCGTCGAGGATGTCCTGGCGGCGGCGCTCGATGTCGTCGGCGGGGTCGATGGCGATCGCCTCGATCTGACGCTGCGGGCCCATGATGTGTTCGAGCGCCGCGCGAAACTCGGCGGCGAGGCGGCCATGGGTGACGAGGACGAGACCGATCATTTCAATTCCGCTGGCGGGGAAGGGGCCGTGGGCCCCCGGGGCCGAAACGGCGCGGCATATTCCTTAGGTGCACCTGCGAAGGCAAGCGGGAAGCGACAGACTGTCTCACGCGTGAACGGAGGTGGAAATACAAGCTAGAACAATGGTTAAGGGGTCATCCTCGGACGCGATGGGAAGCCGGGGCAGGCCGATTTCCATCACCTCGGTCTTGAGCGCTCCGGTCGGTGGCAAGCGTGCAGCGTCCGAGGCTGCAAGATCGACGACGAGTCCCACGGCAGCCCTCGACTCGTATTCCATTTGCCGGATGCCTAGGCCGCGCACTTCGATCAGTCCGCGGATCGTGTCCGGGGCAGAAGCGATCAGGCGGCCGTGTGCCGCTATCAGCGCGACGCGGTCGTCGGCCACGAGACGGGCGAAAGGAATCCTTCCGGCGCGGGCGGCGTCGATCAGCGCGAGCGCAAGTTGCGATTTGCCCGATCCGGCCGGGCCGCGGATCAACACCGCGCGTGCGCCAACCAGCACGCAGCTGGCATGCACGGTCTCGCCGGGAGTATCAGGCATGGATCACGTGGCGGGCAGGCGTACGACGAAGCGTGCGCCGGCGACCTTCGGCTCGCCGCCCGGCACGGGCGGGGTCATACGGTTCTCGGCCCAGATGCGGCCGCCGTGGGCTTCGACGATCTGCCGCGAGATCGAAAGTCCGAGCCCGGAATTCTGGCCAAAGCCCTCGCCGGGCCGGTCGGTGTAGAAGCGCTCGAAGACGCGCGACAGCGCATCGGGCCGAATGCCGGGGCCGTCGTCGTCGACCACGATCTCGACCTCGCCCTTGAGCCGCCGGCAGACCACGCGCACGGCGCCGCCTGGCGGCGAGAACGAGCGCGCATTGTGGAGAAGGTTATCGACGACCTGAGAGAGGCGCGAGTCGTGGCCCGGCACGACGTAGCTTGCGGGCGCGCCCGGGGCCCGCTCGAAGGCGAGCGTGATCGAGACCTTGTCGTCGCGCGGCACGTCGTTGGCGAGCGTGACCACGGTGGTGAGCAGGTTGCGCAGGTCGACCGGCGCCGCCTCCTGGCGCTGCAGGTCGGCGTCGAGCCGGCTGGCGTCGGAGATGTCGCTGATCAGCCGGTCGAGCCGTTTCACGTCGTGCTGGATCACCGCGAGCAGGCGGCTACGCGCATCCTCGCTCTTGGTGAGCGGGAACGTCTCGACCGCGGAACGCAGTGAAGTCAAAGGGTTCTTCAGCTCGTGGGCCACGTCGGCGGCGAAGCTCTCGATCGCCTCGATACGGGCATAGAGCGTATTGGTCATTTCGCGCAGCGACCCGGAAAGATGCCCGACCTCGTCGGAGCGCTTGCTGAAGTCCGGAATTTCCACCCGCGAGCGGATGCGGCGGCGCACCACATCGGCGGCGCCGGCGAGACGCCGCAATGGCCCGCCGATGCTGCGCGCGAGCAGGATCGACAGGACCACCATGACACCGGCGGCGATCAGGAACACGCGCACAATGACCCAGCGTTCGGTTTCGACCGCGGATTCGATCTCGCCGCCCTGGGTCGAGAGCAGGAGCACGCCGGACAGGGCGCGGAAACGCTGCACCGGCACGGCGACCGAGATGATGACATCGCCGCGCTCGTTCTGGCGCACGGCGCTCGCGCTCTGGCCGGACATGGCGGTTACGACTTCGGAGTAGCCGCGCCCGTTCTCGGGACCAAGCTCGCGGTAGACCGGCAGATTCCCGCGATCGACGCGTTTCATGATCCGGTCGTACTGGCGGCGGAAGAAGCCCGGCACCGGTACGTCCGGCGGCGGCAGGTCGAAGCGAAGGATTTCGCCGCGGATATAGAGCGTGCGCGAGTCGAGCAGAAGCGTCCCGTCGCGGTCGTAAATGCGCGCGCGCGTATTGGTCGGCGTCACCAACAGCCGCAGCAGCGGCGCGATGCGCTCGGGATTGAGCGGGAACTCGAGCGGCGAGAATACCTCTTCGCCGGGGCCATAGGTCTCTCCGGCGTGGAGCTGAAGCAGCCGTTCCGGATCGATGGTGACGGTGTTGGCGTCGGCGGTGGCGGAAGTGGCGACGGCGCCGGCGATGATCTCGCTCTGAATGAGCAAACTCTGGACGCGCGCGTCGATCAGGCCGGCGCGGTACTCGGAAAGGTAAAGAATGCCGGAGACCAGCGCGACCAGGCCCGCGAGATTGAGCAGGACGATGCGCCGCGTGATGCTGGAGAAGCCGAGATTGGAGAGCTTGCGGCCGAGCCCGCGCAATGCGTCGAGCGAGCGCCGCAGACGGCCGGGCGCACGCACGAGTGGGGGTTTTTCGACATCCGCCTTCATGGACCGGCGGCCGGCGGGGCAGGCATGCCTGCCGCGGCTCAGGCCTCCTTGAACCGATAACCGACGCCGTAAAGCGTCTCGATCATTTCGAAGTCGTCATCGACGATCTTGAATTTCTTGCGCAGCCGCTTGATATGGCTGTCGATGGTGCGGTCGTCGACATAGACTTGGTCGTCATAGGCCGCGTCCATCAGCGCATTGCGGCTCTTGACCACTCCGGGCCGCACCGCCAGCGCCTGCAGGATCAGGAACTCGGTGACGGTCAGCGTCACCGGATCGCCCTTCCAGGTGCAGGTGTGACGTTCCGGGTCCATGCGTAATTGGCCGCGCTCGAGCGCCTTGGCGTCGAGTTGTTCCTTGGTCGCCTGGGGGTCCTTCGGCGTGAAACGTCGCAACACCGCCTTGACGCGCTCGACCAGAAGCCGCTGAGAAAACGGCTTGCGGATGAAATCGTCGGCGCCCATCTTGAGTCCGAACAATTCGTCGATCTCCTCGTCCTTGGACGTGAGGAAGATCACAGGCATATCCGCCTTTTGGCGCACGCGGCGAAGCAGCTCCATGCCGTCCATGCGCGGCATCTTGATATCGAGAATGGCGAGATCGGGTGCGTTGGTCTTGAATCCTTCGAGCGCCGAGGCGCCGTCGGTATAGGCGAGGATGCGGTAGCCTTCGGCCTCGAGCGCGATCGAGACGGAAGTCAAAATGTTGCGGTCGTCGTCGACGAGGGCAATGGTGGGCATGAACGCTCCTTGCCGGAACCGATCCGGTGTTCCCCTGCGGTAAATCCCCCAGGAAGGGCCGAAATGTGACGGCCCGCCGCCCCCAAGCCCGCAATCTAGCGTCTTTGCTCAACTTTCGCCACGAAAAGCGCACTTGTCTTGACCGGCGCCCATGTGGCGTGGCCCGTTGCCGCGTAAGGGAACCCGATGGGTGCGGCTGAAATCTTCGATCCGGTGCGGGCCGCGAAGCGGCTGGTGCGCGAAGCGCGCATGGGTGCACTCGCGAGCCTGACAGCCGATGGCGCGCCGTATGCGTCGCTGGTGACGGTTGCGACGGCTGCGGACAATGCGCCCTTGCTGCTGTTGTCACGGCTGGCGCGGCACACGGAGAACATTTTACGCGACCCGCGCGTTTCGCTTCTGATCGATGAGCGCCGCGGCGCCGATCCGCTCAGCGGTGCGCGCGTCAGTGTCACGGGCCGCGTCGCACCCACGAACGAAGCAAGCGCGGCGCGGCGGTTTCTCGCGCGGCACCCCTCGGCATCCGGTTACGCGAGTTTCGCCGACTTCGGATTCTGGCGGGTTGAGGTGGAGAGCGCCCATCTCGTCGCCGGGTTCGGGCGCATCGTCGAGCTCAAGCGCGATCAGATTCTCACCGCGACCGAGGACGCGGCCGACTTGTTGGCCGCCGAGGAGAGCGCGGTCGCGCATCTGAACGAGGACCATCGCGAGGCGATCGGGCTCTATGCGACGCGCTTGCTCGGAGCCGAAACGGGAACCTGGAAGATTATCGGGATCGACCCGGAGGGTTGCGATCTGATGGCCGGCGAAGCCGTCCGCCGGCTCGATTTTCCGCAGCGCGTCAATTCTGCCGCGGATTTGCGCAAGACGCTCGTTGCGCTCGCGGACAAGGCAAAGCGCGCCTGAATCAAGGTTAAGACACAGGTGGGCAAAGGCCGGGGCGGCCGATCCGAAAAAATGGTACTATTCTTCTTTCCAAGGGCAGGGGCGACGCTCTAGAAGAGCCCCCAATTCCGGCGGCCGCACGTCCGGGGAGGCAGTAGTGAAAGAGTCCGGCATTCGCAACGGCGCCTTCGGTGCCGACAAGTTCGGCTTCAAGGACCTGAAAGCGGTCCATTGGAACCTGGTCGAGCCGCCACTCTACGAGCACGCGATCGCGCGCGGCGAGGCGGAGCTTGCCTCCGGCGGCGCACTGGTGGCCGAGACCGGCGTGCATACCGGCCGCAGCCCCAAGGACAAGTTCATTCTGCGCGACGCGCTCACCGAAAAGACCGTCTGGTGGGACAATAACGGCGCGCTGACGCCCGAGCAGTTCCAGCTGCTCTATGACGACTTTCTCGCGCACGCCAAGGGCAAGGAACTATTCGCGCAGGATCTCTATGGCGGCGCCGATCCGAAATACCGGATCAAGACGCGGGTCTATACCGAACTTGCCTGGCACTCGCTGTTCATCCGCACGCTTCTGATCCGGCCGGATCGCGCGGAGCTCGCGCATTTCGCGCCGGAGCTCACCATCGTCGACCTGCCGTCGTTCAAGGCCGACCCGAAGCGCCACGGCTGCCGCAGCGAAACGATCATCGCCATCGATTTCACCCGCAAGATCGTGCTGATCGGCGGCACCAGCTACGCCGGCGAGATGAAGAAATCGGTCTTCACCACGCTCAATTATTATCTGCCGGCCGAAAGCGTGATGCCGATGCACTGCTCGGCCAACGTCGGGCCCGCGGGCGATGTCGCGTTGTTCTTCGGCCTCTCCGGCACCGGCAAGACCACGCTCTCGGCCGATCCGAAACGCACGCTGATCGGCGACGACGAGCACGGCTGGGGCCCGCAGGGCGTCTTCAATTTCGAGGGCGGCTGTTACGCCAAGTGCATCAAGCTCTCGGCCGAGGCGGAGCCGGAGATTTTCGCAACGACCCACCGCTTCGGCACGATCATGGAAAACGTCGTGATCGATCCGATCACGCGCGTTCCGGATTTCGACGACGGTTCCAAGACCGAAAACACGCGCGCCGCCTATCCGCTCGATTTCATCCCGAACGCCTCGAAGACCGGCCGCGCCGGGCAGCCGAAGAACATCATCATGCTGACGGCGGACGCGTTCGGCGTGATGCCGCCGATCGCCAAGCTCTCCTCGGCCGAGGCGATGTATCACTTCCTCTCGGGCTACACCGCCAAGGTCGCCGGCACCGAGAAGGGCGTGAAGGATCCGGAAGCGACGTTTTCCACCTGCTTCGGCGCGCCGTTTCTGCCGCGGCATCCGTCCGAATACGGCAATCTGCTGCGCGAGCTCATTGCCGCGCACGGGGTCGATTGCTGGCTGGTCAACACCGGCTGGACCGGCGGCAAGTTCGGCGTCGGCCGGCGCATGCCGATCAAGGTGACGCGCACGCTCTTGGCGGCCGTGCTCGATGGCTCGCTGAAGAACGCGAGCTTCAGGAACGATCCCTATTTCGGCTTCGCGGTGCCGACTTCGGTGCCCGGCGTCGAGCCGCATCTGCTCTATCCGTTCAAGACCTGGAAGGATAAGAGCGAATTCGACGTCACGGCGCGCAAGCTGGTGAAGATGTTCCAGCAGAACTTCGTCAAGTTCGAGCCGCACGTTGATCCCGACGTGAAGGCGGCCGCGCCCGAAGTGCGGATCGCGGCGGAGTAGGCCGCCGTGCGCTCGGCGTGAATACGGGCGGCCCGGGGGCCGCTCGTTTCGTTTAGGATCAAAGCATGCGCACGCGACCCCTCGGCAGGAACGGCCCGCCGGTCTCCGAGCTTGGCCTCGGCTGCATGGGCATGTCGGGCGGCTACGGTCCCGCCGACGACAAGGAGAGCATTGCGACGATCCATGCGGCGCTGGAGGCCGGCATCAATTATCTCGATACCGCCGACGTCTATGGCATGGGCCAGAATGAGATGCTGCTGCGCGAGGCGCTCAAGGGCGGGCGGCGCGAGCGCGCGTTCATCGGCGTCAAATTCGGCGCCCAGCGCGGGCCGGACGGCAAGTGGCTCGCCGTCAATACTCACCCGGACGCGGTGAAGACCTATCTCGCCTACACGCTGCGGCGGCTGGGGACCGACTACGTCGATCTGTATCAACCCGCGCGCGTCGATCCCAAGGTGCCGATCGAGGATACGGTCGGCGCCATCGCCGAAATGGTGAAGGCCGGCTACGTGCGCCACGTCGGGCTCTCCGAAGCGAGCGCGGCCACGATCCGGCGCGCGCACGCGGCGCATCCGATCGCCGCGCTGCAGATCGAGTATTCGATCTTCAGCCGCGGCATCGAGCGCGAGATTTTGCCGGCGGTGCGCGAGCTCGGTATCTCGGTGACGGCCTATGGCGTGCTGTCGCGCGGTCTGATCGCCGACCGGCCGCGCGGCGAAGCGGCGCCGCCCGGCGAAATCCGCACGCGCATGCCGCGCTTCCACGCCGATCACTATGCGCGCAATCTCGCGGCGGTCGATGCGTTACGGGCAATCGCCAAGGAAAAGGACTGCAGCGTCGCGCAGCTCGCCTTCGCCTGGGTGCGCTCGCGCGGCGAGGACGTGATTCCGCTGGTCGGCGCGCGGCGGCGCGATCAACTTGCGGAAGGGATCGGCTCGCTCGGCGTCGCGCTATCCGCGCCGGACCTCGCGCGCATCGACGCGGCCGTTCAGGCGAAAGGCGTGTCGGGCGAGCGCTATTCGCCGCACCTGCTGGAGCAGCTCGACAGCGAGCGCGGCTGAGGGCGCGGGCGCTAGCCGCGCAGGAATTCCTCGGCGCGGAACAGCGAGCGGAATTTGAGTTTCGCCGCTGCAAAAGTCTCCTCGGCGCCTTCCTGGCGATCGACCAAGGTGAATACGAGGGCGATCTCGGCGCCGGCGTCGCGCGCGGCCTCCGTGGCCTTCATCGCCGAGCCGCCGGTGGTGGTCACGTCCTCGATGATGGCGACGCGCTTGCCCGCGATCGACTCATGCTTGGCAAGGCCCTCGACCAGGAGCTTGGCGCCGTGCTCTTTCGGCTTCTTGCGCACGAAGAAGCCGGGAAGCGGCCGGCCGGCGAGCGAGCTGAAGGCCGCGAGCGCGCCGGCGATCGGCACCGCGCCCATTTCCAGCCCGCCGATATAGTCGATCTTCTCGTCCTTGAGCGCCTCGAGCGTCAGCTGCGCGATCAGCGCGGCGCCCTCGGGGTCGAGCATCGTGGGCTTCATGTTGAAATAAAAATCGCTCTTGCGGCCGGAGGCGAGCGTGATCTCGCCGCGGCCGAAGGATTTTTCGCGGATGATCGCGGCGAGCCGCGCACGGGCGGTTTTTGGGTCGGGAAGGGCTCGTTGCGAGGCGGTCATGGGGTCTAGGTATCACCAAACGCCGTTGCGCTGAACCGGCGATCCACAGAGTTATTGCGGCCGTGCGTAGCGCGGGCCGGAATCCATAACCCGTTGTTCGCAACTCTGCACCTTTAGGATTCCGGCTCGCAGCTTCGCCTCACCGGATACGGAGGGGTTATTCCGGCCGCGCGTACCGGCCGAAATCCATAGCCCCGGAGTTCGCAACTCTTGCACCGTGCTATGGATTCCGGGCTCGCGGGCTTCGCCTGCACCCCGGAATGACGGAGCAAAAAATGAGCGGCGCTAATGCGCCTCCTCCCAATTGTCGGCGGCGCGGGCGTCGACGTGGATCGGGACCGAAAGCGCCACGGCGGGCAGCGGCGCGTCCACCATCACCCTGGTCACGACCGGAAGGGTTTTTTCGACCTCGCTATTGGGCACCTCGAACACCAGCTCGTCGTGCACCTGCAGGAGCATGCGCGCGGATAGTTTCGCCTTGGCGAGCGCGCCTTCCATGCGGATCATGGCGCGGCGGATGATGTCGGCGGCGGTGCCCTGCAGCCGCGCGTTGATCGCGGCGCGCTCCATGAAGGCGCGCATCGACGGGTTGTTGTCCTTGATCGAGGGGTAGTGGCACTTGCGGCCGAACAGCGTCACCACATAGCCGTGCTTGCGCGCGAAGGCCTTGGTCTCCTCCATGTAGTCGCGGATGCCGGGAAAGCGCTCGAAATATTTCTTGATATAGGCGCCAGCTTCCTCGCGCGGGATGCCGAGCTGGTTGGCGAGCCCGAAGGCGGAAATGCCGTAGATGATGCCGAAATTGATCGCCTTGGCGCGGCGGCGCACATCGGGCGGCATGTTCTTGATCGGCACGCCGAACATTTCGGAAGCGGTCATGGCGTGAATGTCGAGCCCGTCCTTGAAGGCTTTCTTTAGTGCTGTGATGTCGGCGATTTCCGCGAGCAAGCGCAGTTCGATCTGCGAATAGTCGGCGGAGACCAGCTTCGAACCCTTCACCGCCACGAAGGCGCGGCGGATCTTGCGGCCGTCCTCGGTGCGCGCGGGAATGTTCTGCAGGTTCGGGTCGGAGGAGGAGAGGCGGCCGGTGGGCGTGGAGGCCAGCGCGTAGGAGGTGTGCACGCGCTTGGTTTCGGGGTTCACATAGGTAGGCAGCGCGTCGGTGTAGTTGGATTTGAGCTTGGTGAGCGAGCGCCAGTCGAGAATTCTTTTCGGCAGCTCGTGGCCTTCTTCGGCCAGGTCTTCGAGCACGTTGGCGCGGGTGGACCAGGCGCCGGTCGGCGTCTTGGTGCCGCCGGGCAGCTTCATCTTGCCGAACAGAATGTCGCCGAGCTGCTTGGCGCTGCCCGGATTGAACCCTTCGCCGGCAAGCTCGCTGATTTCGTTTTCGAGGCGAGCGATCGATTGGGCGAACTCGCCGGAAAGCCGCGACAGGATCGCCCGATCGATGGAGATACCGGCGCGCTCCATGCGCATGAGCACGGCCACCAGCGGCCGCTCCAAGGTTTCGTACACCGTGGCCATGCTCTCGGAGACCAGGCGCGGCTTCAGCGCGCGCCAGAGGCGGAGCGTGACGTCGGCGTCCTCGGCGGCATAGTCGCTGGCCTTGTCGATCTCGACCAGATCGAAGCCGACGGAAGTCTTTCCCTTTCCGGCGACTTCCTCATATTTGATGGTGTCGTGGCCGAGGTGCTCCTTCGATAGCGTGTCCATGCCGTGGCCGTGCCGGCCCGCATCGAGCGCGTAGGAGAGCAGCATGGTGTCGTCGAGCGGCTTCACCTCGATGCCGTGGCGGGCGAGCACGAGCATGTCGTATTTCAGGTTCTGCCCGATCTTCAGCACGCTTTCGTCTTCAAGCATCGGCTTCAGGCGCGCGATCGCATCGCGGATCGGGATTTGCCCAGGCACCAGTCCGCCGCCGGATAAGAGATCGCCGTCGGTGCGATGGCCGAGCGGGATGTAGCAGGCCTCGTTCGGCGCCAGCGCCAGCGACACGCCGACCAGCTCGGCCTGCATGGCGTCGAGCGAGGTGGTTTCGGTGTCTACGGCGACGAGCCCTTGGTCGGTCGCTTTCGCGACCCATGCTTCCAGCCGCTTCAGGTCGCGCACCGTCTCGTATTTCGAGCGGTCGACCTTGGTGGACTTCGCTTCCTTCGCGCGCGTGGCGGCGAGGGCTTGGGGCGTCAATGCATCTGCCGGAGCCTTGTCGCTTTTAGCCTGGGAGGAGGGGGCGGCCGGCGAAGCCTTGCGGGAGGGCTCTTTGGTGGGCTCTGGCTCGGCTTGCTTCGCCAAGAGCTTCGGGACCGAGCTGCCGCCCGCTTTCAGCTTCGGGTCCGGCTCGACTTCTTCGGAATCGACGCTCAAGCCCTCGGCCACGCGCTTGGTCAGCGTGGTGAATTCCATGGCCTTCAAAAACGCGACCGCGCGCTTGCCGTCGATCTCGTGCATGGCGAGGTCGTTCAGCGGAATCGGAACCGGCGCCTTGTCGTCGAGCAACGCAAGCTTCTTGGAAAGGCGGGCCTGATCGGCAAACTGAATCAAGGACTCGCGCCGCTTGTCCTGCTTGATGTCCTTGGCGTTCTTCAGGAGCGTTTCGAGATCGCCATATTCCTGGATAAGCAAGGCCGCGGTCTTGATCCCGATGCCGGGAACGCCGGGAATGTTGTCGGAGCTGTCGCCGGCCAGTGCCTGCACCTCGACGACGCGCTCGGGCTCGACGCCGAACTTCTCCTCGACTTCCTTGGCGCCGATCCGGCGTTCGTTGCCCGGCATCGGGTCGTACATGACGACGCCCGGGCGAACGAGCTGCATCAGGTCCTTGTCGCCGGCGATGATGGTGACGTCGGCGCCGGCCTTCAGCGCTTCGCGCGTGTAGGTCGCGATCAGATCGTCGGCCTCGTAACCCTTGGCCTCGATCGGAATCAAGCTGAAGGCCTTCACCACCTCGCGCATCAGCGGGAATTGCGGGATGAGATCGGCCGGCGGCTCGTCGCGGTGCGCCTTGTATTCGGGATAGATTGCGGTGCGGAACGTATCGCCCGAGGCGTCGAACACGACGCCGATGTGGGTCGGCTTCACGCCGTCGAGGCCGTCGCGCAGCAACTTCCACAGCATCGAGCAGAAGTTCATCACCGCGCCGACCGGCAGGCCGTCCGAGCGCGTGAAGGCCTTGCCGCGCGCCTGGGCGGCTTTGAACATCGCGAAATAAGCGCGGAAAATGTAGGACGAGCCATCGACCAGAAAGAGATGGTCGCGCTTATCGGATTTGCTGGATTTCGCCATCGGACGCCCTTTGCGCCACGATGCCGAAGACCGGCGGCGCCGACAACCCCGGCGCGGTCTTATCTGTTAAGCGTTATTCCGCGGGCTGCAGCATCGGGCGGCGTGGCCGGTCGAAACGCAGCCAGGCCGGCCGCTCGAACAGGAAGCGGAGCGGCGTGTTGCGCACGAGAAGTTGCAGGAGAAGCGGGCCTGCGATCGCGAACAGGGTAACGATCAGCGCGACCGTACCGAGATCGGGGATGATCCCGGTCTTCAGGAGCACATAGCGCGTCGCCGCCATCGGCAGAAAGAAGGCGAGATAGATCGTGATCGAATGCTGGCCGGCATAGCGCAGCACATCGAGGAAGCGCACTCTGGAGAGCAGCGCGGAAAGCGCGATCACGGCAGCCGCGCCGACGAAGCCCATTAAGAGCGAAATGCCGGGCACGAAGGCGAGGCCTGAGACCACCATCAGGCCGTTGATCGGGGCCCAGACCACGAGAGCCGCGATCGCGAGCTTCGGGCGCTCCTGCACGGCGCGGGCGAGTGTGAAGAAATGCGTGCAGAGCCAGTAGCCGGCGTAGAAATAGACGAAGCGGGAGGCGAACTCGTCCACCAGCGTGTTGCCGGTCTTGATCCGGAGCGACTCGAGCGCGATGCCGGCTATAAATATAAGAAGCGGCGGCGCGCGGCGCGTGAGCTTGGTCACGACGAAAAGGACGGGCAGGAGATAGATGAACCAGAGCGTGCCGAACGGATCGATGAAGGAGTGGAGATAAAGTTGGACCACTCCGAGCGCGCCCACTTCGCCCGTGAGCCCGGGCGCCTTGAAGCCGATCTGGATCGTGAGCCACAGCACGTAGAAATAGACGAAGTGCCAGACGCGGCGATCGAGATAGCTCGCCCAGTCGCGGTCGATGACGCGGGCCAGGAACAGGCCCGAGATCAGGAAGAAGTCGGGCATGCGGAACGGCTTGGCGAAATCGGAAACCGCATGCATCCAGCTCTGCTGGCCGGCCGCGAACTCGACGCCGAAGGTCGAATGCATCAACACCACCATGACGATGCAAAAGCCCTTGGCGTAATCGACCCAGTCGATGCGTTCCTTGCTAGCGTGCGACGTCTGCATTTCCTTCTCCGAATCCGCCGCCTGTCCCGAAACGGGACGGACGCCGCCTTTCGCCCTTGCCGTCGCAAACGCCGTGCCGGAGCGAGCTTTACCCTCCGCCCGCGGCCCGCTATGCGCGGCCGGCGGACGATCCAAGCATGAGACGATGATTAATCCCGTTCGCGATCCCTTGCCGGTCGACGAGGCGCTACCGCGTCTGCGCGAAGCGCTCGTTTCGGGACGCTCGGCCGTGCTCGTGGCGCCGCCGGGCGCCGGCAAGACGACGCGGGTGCCGCTCTCATTGCTCAACGAGCCTTGGGTCGCGGGGCGAAAAATTCTGGTGCTCGAGCCGCGGCGGCTGGCGGCGCGGGCGGCAGCGGCCCGGATGGCCTGGCACCTCGGCGAGGCTGCCGGCGAGACGGTCGGCTTCCGGGTGCGCTTCGGCTCGAAAACCTCGCGCAAGACCCGGATCGAGGTGGTGACCGAGGGAGTGTTCACGCGGTTCGCACTCGACGATCCGGAATTGAAGGGGATCGCCGCGGTGCTGTTCGACGAATTTCACGAGCGTTCGCTCGATGCGGATCTGGGGCTCGCGCTCGCGCTCGATGCGCGCGGGGGACTGCGCGAGGATCTCCGTATCCTCGCTATGTCGGCGACGCTCGACGGCGCGCGGGTGGCGAAACTGCTCGGCGATGCGCCGGTGATCGAAAGCCAGGGCCGCGCCTTCGAGGTCGAGACGCGCTATCTCGGCCGCGATGCGCGCGCGCCGATCGAGCGGCAGATGGCGGACGCGATCTCGCGCGCCGTGCGCGAGGAGCCGGGCTCGGTGCTGGCGTTCTTGCCGGGCGCCGCGGAAATCCGCCGCACCGGCGATTTCGTGCGCGAGCGCATATCCGATCCCGCGATCGACGTGGTGCCGCTTTACGGTGCGCTCGACGCCGACGTGCAGGATCGGGCGATTTCGCCCGCGCCGCCGGGCCGGCGCAAGATCGTGCTGGCGACCTCGATCGCGGAAACCTCGCTGACCATCGAAGGCGTGCGGGTCGTGGTCGATTCGGGGCTCTCGCGCGTGCCGCGCTTCGAGCCGGCGGTGGCGCTGACGCGGCTCGAGACCGTGCGCGTATCGCGCGCTTCCGCCGACCAGCGCCGCGGGCGCGCCGGGCGCACGGAGCCCGGCGTCTGCTATCGGCTGTGGGACGAGCCGGAGACCCGAAGCCTCATCCCGTTCGCGCAGCCGGAAATTCTCGCGGCCGATCTTTCTTCTCTCATGTTGGACCTTGCGGTCTGGGGCGTAGCCGATCCGGGCAAGCTCGCCTGGCTCGATCCGCCACCCGGCCCGGCGGTGGCCGAGGCGCGCAGCCTGTTGCGGGAACTCGGCGCGATCGATGCTGAGGGCCGCATCACGGCGCTCGGCAAGAAACTTGCGAAGCTTCCATTGCCGCCGCGCTTGTCCGCCATGATCGTGGCGGCCGCCGAGGAGGACCAAGCGCAGCTCGCCGCCGAGATCGCCGCGGTGGTGTCGGAGCGCGGCCTCGGCGGCGACGACGTGGATCTCTCCCATCGCATCGAGAATTTCCGCCGCGACCGCTCGCAGCGGGCGGAGCAGGCACGGCGTTTGGCTGGCCAATGGGCCGAGACGGCCGGCGGAAAGCCGCGCGAGAGCAAGCCGGGCCATGCCGGCGCGCTGCTCGCGCTCGCCTATCCGGATCGGGTCGCCAAGGCTCGGGCGGGTAAGCGTGGCGCGTTCCTGTTGGAGAACGGCCGCGGCGCCGCACTCGATCCGACGCAGGCGCTTGCGCGCGAGCCGTATCTAGCGGTCGCGGAACTGGCCGGCAGCGCCAACGAGGCTCGCATCCTGCTCGCGGCGAAGCTGGATGAGGCGGAGCTGGTGCGCTGCTTCGCGGATCGGATCGAGGAGACTATCGAAGTCGCTTTCGACGAAAAGGCTTTGGCCGTGCGGGCGCGCGGCGTACGGAAGCTCGGCGCACTGATCTTGGCCGATCGCCCGCTCGCGGTGAAACCGGGTGAGGAAACCGCTCAAGTGCTCGCCGATGGATTCATTCGTCTCGGCCTGGAGCGGCTTCCCTGGACCGATGCGGCGAGCCAGTGGCTGGCGCGAGTACGTTTTATGCGCGCGCTCGAGGGTGAGCCATGGCCCGATCTTTCCGAAGCCACGCTGACGGCGCGCGCGGGCGAATGGCTTGTTCCGATGTTCGCGGGCAAGACGGCCGTGTCCCAGGTGGCGGGCGAGGACTTGGCGCGCGCGCTGCGTGCGTTGTTACCCCACGCGCTGGCGCTGCGTCTCGACAAGGAGGCGCCCTCTCATCTCGCCGTCCCGACCGGCTCGCAGCTCATGATCGACTACACGGCCGAAGGCGACCCGGCGCTCGCGGTGCGGGTGCAGGAGCTGTTCGGACTTGACCGGCATCCCTCGGTCGGCAACGGCCGCGTGCCGCTCACGCTGTCGCTGTTGTCACCGGCGCAGCGACCGATCCAGGTGACGAAGGACTTGCCCGCCTTCTGGCGCGGCTCCTGGGCCGAGGTGAGGCGGGAGTTGCGCGGGCGCTATCCGAAGCATCCTTGGCCCGACGATCCGCTCGCCGCCGCGCCTACGCGTCGTGCCAAGCCGCGGAAACGGTAATCGTTCGTTCACCATCGCGGCAAGCGCTGCGGCCTATTTACCGAGCGGTTGCTACACGCCGCCTAGGCTGCGCAAACGGGAGCCGCGCATGCTCAGATCTCTTCTCTTTGTTGTCGGTGTCGTTCTCGCGGTCGCCTATTTCGCGCCCGATCTGGTGAGCCGGCTGATCAACGGCGAGCCGAGCGCGGCGACGGTGCGTCCCTTGAGCGCGACCCCGGAAAGCGAAAGCCCGGCGTCGGGCAGCATCACGCGCATCTCGGCCGACCGGAACGGTCATTATGTATCCGACATCCAGGTCAATGGCCGTACGTTGAACGCAATCGTCGATACGGGCGCGACGCTGGTGGCGCTGCGCTACGAGGATGCCCGCGCGCTCGGCATCGTGTTTCCCGGCGACCGCTTCGATGTAGGGGTGCGCACGGCCAACGGAAGCGCACAGGCACGGAGGGTACGGTTGCGCTCGGTGCGGGTGGGGGCGATCTCGCTCAACGACGTGGATGCGCTGGTGATGAGCGAGGGCATGCTCGGCATGAATCTCCTCGGCATGAGCTTCCTCAAGCGCCTGTCGCGCTACGAGGTGCGGGGCTCGACGCTCGTGCTCGAGCGCTAACCAGCGCTGGCGAAGCCTCCTCCAGCGTCCCGGTTTCGTGGTATGTGGCGGCCATGACGTTTCCGCCGCCCAAGCCCGCGCTTCAGCCCAATAGCTACGCGTTCGAAACCGAACCGCTGGTCAAAGCCACGGGCTTTCGCGAATACGACGCGCGCTGGCTGTTCGGCAAAGAGATCAACCTGATGGGCGTGCAGGCGCTGGGGATCGGGCTCGGCACGCTGTTTCGCGAGATGAAAGTGGAGCCCCGCGTCGCGGTCGGCCACGACTACCGCTCCTATTCGGCCTCGATCAAGCTCGCGCTGGTCACCGGTCTGATGGCCGCGGGCGCGCGGGTGCACGACATCGGGCTCGCGGTCACGCCGATGGCCTATTTCGCGCAGTTCGCGCTCGACCTGCCTTGTGTCGCCATGGTCACCGCCTCGCACAACGAGAACGGCTGGACCGGCGTGAAGATGGGCGCGGCGCGGCCCTTGACCTTCGGCCCCGACGAGATGGGCCGGCTCAAAGACATCGTGCTCGGTGCGAAATACCGGACGCACGAAGGCGGCGCCTACGAATTCGTGCCGGGGTTCGCCGAGCGCTATATCGCCGATCTCACCTCGCGCCCGAAGTTCAAGCGTAAGCTCAAGGTCGTGGTCGCCTGCGGCAACGGCACCGCCGGCGCGTTCGCGCCCGAGGTTCTGAAAAGGGCCGGCTGCGAGGTGGTGCCGCTCGATTGCGAGCTCGACTACACGTTCCCGCGCTACAATCCCAATCCCGAAGACCTGAAAATGCTGCATGCGCTGCGCGACGAGGTGTTGCGCACGAAGGCGGACGTGGGGCTGGCGTTCGACGGCGACGGCGACCGCTGCGGGGTGGTCGACGACACGGGCGAAGAAATCTACGCCGACAAGGTGGGCGTCATGATCGCGCGCGATCTGTCGGCGCGGCAGAAGAATGCGACCTTCGTGGTCGATGTTAAATCGACCGGGCTATTCCTCACCGATCCGGTGCTGAAGCAGAACGGCGCGCAGACCGAGTATTGGAAGACCGGTCATTCCTACATCAAGCGCCGGGTCGCGGAACTGAAGGCGGTCGCCGGCTTCGAAAAATCCGGACACTTCTTCTTCAATCCGCCGATCGGCCGCGGCTATGACGACGGGCTGGTGTCGGCGCTCGCGGTGCTCGACATGCTGGAGCGCAATCCGGGGAAGAAGCTCTCCGACCTGCGCCAGGCGCTGCCGCGCACCTGGCAATCGCCGACCATGTCGCCGCACTGCGCCGACGAGACGAAGTATGGCGTGGTCGAAAAGATCGTTCGCCGTTTCGAGCAAGCCAAGGCCGAGGGCGAAAAGATCGCAGGCCAGCCGATCCGCGATCTGGTGACCGTGAACGGCGTGCGCGTCACCGCCGAGGACGGTACCTGGGGGCTGGTGCGGGCGTCCTCGAACAAGCCCGAGCTCGTGGTCGTGGTCGAAAGCCCGGCGAGCGAAGCGCGCATGCGCGAAATGTTCAAGGCGATCGACGCGGCGATCCGCGTCCATCCCGAAGTCGGCGAATATAATCAGAAGATCTGAGCGCTTCGGCTCAGGGTATGCGGGAAATGGTCGAGGTCAGGCGCGGGCGCAGATACATGGTGTCCTTGAGCGGGAGCGTACCCACGATCGTGTAGCCGATCGGCGGAGTGTAATTGTAGGTCGTCTCGGCGAACACAAGCCAGGTGTTTGGAAGTGTTGAGTCCGGCCGGCAGCGTCAGCGCGGAGCCCACCGTGCGCGCCGTCGTCTGATAGCCGTCGCTCCAAGAAACCGTGGCGGCGCCAGCGGCGTCGACGATCACCCCGGACACGATGAGTCTTCAGATTCCCGGCGTTGTAGGGCTGGACGACCGCGGCCGATGCGCTGAAGATGCCGCTCATCTCAGCGTTAGTGATGCTCGAATCCTGCGCCACGAGGTCGGCGATGGTACGGTTGACCAGCACCGATTTTCGCTTGACAGCGATGGCTTGGCTCAATTCCGTTCCGCCTAGGAAGAGCGTGACCATGATCGGAAGAATCATGGCGAACTCGACCGCCGAAATCGCGCGCACGTCGCGCGCGAATCGGGAAAAGTAGCGGATCAGGCCGGTATGAGATTTGGCTTTCATCGGATGCATGCTCAGTTGCCGCCGTTCCACGTGTACGGCTCGTTGCGGAAGGCTGCGGTCGCCATCATCAGGCGATATCCGTCGGCGAGATCCGACACGTTCAGACCGAATGTGCGAACGAACGTCGGCCACTTGTAGACAAAACGCATGACGACGATGTCGCCGGCGACGCCGGGCTGGTAAGTGAAGCCCGAGGTGTCGATCAGTCCGGTAACAGGATCGATCGGTTTCGTGATCGTGGCGTTGACGAACGACGCATAGGTGCGGACATCGATCTGCAGCCCGCTCTGACAATCGAACAGGCCGAAAATTCGAGAGCAAACCTGATTCTTGAAGGTGGTGGCATTGAGATTCTGAGTTTGCGCCTGGCCGGTCAAGATCAGCCGCGCCGAATCGGCGACCGCGGTCTCGAGCACCTGACCGGCGAAGAATACGAGCGCAGTCTCGATGATCGCGAACAATAGTGCGAGGAACGGGAACACGACGAAGCCGAATTCGACCATCGCCGCGCCGTTGTTGCGGCGCACGAACTTGCGCGCCAGCGTGCGGGCGATCCGACCGACCCGGGTCGAGGCGAGAAGATGTGAGATTGTCTGGCGCATTGCGATCAAATCACTCCGAAGCGATCCGCGGTGCGAGTTTAAAGGCTTGCCCGCTGCGTACGGAGTTTTTCTAGCGCAATCAACTTGCTGAAGCGTTTCGGCGCGGCCCGAACTACGACCGGATCGGTTAATTCCGGATCAACCTTAAGAAGGGCCGGGCCGCTTCATTTGGGGGGGTCGACTTGCGCCTCGGCGGCCGCGTTCTCGCACTTATTGGAGCAGCTGTAGGTCGATCGCTCGACGCCGCGATAAACAGTCACCAAATCCTGGTTCGGCAGGAGTTGAGCTTCTTCTTCAGGCTCCGCATTGGGACGAGAATCGGCAAGGCTGAGCAGCGCGAGCGAGAGCGTGCCGCGTTGGCGCGATACCGCGAGCTTCTGCGTCTGGCGCGGGGTCAGCTCCAAAGTCGCGGTCTTTCCGACGACGACCTTCTGGCCGCCTTTTTCTTCGACCTGCTGGTCGATGGCGAGTACGCGCACGCCCCTCAGCACCGCCTCGCTGACAAATCCGTCGCCGGTACGTTGGCGCTGGGCTTCGGCGTCGCGACGGGTGAGAAGGACATCGACGCGGTCGTTCGGAAGAATGAATCCGCCGACGCCGGTCTCCGGTGAAATCTCGGTCGAGATCGCGCGCATGCCGGACGGCAGAATCGCCGACATGAACCCGGCATTGCCGGCTTTCACGAGTTTCTGTTCGCGCATCGGCTCTCCGGCGACGAACGGCGCGCGTGCGACCGAGCCCTTCAGTTCCTCGATGGCATTCGGTCGAGTGGTCTTGCGGATGAACATCGGACCGGCGGCCGAGAGTGGCCACGGTTGCCAGGCGAGATCATCGCTCGAGACGGCGCGGCCGATTCCGATGTCGGTTTTTGCCACCAGCACATCGACCAGGTCGGTCGCCTGCTTGACGATCGTCACGGGCGCCGGCGCCGGCGCTCTGCCGGCCAGCATGAAGGCAAGGCCGCCGGCGGAAACCGCAACGCCGAGCACTACGATACGAGCTACTTTCATACGCTATACTCTCCTGCGGCGACCATCTTCGGTGTGCCGGCCATGGCGAACGAAGCGTGAGCGGAGGTGGCGATGCTAGGTACGCGAGACAAGAGGGTCACGGCTGCGTCCTCGTGATACGGCCGCGTGACATATGCGCGGCGGAACAATGGAACGCCTCGACTGTCCTGGAAAATGATGAACGAAGTGGAAATGCCCGGCGGCCGCATCGGCATCGGCCGAGGTCCGGACCGCCGTGCGCGCGATCGTGCGCGCCGCATTGATTGAGTCTCCGCTCAGGTCGCCGGGCGGAGAGACACAGGTAGCGTTTCATTCACCATACTTGCATTTGCGACCGATGCCCGGGATTCCACGAGTCGCTTTAACCCTGCCGCAAGAGCTAACGCGTAGGTTTCGCCCGGTAGCAGCCAAGCACGAACAGTGCCCGGCTGTGGATGCGTAGAGAAACAACCGTGGTTCAAGGAGCCCCTGCTATGAAGACACTCGCTCGTTTCGCGAAAGACGAATCCGGCGCCACCGCCATTGAGTACGGCCTGATCGCAGCCTGCATTTCCGTCGCGATCATCGCCATCGTTCAAGGCGTCGGCACCAAGCTGGTCTCGACCTTCACGAAGGTTGAGACGGCGCTCCAGTAAGAGCGCTCTGAATTGGTTTCGGAAGGCTCCGGCGCGAGCCGGGGTCTTCCGCAGACCAATCAAAAATTCGCGGCCATTCCATCCGCAAAAGCAACGAAGCCCCGGTCTCCGGGGCTTTTGTTTGAATCGTATTCCCGGCAGATCATCGCGCGCGGAAAAATTCTCTCCTAAACCCGCGCCCGTTCGGACGATTATTCGCACTTACGGAAGGTTCCGGTCACCGTCCGGGGCCTTCCGGGGCGCGGGGTCCGGGGTCCACCGCTGTTCACTAATCGCTCAGGGTTTGGGCGTAGCGTGGAATCCAGGCGTTTGTTGCGTACGCCGTTCGAGGCCGCCGTCGCCATGAGGACGCTAAATGGTCTTGCAGCTTATGATTTTGGGTCTGTTTCCGGCCGCGATGGCGTTTGCGGCCGCGAGCGATCTGGTCAGCATGACCATCTCCAACCGCCTGTCGATCGCGCTTCTGGTCGGCTTCTTCTTGATGGCGGCCATGATCGGTATGCCGCTGGCGGACATCGGACGCCATGTCATGGCGTGCCTGCTGGTGCTGGCGGTGGCTTTCGTCTTTTTCGCGCGGGGCTGGATCGGGGGTGGCGATGCCAAACTCGCCGCCGCGACCGCGCTGTGGATCGGTTTCCCGCTGTTGCTCGAATACACGATGGTCGCCGCCATCCTCGGCGGGCTGCTGACGCTCATGCTGCTGCAGCTCAGGCACATTCCGCTGCCGTCGCCGCTTGCGGCTCAGCCCTGGATCACCCGGCTACATTCGCTCGAGAACGGCATTCCCTACGGAATCGCGCTCGCCGTCGCGGGACTCGCGGTCTATCCGGAAACGCCCTTCATGCGCGCGCTCGTGGTCTAGCCGCGGCGTTGCGTTCGGGCGAGAGTAAAATACGCCCCATTAACTATACCTTGACGTTTGGCTGTTGCAATGCGGCTCGAACACTCCGTTCGGCCGTGCCGACCCATGGGAACGTAAGCGTATGAGAGTAGCTCGTATCGTAGTGCCCGGCCTCACCGATTCTCGCTCCACTGCGGTTCGCGGTCCGGAAGAAAATCGAATCCGGAATTCGAACAGCGTCAACATCGTCCGCTACGGCGTGACGTCAATTCAATCCGCGAAATAGCAGCGGGCCCGAAGGAGAAGCCGCGATGAACTCAAAGTCCGCGCATTCCGCCTGCTTGAAGGCCGCCATGGCGCTCGCCGCTGCGCTCGCCGCAGCCAGCTTCTTCATTCCCGCGGTCTCCGTGCAGGCGAACGATGCCGACCTTACGGTGCGCACGAGCCCGGCAGCGCGCGGTTCTCGTTTCCTCGCGCTCGGAATCGGAAAGTCGATCGTTGTCGATCTGCCGCGCGAGACCAAGGACGTGCTCGTCGCCGACCCGAAGATCGCCAATGCGGTCGTGCGCTCGGCAAAGCGCGCCTATCTCATCGGCGTTACCGCCGGCCAGACCAGCGTGGTGTTCTTCGACACCGACGGCCAACAGATCGTCGCCTACGACATCGAAGTGGGCCGCGATGCTGCCGGTGTGCGCGAAGCGCTGCGCAAGATGTTGCCGAACGCAACGCTGAACGTCGACTCGGTCGGCGACAGCGTCGTGCTCTCGGGCACGGTGGCCAACGCGGCCGATGCGCAGCAGGTGGTAGAGGCGGCGTCTCGCCTCGTCGGCGATCCGAAGAAAGTCGTCAACGGCCTCATCATCATGGGCAGGGAACAGGTGATGCTCAAGGTCACTGTCGCTGAAGTGCAGCGCAATGTCCTGAAGCAGCTCGGCATCGATCTCAGCGGAGCGGTCGCGATGGGCGCGTTCGCGATCGGGACCCCGGGCAATCCGTTCGTCGTCAACAACCCTTTCACCGTCCAGAACCAGACCCTCTCCAACACGCAGTTTCCTTTTGTCGGTACTTTGCCGAATGCGGCAGGGTCCATCACCGCGACGCTCCGCGCGATGGAACAGTCCGGTGTGCTGCGTACGCTCGCGGAACCGAATCTGACCGCGATCTCGGGTGAATCGGCCAAGTTCCTTGCCGGCGGCGAGTTTCCGGTGCCCGCCGGCCAGACCTGCGATCCGACCAACGGCTGTCAAATCCAGATCCAGTTCAAGCAGTTCGGCGTCGGTCTCGACTTCACGCCGGTGGTGCTCTCCGAGGGCCGCATCAGTCTGCGGATCGCAACCGAAGTGAGCGAGCTTACTTCCGAGGGCGCGATCAAGCTGGCCAGCATCAGCGTCCCGGCGCTCAAGGTGCGGCGCGCGAATTCGACCGTCGAGTTGCCGTCCGGCGGTTCGATCACGCTCGCCGGGCTCCTGCAAGAGCAGACCAAGCAGAACATCAACGGCTTGCCGGGGCTCATGAATCTTCCGGTCCTTGGCGCGCTGTTCAAGAGTCGCGATTTCCAGACCGGTCAGACCGAGCTCGTCATCATCGTGACGCCCTACGTGGTGAAGCCGACGGCCCGCCGCGAACTGTCGCGGCCGGACGACGGCTTCGCTGATCCGGCGGACCCGGCGTCCATACTGCTCGGCCGGATCAATCGAGTCTACGGAGCTCCCGGCCAAGGCGACCCACGCCGCACCTATCACGGCCGGGTCGGATTCATCATCGACTAGGCCGGAAACGGCGCACATGTGGAGTGTAAGATGTTGACCTCATTCGACCGGACTGTTCACGGCGGGGCGCGGCTCTTGGTGGTCGCTTTTGCGCTCATCGCCGGCGGATGCCAGACCGATCCCGTCGTCACCAACTCCTTCTATCCGACCGATTATCGCGATCGGCACCCGATCGTGATCACGGAGCGGCCGCGTTCCGTCGATATCTTCGTCGGCACCGGTCGCGGCGGCCTGACCGCCGTTCAACGCGCACAAGTGGCCGCGTTCGGCGGCGCCTGGCGACGCGAAGGCAACGGCTTGCTCGCGATCGACATTCCGCACGGCACGCGGAACGAGACAGCATCGAAGGCGACAGTGCGCGAGGTGTCCAGCATCCTGCACAGCGCCGGCGTGCCGCCGAAAGCGATCGGCGTGCGCCCGTACCGGCCGGCTGCGCCGATCGAGATCGGCCCGATCCGTCTCAATTACCCGGTGATGCGCGCGGAAGCAGGGCCGTGCGGCGAATGGCCCGACGATCTCGGGCCGACCGCCAATCCGAATGCCTGGGAGAACCGCTCCTATTGGAACTTCGGTTGCGCCATGCAGCGCAATATTGCGGCCGTCGTTGTTGATCCCGCCGATCTCGTGCAGCCGCGTCCGGAAACTCCGCCCTATGCGTCGCGTCGCGCGACGGTGATGGACAAGTATCGCTTGGGTCAGGACCCGGCGACCGTCTACTCGAAGTCGAACGAGGCCAAAGCTAGTCAGGTCGGGCAATGATGAAATTCGCGCGTAACGCCGAACCCGAGGCTGCTGCTGCGACCGCCGAGGTCGAGCGGCACATTCCGCCGGTTCCGCGCATCTCGGTCCAGGCGTTCTGCGAAACGCCCGATCTTGCCGGCGCCGTGCAGGCGGCGGCCGGCGACCGGCGCATGGCCAAGGCGCACGTCAAAGTGCAAATGGGCGGCCTCGCGGCCGCTAACGAAGCCTATCGCTCGGCGGCGACCCCGAACGTCATCATCGTCGAGCATGGAGCGAGCGGCGACGAACTGATCGCCGGGCTGGATCGGCTCTCGGAGGCCTGCGACGCGGGGACCAAGGTTCTCGTCGTCGGCCGTTTCAACGACATCGTGCTCTACCGCGAACTCGTGCGGCGCGGAATCAGCGACTACATAATCCCGCCGGTCACGCCCATCGACGTAGTGCGTTCGGTGTCGGGGCTGTTCAGCGCGCCGAATGCCGAACCGGTTGGCCGCGTTATCGCGGTCACCGGCGCCAAGGGCGGCGTCGGAGCTTCGGCCGTCGCGCATAACCTCGCCTTTGTCATCGCGCGCAACTTCGACCTCGCTTCGGTCGTGGTGGACATGGATCTGCCGTTCGGCACCGCGGGACTCGACTTCAATCAAGATCCGCCGCAAGGCATCGCCGATGCTGTGTTTTCGCCGGAACGCGTGGACAACGCGTTCGTCGACCGGCTGCTCTCCAAGTGCACGGATCACCTGAGTCTGCTGGCCGCGCCGGCGACGCTCGATCGCGAATACGATTTCGAAGGCGAGGCGTTCGAGCCGGTGCTCGACATATTGCGGGGGTCGGTGCCCTTCATCGTGCTCGACATGCCGCACATGTGGACGGCATGGTCCAAGCGCACGCTGATCAGCGCCGACGACGTGCTTCTGGTCGCCGCGCCCGATCTTGCCAACCTGCGCAACGCGAAGAATCTCTTCGATTTCATACGCGGCGCGCGACCGAACGACCGGCCACCACACTATCTGCTCAACCAGGTGGGCGTGCCCAAGCGGCCGGAAATTCGTGCCGTCGATTTCGCCAAGGCCCTCGAGGCCGAGCCGGTGGCGACGATTCCATTCGATGCGCATCTGTTCGGAACCGCGGCGAACAACGGCCAGATGATCGAAGAAGTCTCCGCCAAGCATAAGATAGCCGAGACTTTCCTCTCGGTGGCCAAGGCGCTTACCGGGCGCGCCGAAGTCAAACAACCGAAACGGGATCTTTTCTCGCCGTTGCTCGCCAAACTGCGCGCCCGCAAGGCGTGATCGTTCATAGTCTGCGGGAGTAGCGCCGATGTTCGGCAAGCGGGGTTCCGCAAGCGGGGTTCAGGAGCGGGCCAAGCCTGCGCCGAGCAAGCCGGCGCCGGCCAAGGCCGGACCGACTCCGCGCGCGAATGAGACCGCCTACAGCGGCGGCGCCGCCGGCATCGAAATGGCCGCAGCGTCCGCGCCGATGGCCTCGCCGCCTATCGCACCGGCGGCGCCGGCCTTTCCCGAAACGCGGCGTTCGGACACCTTCTACGAGGTCAAAAGCCAGATCTTCGGCGCGCTGATCGAGGCGATCGACCTCACGCAGCTCGCCAAGCTCGATTCGATGGCGGCGCGCGAGGAAATCCGCGACATCGTCAGCGAGATCATCTCGATCAAGAACGTCGTAATGTCGATCGCCGAGCAGGAAGAGCTGCTCGAGGACATCTGCAACGACGTGCTGGGTTACGGGCCGCTCGAGCCGCTGCTCGCGCGCGACGACATCGCCGACATCATGGTGAACGGCGCGAACACGGTCTATATCGAAGTCGAAGGCAAAATTCAGCGCACCAACGTTCGCTTTCGCGACAACACGCAGATCCTGAACATCTGTCAGCGCATCGTCAGCCAGATCGGCCGGCGCGTCGATGAATCAAGCCCGATCTGCGATGCGCGCTTGCCGGACGGCTCGCGCGTCAACGTTATCGTGCCGCCGCTGGCGATCGACGGGCCGACACTGACGATCCGAAAATTCCGCCGCGATAAGCTCACGCTGGAGCAGCTGCAGTCGTTCGGCACCATCTCGGAACATGGCGCCGACCTCTTGAAGGTGATCGGCCGCTGCCGGGTAAACGTGCTGATTTCCGGCGGCACCGGCTCGGGCAAGACGACACTCTTGAACTGCCTCACGCGCTACATCGACGATACCGAACGCATCATCACCTGCGAGGACGCCGCCGAATTGCAACTGCAGCAGCCGCATGTCGTGCGCCTCGAATCGCGTCCAGCGAATCTGGAAGGCGAAGGCGAGGTCAAGATGCGCGACCTGGTGCGCAACTGTCTGCGTATGCGTCCGGAGCGGATCATCGTCGGCGAGGTGCGCGGACCGGAGGCATTCGACCTGCTGCAGGCGATGAACACCGGCCACGACGGCTCGATGGGAACGCTGCACGCCAACAGCCCGCGCGAGGCGCTCTCGCGCCTCGAATCGATGATCACCATGGGCGGCTTCACGCTTCCGGCACGCACGATCCGCGAGATGATCGTGTCCTCGATCGACGTGATCATCCAGGTGGCGCGCATGCGCGACGGCTCGCGCCGCATAACGCATGTCACCGAGGTCGTCGGCATGGAAGGTGAAGTGGTGACGACGCAAGATCTTTTCCTCTATGAATTCCTCGGCGAGGACCAGGACGGCAAGATTGTCGGCCGCTTCCGCTCGACCGGCATCGGTCAGCCGCGGTTCTGGGATCGCGCGCGCTATTTCGGCGAAGAGAAAAAGCTCGCCGCGGCGCTCGATGCTGCCGAGGTCGATGAAACCGTGAAGCGTGGGTGAGGCCGTGTTCGGAACATTAGGCGTTGCAATTCTGATCGCCGTCGCAGTCGGCGGGGTCGCCTATGTTTTCATTTATCCGTTGCTGTCGGGCGAACGGCGCGTCGAGCAGCGCATGCACGATGTCTCTACCCAGGAGGACGCGCCCCGTTCGCGCAGAACGGCTGATCCCACGGCAAAGCGCCGCCAGCAGGTCGAAGATTCACTGCAGCAGGTCGAGGATCGGCGGAAACGCTCAAGTCGCCCGCCGCTCTCGGTGCGCATACAGCAATCGGGTCTCACTTGGACCAAGCGCCAATTTTTGATCACCAGCGTGATCGCCGGCCTATTTGCCGCCATCGTCGTCTGGATTCTCGGCGCCTCGATCTTGATCGCGTTGGGCGTGGGCTTCTCGGTCGGGATCGGGCTGCCGCGCTGGATGCTTTCCTTCCTCAAGAAACGGCGGGAGACGCGGTTTCTTGAAGAGTTCCCGAACGGAATCGACATCATCGTACGCGGCGTGAAGTCCGGGCTTCCGGTCGGCGACTGCATCCGCATCGTGGCCTCGGAGTCGCGCGAGCCGGTGAAGTCCGAGTTCCGCATGATCGCCGAGTCGCAGGCGATCGGCATTCCGCTGGCCGACGCCACCTCCCGGCTGTTCGAGCATATACCGCTGCCGGAAGCGAACTTCTTCGGCATCGTGGTGACGATCCAGCAGAAGTCCGGCGGTAGCCTGTCGGAGGCGCTGGGTAATCTTTCGCGCGTCTTGCGCGAGCGCCGCAAGATGCAGGCGAAGATCAAGGCCATGAGCATGGAGGCGAGGGCTTCCGCTGCGATTATCGCGGCTTTGCCGATCGCCGTCATGCTGCTCGTGTATCTGACAAGCCCGAACTATATCGAGATGTTATGGACCACGTCGATCGGGCGCACCATGCTGTTCTGCAGCGGTGTGTGGATGTCGCTGGGCGTATTCGTCATGCGCCGAATGATCAATTTTGATTTCTGAGCGGCGGGCGCCATGATCGAAGACCTCGTTGACAAGCTGCATGACACCAACTTCGTGGTGACGGTGCTCACCGCGCTCGCCGCCATGGCGACCGTGCTGACGCTGGCCATGCCCTATGTGTTCGGCGACAATCTCGAACGGCGGATGAAGAGCGTCGCCGTCGAGCGCAACAAGATCCGTACGCGCGAGCGCGAGCGGCTTGCGCGCGGCGACCGTGTCGAGCTTCGGGTGAGCCCGAAGGCCTATATGCAGTTCATCGTCGAGCAGCTGAACCTGCGCGAATGGCTCGGCGAGGAGCATGCACGCGCGCTCTTGATCAGGGCCGGCTATCGCGGGCATGCACCCTATATCGGCTTCCTGTTCTTCCGCATGCTGATGCCCATCGCCATGTTCGCGTTCGCGATGGTTTATGTGTTCGTGATCCTCAAGCTCCAGCAACCGCTATTCGTGAAGCTCGCGATGGCCTTTGCCGCCGCATGGCTCGGCATGCGCATTCCGACGTTGTTCATTCGCAACCGGATCGCGCGCCGGCAGCTCTCGATCCGCCGCGCGTTTCCCGACGCGCTCGATCTGCTGCTGATCTGCGTCGAGTTGGGCATGTCGATCGAGGCGGCGATCAAGAAGGTGAGCCAGGAGATCATAGGGCAATCAATCCCGCTCGCCGAAGAGCTGACGCTGACCTCGGCCGAACTGTCGTATCTGCAGGAGAGGCGGCAGGCCTACGACAATCTGGCCATGCGCACGGATCTGGAGGGCGTGAAGGCGGTCTGTACCGCGCTGATTCAGGCCGAGCGCTACGGAACGCCGATCGGAACGGCATTGCGGGTTCTGTCGCAGGAAATCCGCGACATGCGCATGGGTGAGGCCGAGAAGAAGGCCGCTGGGCTGCCGCCCAAGCTCACGGTGCCGATGATCCTGTTCTTCCTGCCGGTGCTGTTCGTCGTCATTCTCGGCCCGGCGGCGATCCAGGTGATGGCGATCAAATAAGCACGTAAGCACGCGCGCGGTGGCGCGATTCGGGAAAGCTATTCAGACCGGAAAGATGGGATCAGCCGCGCTTCGGCTTTTTCGGCGCGGCGATCGACTTTATCGGGTCGGGCTGCTTCAACACTTCGCGCAGATACGCGACATTGGCGCGAGCCTCGTCGGGTGGAAGGTCGCCCGCGGCAACTTTTTCGGCCTCGTCGAACTTGCCTTGCAGCCCGAGAACGAGCGCGAGATTCTGCCTGACACGCGGATCCGCGTCGGTCCGCGCGGTGGCGCGTTTCAGCGTCGCCTCGGCGCGGGGCAGATCCTTCGCGAGCATGTAAGAAAGGCCAAGATTCGACAAGATCGCCGGCTCGCCGGGTACGATCTTGAGCGCGGTCTCGTAGTAGCCCCGCGCCTCGGCGAAATTGCCCATTTGATCGAGGACGGCGCCCTGCGCGTTCAGCAATCGCCAGTCCGGCTTATCGGGCGTGTGCGCCCTGGAGAGCACCTCGAGCGCCTGTTGGTAGCGTCCGGCATCGGCCAGCGCGCGGCCGAACTCGGCAAGCACCGCCAGGCTCTTGGGGTTCATAATCGAAGTCTGCTGCAGCACCGCGACGGCCTGCGCACGTTGGCCGCCCGCGCGCAGCGCGCGGGCATAGGCGATGGCGGTTTCCGGATTTTTGGGGTCGGCGCGATATTGTGCGCCGAGTGCATCGACGTTCTGGCGCCCGAGCGCATCGGGGCGGGTGGGCACCGAGCCGGTGATATCGCCGAGCTTACCGGTACAGCCGCCCAGCACCGCCGAAAGCGCGAGCGCAAGGACGAGCATGGACGTTCCGAAGCGGCGCTCGGTCACGCGGCATGGGTGGGACGCCATTGGCAACTCCCGCCGGGCGCATCCCGGCAGGGCCAGCAATAGTCCGTTAACCCTAATGAGCGGTTAAAGCCGGAAAGGCCCGGCCGGCATGCGCTTCCGGGAGGCTCGTTCCGCGTGCTAGAGGGCGAGCGCAGGATCACATCTCCTTGGCCTCGCCCCTTCACGCCGCCTTCGCCGCCCCCGGGAGTTCGCCCGGCACGCGCCCCATCTGGTGCGTCGATACGGAGAGCTGGCCGGCGCGGCGCAACACGCTGCCCGCCTATGCCCGCGCCTTTGCCGAAAGCGCCGGTTTCAAGCCCGAGGCCGGGCGTCATCTTCTGGTGCCGGGGAAGGAAGGCGTCGCCGGGGCGCTATTTGCGCTCGATGCGCCTTCCAAGCGGGACACGGATCGCTTCATGCCCGGTAAGCTCGCCGGCGTGCTGCCGGAGGGGATCTGGCGTTTCGCCGCGCCACCTCCTGACCCGAAGCTCGCGGCGCTTGCGTTCGCGCTCGGCCGCTACCGGTTCGATCGCTACAGCAAGAAGAAGTCGAAAGACGCGAAGGCGCCGCGGCTGGAGTTACCTAAAGGGATCGACGGCGTGGATCTCACGCGCATCGTCGAGGCCGTCTATCTCGTGCGCGATCTGATCAATACGCCGGCCAACGATCTCGGCCCGGCCGAGCTCGCCGACGCTGCGCGCAGGCTCGCGGCGCGGCATGGGGCGAAGATCAGCGTCGTCAGCGGGAATGCGCTCAAGAAGAATTTTCCGCTGGTGAGCGCGGTCGGACAGGGGAGCGCGCGCGGGCCGCGGCTCGTCGATCTGGTCTGGGGCAAGCCGAAGCATCCGAAGGTCACGCTCGTCGGCAAGGGCGTCGTGTTCGACACCGGCGGCCTCGATATCAAGCCAGACAGCGCGATGCTGCTGATGAAGAAGGACAAAGGCGGCGCGGCGCAGGCACTCGGGCTCGCACACATGATCATGGACGCGAAGCTTCCGATCCGGCTGCGCGTCATCATCCCTGCGGTCGAGAATTCGGTCTCCGGCACCGCGTTCCGGCCGGGCGACGTTTTTCCGAGTCGCAAGGGCATTTCGGTCGAGATCGGCAACACGGACGCGGAGGGCAGGCTGATCCTTGCCGATGCCCTGGCGCTTGCCGATGAGGAGGCGCCGGATCTGCTGGTCGATTTTGCGACGCTCACGGGTTCCGCACGCGTGGCGCTCGGGCCGGAATTGCCCGCGGCCTTCACCGAGGACGACGCGCTCGCCGTGGAGCTCATGCGGTTCGGCGCTGCCGAAGCCGACCCCTCATGGCGCCTGCCGTTGTGGCGGCCCTATGCGGCGATGTTGGAGTCCAAGATCGCCGATACCAACAATATTTCCGGCGGTCCGTTTGCGGGGGCAATAACCGCGGCGCTGTTCCTCTCGCGCTTCGTCGAGCGCGCGAAGTCATGGCTGCATCTCGACCTCTATGCGTGGAACGCGAAGGAGCGGCCGGGCCGGCCCGAAGGCGGCGAGGCGCAAACTATCCGCGCGCTCTATGCGCTCCTGGCGTCGCGCTACCGCTGAGCTTGCAAATCCTTCAGCCGAGGCGAACAATACGCCTCCGAAACGAATTCCGGAGGCGTCTTTGGCGCTCGAACTCCGCCCCTCGCAGGCGCTACGGCTGCTGCACGACATCGCGCTCGAGCAGGTGCGCGACGGCGAGCCCGATCTTTCGGCGCGGCAGCTTGCGATCTTGCTGACGGTGTATCTGGAAACGCCGCCGCATACGGTGCGCGGGCTGGCGCAGAAACTCGGCGTCACCAAGCCGGTGATTACGCGCGCGCTCGACACGATGGGGCGGCTGGAAATCGTCACGCGCCGGCGCGACGAGAGCGACCGCCGAAACGTGGTGGTGCAGCGTACGGTGAAGGGTGCGCTCTACGTGGAGCGGCTCGCCGATGTGATGATCGCCAAAGGCAAAGGACTGCCGCCATGAGCGCAAGCCGCCTCGATCCACGAGTGACACCGGCGCGCCCGGACCTTGCGGCAGCCCATCTGCGCGGTCAGGTCCAGGCGGCCCGCTTCGTCGAGGGGACGCTCAAGCGCATATTCGAGCCGGTCGTTCCCTTACGCCGCGTACCGCAGCGCGATGTTGGGCTCGAGACCGAGGCGCTCTATGGCGAGCGCGTCACGGTCTACGAGTCCAACGCGGAAGGCTGGGCCTGGGGCCAGCTCGAACTCGACGGCTATGTCGGTTGGCTGCCCTCCGGCGCGCTCGCCGATCCCGGGCGGCCCGCGACGCATCGGGTTGCGGCGCTCGGCACGTTCTTGTACCCGCGGCCAGACATCAAGACGCTGCCGATGGTTGCGTTTCCGTTCGGGAGCCGGCTTGCGATCGCGCGGGAAGAGGGCAAGTTCGCGGTCACCGACGAGGGCGCCTTTGTTCCGCTGCAGCATCTGGTTCCGGTCGATCATCGCGAGCCGGACTATGTAGCGACCGCGCGCCGCTTCCTCGGCGTGCCCTATCTGTGGGGTGGGCGTTCGTCGCTCGGTCTCGATTGTTCCGCGCTCGTGCAGCTCGCGCTGCAAGCGGCGGGCATCGATTGCCCGCGCGACAGCGACATGCAGGCCGGGATCGGAGCGGCGGTCGATTTCAGCGGCGACCTCTCGAAGCTCAAGCGCGGCGATCTGGTCTATTGGCAGGGCCATATCGGCTTGGTCGCCGGCGAGGGCGGTTTTCTGCACGCCAACGCCCATCACATGGCGGTGGCGGAGGAGCCGCTCGCCGATGCGGTCCAGCGCATCCGCGCCGGCGGGCTGGAAATCCTAACTGTAAGAAGGCTTTAGCGAGCTTCAGCGCTACTGCGCCACCGCGCCATCGCCGGCGGCTTCGAGCTCGAAGGCGGCGGCGAGCAGCGCGCGCGTGTAGTCGGATTTCGGCCGCTCGAAAATCTCGCGCGCCAGGCCCTGTTCCACCACCTTGCCGTGGCGCATCACCACGACCTGGCTCGCGAGTGCGGCCACGACTTTCAGGTCGTGGCTGATGAACAAGTAAGTCAGATCGTGCTTCTTCTGCAGCGCGCGCAGCAGATCGACGATCTGCGCCTGCACCAGCATGTCGAGCGCACTGGTCGGTTCGTCGAGCACCACGAAGGTGGGCTCCAGCACCATGGCGCGCGCGACCGCGATCCGCTGGCGCTGGCCGCCGGAGAATTCGTGGGCGTAACGATGGCGCGTCTCGGGGTCGATGCCGACGTCCCGGAGCGCGGCCACGACGCGCGCGTCGCGCTCGGCCTCGCTGATGTGTGGATGATGCACGCGCAGACCCTCGCCGACGACGTCGGCAATCGACATGCGGGGCGAGAGCGAGCCATAGGGGTCCTGAAACACGACCTGCATCTCGCGCCGCAACGGCCGCATGGCGCGGAACTTCAGGCCCTGCAAGGGCTTACCCATGAACACGATCGGCCCTTCGCTGGAGATCAGACGCAGAAGCGCGAGGCCGAGCGTGGTCTTGCCTGATCCGGATTCGCCGACGACGCCGAGCGTTTCGCCGCGGCGGATCGCAATCGTGACGCCGTCGACCGCCTTGATGTGGCCGATGGTCCGCCGCAACAGGCCGCGGCGGATCGGGAACCAGATGCGCAAGTTGTCGGTCGAGACCATGATCGGCGCGCCGGGATGCGGCGGCGGCGGTTCGCCCTTGGGCTCGGCGGCGATCAGCGCCTTGGTATATTCGTGCTGCGGGCGCGCGAATAATTCGGCGACCCGGCCCTGCTCGACGATCTTGCCCGCGCGCATCACGCACACGCGCTCAGCGACCTTCTTCACGATGCCGAGGTCGTGGGTGATGAACAGCATGGCCATGTTCAGTCGCCGCTGTAACTCCTTGAGAAGTTTGAGAATTTGTGCCTGCACGGTCACATCGAGCGCGGTCGTGGGCTCGTCGGCGATGAAAAGATCGGGCTCGTTGGCGAGCGCGAGCGCGATCATGACTCTCTGCCGCTGGCCGCCGGAGAGCTGGTGCGGGTAGGCGTTGAGCCGCGAGGCCGGGTCGGGGATGCCGACGTCGGAGAGCAGCTCGATCACGCGCTTCCGCGCGGCGGTATTCGAGAGCCCGCGATGCACCGAGAGCACCTCGGCAATTTGGCGCTCGATGGTGTGCAGCGGATTGAGCGAACTCATCGGCTCCTGGAACACCATCGAGATTTCGTTGCCGCGAACTGAGCGAATGTCGTTCTCGGCGAGCGCGAGCAAATCGCGGCCCTTGAACAGGACGCGGCCGGAGGGATGCGAAGCGGCGGGATAGGGCAGCAGCTTCAGGATCGAAAGCGCGCTCACCGATTTGCCCGATCCGGATTCGCCGACCAGAGCGACGGTCTCGCCCTTGTTGATCTCGAAGGAGACGCGGTCGGCCACAAGCGTGGCGCGCCCATCCTGACGGAAGGCGACCGAGAGGTTCTCGACCTTGAGCAGCGGATCGGTGGCGGTGCTCATGCAAAAGTCTTTCTGGGGTCGAAGGCGTCGCGCACGGCCTCGCCGACGAAGATCAGGAGAGAAAGCAGTAGCGCGACCGTGAAGAAGCCGGACAGCCCGAGCCAGGGCGCCTGGATGTTGGACTTGCCTTGCGCCAGCATCTCGCCGAGCGAGGGCGAGCCGGGCGGCAGACCGAAGCCGAGAAAGTCCAGCGCGGTCAACGTCATCACCGAGCTCGAAAGGATGAAGGGCAGGAACGTGAGCGTCGCGACCATGGCGTTCGGCAACAGGTGGCGGAACATCAGCACGATGTTGGATACGCCGAGCGCGCGCGCGGCCTGCACGTATTCGAAATTGCGCGCCCGCAGGAACTCGGCCCGCACCAGGCCCACCAGCGCAACCCACGAGAAAAGCAGGAGAATTCCCAACAGCACGAAGAAGCTCGGCACCAGCACCGATGAAATGATGAGCAGCAGATAAAGCGACGGGATCGAGGTCCAGATTTCGATGAAGCGCTGAAACAGGAGATCGGTCCAGCCGCCGAAATAGCCCTGCACCGCCCCCGCGGTCACGCCGATCGCCGAGGAGATGAGGGTCAGTGCCAGCCCGAACAACACCGAGAGACGGAAGCCGTAGATCAGCCGCGCAACGACGTCGCGGCCCTGGTCGTCGGTGCCGAGCCAGTTCCATTCGAGGCCGCGGCAACCGCGCACGCCCTTCTTTTCGGCGACGGCCCGGCACTGCTCCTCGGTCAGCATCCAGGTCGGCGGCGAGGGCGCCGGCGTCGGCAGATCGAGATTGTGGGTCGAATAGCTGTAACGGATCGGCGGCCAGATCATGTAGCCGCCTTTCTCGGCGATCAGCTTCTGCAAATACGGGTCGCGATAATCGGCCTCGGTCTCGAAGTCGCCGCCGAACGCGGTTTCCGTATAGCGCGCGAACACCGGGAAATACGAACGGCCGTCGAACGAAACATAGAACGGCTTGTTACTGGCGATGAACTCGGCGCCGAGCGTGAGCACGAAAAGAACCAGAAAGATCCAGAACGACCACCAGCCGCGCCGGTTGGCCTTGAAGTTCTGCCAGCGCCGCCGGTTGATCGGCGACAGGTCCACCATGTTGCGCCGGGGCGGCACGATGACGCCCATGGGCGCGACCGGTGAGGTCTCGATCGATCCCGGGTTGGCGGCGTCCACCTCAGGCCTCCCGCGTCTCGAAATCGATACGCGGATCGACCCAGGTATAGGTGAGGTCGGAGATCAGGTTCACCGCGAGCCCGACCAGCGAGAAGATGAAGAGCGTGGCGAACACCACCGGGTAGTCGCGGTTCAGGACGCTCTCGAAGCCCAGAAGCCCCAGCCCGTCGAGCGAAAAGATGGTCTCGATCAGGAGCGCGCCGGTGAAGAAGGCGTGCACGAAGGCGCCGGGGAAACCGGCGATCACGATCAGCATGGCGTTCCGGAAAATGTGGCCGTAGAGCACCCGGCTCTGCGAGAGGCCCTTCATGCGCGCGGTGAGCACGTATTGCTTGCGGATCTCGTCGAGGAACGAGTTCTTGGTGAGCAAGGTCATCGTCGCGAAGGCGCTGAGCGCCATGGACACCAGCGGCAGCGCGATGTGCCAGAAATAGTCGGCGATCTTCTCGGGCCAGGGGAGCGCCGCGAAATTGTCCGAGGTCAGGCCGCGCAGCGGGAAGATCGACCAGAACGAGCCGCCGGCGAACAGCACGATCAGGAGGATCGCGAACAAAAAGCCGGGGATGGCATAGGCGATGATGATGACGCCCGAGGTCCAGGTGTCGAACTGCGAGCCGTCATTTACCGCCTTGCGAATGCCGAGCGGGATCGAGATCAAGTAGGTGAGCAGCGTCATCCAGATGCCGAGCGAGATCGAAACCGGCATTTTCTCCTTGATCAGATCGATCACCTTGGTGTCGCGGAAATAGCTCTTGCCGAAATCGAAACGGGCGAAATTCCACAGCATCAGCAGGAAGCGCTCGTGGGCTGGCTTGTCGAAGCCGAACTGGCGCTCGAGCTCCTTGATGAACGCGGGGTCCAGGCCCTGGGCGCCGCGATAGCGCGCTGTCGCCGGATCGGCGGCGGCCGTGGCGGTCTGGCCGGGAGCGCGGATATCGCCGCCGCCGCCGGAAATGCGCGAGGTCGCCGAGACGTCATCGCCGCTGAGCTGCGCGATGACGCGCTCGACCGGGCCACCGGGCGCGAACTGCACCACGGCGAACGACACCAGCAGGATCCCGAGCAGCGTCGGGACCATGAGGAGTAGTCGGCGCAAGATATAGGTAGTCATTTCTCACACCGTGCTGGCGTTCGCATCGAGCGTCAATCGGGTGCAGGAGCCGTGTGGGCGGTCAACCGGTTCGCCCGGCCTTGGCCGCGTCCGACCACCAGGTGTCAGGAATGGCACGGCCATAGCGCGGCTTCTGCGGCGGCCGCGCGAACACGTCCCAATAAGCGATCCAGTGCGTGCCTTTGTACCAATGCGGCACCCAGTAGCGCCCGGTGCGCAGCACGCGGTCGAGTACGCGGCAGGCAATGGTCAATTCCGGCCGCGTCTTGGCCTCGATGATCTTCTCGACCAGGGCGTCCACGACCGGATCGGCGACGCCGGAGAGATTGCGCGAGCCTTTGGTCGTTGCAGACTGCGAGGTGAGGAACGTACGCATCGATTCGCCCGGCGTCGACGAGAGGGCGAAGCGCTGGATCGTGGCGTCGAAATCGAAATCTTCGACGCGCGCGCGGTATTGCACCGGATCGACCATGCGGAGCGTCGCCTCGATGCCGATGGTGCCGAGATTCTTGATGAACGGCATATGGTGCGGCTGGATCGAAGGTTCTTCGATCAGGAATTCGATCGTGATGCGCTCGCCGCGGGCGTTGACGCGCTTGCCGTCGGCGATATTGTAGCCGGCGGCACGCAGAAGATCCGAGGCGCGGCGCAGCAGCGCCCGGTCCTGGCCGGAACCGTCGGAGACCGGCGGCTTGAAGGGCTCGCCGAAGACTTCGTCGGGCACCTTGCCCCGGAACGGCTCCAGGATCGCAAGCTCTTCCGAGGAAGGCTTGCCAGTGGCCATCAGGTCGGAATTCTGGAAATAGGAATGGGTGCGGTCGTAGGAGCCGTACATGACGTTCTTGTTGGTCCATTCGAAATCGAAGGCGAGACCGACGGCTTCACGCACGCGCGGGTCCTTGAATTTCTCGCGGCGGGTATTGAGGAACCAGCCCTGGGCGCCGGAGGGCGTCTGGTCGGGCAGGATCTCGCGCTTGACGCGGCCGTCCTTGAACGCGGGGAAATCGTAGCGCGTCGCCCAGGTGCGCGAGGTGAATTCCTCGCGGAACAGATAATTCCTGGCGGTGAAGGCCTCGAAGCCGACGTCGCGGTCGCGAAAATACTCGTAGCGCACGGTGTCGAAATTATACTTGCCGCGATTCAAAGGCAGGTTGGCGCCCCACCAGTCCTTCACCCGCTCGAATTCGACATAGCGCCCGGCTTCGAAGCGGCCGACCTTGTAGGGGCCGGAGCCGAGCGGAATTTCGAGCGTCGATTCCTCGAAATTCTTGTTGGCATAATAGGCGCGCGAAAAAATCGGCAGACCCGCGACGAGCAACGGAGTCTCCCGCCCGCGCTTTTCGGCGAATCGCACGACCAGCACATCCTCGCCCGCAGCCTCGACACCTTCCAGGTCGCGCATGAGCTGGCGAATGATGGGGTGGCCCTTTTCCTTGAGTATGCCGATCGAGAAGGCGGCGTCGTGCGCGGTCAAGCGTGAGCCGTCCTGGAAGCGCGCCTCGGGCCGCATCAGGAAACGGTAGGTGCGTCCGTCGGCGGACATGCGCACTGCCCGCGCGGCGTATCCATACATCGCGTCGGGCTCGTCGTGGCCGGGCGCGGAGAGGCTCGACGGGCCCATCAGCGCCGTAAAAGTGTGTTCCATGCCTTGGGCCGCGTCGCCGCGCAGCACATAGGCGTTCAGCGAGTTGAAGGTGAGGAAGCTCTGGTTGAACTGGCGCGTGGGCCCGATGTGGGAGAAGGCGCCGCCCTTGGGGGCGTCGGGGTTCACATAGGCGAAGTGCTTGAAGTCCGGCGGGTATTTGAGGTCGCCGAAGGCGGAAATGCCGTGGGTTTCCGTTTCCTGTGCGCCAACGCCGCGCGGGATGAAGGCGGCGGCGACCGCGCCGGCGCCGATCTCGAGCACCCGGCGGCGTGAAAGCCCGCGGCGGCGGCGGCTCATTGGCGCGCTCCGATCTTGGCCGCGCGTTCGCGGTCGAACCACCAGATGTCGGGAAAGCCGAAGGAATAGGCGGGAAGCTTCTCGGGTTTGCCGAAACGGTCCCAACGGGCGGTGCGAGTGAAGCCGTAGTTCCAGGTTGGCACGACATAGTGATTCCACAACAGCACGCGGTCGAGCGCCTTGGTGGCTGCCACCAACTCGTCCCGATCCTTGGCGAAAATAACGCGCTCGATCAGCGCATCGACCGCCGGGTTCTTGATGCCGGCATAGTTGCGCGAGCCTTCGCGGTCGGCGGATTCGGCGCCGAAGAAGTCGCGTTGCTCGTTGCCGGGCGAGAGCGATTGCGCCCAGCCGGTGATGATCAAGTCGAAGTCGCGGCTGCGCACGCGATTTTGGTATTGCGAGGAATCGATGACCCTAAGCCCGACCTCGATGCCGAGCCGCTCCAGTGCGGTCTTGTAGAACAGCACCACGCGCTCGAAGGCGGGATTGGCGAGCAGGAACTCGACCTTGAACGGCTCGCCGGTCTTGGCGTCCACGAGCTTGCGGTCGCGCACCTCGTAGCCGGCCTCGCGCAGGAGCCGGGTCGCTTCGCGCAAGTTCGCGCGCCGTGTCTCTTCCGTGCCGGTGACCGGCGCGACGAAAGGCCTGGTGAACACCTCGGGTGGAACCTTGTCGCGGACGGTCTCCAGGATTTCGAGCTCCTTGCCTCGCGGCAATCCTTCGGAAGCGAGCTCGGTGCCGGCGAAATAGGAATTGGTGCGCCGGTACTGGCCGAAGAACAGCGTCTTGTTCATCTCCTCGAAATCGAACGCATAAGAGAACGCAAGGCGCAGGCGAGCGTCCTTGAATTTGTCGCGACGCAAATTGAAGATCACCGCCTGCATCACGCCGCGGGCGCGCTCGGGAAAGGTCTCCACGATCACCCGGCCTTCGCGCTTGGCGGGGAAATCGTAGCCGGTGGCCCAATTCTTGGCCGAGGTCTCGATGCGGAAGTCGTATTGATCGGCCTTGAAGGCTTCGAGTTCGACGGTGTCGTCGCGGTAATATTCCCAGCGCATTTCCTCGAAATTGTCCTTGCCGATATTCACCGGCAGATCCTTGCCCCAATAGTCGGGCGCGCGCTCATAGGCGATGGTGCGGCCGGGCACGACGGTCTTGATCTTGTAAGCGCCGCCGCCGAGCGGCGGCTCGAGCGTGCCGCCGGCGATGTCGCGCGGCTTGCCGTTGGTATCGGTGCCGGTCCACCAGTGCTTCGGCATCACGTTGAGCTGGCCCACGATCTGCGGCAGCTCGCGATTGCCGGGCCCGTCGAAGGTGAAGGTGATCTCGCGCTCGCCGGTCTGCTCCGCTTTCACGACGTGGCGGTAATAGAACGCCTGTCCGGGATTGTGCTTCTTCAGCACCTCGAACGACCACACCACGTCTTCGGGCGTGATCGGCTTGCCGTCGTGCCAGCGCGCGCCGGCGCGCAGCCGGTAGGTGACCGAGGAAAAATCCGGCGGATGGCGGACCGCCTCGGCGAGCAGGCCGTATTCGGTCGATACTTCGTCGAACGATTGCACCATCAACGCGTCATAGAGCAGCGTGAGGCCCACAGCCGCGGTGCCGCGCACCGGAACAAAATTGAGGCTGTCGAAGCTGCCTTCGGTCGAGAGCCGCAGCAGGCCGCCCTTGGGCGCGGCCGGGTTCACGTAGTCGAAATGCTTGAAGCCCGGCGCGTAGCGCGGCTGGCCCATCAGCGAAAGCGCGTGCAGCCACCCGGGCTCCTGCGCCGGCGCGGCGGTGGCGAGCAGCGCAAGCAGCGCGGCGGGCAGGATGCGCAGGATTTTCACGCGCGAACTCCGTCGTGGCCTCGATGCCGGACCTCGAATACCGGACTTGGCGGCCATTATGACGAATTTGCCCGGGCGCCCATAGCGGCGCCAGAGTGAAACCTTCGTGAGATTACAGAGAGTTAATTACTGCGCCTTGGGCAGCGGCTTGGGGCTGTCGGAGAGCGAGTTGAGATACGCGATCACGTCGGCGCGCTCGTTGCCCTTGTTAAGGCCGATGAAGGCCATGGAGGTGCCCGGCACCATGGCCTTGGGATTGAGCAGGTACTTATTCAGGTCGTCGATGGTCCAATGGCCCTGCATCATCTTCTTGAAATTGGTCGAGTAGGCGAAACCCGAAACCGCGCCCTTGTCGCGATCGAGTATGCCCCAGAGATTGGGGCCGACCTTGTTGGGGCCGCCCTTGGCGAAGTCGTGGCAGGCCAGACATTTCTTGGCGACAGTCGCGCCCTTCTCGAGGTTCGCGCTGGCCAAGAGTTTTTCGATCGGCTCATCGGGGACGGTCGCGGCGGCGGCAGTGCCGGGCGCGGTCTCGGTCACGGCGATGTCGTAGCCGGGCTTGGCCGGTTTCTTAGGGGCGAAAATGCCGCCGGAAACGATATTCAGCGACAACGTAAACAGGCAGGTGCCGAGGATCGCCCCCAGAACCTTGTTCATCTCGAAGCCGCCCATGCCCGCTCCCGAAGTCCCGCAAACCGGTTTGACCTAACGCTTTGCGCCCAGGCTGGCAACCCGTATAACCGCGCCGGCCCATGCTACTTTCTGCCGCTGTGGCCGCGTCCGGTCCCATGTCCCGCGTGAGCAAACCTACCTCCGACGTGCTCGTGCTGATCCCGGCGCGGATGCACGCGACCCGGCTGCCCGGCAAGCCGCTCGCCGAAATCGCGGGCAAGCCCATGATCCTGCACGTGGTGGAGCGGGCGCTTGAGGCGGCGCTCGGGCCGGTGTGGGTCGCGACCGACGCGCCGGAGATCGCGCGCGCGGTGGAGAGTGCCGGACACCGCGCGGTGCTGACGCGCGCGGATCATGCTTCGGGCTCGGACCGCATTTTCGAAGCTTTGGGTATGATCGATCCGGGCGGCGAGGCGAAAATCATAGTCAATATCCAGGGCGACCTGCCGACCGTGGAGGCGCGCGCGATTCGGGCCGCACTTTTGCCGCTCGAGGACGAAGCGGTGGCCATCGGCACGATCGCCGCGGAGATTCGAAATCCCTCCGAGCGTACCGATCCAAACGTAGTCAAGGTCGTGGGCACCCCGGTCGCGGCCGGCCGTCTGCGCGCACTCTATTTCACCCGCGCCAGCGCGCCGGCAGGCGAGGGTCCACTCTACCATCACATCGGTCTCTACGCTTACCGGCGCAAGGCGCTCGAGAGCTTCGTCCGGCTGCCGCCATCGGCGCTGGAGAAGCGCGAGCGGCTCGAGCAATTGCGCGCGCTCGAAGCGAACATGCGCATCGATGTGGGGATCGTTGACGCGGTTCCGCTCGGCGTCGATACTCCGGCCGACCTGGACAAGGCCCGCGCGCTGCTTGCGGGCAAGCAGCGGTGAAGGCCCAATCTCAATGAGCAAGAAACGCATCGTCTTCCAGGGCGAGCCGGGTGCGAATTCGCACATCGCTTGCCACAAGGCCTATCCGGGCTACGAAGCCGTTCCGTGCGCGACCTTCGAGGACGCCTTCGCGGCGGTGAAGAGCGGCCGGGCTGAGCTTGCGATGATTCCGATCGAGAATTCGGTCGCCGGCCGCGTCGCCGATATTCACCACCTGATGCCGACCTCGGGCCTGCACATCATCGCGGAATATTTCTCGCCGATCCGCCACCAGCTCATGGCGCCGAAGGGCGCGACGCTCTCGACGATCGAGACCGTGCAGAGCCATATCCATGCGCTCGGCCAGTGCCGCAAGGTCATTCGCAAGCTCGGCCTGAGGAGCGTAATCGGCGCCGATACCGCGGGCTCGGCCCGCGAGATCGCCGAAGCCAAGGACAAGACGCGTGCGGCCATCGCCTCGCGGCTCGCCGCGAATATCTACAAGCTCAAGATTCTGCGAGAGAACATCGAGGACGAGAAACACAACACCACTCGCTTCATCGTGCTTTCCCGCAAGGCCAAGTGGGCGCCGCGCGATACCAGGAAAGTCGTCACCACCTTCGTGTTCGAGGTGCGGAACATTCCCGCCGCGCTCTACAAGGCGCTCGGCGGGTTCGCCACCAACGGCATCAACATGACCAAGCTCGAGAGCTATATGGTCAGCGGCAGCTTCGCGGCCACGCAATTCTACGCCGATGTGGAAGGCCATCCGACGGAGCGGGGCTTGGAGTTGGCGCTAGAGGAGCTGAAATTCGTTACCCGGCCGGATTCGCTGAAGATTCTCGGCGTCTATGCAGCGCATCCCTATCGGATCGCAGCCGCGGCCAAGGCGGGCTGACGAAGACTATTCGTCCAAGACTACTCGCTTAAGACCGCCGCCCCGCGTTCCACATAGGCGCGGATCAGGTGGTGCGCGATCGCTATCGGCGGCGGCACGAAGAGATCGTTCGGGTGCTTGCGCGCCAGCATCTGCGCGGCTTCGGCGCGCGAAAACCAGCGCCCGTCCTCGAGCTCGTTGCGGTCGATTTTCAAGTGAACCGCGCTCGCCTCGGCGTGGCAGCCGATCATCAGCGACATCGGAAACGGCCAGGGCTGGGAGGCGAAATAACGCACGCGGCCGACCGTAACGCCGGCCTCCTCGAAGGTTTCGCGACGCACCGCGTCCTCGATCGACTCGCCGGGCTCGATGAATCCGGCAAGGCACGACCACATATTCCCCGGAAACCGGGCCGAGCGGCCAAGCAGGCAATTGTCCTTGTCGATCGCGAGCATGATGACGCACGGATCGGTGCGCGGAAAATGCTGCGCGCTGCAGGTTCCGCAGTCGCGCCGCCAGCCGGCCTCGGAATTACGCGTCGGCGCGCCGCAATTGGCACAGAAACGGTGCCGTGCATGCCAGGCCATCAGTGCCTTGGCGGCGGCGATGGGCCCGAGCAGGTCGTCGCTGACCAGCGCCTTCATCGCGACGGTGCGCAGATCGGTGACGAGGAAAGCGGCATCGCCCTCGATCTTCGCCGCGTCCGCTGCCGCGAGGGCATGGGCGAAATGGGCCGCGTCGCCATGGAGGCCGATCAAGATCGTCTCCGGCGCAGGCCCGAGCTTCACCGCGTCGGCGGTCGTGAACAGTGGATCGAGCTTGCCGTTTTTCTGCGCGAGCACGATGCGCTCGCCGGAAATCACATAGGCGCGTGCGTCGGGGTGCGCATAGACGCGCGCGACGAAATCGGCGTCACCGCGCCGCTCGGCGGCGCGGTCGAGCCGCGATCCGGCATAGGCGAGATACGGCGGCGGGCCGAGTGTTGTGTTGCGATCGGACATGGGAAATTGCGGCGGGACGCTCGCACGCGGCGTCCGCGCGTGCAACTAGGCGAAGCCGAAGCCGCGTTTGATCTTGGTCACGATCGCATCGCGCGTTGCGGCCTCGTAAGGCACGCGCTCGCCGGCGCCCCAGACCGTGCCGACGCCGGCGATGTCGTCGGCGAAGCGGGCGACCACGTGAATGTGGAGCTGGTGCACGATCATGCCGAGAGCGGCGGTGTTCAGCTTCTGACAATTGGTGGCCGCCTGCAGAATCCGCGACGCAAGCGCGATCTCCTCGATCAGCCGCGTGCGGTCATGGGCGGATAGATCGAAAATCTCAACCAGGCCCGGCTGGCGCGGGACGAGAACGAGCCAGGGAAATCGTCGTGTCATCGCGAAGCAACACGGCGCAAAGCGGCAGGTCGCCTAACTGTGCGGACTCGGCTTCGAGCCACGGATCGATCCGGAAACGATGCGGCATGGCTCCCCTCGCCGCACAGCCTAAGTCCGGTTCGGGTTCCGAGACAATGACGGTGGATCGGGGGGCTGGGTGCTTGCCATTGCAGTGCGAAGAGACGATAAAAGAGCGGGAGGTTGGCGGTGGACGAGCCACTCGCCAACCGGGTCAGGTCCGGAAGGAAGCAGCCCTAACGAGACCGGTTCGGGTTATCGGTCCAGCCTCCCACTTTCCTCCTCGATCGTGAGCGGGCCGGCGCTACCGCAGACGATGCGAGCGCGCCGGTCGACGCGGAATCGTGAGCCCATGGACGACTCCCCAGAGCGAGCGAAGAAGGGTGGCGCCGAGAGCGGCGGGCTCTTGGGCCGCGCCGCGGCGGACGGCTATCGGGTGCTGGCGCGCAAGTATCGCCCGGGCACCTTCGCCGAGCTGATCGGCCAGGACGCCATGGTGCGCACGCTCACCAATGCGTTCGCGCAGGGGCGAATCGCGCAGGCCTATCTGCTCACCGGTGTCCGCGGCGTCGGCAAGACCACGACCGCGCGGATTCTGGCGCGCGCGCTGAACTACGAGCCGAAGGAAGCGGGCGGCGGCGGACCGACCCTCGACATGCCGGTGCTCGGCCGCCACTGCGAAGCGATCATGGAGAGCCGCCATATCGACGTGATCGAGATGGACGCGGCTTCGCACAACGGCGTCGAAGACGTGCGCCAGATCAACGAAGCGGTGCGCTACACGCCGGTTTCGGCGCGTTACAAGATTTATATTCTCGATGAAGTTCACATGTTCTCGAGCGCGGCGTTCAACGCGCTGCTGAAGACGCTCGAAGAGCCGCCGCCGCACGTGAAATTTATCTTCGCGACCACCGAGGTGCGGAAAGTTCCGGTGACGATTCTGTCTCGTTGCCAGCGCTTCGATCTGAAGCGGGTCGAGGCCGACGCGATCGTGAAGCATCTCGCCGAGATCGCGGACAAGGAAAAGGCCAAGACCGAGCCCGAGGCGCTGGCGCTGATCGCGCGGGCGGCCGAAGGCTCGGTGCGCGATTCGCTCTCGCTGTTCGACCACGCCATTGCGCACGGCGGCGGCACGGTGAAAGCGGAAGAAGTGCGTACCATGCTCGGGCTGGCAGACCGGGCGCGGGTGATCGATCTGTTCGAGTCGATAATGAAAGGCGACATCGCGGCGGCGCTCGGCGAATTTCGTGCGCAGTACGAGATCGGCGCCGATCCGGCGGTGATCCTCACCGATCTCGCGGAATTCACGCACCTGCTCACCCGCTTCAAGGTACTGCCGGCAACGGCGGACGACCGCAGCCTGATCGAAGCCGAGCGCAAGCGCGGCCGCGAGATGGCGGCGGGGCTTTCGATCCAGACGCTTTCGCGCGCCTGGCAGATGTTGACGAAAGGCATTTTCGAGGTGCAAAGCTCGGGCAAGCCGGCCCAGGCGGCAGAAATGGTGCTGGTGCGGCTCACCTATGCCGCCGACCTGCCGACGCCGGACGAGGCGCTCAAGGCGCTGCGCGAGGGCGATAACGCAGGTGGCGGTGCTCCGTCGGCCGGCGCCAAGCCCTCCGATGGCGGCCCACGACTTTCGATTGCGGCGGACGGCGGCGCGACGGCACGCGCGATCCGGCAACCGGCCCGCGAGCCCGAAGCATCCGTCAAGGCGCTTCCCGTATTGGCGACGCTCGAGGACGTGGCGGCGCTTGCCGCGGCCAAGCGCGACATCAAGCTCAAGCACGCGGTCGAGAATTATCTGCGGCTGGTGCGCATGGAGGAGGGGCGCCTCGAAGTGGCGTTCATGCCCGGCGCGCCGTCGAATCTAGCGGGTGAGCTGGGGACCCGGCTTACCGAATGGACCGGCAAGCGCTGGTTCGTCACTGTCTCGCGCGAGGCCGGCGCCGAGACGCTCGCCGCCGCCGCTTCGGCCGCGCGCGAAGCGAAGAAGCGCGACGTGCGCAGCGATCCGCTGGTCGAAGCGGTGCTGAAGCGTTTCCCTGGCGCCGAGATCGTCGCGGTTACCAAACCCGGCGCGGCCGATGTGGCTCCGGAGCTGGAGGCAAACGATCCCGACATGCCGCCGTTCGAGGCAGAGGACGAGCGCTGAGTCATGGCCGACCTCCTGGGCATGATGCAGAAGGTGAAGGAGCTGCAAGACAAGATGCAGCAGCTCCAGGCCGAGCTCGAAACCCTCGAAGTCGTGGGCACCTCCGGCGGCGGGCTCGTTACCGTCACGCTCTCGGCCAAGGGCGCGATGAAGAAACTCGTGGTCGATCCGAGCCTTATGAAGCCCGGCGAAAGGGAAATCGTCGAGGATCTCGTCGTGGCCGCGCACGCCGATGCGCGCGTCAAGGCCGAACGCCTGGTCGAAGAGAAGGCCAAGGCGCTCACCGGCGGCCTGCCGCTGCCGCCGGGGATGAAGCTGTTCTGATGGCCCGCGCCGTCGCCGGTCCCGAGATCGAGCGCCTGATCCAGTTGCTCGCGCGCCTGCCCGGGCTCGGGCCGCGCTCGGCGCGGCGCGCGGCGCTGCATCTGGTGCGCCGCCGCGTCGAGCTGATGGAGCCCTTGTCGGCGGCGCTCGCCGACGCGCTATCCAAGATCGAAATCTGCGGCACCTGCGGCAACGTGGACACGCGCGACCCATGCACCGTTTGCGCCGACGTCTCGCGCGACCGCTCGATCCTGGTCGTGGTGGAGAACGTCGCCGACCTGTGGGCGCTGGAGCGAGCGGCTGCGGTTTCAGGCCGCTATCACGTGCTCGGCGGCACGCTGTCGCCGCTCGACGGGGTCGGGCCCGACGACCTCAATCTCGCGAGCCTGGTCGCGCGCGTGCGCGGGGGAGAATTCAAGGAAGTATTACTGGCGCTGAATGCCACCGTCGACGGGCAGACCACCGCGCATTACGTGACCGATCTGCTGCGCGATACGGGCGTGAAGATCACGCGGCTGGCGCACGGCGTGCCGGTCGGCGGCGAGCTCGATTATTTGGACGAGGGCACGCTCGCGGCGGCGATCCGGCAGCGCACGCCGTTCTAGGGTTTCCGTTCCAACTCCGCGAAGTGCCCGCGCCGGTCGAGCCACCACAGCAAGACGAGGCTCGGAAGCGCCGATAGCGCCGTCAGTGTGAAGAACCAGATCCAGCCGGCGCTTTCCGCGAGGAAGCCGCCGCCCGATGCGAGCGTGGTGCGGCCAACGGCGGCGAGCGCGGTCAAGAGCGCGAATTGGGTCGCGGTATGGATGCGGTCGCGGCACAGCGCCGAGAGATAGGCCACGAAAATCACCGTGCCGATCGAGCCGGTGAAGTTCTCGACCACGATGGTGACGGTGAGCGCCGCGTGGCTGGCGCCGACATAGGCCTGCCAGACGAAGACGAGGTTCGAGCCCATCTGCAGGAAGGCCGCGATCCATAGGCTGGTGGATAGCGGCAGCGCGCGGGCGATGACGCCGCCGGCAACCGCGCCGGCGAGCGACGCGGCGAGACCCACGCCTTTCACGATCGCCGCATAGGCGGCCTTGTCGAAGCCGATGGCGAGCACGAACGGCCCGGTCATCACGCCGGCGAAGGCGTCGCAAAACTTGAACAGCACCACGAACAGGAGGATCAGGATCGCAAAATCGCGGGTGAGGAATTCGCGGAAAGCGCCGAACGCGGTATTGAGCACGCGTGTAAGCGCATCGGTGCGGGGGCCTTCGGCGGCGGGTTTCTCCGGCGCGGGCGGCTCGCGGGCAAGCAAGGTTGTAACCAGCCCGACGGCAAGGAAGAGGGCCGCCGCCGCATAGCCCCAAGCCCAGACAATCGTTGGCGCTACGCCCACGTGCTCGAGCCATGCGACGAAGCCGATGACACCGGCGGTCGAGACCAGCATGCCGACGCGATAGGCCATCACATAGGCGGCCATGCCGGCGGCCTGTTCGCTGGTGTCGAGGCTTTCGACGCGGAAGGCGTCGATCACGATGTCCTGGGTGGCGGAAGCGGCCGCCACCAGCAGCGCGCCGATCGCCACGGCGAACGGCGCCGTCACCGGGTCGCGGGTGCCGAGGAAGACGATCGCGACCGCGAGCAGAAGCTGCGAGAGCACGAGCCAGCCGCGCCGCCGGCCGAGCCGGCGCGAGAGCCACGGCACGTCGAGGGCGTCCACCAGCGGCGCCCAGAGGAACTTGATCGTGTAGGGCAGGCCGACGAGCGAGAACAGTCCGATGGTGCCGAGATCGACGCCGCGGTCAGCCATCCAGAGCGCGAGCGTGGAGCCGGAAAGCGCCAGCGGCAGGCCGGCGGAAAAACCGAGGAACAGCACGATCAGAACGCGCGGGCGCAGATAAACAGCGAAGGCGGCAAGCCAGCCGCCGCGTTTCTCAGCTCGCTCGAGCGTCGATTCGGCCATGGGGTGTTTTACTCGCCCTTGTCATTCCGGGCGAGCGCCGCTTTGGCCGCGCGAGGCCCGGAATCCATATTCACCGGCTGTGGTTATGGATTCCGGGTTCGCCACGCCTTCGCCCTTCGGGCTTCGGCGGGCGCCCCGGAATGACAGGTTCTACTCCGCCGCGCGGCGGCCGAGCGGAAGGAGGGCGCTTCGGCGCGCGGGCCGGTGATCGGCCGCTTCCTCGAATTCGATCGCTTCGATGCGATTGCCGCGCTTCACGACCTTTTCGGCCGAGATCAGCACCTGGCCGACGTCGTCGGAGGCCTGGGCGAAGTGCTTCTGCAAATTGAGCGCGCGGTCGCGCAGCCGCCCGACGTCGTCGATCAGCTTGGTCACTTCGGTGCGGATGACGTCGGCATGCTCGCGCATGCGCGCGTCCTTGACGATGGCCTGCAAGACCTGGATCGCGAGCATCAGCAGCGAGGGCGAGACCAGCAGCACGCGGGCGCGGAACGCCTTCTGCACCAGGTCGTCGAACTGCTCGTGCAGCTCGGCAAAGACCGACTCGGAGGGCACGAACATCAAGGCCACGTCCTGGGTCTCGCCGGGCAGCAGGTAGCGCTCGGAAATGTCGGAGACGTGCTTGGCGATGTCCTGGCGCAGGCGCTGGACCGCGGCGCGGCGGTCGTCCTCGTTCTTGGCTTCGCGCAGCGCGGTGACGGATTCCAGCGGGAACTTAGCGTCGATCACCAGCGGGCGCCCGTCGTCGCCGGGCAGATACACGACGCAATCCGGGCGCTTGCCGTTGGTGAGCGTGTGCTGGAACGCGTAGGCATCCTTGGGCAGCCCGTCAGCCACGATCGCTTCCATGCGGCCCTGGCCGAAGGCGCCGCGCGCCTGTTTGTTGGCGAGCACGTCTTTCAGCGTGATCATGTGCGAGGAAAGTTCGGCGATGCGCGTCTGGGCCGCGTCGACGACGGCGATCCGCTCTTGCAGCTGCGACAGGCTCTGCGAAGGTGGCGCGCGCGGCGGTGGCGACATCTTCGCCGAGCCGGTGCGACACCGTATCGAGCCGCTCGCTCACCACGCGCGCGAGATCGGCCTGCCGGCTGCCGAGCACTTCGGCAAGCGTCTGCATGCGGCCGCTGTTCTCGGTCTGGATGCGCACGAACTCGGCGACGCGCTCCTCCAGGTCGGCGGTCTCGTCGGCGCGCGCGCGGCCGGAGCGCGCATGCGCGATCAGGAGCGCGATGAGCAGAACGAGCACGGCGGCGCCCAGCGCCAGCAGCGCATGCGCGGTGGTGATCTGGGTTCCGAACAGCCGTGACAAGAACTTCGCTCATGCGATCCTTGTAGCGCGATTCGAAGCCCAATAGAACGAAGAGCGAACGAATTATTAGGGAAGCGGTGCTAACACCTTGTCTTCCATTGATTCTTCAGGGGCGATCCCCTATCTCGCGGCCATGATCCGCCCCATTATCCTGTTGCCAAATCCGCTGCTGCGGAAGAAATCGGCGCCCGTGGCGCGCGTCGACAAGGAGGTGCGGGCGCTCGCGGAGGACATGTTTCAGACCATGTACGACGCGCCGGGCGTCGGGCTCGCAGCGGTGCAGATCGGTGTCGCGAAGCGCGTGATTACCGTGGACGCCACGCGCGGCGAGGAAGACCAAGCACCCGATCGCGCTGGTCAACCCGGAACTGGTCTGGTCGTCGGACGAAGCGATCGTGCACGAGGAAGGCTGTCTTTCGATTCCCGAAATCACCGAAGAGGTCGAGCGGCCGGAGAAGGTGCGGGTGCGCTATGTCGATCTCGGCGGCAGGGAGCAATTGATCGAGGCCGAGGGGCTGCTGGCGCGCGTATTGCAGCACGAGATCGATCACACCAACGGCGTCCTGTTCATCGACCATATATCGAAGCTCAAGCGCGACCGTATCACCAAGAAATTCTCGAAGGCGGCGAAGCGGGCGGGCTGAAGCGTCTTCCGCCCCGCGGAGGATCGATCCGTGCGCATCGTGTTCCTGGGCACGCCGGAGTTCGCGGTGCCGACGCTCGCCGAGTTGGTTGGCCGCGGGCACGACGTTGCCGCGGTCTATACGCGGCGGCCGGCGGCGGCCGGGCGCGGCATGGCCGAGCGCCGATCGCCGGTGCACGAGGCCGCGGAGAAATTCGGCTTGCCGGTGCTGCACCCGGAAAATCTCAAGGGCGAAGCGGCGGCGGCAAGGTTTCGCGAACACAATGCAGATGTGGCTGTCGTGGTCGCTTATGGACTGTTGCTGCCCAAAGCCATTCTCGACGCGCCGAAGTTTGGTTGCCTGAATCTGCACGCCTCGCTGCTGCCGCGCTGGCGCGGCGCGGCGCCGATCGCCCGCGCGATCATGGCCGGTGACGCCGAGACCGGCATCATGGTGATGAAGATGGACGAGGGGCTCGACACCGGGCCGGTGGCGCTCGCCGAGCGAGTGGCGATCGGGCCAGACATGACGGCGGGCGAGCTGCACGACAAGCTTTCGATGTTGGGCGCGGACCTGATGGCCCGCGCGCTCGCCGCGCTCGAGCGCGGCGCGCTCGAATTCAAGCCGCAGGCGGCCGAGGGCGTGACCTATGCCAAGAAGATCGAGAAGGGCGAGACGCGGATCGACTGGTCGAAGCCGTGGAAAGAGGTGCATGACCATATCCGCGGGCCTTTCGCCGTTTCCCGGCGCGTGGTTCCAGACTCGGCGACGCGCGCGTGAAGGCCTTGCGCTCGACGCGCGGCGAGGGGAGCGGCGCGCCGGGCACGGTGCTCGACGACCGGCTTACCGTCGCTTGCAAAGCGGGCGCGGTGCGGCTCGTCGAAGTTGCAGCGCGCGGGCGCCAAGGCGATGAGCGCCGAGGAATTCCTGCGCGGCACGCCGGTCAAGGCGGGAACGAAACTCGGCTGATCATGCCCCGCTACAAAATCATCGTCGAATATGACGGCACGCCGTTCGTCGGCTGGCAGATGCAGGACAACGGCCCGTCGGTGGCGGGCGCGCTCACCGACGCGGTAGAGCGCTTTTCGGGCGAGCGGCCGATGATCACCGGCGCCGGGCGCACCGACGCCGGCGTGCATGCACTGGGCCAGGTCGCCCATTTCGATCTCGCGAAGGACTGGGACACCGACACGGTGCGCGACGCGCTGAACGCGCACTTGCGACCGCAACCGGTCGCGGTGCTCGCCGCCGAGCGGGTGGCCAATGACTTCAGCGCGCGTTTTTCCGCGGTGAAGCGCCACTATCGCTATCGCATCGTCAATCGCCGCGGGGAGCTTGCGCTCGAGCGGGACCGGGTTTGGCGCATTGCCCGGCTGCTCGATGCGGAGGCGATGCACGCGGCCGCGCAGCGGCTCGTCGGGCACCACGATTTCACGACCTTCCGCTCGGCCGAGTGCCAGGCCAAGTCGCCGGTGAAGACGCTGGACCGGCTCGACGTGATGCGCGCGGGCGAAGAGATCAACGTCATCGCCGAGGCGCGTTCGTTCCTGCATCACCAGGTGCGCTCGATGGTGGGCTCGCTCGCGCAGGTCGGCGAAGGGAAATGGAGCGCGGACGATCTGGCCGCGGCGCTCAAGGCCCGCGACCGCGCGCGCTGCGGGCCGGTGGCGCCGGCCTGCGGGCTGTATCTGACGAAAGTCGAGTATTGACAGAATACTGTCATTATGACAGTATATTGCTATGTCTAGATCCAATAGCGACGCCATCACCGATCTTGTGTTGGAGATCTTTCGCCTCAATGGCGGGCTGTTGGCCGCCGGCGACGCGCTGGTGGCCGATCTCGGTCTGACCAGTGCGCGCTGGCAGGTGATGGGCGCGGTGGCGTTGTCTCCGGTGCCGCTGCCGATCGCTCATCTCGCGCGCAACATGGGGCTGACGCGGCAATCGGTGCAGCGGATCGCCAACGAGCTGGCGACGAGCGGGCATCTTCGCTTCGCCCCCAATCCGCATCACGAACGGGCCAAGCTCGTGCTGCTCACCGACAAAGGCCGCAGGGCATATGAGAGCGCAACCGATCGATGGCGGCCTCGCGCCGAAGCGCTTGGAAGAGGGCTAGGGCTCAAGCCGATCGACGCGGCGTCCGAACTGCTGCGAACGATTCGGCAGCGGCTCGACGATGAACCGGTCAAACACGGAGGGCGCCATGCGCTGGAAAGGCACGCCTGATCGCTACGGCGTCGTTGCGATCGCGATCCACTGGATCAGCGCTGTCCTGATCGTTGCGCTCATCATCTCCGGCTTCCGCGCGGCGGACACAGTCGATGCGGCGGCCAAGGCCGCCGTTCTGCAGTTTCATGCGGCGGCGGGGATCGCCATTCTGGCGCTCACGCTCGCGCGGATCGCATGGTGGTACTTCGCCGACGACAAACCGCTGCCGGTCGGTGGACTGCCGCCGTTGCAGGGGCGGCTGGCCAAGGCAGTGCACGTGATTTTCTACGTCGTGATACTCGGCATGGCCGCGAGCGGGATCGGTATGTTGGTACTATCCGGGGCAGGAGCCATCTTGTTTGGCGGTGCGCCGGGTCCGCTTCCTGACTTCTGGAATTACCTACCACGGGTGCCGCATGGAATCGGCGGTCGTTTGCTCGTTGCGCTACTCGTGCTGCACGTGGGCGCCGCGCTCTATCATCATTTCGTGCGGCGTGATCGTCTGCTTGCACGCATGGGAATCGGCCGCTGAAGGCGGCGAACGACTCGCATGTCTTATGCAAAATACTGGTCGAGAACGCGGCGATAAATTGCGGTGAGCTTCTTCAGGTCCTCGACCGGCGCGTGCTCGTCGATTGCGTGCATGGTGCGGCCGACGAGGCCGAGCTCGAGCACCGGGCAATAGTCCTTGATGTAGCGCGCGTCCGAGGTGCCGCCGGAGGTGGAGAGCGCGGGCTTGTTGCCGCCGCTCTCGGTGACCGCGCGCGAGAGGATCTCGACGAACGATCCCGGCGTAGTCACGAAGCTCTCGCTCGCAGGCTCGTAGGAGATACGAAAAGCGCTGCCCTCGGCGGCCGCCTTGCAGCGCTCCTCGATCAGCGCGCGCAGGCTTTGGCTGGTGTGTTGCTCGTTGAAGCGGATATTGAAGCGCGCGTGGGCCTCGGCGGGGATCACGTTAACCGCGCGATTGCCGACGTCGATCGAGGTGATCTCCAGATGCGACGGCTCGAAATGCGCCGAGCTCTGGTCGAAGGGCTCGTCCTGCAATTTCGCAAGCATGCGCAGCAGCGGGCGTATCGGGTTCGCCGCGCGCTGCGGATAGGCGACGTGGCCCTGCTTGCCGAATGTGGTGAGCGTGGCCGAGAGGCTGCCGCGGCGGCCGATCTTGATGGCGTCGCCGACGGCCTCGGTGCTGGTGGGCTCGCCGACCAGGCAATGGTCGAACTTCTCGCCGCGCGCCGCGGCCCAGGCGAGCAGCTTCTTGGTGCCGTTGATCGAGGGGCCTTCCTCGTCGCCGGTGATGAGGAACGAGATCGAACCCTTGGGCTTGGCCTTGGCGACGTAATCGAGCGCCGCCGCGGCGAAACACGCGATCGCGCCCTTCATGTCGACGGCGCCGCGGCCATAGAGCATGCCGCCCTCGACCTCGCCGCCGAACGGCGGGTGCTTCCAGCTCTTTTCGTCGCCGATGGGAACCACGTCGGTGTGGCCCGCGAATACGAGATTTGGGCCGGCTTTTCCGATACGTGCGTAGAGATTCTCGACGTCGGCGGTGCCTGCTTCGGAGAATTTCACGCGCTGGACTTCGAAGCCCGCGCCTTTCAGAAGCTTCTCGAGATAGGCGAGCGCGCCGCCTTCGGCGGGCGTGACCGAGCGGCAGCGGATCAGCGCGCGCGCGATCTCGACGGGGTCGCGGGCGTCGGCCACGATCAGTCCCTGAGCAGCTCGTTGATCGAGGTCTTGGCGCGGGTCTTTTCATCGACGCGCTTCACGATCACCGCGCAATAGAGCGAGGGGCCGGGCTTGCCGTTGCGCATCGGCTTGGCGGGCTGGGTGCCGGACACCACCACGGAATAGGGCGGCACTTCGCCCATGAAGACGGCGCCGCTGTCGCGGTCGATGATCTTGGTGGAGGCGCCGAGATAAACGCCCATGGAAAGCACCGAGCCGCGGCGCACGATGACGCCCTCGGCGACTTCGGCGCGCGCGCCGATGAAGCAGTCGTCCTCGATCACCACGGGGCCCGCCTGCACCGGCTCCAAGCACGCCGCCGATGCCGGCGCCGCCGGAAATGTGGCAGTTCTTGCCGATCTGGGCGCAGGAGCCGACCGTGGCCCAGGTGTCGATCATGGTGGCTTCGCCCACGTAAGCGCCGAGATTGACGAAGCTCGGCATCAGCACGACGTTCGGCGCGATGATAAGCGCCGCGGCGCACGATCGCGCCCGGCACGGCGCGGAAGCCGGCCTTCTTGAAATGCGCCTTGGTCCAGCCGTCGAACTTGGAGGGCACCTTGTCCCACCAGGCGGCGCGGCCGGGCCCGCCCTTGATCAATGCGGTGTCCTCGAGCCGGAAGGAAAGCAGCACGGCCTTCTTCAGCCATTGATTGACGTGCCAGTTGCCGTCGGTCTGCCGCTCGGCGACGCGCGCCTGGCCTGAATCGAGCAGCGCGATCGCCTCGGCGACCGCCTTGCGGACCGGGCCCTTGGTCTTGAGTCCAATTTCGGCGCGGCGCTCCCAGGCGGCGTCGACGATCTTGGAAAGTTCGGCGGTGTTCATGGAGATTCCTTGGCAGTCTCAGCGCTTGATGAGCGTGCCGGCGCCGTGGTCGGTGAGCAATTCGAGCAGCACGGCGTGCGGAATCTTGCCGTCGAGAATGACGACGCCCTCGACGCCGGCCTCCAGCGCATAGATGCAGGTCTCGACCTTGGGGATCATGCCGCCGGAAATGGTGCCGTCGGCGATCAGCTTGCGCGCGTCCTTGAGCGACAGCTGCTTGATCAGCTTCTTCGACTTGTCGAGCACGCCGGGAACATCGGTGAGCAACAGCAGGCGCTTGGCCTTGAGCGCGCCGGCGACGGCGCCGGCGAAGGTGTCGGCATTGACGTTGAAGGTGCCGCCCTCGACGCCGGCGGCGACCGGCGCCAGCACCGGGATCAAATCGCGGCCGAGAATCTGCGTCAGCACCGTGATGTCGACCTTTACCGGCTCGCCGACGAAGCCGAGATCCACGACCTTCTCGATGTTGGAGCCCGGATCGGCCACGCGGCGCGTAACTTTCCGGGCCTGCACCATGTTGCCGTCCTTGCCGCTCAGGCCGAAGGCGCGGCCGCCGGCCTCGTTGATGTAGCCCACGATCTGCTTGTTGATCGAGCCCGCCAGCACCATCTCGACGATCTCGACGGTGGCGGCGTCGGTGATGCGCAGCCCGGCGGCGAATTCGGACTTGATGCCGAGCTTCTTCAGCATGGCCTCGATCTGCGGCCCGCCGCCGTGCACGACCACCGGATTGATCGCGGTCTGCTCCAACAGCACGATGTCGCGGGCGAAATCGCGCGCGACCTTCTCGTCGCCCATGGCGTGGCCGCCGTACTTCACCACGACGGTCTGCTCGTCGTAGCGCTGCATGTGCGGCAGCGCCTCGATGAGCACGCGGGCCGCGGCGTGGGCGTCGGCGGGGATGTCGGTCTTGCTCATGGTTTCGATTCTGGTTTCGGTTCTTGGCTCGATTCAGGCCGGCGCGTTGTTCTAGCCGATCGGGGAGCGCTCGGAAAGACTGGGCCGGGAGCTTGGGCGCATCGTAGGGACTGGCGGTTCTGAGCAGCGCGTACGTTCCTTCCTCGCCCGGCGCGAGGTTAAGCTCCTTCTGGCTTGGCAGACGCGCGCGGACTGCCTCGCTCAACCGAATTCCGTCAGCCTGCGCACGCAAACCAATCACGGCGGCCCGCTCGACTGCTTCGCCAGCCGGGCCGTCAGGGCTCTCCTCCACGCGGCCCAGTTCGATGCCAAACCGGTAGTGCGCGCGGGACTCGACCGGTAGATCGTGGTTTGCTGCGATCAGGGCATCGCGCGCCGATGCTGTCCGCGACACGCCGTCAACAACGTCGGCGAACCCGGCGATCACAGTATCGGCCGGTGTCGCGGCAATCTTGGCGCGGCCCCTTTCAAGCGCGTTCGTGACGATCTCGCGCCCGCGCTGCAGCGCAGCCCGCGTCGCGCCGTCGTCCTCGCCCATGAGCACGCCGAAGCTGCGCACCTCGGCGCGGACGACCGCGGGCGCGATTTCGCGAGAAACCTCGGTTGCTGAAGTGGACGCGCCTGGCGGTCGCACGGCCGTTGCCTCGCTTCCGGCAGGCAAGACTTCGAAGACTTCGATCGGACGCGCGATGTTCTTCAGCTGGTGAGTGCCGGCGGCCCGAATCGCGAAGCTCACCGGCAGGTGGTCCCGGATGGTTTGCGATACGAGAACGCCTCCTGGAGGCGCGAGGGCCTGCAGGCGCGATGCGACGTTCACACCGTCGCCCACGAGATCGGTTCCGTCGACCACCACGTCGCCAAGGTGAATTGCGATGCGCCAGATCATGCGCTTGGCGCCGGGGCGAGCGGATTCCGTTTCAGCAATGCGATCCTGTATGGCAAGCGCGCACCGCACTGCATCGATGGCACTGCGGAATTCGACCAGGAGGCCGTCACCCATGGTCTTGAACAGCCGCCCCCGGTGCTTCTCCAAGGTCGGATCGATTATCGACTGGCGCTGCCGCGCGAGGCGGTCCAGCGTTTCCTCTTCGGAGTCCGCTACGAGACGGCTGAATCCGACCACATCTGCGCAGATGACGGCGGCGAGACGTCGGTCCACGGCATTCCTCCGACGGCAGGGTAGAGGCTCCGTCTGCCCGGTTGTAGATCCGGACACTATTTGATCGGCGAGTGTTCCGTAAGTACGCGCAGGATGGCGGCGCGCAGCTCGGGAATCCCGGCGCCGTCGTGCGAGGAAGTAGGGTAAACCGGTCGGAAAGGCCGCCGGCCGCTTGGCGATCGCCGCCGTGGTCTCGGCCAGGCGATTCTCGAGCTCTAGCTTGGTCAATTCGTCGGCCTTGGTGAGAACGATGGCGTAGCTCGCCGCGGCGCGGTCGAGCGCGTCGAGCACCTCGGCGTCGTTGGGCTTGAGGCCATGGCGCGCGTCGATCAGCACCAGAACGCGGGCGAGGTTGGCGCGGCCGACGAGATAATCGCGCACCAGCCCGGTCCAGGCTTCGATCTTTTCCTTCGGCGCCTTGGCGAAGCCGTAGCCGGGCAGGTCCGCGAGCACGAGATTGCGCTGTCCGGCGAAGAAATTGATCTCGCGGGTGCGGCCGGGCGTGCGCGAGACGCGCGCCAGCGCGGTCCGGTTGGTGAGCGCGTTGATCAGGCTCGATTTGCCCACGTTCGAGCGCCCGGCGAAGGCGATCTCGACGCCCTGCATCGGCGGCAGCGACGCGGCCGAACCGGCGCCGGCGACGAAACGCCATTCGCCGGCGAACAGCTTGCGGGCGGATTCCAATTGCGCGGGGTGAAGTCGGTATGCATGCGCGCGACTTCTAGCGCGTCATGGCCGGGCTTGTCCCGGCCATCGGGCTCAGGTCGAAGGCTTCTTCTTCAGTCCGAGCGTTTCCTTCAAATTGTCCCACAATTCGATCTTGGCCCCGTTGCGGCGCATGATGTACGACTGCTGCAACACGGAGAGCGTGTTGTTCCAGGCCCAGTAGATCACCAGGCCCGCCGAGAAGCTCGCCAGCATGAAGGTGAAGATCAGCGGCATCCAGTCGAAGATCATCTTCTGGGTCGGATCGGGCGGCGAGGGGTTCAGCTTCATCTGAACCCACATCGTGACGCCCATGACCAGCGGCCAGATGCCGATGTGCAGGAACTGGCCGAGCACCGGGATGAGCGTCGGATCGAACGGAATCAATCCGAACAGATTGAACAGATTGGTCGGGTCGGGCGCCGAGAGATCCTTGATCCAGACGATGAAGGGCGCCTGACGCAGGTCGATCGAGACGAACAGCACCTTGTAGAGCGCGAAGAAGACCGGGATCTGGACCAGGATCGGAAGACAGCCGGCCAGCGGATTGATCTTCTCCTGCTTGTAGAGCTCCATCAGCGCCTGCTGCTGCTTCACCTTGTCGTCGGCGAGGCGGGCGCGGATCTGCTCCATCTGCGGCTGCACCTTCTTCATCTTCGCCATCGACGCATAGGACTTGTTGGCGAGGGGGAGGAAGACGATCTTGATGATCAGGGTCACGAGCAGGATCGCGAACCCGAAATTCCCGGTGAGCTTGTAGAAATAGTCGAGCGCCTGGAACATCGGCTTGGTGATGAAGTAGAACCAGCCCCAGTCGATCAGCAGATCGAAGCGCTTGACGCCGAGCGTGGTCTCATAGCGATCGATGATGTCGAGTTCCTTGGCGCCGGCGAACAGGTGACTCTGCGCCGAAAGTTTCGCGCCCGGCGCGACGGTCGCCTGATCGGCGAGGAAGTCGGCCTGGTAGGTCTTCAGGTTTCCGAGCGCGGTGAAGGAGAAGCGCGCCTGCAGATTGGTCTTCTGGTTCGGGATCAGCGTCGCCGCCCAATATTTGTCGGTGATGCCGAGCCAGCCGCCCTCGGATTTGACGGTCTGCGGGCGTCTTCTTCTCGATGTCGGTATAGACGATCTCGTGGAGCTTGCCGTCGCCGAGCACGCCGACCAGGCCTTCGTGCAGGATGTAGTAGCCGAGCGTCACCGGCGTGCCGTGGCGCGACACCAGCCCGTAATTGAACAGCGTGACCGGGTTCGCCGCCTTGTTCTCGACCTCGTCGGAAACCGTGAACATGTAGTCGCGGTCGACGGCGATGGTGCGGGTGAAGACGAGGCCTTCGCCGTTGTCCCAGGAGAGCTTGATCGGCCGGTCGGGTGCGAGCGGGCCGGGCGTGGCGGCGGTCCAGAGCGTGTCGGGTCCCGGCAACTTCGAGGTCGCGCCCGGCGCGCCGACCCAGCCGAACTCGGCATAGAACGGATGCGGGCTGCCCGAGGGCGACAGCAGCACGATGTTCGGGCTCTTCGGATCGACGGTCTCGCGATATTGGGTGAGCGACACGTCGTCGATGCGCGCGCCGCGGAGCGAGATCGAACCGCGCATGCGCGGGGTCTCGACCGCGATGCGTGGCGAGGCGGCGAGCGCGGCCTCGCGCGTCGTGATCATGGTCACGGTCGTCGGCGCGCCGGGCGCCGGTTGCGCGACGGTTCCAGGACGCGGCGGCTGGCCCGGCACAGGCGCTGCGCCCGGTGTCGCTGCCGGCTGGCCGGGAGCCGGCGCGGGCTGGGCAGGCGTCTGTTGCTGGGTGCGCTGGGCAGCCTCGCGCTGCTTCTCCATTTGCGGGATGCCGACGAAATACTGCCAGGCGACCAGCACGATCACCGACAAGAGGATCGCCAGGATCGTGTTCTTGTTGTCATTCATGGGCGTCTCCGTCGCGGTTGCGGCGGGCCGGGCGATGCAGGCGGGTCATTGCGTTTTCGAGATCGGCGACCAGCGCGGCGAACGGCGCGCGGAGGGCGGGACGGCGGGCGACGAGCACGTAATCGTATCCTTTGTGTCCCGCCGAGTTCATCACCTCGCTTGCGGCCGCGCGCAGACGGCGGCGGATGCGGTTGCGCTCCACCGAGGAGCCGGTCTTCTTCGTCACCGTGAATCCGATCCGGGGTGCGGCGCTGTCCTTGCGATCGCGCGCCTGGGCCAGAAACGCGGGCATCGATGCGCGCGCGCCCTTGGCGGCGGCAAGGAAATCCGCGCGACGCTTCATGCGATCCATGACGGAATAAGTCCGCGCTCCAGGCGCTTCACGCCGAGAGGCGCTTGCGGCCGTGGCGGCGGCGCGCGGCGATCACTTTGCGGCCGCCTGCGGTGGCCATGCGGGCGCGGAAACCGTGCCGGCGTTTGCGGACGAGTCTGCTCGGTTGATACGTCCGTTTCACTTTAAATCTCCGCGTCTCGTGTCGAAGGAAGCTGCGGGCGCATCGTGCCGGCGCGCACCGTACGGATCGCCCCCATCCGCTTGTGCGCAAAAGAGAAAATGCCGCAGCGGGTGGGGTCGGCGGGGCTTATAGGGGCCGCCCCCAGCCAAGTCAATCGAAGCAGCGCCACAACAGCGCCGTGCAATGAACGTAGGGAGAGCGAATCGGTAATCAAGCCAGCGATTTATGGCGGGCCGCAAGTTCGACATGGATCGGTGCGTGATATGGTTCGGCTGATTTAAGGCTTCGGTCGAGGCGACGATGCAACGGATGGCAGCGGAACCCGCCCCGCATGAGACCGCGCGCAAGCCGCGCCTGCTCGCGCGCGTCGGCCTTTCGGGCAAGCTTCTGCTGTTCACGATTTTATTCGTGACGATGGCGGGCGTATTGATTTACGTGCCGTCGGTCTCGAACTACCGCCTGATGTGGCTGTCCGACCGGCTGGCGGCTGGGCGAACCGCCGCACTCGTGCTCGGTGCCGCGCCCGACGGCGCGATCTCCCAGGAGCTTACGCGACAATTGCTGGAGAGCGTCGGCGCCAAGGCGATCGCGCTCAAGGCCGGCGAGACGAGGCGGCTGTTCACCATCTCCGACATGCCGCTCAAGGTCAGCCACGAGATCGACGTACGAAGCGTATCGATGCCGAATGCGATTTATGATGCGTTCGAGACCATGCTGTGCGCCGACGATGATATTCTTCGCGTCATCGGCCCGGCGCCCGTGGGCGGCGAATTCCTGGAAATCGTCATCGACGAAGCGCCACTGCGCAATGCGATGTTGAAGTACTCGTACAATATTCTCCTGATTTCGCTGGTGCTGTGCGCGATCACCGGGGCGTTCATCTACGCGACGCTGTTGTGGCTGTTCGTGCGGCCGATGCGGCGCCTGACCGCCAGCATGGTCGCGTTCGGCGAAAAGCCGGAGGATGCGACGCGCATCATCGTGCCGTCGAAGCGCGCCGACGAGGTCGGCATCGCCGAGCGGGAGCTGGCGACCATGCAGCTGGATCTGTCGCAAACCTTGCAGCAGAAGAACCATCTGGCCGCGCTCGGGCTTGCGGTCTCCAAGATCAACCACGACCTGCGCAATCTCCTCACCTCCGCCCAGTTGCTCACGGACCGGATGGTGGGCCTTGCCGACCCGACGGTGCAGCGGCTGGCGCCCAGGCTGATGGCCGCGCTCGACCGCGCGATCGCCTATTGCGAGCACTCGCTGGCCTACGGGCGCGCGCAGGAACAGCCGCCGCAGCGCAAGCCCGTCGACGTCGCGCGGCTGGTCGAGGAGGTGCACCAGTCGCTCATCCTCGATCGCGGGGCCAAGGTCGGCTGGGTGCCGGCGATCGAGCGCGGGCTCGAGGTCGATGCCGATCCGGATCAATTGTTCCGCGTGTTGCTCAATCTCGCCAAGAACAGCATCGAGGTGCTGGAGGCGCGCGCGCCCAATCTTCCCGAGCGCGACCAGATCCGCTTCGTCGGGCGGCGCGAAGGTTCGGTCGTCGTGCTGCAGGTCGCCGATACCGGCCCGGGTCTGCCGGAGCAGGCGCGGCAGCATCTGTTCGAGCCGTTCCAGGGCGCCGGGCGCCGCGGCGGCACCGGGCTTGGACTGGCGATCGCAGCCGAGCTCGTGCGTGCGCACGGCGGCGAGATCCGGCTGGTCGAGGGCACGATCGGCGCGACCTTCCGCATCACGATTCCGGACCGGCCGGTTGCGCTCGACGCGCGGCGCGCGGAACGCGCAAGCGCCGGATAGCGGCGACGCCGCGCGGAAGCCGTTGCGCGGCCTTGCCTATCGGGAGCCGGACGTATAGTTCTCCGGCCTTCCTGGAATGCGCCCGTAGCTCAGCTGGATAGAGCATCAGACTACGAATTTGAGGGTCGGGAGTTCGAATCTCTCCGGGCGCGCCAGTAAATTCCTCGCAGGCTCGACTCCTGCCGCGGTCGCCAATGTGCTTCGCGTTAAAAAGACGAAGCGCTGGGTTTTCGCCCAGCGCTTCCAAGGATTCAGGCTCGTCGGTCAGTACGCTTAGTTACCGAACTGCATGTTGAGGCCAAGCTTTATAACGTCCATGTGGGCTCTAGTTTCGACTGCAGTCGGAATGAAGCCGAATGCCAAGCAAGGCTGCTTGTTCGTGCCGAGCCACAAGTGATTGTATTCCAGGTTGACCGACGCCCTCGGTGAAATCTTCATCGCGACGCCAAGACCAGCGACCGGGCCGCTATGGCTTGTCCTGAAATTGCAGCCCGAGTTTCCCGCTAAATTCAAATTCGCCGAGCGCATAGCCGCCTTTTGCATACAGCAGCCACGGACCGGTGACCCAGCCGATTTTCGCAGTTGCAGACGCCAGCCAATTCCATGTGCCTACGCCGCCGCCAAACGCCCCAAAGACAGGAGTAGCGGCGAGAGTACCGCGGATACTTGCAGTCGAGGCATCAACCTCGACCCCGATGAGCCAATTCGGCGAGAACATCCAATTGTAGCCACCCTGCGCTCCCGCAAGCCAGCCGCTTTGCTGATAACTGAAGGTGTCGTCGAAATCGCCGGTACCGCAATCGACCGTGGTCGATGCGAAGTCGAAGCAGCCGCTTCGATCGGCCCAAGCGTGGCCGGCGTGTACGCCGGCGTAGAACCCGGTCCAAGAGTAAGCGGGTGCCGGCGCGAGCAGCGGTCCCTTGACCGGCATGTCCGCCGCTTGCGCGGTTCCAAACAGGACCGCGACTGCGACACCGGCTACTGCCGAAGAAATTGAAACTTTTCGGTTCATTGACTTCCCCCTGCTTATGAATTTCTTTGAAAAACTTTCGCATGGCAGGGTGATAAACAGGAGTCCTGAGACGGCTCTAACTTACTGATTTCATTTGTTTTCGTTCTATGTTGCGATTCGGCAACATCGCTCGCATTACTGTCAGGAATCATTCTCGAATCCAAGGAGTTAGCCATGAACGCGGCCTATGAAGAAGCTGGCCGCCAGCGTGCGGGTTCTATCAGCAGTTGTTCGGTATAGTTTTGTATCGTTGCTCTCGGATCGTGGACAGAACGTCATGCCGGAAATTCGCCCGCGCCCCGCCGCGTTTCTCGACCGCGATGGCGTGCTCAACGTCGATACCGGCTACGTCCACCGGCCCGACCAGTTCCAATGGATTCCCGGCGCCCAGGCCGCGATCAAGCGGCTGAACGAGGCCGGCTATCTCGTCTTCGTCATCAGCAATCAGTCGGGCGTCGCGCGCGGACTTTTCTCCGAGGACGACGTGCAGACGCTGCATCGCTGGATCGCCGGCGAGCTCGAGGCGGTGGGCGCGCGCATCGACGGGTTCGAATATTGCCCCGACCATCCGGAGGCGAAGGTCGAGCGTTACCGGCGCGAGTCCAGCCGAAGAAAGCCGGCGCCCGGCATGATCCTCGATTGCCTGGCGCGTTTTCCGGTCGACCGCGCCAAGAGCTTCCTGATCGGCGACAAGGATATCGACATGCAGGCGGCTGCGGCCGCGGGCATCGCCGGCTATCGGTTCGAGGGGCCGGACCTCTTGGACTTCGTCGCGCAGATCATCGCGCGGCCTGCCGGAACTGCGCGTCGATGAGCTCGAACAACTTGGCCGAAGCCTCGTTCCAGCTCGTGGGGCGGTAGCGCGTGCGGATCGCGTCCTCGTAGGGCGCGCGCAACGAGGGATCCTCGATCCAGCCACGCAGCGTCCGATACCAGGACTCCTCGTCCTTGGGATCGAGGCACGGCGAGAATTCGCCGACCACTTCCGGAATTGCGCCCCCGGTCGATGCGATCACCGCCTTGCCGTACGAAAACGCCTCGACTATCGGAAGGCCATAGCCCTCGTAAAGCGACGGATAGACACAGAATGCCGCATTCGCATAAAGCGCGGCGAGCTCGTCGTCGGCGGCGAAAGAGAGGATCTTCAGCGTATCGCCGAGTTTGCGATCCGCGGCGATCTCGCGGAGCAGATGTTCCACCATCCATCCCTGCCGCCCGACGAAGACGAGCTTGAAATTCTTGGCCTGCGGAACTCCGTCGGCAAGCAGCCGCTTCCAGACGCGATAAAGCAATTCGTGGCCCTTGCGCGGCTCGATGGTGCTGACGAACAAAGCGAAACGGCCGCGCTCGATCCCGGGCGGCAGCGTAGGCGACGTTACTTCACGCGCGCGTACCGCATCGGAGCCGAAAGGCGTTACGCCGGTCGCACGCAGCGAGATTCCCAGCGTCCGGCAATAGGCTTCGACGTCCGACTTGATACGGTGCGCGCCGAAAATCATCAGGTCGGCGATAGGAAATACCGCATGATAAAAATTCCGAAACTCCTCGACGTCGTGTTCCCTGTAAGCCTCCGGGAACTGGATCGGGATGATGTCTTGGCAGAACTGGACGTAACGAAAGCCACTGCGCTGTTTCAAAGCGCGAACCGCCTCGATGTTGAGGCTTACCCAACCGGATCCCGCACTGAACAGAATATCGCGCGGCGAAAGCGTGAGTTTCTTGCCGAGGAAGATGGCATAGGGAACTAGGCTTCTCCTGTCGCCGGAAGCAGCGATCATCTGACGGCGATACTTCTCGGACATCAGAAGCGTCTGCAGGAAGCCGGCAAGCTCCGCGAGGCGGCGATTCTTGGCCGTGAGGCGGATGCGTTCCAATGTCGTCAAAGCCTGTTTGCGTAATTGCAGAAAGCCCATTGCCTGCGGCCGTATCCTGGCCGGGATTCGATCGGACTTGTGCCGTCGCGTCGGACTCGGTTCCGGCATGCCCCAGAGGTCCACGACCACGTCGCCGGCAAGCACCGGGTCGATCCATTGGTGGTGAACTTCGCGAAATTCCCGGGTCAGCGGGTCGTAGAACGCAAAGACGGTGTGGGGCCGGTGCGCGCGCGCCCAGGTGGCAAAAATGCGCTCGACGCGCGAAATGCCGACGGCTGGGCCGTACCAGCGGGCGAGCGAGGACAAGTCGACGATCAGCCGATGACTGGTGGAATCGTTTGGCATTGAGCAGTCGGCCGTGGCGGTTGGCGGGTCTTGACCGGTCCGGCGTCAGACGATCTTGAAGCCGGAGGCACGCGCGTCCTCGTAAAACGTCTTCACGGTCTCGAGCGAGACCTGATGCAGGTCTTTTCCAAGCAAGGACAATTTGGCGACGATATCGGGCGTCGCGGTGATGATGTGGCAGCCGCAGCTCTCCGCCTGGATCACGTTGAGAAATTCGCGCGAGCTCGCCCACAGAAGCTCCGCCTTCGGCAGCCGCGCAAGCAGCTTGGCGGATTCCGTCATGGTCGGCATCGGGTCGATGCCGGTATCGGCGATGCGGCCGGCGAACACCGAGACGATCGAGCGGGTGGCCGGATCGAGCGCGTCGGCCACCGTCTTCACCTGATCGAGGGTCAGGATCGCGGTGACGTTGAGCGAGAAGCCTTCCTTGGCGAGCTTGCGGATCAGGGGCGCCGCCGACTCGTCCTTGGTGTTGATCACCGGAATCTTCACGTGCGTGTTGCCGCCCCAGCTCCGAATTTCGCGCGCCTCGCGTTCCATGACGGCGAAATCGTCGGAGAAGACCTCGAACGAGATCGGAAGATCGGGAATGGCGGCGATCGCCTTGAGCGCGAAGGCTTTGTAGTCCTTGATCCCGGACTTGCGCATCAGCGAGGGATTGGTGGTGAAGCCCTGGACCCGGCCGCTGGCGCGCGCGGCGATCATCGCGTCGAGATCGGCGCCGTCCTGAAAAATCTTGATGCGCATTTGCAACCTTGCAGAAGGCCGGATCGAGACCGGGCTAGCGCCTCTCTATCGGCCGCAGGCGGAAACTTCAATCGCTCATAGCTCTTCGCGAGCGAGCCGCTCGAGATAAGCGCCGTAGGCGTTGCCGCGGTGTTCCGCCGCAAGCGTCAACAGGCGCGCGCGGTCGATCCAGCCGTTGCGGTAGGCGATCTCCTCGGGGCAGGCGATGCGGAGACCCTGGCGCTGTTCGATCGTGCGCACGAAGGTCGAGGCTTCGACGATGGCTTCGACGGTGCCGGTGTCGAGCCAGGCGTATCCGCGTTCCATGCGCTCGACATGCAGCGTGCCGGCCTCCAGATAGCGCCGGTTGACGTCGGAAATCTCAAGCTCGCCGCGGGCCGACGGCTTCACCTCGGCGGCGAAGCGCAGCACGTCGTTGTCGTAGAAATAAATGCCGGTGACCGCCCAGTCCGATTTCGGCTGCTTCGGCTTTTCCTCGATCGACAGGGCGCGGCCGGCGGCGTCGAACTCGACCACGCCGTAGCGCTCGGGGTCGTTGACGCGGTAGGCGAAAACCGTCGCGCCGCGTTCGCGCGCCGCCGCGCGCTGCAGCAATCCGCTCAGGCCCTGGCCGAAGAAGATGTTGTCGCCGAGCACGAGCGCGACGCGCTCGCGTCCGACGAAATTCCGGCCGATGATGAAAGCCTGCGCCAGGCCCTCCGGCTTGGGCTGGGCGGCGAATTCGAACTGCAGACCCCACTGGCGCCCGTCGCCGAGCAGGCGCTTGAATTGATCGAGGTCGGCCGGCGTGGTGATCACGAGAATGTCGCGGATGCCGGCGAGCATGAGCGCCGACAGCGGATAATAGATCATCGGCTTGTCGTAGATCGGGATCAGCTGCTTCGATACCGCGCGGGTGACCGGAAACAGGCGCGTGCCGCTGCCGCCGGCGAGGATGATGCCCTTGGTCATCGTGCGCCCGCCTTTGCCCGTTCCTCGAACGCGAAGACGGCGGCAATATCCTTCAACAGCGGCAGGGCACGATCGCGCTCCGAGACGACGGCTTCGCCGGAAGAAACCGGCCAGTGGATCGCGAGCGCCGGGTCGTTCCACCGGATTCCGGCCTCGTGCGGCTTGGAATAGTAATTGTCGACCTTGTAGAGCACCTCGGTGTCGGGCTCGATCGTGCAGAAGCCGTGCGCGAATCCTTTCGGGACGAACATCTGTTCAGCATCGACGGCGTTCAGCACCAGGCTCACGTGCCGGCCGTAGGTCGGCGAGCCGAGCCGCATATCAACGGCGACATCGAAGATCGCGCCGCGCAACACGCGCACGAGCTTGGCTTGAGCGAAGGGCGGCGCCTGAAAGTGCAGGCCGCGCACGGTGCCCTTGCGCAGCGAGACCGACCGATTGTCCTGCACGCCGTCGAATTCGATACCCGCGACAGCCAAGTCGCGGCGATTGAAACTTTCGCTGATGAAGCCGCGCGCGTCGGCGTGGCGCGGCGCGACGATCGACTTCACGTCGGGAATGGAAAGCGGCAGAACCTGAAGACGCTCGCCGCCGGACGACGCAACCATGTTTTCACGCACCCCGATTTTTCCGAATAACGCATGTCTGCCAATAGGATGCAAGCCGGCGCGCTCAGCGCGCGGCGGCGGGCACGGTGCGCAGCAGCAGATCGACCGTCTCGGCGACGCGCTCCTGCCAGGGAGGCGCGGAATGTCCGAAGATCATCTGAAAGCGCGTGCAGTCGAGGGTCGAGTTTTTCGGCCGCCGCGCCGCCGACGGATAGCCGGCGGTCGTGATTGCGACGACGCGCGGGTCGCGGCCGGTGAAGGGCCGCTGGTACGCGACGATTGCCGCCGCAAATCCGTGCCAGGACGTCTGCCCGGTACCGGCGAAATGATAGGTGCCGCAGACTTCCGGATTCATGACGAGGTGCGGCGCGAGCTGGAGAATCGCCTCGGCGATGTCGGCGGTCGCGGTTGGGCAGCCGAACTGGTCGGCCACCATCGTGAGTTCGTCGCGCTCGTTTGCCAGCCGCAGCACTGTCTTTAGGAAATTCTTGCCGTGGATGCCATATATCCAAGACGTGCGCAGGATGACGTGGTGCGGTTGAGCCCCGCGCACGGCCGCTTCGCCTTCGGCCTTGGTGCGGCCATAGACGGAAAGCGGCGCGATCGGATCGTTCTCGACATAGGCGCCGGATTTCTTGCCATCGAAAACATAGTCGGTGGAGAGATGCACGAGCGGCAAGCCGGCGCGGGCCGAAGACGCCGCGACGATTGCAGCCCCTTCGACATTGGCGGCGCGCGCGAGCTCGGGCTCGCTCTCGGCGCGATCGACCGCGGTGTAGCCCGCGGCGTTGACGACGAGCCCCGGCCGATGCCGTTCGATCGCGGCGCGCACGGCTTCGGCTTGGGTGATGTCGGCATCGAGGCGCGACAGGCCGACGGCGGCGATCCTGCGCCGGCTTGCAAGGGCGATCAGCTCGCGCCCGGTCTGGCCCTCGGCGCCGAAGACGAGGATCGGCCCGGTCATGCCGGCAGACCGAGCCGCTCGCCGCGATAGACTTGTTCCCGCACGCGCGTCCACCACTCCGGATGCGCGAGATACCACTCCACGGTGCGCTGCAGGCCGCTATCGAAGCTCTCCTGCGGGCGCCAGCCGAGCTCGCGCGCGAGCTTGCCGGCATCAATGGCGTAGCGCCGGTCATGGCCGGGCCGGTCGGGAACGAAAGCGATGAGTTTGCGGCGCGGGCCGCTATTGGAAGGGTGCCGTGCGTCGACCAGGTCGCAGATCATCTGCGCGACCTCGAGATTGCGCCGCTCCGCGCCGCCGCCGACATTATAGGTTTCGCCGGGCTTTCCCCGCGCGGCGATGAGCCAGAGCGCGCGCACGTGATCGCCGACATAGAGCCAGTCGCGCACGTTCTCGCCCTTGCCGTAAATCGGGAGCGCCTTGCCCTGCAGCGCGTTCAAGGTCATCAGCGGAATAAGCTTCTCCGGGAACTGGAACTCGCCGTAATTGTTCGAGCAATTGCTGATCACGGCCGGAAGCCCATAGGTGCGGCCCCAGGCCCGCACCAGATGATCGGCGGCGGCCTTGCTGGCGGCGTAGGGCGAACTCGGATCGTAGCGGCTGGTCTCGGTGAAGGCGCCGGAATCGAGCGAGCCGAACACTTCATCCGTTGAAACATGATGGAATCTGAACTGCTCGCGCGCGGGGGCGGCGAGTGCGCGCCAGTGTTCGAGCGCGGCCGTGAGCAGCGAGTAGGTGCCGACGATATTGGTGTCCACGAAGGCGGCAGGTGCGTCGATCGAGCGGTCGACGTGCGACTCGGCCGCCAGATGGATCACGAGCTCGGGCCGGTGGCGCGCGAACAGCTCGCGCAGCAACCGCCCATCGGCGATGTCGCCGCGCTCGAAGCGGTAGCGCGGCTCGCGCTCGACCGATGCGAGCGCCTCGGGCACGGCGGCATAGGTGAGCTTGTCGAGGTTCACGACTTCGGCGTCCGTTTCCTCGATCAGGAATCGGACCAGCGCGGAGCCGATGAAACCGGAGCCGCCGGTGATCAGGACCTTCAAGGCCGCGCCCCCATGATCGGCGCGCGTCCGGAAGGCCTCAATGAGTACGCATCGGACATTTGGCTTTTCCTCGCCCGCAATCTATATACTCCGCCGAAAACGCGAGTGGAAACACCAACTTGCGCCAGGCTCAGGCCTGCTGAACCCGCTCAGGTGCGCATGCGCGTAACTGTCATCGGCACCGGATATGTCGGCCTGGTCTCCGGCGCTTGCTTCGCCGATTTCGGCCACCAGGTCGTATGCGTGGACAAGGACGCCGCGAAGATCGCGGCGCTTTCCCGCGTCGAAATTCCGATTTTCGAGCCGGGGCTCGCGGAGCTGGTCGCCACCAACGTTCGCGAGGGCCGGCTCGAATTCACCACCGATCCGAGCGGGCCGGTCCGGGACGCCGACATCGTGTTTCTCGCGGTCGGCACGCCGTCGCGCCGCGGCGACGGCCACGCGGATCTGTCTTATCTCTACGCCGCCGCGCGCGAGATCGCGCCGGCGCTTTCCGGATTCACCGTCGTCGCCACCAAATCGACCGTGCCGGTCGGCACCGGCGACGAGATCGAACGCATCATTCGGAAGGATCGGCCCGACGCCGAATTCGCGGTGGTGTCGAACCCGGAGTTTTTGCGCGAGGGCGCGGCGATCCGCGACTTCAAGCTGCCGGACCGGATCGTGATCGGCACGGAGGATGTTCGCGCCAAGGAAGTGATGAACGCGCTCTACCGGCCGCTCTATCTCAACGCGGCGCCGATCATGTTCACGAGCCGCCGCACCGCGGAGCTCGTCAAGTACGCGGCCAACGCATTTCTCGCGACCAAGATCACCTTCATCAACGAGATCGCCGATCTGTGCGAGCAGACCGGCGCCGACGTGCAGGAGGTCGCGCGCGGCATCGGCCTCGACAACCGGATCGGCGGCAAGTTCCTGCACGCGGGCCCGGGCTTCGGCGGCTCGTGCTTCCCCAAGGATCTCGTCGCGCTGATGAAGACCGCGCAAGACCATAAGGTTCCATTGCGTATCGTCGAGGCCGTCGCGGCGGTGAACGACGCGCGCAAGAGCGCCATGGCGCGCAAGGTCGCCGGCGCGCTCGGCGGCGATGCGCGCGGCAAGACGGTCGCCGTGCTCGGCCTCACCTTCAAGCCCAATACCGACGACATGCGCGAGGCACCCTCGGTCGCTCTCATCGCGGCGCTGCAGAGCGCCGGTGCCAAGGTCAGGGTGCATGACCCGGCGGGAATGGAGGCGGCCAAGAAGGTGCTGCGCGACGTGACCTATTGCAACGGGCCCTATGCTGCGCCGAAGGCGCGGATGCGCTGGTCATCGTCACCGAATGGGAGCAATTCCGCGCGCTCGATTTCGAACGCATCAAGAAGATCATGGCGGAGGCCGTGGTCGTGGACCTGCGCAACATCTATCCGCCCGACGAAATTCGCGCTCTCGGCTTCGCCTATCATTGCGTCGGCCGGCCGAACGCCTAGCAGCGGCAATGGCGCTCTGCTAAGGGCTCACTGCCGCGGGCGAATCCGCTGATCGGCGGATCGGGCGCGCGGCGCAGAAAACGATGCACGATCTTCGCGGCAGAAAGCGATCCCTTAAAAACCGAATCCCCTGGCGGGCGCTCGGCATCGCGGCGAGCCTTGTGGTCATCGGCGCCGCCTTCGTCGTGCTCTACCGAATGCTGCACGACATCGAGATGCGCGAGGTCGTGGCCGCGATCAGGACGACGCAACCCCATGAGCTTGTGCTCGCCGGCATGTTCGTGGCGATCGCCTATTTCACGCTCACCTTCTACGATTACTTCGCGCTGCGCACGATCGGGCGCGGCGATGTCCCGTACCGCGTCGCGGCGCTCGCCAGCTTCACCAGCTATTCGATCGGCCACAATGTCGGCTTCAGCGTCGTCAGCGGCGGCACCGTGCGCTACCGCGTCTATTCGGGAAGCGGACTTTCCGGCATCGAGGTCGCGAAAATCTGCTTCATCGCCGGGCTCACCTTCTGGCTCGGCAATCTGGCGGTGCTCGGGCTCGGGGCCGCGTTCGACCCGGTGGCGGCGAGCGCCATCGACCGGCTGCCGCTTTCGTTCAATCGCGGCATCGGAATCGCGATCCTGGTCGCGCTCGCCGGATATGTAATCTGGGTCAGCATGGCGCCGCGGCGCTTCGGCCGCGACAACTGGACGGTGACGCTGCCCGGCGGCAAGCTCACGTTCCTGCAGATCCTCATCGGCATCGTCGATCTCGCCTGCGCCACCGCGGCGATGTACGTGCTGATGCCGGACCGGCCCAATATCGATTTCCTGTCGCTCATGGTGATCTTCGTGTCGGCGACGCTGTTGGGCTTCGCCAGCAATTCACCGGGCGGGCTCGGCGTGTTCGACGCGGCGATGCTGCTCGCACTCCCGCTGTTCGACAAGGAGGACCTGGTCGGTGCGCTGCTGTTGTTCCGGCTCTACTACTACGTCGTGCCGTTCGCGCTTGCGCTCGCCATTATCGGGATTCGCGAGCTGTTGATCGATCTGCCCTGGGTGTCGGCGAAGATCATCCATCCGCCGGACAAGGCCGATCCCCCGCGCGACTAGTCGCCGCCGCGCGAGAGGAACTTGGCGCCGTCGAGCACGATCTTGCGGTCGATCCGTTCCAGCGCCTTCTCGCTGCGCGCCGGGTAGGGGATGGTGCGCAGGAAATGGCGCATCGTCTCCAGCCGCGTCCGCATCTTGTCGTTGGCCAGCACCACTGTCCAAGGCGCGTGCGGACGGTGGGTCGCCTTGAGCATGGCGTCGATGGCGCCGGTATAGGCGTCCCATTTGCCGATCGCGGCATGATCGACCGGGCCGATCTTCCAGCGCTTCAAGGGGTCCGTCGGCGCGGGCGTGGAAGCGCTTCATCTGCATCTCGCGGCCGATGTGCAGCCAGAACTTCACCAGCCGGATGCCGTCCTCGACCAGCATGCGCTCGAACTCGGGGACGACGCCGAGGAACTGCTCGGTCTGGTCCGGCGTGCAGAAGCCCATGACCGGCTCGACGACGGCGCGGTTGTACCAGGAGCGGTCGAAGAGCACGATTTCGCCCTTGGTCGGCAGCTGCGCGACGTAGCGCTGGAAATACCATTGTCCGCGCTCGACATCGGTGGGTTTGGGCAGCGCCACCAAGCGCGCCGCGCGTGGGTTCAGGTGCTGGGTGAAGCGATGGATGGCGCCGCCCTTGCCGGAGGCGTCGCGGCCTTCGAACACGATGGCGATGCGCTCGCCCTTGTCGCGCGCCCAGTTCTGTACCTTGAGCAGCTCGATCTGCAGCCGGCGCAACTCCTTCTCGTATTTCTTGCGCTTCAGCCGCTTGTCGTAGGGATAGCCACCGCTCTCAAGCGCGCGCTCCTCGATCTCGGGTGGAAGCTCCTTGTCGTCGAGCGAGAACTTGGGCAGCCGCTTTGCCGCCGCTGCCGGCTTGGTTTTCTTGGCCATGGTCCGATCCTCCGCCGATCAGGCTAGCACGAGGCCAAGCGCGTGCCAGTTGGCGCCGGGGCGCGGGTCGCGCTAGAGAAAGGCGGGAAAAATCGCCATGGCCACGTCTCCTACAGATGCCACCGAGCGCCCCGGATTCTTGCGCCGCATCGCCCGGGTGCGCTGGATCCTGCTCGCGGCCGCCGCGGTCTTTGTCGTGCTCGCGCTCGCGGGACGGCTCTCCCCCATCGAATTGCTGCTTGCGCTCGGCGCCGTCGGACTGGCCGCGCTGGCGACGTCGGGAAAAGAAGAACCGGCGCCGGCGGGCATCGGCATAGCGCCCGCAACGGCGACGCGATCCGATGCGCCGCTGGCGGCGCTGATCGGAGCTTTGCCCGACGCAGCGTATCTATTGGACCGGCGCAGCATCGTGCTCGCCGGCAACGAGCGTGCGGCATCGATGCATGGCTCGGTGCGGCCGGGCGAACTGATCTCGCTCAAGGTGCGCACGCCCGAGGTGATCGAAGCGGTGCGGCTCGCGGCCGAGGGCGCGCCGCGGCGGGTCGAATACATCGAGCGTATGCCGGCGGAGCGGAAGTTCGAGGTGCATGCGGTGCCGGTGTTCCTCGCGCCCGAGGATGCCGGGCGCAGACCGCCGGATTTCGTGCTGCTCACGTTTCGCGATCACACGCAGCAACATCTGGTGGAGCAGATGCGGGTCGATTTCGTCGCCAATGCGAGCCACGAGCTGCGCACGCCGCTCGCCTCGCTTTCGGGCTTCGTCGATACGCTGCGCGGCTCCGCGCACGACGACGAAGCGGCGCGCGATCGCTTCCTCGCTATCATGGCCGAGCAGGCGAGGCGCATGTCGCGGCTGATCGACGATCTGTTGTCGTTGTCGCGGATCGAGATGAACGAGCACATCCAGCCGAAAAGCGTGATCGATCTGGTGCCGATTCTCGAGCACGTACGCGACGCCCTTTCGCCGCTGGCGCGCGAACGCGGCGTCGCGGTCGAGGTCAAGCGCAAGCTCGAGCGGCTCTTGGTGCAGGGCGATCGGGACGAACTGATCCGCCTGTTCGAGAATCTGGTGGAGAACGCGCTGAAATACGGCGCGGCCGGCAAGCGGGTGGAAATCTCGCTTGCCGCCGAGGACGGCGAAGCGGCCGTCGCGGTGCGCGATTTCGGGCCCGGGATCGCACCCGAGCATTTGCCGCGGCTGACGGAGCGGTTCTACCGCGTAGACGCCGAAACGAGCCGGGCCCAGGGCGGCACGGGATTGGGGCTTGCCATCGTCAAGCACATCCTGGCGCGCCACCGCGGCAGGCTCTCGATCGAGAGCACGCTCGGGCACGGCGCGCAATTCACAGCCCGGCTCGGTCTCGCCGGCGAGTAGCCCTTTCTTTTCAATCGATTAGACCGTCATCGGCCCGTCACCCAGCCGTCATAGAAGCTTGATCCAGGCTCTCTAGGAGTCGCGAAGCCCCGGCATGGCCGCGGGCGCCGGCCGGTGGCCGGATCACCAAAGAGGCAGGGAGAATCCAGTGAAACTCGCGACTATCCTGATTTCAGCGCTGACGTTGGCCGCCGCGTCTTCGGCCGTGTCGGCACAGACAATCATTCAGGTGGACGGCTCGTCCACCGTGTTCCCGATCACCGAAGCCATGGCCGAGGAATTCCAGAAGGCCAATCCGGGCATCAAGGTCACGGTCGGCATCGCCGGCACCGGCGGCGGCTTCAAGAAATTCTGCCGCGGCGAGATCGACATTTCCGACGCTTCGCGGCCGATCAAGAAGTCCGAGGCCGACGACTGCAAGAAGGCCGGGATCGAATATATCGAGCTGCCGGTCGCACTCGATGCGCTGGCAGTCATGGTCAACCCGAAGAATACCTGGGCGGCAGAACTCACCGTCGCCGAACTGAAGAAGATGTGGGAGCCGGAAGCCCAGGGCAAGATCACCAACTGGAATCAAATCCGCCCGAGCTTTCCGAACGCGCCGCTGAAGCTGTTCGGTCCCGGCGTCGATTCGGGCACCTACGACTATTTTACCGCCGCGACCGTCGGCAAAGAGCATTCCAGCCGCGGCGACTTCACCGCTTCCGAGGACGACAACGTGCTGGTGCAGGGCATCGCCGGCGACGTCAACTCGCTCGGGTTCTTCGGGCTCGCCTATTACATCGAGAACAAAGCCAAGCTGAAGGCGGTGGGGATCAAGCTGAATGACACGGCCAAAGCGGTTCTGCCCGCGGTCGAGACCGCCAAGGACGGCACCTATCAGCCACTGTCGCGCCCGATCTTCATCTATGTGAGCACGAAGTCGCTCGACAAGCCCCACGTGGCCAAGTTCGTCGAGTTCTACATGGACCCGAAGAACGCGACCAAGCTCGTGGCCGAGGTCGGCTACGTGCCGCTCCCTGAAGCGGCCCTCAAGGCGTTCAGGGAACGGGTGACCAAGCGCATGGTCGGCACCGGCTTCACCGGCTCCAAGATCGGCGTCTCGGTCGAGGAACTGATCAAGGAGAAGCTGGTCTATTGATTTAGCGTGGCGTTGCGTCCGCGGAGGGCGGCCGTCGCCGCCCTCCGCCATCAAAACGAACAATAGAGCCAGGCGCCGGAAGTCCGGATCGCCGGCCACTTGCAGGGGATCGAATGGCAGCGGCAACCAGCACCCGGGTCTTCGCCGAAGACGGCAGGATCGGCGGCCGTTTTGCGATCGACCCCGGCTTCCTGAGGCGCCGTCGCGCCGTCGCCTTCATCATGCAGGGCGTGCTGTTCGCCGCCGCGGCGCTGTCGGTGCTGGTTACGGCCGGGATCGTCTATGTGCTCTTGAGCGAGAGCGTGAGATTCTTCGCCGAAGTCTCGATCATCGACTTCTTCACGGACACCCAGTGGACGCCGGTGTTCGAAAACCCGCGCTTCGGCATCATCACGCTGATCTCAGGCACGCTGATGAGCAGCCTGATCGCGCTTGCGGTCGCGATGCCGCTCGGGACCATCTTGGCGATCTATCTGTCGGAATATGCGAACGCGAATGTGCGCGAGATTATCAAGCCGTTTCTTGAGCTGCTCGCCGGCGTTCCCACCGTCGCCTTCGGCTATTTCGCGCTTTTGTTCGCGACTCCGCTGTTTCAGTTTTTTCTCCCCAATCTTTCCACCTTCAACCTGCTGGTGCCGGGGATCGTCATGGGGATCATGATCCTCCCCTACATCGTCTCGGTGAGCGAGGACGCCATGCGGGCGGTGCCCTCGCCCTTGCGCGAGGGGGCCTATGCGCTTGGCTTCAGCAAGCTGCAGACCGCGTTGCGCGTGATCATCCCGGGCGCCTTCTCGGGCGTGACCGCGGCCTACATCCTCGGCATGTCGCGGGCGGTGGGCGAGACCATGGTGGTCGCGATCGCCGCCGGCCAGCAGGCCAAGATCGCCTGGAACCCGCTCGAAGGGGCGGCCACGATCACCGCCTATATCGTGCAGATCTCGCTCGGCGATCTGCCGCACGGTTCGATCGCGTATCTCACGATTTTCGCGGCCGGGCTCACGCTCTTTCTGATGACGCTGGTGTTCAACATCGTGGCGTTCTGGCTGCGGCGCAAATACCGGGAGGTCTATTGATGACCGCCCCGCAGACGCTACGCGGCGCCGAAACGGCGCTGCCGAAAATCGACGATCAGGCGTTGATCCGGCACGCCAAGCGCTCCGACGGCCGCTTCGCGGTCATCGGGATCGTGGTGCTGCTGATCTCGATGGTCGTGCTGTTGGCGATGATCGTCGATTTCATGGTCGACGGGCTGGCGCGCATCGATTTTGCCTTCCTCACCAATTATCCCTCGCGCCGACCGGAACAGGCCGGAATCCTCTCGGCCTGGGTCGGCAGCACGCTCGTGATGGTGACGACGGCCCTGCTCGCGGTGCCGCTCGGCGTCGCGGCCGGCGTTTATCTCGAGGAATACGCCGGCAAGAATCTTCTGAACAACATCATCGAGATCAACGTCATGAATTTGGCGGGCGTGCCCTCGATCATCTACGGGCTCTTGGCGCTCGGCCTGTTCGTGCAGACCTTCCGGCTCGGCCAGACCATTCTGGTCGCTGGCATGACGCTCGCGCTCCTGATCCTGCCGATCATCATCGTCGCGACCCGCGAGGCGATCCGCTCGATCCCGCTCGAAACCCGCGAGGCCGCCTACGGACTCGGCGCCGACAAGTGGCAGACGATCTGGATGTACCTGTTGCCGGCCGCGCGGCCGGGCATTCTCACTGGCGCCATCGTCGGCATGTCGCGGGCGATCGGCGAGACCGCGCCGATCATCACCATCGGAGCACTCACCTTCATCGCCTTCCTGCCGCCGGCGCCGGTCGGACCCGAGTTCCCCTTCGTCAACTTCCAATGGCTTAGTTCGCCCTTCACCGTGATGCCGATCCAGATGTTCAACTGGATCTCGCGGCCGCAGGCCGGTTTCCACGTTAACGCCGCGGCGACCGGCTTGATCCTGCTCGTCATGACGCTACTTATGAACGGAATCGCGATATGGCTCCGCTACAAGATACGCGCGAAGACCTGAGCGGGAACTCCGGGTCGCACCCGGAGCCGGTACGGGAACTTGCTATAGTGGACGGCAGCGCGCGCGATTCCGCCGCGCTTCGACCGCACCACCTGGAGACGCCGGTGCCGCAAGCCAAGCACCAAGCGCAAGAAGCCGCCGCCGCCGAGCTGCCGCGCCGCGCCGAAGTGCGAAACCTGAGTTTCTACTACGGCGACAAGCAGGCGCTGAACGACGTCAGTTTTCCGATCATGGACCGCAAGGTCACGGCGCTGATCGGCCCGTCGGGCTGCGGCAAGAGCACGCTGTTGCGCTGCTTCAACCGCATGCACGACCTCTATCCGGGCAACCGCTACGAGGGCGAGATCCGGCTCTATCCCGAGGATCTCAACATCGTCGGGAACGAGGTCGATCCGCTGTTCGTGCGTCTGCGGATCGGCATGGTGTTCCAGAAGCCCAATCCGTTTCCGAAATCGGTCTATGAGAACGTGGCCTCGGGCCTTTGGGTGCGCGGGGTCAGGCAGAAGTCGATCGTCGACGATCGCGTGGAATGGGCGCTGCAGGCACGCCGCGCTGTGGGACGAGGTCAAGGACCGGCTGCGCGAATCCGCCTACGGCCTGTCCGGCGGCCAGCAGCAGCGGCTCTGCATCGCGCGCGCGCTGGCGCCCGATCCGGAAATGATCCTGCTCGACGAGCCGACCTCGGCGCTCGATCCGATCGCGACCTCCAAGATCGAGGAACTGGTCTCCACGCTCGGCGAAGAGATCACCATCATCATCGTCACCCACAATATGCAGCAGGCCGCGCGCATTTCGGCTTTCACCGGCTTCATGCATCTCGGCGTGATGGCCGAATACGGCGCGACCGAGAAGATCTTCACCAACCCGGCCGAGAAACGCACGCTCGACTACATCACCGGCCGGTTCGGCTGAACCGGCATGCGCATCTGTCAGAGGACCGATTGATGGCCGACCATACGAGTACCGCCTTCGACGAAGATCTGCGCGAGCTTTCCTCGCGGCTGGCCGAGATGGGCGGGCTGGCCGAGCGGCTGGTCGCCGATTCCATGCGCGCGCTGGTCAAGCGCGACACCGATCTGGCGCAGCGGGTGATCGCGGCGGACGTGCAGATCGACCTGCTGCTGCGCGAGATCGAGGAAAAAGCGGTGCTCACCATCGCTCGCCGGCAGCCGATGGCGGTGGATTTGCGCGAAATCGTCGCCGCGCTTCGAATTTCCAACGACCTGGAGCGCGTCGGCGATCTCGCCAAGAACACCGCCAAGCGCGTGCTGGCGCTCGACGGCGAGTACCAGGCGCCGCGGCTGCTGCGCGGGGTCGAGCACATGAGCGAGATGGTGCTGGCGCAGCTGAAGGAGGTGCTCGACGCCTATGGCGCGCGCGACGAGAAGCGGGCGCTCGCGGTCTGGCAGCGCGACGGCGAGGTGGACGCCATGTACACCTCGCTGTTCCGCGAGCTGCTGACCTACATGATGGAGGACCCGCGGCACATCACGCTCTGCACGCATCTGCTGTTCTGCGCCAAGAACATCGAGCGCATCGGCGACCACGCCACCAACATCGCCGAGACCATCTATTATCTCGTCGTCGGCGAGCCGCTGGCCGACGAGCGGCCCAAGTCCGACACCACGAGCTTCACCACCATCGCGTTTCCCCGGAAAGGTGAAGCTTGAACGTGGCGCAGCCGATCGCCATGAAGCCGCGGATCCTGATCGTCGAGGACGAGGAGCCGCTGGCGCTGCTGTTGCGCTACAACTTGGAGAACGAGGGCTATTCGGTCGATACGGTCGGGCGCGGCGAGGAAGCGGAGCTGAAGCTGCGCGAAAACCTGCCGGACCTGGTGATCCTCGACTGGATGCTGCCGGGAACCTCCGGCATCGAAATCTGCCGCCGGCTGCGCGCGCGCCAGGGCAGCGACAAGCTCCCGATCCTGATGCTGACCGCGCGCGGCGAGGAGAGCGAGCGGGTGCGCGGGCTCGCCACCGGCGCCGACGATTACGTGGTGAAACCATTCTCCGTGCCCGAGCTGATCGCGCGGGTGAACGCGCTGCTGCGGCGTGCCAAGCCCGGCTCGGTCTCGAACCTGCTCAAGGCCGGCGATCTCGAGTTGGACCGCGAGAAGCGCCGCGCACATCGCTCCAGCCGCGAGCTGGTGCTGGGGCCGACCGAGTTCCGCTTGCTCGAATTCCTGATGTCGAGCCCGGGGCGCGTGTTCTCCCGCGAGCAACTATTGGATGGCGTGTGGGGCCGCGAGATTTACGTCGACGAGCGCACGGTCGATGTGCATGTCGGGCGGCTCCGGAAGGCGATCAACCGCGGCCGCGAGCGCGACCCGATCCGCACCGTGCGCGGCTCCGGCTATTCGTTCGACGAGCGCTACGTCGCGGGCTGAGCTATCCGCCGGCACGCATGGCGCGCCGCTCGCGCCGCCGCTCGGCCAGCGGCTGATAGGCGATGCGCGCGTGATAGTGGCAATAGGGCACGCTCTCCTTGTTCTGGCTGCCGCAATAGGCGAAATCCGGCGCTCCGGGATCGCCGATCGGCCAGCGGCAAGTCGCCTCGGTGAGTTGCAGGATCGAGACCCGCGGCCCCATCGGCACGATGTTGGCGAGCGGATCGAGGTCGTATTCGGGGTCGGCGCCGTAATCCAGTTGCAGGGCTGCGTTGCCCCGGTATTGGGGCCTTGGGCGCATTCCGTTGGAGATGCGCGGCTTGCGCGGGCGCGGTGAAGAGTTGGAAGGGCTCTTGGCCCGGCCGGAGAGGCCGAGGCGGTGCACCTTGCCGATTACCGCGTTGCGGGTGACTCCGCCGAGCTGCCCCGCGACCTGGCTCGCGGAAAGCCCGTCCTGCCAAAGCTTTTTGAGGAGTTCTACGCGATCTTCGGTCCAGCTCATGGTTCCCCCTAGTCGCCTTCGCGATAAACCCTTGTCCGATCAGCAGAATCCTTCCCCGTACTCCGGAATCGAGGCTCAGCCCGTCCGGTTAACGAACCGTTAACGCTACTGGGAGGGTGTCTGCCGCTACGAGATGTCGTGGTAACCGTCACAAAACCTACAACATGCAGCGACTCGCCCGCAAGAGTCCTTATGCGGTCCGGGCTGCTTTATCCCGTCCTGTGTGGCGGCAGGGCCACGTATTGGCCGGCGCCCGGTCCGTTGACAGCCGAAGCGGGTACAATAGTTTGCCCACGGGTGCCGCTCCCCTTTGGGGCGGCACAATTCGTTTCGGCGCCCCGTCGCCGGAATTCTTGTCGCCGGAATTTTTGGAGCCGACCGTGATTGCGCCCGTGCTGCCCGTCTATACGCGGCCCGACCTGGTGTTCGAGCGGGGCGAGGGCGCCTGGCTGATCGCCGAGGACGGCACGCGCTACCTCGATTTCACCGCCGGCGTCGCGGTGAACGCGCTCGGCCACGCGCACCCCAAGCTGGTCGAAGCGCTCACCGAACAGGCCAAGAAGGTCTGGCACATTTCCAACCTGTTCCGCATCGCCGGCGGCGAGCGGCTCGCCAAGCGGCTGACCGACGCGACCTTCGCCGACACCGTGTTCTTCACGAACTCCGGCGCCGAGGCGATGGAGTGCGCGATCAAGATGGCGCGCCGCTACCAGTTCGCCTCGGGCATTCCGCAAAAATTCCGCATGATCACGTTCGAGGGCGCGTTCCACGGCCGCACGCTGGCGACGATTTCGGCGGGCAGCAGCGAGAAATATATCGAGGGCTTCGAGCCGCGGCTGCCGGGCTTCGATCGCGTGCCGTTCGGCGATCTCGAAGCGGTGAAGAAGGCGATCACGCTCGAAACCGGCGCCATCATCGTCGAGCCGATCCAGGGCGAAGGCGGCGTGCGGGTGCCGTCGCGCGCGTTCCTGCGCGGACTGCGCGAGCTCGCCGACGAGCACGGGCTGCTGCTGATCTTCGACGAGGTGCAGACCGGCGTCGGCCGCGTCGGCAAGCTGTTCGCCTATGAATGGGCCGGCGTCACGCCCGACATCATGGCGATCGCCAAGGGCATCGGCGGCGGCTTTCCGGTCGGCGCGTGTCTGGCCACCGAAGCCGCGGCCAAGGGCATGACGGCGGGCTCGCACGGCTCGACCTTCGGCGGCAATCCGCTGGCGATGAGCGTGGCCAACGCGGTGCTCGACGTGGTGCTGGAGCAGGGCTTCCTCGATCGCGTGACCAAGACGGGGCTGCTTGTTCAAGCAGCGGCTCGCGGAAATCCGCGACCGGCATCCGGCGCTGATCGCCGAAGTGCGCGGCGAGGGATTGCTGCTTGGGCATCCGCGTGCTGGTGCCGAACTCCGATTTCGTCGCCGCTTGCCGCGACGAGAATTTGCTGGTGGTCGCGGCCGGCGAAAACGTGGTGCGGCTGGTGCCGCCGCTGATCGTCGGCGACGCGGAAGTCGGCGAAGCCATGAAGCGGCTGTCGGCCGCCTGCACCAAGCTCGAGGCCGGGCTCATGGCGCAAGCGCGCCGGGGAGCGGCCGAATGACCGAAACCCCTAACGGCATCCGCCATTTCCTCGATCTTTCCGAGATGCAGTCGCGCGACCTGCGGCGCATGGTGGACCTGTCGCGCACGCTGAAACAGGCGCGCCGCGCCGGGCTCACCACGCGCGGGCCGCTGGCGGGCCGTACGCTGGCGATGATTTTCGACAAGCCGTCGACCCGCACGCGGGTCTCGTTCGACGTCGCCATGCGCGATCTCGGCGGCCACGCGATCATGCTGACGGGCCAGGAAATGCAGCTCGGCCGCGGCGAGACGCTGGCCGACACCGCCAAGGTGCTGTCGCGCTACGTCGACGCCATCATGATCCGCACGCTCGAGCACGAGACGCTGCTTGGAGCTCGCCAAATACGCGACCGTGCCGGTGATCAACGGGCTGACGCGGCTCTCGCACCCGTGCCAGGTCATGGCCGACGTGATGACGTTCGAGGAGAAAAAGGGCCCGATCCGCGGCCGCACCGTGGCCTGGTCGGGCGACGCCAATAACGTGCTGGCAACCTGGGTGCACGCGGCGGCGCGCTTCGATTTCGCGCTGCGCGTGGCGACGCCGAAGGAGCTGGCGCCGCGCCGGCCGCTGCGTCGAATGGGCCAAGCGCTCGGGCGGGGTGATCCGCTTCACGCGCGATCCGGAGGAGGCGGTCGCACGGCGCCGATTGCGTCGTCACCGACACCTGGGTCTCGATGGGCGACAAGGACGGCAAGAAGCGGCACAACTTGCTCAAGCCCTATCAGGTCAACCGCTCGCTGATGCGGCTCGCCAAGCGCGACGCCATCTTCATGCATTGCCTGCCGGCGCACCGCGGCGAGGAAGTCACCGCCGAGATCATCGACGGGCCGCAATCGGTGGTGTTCGACGAGGCCGAGAACCGGCTGCACGCGCAGAAAGGGATTCTCGCCTGGTGCTTCGAGGCGGGCGCGGCATGAACGTTCCGCAGCGCCGCCCGCGCGCGGACACCGAAGACGATCACGTGCTGCCGTTCCAGGTCGATGCGCTCGACGTGCGCGGGCGCGTGGTGCGGCTCGGGCCGGCGCTGAACGAAGTGCTGGCGCATCACGATTACCCCGCGCCGGTCGCCCGCCTGGTGGCGGAGGCGACCACGATCGCGGTGCTGCTCGGCTCGTCGCTCAAGCAGGTGGGCCGCTTCATCTTCCAGAGCCAGACCGACGGGCCGGTCGACATGCTGATCGTGGACATCACCGCGCCCGAGCGCGTGCGCGCCTATGCGCGCTTCGATGCGGCCCGCGTCGCGGAGGCGGTGGCGAACAACGAAGCCTCGTCCGGCGCGCTGCTCGGCAAGGGCCATCTCGCGATGACCATCGAGGCCGGCGCCGACGCGACCCGCTATCAGGGCATCGTCGCGCTCGCCGGCGAGGGGCTGGAGGCCGCGGCGCACCGCTATTTCGCGCAATCGGAGCAGATTCCGTCGAAGCTGCGGCTCGCGGTCGGCGAGGAAGTGCAGACCGGCGGCCGGGCGCCGAAATTGCGCGCCGGCGGCTTGCTGGTGCAGTTCCTGCCGCCCGAAGCCGCGCGCGCGGCGCGCGCCGATCTCGATCCGGGCGACGCGCCGGAGGGCATGAAGCGCCACGCGGTCGCCGAGGACGATGCCTGGGTCGAGGCGCAGGCGCTGGTCGCCACCGTCGAGGATCACGAGCTGCTCGATCCGTCGCTGTCGAGCGAGCGGCTGCTCTATCGGCTGTTCAACCAGCCGGGCGTGCGCGTGTTCCGCGCGCAGCCGGTGACCGGGCAATGCACCTGCTCGCGCGAGCGGGTGGAGAAGCTGTTGCGCGCCTTCACGCCCGAGGACCGCACCGGCATGGTCGAGAACGGCAAGGTCATCGTGAAGTGCGAATTCTGCGGGCGGGCGTATGAGTTCGAGCCGGGGGAGGTGGGGGTGGTGTCCTTGTAAATACTGAGGAAAAGTTGAATGCCGTTTCTATGAGACATCGTTCTTCCGACAAGCTAAGACCTACGATTCCAGATAGGTCGGTGTATATACTGTTCTACTCGAACAGACTGAATGAACGTCCTTTCACTCGTGAGCACATTATTCCCAAGGCTCTTCGAGGCGGATCAGTCCTGCGCCGAAGCCAGCTGTGGGGATTGTCAAAAGATTACGCACGATTTTGAGACGTTTTGTCTTCGATCAATGCTGTTTGCAATTCTCGTGCGCAAACTTGAGAATGCTGTCGAAGGCTCAGAACTGAGCCGCCGCTCCGAGAGGCTGCGCGTCGAGGTCGTTATACTAGCGACGACCCCATGCCAAAGAACATGCAGGAGGCGTGGGTTTCATTGGCGCTTTGATACCAATCGACGAACTGAAACCGTTCTCACCAATTGATTGCCACGATTTGCTGACGCGCCTATGGCGAATGCTCACGAGCGAGTCAATCGAAAGAAAACATTTCAACTTACAGGGCTACAGTTCTGTAGGACGATCAGACGGGCCAGACGACTGGGGCTACTCGTGCAAGGAACCGGGATATTTGCTCCGTCGATCCCTACAGATTTTGCCGGATGATAGCAAAGATTGCGCACGGTGCCGCCGTCGCCGACTAGGGCTGAATGCCTTTACACCGCTTTTGCCAGGACTGATTTTGGGTGCTGATCCCAATGCATCCTACCTAGTTGCGAAGCACGTCTTGGTCGACCAGTACGCAGCTCTGCAAGATAACGAAATTAGCTCTAACGATGAAGGCGCCACCAGTATAGTCGCGCTTGTAAGGCTATTCGCGAATCTGCGATTTCGACGCTTACGAATCGTAGTGTGTAGGCAAGCTGCTGGGCGACTTAGTAAGTGGCACTATAGCCGCGACAAGCTCTCCCGCAATTCAGCATCGGTGACGCAATCGAGCAAGATAGCAAAATATTCTCACTTGCCCAATTATTGCCACAATCTAGGAATTTAATCCAGATAATCCCCGCTCACTGGGGCGTCTTCTAGGGACGTCTAGCTGGCGGAGCGGGGAGTGGTTCCCGCGGGCGAGGCTCGTAACCTCGCACTCGGGCGACCCCGGGACCCCGCCCGGGCGGCACTAGGACCGCCCTGCGAGGAGCTCGCTGGACTGGGACAGGGCCGCAAGGTCCGCGTCCCAGGAAGCGCGGCCCGGGGTTGAGCCAGGTCCTTCGGGACTTGGCGAGTGCCGCGGTGGAGCGCCGTAAGGCGAGTGCCCGGGGTTCCGGGCACCGCGCGTCCCGCAAGGGCGCGCAAACAGATGCAGCGCCAAGCGGCGCTCCATCCCCCTTCTTGTTCAGAAGGGGAAGCGTACCCAGGCCTCGGGCGCGGATGCGTCGCGGGAATTCACTCCCTCATGCGCCCGGGCTCGACCCGGGCATCCGATAGAGCACGAGCCGCGATGGATTGCCGGGTCAAGCCCGGCAATGAGGGAAGGAAGAAGGATTGGCGTTTCGAAACGGAAACCGGAATGACGGGTTAGTGCAACACCCTCTTCCCGTGCGGGCTGTCGAGCGAGAAGGCCGGCACCTCGGCGTCGAATTTCTCGCCGCTCTCGCTCACCATCTCGTAGCTGCCGGTCATCAGGCCGGTCGGCGTCGTGAGCGGCACGCCGCTGGTATATTCGAAGCGCTCGCCGGGCCCGAGCACCGGCTGCTCGCCGACCACGCCGGGCCCGCGCACTTCTTGCAACTGGCCGCGGCCGTCGGTGATTTTCCAGTGGCGGTTCTTCAGCTGCACCGTGCTGGGGCCCATGTTCACGATCTCGATCGTGTAGGCCCAGAAATAGCGGTCGTCCTCGGCCGAGGAGCGCTCGGCCAGATAGCGCGGCGTGACCGTGATCTGGATGCCGCGGGTGACCGCGCGATACATGCGATTCTCCGCCTCTCTCCGAACGAGGAAAGTGAAGCGGTTTCGCGCGGGCGGCGCAACGGGCTCCGCCATAATCACCTGGTCATGCCCGGGCTCGAGCGCAGCGAGGAGCCCGGAATCCATATCCACCGGACGGAGAGTATGGATTCCGGGCTTCGCGCGCGACGCGGCGCCGCCGGAATGACACTGGACCTAGAGCGCCTTGAAGCCGCGGGCGAGGTCCTCGAACAGGTCGGCCGGGTGCTCGAGGCCGACCGAGAGGCGCACCAGGCCGTCGCTGATGCCCATCTCGGCGCGGGCCTGCGGCGTGAAGCGCTGGTGCGTCGTGGTCGCCGGGTGGGTGATCAGGCTCTTGGCGTCGCCGAGATTGTTGGAAATGCGGATCAGCCGCAGCGCGTTCGAAAAGCGGAACGCGCCCTTCTTGCCGCCGGCGACCTCGAAGCTGACCAGCGTGCCGCCGCCCTTCATCTGCTTCTTCGCGAGCTTGTATTGCGGGTGATCGGCGCGGAAGGGGTAGAGCACCTTCTTTACGTTCTTGTTCTTCGCGAGATAATCCGCGACCTTTTTCGCGCTCGCCTGCATGCGCTCGACGCGGATGCCGAGCGTCTCGATGCCCTTCAGCAACACCCAGGCATTGAACGGCGACAGGCACGGGCCGGTCTGGCGCAGGAAATTATGGATGTTGTCCTGGATCAATTGCTGCGAGGCGAGGATGGCGCCGCCGAGCACGCGGCCCTGGCCGTCGATGTGCTTGGTCGCCGAATAAACCACCACATCGGCGCCGAGCTTGAGCGGGCTCTGCAGCAGCGGCGTGGCGAACACGTTGTCGACCACGAGGCGGGCCTTGGCTTTCTTGGCGAGCTTGGCGATGGCGGCGATGTCGAGGATTTCGAGCGTGGGGTTGGTGGGGCTCTCCAAGAAGAAAGCGCGCGTATTCGGCCGGATGGCTTTTTCCCAGGCTTTGAGATCGGTGCCGTCGACCAGCGTGGTGGCGACGCCGAAGCGCGGCAGCAGATCCTCGATCACATAGCGGCAGGAGCCGAACAGCGCGCGGCCCGCGACCACGTGGTCGCCGGCGCGCACCAGGCAGAGCATCGCCGAAGTGACCGCCGCCATGCCGCTCGCGGTCGCCCGGCAGGCCTCGGCGCCTTCGAGCGCGGCCAGCCGGCTCTCGAACATGGCGATCGTCGGGTTGGCGTAGCGCGAATAGACGAAGCCCGGTTCCTTGCCGGAGAAGCGCGCCTCGGCGGTCTCGGACTCGTCGTAGACGTAGCCCTGGGTCAGAAACAGCGCCTCGGAATTCTCGGCGAACTGCGAGCGCAGGATACCGGCGTGCACCAGCCGGGTTTCCGGCCGCAGCGTTTTGGGGTCGAGCACCGGGCGAGGGGGTGTGAATGCCATGACGCGCTCCTCCAACAATAAACCCGACCGGGGGACGACCCTGGTCGGGTTCGCGCGTCCCCGGCCTTTTAGCGAGTTGTTTTACGTGGCTGCAAGCCGGCCGGCTCAAATGACCACGAACTATGATGTGATTACTCCCGCGCCGCGCTTGGCGTCAAGCAGCGCGCGCCATAGGTTGCCGCGCATGGAAGCAGCACGGGTCTTGCTGGGGACCAAAGCCGCCGCCGGCATCCTGCCGGCGCAGGCGATCCTGGCGCTCGCCGAAGTCGGGCGCGATCGCTGGGCCGTTGCCCATCGGCCCCGACCAGGTGCAGCCGGCGAGCCTCGATCTGCGGCTCGGCGCGCGCGCGTGGCGCATTCGCGCGAGCTTCTTGCCGTCGCCGCGCACCAGCATCGACGAGCGGCTCGCGGGCCTCGCCCTGCACAAGATCGAGCTCTCGGACGCGGGCACGGTGTTCGAAACCGGCTGCGTCTATCTGGTGGAGCTCGAGGAGCGGCTGGCGCTGCCGGCCGATCTTTTGGCGGCGACCAATCCGAAAAGCTCGACCGGCCGGCTCGACGTGTTCACGCGCGTGATCGGCGACCGGGTCGCGTCGTTCGATGCGCTGCCGCCGGGCTACCAGGGTCCGCTGTTTCTGGAAGTCAGCCCGCGCACGTTTCCGATTCTGGTGCGGCGCGGCTCGCGGCTGGCGCAGATCCGCTTCCGGCGCGGCGACGCGCGGCTCGACGGCAAGGCGCTGGCGGCGCTGCAGGCGCGCGAGCGGCTGGTGGATACGCCCGACGCCGATCTCGGCTCGGGCGCGATCTCGGTCAGCATCGATCTTTCGGGCAAGCTCTCGGGCGGCACCGCCGGATTTCGCGCCAAGCGTCACACCGGCTTGATCGACGTCGATAAGCGCGCGGCCTATGACGTCGCCGATTTCTGGGAGCCGCTTGGAGGCGCGCGGCGGCATGGGCCTCGTGCTCGATCCCGACGCCTTCTACATCCTCGCTTCGAATGAAGCGGTGCACGTGCCGCCGGATTTCGCCGCCGAGATGGTGGCGTTCGATCCCCTGGTCGGCGAGTTCCGCGTGCACTACGCGGGCTTTTTCGATCCGGGCTTCGGCCACGCGGCGGCGGGCGGCATGGGCGCGCGCGCGGTGCTGGAAGTTCGCTCGCGCGAGGTGCCGTTCATTCTGGAGCACGGGCAGATCGTCGGGCGTCTCGTGTTCGAGCGCATGAGCGAGCGGCCGCAGACGCTCTATGGCGAAGGGCTCGGCTCCAATTATCAGGCGCAGGGCTTGAAGCTATCGAAGCACTTCAAGCCGTTGGCGCGCTAACCGGAACGCTTCGGCAATCGCGCGACGATTTCATCGCGCAGCGTCGCGACCTCGCCACTCAGCCGCTTCACCTCGGTGCGGATCGGCGCGGTCTCCTCCTCGATCATTTCACGCTCGGCCTCGCGCTCCGGGCCTTTCGGCCTTGGAGTGTTCGGCCTGCATCGCGTTCACCACCACGCCGATGAAGAGGTTGAGCACCATGAACGTTGTCACACGATAAAAGTGATGAAGAACACCCAGGCATAGGGAAATTTCTCCATGATCGGCTTCACGACGCCATCGACCCAGCCTTCGAGCGTCATCACGGTGAACAGCGTGAACAGCGTCCGCGGCAGCGTGCCGAACAGCGCCGGGAAGTCCTCGCCATAGAGCTTGGTCGCCATCACCGCGAAGACGTAATAGAGCAGCCCGATCAGCAGCACGATCGAGCCCATGCCCGGCAGCGCTGTCAGCAGGCCGGCAACGACGCGGCGCAGGCTCGGCACGCCCGTGATCAGCCGCAGGATGCGCAGCACGCGCAGCGCTCGCAGCACCGAGAATTCTCCCGTCGCCGGCACCAGCGCGATGCCGATGACGATAAAGTCGAACAGGCTCCAGGGATCGCGGAAAAACGCCGTGCGGTGAACGGCGATGCGGGCGGCGATCTCGACCACGAACACGGCCAGGATCGCGTGGTCGAGCCATTCCAGCGCGGTGCCCCAAGACGCCATCACGTCGGGGCTGGTTTCCAAGCCGAGAATGACCGCGTTGATGCCGATGAGGACCATGATCGCGCGCTCGGTGCGCGGATCCTCGACGATGCTGCGAAGCCGGTTCACGGAATCCCCCCGAATGTATGCCGCTTGCTTAGCGCGGAATCACGTCGGCAATTCTACAGCAGCGGGAGCCCTTTCGCTCGTGGAGGAACCTTGCCGGGGGCAAGCGCGCTTGGCTATGCTTCGTACGCCGCGGGCGTAGTTCAATGGTAGAACGGCAGCTTCCCAAGCTGCATACGAGGGTTCGATTCCCTCCGCCCGCTCCAACTCTTGCGAGCAGCTTCCGGGCCGGCCCTCAGAAGAATGCTTTGATGAACCGGTGGGCGGCGTTCGGCAGCCGCTTGGTGACGACGCGCGCGAGCGCGAGCGGGAGATCCACGATGCCGGGCACCGGATCGTCGCCGGCGTAAGCTGCGAACTGCAGCGGCTTGCCGAACGACTTCAGATAGCGCACCGGCGAGAGCGTACCGGCCAGCATTTCCTGCATCGCCGCGACCACGTCGCGCGACAGGTGCATCCAGGCGGCGCCGCTGCGGCCGCGGACCGGCTCGACGTCCTCGCCCATGGCGAGCCGCCACATCAGGTACGGGAAATCGATGCCAGCGATCTGGCCGAGCGCGTTCCAGGTCCAGGGCCGCGCATTGACGTCGAGAATCTTGTAGCGCTCGTCGCGGCGGTCGTACTTGAACTCGACCTCGACCATGCCGCTATAGAAGATCGATTTCAAAAAGCGGCCGGCTGCGTCCTCGACCTCGTTCTGCTCGATCGTCTCGACGAACGTGCTGGTATAGCCGAAGTCGATCGGATACTGGCGCGTGCGGCGCGCGACCAGGGAGGCAAGCGGCGCGCCGCGATCCCAGATCGCGGCGTAGGAGAATTGCGTGCGGCCATCGCCCGGGATCAGTTCCTGCAACACGATGCCGTCGGCGCCGACGAGTGCGGCGGCTTCGTCGTAGCGGGCGAGCAGCTCGTCGCGGTTATCGATGCGCCAGGCCTTGGCGAGCGTAAAGGCGTTGGGCTCGCGCTTCATCGTGGGCTTCAGAATCACGGGATAGCGGCACTGCAGCGCCTCGACTTCCAGCCGGTCGCGCGGGTAGCGGCTCCAGGGATGGGCGATGCCGAGCTCTCCGGCGCGCTCGTTCATGAGACGCTTGTCGAAGGCCCATTTGGCGGTCGACCAGGGCGGCGTGGTGATGCGGTAGGCGCGCGAAAGCTTGGCATGGTTCTGCGAGACGAGCTCGGCCTCGGCGTCGCCGCCCGGGAACAACACTGCGCCCTTCAGGCTATAGCGCCCGGCGATCTCGACGAGGGTATCGGCGGCGTTCGTTTGCGCCGGGCCTTTCCAAGGAATGCTGCCGCTGGCGTAGCGCGAGAGGCGCGCGATCGGATGATCGCGGCGCAGGAGCCATACTGGAATGCCGCGCCGCCCCAAGCTGCGCACCACCGAAAGGCTGCCATGCGCGCCGCCGAAAACGAGCGCGCCGGCTTCCTCGCCGTGCCGCCAGACTTCGGTGGGAGCGATCGACGGAGACGTGATGTCGAGCATCCGCGCCTCCGCATCGCGCGGAAGGGTCAGCGAGCTCGCTGGCATGTCGGAGCCGAGCATCGAAACGTCTTTATAATTCCGTCCCCGAGGCGGACCCTAGAATTGGGCCGAAAGCCCGACAATGCGAAGTCGCAAACACAGTAAAGCTTGAATTATTTAGATTAACGCCGCGAGCCGCCGCGTTGACCGCGAACGTCAGCGGGTCTAGCAAGTTTGATGCGGCGACATACTTAACTCTTGCCCGCGCTCGAGTGCCGGGTGAGGGTCCGCAGGACACGAACATGGCCGCCATCGCCGAGGGAACCCGTTCAGTGCGTCTGCGCCAGGCCGCCTTGCTCGGGCTCGGCCTGATTGCCGTAGCGGCGATCGCCGCGGCGGCGGTGTTGTGGGGCTATTTCGGTACTGCCGTGTTCTTCGACATGGTCGTGGCCGGTATCGCTTATTGCCTCTGAGCGGGCGCACGAGAGCCGATCGATGAAGCAGTCCACCCGAATCGCGGCGGTGCTCGGCGCATTTCTCGCGGGTGCCGCGATGCTCGTGGCGGCGGTGCTTTACGTTCTGCCCGGCGAGACGACCAGGCCTTCGTCGGTCGGCGGGCCATTCCGGTTGCTCGATCACAACGGGCGCGTCGTCACCGAGGCGAATTTCAAGGGCCGTCCGTTCCTGGTGTTCTTCGGCTTCACCCATTGCCCGGACATATGTCCGACCGCGCTATTCGAGATGTCCGAGGTGCTGAAGCGGCTCGGCTCCGACGCCGACAAGACCGCGGCGCTGTTCATCAGCGTCGACCCCGAGCGCGATACGCCGGAAAAGCTCAAGGATTATGTTTCGAGCTTCCATCCGCGCATCTACGGCTTGACCGGTACGCCGGCCGAGATCGAGGCTGTGGCCAAGGCCTATCGGGCTTACGCAAAGAAAGTTCCGCTCGATGGCGGCGGCTACACCGTCGACCATTCGGCCATCGTGTATCTGATGGATAAGGAAGGCCGCTTCGTCGCGCCGTTCAACCTTAAGCGGAGCGCGGATCAGGCCGCAGCCGACCTGAAGCGCCGACTCTGACCGGCCGGGCCGGCCGGTTCTGCTTCTGACGCTGCGAGGTGCGCGCGAGGCCGTGTTCGGTCTTCTCCCACTTGTAAGGCGCGAGCAGAAATTGAAACAGCGCCCGCCAGGCGGCAAGCGAGAGCAACAGCCAGTAGAAAGGTATTGTCACGAGCACGGGCGCTAGTCTCAGCATCCGCCGCCGCTTCAGGCCGATAAGGCCGATCAGCGCGGAGCCTGCATAGCCGGCGGCAAGGACGATGAGCGCCAATCCGCGACGCAGCCCCTCGGGCGTCATTTCGCCTGGAACGGAGAAGGCGCCGCTCAAAGCGTCGTAGAGCACCAGAGCGAGAAAGAACGGATGCACCAGCGCCGCGAGCACGGTGCCGCCGACGAGAAGCTGGAAGGCGAGAAATCCGCGCAGACCCAGCTCGCGCATCAGCCGCCGCGGCGCGCGCATGTGCACGAGGAAGGTCTGCACCCAGCCCTTGAACCAGCGCGTACGCTGCCGCAGCCACGGCATGAACTTCGCCGGCGCTTCCTCGTAGGTGGTGGAGTCGATGGTGCCGATGCGATAGCCGAAGCGAACCAGCCGGATGCCGATATCGGTGTCCTCGGTTACGTTGAACGGATCCCAGCCGCCGACGCGTCGCAATACCTCGGTGCGAAAGTGGTTCGAGGTGCCACCGAGCGGGATCGGCAGCCGCATGCGGGCGAGCGAGGGAAGGAAGACGTCGAACAATGCGGCGTATTCGGCGGTGTAGTGGCGCGTGATCCAGTTGTCCGACGCATTGTCGATGGTCAGGCGCGCCTGCACGCAGGCGAGCGATTGCGGTTCGCCGCGAAAAGCGCTGAGTGCCTTGCGCAGCTGGTCGGAGTCGGGCTCGTCCTCGGCGTCGTAGACCACGAGGAAACTGCCGCGCGCGAAAGGCAGCGCCGCGGCCAGCGCCTTGGGCTTGGTGCGCGGCCCGGCGAGCGGGGCCACGATCTCCTCGAACGGCGCGCCCAGTCTGAGGCGGGCAATGGCGTAGCGGGTATCGGGATCGTCGGCTTCGACTACGAATTTTATGTCCAATTTTTCGAGCGGGTAATCGAGACGGCGCAGCGCCGCGACCAGGCGCGGAACGATGCGCGCCTCGCGATAGAGCGGCACCACGATCGTGTAGACGGGGAGCGCCCGTTCCGGCACGCGCAGCGGTTCGATCTCGGCTGGGCGCATGAAGCAGGCGCGCAGACGCAGCCCGATCCAGGCGAGGAAGGCCAATCCGAGAAAGCCCTCGGTAGCGAGCAGGAGGGATCGCGGCGAAATGAGGCCAATTATGAACGCGGCTGCAGCGATCAGTCCCGCAAATATGCGCAGGCTCTGCGATCCCCGCTCGGCGGCGGAAAGATCGGGACGCCGGCTGTGCAGGCCGAGCACGGCTTCGCGGGCAAGCTCGGTGGCCCCGATCCGGCGAACGTATGCCGACATGCGTTCGGGCGAGGCCAGCCGCAGGCCCTCGACAAGGCGCGGATCGCGCTCGAGCGCGGCGGCGAGGCGGGCAATCCCGTTGCCGCGCGGCGCCAGCGTGATGCGCGCGCGGCCGTCGGAGTCTATTCGGCGAAGCACGCCGGTCCTGGCGGCTTCGAGGATACGTTCGGAGTCCGGCGGTGCGTCGTCGTCGAGCGGGTCGATCTCGAGCCCGAGGTGCTCGGCAAGGGCTTCGGCGATCTCGTCCGGCGACAGAAGCCCATGCGCGCGCACGACTTCGTCGCCGCCGATCTGCAAGAGAGCGGCCCGTCGCGCCGCGGCTTCGAAAAGTGCGGGGTCGAGATAGGGCTCGAGCGCGGCAAGCTCGATCGGGAGCGACGGGTCGGCGCCGGCAGGCGCGGCATGCACATGTCCGCCCCCGGCATAGCTCGGGCGTTGCGCCGTGCGCATACTCTCGAACGAAAATAAACGCATCTCCTGGCCCCGAAGACATAGCCTACAACTCCCGCGCGGGTTTACAAACAATTCGCGCGAGGCGAAATTCGCGCGCTACCGGCACCGACAAACCCATGCACAACACAGAGCCCAGATTCCTCGCGCCTAACCCGCGCTTTCATGCGCCCCTGGCGCGGTGGACGATCTCTTGTGCCGTGGTCCTGGCGCTGCTTCTTCTGGTGGTCGGACCCGCGTTCGCCCAGACGCCGCCGCGCGTGTTCGTGCCGGGATTCTGGGACCCGAAGCGGCGGCCGGAAAAACCCGAGCCCGGCCGCGTCACCATGATCCGCTTCTTCACCGAGGAGGATTATCCGCCGTTCAACTTCAAGGGGCCGGACGGTCAGCCGATCGGCTTCAACGTCGATCTGGCGCGCGCGATCTGCACGGAGCTTTCGATCCAATGCACGATCCAGGTGCGCCGCTTCGACACGCTTCTGGAAGCGATGGACGAGGGCAAGGGCGACGCGATCATCGCCTCGCTCGCCGTCAATCCAGAGACCCGGAAGCGCCTCGACTTCACCGAGCGCTATTATCGCTCGCCCGCGCGTTTCATCTCGCGAAAGGATTTCGATTTGAAGGACGCGACGCCGGAGACGGTCGCCGGCAAGCGGGTGGCGGTCGTGGCCGGAACCGCGCACGACGTCTACTTGCGCGCCTTCTTCGCGGAGGCCGCGATCCAGCCGGTTGCCCATTTCGAGAACGCACTCGCGGCGCTGAAGCGCGGCGAGGTTGACCTCGTGTTCGGCGACGGCATCGCGCTCGCCTTCTGGCTGAACGGACGGGATTCCGCGGGTTGCTGCGCGTTCCGCGGCGGGCCCTTCACCGAGAGCCGCTACTTCGGCGAGGGCGTCGGCATCGCGGTGAAGAAAGGGAACGAGACGCTGAAGCGCGCGCTCGACTACGCGCTTTTCCAGGTATGGGAAAAGGGCATCTACACCGACCTCTATTTGCGCTATTTCCCGGTCGGCTTCTACTGAAGCAGCCCAAGGAGAAGACGATGGCGGCGCCGGCCGCGGAAGTCGCGAACACGTTGCGCGAATTCGCAGAACAGTCGAACGCCTGGCCGTTCGAGGAGGCGAGGAAGCTCGTCCAGCGCTTGAAGAATCGGCCCAAGGACGAGGTGCTGTTCGAGACCGGCTATGGCCCCTCGGGCTTGCCGCATATCGGCACGTTCGGCGAGGTCGCGCGCACCAGCATGGTTCGACATGCCTTTCGCGTGCTCACCGAGGACAAGATCAAGACCCGCCTGATCTGTTTCTCCGACGACATGGACGGGTTGCGCAAAGTGCCCGACAACGTGCCGCAGAAGGATATGCTGGCGAAGCATCTCGGACAGCCGCTGACGCGCGTGCCCGACCCGTTCGGCACGCACCCGAGCTTCGGCGAGCACAATAACGCGCGGCTCTGCGCCTTTCTCGACCAGTTCGGCTTCGAATACGAATTCCTGTCGTCGACCGCCTGCTACGCCTCCGGCCGCTTCGACAAGACGCTGTTGCTGTTGCTCGACCGCTACGAGCAAGTGATGGAGATCATGCTGCCTTCGTTGCGCGAGGAGCGGGCGGCGACCTATTCGCCGTTCCTGCCGGTCTCGCCGCGCACCGGCGCGGTGCTGCAGGTGCCGATCCTGGAGCACGACAAGAAGCGCGGCACGGTGGTCTACGAGGATCCCGACACCAAGGAGCGCATGGAAAGCCCGGTCACCGGCGGGCGCTGCAAGCTGCAATGGAAGCCGGACTGGGCCATGCGCTGGGTCGCGCTCGGGGTCGATTACGAGATGGCGGGCAAGGATCTGATCGATTCGGTGAAGCTCTCGGGCCAGATCGCGCGCGCGCTCGGCGCCGAGCCACCGGAAGGCTTCAATTACGAGCTGTTCCTCGACGAAAAGGGGCAGAAGATATCGAAGTCCAAGGGCAACGGAATCACGATCGATGAGTGGCTGCGCTATGCGAGCCCGGAGAGCCTTTCGCTCTTCATGTATCGCGAGCCCAGGGCCGCCAAGCGGCTCTATTTCGACGTGATCCCGCGCCACATGGACGAGTACCAGCAGTTTCTCGAGGCCTATCCGAAGCAGGACTGGAAGCAGCGCCTCGGCAACCCGGTCTGGCACATCCATTCGAGCAATCCGCCGCCGTCGGAAATCCCGACCCCGTTCTCCATGCTGCTGACGCTGGTTTCATCCTCGAACGCGGAGAACGCCGAGACGCTGTGGGGCTTCATCAAGCGCTACCGGCCGGACGTGACGCCGGAAACGCACCCGAAGCTCAAAGCGAACGTGGAATATGCGATCCATTATTTCCGCGATTTCGTGCTGCCGGCGAAATCGTTCCGCAAGCCGACGCCCGAGGAGCGCGAGGCATTGACGGCGCTGCGCGATGCGCTCTCGCAGCTTCCCGCCAGTGCCACCGCCGCGCAGATCCAGGACGTGGTGTACGAGATTGGGCGGCGGCCGCCGTTCCTCGACTTGAGCGGCAAGGGCAAGACCAAGGACGGCAAGCCGGGCGTGTCGCTCGAATGGTTCAATATGCTCTATCAGGTGCTGCTTGGGACAGGAGAAGGGACCGCGCTTCGGCTCCTTCGTCGCCGTCTATGGCATCGAGAACACGGTCGGCATGATCGACGGCGCGCTGGCGCGTTCGGCCTGACTTACTGACTCGCCCACAGGATGCGGGCGATCCAGTCCACCTCGGAGGCCGGCAACACGCGATCCCGGTGCGCGGGATTGAGCGAGCGCAGCTCGATCGATTTCGCCGATTTGCGCTTCAGCTCCTTGGCCAAGACCTCGCCGTCCTTGGTTTTCACGACAACGCGATCGCCCTTGCGCACGGTCGCGCCCGGCGAGATCAAGAGGATGTCGCCGTCGCGATAGAGCGGCTCCATGGAGTTGCCGGAGACCTCGAGCGCATAGGCATGCTCGTCGTCCAGGCTGGGGAACGGAACCGCATCCCAGCCGGAGCCGACCGGGAAGCCGCCATCGTCGAAATAGCCGCCGGCGCCGGCCTCGGCGAAGCCGATGAGCGGCAAGGGCCGCGGCGCGCGTTTGGAGGACTTGGCGTCGAGCAGCGCGATGTATTCCTCGACGCTGGCGCCGGTCACATGCAGGATTTTGGCGATCGATTCGGTCGAGGGCCAGCGCGGGCGGCCGTCGGGGCCGAGGCGCTTGGAGCGGTTGAAAGAAGTCGGATCGAGACCGGCCTTCTTGGCCAGACCCGAAGCCGAAAAGCCGTAGCGCTCAGCCAGCCGGTCGATGGCGGCCCAGACGCGCGGATGGGAAAGATTGGCCAATTGGAGCTCCGCCGTTCGATGAAGTTCGTCCGGCAGTAGGAATAATCACCCAGAAGACTTTCGTCCAGCCATCATCGGGGGTATTCACATAAATTTCCCGTGATAGGTGTAGGCGGACCCGCTTGCAGCCAAGGGGCGCCGCCGATAGCGTCGCGCCGCTGTCATGAGCAGGCTGGCGGCCATCAACCGCGCGGGGCTGAAACGCCCGACCTTTGACCCGTTGCTCGGGGGGAATTGCTCTTGATCCCGCTATTGGACTTGGGACTTCCCTTCGCGCGGCTGCTGGACGCCGAGGATGCGCACCGGCTTGCGCTCACGGCGCTGAAAATGCTGCCGCTGCCGCCGCTTCCAGCCGACGATCCGCGGCTCAAGGTCGAGGCGTTCGACCTCCTATTCTCCAATCCCGTGGGGCTTGCCGCCGGCTTCGACAAGGATGCGGAAGTGCCGGATGCGGCTTTGAAAATGGGCTTCGGCTTCGTCGAGGTAGGAACGCTGACGCCAAAGGCGCAGTCGGGCAATCCGCGCCCGCGCGTCTTCCGTCTTCCGGCCGACGAGGCGGTCGTCAACCGCCTCGGCTTCAACAATGGCGGTTATGCCGCAGCGCACAATCGGCTGACCAAGCGAGCGCGCGGTACCGGGGGGGTCTTTGGGATTTTGGGCGTCAATGTGGGGGCGAATCGCGAATCAGTCGATCGCGCCGCCGACTACGTGGAAGGCATCAAGACCTTCGCCGCGGCGGCAGATTATCTCACGGTTAACGTTTCCTCACCGAACACGCCGGGGCTGCGCGATCTGCAATTCGGGGCGGCGCTCGACGATCTGGTCGCACGCGTCATGCAGGCGCGCGAGTTGGCGGCGGCGCGCGCCGGAAAAAAGCCGGTGCTGCTGAAAATCGCGCCCGATCTTTCGCTGAATGAACTCGACGGCGTCGTGGCGGTTGCGCGCAAGCGCGGCATCGACGGCATCATCGTCGCCAACACCACGATCGTGCGCCCGCGATCGTTGCGCGACCCTGCCGCGCGCGAAGAGGGCGGGCTCTCGGGCCGGCCGCTGTTCTCGCTCTCGACGCGAATACTTGCCGAGACTTTTCTGCGCGCCGAGGGAGCGTTTCCGCTCGTCGGCGTCGGCGGAGTTGATTCAGCGGACGCGGCGTGGCAGAAAATTCGCGCCGGTGCCGCGCTCGTGCAGCTCTATACCGCCTTGATTTATAAGGGATTTTCTCTAGTCGCGACGATCAAGCGCGGGCTGGTGCAGCGGCTCGATCGTGAAGGAATCAAGAAGATCACGGATGTCGTGGGCGCCGACGCGAGTGCGATCGTACGCGCGCCGTGGCCGGTGTGATGTTCACGTCTTTCCGCGCGTGCGGATGAGCCGCATGATGATCCAGATCGGAACCACGATCACGGCGCCGAGCACGAAGTAGCGCCACACCCATTCGACCGCTTCGAAGCCCATGCTCATGACGCGGCGCACGAGCGACTCGAGACTGCGCCAGATGTTCCACGGATCGACTCCGAGCGCGGCGAGCAACACGCCGATTACGATCGACAACAGCACGAGTCGAACGATCACTCCGAGTGGCGATCCGCCAAAAAATCGATTCATTTTGTGCTTACCTTGAATTTTTCCGTTCGCGTGCGCATCTTACACTGCGCAAGAAAATGTCAAGCAAGGCTTGACCGAACGTGAAAGGCCACGCATTAAGGTCTCTGGCGAATTTAGAATGCTCACGAACGCATCACTTGCACTCTCATCCGGCGATTTTTCGCTCGACCGCCGCGTCGATTGGGCGCGCGGTCTCCTCGCGCGCGGCGACACCGCGAGCGCGATCGGCCTCCTGCGCGAGACGATCGAGGCGGCGCCGGGCTTTCTTGCCGCCTGGTTCATGCTCGGCGAGGTGCTCGAGCGTACCGGCGAGCGCGATGAGGCAATCGGCGCCTATCGGCGAGTGGTGACGCTCGATCCGGAAGACAAACTCGGCGCAAGCCTCAGGCTGGCGCGGCTGGAGAAGCGCAAGCCCGAGGGAATGCCGCCGGCCTATGTGCGCACGCTGTTCGACCAGAACGCGGCGCGCTTCGAGAACGATCTTCTGCAGACGCTTTCCTATCGCGGCCCGCAGATGTTGCGTGAGGCGGTCGAGCGGACCGCCAAGGCGCGCAAGAAGCCGGTGCGGTTCCTGCGCGTGCTGGATTTGGGCTGCGGCACCGGCCTGATGGGCGCGGAGATCCGCGGCTTGGCCAGCGATCTCGTCGGCGTCGATCTTTCACCCGGCATGATCACCCTTGCCCAGGCCAAGGAAATCTACGATCGCGTTGCAGTTGGCGACCTCGTCGAATTCCTCGACGAGGAAGAGGGCGATTTCGAGCTGGTGCTTGCGGCCGACGTGTTCACGTATTTGCAGGATCTGCGGCCGGTGCTTGCGGCGGTCCGCGAACGGCTCGCCCCCGGCGGCTTGGTGGCTTTCACCATCGAGACCCACCGCGGCGGTGGCGTCGTTTTGCATGAAGCGCTGCGCTTCGCCCACGGCGAGAAACATGTGCGCGAAGCCGCCAAGGCGGCGCGCCTCGACGTCGCTGTGCTCGAGCGCGCTTCGACGCGCACCGAAAAGGGCAAGCCGGTCCCGGGTCTCCTGGCGGTGCTTTCGCGGCGTAGCGCTCAGTCGCGGCGGAACACCAGACTCGCGAACAGGCCGGTGAGAACCGCGAGCAGCGCGGTCACGAGACCGTAGCCGATCCGCTCGTTGCGCGCGGCCTGCGCGACCACAGCCTCGAACCCCGTGCGTACGACTTCGATCGCGGTCGTTTCGCGGTTGATGAGCGCGCCCGCCGCGATCAGCAGCGTCTCCACTTCGTAGGTGCCGGTCGGCGCATTGCCGGGGATTGGCACCTCGGTGCGGAACAGGCTGTTGCCGAGATAGGTGACGCCGTTCGGTTCCTCGCGGAACAATCCTGCCACGGTCTTCACGCGGATGAAGCCGGCGCGGAACGGATCCTGCGCGTGCACGTCGGCGACGTCGGCGCCGATTCGTTGCGTGAGCAAATTGTTGACCAGGCCGATGCGAAACCGCCGGAGGAAATCGGGGGCGCCGATACTGACCGGCGTGCGGTTGGTCGAGACCGCGAGATAAGCCGGCACCTCGACGAACTCGCGCGATTCCGTGTTCACCCAGATGCCGAGGATGCTGCTCTTGCGCCGCGTGATGAACGTGCGCTTGGGGCCGCGCACGGAAACCACCACGTCGTAGCCGCCGCGCTCCATCACGTCGGGGTCGATGTTGTCGATCGATCCGAACAGAACGAGATCGGCGCCGGTGAAGTTCGATTGGATGAGGACGCGGTGCGTGGACAGCGTCACGACCAGCCGCTCGGCCGCCGATGCCGGGACGGTGGCGAATGCAGCTGCGATCGCAAGCACGATGAGGCCACGGCGCATCATTCGAGTGCCTCCGTCGCGATCACGGAGAAGACATCGGCGGGGGGCGTGAGCAGGTCGACCGCGACACGTGCGCCGACCGCGAGTACCAGGAGCGCAAGGAGGAGCCGCAGCTGCTCCGCGCGCATCGCCTGTCCGGCGCGGGCACCGAATTGGGCGCCGATCACGCCGCCGATCATCAGCGTGAGCGCAAGCACCACGTCGACGGTGCGGTTCTCGACCGCGTGCAGGACGGTCGCGAACAAATTGGTGACAAGCACGAGCAGCAAGGAGGTGCCGATTGCCACCGTGGTCGGCACGCGCATCAGGTAGATTAGGGCCGGAATCATCATGAACCCGCCGCCGACGCCCACGAGGGCGCCGAGTAAACCGACGGTGAAGCCGATCGCGGTCACCGGTATGGCCGATACATAGATGCGCGACTGGCGGAAACGCATCTTGAGCGGCAGGCCGTGGAACCAGGCATGCGTTCCCGGCCGGCGCACGACCGGAGCCTCGCCGCGGCGGGCCCGTAGGATCGCGCGCACGCTCTCGGCCAGCATCAGACCCCCGACGATGCCGAGCAGGATGACGTAGGAAATGCTCACGGCGAGATCGAGTTGGCCGATCCGGCGCAGGAAGGCGAAAATCCAGACGCCCGCGGCGGTGCCGAGCACACCCCCCGAGAGCAGCACCAGCCCGAGGCCGACGTCGATCAGGCGCTTTCGCCAATAGAAGATCGAGCCGGACATCGAGTTGGCGGCCATGTTGCTCGGCACGCTCGCCACCGCCACCGCCGGCGGAATGCCGGTCAGGATCAAGAGCGGCGTCATCAAGAACCCGCCGCCGACGCCGAACATGCCCGAAATGAAGCCGACCGTGATCCCAAGGCCGAGGATCAGGAACAAGTTCACCGGCAACTCGGCGATGGGCAGGTAGATCGGCACGGGTGCGCCTTGCGAATGGCGCCGCGTTTCGCGCGGCGTTTATGCGTTCAAAACCCGCGCGGCAAGCTTGTCAATGGAAAGTCACGATTTTTCAGTTCTTTACTGAACGGCGGGCGGGGGCGGTCTCGGCCTTTTCCCACTCGGCCTTGAGCTTAACGTTGTTGGCCGCGGCCTCGGCGGGCGTTGCCGCCCATGTCTGCACCGCAAGCTTGGCGGCGATCAGCGTCTGGGGATCGAGGCGGTTAGCCACGTCGTCGCGCTTCTTGGCGGCATCGGGGTCGCCCTGAATGGCCGCGAGCGCGAACCAGCGATAGGCCTCGGCGAGATTTTGCTCGGCCCCGAGACCACGCGCATAGAGTACCGCCAGATTATATTGACTGTCGCGCAGGCCACGGTCGGCGGCCATGCGGAACCAACGCGTGGCGGTGCGGAAGTCGGGCTTGCCATCGACGCCCTCGGCGTGAAGGACGGCGAGGTTGTGCATGGCTTTGATATGGCCGCCCTCGGCGGCGAGGAGATAGTAGCGGCGAGCTTCGGAGAGGTTCTTCGTTACTCCCTGGCCCTTCTCATAGATGCCGCCAAGCCGGTAGGCGGCGGGAACGAAACCCGCGGCGCGGGCGAGCTCGAACCAGCGCAGCGCTTCGGCGCTATTGGCATCGATGCCACGGCCGTCGAAATAGCGGGCGGCGATCTCATAGGCGGCGACTGGATCGCTGGCCAGCGCCGCGGTCCGCAAAGCTGCATTACCGAGCCCGGCCGGGAGATCCTTGGGACGGAATGCGACCGCGCCGGGCTTGGGCGCCGGAACGGGGACCGTGCCGGTGATGTCGCGCGGATCGCCGCGCTGGCCAAGGAAGGCGGTCGTGACGCTGGGGCCAACGACACCGGCCGGCGGGGCGGACGCAAGCGCGGGGTCTGCCGGCGTCGGCAGAGCGGAGCGGTCGGAGGGCGTCGGCTCGGCTGGCTGCGCGGGCGTGGCGGGTGCCGCGGGTTCGGCCTCCACCCCGGGCTCCGCGGGAGGAGCGGCAAGGGTCGGCTCAAGCGTTTCTTCGGAAGAGAAGAAGGACGGGAACAGAACGTCGGCGTAGCGCATGGTGCCGGCCATCACGAGCAGGAGCGCGAGCAGGCCGATCAAGAGCGAACGCTTTCCTCCGCCGCCGAGCTTGGTGCCGATATCTTTCATGACACCGACGGCGCGGGAATGAGGCGTTTCGGACGCTCGCTCGGAAGCGGCCTGTTGCGCGGCGCGGCGGGCGGCCGCGATGAGCTCCACGGTGCGCGGATTGGCTTCGCCGAGCTTCGGCGCGTTCGGGCCGAGAGCGGTTGCCGATTGGGCTACGCGCTCCGTCGCGCTCTGGGCGAGATGGCCGTGGGGTCCGCCGGAGCCCGGCTCGAGAGGATAGTCAGGCGGCAGATCGCTGGAAGTGGTGGCGGGCTTGGGCTCGGGCTCGGGCTTGAGTTCGGACTTGAGCTCGGGCTTGGGTTCGATGCGCGCCGCCCCAAACTGCACCGGCTCCGTGAGCACGGGATCGGAACGGAACGGCTCGTACGAGGCGGCTTGCGGCTCCGCTTTTGGAGCGGCAGCCGGGCGCGGCGGATCACGCTGGATCGCCGGCTCGGGTTCCCGCGCGGCTGCAGGACGCGGTTCGGGTTCAGGCTTGGGTTCGGGCGCGCGGCGAACCGGCTCGGCGGAAGGCGCAGGCTGGGTGCGCGGAACCAGGGTGGCCGCGGCCTCGCGGATGGCTGAACGCGCGGCGCGTTCGGCGATATCGATCGCGCTCGTGCGGGTCTCCTCGAACTGGGCGAACAGGTCGTTCAGGCTGCGCTCGATCGAGTCGAATTTGGAAAGGCGGGTTTCGGCCGCTTCCAGCTTCTCGACGACGCCATGCATCAAGTCTTCAAATCCGGCAGGTGCTGCATGCGAAAGGTTCGCGAGCGCGCGTTGCAGCTCGTCGAGGCGTCCGGCGATCTCGGCGATGGCGGGTGCGCCGGCGTTATGGGTCGCCGTCTCGATGCGATCGCCGAGCTGATCGATGCGCCGCT
>CAVXXM010000006.1:0-10339 GCA_963765745.1 uncultured Alphaproteobacteria bacterium
CTAGGCTGCCCCCAATGACCAAGCCCTTCATCGACAACCAGCAGCGCGCCGAAGCGTATCTGGCGCGCTTCAAGTCCGGCCCGGTGCCGCACTGGATCGACGGCAAGGCCGATGCCGGCTCGGGCCAGACCTTCGACGACCTTTCGCCGGTCGACGGCCGGGTGCTCGCGAAGATTGCGCGCGGTACTGCCGCCGACATCGACCGCGCCGCCAAGGCCGCGGCCCGCGCATTCCCGGCCTGGAGCAAGACGAGCGGCGAGACGCGCAAGGGGCTACTGCACAAGATCGCCGACAAGATCGTGGCCCGCGCCGACGAGATCGCCTTCATCGAATGCATGGATACAGGCCAAGCGCTGCGCTACATGAGCAAGGCGGCGCTGCGCGCGGCCGATAATTTCCGCTTCTTCGCCGACCGCGCGCCCGGCGCCCAGGACGGCCTGTCGCTGCCGGCCGAGGGCCAGCTCAACTACACGATCCGCCAGCCGATCGGCCCCGTGGGCGTCATCACGCCGTGGAACACGCCCTTCATGCTCTCGACCTGGAAGATCGCACCGGCGCTCGCCGCCGGCTGCACGGTCGTCCATAAGCCCGCCGAATGGAGCCCGCTCACGGCAATGTTGCTCTCGGAAATCGCGAGCGAAGTTCTGCCCGCCGGAGTGCTCAATCTGGTGCATGGGCTCGGCGAGGAGGCGGGAAAAGCGCTCACCGAGCATCCGGCGATCAAGGCCATCGGCTTCGTCGGCGAGTCCGGCACCGGCTCGCTCATCATGGCGCAGGGCGCGCCGACGCTGAAGCGCGTGCATTTCGAGCTCGGCGGCAAGAACCCGGTCATCATCTTCGACGACGCCGATCTGGATCGCGCCGTCGATGCGGCGCTATTCATGATCTATTCGCTCAACGGCGAGCGCTGCACGTCGTCGAGCCGCGCGCTGGTGCAGGCCGGAATCTATGACGAGTTCATCAGGCGCGCGTCGGAGCGGATCAAGAAGATCAAGCTCGGCCACCCGCTCGATCCGGCGACCGAGATCGGCCCGCTCATCCACGCCGATCATCTGGAGAAGGTCACGAGTTATTACGCGCTGGCCAAGCAAGAAGGCGCCAGGGTGATCGAAGGGGGGCAGGGGAAACCGGCCGCCGGCTATTACGCCAAGCCCGTGCTGTTCGCCGACGCCAGGAATGACATGCGCATTGCGCAGGAGGAAATTTTCGGGCCCGCGCTCACTGCGATCCCGTTCCAGGACGAAGCCGAGGCGCTGAAGCTCGCCAACGACGTGCGCTATGGCCTTACGGCCTATATCTGGACCCGCGACGTTGGCCGCGCGCACCGCATGGCGCAATCGGTCGAGGCCGGCATGGTCTGGATCAACTCCGAAAACGTGCGCCACCTGCCGACGCCGTTCGGCGGCGTGAAGGCATCGGGCATCGGGCGCGACGGCGGCGACTACAGCTTCGATTTCTACATGGAGACCAAGAACATCGCGGTTGCCTTGGGCGACCACAAGATCCAGAAGATCGGGGAATGACGAATATAGTCTCCACGTCATTCCGGGGCGCCCGCCGTAGCCCGAAGGGCGAAGGCGTGGCGAGCCCGAAATCCATATCCGCCGACGTGAAAGAGTCGCGCCGGCAGGGGTTATGGATTCCGGCCCGCGCGCTTACGCGCGCGACCGGAATGACGAGTACGCGATAGGAATGCCATGCCGCTCAAGCCCCCCGTCTTCAATCCGCCGTTCAACATCCTGCGCTCGAGCCACGTGGTGCTCGGCGTCAGCGATCTCGCCGCCTCGCGCGCCTTCTATGTGGATTGCTTCGGAATGCTGGTCGCCGACGAGACCAAGGACACGCTCTATCTGCGCGGCATCGAGGAGCGCAACCATCACTCGATCGTGCTGCGCCAGACCGGCCAGCCGCTCTGCTACGCGCTCGGCTACAAGGTCGGCGACGAGGACGACCTCGACAAGGCGGCCATGTGGTTCAAGGCCAAGGGTCTGCCGGCCGCTTTCCGCGAGGTGCCCTATCAGGGCCGCACGCTGTTCGCCCGCGACGTGCGCGGCATGCCGCTCGAGCTCTACGCCAGAATGGAGCTGCGGCCGAGCGCGCTGCAGAAATACGGCCTGCACCGCGGCGCCCGCATCCAGCGCATCGATCATCTCAACTGCTTCACCGACGACGTGCAGTCGAGCTACGAATTCTACAACGACCTCGGCTTCCGCCTGACCGAATACACCGACACCGAGGACGTGCCGCCGCAGTTCTGGGCGGTGTGGATGGAGCGCAAGGGCAACGTCCACGACATCGCCTTCACCAACGGCGCCGGCCCGCGCCTGCATCACGTCGGCATGTGGACCGCGACCTCGCTCGACATCCTCCATGTCTGCGACGTGATGGCCACGACCGGCTACCTGCAGAACATGGAACGCGGGCCCGGGCGGCACGGCATTTCCAACGCATTCTTCCTCTATGTGCGCGACCCCGACGGCCACCGCGTCGAGATGTTCACCAGCGATTACCTCACCGTCGACCATGACCACAAGCCGATCCGCTGGACGCTGCGCGACCCGCAGCGCCAGACGCTGTGGGGCCATCCCGCGCCGAAAAGCTGGTTCGAGGAAGGCACCGTGTTCGAGGGTTGCCCGGTGCGCTCGCCGGTGCTCGAGGCGCAGCCGATCGTCGCGCGGTAGGCATGGATCTTTTCGTCTTCGTCGCGGTGCTGACCGCCGCTGTGATGCACGCGGGCTGGAACGCGGTGGTCAAGGTCGGGCTCGACCGCACCTCGTCGATCCTGCTCTTGTCGCTGGTGCAGAGCGGGCTGGCGCTCCTTCTGATGCCGTTCTTCCCGCCGCCGGCCGCCGCCGCCTGGCCGTGGCTTGCCGCCTCGGCGCTGCTGCACACCGGCTACAAACTGTTTCTCATCCGAGCCTACGAGCACGGCGACTTGAGCCAAGTCTATCCGCTGGCGCGCGGCGCCGCGCCTCTGATGGTGGCGGTGGTCGGCGCGCTCGTGCTCGGCGAGTCGATGACGCCGATCAAGGCGTTCGCGGTGATCGCCATCGCGCTCGGCGTCGTCGTGATGTCCTTGAAGGGCAGCGCCGATCTCGGCCGGCTGCCGGCCAAGGCGCTCGGCTATGCGCTGGCGACCTCCGTCTTCATCGCCGCCTATTCGCTGGTCGATGGCGTCGGTGCGCGCCTCGCGCTCACCGCCTCGGGTTTCGTATTGTGGATGTTCGTGCTCGACGGGCTGGTGATGCTCGCCTACGGCTTCGCCACGCGCGGCCGGAGCGCGCTCGTGCGCCTGGTGCCGGCCTGGCGCGAGGGCGTGCTCGCCGGCGCGCTTTCGCTCGGCGCTTATTGGATCGTGGTCTGGGCCTTCACCCAGGCGCCGATCGCGCTGGTGGTGGCGCTGCGCGAGACCAGCGTGCTGTTCGCCATGCTGATCGCGGTCTTTATGCTGCACGAAAAAGCCGGCCACTGGCGCTGGGCCGCCGCCGCGCTCATCGTCGGCGGCGTGGTGCTGATCCGGGTCTAGAAATGCGTTCGGCCCCGCGGGGATTGCCCGGCAGGGCCGAAACGAAACTGTGGCGGTTTCGGCGTTACTTTTTCTTGCGCCTCTTCTTCCGCTTTTCGCCCTTGGCTTTGCGCTTGATGTCCGCGCCATCGCGCGCTTGTAGGACTGGATGTCCTTGAACTTGCCCTTCTTGTCGCGAACGGCATAGAGCTTCTTGCCCTTCGAGCTGCGCATTACGGTCCGACGTCTGGCCATGGTGCCTCCCAACGGGCAAGAATCTCGCGCCCGGTCGTGCGATTCTACGGGGTAGCGGACGCGGCGGCAACTGAGCCGCGCCGCTGTCCGCCGGAATCTCCGGCTCCCGGTGCGGGCTTGAAGGCTCAGGCCTTCGCGGCTAAGAGGAAGGCAACGCTCCCTTCGTCTAGCGGCCCAGGACGTCGCCCTCTCACGGCGAAAACACGGGTTCGATTCCCGTAGGGAGCGCCAGCTAGCGGACTACACGCAGAACGCGCTCCGGCTGCGCCGATCCTGCCCCCGCGACCTCCTCCAGCCTTCCCGCCGGCCTGCGGAACAGCGTGCGGAACACCGAACGGATCCATTCGTTGCCCGGCTCGCGGTGGAACCGCTCGTGCCAATATTGCGAGATTTCGATCTTCGGCAGCTTGACCGGCGGCGTCACCAGTTCGAGATCGAGATCCTCGGCCAGCACCGTCGCGATCGAAAAAGGCAGCGTGGCGACGGCGTCGGTGTGCTTGGCCACCACGGCTGCGGCCAGGAAAATAGGAACCCGGCAAATGATATTGTCCGGCGGGATCGCGGCCTCGAGCGCCCGCTCCGCCGATTGATGCGCGTGGCCGGTCCCGGCCATCGAGACCAGAACGTGTTTTTCCGCCGCGAAATCCTTGAGCGAAACTTCCGTTGAAATTCGCGGGTGGCCTTTTCGCACCACGCTCACGTAGCGCTCCACCCAAAGCGGCTGGCGGCGGATTCCCTTCACCAGTTCGGGGAACGAGCCCATGGCGAAATCGATCTTGCCCGACTCCAGCCAGGAATCGAGATTTTGCGACTCCAGCTGCATCGCGCGCAGGCGAACATGCGGCGCCTGTTGCGCGAGCAGCGTCACCAGCGGCGGCAAGAGCTTGATCACGCCGGCATCGACCACGCAGAAGTTGAAGGTGCGGCTGGAGATCAGCGGATTGAACGGCACGTGCTCGCTCTTCAGCCGCCGCATCTGATCGAGGATGGCGCTCACCGGCGCCTTGAGCTCGAGCGCCTTGGGCGTCGGCTCCATGCGCAGCGCGACGCGCACGAACAACGGATCGTCGAAATAGCGCCGCAGCCGCGCCAGCGTCTTGGAGAGCGCCGGCTGCGTGAGGCTCAGCACCTTGGCCGCGCGCGTGAGACCGTGCTCGCGCAACAGCACGTCGAGCACCTGCAGATGATGCAGGTCGAGTTCGTCCTTATTCCTATGCGGAATAGAGTTTATACTCATGGACGAATAGTATAGGGACGACCGCGAGCGTAGGCTAGCGCCATCCTAGGAGCCGCAAGTGCTGCGCACCGGCAAGCATTATCTCGAAGCCCTGAACGACGGCCGCAAGGTCTGGGTCGGCAACGAGCAGATCGACAACGTCGCGACCCATCCGCTGACGCGCGATTACGCGCGCATGACGGCCGATTTCTTCGACCTGCATAACCGCAAGGATCTGGAGAACCAGCTCACCTTCGTCGACAAGAACGGCAAGCGCCGCTCGATGATGTGGTTCCGGCACACCAGCAAGGAAGAGCTGGTCCGCAAGCGCAAGTATCACGAATTCATCATGAAGCATTTCGTCGCGGCGTCATGCCCGCGCACCCCCAATTCCCAGAACTATATGCTGGTGACCTACATCGACGACCCCGAACCGTGGGAGAAGGCGGCGATCGGCGCGGAAGGGCACGCGCTCGCGGACAACATTCGCAACTTTTGGCAATACGCGATGGACAACGATCTCGTTGTCGCGCCGCACTTCGTCGATCCGCAGGCCGATCGCTCCGATCCCAACGCGCACGCCACCTCGCCGGCGCTTCGCATCGTCTCGACAAACAACGAGGGCGTTGTCGTCAATGGCGTGAAGGCGATCGGAACGGCGTCGGCATTCGGCGACTTCCTGCACATGGGCGTGTTCTTCCGCCCCGGCGCCAAGGGCGACCAGATCATTTATGGCGTCTGCCCTGCGAATCTTTCAGGCATTACAATCGTTTGCCGCGAAAGCGTCGTCGCCACCGATCCAATCGAGCATCCGCTGGCATCGCAGGGCGACGAGCTCGATGCAACTGTGTTGTTCGACAACGTGCTGATCCCGTGGAAATACATCTTCCATATCGGCAACCCGGACCACGCCAAGCTTTATCCGCAGCGCGTGTTCGACTGGGGTCACTATTATGCGCTTGTGCGTCAGGCCGTGCGGGCGGAGCTCCTGGCGGGGCTTGCGATCCTGATGTGCGAGCATCTCGGCACCGCCAAGATCGAAGCCGTGCAAGCGCGGCTTGCGAGAATTATCGCTTTTCAGAAGACGACCTACGCCCATGTTCTCGCCTCGGAGGACCAAGGCTTCCACACGCCAGGCGGCCTCTATAAGCCGGACATCCAGATGTTTAATTGGGGCCGCGTCTACTTCCTGCAAAACCTCGGGCCAATGGTGGACGAGCTGATCGATCTGTGCGGCCGCAGCGCCATCATGTTCCCGACCGAGAAGCAGTGGAACAACCCGGCGATGCGTCCGTGGCTTGAAAAGCTCAACAGGGGCGCGACCGGCGAGGCCTATGACCGCATCAAGATCGCGCGCGTCATCCGCGACCTCTATCTCACCGATTGGGGCAGCCGGCTGTTCATGTTCGAGAACTTCAACGGCACCCCGCTGCAGACGCTGTTGTCGCTCACCATGAAACGCGCGGAATTCACCGGCTCCGGCCCACTGGCGGAATTCGCCCGAAAAGTGGTCGGGATTGAGGTGAAAGACGACGCGTCGGAGTACAAGAAGACTGCCGACTATGCCAAGGCGCAGGATTCGGCGCGTGCCGCGCCGCCTTCCGTCGCGGCCGAGTAAACAGAACGAAGGACGAGGAAGCCATGCCCAAGCAACGCATCAGCTACATCCCGCTCGACAAGATGGACGCGGAGATGCGCAAGGAAATGGAGCGCTGCCAGCGTGAGGGCACGCCGCGGCCGGAAAGCTCGGCGGTGCGCGCGCACGTGCCGGCCTGCTTCTGGTTCTTCGCCAATTCTTGGCGCGATATTTTCCGGAACGGCGTGCTCGACCATTCCATCAAGGAGCTGTGCCGCCTCTATATCTCGCGCTCGGTGCAGTGCGAGTATTGCGGCAACCAGCGCTCGGTGAAGGCGGCCAAGACCGGCGCCGTCATCGAGGACCAGGTGTTCGATCTGCTGAACTTCGAAAAATCCACCCGCTTCAACGACCGCCAGAAGGCCGCGCTCGCCTATGCCGAGGCGATCGCCTGGCATCTCGACACCGACGACGCGTTCTGGGATCGGCTGCACAAGCATTTCAGCGAGCCGGAACTAGTCGAGCTCGGCTGCATGATCGGCCTGACGCTCGGCCAGCAGAGCTGGCTCCGGCTCCTGAACATCGACCATCACGAAGTGATGGCCGGAACCGACGCTTCGATGGCGCCGGGCTTCGAAGACGCAAAATCGCTGGCCGCCACCAAGGCCGCGGCCGACTACTGGGCGAAGTCGAAGGCGGCATCCGGGAAGAGCGCCTGATCGCGAACGGGCCGTCGATCAAGAAACAAGAACGGGGCGGGGAAAACATGCAAGGCCTCTATTTCAACGACGCGTCGTGGCTCGATACCGCCGGGCGCATGTTGATCGTCGCGTTCTTCGTGATCGTCGGCGTCCGCAATCTCTCGAAATTCCACATCGAGGACCACATCAAGCGCCTGACGTTGGCCGGGACGCCGATGCCGGCGGTCGCCTTCTGGGCCGGGATCGCGCTCCAGTTCGGCGGCTGCGCGCTGCTGCTTGCGAACTGGCTTCCGGCGATCGGCGTGCTGTGCCTGATCGCGTTCACCGTGCTGGCGACCGCGTCTGCTGCTGCGCTTCTGGCAGATGGACGATCCGATGAAGCGGCTCGGCATGCAGAACGGCTTCATGTCCAACGTCGCCATCGTCGGCGGCCTGCTCCTGCTCTTGCAGAACGTGCGCTGAGGCGCGCATGCCGCCGCGGCTCGACCCGCTGCCGCCGGAACATTCGCCGGAACTGAAGCCGGAATTCGACTCGTTCCTGAAGTCGCTCGGCTTCGTGCCGAACAGCGTGCTCACCATGCAGCGCCGGCCCGCGCTGGTGCGGGCCTTCGTCGCGCTGCAGGGCGCGATCTGGGGGCCGGACAGCAAAGTCGACCGCGGCTTCAAGCGCCTGATCGGCCACGTCGCAAGCACGGCCGCGCGCGATCCCTACTCGATGGCGCATACCGCGAGCGCGGCCATGCATTTCGGCATCGACGAGAAGAAGCTCGCCGCCGTGCGCGACTATAAGTCGAGCTCTCTATTCAGCCCGGCCGAGCGGGCGGCGCTCGATCTGGCCGCTGCGGCGAGTGCGATCCCCAATTCTGTCACCGACGCGATGTTCGCCGAACTGCGCGAGCATTGGACCGAGGAGCAGATCGTCGAGATCGTGGCCGCCATCGCCGCCACCGGCTTCGTCAATCGCTGGAACACGACGATGGCCACGCCGCTCGAAGACGAGCCCATGGCGGTGGGCGAGAAGCATCTCGCGTCCCACGGCTGGTCGCCGGGCCCACACCGGCGGTAAAGCTGCCGCCTTACTGGACTTGCATCTGGCAGGCTGGCCGCTTACTCGTGACGCTCGAAAAAGCGCACAGGGAGTAAAGCCATGGTCGAACGGAAAGCCGTCGAGATGCGGATGCTGGGCAAGAGCGGGATCAAGGTTTCCGCGATCGGGCTGGGCTGCATGTCGATGTCCGGCATCTATGGCCAGAGCGACGACGCGGCTTCGACCGCCGTGATCCACTACGCGCTCGATCGCGGCATCAATTTCCTCGACAGCGCCGACGCCTATGGCCACGGCCAGAACGAAGAGCTGGTCGGTCGCGCCATCAAGGGCCGCCGCGACCAGGTCGTGCTCGCCACCAAGTTCGGCAATCTCGGCCCCAAGGGCGTCGCCGGCAGTCCCGAATATGTGCGCCAGGCCTGCGAGGCGAGCCTGAAGCGGCTCGGCGTCGAGACCATCGATCTTTATTACCAGCATCGCGTCGATACGACGGTGCCGATCGAGGACACGGTCGGCGCCATGGCCGAGTTCGTGAAGCAGGGCAAGGTCCGTGCGCTCGGCTTGTCCGAAGCCCACCCGGACACCATCCGCCGCGCTCACAAGGTTCATCCGATCGCCGCGGTGCAGACCGAGTTCTCCGTCCTCTATCGCGTCGAAGCGGAAGAGACCCGCGCGGTGACGCGCGAACTAGGGATTTCCTTCGTGGCCTATGCCCCGCTCGGCCGCAGCTTTCTCACCGGCTCGCTCAACAGCGCCGACGACATCAAGAACGACCGCCGTGCCGATCATCCGCGCTTCCAGGGCGAGCATTTCGCCAAGAACCGCGAGCTTGCCAAGCGCGTCGAAGCGATCGCCAAGGATAAGGGCTGCACCCCGGCCCAGCTCGTGCTCGCCTGGCTGCTGGCGCAGGGCCCCGACGTGATCCCGATTCCCGGCACCAAGCGCAAGGAACGGGTCGAGGAGAATCTCGGCGCGCTCGATGTGAAGCTGTCGCCGCAGGAAGTCGCGCGCATTTCCGCGGCCATCCCGCCCGGCGCCGCTTCCGGCCTTCGCTATCCGGAAGGCGCCATGAAGGCGCTCTATCGCTGAGGATGAGCGCTTCCTCCCCCGCGCAGGTGAAGCAACCGGACGCGCGCGTCCGCTCGGCGATCGCCCATTGGGCGCCGCGCTTCGTGTCGAACGGCGTCGCGCTCACCGACTTCGAGGAAGTCACGGCTGGAATCGCGTCGTGGGAAGATTGGTGCCGGGCCTGGTCCGCGCGCGCGGCGATCCACGAGGCGATCGGCCGCGAGACGCTCGTGCAGAAGCATTTCCTTAGCGCTGGCGAGCACCTGCAGCGCGCCGGCGTCTATTATCACTTCGCCAAGTTCGTCTTCGTGCACGATCTTGCGCAGATGAAAGCCGCGCATATGAAGGCGGTCGAGTGCCGCCGCCTCGCGCTGCCGCATCTCGAGCCGTCCGGTGAGCGCGTCGAAATTCCCTATCAGGGCAAGCATTTATGCGGGATCCTGCGGCGCCCCGCTGGCGTCGCACGGCCGCCCGTGCTGGTCATGGCGTGCGGACTCGATTCCGCGAAGGAAGAGACCGCCGCTTACGAGGAGCCGTTCCTCGCGCGCGGCATCGCGACGCTGGTGTTCGACGGTCCAGGCCAGGGCGAGGGCGAATACGACTTCCCGATCCGCGGCGATTACGAAGTGGCGGTGAAGGCAGTCGCCGATTTCGTCGAGATGCGGCGCGATCTCGACGCCGCGCGCATCGGCCTATGGGGCGTGAGCTTGGGTGGCTATTTCGCACCGCGCGCGGCGGCGTTCGAGAAGCGGATAAAAGCCTGCATCGCGCTCGCCGGGCCTTATGACTGGGCCGAAGCGTGGGAGGGTTTGCCGGAACTGACGAAGGACGCCTTCCGCGTGCGCAGCCATTGCAAGACGATGGAAGAGGCGAAGCGGCACGCGGCGACGCTCTCCCTGAAGGGAGTCGCGGAGCGAATTTCCTGTCCGCTGTTCATCATGGCCGGCAAGCTCGATCGCATCATCCCGTGGCG
>CAVXXM010000007.1:0-43282 GCA_963765745.1 uncultured Alphaproteobacteria bacterium
ATGGTGCCCAGGGCTGGAATTGAACCAGCGACACCGTGATTTTCAGTCACGTGCTCTACCAACTGAGCTACCTGGGCGCCGGGCGCTCGACCGGAAGGCGATCGAGAGCGCGGGTTTTATAGGAAGCCCCCTTACCCCTGTCCAGCCGCGCGGGATCAATCGCGCGCGCTCGATTCGTCGGGAACAGAGGCCGTTTCGTCCTCATCCTCTCTCGCCGGCACCGCATAGACGCCGGAGAACCAGCGATTGAGATCGACATCGCTGCAGCGGCGCGAGCAGAACGGCCGGTGGGCGTCGGCCGTGGCCTTGCCGCAGATCGGGCAACGCCGCGCCGGCGCGTTGTCGTTGGCGCTCGCGGCGGGCGGAGTCTTCTCGGACACGGCCTTCAGCCCGGGCTGAGCCAGCCGAAATGCACCGGGTAGCTCTCGCCCTGCAACAGCGCGACCGTCTCATAGAGCGGCAGACCCACGACGTTGGTGTAGGAACCCACGAGCTTGACCACGAAAGCGCCGGCGATGCCCTGGATCGCGTAGCCCCCCGCCTTGCCGCGCCATTCGCCCGACGCGAGGTACGAATCGAGGTCCTCGGTCGAGAGCCGCTTGAAGCGCACGCGGGTCTCCACCAGCCGGGTGCGCACCGCGTCGCGCGGCGTGATCACGCAGATGCCGCTATAGACCCGGTGCGCGCGGCCCGAGAGCAACCGCAGGCACGCGGCCGCGTCCTCCAGCAGATCGGGCTTGGGCAAAATGCGCCGGCCGACCGCCACCACCGTATCGGCGGCGACGATGTAGGCGGTCTTCAGTTCTTCGTTCCCGCGCGCGCGCGGCAGCGCCGCCAGCGCCTTGTCGCGCGCGAGCCTGACCGCGAGCGTGCGCGGCAGCTCGCCGCGCTCCGGCGTCTCGTCGATCTCGACCGGCAACAGCGTGTCCGGCTCCATGCCGGCTTGGCTCAAGAGCTGCAGCCGGCGCGGCGATCCGGACGCGAGCACGAGTTTCGGCCTGCCGATCATCGTTCATCCTTGGCGCAGGGCGCGGAACCTAGCCGAACTGCCTGCTCATGTGAACAGGCCGCGCGCACGACGCCGCGCGGAAAAACATTGCGTACATTGGAGTTAGCCGCCGGCTGTGGCCGTAGCGCCAAAGCGCGAGCGGATGCGCTGCAAGAGCTCGTCGCGCACCGCCCGATAGGCTTCGAGCCGCTGCTCGCGATTGCCCCAGACCGCCGAGGGATTGGGGATCGGCCAGTATTCGACCTGGACCGGACGCGCGCGCGTCAACTCGAGCGCGCGGTGATGGGCCTCGGGCGACAGGCTCACCACCAGATCGAAGTCGAGCCCTTCCAGATCCTCGAGCTCGTCGAGCGTCACCGGCTTGTGGCGCTTGAGATCAATGCCGACCTCCTCCATCGCGGCGGCGACGAACGGGTCCGGCTCGCCGGCGCGCACGCCGGCCTCGGCTATTTTCAGCGACTGGCCGAAGAAATGCCGCGCCAGCGCTGCCGCCATCGGCGAGCGCACCACATTGTGCGCGCACAGGAACAGGACCGACTGCGGCCGGGCGCCGGGCTGGGTCGCGTCCACTTCAGCCCTTCCAATGCAGCGCGCAGATCAGCGTGAACAGCCGCCGCGCCGTGTCGAAATCGACCTCGATCTTGTCCTTGAGCCGCTCGACCAGAAGCTCCGAGCCCTCGTTGTGCAGGCCGCGCCGGCCCATGTCGATCGCCTCGATCTGGGTCGGCGTCGCGGTGCGGATCGCCGCGTAATAGCTGTCGCAGACCATGAAATAATCGCGCACCACGCGCCGCAACGGCGTCAGCGACAGCACGTGGGCGATCACCGGCGCGCCGTCGGCCAGCGTCACTTCGAGCACCAGCCGCTGCTCGACCAGCGAAATCTTCAGCGCATAGGGCCCGCCCGCGTGCCCGAGCGGCTCGAAGCGGTTGCTCTCGATCAGATCGTAGATCGCGACTTCGCGCTCGTGCTCGACGTCGCGGTTGGCGCGGCCGATGGAAGCCTCGTCGAGGATGACGGCGACCAGACGGTTCGGATGGCTTTTCCCGGTGTCGGGCATCGCGCCGCGTCAGTCGCGGTTGAGCCGGATCGCGACCGAGCGGGCGTGCGCGTCGAGCCCCTCGGCCTCGCCGAGCGCGATCGCCGCCGGCCCCAGCGCGCGCAATTGTTCCGGCCCGCACTTGAGCAACGAAGTGCGCTTCATGAAATCGAGCACGCCCAGCCCCGAGGCGAAGCGCGCCGAGCGCGCGGTCGGCAGCACGTGGTTGGAGCCGCCCACGTAATCGCCGATCGCTTCGGGCGTATAGGCCCCGATGAAGATCGCGCCCGCGTTCTTGATACGCGCGGCAAGCCGCTCGGCGTCGGCCGCATGGATTTCCACGTGCTCGGCGGCGATGCGGTCCACCAGCGGGATCGCGTCGTCGAGCTTGCCGACAAGGATGATCGCGCCGAAATCGCGCCAGCTCGCGCCGGCGATCTTGGCGCGCGGCAGCGTCTTGAGCTGCGCGGCGACGGCCTGCTCGACCGCGTCGGCGAGCCCGGCGTCGTCGGTGACGAGAATCGGCTGCGCCGCCTCGTCGTGCTCGGCCTGCGCGAGCAGATCGGCGGCGATCCAGTCCGGGTTGGCGTCCTTGTCGGCGAGCACCAGCACCTCGGACGGGCCCGCGATCAGATCGATACCGACGCGGCCGAACACCAGGCGCTTGGCCGCCGCCACATAGGCGTTGCCGGGCCCGACGATCTTGGCGACCGGCTTGATCGTCTCGGTGCCATAGGCGAGCGCGGCGATCGCCTGCGCGCCGCCCACCCGATAGATTTCGGTGACACCCGCGAGCTTTGCCGCCGCCAGCACCAGCGGATCGAGCTTGCCGCCGGGTGCCGGCACCGTCATCGCGAGCCGCGTCACGCCGGCGACCTTGGCCGGCACCGCGTTCATCAGGACCGACGACGGGTAAGCCGCCTTGCCGCCCGGCACATAGAGCCCGACCGCCTCGATCGGCGTCCAGCGGCTGCCGAGCTCGACGCCGAGCGGGTCGGTATAACGCTCGTCCTTGGGCAGCTGCCGCTTGTGGTGTGCCTCGATGCGCGCCTTGGCGAACTCGAGCGCGGCGCGCGTTTCCTTCTTGATCGCGCCGAGCGCCGCGTCGATTTCCTTCTCGTCGATGCGGATGCCGAGCTTTTCGAGATCGGCTTTATCGAAGCGGCGCGTGAGCTCGATGAGCGCCCGATCGCCGCGCGCGGCGACATCGGTGACGATGTCGCGTACCGCCGCTTCCACGTCCTCGGCGCTTTCGCGCTTGGCGGCGAGAAAGGCGTCGAATCGGGCGGCGAAGTCCTTGGCCTTGCTGTCGAGGCGGATCGGCATCTGGTGTCCGTCTACTTTTCGTCGTGCTTGGGCTGCGCCCGCGCCGACCAGCCGGGGCCGAGGTCGCTGATTTCCGCTTCCAGGCACTCGACCTTGAGCCGGATCGCCGCGTCGCCGGAGAAGAACAGCGTCACCATGCCCGACGGCTTGTCGGTCTCGTCGAAATCGACCGCCAAGAGATTCAGCACCGTGTCGCGGTCGGCGAGCGAAAACCCGCGCGTCTGCGCCCCGAGCACGCGCTCGAAATGCACGCCGGCGCGCCGGCGCATCGGCCGGCCGCGCTCGGCCGCCGCCCAGTCGAACCGGTTCACCAGCATGGCGAAGCGCTTTTCCTTGTCGAGAAAAGCCATGTCGACGACCTTGGCGACCGCGTCCTGCAGGTGCGCGGACAGGACCGAAAGATCCTCGGCGTCCAGCGCGGCGAGCTTGAGCATTTCGGGTTCGGTGGCCATGGCATTCCTCCCGCGCGCAATACCGGCGCGGCGGGTTCGCAAGTGCAAGCCTGCGCGTCGTAACTCGTCATGGCCGGGCTTGTCCCAGCCATCCCGATGATTAAATCGTTGAGCGCTGTGACCTTCCTGATCGGGATCCCCGGGGCCTCAGCCCGGCAATGACGAAGATGAGGGGCTTAACCGGCGACCCGCTCGATGGCGGCGCCGCAGCGGGCGAGCTTCTGCTCCAGCCGCTCGAAGCCGCGGTCGAGATGATAGACGCGATGCACGATGGTTTCGCCCTCGGCGGCGAGCGCGGCGATCACCAGCGACACCGAGGCGCGCAGATCCGTGGCCATGACCGGCGCGCCCTTGAGCCGCTCGACGCCTTCGATCGTCGCGGTCTCGCCGTCGAGGTGGATGCGCGCGCCGAGGCGGGCGAGTTCCTGCACGTGCATGAAGCGGTTCTCGAAAATCGTTTCGGTGATCTTCGACGTGCCGCGCGCCCGCGTCATCAGCGCCATCAGCTGCGCCTGCAAATCGGTCGGGAACCCCGGAAACGGCGCGGTCGAGACTTCGACCGGCCCGAGCCCCGCGCCGTCGCGCTTGATGCGGATGCCCTCGTTGGTCTTGGTGATCTCGACCCCTGCGCTCGCCAGCAACTGCAGCGGCGCCTCCAGCAACTCGGTGCGCGCGCCGAGCAGCATCACGTCGCCGCCGGTCATCGCGGTCGCCATGGCATAGGTTCCGGTCTCGATGCGGTCGGGCAGCACCGCGTGGCGCGCGGCGTGCAGACGCTCCACGCCCTGAATGCGAATGGTCGCCGTGCCGGCGCCTTCGATCTTCGCGCCCATTTTCTGCAGGCACGCGGCGACGTCGCCGATCTCCGGCTCCTGCGCCGCGTTCTCGATCACGCTCTCGCCGCGCGCGAGCGCGGCCGTGAGCAGCGCGGTATGGGTGGCGCCGACCGAGTTTTTCTCGAAACGGATGCGTGCGCCGCGCAGACCCTGCTTCGCGCGCGCCAGCACATAACCCTCTTCGATGTCGATCGCCGCGCCCAGCGCCTTGAGCGCGTCGAGATGGAAGTCCACCGGCCGCGTGCCGATCGAGCAGCCGCCGGGCATCGACACGCGCGCCTCGCCCATGCGCGCGACCAGCGGGCCGATCACCCAGAAGCTCGCGCGCATCTTGGACACCAGATGATAGGGCGCGGTGGTGTCGACGATGTTCTTGGCCGAGAGCTGCAGGGTCTGGCCGGAATTCTCGCTCTCGCCCGCGCGCTTGCCGGCCACCGTCACGTCGACGCCGTGATTGCCGAGGATGCGCTGCAGCAGCATCACGTCGGCCAGTTGCGGCACATTGTCGAGGACGAGGGTCTCGTCGGTCAGGAGACTCGCGATCATCAGGGGAAGCGCCGCGTTCTTCGCGCCCGAGATCGGGATTTCGCCCTTCAGCGCGCGGCCGCCGCGGATGCGGATCCGGTCCATTCTTTTCCCCTTTGGCGGCGCGCCGCCCCGTCCGAAGGGCCGGTCTAGCCGACGAGGCGGGGCGAAACAATGGCGCGGCTATTTTCGCCGCCCGGTTTCGCCGGGCTTCTCGCCTTTCGTCCCGGGCACGCGGCCGCGCGCTTGCGCTTTGCGCCGCTTCAGGTTCTCGCGCAACGCGCTCGCCAGCCGCTCGGCCCGTAGGGTCCGCGCGGAGTCTCTATCCACCGGTTTGCGGTCATCGGCCATCGCCCGATCGCTAGGCCCGCCGCCCGGTCGAGGCAAGCCAAATCCTTGCGGCGCCGCACCCCCTGTGGCAGTTTCCCGCCGCATCGGAATTCGCTGCCGTAGCTCAGTGGTAGAGCACTCCCTTGGTAAGGGAGAGGTCCTCAGTTCAATCCTGAGCGGCAGCACCAGTTCTCGAACGAAGACGGCGATCAGGCGGCGCATCAACGCAGCTCGGCGTTGACCTTCTCCAGCACTTGCGAGCCCGGGCACAACTCGGCCTCGTTCAGCGCATTGAGCGGCGTCTTGGTCACGCTCATGCGCTCGCACAGGTCGCTGGCCCCCGGCTCCACATAGAGCAGCCCGGTAACGACCTCGCCCTTGTCGTGGTGATGCATGAGATAGGAAAGCGCGGTCGATTTGTTGGTCGCGTCATAATCGGAGGCGAGCTTCTTGAGCTTCAGGAAGGTGCCGTCATGCTGGCGCACCATGGTCGAGGTGCCCGGCTCGTAGTCGGCCTTGATCGGTGCCTTGCCCTCGATGAACTCGATGGCGTTCACCGCCTCGTTGTGCTCGCGCACGTAATCGAAGCTCTTGGTCGAGCCCGGATGATTGTTGAACGCGACGCACGGGCTGATGCAGTCGATGAACGACGCGCCGCCGTGCTCGATCCCGGCCTTGATCAGATCTACGAGCTGCCGCTTGTCGCCGGAGAAACTGCGGGCGACGAAGGTCGCCCCCATGATGATAGCAAGCCCCACCAGATCGATCGGCTCATCCTGATTGCCGGCGCCCTTCTTCGACTTCGAGCCCTTGTCGGCGGTGGCGGAGAACTGGCCCTTGGTGAGGCCGTAGACGCCGTTGTTCTCGACGACATAGAGCATATTGACGCCGCGCCGGAGCAGATGCGCGAACTGACCGAGCCCGATGGACGCGGAGTCGCCGTCGCCCGACACGCCGAGATAGATGAGATCGCGGTTGGCCAAATTCGCGCCGGTTGCCACCGAAGGCATGCGCCCGTGCACCGAGTTGAAGCCGTGGCTTTGCCCGAGGAAATAGTCCGGCGTTTTCGAGGAGCAGCCGATGCCGGAGAGCTTGGCCACCCGGTGCGGCTCGAGATTCAGTTCGAAGAAAGCCTGAATCAACGCGGCGCTGATCGAGTCGTGGCCGCAGCCCGCGCACAAGGTCGAGACCTTGCCCTCGTAGTCGCGGTGCGTGAAGCCGAGCGTGTTATGCGGCAGTTTCGGATGATGCAGCTTGGGTTTGACGATATAGGTCATGACGCCACCACTTTGCGGATCGAGGCCCGGCCGATCTCCTGCATGCGCCGCGCGATTTCGCTGACGATGAACTGCGCGGTGATCGGCGTGCCGTCATAGTGCAGGATCGAGGCGATCTTGGCCGCTTCCACCTGACCGGTTTCGAGCAAGAGCGTGCGCATCTGCGCGTCGCGGTTCTGCTCCACCAGGAACACGCGCTCGTGCGAGCGGATGAAGTCGATCACCTCGTCGGTGAAGGGATAGGCGCGCACCCGCAGCCGATCGAGCAGGATGCCGCTCTTCTCGAGCGTGCCGATCGCCTCGTCCATAGCCGCGGTGGTCGAGCCGAAATAGATCGCGCCGATACGCGTGAGCTCCTTGGCGTCGATGCGGATCGGGAGCCGGGATGAGCTTCTTTGCGGTCTCGTACTTCTTCAGGAGCCGCTGCATATTGTCGACATAGACCGGCCCCTCTTCGCTGTAGCGCGCATACCTGTCGCGCGACGTGCCGCGCGTGAAGAAGGCGCCTTTGGTCGGGTGGGCGCCGGGATAGGTGCGGTACGGAATTCCGTCGCCGTCGACGTCGAGATAACGACCGAACTCCTTGCCCGCTTCCAGTTCCTCGAACTTCATCACCTTGCCGCGGTCGTATTTGCGCGCATCGTCCCAGGCGAGCGGCGGCACCAGCCATTCGTTCATGCCGATGTCGAGGTCCGACATGACGAAGATCGGCGTCTGCAGCCGGTCGGCAAGATCGAGCGCCTTGGCGGCGAATTCGAAGCATTCGCGCGGGTCCTGCGGCAGCAGGAGCACGTGCCGCGTATCGCCATGCGAAGCATAGGCAGCGATGAGCAAGTCCGACTGCTGGGTACGCGTCGGCATGCCGGTCGAAGGGCCGCCGCGCTGCACGTCGAAGATCACCGCCGGGATTTCGGCGAAATACGCGAGCCCGATGAATTCCTGCATCAGCGAGATGCCGGGGCCGGCCGTGGCGGTAAACGCCCGCGCGCCGTTCCAGGCCGCGCCGATCACCATGCCGATCGCGGCCAGCTCATCCTCGGCCTGTACGATCGCATACTTGCTGTTGCCCTCGGCGTCGGCGCGGAAACGCCGGCAATAACTCGCGAACGCTTCGGCCATGGAGGTCGAGGGCGTGATCGGATACCAGGCCGCGACCGTGGCCCCGCCATAGACGCAGCCGAGCGCCGCCGCGGCATTGCCCTCGATGTAAATCTGGTCGCGCACCTTGTCGGCGCGCTTCACTTTGAGCCCGAGCGCACCGGGCAGGTTCTTCTTCGCATAATCGCGGCCGATGTGGAACGCCTCGAGATTCGGCGCGATCAGCTTATCCTTGCCCTTGTATTGCTCGCGGATCAGCGTCTCGATCACCTCGGGCTCGATTTCGAGCAATTGCGAAAGCGCACCCACGTACATGATATTCTTGAACAGCTGCCGCTGGCGCGGATCCGAGTACTGCTTGTTGCAGATCTCGGTGAGCGGCATGCCGATCACGTTGATGTCGCCGCGGAACTTCGACGGCGGCAACGGTTTCGTCGAGTCGTAGAACAGGTATCCGCCGGGCTCGATGCCGGCCACGTCCTTGTCCCAGGTCTGCGGATTCATCGCGACCATGAGATCGGTGCCGCCGCGGCGGCCGAGGTGGCCGGCTTCGCTGACACGAACCTCGTACCAGGTCGGCAGGCCCTGGATGTTGGACGGGAAGATGTTGCGCGAGCCGATCGGCACGCCCATGCGCATGATCGAGCGCGCGAACGTGCGATTCGCGCTCGCCGAGCCCGAGCCGTTGACGTTGGCGAACAGAACGACGAAGTCGTTCTCCCGCTCTAGGCGCGGCGGCATGCGGAAACCTCCGTCGCTTTTGCCATGTCGAGCAGGAACTTCTGCATGTCCCACGCTCCGGTCGGGCAGCGCTCGGCGCACAGGCCGCAGTGCAGGCACATGTCCTCGTCCTTCACCATCACGCGGCCGGTCTTGAGCGTATCGGAGACATATAAATCCTGCGTCAGATCCTCCGCCGGCGCCATCAGCCGCGTACGCAGCTCAGCCTCCGGGCCGTTCATTGTGAAGGTAATGCAGTCCATCGGACAGATATCGACGCAGGCGTCGCACTCGATGCACAGACCGCGCGTGAACACCGTCTGCACGTCGCAGTTCAAGCAGCGCTGCGTTTCCTTGTAGCCAAGCGCCCGATCAAACCCGAGTTCGACCTCGACCTTGATGTTCTTCAGCGTGATCGCCTGGTCGCGCAGCGGAACGCGAAAGCGCTTATCGTTGGAAACATCGTTGTCGTAGCTCCACTCGTGGATGCCCATCTTCTGGCTTTGCAAGTTCACCAGCGGCGACGGGCGCTTGTGCACGTCTTCGCCGTGGCAAAACTTGTCGATAGAGATCGCCGCGTCGTGGCCGTGCGCCACCGCCCAGATGATGTTCTTCGGACCGAACGCCGCGTCGCCGCCGAAGAAAATCTTCGGGTTGCTCGACTGCATGGTCTTCTCGTCGACCTTGGGCATGTTCCATTGGTCGAACTCGATGCCGGCATCGCGCTCGATCCAGGGAAATGCGTTCTCCTGGCCGACCGCCACAAGTACGTCGTCGCAAGGAATATGCTCGTCGGGCTCCCCCGTCGGCACCAGTTGACGCCGGCCTTTGGCGTCCTTCTCGGCCTTGACCTTCTCGAACATGACGCCGGTGAGGCGGCCGTTCTCGTGAGTAAAGGATTTCGGCATCAGATAATTGAAGATCGGAATGCCCTCGTGCATCGCGTCCTCTTTTTCCCACGAGGACGCCTTCATCTCGGCGAAGCCCGAGCGCACCACCACCTTCACGTCTTCGCCGCCGAGGCGGCGCGCGGTGCGGCAGCAATCCATCGCCGTGTTGCCGCCGCCGAGCACGATGACGCGCTTGCCGATGGCGTGGATGTGGCCGAACGAGACGCTCGAAAGCCAATCGATGCCGAGATGAATGTGCGCGGCCGCTTCCTTGCGGCCGGGGATTTCAAGCTCACGCCCGCGCGGCGCACCCGAGCCGACGAACACCGCGTCGAAATCCTCCGCGAGCAGCTTCTTCATACTGTCGATGCGGTGGCCGAGTTTGAGCTCGATGAAACCGCGATCGAGAATATAGTTGCACTCCTCGTCGATCGTTTCCTCGGGCAGGCGGAAGCGCGGAATTTGCGAGCGGATCATGCCGCCCGAGCCCTTGTCCTGATCGAAGATGACGATTTCGTAGCCGAGCGGCGCGAGATCCCGCACCACCGTCAACGACGCCGGTCCGCATCCGATGAGTGCGATGCGCTTGCCGTTCTTCTTCTCCGGCCGTGCCGGCATGAGCCCGCGCACGTCGTCCTTGTTGTCGGCGGCGACGCGCTTCAGGCGGCAGATCGCCACCGGCTCGGCCTCGACCCGCACGCGCCGGCACGCGGGCTCGCACGGGCGATCGCAGGTGCGCCCCAAAATCCCGGGAAACACGTTCGAATGCCAGTTCACCATGTAGGCGTCGGTGTAGCGGCCGGCAGCGATCAGGCGGATGTATTCCGGCACCGGCGTGTGCGCCGGGCAGGCCCATTGGCAATCGACGACCTTGTGGAAATAGTGCGGGTTGCGGATGTCGGTGGGTGGAACCCCGACTCCGCGCCCTGCCTTGCCCCCGGTTTCCGACGCCTCCCGATCATTGCGGTCCAGCGTCGTCGTGCCGGCACTCATTCTCTAAAGCTCCTTGGCAGGCTCCCCAGCCGTGCGGCAGGACCGTTATTGTAGCTACTGCCGTCGAATCGAGACCCCATCCTGCGGCCGGCCTCTTTCGCGCGAACGAGGTGCCGCGGCAATGAGCAATTCGGAGGCCCTTGCCTCGGCTTCTAGCATGCCAACGCGCCGGAGGCCGGTAATTCAAGCAGTTTTGAGCGGTTCATGATGTGTGCCGGAGCCAATCTAGGCGCAATTTCTTGGAGATTCTCTTAATCCGCGGGTTGCCTGCAGCCCGACAGGCGAGCCGCCGTGGCGGTAGCAGCGGTACCAAAGGACCGCACAAGCACGCGAAACCGCATGCCGATGGGCCTGTGGCCGCTCGGGCACAGGCGCGGAATTTCACTTTTCCGTCCCGGCAGGGCCCCCGAGCGGACTCCCAAACCTAAAGGGAAGGTATAAGATTTCCCAAGTGTCCGGGCATGCGCATCGGCGCTCAAGGCACGCATCGAAAACCGGCCACACCTGTCGGAAACCAGAAACAAAAAATGGGGGCCCCATGAAGAAGCTTACCGCGCTGATTGCAGCTACTGCCTTGCTCGGATCGACCGTCCTCGTGTCGGCCATCTTTACGCCGCCGACCGATGGAATCTCGACCCTCCAGCTCGTGCAGGACAAGGACAAGGGCAAGAAGGACAAGAAGGATAAAAAGAAGAAAGACAAGAAAGACAAGAAGGACAAGAAGGATAAGAAGTAAGACGAACGGCGCGACGCTGTCCGTCACCTGAACGTCTTGCAGAATTCCCATTTAGCGGCCGGCCTCGGCCGGCCGCTTCGTTTTTAGCCGGCCGGGTCGCTCGGCACCGGCGCCGGGCCGAACAGGAGCCTGGCCGCGAACGGCAGCAACAGCCCGATCAGCAGAAAGCGCACGATGTGATGCGCCGCCACGAAGGCCGGATCGAGCCCGATCACGAAAGCGAGCGCGCTCATAGCCTCGACGCCGCCGGGTGCGAACGCCACGATCACCTTGCCGACGCCCTCGCCCGATAGCGCCGCCGCCAGCAGCGCGAACGCGAGCGCCACGCCCGACGCGACCGCGAAGGCGCCGAGCGACGCGAGCAAAAAGTGCTTCAGCGTCGCCAGATCGCTTCCGGCGAAGCGCGAGCCGACCGAGGCGCCGAGCGCAATGAAAGAGGGGATCAGCACATAGTCCGGCAGCAGCGCGGTGACGAGCCCGCTGGCGTGCAGGATCGCGCTCGCGAACATGGCGCCGAACAGGAGCCCGCCCGGCACCCTCGCCCGGTCGGCAGCCAGACCGCCGATGATACTGGTGACCGCCATGAGCGCGAGCTCGCCGGCCGTGCCGATGCCGAACGAGCCCGGCAGCGGCGGCCGCATCGGCAACGGCACTGCCACGGATAATCCGAACGACACGAGCGCTCCCGGTAACAGCGCGACGATGATGAACAACCGGATGGCCTGGGCGAAGGCCACGCGCCGCACGTCGGCGCCGTCTTGCGTAGCCAGCGCCAGCGCCGTCGAAAGTGCGCCGGGCGCCGAGGCATAGAACGCGGTCCGGCCGTCCCAGCCGGCGAACCGGCGCAGGTAGAAGGTGACCGCCGCCATGGTCGCCGCCACCGAAAGCACCAGCACCGCTATGCTGATGGGCCAGTTGCGCATGCCGGTGAGCGTTTCGGGGGTCACCGCCGCGCCCATCATGACGCCGAGCGCGATGAACGCCGCGCCGCGTACGCCTTTGGTCACGGCTACATCGGCCCCGAACATCGCCAGCACCGCGACCACGGTAAGCGCCCCGGAAAGCCAAGCCGCCGGCAGCCCGGTCGCCGCGAACAGGGCGCCGCCGGCCGCTGCGGCGGCGAGCGTGCGCAGGACTGCGATCGGACGTGAGGCGGAATGCGGCGCGGCGAGAGGAACGGCCATGACGGGTGGCGCTTCCATGCGCCGAACAGCCCAGCCCGTCAAACCTGAAGCCGGTCCCGAAGTCAGGATCGCTGCTTCAAGAGATCGCGGATTTCGGTGAGCAGCCGCACGTCGGCCGGCGTCGGCGCCGCCTTCGCCTCTTCCTTCCTCTTCATGCGATTGATCGCTTTCACGGCCAGAAACAGAACGAAGGCAATGATCGCGAAATTGAGCGCGATGGTGAGAAAATTGCCCCACGCCAGCACCGCGCCCTGCTTCTTCGCCTCGATCAGTGTGTCTGCGGTGATTTTCGAGGAAAGGCCTACGAAATAATTGGAGAAGTCGAGCCCACCCGCGATCGCGCCGAGCATCGGCATGAACATGTCGCCGACCAGCGACTCGACGATCTTGCCGAAGGCCGCGCCGATGATCACGCCGATGGCGAGATCGACCACGTTGCCTTTCATCGCGAAGTCACGAAATTCCTTGAGCATGTTCTCCCCCGCTTTCGTGAAAATTTCGCACCAGCTGAGCCTATCCGGCCCGTGTTCACACAAGCAAATCTCGCACCGTCTCGTCGGCGTGCGACAGCGACTGCAACGCGCTCTTGAGCCGCTTCTGTTCGGTGCGTGAAAGTCGCTTCCATTCGACCTTGTTCGAGGGCGGACGGCCCGCTGCGATATCGACGAGCTGCTGCTCGAGCACCGCCGGCAAGCAGCGTCGCATGCGCCTCGATCATCGCGTCGAGATCGCTCTCGGCCTCTGGTTTCAGTGCCTTCACACCCAGGAGCCGCGCCTGCGTCGAATGCTCCGTGACGCCGAAGCGGATCGCCAGCACCCGGGCGGAACGGACCACCTGAAAGAGCCCGCCTCGCTTCAAATCTACCCGGCCGTTTTCGGTGCGCACCCCGAACCAGCCGACCGGCGGCGCGACCGCACCGTCCGCTTCGGCCAGCAGCTTCAGGAAATCGATGCGTTCGCCGGCCTGTGCATAGGCGAAACGCCACAGCTCCGCCGCCAATGCGCCGTCACCGTGCACGGCGCGGAAATCGAAGAAGATATCGACCGAAAGCAGATCCTCGGGCCGCGAGCGGCCGACCCAGTCATTGATCCGCTCGCGCCAAGTGGCTGCGCTGCCGCGCCATTGCGCGTTCTTCGCCATCACGCCGCCCAGGCAATAGGGAACGCCCACCTCGTGCAGGATGTCGGCCACGTGGCTGCCGAGCTCGGCGAACCACTTATCCTCCGGCCCGCCGGGAGCACCCTCGGCGAACACGATGGCATTGTCCTGGTCCATGGCCAGCAAACTCTCCTCGCGCCCGGCCGAGCCCAGCACCAGAAACGCATAAGGCTGCGGCGGCGCGCCGCGGCCGGCTTTGAGCATGCGCGCCTCGCCGATCTCGGCCGCGCGGCGCGTGAGTCCGGCAAGCTCGTGCGAAATCACCGCCGCGACCGCGCGCGCCTCGACGCTTTCGTCCAGGAGTCCGCGCGCGACCGCCGGCAGCTTCGCCCAGGCGGCGCCGAGCGCATGAACGTCCTGCGCCTCGTCGATCGCATCGCCGAGCGCGACCGCATCTTGCGCGCGCACGCGCAGAAGCTGGCGTGCCGAGAGCGCCCCGACCACATTGCCCGCCTCGTCAACGACGCCGAGGTGGCGCACCTTGAGCCGGTCCATGCGGCCGATCGCGCGGTATACGAACGCATCGCCCGGCACGGCCGCGAGCGGCCGGCTCGCGATGGCGCCGACTTCGTTGGCAAGCGCCGCGGTGCCGCCGGATTCGAGCACGCGCAGAAGATCGCGCTCGGTCACGATCCCGCATGCCGCCGCGCGGTGCGGGCCATCCGTCCCGGCGCCGGCCGGCGGCACGAACACGGAGCTGATCTTTCGCTGCATCAGAAGCTTGAGCACGCCGGCAAGGTTCATCGACGGCGGCACGAACACCGGCGGCTTCGACATCACGTCCCGCACACGATGGCGGTAGGGGTAGGAATCGATCCGCGCCAGCATGCGCTCGCTAGCCAGTCGCGAAGGCGCTTGCGCCGGCTCGTGCCAGCCGGCGCGCTGATGCTCCGCGAGCACATTGGAGAGCGAATGGATCGCGGCCTCGGCCTCTGCGAGCGTACGGACGCCGCGCTCGCGCAAGATCGGGATGAGCTTCAGGAAAATCTCGGCCGTCGCGCGCGCGTCGCCGAGTGCCGAATGGCGTTTCTCGATCTTGACACCGAGCCATACGGCGAGCTGCTCGAGCGAATAGCCCGGAAGGTCGGGCCGCACCGCCTCGGCGAGCACGCGCACGCAGAGCGTACGCGGTGGATCGAAAGCGATACCGGCGCGCGCGCACTCGCGCGCGATCACCGCAAGGTCATAGCCGGTGTGGTGGCCGATCAGGACCGCCTCTCCGGCAAACGCGACGAAGCCCTGCCATGCCGCGGGAAACCGCGGGCTGCCCGCGACTTTCTTGGCATCGATGCCGTGGATTTTCGTGGCGACTGTCGGAATCGCTTCGCCCGGGTCCACGAGCGTGCGGTAGGGGTTCGAGGCATCGAGCCTGCCGCCGCGCAGCCTGACGCCGGCGATCTCGACGATGCGCGCCCGCGCCGGCTCCAAGTCCGTGGTTTCCGTATCGGCCACCACCGCGTCGAGCGCGATGAGGGGCGTCGCACTCAGCCGGTCGACCACGTGACGCCTATGCGCCGCGGCGGGCCAAGTCGCCGCCGGCCGCCACCCCGAGCGTCGTCACGAGCGCAGCGACGTTCGCGCGTCCCGTGAATTCCTCGTGCATGCTGATCAGATTGGTGCGCAGATTGCTCGTCACGATCTCGTTGGCGCTTCCGCGCAAGCGCGGGTGGATCGGAAGATTGTCGTAGAACTGCGGAGCGATCTGCAGCGGAATATCCTTCACGCGCTTGGGCGGATGCAGCGCGATATGGATGATCCGCAGCCCAAGCGCGGCACGCGCTTCGGTCCAGGCCGTGGGCTCGACCGGTTTGGGCACCGGGTAGCGGTCGATGATCTCGAACGCCGCCGCCTGCAGCGCCTCGGCGAGTGGCATCGCGCCCTTGGCCAGCGGGCGCAGCACTCCATCCACCAGCTCGACGACGCAGGAGAGCGTCAGCGGATAGGACTTCCAGCGTGCTTCATCGACCGCGGCCATGAATGTCGCCTCCCTGACCAGCGAGGAGAACGACGGGCCGGAAACCGCTCGCGAGAAGTCGAAAATTCCCTTTTGCGTCAGGAACGCCGCGCGGCTGTCGAGGAATTCGACCAGCGCCGGGCGGTCGTCGATCGGCTGTGGGCGGCGGAACCAGTCGAGAAAACCCATAAATCTACTCACGCCTTTGCTTGCTACTTCGCTACTGCGCGCGGCCGGTCTGCCCAGCATGGACAAGGTGGGTAGGCTATGATCCCCTTGTTGCACAAGGCTCCTGCCCGCGTGGGCAGAGTGACGCAGGAGCAATAATGCTGCAAGGCTGGGTCGTTGTCGGCATTGCGCTCGCCTATATCGGATTTCTATTCGCAGTGGCGAGCTACGGCGACCGCAGGCGAGCTCGCTGGGGCACCCGCGGCAGCCGCCCGCTGATCTATCCGCTCACGCTCGCGGTCTATTGCACCTCCTGGACCTTCTTCGGCTCGGTCGGCTTCGCCACCAAGAATGGGCTCGACTTCCTGACCATTTATCTGGGGCCGATCCTGATGATCGGGCTGGGCTATCCGCTCATCCTGAAGATGCTGCGGCTGGCCAAGACGCAGAACATCACCTCGATCGCCGACTTCATCGCCGCGCGCTACGGCAAGAGCCAGCTCGTCGCCGCGATCGTGACCCTCGTCGCCGTGATCGGCGCGGTGCCCTATATCGCGCTGCAGCTGAAAGCCGTCTCCTCCTCGCTGCTGACCATTCTCGGCCCGCAGCAGATTTCGGTGTCCTCGATCCCGGTTGTCGGCGATCTCGCGCTTCTTGTCGCGGTGACCATGGCCGCGTTCGCTGTCTTGTTCGGCACGCGCCACATCGACGCCACCGAGCACCAGGAAGGCCTGATGCTCGCGATCGCGACCGAGTCGCTGATCAAGCTCGTAGCCTTCCTGGTCGTGGGCATCTTCGTCACCTTCTTTCTGTTCGACGGCCCGCGCGACTTGCTCGCCAGGGCCGCGGCCAAGGGCGACATCCTTCCGGTGTTCTTCGACGGCATCAATCCGGCGACCTGGATCACGATGACGCTGCTTTCCTTCCTCGCCATCGTGCTCCTGCCGCGCCAGTTCCACGTCACCGTGGTCGAGAACAACGACGAGACCGACGTGCGGCGCGCGGCGTGGCTGTTCCCGCTCTATCTCGTGCTGATCAACCTGTTCGTCGTCCCGATCGCCATCGCGGGCCTGGTGCTGTTCCCCAAGGGCAGCGTCGACAGCGACATGTTCGTGCTGGCGCTACCGCTTTCGGCCGGCGCCGAGAGCATGGCACTGCTGGCATTCATCGGCGGCCTCTCGGCTGCGACCGCCATGGTCATCGTCGAGAGCATCGCGGTCTCCATCATGGTGTCGAACGACATCGTGGTGCCGCTGATCCTGCGCGGCCGCGGCATCGGCACGGTGCTCGGCCAGGGCGCGAACCGCGAGGACATGGGCAAGCTTCTGTTGCGCTCCCGCCGCTTCGCGATCTTCGGCGTGCTGCTGCTCGCCTACCTCTACTATCACACCGCCGGCGAGGCGCAGCTGGTGCAGATCGGGCTGCTGTCGTTCGCGGCCGTCGCGCAATTCGGCCCGGCTTTCTTCGGCGGGCTGTTCTGGCAAGGCGCGACCGCGCGCGGCGCGATCGCGGGACTGGCGATCGGCGTCGGCGTCTGGGCCTATACGCTCCTGCTGCCGAGCTTCGTCGCCACGGGAATCCTCGACCGGACGATCCTCGATTTCGGCCTGTTCGGCATTCAGGACCTGAGACCGCAAGCACTGTTCGGCATCGACGCGGCCCCGCTCACCCACGGCGTACTCTGGAGCCTCGGACTCAATGTGCTGGCCTTCATCGGCGTGTCGCTCGTCACCTCCGCGACGCCGATCGAGCGTATGCAAGCCAGCGTATTCGTGCGCTCCGAGAGCGCCCCGATGGCGCCGGGCTTCCGGCTCTGGCGCTCGTCCGTCACCGTCGGCGAACTCGGCGCCACCGTTTCCCGCTATCTCGGCGAGGAGCGCACGCGCCGCTCCTTCGAAAGCTTCGCCCAGACGCGGCGCCTGTCGCTTGAGCCCGCAAGCGAAGCCGACATCCACCTCTTGCGCTACGCCGAGCACATCCTGGCCTCGGCGATCGGCGGCGCCTCCTCGCGGCTCGTGCTGTCGCTGCTCTTGCGCAAGGGCGCGGTGTCGCCGAAGGCGGCGCTAAAACTCCTCGACGACGCTTCCGCCGCGATCCAGTACAATCGCGAGATTTTGCAATCCGCCCTCGATCACGTGCGCCAGGGCATCGCCGTGTTCGACAAGGATCTGCAGCTGATTTGCTGGAACCGGGAGTTCGGCGAGATGTTCGACCTGCCGCCCGATCTGGTGCGGGTCGGCGTCGGCCTCGACCAAATCCTGCGCCGCACCGCCGACCGCGGCGATTTCGGCCCCGGACCGGTCGAGCACCTGGTCGCCGACCGGATCGAACGCTACACGACCCGCACCGAGAGCTTCCTGGAACGCCTGCCGATGCGCGGCATCGTGGTCGAGGCGCGCTCCAACCCCATGCCCGACGGCGGCTTCGTCGTCACCTATACCGACATCACGCCCACGGTCGAGGCGGCCGAGGCGCTCGAGCGCGCCAACGAGAATCTGGAGCGGCGCGTGCATGAGCGCACCGAGGAACTCACGCGCCTCAATCAGGCGCTCGCCCGGGCGAAGTCGGAAGCCGACGAGGCGAACATTTCCAAGACCCGCTTTCTCGCCGCCGCCAGCCACGACATTTTGCAGCCGCTGAACGCGGCGCGGCTCTATGCGACCAGTCTGGTCGAGCGCAAGAGCATGGGCGAGGACGCCAAACTCGCTTCCAATATCGACGCATCGCTGGAGGCGGTCGAGGAAATCCTCGGCGCATTGCTCGACATTTCGCGCCTCGATACCGGCGCGATGAAGCCGGATCTCTCGAGCTTCGCTATCGACGAAATTCTGAGCCAGCTCGAGGTCGAGTACGCTCCGCTCGCGGCGGATAAGGGGCTCAAGCTCACCTTCATACCGTCCTCGCTCGCGGTGCGAACCGACCGGCGGCTGCTGCGCCGGCTGTTGCAGAATCTCGTCTCCAATGCGGTCAAATACACGCCCAAGGGACGCGTGCTGGTCGGCTGCCGGCGGCGGCGCGGCCGCGTTCGCATCGAGATCACCGACACCGGGCTCGGCATCCCCACCTCGAAGCAGAAGATCGTGTTCAAGGAATTTCAGCGGCTGGATCAGGGCGCCAAGGCGGCGCGCGGCCTCGGCCTCGGTCTTTCGATCGTGGAACGCATCGCCCGCATCCTCGATCACAAGATCGGCCTGCGCTCGGCGCCCGGCAAAGGCTCGACATTCTCCGTCGAAGTGCCTGTCGCGGCCGCGGTCGCCGGCAAGGCCGCCGCACGGCCCGCGGCGGCGGTCCCGGCGACACCGCTCGAGGGCATTATCGTGCTCTGCATCGAAAACGAGCCGCAAGTACTGGCCGGCATGGAAGCGCTGTTGTCGAGATGGGGCACGCATGTGCTCGGCGCATCCGATCTCGAAGCGGCGCTTGCCCTGATCAAAAAGAGCGGTGTGCGGCCCGACGTGCTGCTCATCGATTATCACCTGGATGAGGGCAACGGCGTCGAGGCCATCGTCCGGCTCCGGCAGGATTTCGGAGCGGACCTGCCGGCGGTGCTGATCACCGCCGACCGTAGCCCGCAGGTACGCGAGCATGCGCGTACGATCGATGTTCTCGTGCTGAACAAGCCGGTTAAGCCCGCGGCGCTCCGCGCCTTCCTCGCGCAATGGCGCGTTGCGCGCCCTGCGGCCGAGTAGGCTCGCTCAATCGGTCAACTGACCGGCTGCGACCACTGTCCGACTTCGATCTTCGACGCCGCGATCACCGCCTGCGTCCGGCTTTCGACTCCGAGCTTCTGCAGGATCGCCGAGACGTGCGCCTTCACCGTCGCCTCGGATACGTCAAGCTCGTAGGCGATTTGCTTATTGAGCAGCCCTTCCGACAGCATCATCAACACCCGCACCTGCTGCGGCGTGAGCGTCGAGAGCCGCTGCACCAGATCGCGCGTCGCCTTGTCGGAGCCTGCGGAAAGATCGACGTCGGGCGGCGTCCACACTTCTCCCGCCAGCACCTGGCGAATCGCCTCGCGCATGATATCGACGCTGAGCGTCTTGGGCAGGAAACCGGACGCGCCGAATTCCATGCAGTGCCGGATGACGTCCGGCTCCACGGTCGCCGAGACGACGACCACTGGAACGCCGGGAAACTGCGCCCGCAAATAAAGCAGACCGGAAAAGCCGCGCACGCCCGGCATCGCAAGATCAAGCAGCACGAGATCCATGTCCGCTTCGCGCTCGAGCAATTTCTGCAATTCGTCGAAGCCGCCCGCTTCGTAGATTTTCGCCGCGCTGAACTGCGCCGATACCGCGGCCTTCAGCGCGCCGCGGAATAGCGGATGGTCGTCGGCGATGACGAAGCGGTAGGGCGCGGACGCTTCCAAGGAACCAACCTCCCTGCCCTGCGCGGGCGGTGCGGGGAATATAGCGCAGCCCAAGCCATTTCTTCGGTCGTAAAGGAGCGCGCCTAAACCTCGAAAATCGGGGGACGGGGAGCATAGCTTTCGTCTTGCCAGGGTGCGATGCGGGACTGCGAGCGTGCGGTTCCGGTTCCCGCAGCACGAGAAAATCTCTAGCCGATTCAATCGCTTATTATCAAAGGGGGAGCCGAAAGTCGTATAGGGAGGCTGGTTAACGCGGTGTTAATGTTTTGGGCAAGGACCCGCGCCGAAACGAAACGAAGCGTGGGCCGTGATTTTCGGAGGCGGCGCCTTTCGGTTCTTAGAAATCCGGCAGACGGCGTCTCCTCAACTCGAGGTAGGGGCGATGCGGCACGGCTGTGCCGCGAGCCGCAGCGCATAGGAGGGCTTGAGCCAATGTCAAAAGAAAACGACGAAGCGCACTGGCAGAAGACGACCAGGCTGATGTTCATCCATCTCGGGGTCTGGGTCTTCTTCGGCTACATCATCCACATGTTCGTCAACCAGCTGAACTTGATCACCATTCCGGTGCTCAAATTCCCGCTCGGCTTCTACATGGCCGCGCAAGGCTCGCTGATCGTGTTCGTGGTCATGCTGTTCATGTTCGCCAGACAGCAGGACAAGATCGACCGCGAATTCGGCGTGGCCGAAGACGACTGAGGGGGAACAGAAAATGGCTACTCAAACTACATCTGCGGATGCCTTCTATAAACAGCTAGGACGGATGTACGGTACCTATACCGGCACCTTCATCGGCTTCATCCTCCTCCTCGCGCTCTTCGAATATATCGGCGTACCAAACCGGGTCATCGGTTACCTGTTCGTGTTCTTCACGCTCGCGGTCTACGCGATCATCGGCGTGATGACGCGCACGGCGCAGGTTTCCGAGTATTATGTCGCCGGCCGGCGCGTGCCGGCCTTCTACAACGGCATGGCGACCGGCGCCGACTGGATGTCGGCGGCGAGCTTCATCGGCATGGCCGGCACGTTGTTCCTGTTCGGCTATGACGGCATCGCCTGGGTGCTCGGCTGGACCGGCGGCTTCGTGCTGGTGTCGATCCTGATCGGACCGTACCTGCGCAAGTTCGGCGCCTATACCGTACCCGACTTCATGTCGTACCGGTTCGGCGGTAACTTCGCCCGCTTCCTGGCGGTGGTCGTGCTGGTGGCCGCGTCCTTCACCTATGTGACGGCGCAGATCTACGGCACCGGCATCATCGCCTCGCGCTTCCTCGGCATGCCCTTCGAGCTCGCTGTGTTCGCCGGGCTGGTCGGCATTCTGGCCTGCGCGATGCTCGGCGGCATGCGCGCGGTGACCTGGACGCAGATCGCCCAGTACATCGTGCTGATCATCGCCTACCTGACGCCGATCGTGATCCTGTCCACCAAGCGTTATGGGATTCCGATCCCCGAGCTCACCTACGGGACGGCGATCGCGGAAATCACGGTCCGCGAAGCACAGATGGTGAAGGACGGGCTTGCGATACTGTGCACGGCCGCCTCATGTCCGGCCGGCTCGCTCAAGCCGCACATCCAACCCTTCATCAACTACAGCCCGCTCAACTACTTCGGCATCATCTTCTGCATGATGGTGGGCACGGCTTCGCTGCCGCACATCCTGATGCGCTACTTCACCACCCCGTCGGTGCGTGAAGCGCGCCAGTCCGTGGCATGGTCGCTGCTCTTCATCTTCCTGCTCTACTTCTCGGCGCCGGCCTACGCGGCGTTCTCGAAGCTGGAGCTCTACACCAACATCATCGGCCGGGACGTCACGCAGATCCGGCCTTGGATGTTCACCTGGGGCGAGCTTGGACTGATCCAGATCTGCGGCAAGAACGCCGCAAGTCTCGATGCTGTCGTTGCTGCCTGTAAGGCAATCGCCGGTCATCCCGGCATCCTCCGGCTGCAGGACTTCGTGATCAATACGGACGTGATCGTGCTCTCCACCCCGGAGATCGCGGGCCTTCCGTACGTGATCTCGGGCCTGGTCGCGGCCGGCGGCCTCGCGGCGGCGCTTTCCACCGCCGACGGGCTGCTGCTCGCCATCGCCAACGCTTTGAGCCACGACATCTATTACAAGATGCTCAGCCCGAACGCGCCGACCATGCGTCGGCTCACGGTCGCGCGGGTGCTCTTGTTCTTCGTCGCCGTGGCTGCGGCTGCCACTGCCTCGACCAGACCGACCGACATCATAGCCATGGTGGGCTGGGCATTCTCGCTCGCGATGGCCGGGAACTTCCCGACCCTCGTCATGGGCATCTGGTGGAAGCGTGCGACGACTGCAGGCGCAGTAAGCGGAATGATCGCGGGATTCGGCCTCTGCATCTTCTACCTCGTCGTCACCCGCTACTTCCCGGGCTTCGGCGTGAAGTATGCCGGCATGACCTCCCTGTTGAGCCCGATCACCGGCGCACCGCTGGTCGACATCGCGAAAGCCATGGCGCTTCCGAACGCCATGGAGAACTTCCCGACGCTCGCCCACCCGATGGCCAACAAGGTCGGATGGTTCGACCTCAACAACATCAACTGCGGATTGTTGGGGATGCCACTCGGCTTCGCGGTGATCTACGTGGTCAGCCTCATGGGCAAAGAGCCGTCGAAGGAAATGCAAGCCTTCGTCGACGAGATCCGCAAGCCGCGCGGCCGGACGGTCCTGCAAGAGAAGGACTGACCCCTTCCCGGGCTAAAAAAGCAGGCGGGGTCCTCCGGGACCCCGCCTTTTTCTTTGTCTTTCCCTTCGGGGCGCGAACGTGCTTGAACCGGCACGCAAACGAGTGAGACAGCCGTGAGCTCGAATCCCTTCATCGCCCAATGGTGGTTCCACCTGCCGAACTTCGTTCTGGCGGCGCTGATGTACACGATGCTCGGGCGCTTCGTTTTGAGCTTTATCTTCCAACCGGAATCCACCAATTACATTTGGCGTGCGTTCATATGGCTCACGGAGCCGGTCCTGCGCGCGGTCCGCCTCGTGACTCCGCTCGCGGTGCCGCACATGCTGGTGCTGCTGTTCGCCTCCGTATGGCTGCTCGCCGCGCGGGTCGCCCTGCTCATTCTGTTCGCCAGCGTCGGGCAAATGCCGACCGCCGGAGTGACCCCGCAATGAGCACCCGGTCCTATGTGATCGCGATCGTGCTGTTCGCCACCGTCAACGGCATCTTCTCGCCTTGGCTCGTCGGCATGTTTCCGTTCGTATTCGTGCTGATGCCGGCTTTCTTCCTCACCAGCCTCAGCGTGCTCCTGTTCATCTCCTCGATCCTGTTTGCGACCATCACCCTGATCCTCGGCGGCATCCCGGCCGCGCTTTACGAGCGCTGGAGCGGCGCGAAGGAGCCGACCGAAGTCTCCATGTGGCTTTGGCTCGCCGGCGTCGGGTTGCTCACCTTGCCGGCGGTGGCCAATTTCTTCCAGTTCGGCCTATAGGGCCCATCCCAAATCTTTGTGAGAACCGGGTCCTGGCACAGTGCGCCCCCTCGCCAACCCGGCACGCCCGTTGCATTATCGACCACGACGAAGCGGTCCGCCGGGCCGCGCCCGGCGGAGAGCCGCATGGAAGAAATGCGCAAGGTCGCCTTCGCGTCGGTCGCCCGCGCCTGCGGCTTCGGCATGCTCGCCATCATCTGCGTCATGGTCGGCATGAGCTTCGACCCGCGCGCCGTGTTTCAGGCCGGCGGCATCCTTACCCTGTTAATGGTGTTCATTCTGGTCCTGAAGGCGCGCTATGCGCTGACGCAGAACTACAAGCGCACCGAAATGTGGCTCTATCTGCCCAAGGATTTCCGGCCGCCGGAAGCCTACGCGCAATGGGCGGCTTCGACCGTGTTGCGCGACGCCTATTTCACCTACGCGATGTACACCGCGCTGATCTCGATCGTGATGTGGGCGCTGGCGCTCCTGGTGGCGGCGAGCGGGCTGGCGTCGCGCTACTAGCTCAGATGCGGCCCGGCTCCGATTCCTGCCGCAACTTGTCCACCATCGTGAGAAAGCGGCGGAACAACCCTTCGAGATAACGCATTGCCCGCTCGACTTCCTCGTCGCCCGGCCAATGCGGCGAGGGCTTCACCGCCGAAGGCGGCACCGATTGCGGCGGAACCGGCGGCGCGGGCTCGGCTTCCGGCTTTTGTGCTTCCGCCGCGGCACGCCGCGCAAGCTCCGCTTCCAGCGCCGCGATCTTGCCCGCGAGCCGCGCGATCTCGGCCTCGTAGGCGGCCCGGTCGTCGGCCACCGTCTCGCAGCTCCAGGTCGGCCCGCGCCGGCGGCAGTGCGATACCTGGCCGGTGCGGCTGTCGAGCCGCATCAGCCCGTCGATCACCGGATTGAACGTGTAGCGGCCGATCTCGCCGCCGCTCGGCACGGGCGGGATGATCCGCTCGCCGGTCGCGGCATCTTGCGCCGACGCAGCCGGCGAAAGCACGACCGCAGTCACCACGAGCAGCAGGCGCAACGAAGCGCTCGGAGATCGGATCATGGCTCAACTCCCACTAGCCGAGAGCATCGATCCTAACCCAAACCGGGGCCCAAATGCAGCCGCTCAGGCGGCGCGCTTGCCCGCGGCCGGCGCGAAGCGGCCATAGAAGGTCTCGCCCTTTTTCGCCATCTCGAGCAGCAGCGGCGACGGTGCGAAGCGCGGTCCGTAGCGGCCCGCCAGCCGCTCGCACAGCGCCACGAAATTCGCCACCCCCATGCCGTCGATATAGGAGAGCGTGCCTCCGGTGAACGGAGCATAGCCGAAGCCGAGAATCGAGCCGACGTCCGCGTCGCGCACGTCGGTGATAACGCCCTCCTCGACGCAGCGCGCGCTCTCCAGCGCCTGGATGCCGAGGAAGCGTTGCTTCAGCGTCTCGACGTCGAAGGTCTCCGCCGGCCGCGGCTGCGCCAGCGAGCTCGGCGAGGCCGGGCCACAAACGCTTCGGCCCCGTCTCCGGATAGTCGTAGAAGCCCTTGCCGTTCTTGCGCCCGTTGCGGCCGCGCTTGACCACCATTTCCTCGAGCAAGCGCCTCCTGGCGCGGATCGATCAGCTCGGAGCCGAGATCCTTCTTGGTGGCCTGGAGGATTTTCCAGGCCAGATCGACGGCGACCTCGTCGTTGAGCGAAAGCGGCCCCACCGGCATGCCGGCCATGCGGCCGACATTCTCGACCATCGGCGCCGGCACACCCTCGGTGAGCATCAGGTGGCCTTCGCGAATATAGGTGCCGACCACGCGCGAGGTGTAGAAGCCGCGCGAATCGTTGACCACGATCGGCGTCTTCTTGATCGCGCGCACGTAATCGAGCGCGACCGCGAGCGCCTCGTCGCCGGTCTTCTTGCCCATGATCAGCTCGACCAGCATCATCTTTTCGACCGGCGAGAAGAAATGCACGCCGATGAAGCGGTCCGGCCGCTTGGAAAGTTCGGCCAGCGACGTGATCGGCAAGGTCGAGGTATTGGAACCGAAAATGACCTTGTCGCCGAGCACGGCCTCGGCCTTCTTGACCGCCTCTTCCTTGACTTTGCGGTCCTCGAACACCGCCTCGATCACCAGATCCGCGCCCGCGATCGCGCCATAGTCCGGCGTGGCAACGATGCGCGCCAGAATGGCGTCCCGGTCTGGCGCCTTGATGCGGCCCTTGGTAACCTGCTCGCCGAGCGTCTTCTCGACATGGGCCTTACCCTTATCGGCGCTGGCCTGATCGCGGTCGAGCAGCACCACTTCGATTCCGGCTTGCGCGGTTACGCTCGCGATACCCGCGCCCATGAAGCCGGCGCCCAGAATCGCGACTTTCTTCAGTTTCTTGGCCGGCACCGAGGCCGGCCGCCGCGCGCCCTTGTTCAGCTCCTGCATGGAGACGAACAGCGTGCGGATCATCGCCTGCGCTTCCTTGGAGCGCAGAATTTTCGCGAAATAGCGCGACTCGACGGTCAACGCCAGGGTCATCGGAAGCTGCAGGCCCTCGAACACGCACTGCAGGATCGCTTTGGCGGCCGGATAATTGTCATAGGTCTCGCGGCGATAGATGGCGTTGGCCGGCGGCCAGGTCATCATGCCTTGCTTGGAATAGACGATCCCGCCCGGCAGCTTGAAGCCTTCCACGTCCCACGGCTGCACGCCCTTGCCGCCGTTCTTGATCCAGGCCTTGGCGGTCTCGATCAGCTTGTCGGCCGGCACGATCTCATCGACGAGCTTCATCGCCTTGGCGCGATCGAGCCGTAGCAATTCGCCGCGGAACAAAAACTGCAGCGCGTCACCGGCCGGAATCATCCGCGGCACGCGTTGCGTGCCGCCCGCGCCGGGAAACAAGCCGACTTTGACTTCGGGAAGACCCACACGAGTCTTTTCGTTCTCCGACGCGATGCGGCGATGGCACGCCAGCGCCAGCTCGAACGCGCCGCCCGCGCAGGTGCCGTTGATCGCCGCGACCCACGGCTTGCCGCTGGTCTCGAGGCGGCGATAATTCAGCGACATTTTCCGCGACTCGTCGAACACCATGCGGTTGGCTTCGATCTGGCCCTTGGCCTTCACCACGTCCGCGAACATGCGCGACAGATTCTCGAGCATCGTAAGGTCGGCGCCGCCGGAGAACGCCTCCTTGCCGGAAGTGACCACCGCGCCCTTGATCGCCGGGTCGGTCGCGACCTTCTCGATGATCTGGCCGATCTCGTTGGTCACTTCCTGGGTGAAGACGTTCATCGAACGGCCCGGGCTGTCCCAGGTGATGAGCGCGATGCCGTCCGCGTCCACGTCGAGTTTGAAATTGACCCAGCTCATCGCACGCCTCCCGTAACTATTTGATCTCTATTGCGCTTTTGTAGCACTAGGCCTTGCTCAGACCCGCTCGATGATCGTCGCCGTGCCCATGCCGGCGCCGATGCAGAGCGTGATCAGAGCGGTCGATTTATTGGTGCGTTCCAGTTCGTCGAGCGCGGTGCCGAGGATCATGGCGCCGGTCGCTCCGAGCGGATGGCCCATGGCGATGGCCCCGCCGTTCACATTGATCTTCGAGTCGTTGAGATCGAACGCCTGCATGAAGCGCAGCACGACGGCCGCGAACGCCTCGTTCAGCTCGATCAAATCGATGTCGGAGATCTTCATCCCGGCTTTCCTGAGCAAGAGCTCGGTGACGTCGATCGGCCCGGTGAGCATCAGCGCCGGATCGGAGCCGATCGAGGCGAATTGCCGGATTTTTGCGCGCGGCTTGAGGCTCGCGGCCTTGCCCGCATCCTTGGAGCCGATCAGCACCGCCGCGGCGCCGTCCACGATGCCGGAAGAATTGCCGGCGTGATGCACGTGGTTCACGTATTCGACGTCCGGGTGCGCCTGGATCGCTACCGCGTCGAAGCCGCCGAACTCGCCCATCTGCACGAACGAGGGCTTGAGCGCAGCCAGCGACTGCATATCGGTCTGCGGCCGCATGTGCTCGTCCTTGGCCAGCAGCGGCAGCCCGTTCACATCGGTGACCGGCACCACGGACTTCTTGAAGCGGCCTTCGTCCCAGGCCTTGGCCGCCCGCTTCTGGCTCTGCACCGCATAAGCATCGACCTCGTCGCGGCTGATGCCGTACTTGGTCGCGATCAGGTCCGCCGACACGCCCTGCGGCATGAAATAGGATTTGATCGCCACCGAGGGATCCACCGGCCAGGCGCCACCCGAGGCGCCGATGCCGACGCGCGACATGGACTCCACGCCGCCGCCGATGGTCATTTCCTTCATCCCGGACATGACCTGGGCCGCTGCGAAATTCACCGCCTCCAAGCCCGAGGCGCAGAAGCGGTTGATCTGGATGCCCGGCACTTCCTTGCCGTAGTCGGCGGCGATCGCCGCCGCGCGCGCGATATCGCCGCCCGCCTCGCCGACCGGATCGACACAGCCGAGCACGACATCCTCGACCAGCTTCGGATCCAGCTTGTTGCGCTCCTTGATCGCGACCAGCGCCTGGCGCGCGAGCTCGACCGAGGTCACCTCATGCAGCGAGCCGTCGATTTTGCCGCGGCCGCGCGGGGTGCGCACGTGGTCGTAGATAAAGGCTTCGGTCATGACTTTCCTCCTCGAACTCAGAACGCTTCGGCGGGCATCGCCATTACGCTGTCGGCGCCGGCGGTGATGCGCGCGAGCCGGGTCGCCGTCTCCGGCAGCACGCGCTCCATATAAAAACGTCCGGTGGTGAGCTTAGCATCCATTCTCTGGCCGTCGATGCCGGTGGCCTTTTTGGCGAGCGCGGCCTTGGCGATCTGCGCCCACATCAGGCCGAGCACAACGAGGCCGAAGAGATGCATATAGTCGGTGGCGCCGGCGCCTGCATTGTCGGGCCGCTTCGGGGCATTCTGCATGAACCAGGTGGTCGCCTGCTGCAGATGCTGGAGCGCGGCCGAGAGCGGCGCGAGGAACGGCTTCATCGCTTCCTCGCTCGAATTCTCCTTCACGAAGTTCTGCACCTCGGCATAGAAGGCCAGAAGCGCCCGGCCGCCGTCCTTGGGCAGCTTGCGGCCGACCAGATCGAGCGCCTGGACGCCGTTGGCGCCCTCGTAAATCATGGGAATACGGGCATCGCGCACGAACTGCTCGACGCCGTGCTCCTTGATATAGCCGTGGCCGCCATAGATCTGCTGCGCCATGACCGCGTTCTCGAAGCCCCGGTCCGTGAGCATGCCTTTGATGATCGGCGTCATCAGTCCCATGTGGTCCTCGGTCGCCGCGCGAAGCTTCTCGTCGTCCGAATTGACCGCAAGATCCCCCTTGAGCGCGGTCCACAGCACCAGCGCGCGGGCCGCCTCGTTGAACGAGCGCATGGTCAGCAGCATCCGGCGGATGTCCGGGTGCACGATGATCGGATCGGCGGGCTTGTCGGGGAACTTCACGCCGGAGATCGCCCGGCCCTGCAGCCGCTCCTTCGCGTAGATCACCGCGTTTTGGTACGAAACTTCGCCGAGTGCGAGGCCCTGAATGCCGACGCCCAGCCGCGCATCGTTCATCATCGTGAACATGGCGGCCAGGCCGCGGTTTGCCTCGCCGATAAGCCAGCCCGTGGCCCCGTCATAGTTCATGACGCAGGTCGAGTTGCCGTGGATACCCATCTTCTCTTCGAGCGAGCCGCATGAGACCTTGTTCGACTCGCCGGCCGAACCATCGGGCTTGGGCAGCAGCTTCGGCACCACGAACAGCGAAATGCCCTTGATCCCTTCCGGCGCGCCTTCGATGCGCGCCAGCACCAGGTGCACGATATTCTTGGTGAGATCGTGCTCGCCCGACGAGATAAAAATCTTGGTGCCGGTGATCTTGTAGCTGCCGTCGGCTTGCGGCGACGCTTTGGTGCGGATCAGGCCGAGATCCGTGCCGCATTGCGGCTCGGTGAGATTCATCGTCCCGGTCCATTCGCCCGACGCGAGCTTGGGGAGATAAATCCTTTTCTGCTCATCGTTGCCGTGACGCGCCAGCGAGCGGAACGCGCCCATCGACAGGCCCGGATACATGCCGAAGGCCAGGTTCGACGCGGACAAGAACTCGTTGAACGTCGCCGCGACGACGTGCGGCAGGCCCTGGCCGCCATATTTTGGATCGGCGGAGATGCCGATCCAGCCGCCTTCGATCATCTTCTTGTAGGCGTCCTTGAAGCCCGTCGGTGTGGTGACCGAGCCGTCGGCGTTGCGCTTGCAGCCTTCCTTGTCACCGACCTTGTTCAACGGCGCCAACACTTCCTCGCAGAACTTGCCGGCTTCGCCGAGCACGGCGCCGATGGTTTCCAGATCCGCGAAGCCCGGTACATTGTCGTAGCGCTCGACGTGGAACACGTCCGAGAGCAGGAACATCACCTCTTCTACCGGAGCTTTGTAGGTCGGCATTTTTCTCTCCTCTTGACTGTCACGCACCGCGCGCCGCGAGCATCCCGCCCACGGTCTCGCTCGCGCGCTCGAGTTCGGCGATCGCCCGGTCGATATCCTTGCGCTGCCGCTTGAGCCGCTCGACCTGCTCGATGAAGCGGGCGCGCGCAACGTTCAGCTGGGTCGCTTGCCCGTCGCCGAGATCGTAAAGATCGAGCATGGCGCGGATTTCCTCGAGCGAAAAACCCACGCTCTTGCCCATCAGCACGTACTTCAATCGCGCGCGATCGCGGCGCGAATAGAGCCGGTCCTGACCGGCGCGGCGTGGTGCGATCAATTCCTTCTCTTCGTAGAAGCGCAGCGTCCGCGCCGTGACGCCGAATTCGCGCGCCAGGTCGCGGATCGAGAACTCTTCCATCTCCGGCCGCGCCGCCGATTCGGCGTCGAAGCCGGCGACGAGATCGGGGATTTCCGGGCGGGCGGAAGTCGCTTCAACGTGCCGGCGCATCTGTTTCCGGTTCGGGCCCTGCGTCTCATTCGCCCCGCCGGTCGGCCCTGGACCGCGCGGTGAAGTAAGTAGATGAAGCCTAGCTTCAGTTGACGTAAACGTCAACTTCATCAACTGGCCACCTGTGAAAACTCCGGCGGCCTCATAATAGATAATATTTTCAAATGCTTGCCGGGAGCAGACCGCGACCCTCCGGTCCATCAATCGGCCCCTGCCCCAGTGCCTCCCAACATATTGAGCGCCGGTAAGAAAAGTTAACCAGCCATTTACCGTGATTATGAACAGTCCGTTCCCAAGCGCGTTTGCATGTGTTTCCGCGATGATTCGCGAACGGAACTGACCATGACCGCAGGCGTGCCCTGGAGCGTTAATGCCGTAGAGCGCGAGACTTGGGCCGCGGCCCGCGATGCCGCGCGACGCGCCGGGCTCTCCGTCGGCGAATGGCTGGAACAGACGATCCGCGATGGCGCCGATGAGCCCCACGCTCGCCGCACGCCGCGCGAGCAGCCGAGGGCCGACGCACTCGAACAGCGCCTCGACGATATTTCCGAACAACTCGATCACCTTATGCGCAATGGCTCGCACCGCGTGCAGCCGGAACGCGCGGCGCGGGCCGACCCCGCGCTCGCCGCAGCCGTCGCAGCCCTCGACAGCCGCGTCGAAACCGTGATGCGCGACATCGACGCTGCCGAGCGCCGCGTTCCCCCGCATGTGGAAGCCGCGATCGAGCGTCTCGATTCACGAATCGAAGAATTATTGACCCAAGGCCGCGCGGCCGCCGCAAGCCTTCCCGCCGAGGTCGAACGCAAGCTCGATGCTCTGTCCCAAGCGATCGAGAATATGAGCGCCCGTTTGGAACACGAGCCCGAGCACACGATCCAGAGCACGGTCTCGCCGTCGATCGCCGATCTTGACGACGCCATCGCCGAAATTACCGTGCGCCGAGCCAAGCTTGATGACGACCCCAGCAGCCGCATGTTCGACCGCCGCCAGGCTCGCGGCAGCCGCCACGCCGAGGATCTCAAGCCCGAGCCGGCGCCCGTTCCCACCCAAAACTTCCCGGCTCAAGACTTCAGCGGACTAGAGCGCCAGCTCAAGACCATGGCCGACGAAATGCAGCACCTGCGCCGCTCCGGCGGTCAGGCGCCGGCGCTTGCTCCCGACCTCAGCGGCCTGGAGCGCCAGCTCAAGACCATGGCCGACGAGATGCAGCATCTCCGCCACTCGAGCGTCCAGGCGCCGGCGATCGAGGAACTGCGCAACCAGATCATGGACCTCGGCCGCGCGCTCGCGCAGCTCGCGCCACGCAGTTCGATCGAAGCGCTCGAGCGCTCGATCGAGATGCTGACCGAGCACATCGATCTGGCTGCCAGCACCGAACCGCGCGAGAATTACTCTCAAGTCGCCTCGGCGCTTGGCGAAATTCGTGCCTCGCTCGCCGAAGTCCGTCCCGCCGAAAGCTTCAGCGCGGTCGAAGCCGACCTGCAGGAACTTTCCCGCAAGCTCGATGTGCTGAACGTCAAGGGCGTCGACGGCGCGACCGTCGCGCGCGTCCAGACCGAACTCGGCGAGATTCGCGCGCTGCTGTCGAGCGCGCTTCCCGCCGACGTGCTCAAGGTGCTGGTCGACCAGATCGAAGTGCTCGCCCACAAGCTCGAGAGCGGTCCTGCCGCCGACACGAAGATGCTGAGCGCCTTCGCCGGGCTCGAGCAGCGCATCGATCGGCTCGGCGATCGCATCGAAACCGCGACCCACAACGCCGGAGCGCCCGCCATCGCCGAGATCGCCGGACGCCTCGACGAGCTGCAACGCGCGCTGGCGAACCTTTCGCACGGCGCACCTGCCGGCTTCGAAGCCTTGATGCATGGCGTCGTCGAGAAGCTGGAAGCGGCCGAAACCCGTCTTTCCAAATTCGACTCGATCGAGCGCAGCCTGAACGACCTGTTCGCCCAGTTCGAGGAGACCCGCACGAGCGCGATCGATATCGCCGAACGCGCCGCGCGTTCGGCGATTCGCGAGGCCGCAGCCACCCTGGTTCCGCGCGGCCAGCCTGCGCCTTCCGCCGAGCCGGTCCGCCGCGCGCCCGAACCCAAGCCTGAACCCGAACCGCGTCCTGCAGCCGCGCGGGAACCCGAGCCGGCGATCCAACGTGATCCGCCGCGCCCGGCTGCCGCTCCAAAAGCGGAGCCGCAAGCCGCCTCGTACGAGCCGTTCCGTTCCGATCCCGCGCTCACGGAGCCGGTGCAGTTTGGGGCGGCGCGCATCGAACCCAAGCCCGAGCTCAAGTCCGAACTCAAGCCCGAGCCCGAGCCCAAGCCCGCCACCACTTCCAGCGATCTGCCGCCTGACTATCCACTCGAGCCGGGCTCCGGCGGACCCCACGGCCAGCTCGCCCAGAGCGCGACGGAGCGCGTAGCCCAATCGGCAACCGCTCTCGGCCCGAACGCGCCGAAGCTCGGCGAAGCCAATCCGCGCACTGTGGAGCTCATCGCGGCCGCCCGCCGCGCCGCGCAACAGGCCGCTTCCGAGCGAGCGTCCGAAACGCCTCATTCCCGCGCCGTCGGTGTCATGAAAGATATCGGCACCAAGCTCGGCGGCGGAGGAAAGCGTTCGCTCTTGATCGGCCTGCTCGCGCTCCTGCTCGTGATGGCCGGCACCATGCGCTACGCCGACGTTCTGTTCCCGTCCTTCTTCTCTTCCGAAGAAACGCTTGAGCCGACCCTTGCCGCTCCTCCCGCGGAGCCCGGGGTGGAGGCCGAACCCGCGGCACCCGCCACGCCCGCGCAGCCAGCCGAGCCGACGCCCTCCGACCGCTCCGCTCTGCCGACGCCGGCAGACCCCGCGCTTGCGTCCGCCCCGCCGGCCGGTGTCGTTGGCCCCAGCGTCACGACCGCCTTCCTTGGCCAGCGCGGCGATCCGCGCGACATCACCGGCACGGTCCCCGTTCCGGCGCCCAAGCCCGGCGCGGTCGCATTCCGTCCCAAGGATCTCCCGGCCGGGCTCGGTAATGCAGCTTTGCGGACCGCGGCGCTGGCCAGCGATCCAGTCGCCGCCTATGAGATCGCCGCCCGCTATTTCGACGGCCGTGGCATCGATGCCAATAGCGCTGAAGCGCTGCGCTGGTTCGAGCTCGCCCGCGCCGCGGGTTTCGTTCCCGCCGCCTACCGGCTTGGCGGCATCTATGAGAAGGGCCAGGGAGTAACGAAGAACCTCTCCGAAGCTCGCCGCTACTATCTCCTCGCCGCCGAGGGCGGCCATATCAAAGCCATGCACAACCTCGCCGTCCTTCACGCCGAGGGCGTCGATGGCAAGCCCGACTTCCGCACCGCCACGCGTTGGTTCCGCATGGCCGCCGACCGTGGCCTGCGCGACAGTCAATATAATCTGGCGGTACTCTATGCGCGTGGTCTCGGGGCCGAGCAAAATCTCGCCGAGGCCTATCGCTGGTTCGCGCTCGCGGCCATTCAGGGCGACCCCGATGCCGCCAAGAAGCGCGACGACGTGGCTAACCGCCTCGATCCCCAGACGCTGATCGCCGCCAAGCTTGCGGTGCAGACATGGGCGGCAACGCCCGCCGAGGCCGCGGCCAACAACGTTAAGCTCAAGGCCGAGTGGGAAAAGGCCGAGACCGCCCCCGCCCGCCGTTCAGTAAAGAACTGAAAAATCGTGACTTTCCATTGACAAGCTTGCCGCGCGGGTTTTGAACGCATAAACGCCGCGCGAAACGCGGCGCCATTCGCAAGGCGCACCCGTGCCGATCTACCTGCCCATCGCCGAGTTGCCGGTGAACTTGTTCCTGATCCTCGGCCTTGGGATCACGGTCGGCTTCATTTCGGGCATGTTCGGCGTCGGCGGCGGGTTCTTGATGACGCCGCTCTTGATCCTGACCGGCATTCCGCCGGCGGTGGCGGTGGCGAGCGTGCCGAGCAACATGGCCGCCAACTCGATGTCCGGCTCGATCTTCTATTGGCGAAAGCGCCTGATCGACGTCGGCCTCGGGCTGGTGCTGCTCTCGGGGGGTGTGCTCGGCACCGCCGCGGGCGTCTGGATTTTCGCCTTCCTGCGCCGGATCGGCCAACTCGATCTCGCCGTGAGCATTTCCTACGTCATCCTGCTCGGCATCGTCGGGGGTCTGATGCTGGCCGAGAGCGTGCGCGCGATCCTACGAGCCCGCCGCGGCGAGGCTCCGGTCGTGCGCCGGCCGGGAACGCATGCCTGGTTCCACGGCCTGCCGCTCAAGATGCGTTTCCGCCAGTCGCGCATCTATGTATCGGCCATACCGGTGACCGCGATCGGCTTCACCGTCGGTTTACTCGGCGCCCTCGTGGGCGTCGGCGGCGGGTTCATGATGATTCCGGCCCTAATCTACCTGATGCGCGTGCCGACCACGGTGGCAATCGGCACCTCCTTGCTGCTCGTGCTTGTCACCAATTTGTTCGCGACCGTCCTGCACGCGGTCGAGAACCGCACCGTCGACGTGGTGCTTGCGCTCACGCTGATGATCGGCGGCGTGATCGGTGCCCAATTCGGTGCCCGCGCCGGACAGGCGATGCGCGCGGAGCAGCTGCGGCTCCTCCTTGCGCTCCTGGTACTCGCGGTCGGCGCACGTGTCGCGGTCGACCTGCTCACGCCCCCCGCCGACGTCTTCTCCGTGATCGCGACGGAGGCACTCGAATGATGCGCCGTGGCCTCATCGTGCTTGCGATCGTAGCTGCATTCGCCACCGTCCCGGCATCGGCGGCCGAGCGGCTGGTCGTGACGCTGTCCACGCACCGCGTCCTCATCCAATCGAACTTCACCGGCGCCGATCTCGTTCTGTTCGGATCGATCGACAACATCGACCCCGACGTGATGGAGCGCGGCGGCTACGACGTGGTGGTTTCCGTGCGCGGCCCCAAGCGCACGTTCATCACGCGGCGCAAGAGCAGCATCCTCGGCATCTGGGTGAACACGGAATCGCGCGAGTTCGTCGAGGTGCCGGCTTATCTCGCGGTCTCGACCAACCGCACGCCGGTCAGTATCGGCGCCCCCGATTTCCTCCGGCGGTTTCGCATCGGCCTGGTCAACAATTTGCTCACGCAACGAATCGGCGCCGACGTCGCCGACGTGCACGCGCAGGATCCGTTCCGCGCCGGCTTCATCCGCGTGAAGACCGTGGCAGGATTGTTCCGCGAGGAACCGAACGGCGTCACCTATCTCGGCAACAGCCTGTTCCGCACCGAGGTGCCAATCCCCGGCAATGCGCCGACCGGCACCTACGAAGTGGAGACGCTGCTGATCGCGGCGGGCGCGCTCATCAACCGCGAAACGACCGCGATCGAAGTCGTACGCACGGGGTTCGAGGCTGTGGTCGCGCAGGCCGCGCGCAACGAGCGGATCGGCTACGGTCTCGTGACCGCGCTGCTCGCGGTTCTCACCGGCCTGTTCGCGAGTCTGGTGTTCCGCCGCGACTGAGCGCTACGCCGCGAAAGCACCGCCAGGAGACCCGGGACCGGCTTGCCCTTTTCGGTGCGCGTCGAAGCGCGCTCGAGCACAGCGACGTCGAGGCGCGCCGCCTTGGCGGCTTCGCGCACATGTTTCTCGCCGTGGGCGAAGCGCAGCGCTTCATGCAAAACGACGCCACCGCCGCGGTGGGTCTCGATGGTGAAAGCCACCAAGCCGCCGGGGGCGAGCCGTTCGCGGACCGCCGCAAGCACCGGCCGCAGATCCTGCAAATACGTGAACACGTCGGCCGCAAGCACCAGCTCGAAATCGCCCTCTTCCTCGTCGAGGAATTCGACGAGGTCGCCAACCGCAACGCGATCGTAGATTTCCTTGGCCTGGGCAAGGGTGATCATGCCGGGTGAAAGATCGACGCCGACGAGATCGCTGGCCAAGCCGCGGATCTCCGCGCCCATCAGGCCGGTGCCGCAGCCCAAATCCAGCACGCGCAGGAACCGCACCGGCTTCTTGCGCGCCTTGGCGGTCCGCTCGACCGCCTCACGCAACATCTGCGGGCCGCGATAGGAAAGCGTCTGCAGAAGATCGTTCTCGAAGCGCGCCGCGTTCTGGTCGAACAGCGTGCGCACATAGGCCGGCGGCATTCCCTCGGGCTTGCGCTTCTCCAGCCGCGCCAGCCTGAGGCTTGCGCCGAGTTTGTCTTCCGGATCGAGCGTCACCACTCGCCGATAGGCGCCGATTGCCTCATCGCGCTCGCCGGTACGCTCGAGCACCTCGCCGAGCATGAACCAGGCGGCAAGAAAGCCCGGCGCCGCCTCGATCGTCTCGCGCAGGAGGCCGATCGCGCTCGCGGTGTCGCCGCGCGCGAGGAGACCGCGCGCCCAATCGACGCGGCGGTCGAGCGAAAAATCGCCGGATGAGAGTGCAAGTGATGCGTTCGTGAGCATTCTAGATTCGCCAGAGACCTTAATGCGTGGCCTTTCACGTTCGGTCAAGCCTTGCTTGACATTTTCTTGCGCAGTGTAAGATGCGCACGCGAACGGAAAAATTCAAGGTAAGCACAAAATGAATTGATTTTTTGGCGGATCGCCACTCGGAGTGATCGTTCGACTCGTGCTGTTGTCGATCGTAATCGGCGTGTTGCTCGCCGCGCTCGGAGTCGATCCGTGGAACATCTGGCGCAGTCTCGAGTTGCTCGTGCGCCGCGTCATGAGCATGGGCTTCGAAGCGGTCGAATGGGTGTGGCGCTACTTCGTGCTCGGCGCCGTGATCGTGGTTCCGATCTGGATCATCATGCGGCTCATCCGCACGCGCGGAAAGACGTGAACATCACACCGGCCACGGCGCGCGTACGATCGCACTCGCGTCGGCGCCCACGACATCCGTGATCTTCTTGATTCCTTCACGATCGAGCCGCTGCACCAGCCCGCGCTTGATCGTCGCGACTAGAGAAAATCCCTTATAAATCAAGGCGGTATAGAGCTGCACGAGCGCGGCACCGGCGCGAATTTTCTGCCACGCCGCATCCGCTGAATTGACTCCGCCGACGCCGACGAGCGGAAACGCTCCCTCGGCGCGCAGAAAAGTCTCGGCAAGTATTCGCGTCGAGAGCGAGAACAGCGGCCGGCCCGAGAGCCCGCCCTCTTCGCGCGCGGCAGGGTCGCGCAACGATCGCGGGCGCACGATCGTGGTGTTGGCGACGATGATGCCGTCGATGCCGCGCTTGCGCGCTACCGCCACGACGCCGTCGAGTTCATTCAGCGAAAGATCGGGCGCGATTTTCAGCAGCACCGGCTTTTTTCCGGCGCGCGCCGCCGCCGACTCGCGCGCCTGCATGACGCGTGCGACCAGATCGTCGAGCGCCGCCCCGAATTGCAGATCGCGCAGCCCCGGCGTGTTCGGTGAGGAAACGTTAACCGTGAGATAATCTGCCGCCGCGGCGAAGGTCTTGATGCCTTCCACGTAGTCGGCGGCGCGATCGACTGATTCGCGATTCGCCCCCACATTGACGCCCAAAATCCCAAAGACCCCCCCGGTACCGCGCGCTCGCTTGGTCAGCCGATTGTGCGCTGCGGCATAACCGCCATTGTTGAAGCCGAGGCGGTTGACGACCGCCTCGTCGGCCGGAAGACGGAAGACGCGCGGGCGCGGATTGCCCGACTGCGCCTTTGGCGTCAGCGTTCCTACCTCGACGAAGCCGAAGCCCATTTTCAAAGCCGCATCCGGCACTTCCGCATCCTTGTCGAAGCCGGCGGCAAGCCCCACGGGATTGGAGAATAGGAGGTCGAACGCCTCGACCTTGAGCCGCGGATCGTCGGCTGGAAGCGGCGGCAGCGGCAGCATTTTCAGCGCCGTGAGCGCAAGCCGGTGCGCATCCTCGGCGTCCAGCAGCCGCGCGAAGGGAAGTCCCAAGTCCAATAGCGGGATCAAGAGCGATTCCCCCCGAGCAACGGGTCAAAGGTCGGGCGTTTCAGCCCCGCGCGGTTGATGGCCGCCAGCCTGCTCATGACAGCGGCGCGACGCTATCGGCGGCGCCCCTTGGCTGCAAGCGGGTCCGCCTACACCTATCACGGGAAATTTATGTGAATACCCCCGATGATGGCTGGACGAAAGTCTTCTGGGTGATTATTCCTACTGCCGGACGAACTTCATCGAACGGCGGAGCTCCAATTGGCCAATCTTTCCCATCCGCGCGTCTGGGCCGCCATCGACCGGCTGGCTGAGCGCTACGGCTTTTCGGCTTCGGGTCTGGCCAAGAAGGCCGGTCTCGATCCGACTTCTTTCAACCGCTCCAAGCGCCTCGGCCCCGACGGCCGCCCGCGCTGGCCCTCGACCGAATTGATCGCCAAAATCCTGCATGTGACCGGCGCCAGCGTCGAGGAATACATCGCGCTGCTCGACGCCAAGTCCTCCAAACGCGCGCCGCGGCCCTTGCCGCTCATCGGCTTCGCCGAGGCCGGCGCCGGCGGCTATTTCGACGATGGCGGCTTCCCGGTCGGCTCCGGCTGGGATGCGGTTCCGTTCCCCAGCCTGGACGACGAGCATGCCTATGCGCTCGAGGTCTCCGGCGACTCCATGGAGCCGCTCTATCGCGACGGCGACATCCTCTTGATCTCGCCGGGCGCGACCGTGCGCAAGGGCGATCGCGTTGTCGTGAAAACCAAAGACGGCGAGGTCTTGGCCAAGGAGCTGAAGCGCAAATCGGCGAAATCGATCGAGCTGCGCTCGCTCAATCCCGCGCACCGGGATCGCGTGTTGCCGGCCTCCGAGGTGGACTGGATCGCCCGCATCCTGTGGGCGAGTCAGTAAGTCAGGCCGAACGCGCCAGCGCGCCGTCGATCATGCCGACCGTGTTCTCGATGCCATAGACGGCGACGAAGGAGCCGAAGCGCGGTCCCTTCTCCTGTCCCAAGCAGCACCTGATAGAGCATATTGAACCATTCGAGCGACACGCCCGGCTTGCCGTCCTTGGTCTTGCCCTTGCCGCTCAAGTCGAGGAACGGCGGCCGCCGCCCAATCTCGTACACCACGTCCTGGATCTGCGCGGCGGTGGCGCTCGCGGGAAGCTGCGAGAGCGCGTCGCGCAGCGCCGTCAATGCCTCGCGCTCCTCGGGCGTCGGCTTGCGGAACGATTTCGCCGGCAGCACGAAATCGCGGAAATAATGGATCGCATATTCCACGTTCGCCTTGAGCTTCGGGTGCGTTTCCGGCGTCACGTCCGGCCGGTAGCGCTTGATGAAGCCCCACAGCGTCTCGGCGTTCTCCGCGTTCGAGGATGAAACCAGCGTCAGCAGCATGGAGAACGGAGTCGGGATTTCCGACGGCGGCGGATTGCTCGAATGGATGTGCCAGACCGGGTTGCCGAGGCGCTGCTTCCAGTCCTGCTTCGGATAGGCCTCGAGAAACTGCTGGTACTCGTCCATGTGGCGCGGGATCACGTCGAAATAGAGCCGCTTGGCGGCCCTGGGCTCGCGATACATGAAGAGCGAAAGGCTCTCCGGGCTCGCATAGCGCAGCCATTCATCGATCGTGATTCCGTTGCCCTTGGACTTCGATATCTTCTGCCCCTTTTCGTCGAGGAACAGCTCGTAATTGAAGCCTTCCGGCGGCTCGGCGCCGAGCGCGCGCGCGATCTGGCCCGAGAGCTTCACCGAATCGATCAGATCCTTGCCCGCCATCTCGTAATCGACCCCGAGCGCGACCCAGCGCATGGCCCAGTCCGGCTTCCATTGCAGCTTGCAGCGCCCGCCGGTGACCGGGCTTTCCATGCGCTCCTTGGTGTCGGGGTCCTCGTAGACCACCGTGCCGCGCTTCTTGTCGTGCTCCAGGATCGGCACCTGCAGCACCGCGCCGGTGCGCGGCGAGACCGGCAGGAACGGCGAATAGGTCGCCGCCCGCTCCTCGCGCAACGAAGGCAGCATGATCTCCATCACTTGCTCGTAGCGGTCGAGCAACAGCAACAGCGTCTTGTCGAAGCGGCCGGAGGCGTAGCAGGCGGTCGACGACAGGAATTCGTATTCGAAGCCGAACTGGTCGAGAAAGGCGCAGAGCCGCGCGTTATTGTGCTCGCCGAAGCTCGGGTGCGTGCCGAACGGGTCGGGCACGCGCGTCAGCGGCTGTCCGAGATGCTTCGCCAGCATATCCTTCTGCGGCACGTTGTCGGGCACTTTGCGCAACCCGTCCATGTCGTCGGAGAAACAGATCAGGCGGGTCTTGATCTTGTCCTCGGTGAGCACGCGAAAGGCATGTCGAACCATGCTGGTGCGCGCGACCTCGCCGAACGTGCCGATATGCGGCAAGCCCGAGGGGCCATAGCCGGTCTCGAACAGCACCTCGTCCTTGGGCCGATTCTTCAAGCGCTGGACGAGCTTCCTCGCCTCCTCGAACGGCCAGGCGTTCGACTGTTCTGCGAATTCGCGCAACGTGTTCGCGACTTCCGCGGCCGGCGCCGCCATCGTCTTCTCCTTGGGCTGCTTCAGTAGAAGCCGACCGGGAAATAGCGCAAATAGAGGTCGGTGTAGATGCCCTTTTCCCATACCTGGAAAAGCGCGTAGTCGAGCGCGCGCTTCAGCGTCTCGTTCCCTTTCTTCACCGCGATGCCGACGCCCTCGCCGAAATAGCGGCTCTCGGTGAAGGGCCCGCCGCGGAACGCGCAGCAACCCGCGGAATCCCGTCCGTTCAGCCAGAAGGCGAGCGCGATGCCGTCGCCGAACACGAGGTCAACCTCGCCGCGCTTCAGCGCCGCGAGTGCGTTCTCGAAATGGGCAACCGGCTGGATCGCGGCCTCCGCGAAGAAGGCGCGCAAGTAGACGTCGTGCGCGGTTCCGGCGACGACCGCCACCCGCTTGCCGGCGACCGTCTCCGGCGTCGCGTCCTTCAAATCGAAATCCTTTCGCGAGATGAAACGCGCGGGCGAGCGATAATAGCGCTCGGTGAAGTCGAGGCGCTTCCGGGTCTCTGGATTGACGGCGAGCGAGGCGATGATCGCGTCGCCCTTGCCCTCGTCCATCGCTTCCAGAAGCGTGTCGAAGCGGCGCACCTGGATCGTGCATTGGATCGAAAGCTCCGTGCAGATCGCGCGCGCCAGATCGACGTTGAAGCCGATCGGCTGACCGTCCGGCCCCTTGAAGTTGAACGGCGGATAATCCTCCTCGGTGAAGAAGCGGATCATGGTGACGCGGCCGGGCTCGGGTTTTTCCGGCCGCCGCTTCGGGTCCCAGAATCCCGGCACGAACACGCGCGGCGGCGTCTGGGCGAACGCGGGTCCGACCACCAGAAGAAGCAGCGCCAGGACCACGGCACAAGAGATCGTCCACCGCGCCAGGGGCGCATGAAAGCGCGGGTTAGGCGCGAGGAATCTGGGCTCTGTGTTGTGCATGGGTTTGTCGGTGCCGGTAGCGCGCGAATTTCGCCTCGCGCGAATCGTTTGTAAACCCGCGCGGGAGTTGTAGGCTATGTCTTCGGGGCCAGGAGATGCGTTTATTTTCGTTCGAGAGTATGCGCACGGCGCAACGCCCGAGCTATGCCGGGGGCGGACATGTGCATGCCGCGCCTGCCGGCGCCGATCCGTCGCTCCCGATCGAGCTTGCCGCGCTCGAGCCCTATCTCGACCCCGCACTTTTCGAAGCCGCGGCGCGACGGGCCGCTCTCTTGCAGATCGGCGGCGACGAAGTCGTGCGCGCGCATGGGCTTCTGTCGCCGGACGAGATCACCGAAGCCCTTGCCGATCACCTGGGGCTCGAGATCGACCCGCTCGACGACGACGCACCGCCGGACTCCGAACGTATCCTCGAAGCCGCCAGGACCGGCGTACTTCGCCGAATAGACTCCGACGGCCGCGCGCGCATCACGCTGGCGCCGCGCGGCAACGGGATTGCCCGCCTCGCCGCCGCGCTCGAGCGCGATCCGCGCCTTGTCGAGGGCCTGCGGCTGGCCTCGCCCGAACGCATGTCGGCATACGTTCGCCGGATCGGGGCCACCGAGCTTGCCCGCGAAGCCGTGCTCGGCCTGCACAGCCGGCGTCCCGATCTTTCCGCCGCCGAGCGGGGATCGCAGAGCCTGCGCATATTTGCGGGACTGATCGCTGCAGCCGCGTTCATAATTGGCCTCATTTCGCCGCGATCCCTCCTGCTCGCTACCGAGGGCTTTCTCGGATTGGCCTTCCTCGCCTGGATCGGGCTGCGTCTGCGCGCCTGCTTCATGCGCCCAGCCGAGATCGAACCGCTGCGCGTGCCGGAACGGGCGCTCCCCGTCTACACGATCGTGGTGCCGCTCTATCGCGAGGCGCGCATCGTTCCGCGCCTGGTCGCGGCGCTGCGCCGTCTCGATTACCCGCTCGAAAAATTGGACATAAAATTCGTAGTCGAAGCCGACGATCCCGATACCCGCTACGCCATTGCCCGCCTCAGACTGGGCGCGCCGTTCGAGGAGATCGTGGCCCCGCTCGCCGGGCCGCGCACCAAGCCCAAGGCGCTGGCCGCGGCGCTGCCTTTCGCGCGCGGCAGTTTCCTCGTGGTCTACGACGCCGAGGACGAGCCCGACTCCGACCAGCTGCGCAAGGCACTCAGCGCTTTTCGCGGCGAACCGCAATCGCTCGCCTGCGTGCAGGCGCGCCTGACCATCGACAATGCGTCGGACAACTGGATCACGCGCCACTACACCGCCGAATACGCCGCATTGTTCGACGTCTTCCTTCCCTCGCTCGCCCGCATGCGGCTGCCGATCCCGCTCGGCGGCACCTCGAACCACTTTCGCACCGAGGTATTGCGCCGCGTCGGCGGCTGGGATCCGTTCAACGTAACCGAGGACACCGATATCGGCATCCGGCTGGTTCGCTTCGGCTATCGCATCGGCACCATCGACTCCACCACCTACGAGGAAGCGCCGGCGAAGTTCATGCCGTGGCTGCGGCAGCGTACGCGCTGGTTCAAAGGCTGGGTG
>CAVXXM010000008.1:0-15025 GCA_963765745.1 uncultured Alphaproteobacteria bacterium
CCGGCTTCACGCGCGAATTTCCAAGCATTCTCCGCCATCGGCCGCACCAGGTTCGCCATAGCGGCGGCGTTCTGGTTCGCGGCAGTGCCGTCGCGCACGCGGCCGACGATGCCCTGCAGGATTCCGGCGATGCGGAAGAAATTGTAGGCGAGATAAAGTTGCAGATGCGGCCGCGGGTCGAGGCCGGTGCGCTTCCAGTACATCTCCACATAGGCGTCGCGGTCGGGAATCCCGAGCGACTTCAGGTCGAGGCCGCGCAGGCTGCCGGTGCCGGCGCCGCTCTCGGTGCGCGGCATTTCCCAGGCCATCAGGTGATAGGTGACATCGGCGAGCGGGTCGCCGAGTGTGGAAAGTTCCCAGTCGAGCACGGCGAGCACGCGCGGGCCCTTGTGGTCGAGGATCATATTGTCGAGGCGATAGTCGCCGTGCACCAGCCGCACTGGGCCCTCGGGCGGCAGATGCTGCGGCAGCCATTCCATCAGCCGCTCCATCTCGTCGATCTCCATGGTCTTGGAGGCGACGTATTGCTTGGACCAGCGCGCTACCTGGCGGGCCATGTAGTTTTCGCTCTTGCCGTAGTCGGAAAGCCCGATCGCGTTCGGGTCGAAGCGGTGCAGGCGCGCGAGCGTCTCATTCATGGCATCGTAGGTGGCCGTGCGCTCCGCGTTGGTCGCGTCCGGCATGCGCGGCTCCCAGATCGAGCGGCCATCGACGAAGCCCATCACATAGAAGGCGGTGCCGATCACATTCTCGTCGGCGCAATAGAGCACCGGCTCGGGCACCGGGAAGCCTTGCGGGTAGAGCGCGCTAATGGCGCGGAACTCGCGGTCGACCGCGTGCGCGGAGGCGAGCAGTTTTCCTGGCGGCTTGCGGCGCAGCACATAGCGGCGCACGGGTGACTCCAGGAGATAAGTCGGGTTCGATTGGCCGCCCTTGAACTGGGTGACCTTGAGCGGGCCGGCGAAGCCCGGCACCTCGCGCGCGAGATGGTTTCGAGCCGGTCGACCGGAAAGGCGAGCGCCGGCGCCACTTCCTTGGTGCCGGTGAAGGCGCTCTGGCGGTCGATCTGCTGCATCAAGGCGTTCCCCGAGGCGCGAGCATAGCGCGGATTTGGTCCGCGCTCAGTCCTTGGCGAGGAATGGCAGAAGCGCGGCCAAGGTCGCGTCGGGATTTTCCTCAGGGAGAAAATGCCCGCATTCAATGGCCTGGCCCTCGACGTTCTGAGCCCAGCGCCGCCAAATATCGAGCATGCCCTCGCCGCCGCTTCGGGCCGGAAGGCCACGGGCGCCCCACAGCACCTGCACCGGGCAGGCGATTTTCTTGCCTGCCTTCAGGTCCGCGTCATCGATGGCGACGTCGGTGGATTGCCCGGCGCGATAGTCCTCGCAAAAGCCGTGGATATGCGCAGCGTCGGAGAAATTCTGGCGATAATGCTCGACCGCGCGCGGGTCGAACACGCTCGCGTCGGTGCCCCAGCGCATGCCGGTGAAAACCCATTTGAAATAGAAATCGACCGAATTGCCGATCAGCGTTTCTGGAAACGGCGCCGGCTGTGCGAGGAAGGGCCAATGATAGGCCGCCATGGCGCGCGCGGCGTTCATGCCGGCCCACATTTCAAAGGTCGGGACGATATCGAGAACGGAAAGGCGCGTGATGTGCTCGGGATGATCGAACGCGAGGCGATAGCCGACGCGGCCGCCACGGTCGTGGCCGACGAGGGCGAAGCGCTTGTGGCCGAGCTTTTCCATCAGCTCCACCATCGCCGCGGCCATGGCGCGCTTGGTATAGGGCGAATGGTCGGGCGCGGCCTCGGGCGTGCCGCTCGCGCCATAGCCGATGAGATCGGCGATCACGAGCGTGTAGTGCTTGGCGAGCTCCGGGGCGATGCGGTGATACATGGCGCCGGTCTGCGGATGGCCGTGCAGCAAGAGCAGCGGCGCGCCCTTGCCGCCGACGCGAGCGAACAGCTTGGCGGCTTTCGTCTCGATCAAGTGCGAACTCGAAGCCGGGGAAAAGTTCGGGCAGTTCGGGCATTAGATTGTCCCTATTCCAGATACTGTCATCCCGGACGGCCGAGCCGGACGATAGTCCGGCGAGGTCGATCCGGGATCCAGGGTCACCGAGCGGGAGATTATCGCACCGGCAATGATCCTGGATCCCGGCTCTCGGCCCCCGGATCAAGTCCGGGGGCCTCGGCCGGGAGGACAGAAAGCAAATGTATCATCGGTTCAGCGCGCGCCAGGCGATATCGCGGCGGTAAAATCCTTCGGGCCAATCGATGCGGCCGATGGCATCGTAGGCGCGCGCGCGCGCCTCGGCCACGGTCTTGCCACTCGCGGTGACATCGAGCACACGCCCGCCATTGGCGAGCAGTCGCGCGCCGTCGCGCTTGGTTCCGGCGTGGAAAATCTTGACGCTTTCCACTTGCGCGGCGCGATCGAGCCCCTTGATCTCGGAGCCGGTCTGATATTCGCCGGGATAGCCCTTGGTCGCCATCACCACCGTGAGCGCCGGCTCGTCGTGCCAGCGCGCGGTGACCTTGTTCAGCGTCCCGTCGACGGTAGCGAGCATGAGCGTGAGCAGATCGTCCTTCAGGCGCGGCATCAGCACCTGGCATTCGGGATCGCCGAAGCGGACGTTGTATTCGATCAGCTTCGGCCCGTCGGCGCCGATCATCAGCCCGGCATAGAGCACGCCGCTATAGGGCGTGCCGGCGCGCGCCAGCGCGCGGGCGGTGGGCTTGACGATTTCCTCGAGCGCGCGGCGTTCGATCTCGGGGGTCAGCACGGGAGCGGGCGAATAGGCGCCCATGCCGCCGGTGTTGGGGCCCTTGTCGTCGTCAAAAGCGCGCTTGTGGTCCTGGGCGCCGGCGAGCATCAATACATTCTCACCATCGACGAGGAAGAAGAGGCTCGCTTCCTCCCCGGAGAGAAACTCTTCGAGCATGACCGGGGTTTTTGCGTTTCCGGTCATCTGAAACGCGAGATCGATGCCTTTGATCGCCTCGGCCTCGGTCATGGCGACAACGACGCCTTTGCCGGCATGCAGGCCATCGGCTTTCACCACGATCGGCGCGCCGTGTTTCTTCACGTAGGCCTTGGCAGACTCCGCATCGCGAAATTCCGCGAAGCCGGCGGTCGGGATCTTGTTCGCGGCGCACAGTTGCTTGGTGAAGGACTTGGAGCCTTCGAGTTGTGCCGGGACGGCCTTGGGGCCGAAGGCCTTGATGCCGGCCTTCTCTAGATCGTCCACGAGACCGGCCACGAGCGGCGCCTCGGGGCCGATCACGACAAGATCGATCTTGTTCGTCTTGCAGAAGGCCGCGACCGCCGCGTGATCGGCGATTTTCAGGTCGACGATCTCCGCTTCCTCGGCGATGCCGGGATTGCCCGGCGCGGCATAGAGCTTGGTCAGAAGTGGGCTCGCGGCGAGCTTCCAGGCGAGCGCATGCTCGCGTCCGCCGGAGCCGAGAAGAAGCACCTTCATGGGGAAATTCCGGAAGTACTTCGCGCGCACGCGGATGTAGCATAGAAACTGCGAGACCCGGGTCCAGCCATGGCCGCATCCACAGAAGCACGCGTCAATCTGCCCGAGATCAGCGTCTCGGAGCTTTCCGCCGCGCTCAAGCGCACGGTGGAGGAGGCGTTCCCCTATGTGCGGCTGCGCGGCGAAGTTTCCGGCTACCGCGGCCCGCACAGCTCCGGCCACGTCTATTTCTCGCTGAAAGACGAGGGCGCCCGCATCGAGGCGGTGATCTGGAAGGGCGTGTTCGGACGCATCCGCTTCAAGCCCGAGGACGGGCTCGAAGTGATCGCCACCGGCAAGATCACGACTTACCCCGGCAGTTCCAAATACCAGATCGTGATCGATGGCCTCGAGCCCGCGGGCGTCGGCGCGCTGATGGCGCTGCTCGAAGAGCGGAAGAAGAAGCTTCAGGCCGAAGGTCTGTTCGACGAGGAGCGGAAGCAGCCGCTGCCGTATCTGCCGCGCGTGATCGGCGTCATCACCTCGCCGACGGGTGCGGTGATCCGAGACATTCTGCACCGGCTTTCCGACCGCTTTCCGCGCCATGTGCTGGTGTGGCCGGTGCGGGTGCAGGGCGAGGCCTGTGCGCCCGAGGTCGCGGCGGCGATCGCCGGCTTCAATGCGCTGAAGCCCGGCGGGCCGATCCCGCGGCCGGACGTGCTCATCGTCGCGCGCGGCGGCGGCTCGCTCGAGGATCTCTGGGGATTCAACGAGGAGATCGTGGCGCGCGCTGTGGCGGCGAGCAAAATCCCGCTGGTTTCGGCGGTCGGCCACGAGACCGATTTTACTTTGATCGATCTGGTCGCCGACCGGCGCGCGCCGACGCCGACGGCCGCCGCCGAGATGATCGTGCCGGTGCGGGCCGAACTGATCGCGGAGACCGAGGATTTCGGCGCGCGCTTGATCGGCGCCGCGCTGCGCTTCATCGAGCGGCTGCGCAGCGAAGTGCGCGGGCTGGCGCGCGGCATCCCGGCGCTCGATGCGTTGCTCGCCATGCCGCGGCAGCGGTTGGATTCGGTCGGCGAGCGGCTGCCGAAGGCATTGCGCGCCAACGCGCACGCGCATCGTGTGCGATTTGCGCGTGCTTCGTCGCGGCACGTGCCGTTTGCTTTGCGCACAAGGGTCGAGCGCGGGCGCGAGCAGGCGCACGTGCTGATCGAACGCGCGCACCGCGCGTTCCGGACCCGTTTCGATGCGCGCAAGGCGCGGCTTCGGGGTCTCACACAATTGCTCGAGGCCTTGAGCTATCACGGTGTGCTGGCGCGCGGGTTCGCACTGGTGCGCGACGCGGCCGGCGCGCCGGTGCGCTCGGTGCAGGCGGTCGCTGTCGGGGACCGGCTTACGATCGAGTTCTCTGACGGAACCTTGCCGGTGACCGCGGAAGGCGGCAGCGCACCGAAGCGCCGCCGCGGCGGCACGGGCGGCGGACAAGGCAGTCTGTTCAGCTGACACAAAAGTTAACAGCGCGGGTTGGCAGGCCGGATGCGCCGCACTATGTTGCGGCAAGCCACCCTGACCGGGACCGGCAATGAACCGCTACGAACGCATACCGCTTGCGGCCGGCGAGGCCGAAATCCGCTACCTCGACGGCGATTACAGGATCGTGCGTCCGGGCAGCTACGTGCGTTGCGCGGTCACCGGCGAGCCGATTTCACTCGACGAGCTCAAGTATTGGAGCGTCGAGTTGCAGGAGGCTTACGCCAATCCGGCGGCAGTGCTCGCCCGCTTGCATCCGGATCGTCGCAAGCGCTGATCAGCGCGCTTTCGCGAGCGCGTCCGCGAGGCGCTTCTCGATCGCAGCCGGGTCGATGAATTCAAGCGTCACAGGAAGCGCGTTCGTTACGGCCACGAGCCCGGCGAGCGCCGGATTGCCGCGCATGCGCACGAGATCCTTCTCGGTTGTGATGAGCTGAAGATCTTGCGCGCGCGCATGAGACAAGAGCCCTTCCGCGTCGTCCGGTGAAAAACGGTGATGGTCGGGAAAGCCACGCCGTTCCACGATTTCCACTCCGATCGCGACCAACGTGGCAAAGAATTTCTCCGGCCGGCCAATCCCGGCGAATGCCAGAACGCGTTTCCTGGCGAGAGCGTTCGCGGCAGCGGCATCCGGCATCAGGCGTGCCCTGAATACCGGGATCGCCCTTGAGGTCGCGATTTCGGCGACTTCGCGGGCGGCACCGCCCAGACCGATCAGGATGAGCCCGTGGGCGCGGGCGACTTGAGTTTGGAGCGGTGCACGCAAGGGGCCGGCGGGAAACACGCGGCCGTTTCCGACGCCGGTTTCCGCGTCGACCACCAGGAGAGAGAAATCCTTCTCGAGCGAGGGATTTTGAAAGCCGTCGTCGAGCACGATTACGCTGGCACCTGACTCGGCCGCGAGCTTCGCGCCGGCGATGCGGTCGGCGGCGACAATGGTCGGAGCATGAGCGGCCAGCAGCAGCGGTTCGTCGCCGATCTCCAAGGCGCTCATCTTCAGATCGACGAGAACCGGTCCGAGCAAACGCCCGCCATAGCCGCGGCTCAAGACAAAGGGTTTTTCGCCCGCGGCGCTCAACATCTTCGCCAGCGCGATCACGGCCGGAGTCTTGCCGCCGCCGCCGACGGTAGGATCGCCGACGCAGATGACGGGAACTTTCGCGCGTGTGCCACGGCGTGCGAGCCGCATCGCCGCGACCGCGCCATAGAGCGCGCCCGCCGGTGCGAGCAGGAAAGATGCCAGTCCCGGCTTTCTCCACCAGAAGGCAGGCGCGTGCAGCATCGTCACCGAACCCTTCAGTTCTGCAGCTTGAGCCCGATCAGATAGGGCTCGATCGAAGCATAGGTGCGCTCCAGTGCGCCGCCCAGCTGCTCGACGGTCGCGCGCGCCGTGACCGCCATCTTGCGCGCGAGCGCGCGGTCGTCGAGCAGGAGCGAGATGCTGCGCGCGAGCGAGTCGGTGTCGCGCACCAGCGCGGCTCCGCGCGCGCGGCTCAGCTGGTCGTAGATTTCTGCGAAATTCGCGACATGCGGCCCATAGAGGATGGCGCTATCGAGCTTGGCGGGCTCGATCGGGTTCTGGCCGCCGTGTGGCACCAGCGAGCCGCCCATGAATACGATCGGCGCGAGGCGGTAGAAAATTCCGAGTTCGCCGATGGTGTCGGCTACATAGATGTCGCTGCCGCGATCGGGCAGGTGACCGCGCGAGCGCATGACCGGTGCCAGGCCTGCGGCTTGCGCGAGATCGACGATCTCCGGTCCGCGCTCCGGATGGCGAGGCGCGATGATGGTGAGCAAGCCCGGCACCCTGCGCTTGATCTGCTGATGCGCCGTCAGTACGGCCTTTTCCTCGCCGGCATGGGTGCTGGCGGCGAGCAGGACCACGCGCTCGCCGATCGCGCGCATCAGCGCGGAAAGCGCCGTCGCATCGGCCGGCGGCGGCGGCACGTCGAACTTGAGGTTGCCGGTAATGTTCACGCGCGGCGCGCCGAGCTCGGTAAGGCGCCGCGCATCCTCGGCGCCCTGCGCCAGGCACAGGTCGATGCGCGACAGCAGGGCCCTAACGGCACCACGGGCGAGCCGCCAGCGATCGAACGAGCGCTGCGAAAGGCGCGCATTGACCAGCACCAGCGGCGTGCCGCGCCGGGTCGTCTCGATCACGAGATTGGGCCACAGCTCCGATTCGGCGAGCAACGCCAGGCTAGGGCGCCAGTGGTCGAGGAATCGGCCGATGAAGGCCGGCACGTCGAGTGGAACGAACTGGTGCAAGGTGCCGTTCGCCGGTCGCCTACCTACGAGTTGCGCGGCGGTTACCGTGCCTGAGGTCAGAAGCATCGGGAAGCCGAGCGGCCGAATTCGTTCGACGAGCGGCAGTAGCGAAAGCACTTCGCCGACGCTGGCGCCATGGGCCCAGATCAGCGGACCGGCGGGGCGTTCGAGCGTCGCGATGCCGCGCCGCTCGGAAATCCGCTCGGGGTCTTCTTTTCCGCGCCGCAGCCGCGTCGCCAAGAGCGCGCTCGCGAAAGGCGCGGCGAGCCGCGTCGCGCGCTGATAGACGTGGAGCGAGAACGGCAGCCGATCCCTAGGCGCCATCGTTGGTCTCCTGCGGCCGGTGTCCGGCGAGTGCCTCGGCTTTCGTGGAAATCTCGTTCAGCCGCTCCTGCAAGACCGTGCGGGCGGATTCGCACGCGGCGTCGCTTGCGTCGCGCGCCACACGCACCGGCTCGCTGAAAACGACGGCGATCCGCCCGAACGGCAGATAAATGCTGGCTCTATCCCAGCTCTTGGTCGCGAGGCGCCGACTCGCGGAAATCGCGAGCGGGTAGATCGGCCGGCCGGAATGGCGCGCGATCGCAATGATGCCGTCGCCGGCAATGCGCGCGACCTTCGGCACGTCGGCGGTGACGCCGAGAATATAGCCCTGCTCCAGTGCTTCGAGCATCTTGAAGGTCGCGCCGACCGCACCCTTGCGGTGGAAGTCGCCGCCGTGATCGCCGGACCCGCGGATGGCGCCGGCACCGAGCGCTTCGACAGCGATCGCGTTCATCTCGGCGTCTCCGTGGCGCGACAGCAGGGCCTTGGCGCGCCAGTGCTTGGGGATCAGGAACGAGGTGAGGAAGTGCTGTCCGTGCCAGAAGGTGAAGATCGCGGGAACATCGGGCTCCAAGATCTCGTAGATGTTCCCGGGGACGATGATCACCCGGTTGGTCGCCCAGATCAATTTCAGATAGTTCGCGAGCAGGTTGCCGGCCAAACGCCGGAAGGCGGACGACTTGCGGAACTTGCGCCAGATACGCACGGACACGATGCCGAACTCAGAGCTGCCGACTGCGGGTGTCGGTATCGGGATCCAGGAGCCGGTGCAGGTGTACGATGAAGTATCGCACCATCGCATTGTCCACGGTTTGCTGGGCCTTGGCTTTCCAGGCGGCATAGGCCGAGGCGTAGTTCGGATAGACGCCCACGATATCGAGCTTGTCGAGGTCGCGGAACTCAAGATCGTCGAACGAGCGCAGCTCGCCGCCGAATACGAGATGCAAGAGCTGCTTTGCCGCGGGTTTCCCCGCCTTGTCGGCCGGTCTACTCACGGGGCGAAACTCCCTTGACAGGCTCGTGCGCGTATCCTCGCACTTTGTCCGGCTTGTTCAAAGACTCTGTGAGCGCGCGGAGCAATGCCGGATGCAACGTGCGTCCGGCGGCGGCGAGTGCGCCATGCAACGCCTCAGGCCGGTTATATTGCGGAACGCTGCCGTCGAATTCGGTGAGCAGGCCGCCCGACTCCCGCAGCATGAGATCGGCCGCCGCGATATCCCAATCATGCGCGTGGGCAGCGGCAAGCGCGGCATCCGCCTCGCCGGTTGCGACCCGTACGAGCCGGAGCGCCAGGGAGTGGATGCGCGGTAGTTTCTCTACCTTGTTCTGGCGCGCAAGCCGGTCGACGATCGAGCGCGATCCGGCGATGCGGGCAGCATCGAGCGAGGCTTTCGTCTGTGCGGCTATGGGTGCGCCGTTCCGCGTGGCGCCACCACCGGCGGTGGCCAGGAACAATTCCTCGGTTACCGGCGCGAAGATCGCAGCGGCGATCGGATGGCCGCGTTCGACCAGGGCGGCCACGATCGTCCAATCGGGCAACCCGGCGATGAAGGAACGAGTGCCGTCGATCGGATCTACGACCCAGAGCCGTGGCCGTTCGCGCCGGTCGGACGTGTCGGCGGTCTCCTCGGAGAGCCAGCCGGCTTCCGGAGCGAGCGGGCGCAGGCGCTCGGCGAGTCGTGCATCGACCGCGAGGTCGGCCTCACTTACGGGCGAGTCGTTCTCTTTCGTCCAGGTACGAACCCCGTCACGGAACATCTTCAATGCGAGCTGGCCGAGACTCGGTGACCGCGTCGGCGAGGCCGCGCATGAGCTCTGCCGGCACGGGCGCAGCCGCCGGCAATACTTCGTTCACGCTTCGCATGACGCAGGCTCTAGGCTTTCGTTTGCGGGGCTGCAAGCGCGCGATGGCAAGAATTCGGCAAGCATGAGCGGAGAACAGCGGCGAAAAAGCGCGCGACTACAGACGATTAACCAGCTCCCTTAAGTCGATCCTCGTGAGCGTCATGGCAAGGACGTGCTCCAAGACCGGGCGCTTAAGTCCGGCGGGGAGTGCGAATTGAGGCGTCAAACAATGACGGGCGGCATCACGCCCGCCGGGTCGAGTCGCGTCATGCGGCTCGACCCGCTTCTCCTTCCGGTGCGCGTCGCTGCGGTTGACCCGACGGCGGACGGCAACACTCGCATTGCCGAGATCGATCGCGAGCGCGTGCTGGTGCTGCGCAGCGTGCGCGGCATGCGGATGCGGCTCAATCTACCGGTTGTGCATTTTCTCGGCGTTTCCGTGCGCGCTTTTCCGGGCAATGCCGCGGCCGGGGGTCGCATGGCATTGGTGCTCGAACATCGCGACGCTGCGCTGAGCGTACCGCTTCAATACGCAGCGGAGACGGAAAATCTCGACGCCGATTGGCGGCTCTGGGCGCAGACGCTCGGCCGGCCGCTCTTGACCGGCGCGCCGCAAGCAATTTCGGCGATACCCGTACCGCTCGCCATTGGCAGCAGCGCACCGCGCCGGCGCCGGCGCACGGCGCTGAAGAGGCGCCGCCCGACGATCCATCTGCGCCGCATGTGGGGCCGGGTGCGGATCGCTCACGCCGTGCACAGGGACGAGCGTGAGATCATCGCGCCTGAATAAGCGCGGCGTCGAGCACGAGCCCGGCGAAAAGAATCAGCCCGGCATCGCGGTTCGAGCGAAAAAGCTTCAAGCACAGTTCCGGGTCGTCGATATCGAGCCGTCGCACCTGCCACGCAAGATGGGCGGCGAAGGCCAAGAGCCCGAGCGCGAAGATCCAGTGTGCCCCGGCGAGCATGCCGGCAATTCCGATAAGCACCACGGCTCCTGTGAAGAATATAAAAAGCGCCGGCTTCGTTCTCGCGCCGAACAGCCGCGCGGTGGAGCGCACGCCGATGACGGCGTCGTCGTCGCGGTCCTGGTGGGCATAGATCGTGTCGTAGCCGATCACCCACAGAATCGCCCCGGCATAGAGCACAAGCGCTGGCGGATCGAGCCGCGCGAAAACGGCGGCCCAGCCCATCAGCGCGCCCCAGGAAAAGGCCAGCCCCAGCACCGACTGGGGCCAATTGGTGACGCGCTTGGCGAGCGGATAGATCGCCACGATGGCGAGCGAGGCGATGCCGGTCGCGATCGTGAAGCGGTTCATCTGCAGAAGCACCGCGAGGCCGATCAGCGAAAGTAGCGCGAGAAACGCGAAGGCGGCGCGGACCGACACTTGTCCTGAAGGGATCGGGCGCGAGCGCGTGCGATCGACCCTGGCGTCGAGGTCGCGATCGAGAATGTCGTTCCAAGTGCAGCCGGCGCCGCGCATGGCAATGGCGCCTATCGCAAAAAAAACAAGCAAACGAAGATCGGGTACGCGGTCGCCGTTCGCGATCGCCGCGAGCGCCGTCGACCACCAGCAGGGCAAGAGCAGGAGCCAGGTGCCGATCGGCCGGTCGGCGCGCGCGAGACGCAGGTAGGGGCGCGTCCAAGATGGCGCGATGCGGTCGACCCAATTGCCGGTCGAGTTCGGCGACCGGAGCCACCGGCCGGCCGGTGGGACTCATCGCTGTAGGGCGTTGCCGGTGAGCGTGTCGAACACGCCGGTGCCGCCCGTGGGCGGCGGGGGAGCGGCGCCTGGGATATTTGTGAGCACGCCGGAAAGCCCGGCGCTCGGCGGGGCCGCCGCCGCCGGGTTGGCGGCGGCCTGGCAAACTTGCGTGCGCACCTGCAATGTCTTGGCGTGGTTGGCCTTGGATCCCTTGATGGCTTCCGGCGGCACTTGGCACCAGGCCTGATTCTTCTCCAGGAACTGCACCATCTTGGCTTCGGCGTCGGCATAAGCCCGAAACAGCGGACAGAGTTCCTGCGGCGGTGCCTTGCGCTTTGCGGCGGCCTGGATCGCCTTGCCTCTGGTTTCGGCGGCGCCGCGCGCCGCGGCGAAGTCCTCCGCGCAATTGACCTGCGGCGCCTGCGCACCCGCGCGAACCGCCGCTGCGAGGACCAAGGCAAGTACGACAAAGGGGAGCGCGCGAGGGAACATGTCCGCTACAATACCGAATTCGGGAGCCAGCATGAAAGCCCGAACGATGCGGCAAGATCAGGGCGCCGCCGGCATAGGTTAGGTCCATGGCCAGGCACGATATTCGCCTCCCGCGCCTCTATCTGGAGGGCGTCCTCGCCCCCGGGGGCCAGTTCGCGCTCGGGCGTGGGCAAGAGAATTATCTGCGCAACGTGCTGCGGCTGCAGGACGGGGCGGAAACGCTGGTTTTCAACGGCCGGGATGGCGAATGGACGGCGCGCCTTGCCGGCGCGCGCGGCAAGGCGACGCTCACGCTCGCGAAACCAATGCGGCCACAGCCGGCCGGGTCGGATCTGCTGCTCGCCTTTGCTCCGCTCAAGCATGCCCGCCTCGACTATCTGGTGCAGAAGGCGGTCGAGATGGGGGTGGGGCTTGTGCAGCCGGTTCTCACGCAACATACGCAGGTCGCTCGTGTGAATATTGTGCGCATGCGTGCGAACGCGATCGAGGCGGCGGAGCAATGCGGCATCCTCGCGCTCCCCAAGATCGAAGAGCCGGTTCCGTTGCTAGACTGGCTCGGGGTATTGCCGCCGGAGCGGGTGCTGGTCTTTTGCGACGAAGAGGCGGAGATCGCCGATCCGCTCGATGCGCTGGCGCGAGCGCCCGCGGGCCCGCTTGCAATATTGATCGGGCCCGAGGGCGGGTTCGCCGAAGCGGAGCGCAAAATACTGACTGGCCGCGTCAAGGTGGTGCGGCTTTCGCTCGGACCGCGCGTTCTGCGTGCCGATACGGCCGCAGTGGCGGTGTTAGCGCTCGTGCAAGTAGCGCGTGGTGACTGGCGCTGATCCTGCGCAACTGATGTGCCGCACAGGGTAAAAACACTGCGCTACGCTTTCAGACCGTTAAATCGCTAGCGGGGCGCTCCCCACGTTTTGGTCTGCTTTCGAGGCACAGGGCCGGTTGGCTCCGCGGCGGTCGGAGGGTATCGTCCCGCCCCCTCCGGAGCACCCTCCCGAATGGCCCGCGACCAAATCGACATGACGCCGATCGAGTCGCGCGACCAGCTCGTGCACTGGCTCGAGGAGGGCTGCAAGCCGCCGGAGCGTTTCCGCGTCGGCACCGAGCATGAGAAGCTGCCCTTCACGCTCACCCGGCACGAGCCGGTGCCCTATGCCGGCCCGAGAGGCATCCGCGCGGTGCTCGAAGGTATGCGCGACCTGCTCGGGTGGGACCCGATCATGGAGGGCGCGGCGATCATCGGCTTGCTCGACGTGACCGGCGGCGGGGCGATCACGCTCGAGCCGGGCGGCCAGTTCGAGCTTTCGGGCGCGCCGGTCGAGACCGTGCATCAGACCTCGGCCGAATTGATCGCGCACCTCGTGCAATTGCGCGAAGTGGCGACGCCGCTCGGCATCGGCTTTCTCGGCATCGGCATGAGCCCGAAATGGACGCGCGCCGAAACGCCGGTGATGCCCAAGGGTCGCTACAAGATCATGGCGAACTACATGCCCAAGGTCGGCAATCTCGGCCTCGACATGATGTTCCGCACCTGCACGGTGCAGGCCAATCTCGACTTCTCGACGGAAGCCGACATGGTGAAGAAGCTGCGCGTGGGGCTGGCGCTGCAGCCGGTAGCGACCGCGCTATTTGCCAACTCGCCCTTCACCGAGGGCAAGCCCAACGGCTTCCTGTCGTTCCGCTCCGAAATCTGGCGCGACACCGATCCGGACCGTTCGGGCATGCTGCCCTGGGCCTTCGAGAGCGGCATGGGCTTCGAGCGCTGGGTCGATTACGCGCTCGATGTGCCGATGTATTTCGTCAAGCGCGGCGACCGCTATTTCGACGTCTCCGGCCAGTCGTTCCGCGATTTGCTTACGGGCAAGCTCGCTTCGCTTCCGGGCGAGCGGGCGACCATCTCCGACTGGGCGAACCACCTGACCACGATTTTTCCCGAGGTGCGTCTGAAGCGCTACTTGGAGATGCGCGGCGCCGACGGTGGACCCTGGGCGCGAATCTGTGCGCTGCCGGCGCTCTGGGTCGGGCTCATGTACGACCAAGTCGCGCTCGATGCGGCCTGGGATATGGTCAAGGGCTGGAGCGCCGAGGAGCGGCAATTCCTGCGCGATCAGGTGCCGAGGCTCGGGCTGCGCGCGAAGCTCGGCAAGGACAATGTGCGCGATCTTGCGCGCGAGATGGTGGCGCTGGCACTGGGCGGCCTTAAGCGGCGCGGCCGGCTAGACCGCAGCGGTCGCGACGAGAGCCATTTCTTGGCGCCGGTCGAGGAAACGGTCGAGCGCGGCGAGACGCCGACTGAAGTACTGCTCAAGCACTTCAACGGCGAATGGAAGGGCTCGGTGGAGCCCGTGTTCACGGCATTGGCCTATTGAGCAATTCCTTGCAGACCGGACACCCGTGGCGCGCGGCCGTCGGCCCTGCCGAGCTCGCCTTGTTTCTGACGGTGGTGGTCGTCTGGGGCACGAGCTGGCTGCCGCTCAGGCTCCAGCTCGGCGTGGTGGCGCCGGAGGTCTCGGGCGTATGGCGCTTCGCGATCGCGAGCGCGATCATGTTCGCCTGGGCCGGGCTCGCGGGCGAGCGCCTGCGCTTTCCGCTCTCCGATCATCTACGCCTCATGCTTCTCGGCGTCACCTTGTTCTCGCTGAATTTCCTCGGCGCCTACTACAGCGGCTTCTATCTCACCTCCGGCCTACTCGCGGTCGTGTTCTCGCTGGCGTCGGTGATCAACCCGCTGCTGGCAGCTGTGCTCGGACGCGGAGCGTTCGACTTGCGGGTGCTGCTCGGCGCCTTGCTCGGGGTGGCTGGAATCGCTCTCCTGTTCGGACCGGAAATCGCCACGACGCACGCGAGCCAACAGACGGCGCTGGGCTTAGCATTGGCGCTCGGGGCCACGGTCTCCTTCTGCATCGGCAACATGTTTTCCTCCGCGTACCAGCAGGGCGGTATGCCGGTCGTGCCGGCCAATGCCTGGGGCATGCTCTATGGAATGCTGCTGATGGCGCTGGTCGCGCTCGTGCGCGGGGAACCGTTCATCGTGGAATGGAGCGCGCGCTACTTGCTTTCGATCGTATGGCTTGCGCTCGCGGGCACGGTGATCGGGTTCTTCGCCTACGTGACGCTGATCGGCCGGATCGGGCCCGGGCGGGCGAGCTATGCCACCGTACTGATGCCGGTCGTGGCGCTCGTGCTATCGACCCTGTTCGAGCAGTATCAGTGGACGCTCGCGGCTGCGCTCGGCGTCGTGTTTGTGCTTGCGGGCAACGCGATCGTGCTCACGGCGCCACGGCGCACGTGATCACCCCGAATGCTCGCTCTCGCGGGTGATGACTTCCTCGGCGTCCGGGTTGAGCGGGCGCGCGGCCCGGCGCGGGCCAGTGAGCGGCTCGGGCTGCACGCGC
>CAVXXM010000009.1:0-21214 GCA_963765745.1 uncultured Alphaproteobacteria bacterium
GGCGGTGCAGCACGTCGAGACCGGCGGTAGGGCCGCCGGCGACCTGCAACGCGAGGCGGTCCTTGTCGCGCGTGCGCACGTCCTCGATCACGCTGTCCACCGTCGCCGCGTCCACGCCGATTGCCGCGAGCGCGGCGCTGCCGAAGCTCACGGCTGATTCGATCGTCTCGCGAATTTCGTAATCGACGCCCTTGCCGATCAGCTCGAGGGTATGTCGGCGATCGTAAGAGCGCACGAACAGTTTGGCGTAGGAAAACTGGCTCTTGACCAGATCGACGATCTTATTGGCGACCTCGGGCTTTTCGACGCAGATGGCGATCAGGCGCGCGCGGCCGGCACCGGCGGCGCGCAGCACATCGAGGCGGGTGCCGTCGCCGTAATAGATCTTGAAGCCGAAGCGGCTGGCGCTCTGGATCATCTCGACGTCGCCATCGATGATGGTCACGTCCACGCCCTGGGCCAGGAAAAATTGCGAGACCACCTGGCCGAAGCGGCCGAATCCGATGATCAGCACCGAGCCGCGAGCGTCGGAGAAGTCGTCAGGGGCGGGCTCGGCTTCGCGAAAGAGCCGCTTGATCAGCCGCTCGCTGAGCGCCGCAAGCGGCGGGCCGAATAGCATGGTCAGCGCTGCGAGCGCCGCGAGCAGGCTGGCTTGCGAGGCATTGAGCAGGCCGAGCGAGAGCCCAAGCGGGAACAGCACGAAGGCGAACTCGCCGGCCGGCATCAGTACCGCACCGGCGCGCAGAGCGTCGGCGCGCTCCTCGCAGGTCGGGCGGAACAAGGCGCCCACGATCGCGGCCTTGACCGACATCATCACGACGGCGGCGGCTAGTAGAAGCAGAAGGTTCTCGCGCACCACCGCAAGATCGATCGACATGCCCACGCCCATGAAGAAGACCGCAAGCAAGAGCCCGCGGAACGGCTCGATGTCGGCTTCCAGTTCGTGGCGGTAGGTCGATTCGGCGAGCATCACGCCGGCCAGGAATGCGCCGAGTGCCATGGAAAGACCCGCCGCCTTCATGGCGAGCGCAGCGCCGAGCACGACGAGTAGCGCGCCCGCGGTCATCGCTTCGCGGGCGCCGGTGGCAGCGAGCGCGCGCAGGAACGGGTTCAGCAGGTAGCGGCCCGCCAGCACGATCGCGGCGATGGCGCCAGCGCCGATCAGCGTCGCGGTCGCGGCTTCGGCGAGGCTGCGGCCATCATTGGCCTGGAACGGCGCAAGCAGGGGCAGCAACGCCAGCAACGGCACCACCGCCATGTCTTGGAACAAGAGTACTGCGAAAGCGCGCTGGCCGTAGGTGTCCTGCAATTGGCCGCGCTCGTCGAGGATCTGCAACACGATCGCAGTGGACGACATTGCGAGCGCAAGGCCGGCCACGGCCGCACCGCGCCAGTTGAGCCCGAAGGCCGGGACCGCCAGTGCTCCGAGGGCGAGCGCGGTGAGAAAAAGCTGCCCCGCGCCGAAGCCGAAATGTCGCGCCGCAGAGCGAAGAGCCGCGAGATTTTCAGCTCGAGGCCGATGAGGAACAGCAGCATCACCACGCCGAGCTCGGCGACGCCGATAATGGTGCCGGCATCGCGGAAGATCGAAAGCCCCCACGGGCCGATCGCGACGCCGGCGGCGAGATAGCCGACGATGGCCGAGAGGCCGAGGCGGCGGGCAATGGGCGCGGTGATCACCGCCGCGGCCTAGAAGAACGAGAATTGGAAATAGCGTGCCGATATCGGCGCCGGGGTGTTCCATCGTTTTTCTCTCTCACTCCGCCGCGGCGGCTTCGGATAGGTTGTCGAGGCCTTGCACGATATGCGCCGCAAGCGCGTCGGCGAGTGCGGAGGGCTCGTGGGCGTTGCGCAAGAGGCCGATATCGATCGCGGGCAACGCCGGAAACCCGTCCTGCTCGCCGATCACGCGCATGCCGGGGCGCAGCGCCGAATTTAGGGAACACGGACACTGCGAGACCGGCGAGCACAGCGGCGCCGATCGCGCCGGCGTTCCAGCTTGTGTAGAGGATACGGTGCAGGCGGCCGGCACCCTGCAGCTTCTCAATCGCGATCCGGCGCCAGGCGCAAGTCTGACGGCCGAGTGCGAGCGGCACGACCTCTTCGAGGTGAATCGCGCTGCGGGTCGACGTGACCCAGAGCAGGCGTTCGCGTCTGATGATGTCACAATGCCGGTTGCTCGATGAATGGGTGATGATGGCAAGATCGATGTCGCCGTTGTCGATGCGATCGACCAGGCTCACGGTCGGCTCGCAGACGATGGTGAGCTCGACGCCGGGATGCGAGCGTGCGAAGCGCGCCATGATTTCCGGCAGATACCGGTCGGCGTAGTCGTCGGGCACGCCCAAACGCGCGCTGCCGGTAAGGCCGGCGCCGGCGATCGATGTGAACGCCTCCACGTTCAGCTTCACGATGCGGCGCGCGTAATCGAGCAGGCGTTCTCCGTCGTCGGTGAGCTTGGAGGCGCGGCCGTCGCGCTCGAAGATCGGCTTGCCGAGCCGTTCCTCGAGCCGCTTCATCTGCATGGAGACTGCGGACTGGGTCTTGTGTACGACGTCGGCGGCGCGCGTGAAGCTGCCGGTCTCGGTGATGGCGATGAAGGTGCGAAGCTGGTCGATGTCGAGGAGCGCGGTCATGGGAGAGCCCTGAGTTTGGAATCAAATCATTCGAGATGCTGATCGGTTAGATTAAAAACATTCGTTTCACTTATCAATCGCCAGGGCGCATAAAGGCGCTGTCACGAATTCAAACCGAGGTGATTTCGGGTCGTGCGAGGCATCCCCTCGCGCGGGAAGGCCTGTCTTTGCCGGCAATTACGAAGGAGCCTGCCATGAGCTGCATCGCTGAAAGTCCCAAGGCCGTTTCCCAACCCTGGCTGCCGTCAACCGGCGCCATGCTCGGGTGGATCGCGAACCGCGTACGCGCGATTGGTCGGGCGATCACGGGCCGGCGTGTGCTGCGCGAACTCGCTTCCTTCGACGATCGCATGCTGCGCGACATCGGGCTGAGCCGCCACGACCTGCGCAGCGCGGCGGCCGAGCCGCTCTATCGCGATCCGACATCGTTGCTTGCCGGACGCGTCGACGAGTTCGCGGGGCGGACGAAGTACTCGTGCCCGTCTCCCGCGGACGGCCCAAGTCAACGTGATCTCGTACTGATCTGAACTCGTAAAATTCGGCAGCCCTCCCCACTCCCCCAGCTGCCGATCCTGGCGCCCGCCGATACACCCACGGCGGGCGCCTTTTCTTTGTGCGGTCATTTCGGGTGGCGTTGCGAGCGGGCGGCTCGGCTATAGTGGCGATTGCCGCGCACCGCGGCCTTCTCCTCCAGGTCGCGATGCCCCAGCCGATTCCCCGCCTTCGCTTGATTCTGATCCTCGGTGCGCTTTCGGCGTTCGGTCCGCTGGCGACCGACATGTATCTGCCGGCGTTCCCGGCGCTGGCGCGCGCGTTCTCGACCGACGCAGCTGCAGTGCAAGGAACACTCGCGACTTACTTCGTCGGTCTTGGGCTCGGGCAGGCGATCTGGGGTCCGATCTCGGACCGATACGGACGCAAACCTTCGATGCTGTTCGGTCTCGCGTTATTCGTTGCATCCTCGATCGCCTGCGCGCTGGCGACTTCGATCGAGAGCCTCTGGATTTTCCGTTTCGTCCAGGCGCTCGGTGGCAGCGTCGGCATGGTGCTCGGGCGCGCGGCGGTGCGTGACGTCTACAAGGGCGCGGACGCCGCGCATTTCTACTCGCGGCTGCTGCTCGTGCTCGGAATGGCGCCGGTACTCGCGCCCTTTCTCGGCGGTCAGATTCTGGCCTTCCTCGGTTGGCGGTCGATTTTCTGGGCGCTCGGATCATTCGGCGTCGCGTGTTTTCTCGCGGTCTGGCTGCAGCTACCCGAGACCTTGCCGCCCGCCCGGCGCGCGAGCGGCGGCCTCGGCGCCGTGCTCAAGGACTACGGAAAGCTCCTGCGCGACCGGCATTTTCTCGGCTTTACGCTGCCTTCGAACTTCGCGTTCGCCGGAATGTTCGCCTATATCGCCGGCTCGCCGTTCGTGTTCATCGAGTTGTTCGGTATCGCGCCCCAACATTTCGGGCTGCTGTTCGGCTTCAATGCCATCGGCATCGTGCTGGTGTCGCAGCTCAATGCACATCTGGTGCACCGCTTCGGGCCGGCGCTGTTGTTGCGCGTCTCTTTGGTCGTCTATTTCGCGGCCGGGCTCGCGCTGCTCGTGGCGGCCCTGACCCAAGCCGGACTCGTCGCGATCGCGGCATCGCTATTCTTTGCGGTCGCGATGATGGGGGTGGTGCCGCCGAACTCCATGGCGCTCGCGCTCGAGCCCCATCCACGCGCCGCCGGGAGCGTATCGGCGCTTTCCGGCGCAATGCAGTTCTCGGTCGGCGCGCCGATCGTGGCACTGCTCGGCGTGCTGCACGACGGCAGCGCACTGCCGATGGCTTATATAGTGGCTGGCTGCGGGCTCGTGGCGCTGGCGATTAATTTCGCATCCACGCGCGGTGCGAAGCCGGATTAGGGCAGCTTGTCGAAGCCCTGGGTGAAGCCCGACAGGCTCACTGGAATCCCGATGCCTTCTTCGGGCGTCTGGAAGATGATGAAGGTCGCGATCTGGCCGCTCTTGAGCTGGCCGACAAGTTTCTCATCCATGATGACTTCGGCGACGCAGCCATTGGGCAGGCAGCGCACGAAGCCCGCGCGGCCGACGTCGGCTTGGTCGATTTTGAGCCCCAGACCCGAAGGCAGCAGCACGCCCAAAGGCGCCAGCACGCGCATGAGGCGCGACTTTTGATCGGCAGTCTTGAGCACGATCACGGTGAGGCCGACGTTGGGCCGGTCCTCGGCGGTTACGCTCTGGATCAGCGCGCATTGCTCGGCTTGAGCACCGGCGGGGGTGTCGCAGCGGATCTGCCAGTCGCCATGCACCGAGCGCACCACGCCCTGCGCTGCGGCCGGTGAGGCCGAGAAGGCCGCCGCGACGAGCGCGATTGCCAGACGCAACGAATAACACCGCATCAAGTCACTCCGGGCGCAGGCGAATCACGCTTGGCGTTCGCCAAGATCGGCTAGGCCGAACCGCCTACAATGCCGCCGCTCCATGTCAAGGACCGGGCGGGCGGCAATGAGGCGATTGGCGGTACATCTTATCCGTTATCCGACCAATTGCCGCATCATTGGCTGCTCCGTTGGCGTTGCGAGGCTTTGGGAAGTATGGTTCAAGGGCCTTCATCTGCGGCTTTACCGACTTTCCGGGCGCGCGCCGGGACCATGGAATGGCTGCAGTAGGCCATGTCCCGAGCACCGGGCCATTGACGAATTGGAAGGGATAGCGGACGCGATGATCGCTGGAATAGCGGCCCTGCGGGGACGGTTTTCTCGGATTGGAGCCGCCTTCAGCGTGCTCGCGGGCGCAATCGTCTTTGCCATGCCGGCCTTGGCCGGGACCGGCCTGCCTACACCGTGGCAGATCGACTTTCAGACCCCGGTTACTCCGGTGATGGAAGCGATTTACTCGTTTCACGCGTTTCTCACCATCCTGTCGGCGGCGATCACCGTGTTCGTCATGGTGCTGCTCGGGATCTGCATCTTCCGTTTCAACGAGCGCGCCAATCCGGTCCCCTCGAAGACCACTCACCACACTGCGCTCGAAATCGTCTGGACCGTGATCCCCGCGATCATCTTGATCGTGATCTTCGTGCCCTCGCTGCGCATATTGTTCGAGCAGCTCGAAATTCCGAAGTCGGATCTGACGGTGAAGGCCACCGGCACGGCGCAGTGGACCTGGACCTACAATTATCCCGACAACGGCGGCTTCAGCTTCGACAGCAATATGCTGCAGGACAACGAGCGCAAATCCGGCCAGCCGCGCCTCTTGGCCGTCGACAACGAGATGGTCGTGCCGGTCAATAAGGTCGTGCGCGTGCAAGTCACCGCCGAAGGGATCATCCACGCTTTTGCGATGCCTTCATTCGGCATCAAGATCGATGCGATCCCCGGCCGCCTGAACGAAACCTGGTTCAAGGCGACGCGCGAGGGCATCTTCTACGGCCAGTGCTCCGAATTATGTGGCCGTAACCATGCCTTCATGCCGATCGCGATCCGGGTGGTGAGCGATCGGGAGTTCGCAGCCTGGGTCGAGGAAGCAAAGAAGAAATTCGCGGCGGCGCCGGATCCGGCAACCGTCGTCGTGGCCGAAGCGGCGCGCTGAACGCAGCGCGCACGAGCAGGATCGAGAACGAGGCAAGCTAATGGCTTATGGCGCGACGCATCACGCTGAACACGACCACAGCCCGACCGGCTGGCGGCGCTGGATGTATTCGACCAACCATAAGGACATCGGCACGCTCTATCTGGTGACGGCGATCCTTTCGGGAGTGATCGGCGGGCTGTTATCGGTCGGCATGCGGCTCGAGCTGCAAGACCCGGGCATGCAGTACTTCACCAATCCGCACACCTTCAATGCGTTCGTCACTGCGCACGGCCTGATCATGGTGTTCTTCATGATCATGCCCGCGCTGATCGGCGGTTTTGGCAACTGGTTCGTGCCGCTGATGATCGGGGCACCCGACATGGCGTTCCCGCGCATGAACAACATTTCGTACTGGTTCCTGGCGGCGGCACTGATCCTGCTCGTCACATCTCTGTTCGTGGAAGGACCACCGGGAGGCCTAGGGTTCGGCGGTGGCTGGACCGCCTATCCGCCGCTCTCTGGCAAGGCGGGGCATCCGGGCCCGTCGATGGATCTGGCGATCTTCGCACTGCATCTGGCGGGCGCGTCGTCGATCTTGGGCGCCATCAACTTCATCACCACGATCTTCAATATGCGCGCGCCCGGCATGACCATGCACAAGATGCCGCTGTTCGTCTGGTCGGTACTGGTGACGGCGTTCCTGCTCCTGCTGGCGCTGCCGGTGCTGGCCGGTGCGATCACCATGCTGCTCACCGACCGCAACTTCGGCACCACCTTCTTCGATCCGCAGGGCGGCGGCGATCCGGTGCTGTTCCAGCATCTGTTCTGGTTCTTCGGTCATCCGGAGGTCTACATCCTGGTGCTGCCAGCATTCGGCATCGTCAGCCAGGTGATCTCGACTTTCTCGAAGAAGCCGATCTTCGGCTATCTCGGGATGGCCTATGCGATGGTTGCGATCGGTGTGATCGGATTCGTGGTGTGGGCGCACCACATGTACACCGTCGGCATGAGCGCGGGCGCGCAGGCCTATTTCGTGGCCGCGACCATGGTCATCGCGGTGCCGACCGGGATCAAGATTTTCTCCTGGATCGCCACGATGTGGGGCGGCTCGATCCGCTTCACGACGCCGATGCTGTGGGCGGTTGGCTTCATCTTCCTGTTCACCGTCGGCGGCGTCACCGGCGTGATCTTGTCCAATGCCGGCGTCGACCGCGCGTTCCACGACACCTACTACGTGGTCGCGCACTTCCATTACACGATGTCGCTCGGCGCCACCTTCGGCATTTTCTGCGGTTGGTACTACTGGTTCCCGAAGATGACCGGCTACACCTACTCGGAATTTCTCGGCAAGCTGCACTTCTGGCTGACCTTCATCGGCGTCAACGTGGTGTTCTTCCCGCAGCACTTCCTCGGACTCGCCGGCATGCCGCGGCGCATCGCCGACTATCCGGACGCCTATGCAGGCTGGAACTACGTCTCCTCGATCGGGGCCTATATCTCGACCGCCGGGCTGGTCGTGTTCTTCGTCTGCATCTTCCGTGCCTTCGCGCAGAAGCGGAGGGCGGCCGATAATCCGTGGGGCGCGGGCGCGACGACGCTCGAATGGACGCTGCCGTCGCCGCCGCCGTTCCACACCTTCGAGGTGTTGCCGCGGATTTGTTGAGCGCTCGCGGTAACGCTGCGCGAGCTTGAGCCGGGCATAGCCATGTCGCTGGTCACCAACTCCATGCCTTCCGACCGCACCGATACGCTCGGCCGCGCCGAAGCGTTCTCGGGCCAGGCCGACGTCGCCGATTATTTCGCGCTGTTGAAGCCGCGGGTAATGTCGCTCGTGGTGTTCACGGCACTCGTGGGCCTCGTGCGCGCCCCGTCGGCGCTGCATCCGGTGCTCGCCTTCACAGCGCTGCTGTGCATCGCGATCGGCGCTGGCGCCGCCGGTGCGCTCAATATGTGGTGGGACGCCGATATCGACGCCAAGATGACGCGCACGCGCGGCCGGCCGATCCCCGCGGGGCGGGTCGAACCGGGAGAAGCGCTCGCCTTCGGGCTGGTGCTGGCGTCGGGCTCGGTCCTGATGCTCGGGATCGCGGTCGGGCTGGTGGCGGCCGGGCTTCTTGCCTTCACGATATTCTTCTATGCCGTGATCTACACGATGTGGCTGAAGCGCCGGACCGCGCAGAACATCGTGATCGGTGGCGCGGCCGGGGCCTTGCCGCCGATGATCGGCTGGGCGGCGGCGACAGGCACGATCGGGCTTGAGAGCGTTCTCCTATTTCTTATCATCTTCTTTTGGACGCCGCCGCATTTCTGGGCGCTGGCGCTTCTACGAGCGTCCGAATATGCGCGCGCGGGCGTACCGATGCTTCCGGTGGTGGCCGGTGCCGACGAGACGCGGAAGCAGATCCTGATCTATGCGGCAATTCTCGCTCCCTTGGGGATATCGCCGGCGCTGCTGGGCTTTGCCGGCATCGCCTATGGTGCAGTCGCGGGGGTGCTTGGCGGGCTGTTCCTCGTGTGTGCGTGGCAAGTATTCCGGCGCCGCGGCGTTGCCGGCGAGACGGCGGCGCGGCGGCTGTTTGCCTTCTCGCTGCTCTATCTCTTTCTTCTCTTCGCAGCCCTGTTGGTGGAGGCGATCGCACGATGAAGCACGAGAAAAACGGAATTGTGCTGACCGAAGAACAGCGCCGGGCCCGGCGGCGGCGCTCGGTGGCGCTGGCGCTTGTGCTCGGCGTGGTCGTGATCTTGTTCTACGCGGTGACGATCGTGAAGCTCGGGCCGCAGGTGATGAACAGGCCGCTGTGATGGCAATACAGCCCGATCAAGCGCATCAACTCGCCCTATTGCGGCGGCGGCATTTGCGCGTCGCGTTCGCCTGCGGCGCTTTCGTCGGCGTGATGCTGGCGATGTCGTTCGCGGCGGTGCCGCTTTACGACTGGTTCTGCCGCACTACGGGCTTCGACGGCACGCCCTTGATCGCGCGTTCCGCGCCCAGGGAAACGATTGAGCGCAAGGTCATCGTCCGCTTCGACGCGAATGTGGCGCCGGGGTTGGCCTGGACCTTCGCGCCCATGCAGCAGGAAGTAGAGATCAAGGTCGGCGAGACCGTACTCATGCATTATCTCGCGCAGAACATCGCCACGCAGGAGAGCATCGGTACTGCGACCTACAATGTCTCGCCGCCGGTCGCGGCCGCCTATTTCAACAAGCTCGAGTGTTTCTGCTTCACCGAGCAGCGGCTTGCTGCGGGCGAGCGGATCGAGATGCCGGTCGCCTTCTTCATCGATCCGGCGATCGACAAGGACCGGGAGCTTGCGGGAATTCGCGAAATAACGCTGTCCTACACGTTCTTTCCGGCCAAGCGGCGGTCGGAGCCGATCGCGAACATCGCTGGTCAACAACTGCGCTGAAGTGTGGGCTTGCCGCGCGGCAAAGCCCATGCTGATAGACTGAACGAAGCCGGCAGAAGACGGAGAGATGGGGACGGGAATGGCCGAAGCACACGCCAAGCAGCACGATTATCATCTCGTCAATCCGAGCCCGTGGCCGTTCATCGGCGCGTTCTCGGCGTTGCTGATCACCATGGGCGGCGTGTACTGGATGCGTGGCGGCACCTCACTGATCGCCATCGCCGGCATAATCGGCCTCATCTATGTGATGATCGCTTGGTGGCGGGACGTCATCATCGAAGCGCAGACCGGTTATCACACCCGCGTCGTGCAGCTGCATCTGCGCTATGGCATGATCCTGTTCATCGCCTCGGAGGTGATGTTCTTCGTCGCCTGGTTCTGGGCCTATTTCGATGCGGCGCTACTGGCCGGCGCCAAGGATCAGTTCGAGCGCTACCAGCTGCTGGGCGGGCACTGGCCGCCGGTTCCGACGGCGGATGCACGCTTCAAAAGCACGTTCGATCCCTGGCATCTGCCGCTGCTGAACACACTGATCCTGCTCACCTCGGGCACCACGGTGACCTGGGCGCATCACGCGTTGCTGGAGAATGACCGCAAAGGGTTGATCCAGGGGCTTTGGATCACGGTCATTCTCGGCATCCTCTTCACCTGCGTGCAGGCCTACGAATATACCCACGCCACCTTTACCTTCGCCGGGCATATCTATGGCTCGACCTTCTTCATGGCGACCGGCTTCCACGGCGCGCACGTGATCATCGGCACGATTTTCCTGATCGTGTGCCTGATCCGCTCCTATGCCGGCCACTTCACGCCGGACCACCATTTCGGTTTCGAGGCGGCGGCCTGGTACTGGCATTTCGTCGACGTGGTGTGGCTCTTCCTGTTCACCTTCATCTATGTGTGGGGCGCGGGGCATTACACCGCTGCGCACTGAAGCGCGCGGGAGGCGGCGATGAACAGCCTCCCGCCGGTTTCGCCCTATAGCGCCGGATTGCGCTGCCGCTGCCCGCGCTGCGGCAAGGGGCGGCTGTTCAACGGATTTCTTGAGCTGGCGCCGCGCTGCGAATCCTGTCAGCTCGACTTTTCATTCGCCGATTCCGGCGACGGGCCGGCGGTGTTCGTAATCCTGATCGCGGGCTTCCTCGTGGTGTTCGCGGCGATGTTCGTCGAGATTCTCTGGCGGCCGCCCTATTGGCTGCATGCGGCCCTGTGGCTGCCGCTGATCCTGATCGCGACGCTCGGGCTTTTGCGGCCGGCCAAGGGGCTGATGGTCGCGCTTCAGTATCACCACAAGGCCGAGGAAGGCCGGCTCGACCGGAGCGGAGAGTGAGCGCCGCGCGCGCGGAGTTGCGCGGGCTCGTGTTGCCGGGCGCGCTCGCGGCGGTGGGGCTAGCCGTGCTCGTCGGGCTTGGCTTCTGGCAGTTGGAGCGCCGGGTCTGGAAGGAAGACCTGATCGCGCGCGTCGAGGCGCGGACGAAAGCGCCGACGATTCCGATCCCGGCCGAGGCGGACTGGCCGAACGTGAGCGCCGCCCGCGACGAATATCGCCGGGTCAGCGCCAGCGGGCGTTTTCAGCACGCGCGCGAGGCACTCGTTTACACCGTGCTTTCCGAGCCTAAGGGACGCTTCTCCGGCCAAGGCTATTGGGTGCTGACGCCGCTTGTGCTCGACAGCGGCGCGATCGTCATCGTCAATCGAGGCTTCGTGCCGCTCGAACGCAGAGACTCTGCAACCCGGCGCGAGGGGCAGATCGAAGGGCCGGTCGCTGTGATCGGGCTCCTGCGCATACCGGAAATTCCGAACTGGTTCACGCCGGCGAACGAGCCCGCGCGCGGCGCCTGGTATCGGCGCGATCCGGCCGAGATCGCCATGCATTTCGGTCTCGCCCGCGTTGCGCCCTTCATGATCGACGCGGACGCGACGCCGATCCCCGGCGGGTTGCCGCAGGGCGGCGAGACGCGGCTCGTCTTCGCAAACAATCATCTGGGCTATGCGCTCACATGGTTCGGGTTGGCGCTGGCGCTTCTCGGTGTGTTCACCGTGTTCGCGTGGCAGCGTTTGCGAGGCGAGCACTGATCTTCTAGTGTGATCGCGTTCCGAGGAATCCATGCGCTACATCTCGACCCGCGGCGAAGCGCCGCCCGTCTCCTTCACCGACGCGCTCATGATCGGGCTCGCGCGCGACGGCGGACTCTATGTGCCGGAGGCGTGGCCTGCACTGTCGCGCGAGACGATCGCGTCGTTCGCGGGCCGGCCTTACGCGGACGTCGCCTTCGAAGTGATCCGTCCGTTCGTCGGCGGCGCAATCGCCGATGCGGATCTCAACCGCATGATCCGCGAGGCCTATGCGGCATTCGACCGCCCCGAAGTCGCGCCGCTGCATGACCTCGGCGCCAACGAATTCATTCTCGAGCTGTTTCACGGGCCGACGCTCGCGTTCAAGGACATCGCCATGCAGCTGGTGGCGCGGATGATGGATCACGTGCTCGCGCAACGCGGCGCGCGCGCGACCATCGTCGTCGCCACTTCCGGCGACACCGGCGGCGCCGCGGTCGAGGCCTTCCGCGGCCGCAAACGCGTAGATATGGTGGTGTTGTTTCCGAAAGGCCGCGTCTCCGACGTGCAACGGCGGATGATGACCACCGCTGCCGAAGCGAACGTGCATGCGCTCGCAATCGACGGAACCTTCGACGACTGCCAGGCGATCGTGAAGGCTTTGTTCAACGACCAGGCTTTCCGCGAGCGGGTGAAGCTCTCGGCCGTCAATTCGATCAACTTTGCGCGGATCGCGGCGCAGGCGGTCTATTATTTCACCGCCGCGGCGGCGCTGGACGGGGCCGGCAAAGCGGTCACGTTCGTGGTCCCGACCGGTAATTTCGGCGATATTTTCGCGGGTTATGCCGCCAAGCGCATGGGGCTTGCAGCCGAGCGGCTGGTGATCGCCACCAACGTCAATGATATCCTCGCCCGCACGCTGGCGACCGGCCGCTACGAGCCTCGCGGTGTTGTCGCGACGCAATCTCCGGCCATGGACATCCAGGTTTCCTCGAATTTCGAGCGACTTTTGTTCGAGACGCATGGCCGCGATGCAGCGGCGGTGCGCGCGCTGATGCTGGCGCTTGCTGACGAAGAAGAGTTTCACCATCGGTGAGCCGGCGCTCGGCAGCGATCCGTGCCGATTTCGAGGCCGGCCGGGCCGACGAGGACGAGACGCGCGCCACGATCCGCGAAGTGCATCGCGCGAGCGGCTATCTTCTCGATCCGCACGGCGCGGTCGGTCTTGCGGTGGCGCGCAAGCGCGGACATAAAGGCCGTTCGCCGTTCGTCGTGCTCGGCACCGCGCATCCGGCGAAATTTCCGGACGCGGTCGAGGCCGCCACCGGCTTCCGGCCGCAGCTGCCGGCCAGCCTTTCCAATCTGATGACGCTGCCGGAGCGCGCGACTGCGCTGCCGGCGGACAAGGAGAAGATCGTGAACTTCATCACCGAACAGAGCCGTGCCGCGACCAGCGGGGCGATCGCATGAGCGTCCGCCTCACTAAGCTCGATAACGGGATCACCATCGTCACCGATCCGATGCCGCACTTGAAGACGGCGGCACTCGGTATCTGGGTCGGCGCCGGCTCGCGCCACGAGGTGCATGCCGAGCATGGTATTTCTCATCTGCTGGAGCATATGGCGTTCAAGGGCACCAAGCGGCGCAACGCGCGCCAGATCGCCGAGGAGATCGAGGCCGTCGGTGGCGACCTCAATGCGGCGACCAGCCACGAGATGACGGGCTATTTCGCGCGCGTGCTCGGCGAGAATGTCGGTCTCGCGCTCGATATCCTCACCGACATTCTCACCGAGCCCGCCTTCGACCAGGCCGAGCTCAAGCGCGAGCAAGGCGTTATCGTGCAGGAGATAGGTGCTGCGGCCGATACGCCCGACGATCTGGTGTTCGATTTCTTTCAGGAGAGCGCTTTCCCCAGCCAACCGCTTGGCCGGCCGATTCTCGGCACGATCGAGAGCGTGCGCGCGCAGACGCCGGCGCGGCTGCGTGACTACATGACGAAACATTATCGGACCGGACGTATGGTCGTGGGCGCTGCGGGGGCCGTGGATCACGAGCAGGTGGTGGACGAAGTTGGCCGGCGGCTGGCCAAGGTAGCCGCAGGGCAGGCACCTGCCGCCGAGAGCGCGCGATATTCCGGCGGCATCAAGCTCGGCGCGCGCGATCTCGAGCAGGCTCATCTCGTGCTCGGGCTCGAGGGACGCTCCTATCATTCGCACGACATCTACGCGATGCAAGTGTTCGCAAATCTGCTCGGCGGCGGGATGTCGTCGCGTCTGTTTCAGGAGGTGCGGGAGAAGCGCGGCCTTTGCTACTCGATCTCGGCCTTCCATTCGTCGTTCTCCGATACCGGCCTATTCGGCGTCTATTCGGGTACCGACGCCGGCGATGCCGGCGAACTGATGCGTGTCGTCATCGACGAGATCTCCGACGCTGCCGAGAACGCGAGCGAGGTCGAGATCGCGCGCTCGCGGGCGCAGCTCAAGGTCGGGTTGCTCGCCGCGCTCGAGAGCCCGCAGGCCCGCGCGGATCAGGTCGCGCGTCAGCTCTTGGCCTTCGGGCGTGTGATTCCGCTCGAAGAGATCGTGGCCAAGATCGAGGCGGTGGGCGTCGCCGAGGCGCGCGCGGCGGGCCGCGCGCTCGTTGCCGGGGGCCGGCCGACATTGGCGGCGCTTGGACCCGGCGCCGGCCTTGAAACGGCGGCGCGGATCGTCGAGAGTTTTGAGCGCAGGGCGGCCTGAGCCCAGGGCAAATTCCTCTTTTTCTCTATGGCCTTATTTCGGTCGGTGGTTTGGTCCGAGGCGCTGCCCGCGATCGAGGGAGGCAGCGTCCGGCTGCGCTCGCCGCAAATGGCGGACTTCTCCGACTGGGCCGCCTTGCGCGAGCAAAGCCGCAGCTTTCTAGCGCCGTGGGAGCCGACCTGGCCCGAGGACGATCTCACGCGCGGCGCGTTCCGCCGTCGCATGCGCCGCTACGCACGGGAGTTCCATGACGATCTCGGCTATCCGTTCCTGATCTTTCGCGCGAGCGACCGCGCGCTGGTGGGCGGCGTTTCGCTGGTCAATGTGCGGCGCGGCGTGGCGCAATCGGCGAGTCTCGGCTACTGGATCGGTGCGCCGTACGCGCGCAAGGGCTACATGAGCGCCGCGGTGGCAGCGCTCTTGCCGTTCGCGCACACGTCGCTGCGGCTGCGGCGCGTCGAAGCCGCGTGCCTGCCACAGAATGCAGGATCAATCCGGCTTCTCGAGAAGCTAGGCTTCGCGCGTGAGGGTTACGCGCGCGAATATCTTTGTATCGCCGGCAAGTGGCAGGACCACCTGCTCCATGCGCATCTGGCCGGGGACGCCGCGGGCGCCGCGGCTCAGTAAGCGCAGACGCAGGTCTCCTTCGCGGCGGTAGCGATCGCAGCAAGCGTGGCGTCGATCGAGCCCGAGAGCTTCTCGACACGCTTGGCAGCCTCGGCCAGCACGGCGGCGGTTTCCGCGAGCGACAGCGTCTCCATCTGGGCCGCGTCGGGCTTCTTCTCCGAGTCAAGCGAAGCGCGCGCGTAAGATAGCGCCGCCAGCGGGGAAACGGGCTCATCGGGCACTTTCAGATCGGCTTTTTCGATCGCACGGCGGACGATGCGTGTGAGATCCTCGCCGAGCTCGGCGCCACTCGCATTGCGTGCCGCTTCGAGTGCGTTTAACGCGGCTGCGCGGGTCGCTTCGATCCGACGCGATGTGGGCGCGATCGTATCGCGATAGCGAACGATGAGCTGTTCGGTACCGGAACACAGAGCCGGGTTCATCGGTTGTGCCGAATATGCCGTGAGATCCGATGCCCAGCGCACGATGTTGAAGCGCAAGGGATCTCGTCCGAGTTCCGCGTCCGCGCCGCCTTGTGCGAGGAAGTAGGCGGCGATCCGCTCGGCATTGGCGACGGGGCCGGTGCGCGCGCCGGTCGCGGGGAAGCTGCGCGAGCGCGGCCAGGCGGGGTCGCTTTTGCGGATCGTGTCGGCTTCGTTCTTCGCGGTCTGCAGCGCGCCGGCGCGGAGCACGGAAATTCTTGCGTGATAAGCGCCGGCACAATCGGCGGTCCGTAATATCAGTTCCGCGCTCGCGCTAGGCCCCCCCTCGGCGCGCGCTTCGATCGCGATGCGGTTTGTTGCGCCCGGAAAAAGCATGGCGCGCTCGACCAACAATACGAGGCGGCGCTCGGTGGTGGCGCCGTGCCCGACGCTTACGAGGTCGGCGACAAGCGAGTTGCCCTCGATGCGCCAAGTCGATGTCGGCTCCGGTTTGAAACCATCGGCGCGGGCGGTGAGCACAATGCGGGCGAGCGCATCGGGTCTGCCGTTGTGTACGACGACGTTCAACACGACCGTCGCACCGGGTGGCAAGGGCTTTCCACTCGCGGCGACGCTGAGCGGCATCAATGTCACCGTGAGAGCCGGGGCGGCCGGCAGGGGCGCTGAGTTAGGCGCAGGCGCCGCCGGTGGTGAGGCAAGATCCTGCGATAAGGCCGGCGGATAGGATGGGAGACCCTGCTGAGCGCGCGCGCCGCTTAAACCGAACGTCGCGGTTCCGAGCAATGCGAGCACTATCGCCCGGATCAACGGAAGGTCACAGCGCTGAAGGGGCATGGCGCGAAGCGAGGGTCGATGGTGAGGGCGGCGGGGAGTGAATCGCGCGCCACCATGAAGCGGCATGGACGGTTCGGCAAGACCCGAGCCAGGCCCGGAGATCGGGTCAGCGTTGTGCAGGTGCAGGAGCGGTCGTTGGCTCTTCGGGCGCCGGAGTTTCGCCAGCCGGGCGCTGGCCGATGATCGATTCGATTACCGAGCGGACCGTGCTGGGACTATTCTTTGCGCGTGCCGCATCCAGAAGCGGCGCGGCGGCGCCCGATCGTTGGATCAGCTCGTCCGCGTCGGGCAGAAAGAACGGACTCTCCCAGGGGCCTTGGAGGAGGAAAGGCAGATCGAAGACCTTGGTACCCGTGCCGGTGCTCGCGGTCGCCGGCCGAACCAGGCTCGCGACGCCGCGCAGCTCGAGATCGCGCCGCGCGATCGAGGCCGCGCCGGAAAGTGTCACGCGGAGCAGCGAGCTTTCGATCTGAATCTCTTCCAACATCACGCTGCCTTCGGTGAAGCGTGCCTTGGCCGCTATACGCTCGAAAGGGGTGCGTCCCCCGCGCAAGTCGGAGAAGTTGGATAGAGGCTTGCGTTCAAGGCGCCTCAACACTTGCTCGAAATTGATGCCGATAACCGCGCCGCGGGTGATCACGAGGCTCGCGTTACCCGCGAACTCGCGCATGATTTCGTTCGGGGTCTTGCCGGAGCCTTCGAGTGCAAACGTAAGCACGCCGATGCCGTCCAGGTGCCGGACACCAGTAAGTTCCGCAAGCCCACGATCAAGATTGAATTCGGTGAGTCCGGCTTGGATTTTTACTTCGGCGCCGGCAGAGCCGCGTACCAGCGCGAGCGTGCCGGTGAAAGCGCCGCCGAATACCTGTGCCTCACCGACATTGAGCGTGAGCCTGCTGCCCTTGAGGGCCATCGCGGCTGCGAAGCGGCCAATCTCAGTCTTGCCAATCAGTATGCGCCGAGCCGAGAGCCGCAGGTCGAGGTCGAAAGCATCGAAGCTGGAAAGCTGGATCGGCTGATCGACCCATTCATTCGCCGGCCTGCCGGGCGCGGAAATTGCCGCATAATGGGTAAGGTCGATTGTATCGCTGGCGATCGTTCCTTGCAGGAGGGCGCGGCCGCCGTCGCGCTTGAGCGTTAGTCCGCCTTCGGCGAGATTGCCGTCGAGACCTATGGAAAGGCCCGAGAGCACAAATGCGCTGGGTGTGAGCGCGACCTGGCTCTTCAGCGAGAATGGGCCCAAACCACCGCGCTCGAGCGGCTCCAAGCCGAGCCGGGCGGACAGATTGCGGAGCGACTTGCCTTCGACGGTGAGTAAGCCTTCGACTTGTGGACCGTTCCTGAAGGCAAGACCGCCTTCGAAATTGGCGCGCAGCCCTTCACCTTCCAGCCGTATCCGCATGCCGCTGCGGTTGGCGCTGCGGAGTGCGCCGATATCGGCGATGTTGAGGGTTCCGGCGATGGATGTGCGGCGCCAGTCGAAGGTTCCGCTCGCGGTCAGGCCCGAGGCCGACCACGCGAGGGAGGCTTCGACGCGGGTCAAGGTATCGGCCGATTCCAGGCCCGCAACCCGGAATTCGATGACGCCGTCGACAATGCGTAATTCTGGTAGTGCCGCACGTTGTTCCGGTGGCGCGGGCGCATGCAGCGGCAGGCCAGCGATGCGCATTCCCTCCGAGCCGATTTCAAGGGCAAGATGCGGCCGCTCGAAGATGATCGACGCGATCTCGATATTGCCCGACAACAGCGGAAGCAGACGCACCGTGGCGACGATCGTGCCGGTCGTGATGCCGGACCGCTCGCCGTCGTCGAGCCGCACGTCTTCGAGGTGGATCGCGGGGCGGGGCAGGAAGGTGAGCCTGGCCGAGCCGGAAATGCGTGGTTGCATGCCGGTGGCGCGCTGTAGCGAGCGTGTTACTTCAGCCCGTACATCTTCCTCCGGCACCAGCCGAGTCATGAGCAGGAAGCCGCCGGCCAGAAGGATAACGGCGGCCAGCGCGCCGACGATCAATCGTTGCATGCGTCGACACTCACCCAGCGGCCGGGACGACGGGAACGGTAGCGAGACGAGAATCGCCCCCAAAGCGTCCCGCACCGAAAAAAAGACCATCGGGTGGGTCTGTGACGCTTTCAAGGCCTGACACTTCAGGCGCAAGTCGCTAAGAACGCAGGGATTTCAAGGTGGGAAGCGACATGGAAATGGCGCCAGACAGGCCCTTGTGGGTCCCCGATCCAGCACGGGTCGCGACCAGCGCGATGAGCCGCTTCCGTACAGCTGCCAATGAGCGTTTCGGCCTGAAGCTCGCCACCTACCGAGACCTCCACGCTTGGTCAGTCGCCAACCCCGCGGAGTTTTGGGAGCTGGTCTGGGACTTCTGCGGCGTCATCGGCGACAAGGGCGAACGGCGCCTTATCGACAATGGCCGGATGCCGGGCGCGCGCTTTTTTTCGGATGCAAAGCTCAATTTTGCCGAGAATCTCCTACGCCGGCGCGGCGACGCAACGGCGCTGGTGTTTCGCGCGGAGGACAAGATCGAGCGGCGCATGAGCTTCGCCGAGCTGGAAGCGCTGGTGTCGCGACTTCAGCAGGCGCTTGCAGCGGCGGGCATAGGCGTGGGCGACCGGGTCGCGGCGATGCTCCCGAACGTGCCGGAAGCGATCGCCCTGATGCTGGCAACCACCTCGATTGGCGCATTTTTTTCGTCCTGTTCGCCGGACTTTGGCGAGCGCGGCGTTCTCGACCGCTTCGGCCAGATCGAGCCGAAGATCCTCTTCGCCTGCGACGGCTATTGGTACAACGGCAGGTGCATCTCGATCACGGAGAAGCTGCAGCACATCGCCGGGCATCTCCCAAACGCGGCGAGGATTGTCGTGGTTCCCTATCTAGGCGAGGCGAATGCGGTGGCAAAGAAGCTGTCGCGCGGGGTTGATCTCGATTCCTTCCTAGAGGCGTTCGCGCCGAAAGAGTTGCGCTTCACGCGGCTACCGTTCGATCACCCGATCTACATTCTCTATTCGTCCGGCACGACCGGCGTTCCCAAATGCATCGTGCATGGTGCCGGTGGCGTGCTCCTGCAGCATTTGAAGGAGCACCAGCTGCATTGCGACATGAAGCAGGGCGAGCGCCTGTTCTACTTCACGACGCTGGGCTGGATGATGTGGAATTGGCTCGCCTCGGGATTCGCGAGCGGCGCCACGCTCATGCTTTACGACGGCTCGCCGTTCGCGCCGGGGCCCGGGGTGCTGTTCCAATATGCGCAGGACGAAAAAATCAACATCTTCGGAACGTCGGCGAAATATATCGACGCCGTGAAAAAGTCGGGTCTGGAACCGGCCAAGGCATTCGACTTGTCGGCGATGCGGCTCGTCACCTCGACCGGCTCGCCGCTGGCACCCGAGAGCTTCGAGTTCGTCTATGCCTCGATCAAGCGCGACGTACATCTGGCCTCGATCTCGGGCGGAACGGATATCGCCGCCTGTTTCGTGTGCGGCGATCCGACGTCGCCGGTGTGGAAGGGCGAAATCCAGGCGCCCGCGCTCGGCATGGCGGTGGATGTGTGGTCGGAGCAGGGCAAGCACATCGAAGGCGAGCGCGGCGAGCTGGTGTGCACTGCGCCGTTCCCCTCCATGCCGGTGAAATTCTGGAACGATCCGGAGGGCCGGAAATATCGTGCGGTCTATTTCGAGCGCTTCCCCAATGTGTGGTGCCACGGCGATTTCGCCGAATGGACCCGGCACGGCGGCATGATTATCCACGGCCGCTCGGACGCGACGCTCAATCCGGGCGGCGTGCGTATCGGCACGGCGGAGCTCTACGCCCAGGTCGAGCAGATTCCCGAGATCGTGGAATCGATCGCCATCGGCCAGGAATGGGACCACGACGTGCGGATCGTTCTGTTCGTGCGGCTGGCGGACGGCGCGAAGCTCGACGAGGCGCTCATCGAGCGGATCAAGCGGCAAATCCGCACTGGCGCGTCGCCGCGCCACGTGCCCGCGAAAGTGATCGCGATTTCCGATATTCCGCGCACGCGCTCGGGGAAAATCACCGAGCTTGCGGTGCGCGACGTAGTGCACGGCAGGCCGGTGAAGAACACCGAGGCGCTGGCCAATCCCGAGGCGCTCGAGCTTTACAGGGATCTTCCGGCACTCATGAACTAGGGGACGCTGCCGCGGATTAGGGGCAAAAGCGGCGGCCGGCTCATGCGCGCCAAGAGCGCCACGGGCCCGAGGCCGACGAGTACGATCATGAGCGCCGCGACCGCGCCGTCCTCATAGGTGCCGCGCGCGGCTTCAGCATAGATGTGGGTAGCGAGCGTCTCGAAGCCGAACGGTCGCACAAGAGCGTCGCCGGCAATTCCTTCATGCAGTCAACGAACACCAGGATCGCCGCGGCGCCGAGCGAGGGCTTCAGCAGCGGCAGATGCACGCGAAGCATGGTGCCGCGCGTGCTCTCACCGAGGCTGCGCGCGGCCATATCGAGGCTCGCCGGAATCTTTGGCGTAACCCGCTTCCACGCCGCCGGCGGAGATGGCGAGGAAGCGGATCACATAAGCGAGCACGAGCGCCGCCCCCGAGCCGGAAATCAGGAGCCCGGTGCCAAAGCCGAGAACCTGCCGCGTCGCGGCGTCCAATGCATTGTCGAAGGTGGCGAGCGGCACTAGCAGTCCCACCGCGAGCACTGTTCCCGGTATCGCGTAGCCCAGCGAGCCGATGCGTGCCGCCGCGTGGGCAAGTCCGCCGCGGTCGAGGCGAGCGGCGTGCGCAAGCACCAGACCCAGGACAAGGGCGACGGCGGTCGCTGCGGTGGAGAACAGAACGCTGTTCCGCGCTTCGATTACGACATTGCGTGCGAGGCCCACGAGCTGGATGACCGTCCAGGCCTCATTCGCAAGATGCAGAGCGGGTACTAAGAAGCCGATCAGTATAGGCGTTG
>CAVXXM010000010.1:0-209951 GCA_963765745.1 uncultured Alphaproteobacteria bacterium
GTACGATACATTTCGACGCAGGACTTTGCTGAGTCGAATTCAAGGCGTTAGCGGCCTCAGTGTGATTCCAGCCCTGGCACCATCTTTTCAAATACTTAGACACTTTGTCTAGGAGGTTAGACACTTTGGCTGCCAAGTGTCACATGCTCGGTCTGACGTCATACGAGAGCAGTTTTGAATTGTCGGCTCTCTTTTTCGCGATCGATCTCAACGTATCAATCGAAATGCAGTCCGCCGTTGAGATCGAGGATCTCGCCGGTGATGAAGCCGGACATGGGCGAAACCAGGAATGCGACGCAATGGGCGAACTCTTCGGGCTCGCAGAAGCGCCCGACGGGGATCTGCTGGAGCAGTGCTTGCCGCTGCGCCTCGGTGAGTTGCTCGGTCACCATCGGCGTCTTCACATAGGCCGGCGCGATGCCGTTTACCGTGACGCCGAACGGCGCGAACTCGCGCGCCAGCGAAAAGGTGAGCGCCGCGAGCGCGCCTTTCGACGCCGTATAGGCGGTGCCGGCGGTGATCCCGCCCGACTTCATCGCAAGCGAGCACACATTCACGATGCGCCCGAAGCGGCGCGTCTTCATGCCCGGCAGCACGCGACGCGAAAGATAGAAAGCGGCATCGAGATTGACCGCGAGCACCCGGCGCCATTCCTCCGGCGTGGTCTCGACGGCTTTGTTATTGGAGAGAATGCCCGCGTTGTTGACGAGGATATCGACCGGCCCCAACGCGCGCTCGGCCTCGGCGACCGCGCGCTCGGCGGCGGCGGGATCGGAAATATCGGCGGTGATCGCGTGTCCGGAAGCGCCGAGCGCGGTGGCGATCGGCTTCAAGCGGTCTACCGCAACGTCCACCAGCGCCACGCGATGACCGTCGGCTGCGAGCCGCTGTGCGGTCGCGGCCCCCATCGTTCCGGCCGCGCCGGTCACCAGCGCGACGCGCGATTCCTTGCGGTTCATTGGATCGTCTCGGCTCGCGCCACCATATCAGGGCCGAGATAGGCGCGCACGGCGGGATCGGCGACGAGGCTCTTGAAGTCTTCGCGGCGTTCGACGCGGCCGCCGCCAACCACCAGGAACTCCTCGGCGATCTCCTTGAGAATTTCAAGATGATACGCCGCGGTCGGGTGCAGCGACACAAACACGAGCTTGCCTTCGGCCCGCAGCTTGCGGAAGAAGGCCAGCATGAATCCGATATAGCCGTCCTGGGTATTGAACTGCGGCTCGTCGAACAGGTGCACGACCGGCGCGTCGCTCTTCGCCGATGCCATCAATGCCGAGGGCTTCAGCGTCACGAAGCGGCGCACCTGGTAGGACTGGTGATAGTGAATCGCGAGACGGTCGCGCTCGCCGATCTTGACCGTGTGGATATCGCGCCCGGCGACGAGAATGCGGCCCTGGCTCGGCGCGTTGTTGCCGGTGATGAGCTCGAACAGCGTGGTCTTGCCCGCACCATTGGGTCCGATCACGCCGACGATGCGCGAGCGCGGGAAGGCGAGATCGGCCGAAAGCGAAAAGGTCTCGCGCCTCGCAAGAAGCCCGCGCCGGTATACTTTTCGCACCTTGTCGACGACGAGGATCGGCTCTTGCACAATCATTCTCCAAGCAAGCGTCGCTTGAGCGCCGAATCCTCGCGCAATTGCGCGGCGGACCCGGTCCAGGCGATGCGGCCATTGTCGAGGATCAGGACCCGGTCGGCGACGGCCAGCGCGACATCGGCGTTCTGCTCCACGACGATCGCAGCGACGCCTTCGGCCTTGAGTCGTTCGATCGTGGCAAGCACGTCGAGCACGACCTTGGGCGCCAGCCCCTGGCTCGGCTCGTCGAACAACACCAGCCCCGGCGCACCGAGGAGCGCGCGCGAGATCGCCACCATCTGCATCTCGCCGCCGGAAAGCGTCTCGGCCTCGCGGTCCATCAGGTAATCGAGCGCGGTGAAAATCTCCGTCACTTCCTTGAGCTTCCAGGAGCGGAACTTGGTTCGTTTCACCGCGATCGACAGATTGCGCGCGACCGTGAGCGTCGGGCAAATCCGCCGGTCGTCCGGCACCCAGCCGACGCCGAGGCGCGCGATCTCGTGGGTGGGCTTGCGCGTAATGTCGATGCCTTCGAAACGCACGCGCCCGTGCCGCGCCGGCGTGAGGCCCAGGATCGCGCGCAGCGTCGTGGTCTTGCCGGCGCCGTTGGGGCCCAAGAGCGCCACGACCTCGCCGCGCTCGAGCCCGAGCGAGACGTCGAACAGCGCCTGGGTCTCGCCGTAGAACACATCGATGCCGGAGAGCTCGAGCATCACTGCAGCTTCCCGAGATTGGAGCGGCGCACCCAAGGGTCGGAACGCAATTCCGCGGGCGTGCCCTCGGCGATCACCTGGCCCCATTGGATGACGGACACCCGGTCGGCCAGCGAAAAGAGCAGCGCCAGATCGTGCTCGATGGCGCAGATCGTGAGCTTGCCCTTGAGCGACTTCGAGCAACGTCCGCAGCCGAGCGCGGCCGCTGGCGCCGAGGCCCGAGGTCGGCTCATCGAGAAACAGGATGCGCGGGCGGCTGCCGAGCGCCACCGCGATTTCGAGTGCGCGGCGGTCGCCATAGGAGAGGTCCTTGGCGCGTATATCCGCACGCGCCAGCAGGCCGACGCCGTCGAGCACCTCGTCCGCGGCGTCGATCAGGAAGCGGTCGCGCGCGACTGCGTGTCCCATGCGATAGGCCATGGCGCGCATTTCCGGCAGCGCCTGGATCACGTTGTCGCGCGCCGAATATTCGTCGAACAGGGTCATGATCTGGAACGAACGCGCGATGCCCTTGCGCGCGATCTTCTCCGGCGCGAGGCCGGTAATGTCTTCTTCTGCGAAGGTGATCTTGCCGCGGCTCGGCCGGAAGCGGCCGGTGAGCACGTTGAAGCAGGTGGTCTTGCCGGCGCCGTTGGGGCCGATGATGCCGGCGAACATGCCTTGCTCGATCGAAAGGTCCACGCGCTCCAGCACCACCCGGCGGCCGAAGCGCATGTGCAGCCCGCGGGCTTCGAACAGCGCCATCAGGAACTCCCCGGTTCCTTCACTGGGCGCCGCGGCCGGCGCGCTGAAATTGCGCCGCATCCAGCTGTCCTTGAGATCGCGCAACAGGCCGGCGATGCCTTCGGGCTTGAACAGCACGACGAGCACGAAGAAGAGCCCGAACCAGAACATCCAGGCGGTGGTCAGCGCGCCGATGATGTCGCGCGTCAGCAGGAAGGCGAACACGCCGATCACCGGCCCCCAGAAGCTCACCAGCCCGCCGCCCACCAGCGTCATCATCACGATGTAGCCGGAGTGATGCAGGCTCATCACGTCGGGGAAGGCCGAGGTCTGCGCCATGGCGAACAGCGCGCCGGCGAAGCCCGAGATCGCCGCCGAGAGCGTGAAGACGACGACCTTGATCGGCCAGACGCCGTAGCCGAGGAAGGTGACGCGCGTCTCGTTCTGCCGGATCGCCTGCAACACGCGCCCGAACGGCGAGTTCACCAGCCGCCACAGCCCGATCAGCACCAGCGCGAAAGCGGCGAGCGCGAAGTAATAGAGTGCCACGTTCGACGAGAGATCGAAGCGCGCGACGCCGAGATCGGCCGGCAGGCGGGCGATCTTCAGCAGCCCGTCTTCGCCGCCGGTGACGCTGTGGGTCTTGATGGCGATGAACCAGAACACCTGCCCGAAAGCGATGGTCATCAGCGCGTAATAGATGCCGCGCCGGTGCGAGATGAAACAGGCGACGAATAGGCCGGCGAAAGCGGCCGCGGCGACGGCGACGAGCAGGCAGACCCAGAGGTTCGGGACCAGGTTGAATTGCGCGAGGCCGAAGGCATAGGCGCCGACGCCGAAATAGGCGCCGTGTCCGAAGGAGGGCAGGCCGGTGTAGCCGAGCAGCAGATTGAACCCGAGCGCATAGATCGACCAAATCGAGAATCTCGACGCCGAGATAGGGATAAAGCCCGATCCGCTCGATCCAGAACGGCACGGTGGCGAGCACCAGGAGCACGAGCGCGATCGTCGGCGTCACCAGGCGAGGGGAGGCGTTCGGACTCGGCAGCATCTCAAGCCTCCAGGAGGCTTTTCTTGCCGAACAGGCCGCGCGCGCGCACCGTGGTGACGAGGATCAGGAGCAGGTAGATCGAGAGCAGCGACCATTCCGACGCATAGGCGCCGGCAAGACCCACGAGCACACCGCATAGCAGCGACGCGATCACCGCGCCCCAGAAGCTGCCGATGCCGCCGAGCACGATGACGAGGAAGGCAGGCACCACCGCATCGACGCCCATGTGCGGCCGGATACCCCAAATCGGCGCCAGGATGATGCCGGCGATCGCTGCCAAGAGTGTTCCAAACGCGAACACGAAGAGCCGCAAGACCGAGAGATTGATCCCGAGCGCGCGCACCATCTCGTTATCGTGCGCGCCGGCTTTGATGACGGCGCCATAGGGCGTCTTCTCGATGAAGAGCCACACCAGCCCGATCGCCAGCGCCGCGAAGCCCGCCGCATAGAAGCGATAGGTGGACCAGACCAGGTCCTGGAAGATAAAGCCGCCGCTCACGCCCTGCGGAATCTGCAGCACGTAATCGCGCGTGCCCCAGATGCCGCGGATCGCTTCTTCCAGCACCATCGCAACGCCGAAGGTGAGCAACAGGCCGAACAGCGGGTCCTTGCCGTAGGTCCGCCGCATCAGCACCTCGACGCCCATGCCGACGACCGCGACGACAAGCGGCGCCACGATGAGCGCCACCGCGTAGCGCGCGCTGAGCGGAAGTCCTTTCCACGCCTCGCCGAGATAGGGCCCGAAGACGTTCTCGCCGCCGACGATCACGAGCGCCAGATACGCGCCGAGCGCGAACAGCGAGCCGTGGGCGAGGTTGATCTGCTCCATCAGGCCGACGATCAGCATGAAGCCGAGCGCGACCAGGGCGAACAACAGCCCAAGCATGACGCCGTTCAGGACATGCGGCAGCAGATCGAGCAGCATCGCGCGCGCCCGTGAAAAAATGCGCCGGGCCGCGGGAGGAGCGGACCCGGCGCCATCCTAGCCCAGATCAGAGTTCGTACGTCGGAACCTGCTCATAGGCCGCGAGTTTGCACTTGCCCGGCGCGGCGTCGTCGGTCACCGCCTTCGGCTCGGTCCAGGACTGATGATCTCGAAGTAGTCGGTGTTGTCGGCGGGCTTCATGTTGCGCCGGGCGAGATAGACCGTCTGCTGCATCTGGTGCGTGACCGGGTCCATGTAGGCGTCGTAGTGCTGCATGCGGTCCGCCGCCGAGATTTTCAGGTTCTCGAGCTGCTTGATCACGGCGATATTGTTGGTCGAGCCGGCGCGCTCGATCGCGCGCAGCAGCTCCTTGCGTCGCCATGTAGCCGTTGTAGGAGACGTTGCCCGGCACCGGGATCGGGCTGTCCTTATAAGTGGCCTGCCAGCGCTTCACGAAGGCATCGACGCCCGGCAGTTGCAGCTTGTGGTACCAGGTCGTGCCGAACACGCCGAACAGGCTTTCCGGCGCGCCCCACACGTCCGGCCAATCCTGCTGGTTGTTGATCCAGGCCGGCTTGCCGTCGAGCTTGAGCTGCGCGACCTGCGCGCGCAGCGCCTTGATGTCGTCGCCGCCGATCGCGGCCGCCACCACGTCGGGCTTGGCCTGCTGGATTTTCAGCAAGTACGAAGTGAAGTCGCGCGTGTTCTGCGGCACCAGCAGATTGTCGATGATCTTGCCGCCATTGGCCTCGACCAGCGCCTTGGTGGCGTTCGACGTGGAGTGGCCCCAGACATAGTCGTTGGTCAGCAGCATCCAGTTCTTGCCGACGCGCCTGGACCGCGTTCTTCACCGCGGCTTTGGCGAAGTTCGTGCCGTTGCCGTCCCACACGAACTTGACGCGCGAGCAATTCTCGGCCGCCTCGCTCGGCGCGGAGGAATTGGTGTTGAGGTAGATGGTGCCGTATTTGGCGGCGATCTGGGTGATGGCGTTGGCCACGCCCGAATGCACCGCGCCGATCAGGAACGCGCATTCCTCGCGCGTGATGAAGCGCTCGGCCACGCGGCTGCCGGTCGCCGGCGTCGTTTCGGTGTCGGCGGTGATCCATTCGATCTTGCGGCCGAGCACGCCGCCCTTGGCGTTGAACTCGTCGATGGCGAGGCGAATGCCGCGGGCGTCGTCCTGTCCGCTATTGCCGTATTGGCCGCTGGCGTCGCAGGTGAGGCCGAGCTTGATCGGCTTCTTCTGGCCTTGGGCGTAAACGCGCGTGTGCTGCCACGGACCGAAGAAGGCGGCCGTGCCGGCAAGCGCGGCGGTCATGGCGCTGCCCTTCAGGAGCCCGCGCCGGGTGGTCTCGAATTTCGACATGGCTTTTCCTCCGTTTGGTTTCGGGGCGCTCGATCGGGCCGGCGCTTAGCCGGTGGCGCCCGTCTTGATTTTGGTTCCGGTGATTTGCTCCTGCGCGCGGATCAGGCCGCCGACCATGCGGTCGCCGTAGCCGAGCGAAGATGCCTGCACGAATGCCTGATGCACGGTCTCGCCGAGCGGGCTCGGCACGCCGAGGCTCTCGGTGAGGTGCGTGTAGTAGCGGACGTCCTTCTGGCCGAGCTTGAGCAGGAAGGGCAGGCCGCCGTCGTCGCCCTTCAAGATATTCGTCACCAGCATCTGGAAGATGCCGCTATTCACGCCGCCGGCGCTGACCACCTTATGGAATGCGTCGAGATCGACGCCGGCGCGCGCGCCCGCGACCAGCACCTCGGCGATCATCGCAGCCTGGCCCATGGCGAGAAAATTGTTGAGGAGCTTCATCACGTGGCCCGAGCCGGGGCCGCCGACATGAAAAATGTTCTCGGCGAAGGCTTCGAGCGCGGGCTTGATCCTGGCAAAAACCTCAGGCTCGGCGCCGACCATCACATTGAGCTTGCCGAGCTCCGCCTCTTTGGGCGTGCGCGCGAGCGGCGCATCGACGAACGGCACGCCGATCTTCGCCAGGTCCTCGCGGATTTTCCGGGTCGAGGTCGGCTCGCTGGTGGAGCAATCGACGATGATCTGGCCTTGCTTGGTTGCGCCACGTAAGCCCCGGGGCCCGTGCACGGTCTCTTCGACTTGAGGGGAGCCCGGTACGCAGAGAAAAACGATCTCGGCGCCCTCGGCCGCGTCCGCCGGGTCGCGCGCCTCGCGCGCGCCGCGCTTGACGAGATCCTCGACCGGCACGCGGTTCTTGTTGCCGAGCACGGCCGTCTTGAACCCCTTTTCGACGAGGTTCTTGGCCATGCCGTGGCCCATCATGCCGACGCCGATGAAGCCGATCTGCATCGTCTCCCCGCTCTGCGTTCCCACCTGTAGAATATTTATTCTTCTTCTTGAAAAAATAGAATACATATTCTAAGAGACTTGTAAAGCCGGTTGTTCATTGGGCTAAGCGCCATGGCTGCGGCACCTGCCACCTACGACGATCTGCGCGTGGCCATCACCCGCCGCCACGACACGCTTTCCGGCCGGTTGCGGCAGATCGCGGTGTTCGCCGTAGATCACCCGAACGACGTGGCGCTCAACACGGTTTCCTCGCTCGCCAGCTCCATCGGTGTGCAGCCTTCGAGCATCGTCCGCTTCGCCAATGCCTTCGGCTATGACGGCTTCTCGGAGATGCAGCGCATCTTCCGCTCGCGTCTGATGGCGCAAGCCTCGCCCGGTTATCGCGCGCGCTTCGCTGCCGCCCGTACCAAGAAGCGCGCGGTGGCTGTGCCGGCCGATCCGGCGCTCGTGCTCCAACACGAAGTCGCCGACGACGCGGCTGCGCTCGAAGAGCTCGGCCGCAGCATCGAGCCGCGGCTTCTGCAGCGCGCGGTCGAGATGCTCGCCAATGCACAGACCGTTTACGTGATCGCGCAGGGCCGCTCTTTCCCGGTCGCGCATTATCTTGCCTATGCGCTCGGCCGGCTCGAGCTGCGCGCGCATTTGATCGACGGCGTCGGCGGCCTGATCCGCAATGTCGGCCAGATGGCGACCTCCGACGACGTGATGATTGCGGTCAGCTTCCGCGAATATTCGCCCGACGTAGTCGGGGTCGTCGACGAAGCCGCGACGCGCGGCGTCCCGGTGATCGCGATCACCGACAGCCCCTTGAGCCCGATCGCGGCACCCGCCAAGCTGTCCTTCGAGATCAGGAGCAATCCGAGCCGCGCCTTCCGGTCTCTGGTGGCGCCGATCGCGCTGGCGCAAACTCTCGTGATCGCGCTAGGCCATCATTTGACGGCCGATCGGAACCGCAAATGAGCCGATCCAACGATCGTGCGCTCGATCTCGTGACGCTGGGCCGCGCCGCGGTGGACCTCTATGGCGAGCAGACCGGCGGCCGGCTCGAGGACATGGCGAGCTTTGCCAAGTATCTCGGCGGCTGCCCGGCCAATATCGCGGTGGGCGCCGCTCGCCTCGGGCTCAAGGTCGGCATCCTCACCCGCGTCGGCGACGACCACATGGGCCGCTTCGTGAAGGAGACGCTCGCGGCCGAGGGCGTCGATGTCTCGCAGGTCAAGACCGACCGCGAGCGGCTGACCGCGCTCGCTATCCTCGGCATCCGCGACCGCGAGACCTTTCCTCTCATCTTCTACCGCGAGAACTGCGCCGACATGGCGCTGGAGGCCGCCGACATCAATCCGGCCTATGTCGGGCGCGCCAAGGCGCTGGTCGTCACCGGCACGCATTTCTCGACGCCCAAGGTCGATGCCGCGAGCCGCACGGCGATCGCCGCCGCGCATGCGGCCGGCACCAAGGTGGTGCTCGATATCGACTATCGGCCGGTGCTCTGGGGCCTGGCCGGCCGCGGCGACGGCGAGACGCGCTACGTCTCTTCGGCGGCCGTCACCGCTCATCTGCAATCGATCGCGCCGCAATGCGACGTCATCGTGGGCACCGACGAAGAAATCCATATCGCCGGCGGTTCCAAGGACACGCTTGCCGCGCTCCGGCGACTGCGTGAATTGAGTAAGGCGGTGATCGTGTTGAAGCGCGGCAGCGAGGGCGCAACGATCTTCGATCGCGCGATCCCCGATACATTCCTGAACGCCATCGATTGTCCTGGCTTCCCGGTGGAGGTCTTCAACGTGCTCGGCGCCGGCGACGGCTTCATGGCCGGGCTGCTCGCCGGCTGGCTGCGCGGCAAGGATTGGAAGGAGGCGGGGCGGATCGCCAATGCCTGCGGTGCGCTGGTCGTGGCCCGCCACGCCTGCGCACCGGCCATGCCGTCCAAGGTCGAGCTCGAGGCGTTCCTGGCGCGCGCCGGAGAAATTCGCGTTCCTCGCGAGGATCCGGAGCTCGTGCATCTGCACCGCGCCACCACCGGCCGCCACCCGCGCTCCGAAGTACTGGCGCTCGCCTTCGATCATCGCCGGCAGTTCGAGGAACTCGCCCAGCGCACCGGTTCCCCGCTCGAACGCATCCGCGCGTTCAAGCGGCTGATCGGGGAAGCTGTCGCGGGAATGCACGGCGAACTGCAATCGATCGGAGCGATCGTCGATGACCGCTTCGGCGCGGACGTGCTGGACCGTTTGACCGGAACCGGCATTTGGATCGCACGGCCGGTGGAAGTGCCCGGCAGCCGGCCATTGGCCTTCGAAGCCGAAGCCGGACCCGCCATTGCGCTCCGCGCTTGGCCGGCCGAGCACGTCGCCAAGTGCCTCGTTTTCTACGATACGGCCGACCCCGAACCGCTGCGCAATGCGCAGGAGGCGGCGCTACTGCAGCTACAACTGGCCGCCCATGCCACTGGCCACGAGTGGCTGCTCGAACTCATACCGCCAGCCGGTCGCGCCCCCGAAGCAGTCGTTCCCCTGGCAATGGAACGGCTCTACGAGATTGGTCTCGTGCCCGATTGGTGGAAGCTTCCGCCGAGCGCCGACAAGCCGACCTGGCGGCGGATCGGCGATATCATCCGCGCGAACGATCCCTATGCGCGGGGGGTACTATTGCTCGGTCTCGATGCTTCCGATTCCGAGCTCGCCACGGCCTTCGCAGCCGCCGCCGACGAGCCAATGGTGCGCGGCTTCGCAGTCGGTCGCACGATCTTTTGGCCGATTGCAGAGAAATGGTTCACTGGCGCGATCACGGATACGGACGCGATCTCGGCTTTTGGCGAAAGCATGCCACCGGGTCGTCGCCCATTGGCGGAATGTCCGCCCATTGGGCACGGATGAGTGCCGGTCTGCTCCCCTCAGCTCGCGCAACCGATAAGAAAATACGCCTTTCCGTATGAGCCTTGGCTGATCGCCCGTGAGGTCCTCAAAAGGAATGTTGCCGGTCGCAACGCGTGATTCTTGTTAGACAATTCTGTTCTATTTCATTGATGCTTGTAGAGCAGTTAGACACTTTTCGTTTGCCTATCCTCTTGCGATTGCTCGGAGAAAATCTGCCTGAAAATCACGGTGTCGCTGGTTCGATTCCAGCCCTGGGCACCATATGCTTTAATTCCTAATTTGCTTAGTACGAACTCAAAGCAAACCTGTCCGGTCAAGACGGCACAACAGACTTTAACCAATCATCTAGGCGATGAAATACTTCGCCATCGCTGTATCAGTCGCCGTCTTCGCAATTCGTGTCGAGCGAAGCCGGACGACATGTTTGGGTTGGCGACTACGACTCGGTCGATGCAGTTTCAGTTCTTGATCGGCAAGAAGCTGTTTGCGGAGGGCCTCTAAACGCCGATTTTTCGAAGGGCCGCCGCTGGTGAGCGGCACACGGAGCGGGGGCGCAGAAGACTAAAATTCGTGGCCGAGCAGGAAGTAGTCGAGGGAGTACGCGCCCCCACCATGTACCAGGAAAAATAATGCGGCTGCGGCCCACATCAGCGTGTATTCGAGGCCCAAGGTGTTCCAAAAATAGCGGCCAACTCGCCAGCGCTCGATGCAAGACACGAGAAGAAAAATGACGATTGGCACGGCGGCGATACGCGTGAAAAGCCCGAGCGCAAGCAGCGGGCCGCCGATCAGCTGTGTCGCTGAGATCGCTGCAGCCCAGAGTTTGCCGGGTCGATAGCCGGTGCGATCGAGCTGATCGGCCAGCATCGACAGGTTGCGGATCGGCAATCCCGTGTTCGGAAAGAAGCCGAAGGTCATCCGCAGCCCATGCGGGACAAGCGCGAGGCCGACGACCCCGCGCAAGAGCGCCTCTGCCAACGGTGAGAACGCCTGATAGAGATGTCCCAAGGCAGGGACAATGAGCGGTATCGAACTATCGAGCATAAACGGAGCGCGCCGGTGACCGCAGGGTGTTTACTTTTACTAAAGACGTATCTCGCCGAGATTGATGCTGGCGCCGAGCCTGGTTTCGATTAGCTTCTTGGTTCCGTCCTTAGTCAAGATCTCGACAACGTAGAGTCCCGAGTTCTCGTCGAGCCGATCAAATTTGAAGTCGCCGTAATTGTCGCTCGTCGTCTCCTTAATGCAAGCATCGTCCTTGAAAAGCCGCACGGCCGCTCCCTCGACGCAATCGACAACGCCGTTGGCTTGCACCGAGACGCTGCCGCCGATGAAGCATTTCGTGTAGCGCCACAAATTCTTGTAATAGACCCGCGGCCTGGTGCCGAGCTCGGCTTGCATGACTTCGAGCCCCTGCTCGTGCGCCATGCGCGCCATCTTTTCGTCCTCGATCTTGATCGCTCGCATGGCGCCGGTTGGGCATGATTGCTGGCCTCGCGTCTGCTTCCAGCCCTGGTCGATCAGATGGGCATCGAAGGTCCAGGCCTGCGGGATTTTCAATTCCTCGTTCCACCAGATGTGGCCATAGGGGCAGGACTCGACCAGATCCTTGCGGCCCTTGGCCTTGACCGGATCGATCAGCACAATGCCATCGTCGCGCATGGTGACCGCGCCGCCGCCGCGCGCGACGCAGGGCGCGTTGTCGCAGTGATTGCACATAGTTGGCACGTAGGCGATGTCGATCGCCGGCAGCTGGCCGCGCTCCTTCTGTTGGATGTTGATCCACTTGTGGCCGTGCTTCGGCATTGGCGCGGAATATCCCGGAAACTCGTTCCCGACGTATTCGTCCATGGCGGCGAGCGTGCACAGATTGCAGTTGGTGCACTCGGCGACGTCGATAATCATGTTCCATTTATTCATCGTCGTTCTCGCATCACGTTAGGGCGCCAACCTTCACTTCGGTATCCGCGGCACGATGAGATGAAAGAGCTTCAGCGACGCTCCGCTAGCCGCTTGGATGGTCGCGGTTTCGGAAGGTCCGAGATAGATGCCGGAACCCTTTTCGACATCGTAATCCTTGTTGTTGAGCCGGATGCTGCCTTTGCCTTCCATCAGGTAGATGAGCTGGTGCTTGCTGGATGCATCCGGCTTGAACGTCTCGGCCGATTTGAGCCAGCGCAACGAACCATGCACGTTGCGCGCCTTGCACAGCGCTTCGTTCAGCACCTCGGTGACCTCGCCCTGGCCGGCCGACGCCTTTTTGGGGAGCTTGTTGGTATCGATGAATGTAAGCGGCATAATCGTTGTCCTCTGTCAGGCTAAATTCAGGTTTGAATCCAGACGCGGCCGTCCTTGCGATCCCAGCGCAGGTCGTCGTCCGTGCCTTCCAGGATCGTGGTCTTGAAGCGATTGGGTGCCTGCCACTCGAAATAGAACAGCGGCTCGGTGGCGCGCAGACGATGCTTCTCCTCGGCCGGGATGAAGATCATGTCGCCGGGCCCGACCGGCCGAATTCCTTCGTCCGATTCCACCGTCGCCTTGCCGTCGATGATGAAATAGAAGTGCTCGCAGTTCTTGTGCAGGTGCAAGGGCGACGCCGCGCCCTTCTTGTAGTGCATGACGCCCGCCAGCATATCGTCGATATTGGCGAGCTCCTGGTTGACGAAGAAAATGCGCTCGCGTGCCGCTTTGGCGTCGATCAGTGACGGTAGCTCGCCTTCCTTGAATACATAAGCCATTAGATTTTCCTCTCTTGTTGCATTCCATCGATCGTCATTTTGCCGGCACCAGTTGCGCCGCCTTGAGCTTGCTGCGGACGTCCTCGTTTTTCGCCATCTTGGCGAAGGTCTCCGACATATGCTCGGTGCGGCGGTCCCACAGCTCGACCTGCACCAGCGCGTTCGCGCCGGCCAGCGAGTGCGTGGTCTTGGTTTGCGTGCGCTCGGGCGTGAGCAGGTTGAGGCAACCGCCGCGGTCGACCGATTTGCCGGGTTCCCCCATCGGATCGTAGACCGCGGAGGATTCGTAGCCGTGGCAGACGCCGCGCGGCAGACGCTGGGTCGGCAGCGCGGCGCAAATTACCGCGCCGCGGTCGTTGTAGACCTTAACCAGGTCGTGCTTGTTGATGCCGCGCTCCGCCGCGTCATCCGCGTTCAGGCGCATGATCCAGTAATAGTAGCCGTCGATATTGACCCGGTGGTCCTCGATATTGAGCAGGAACGAATCCTTGCCGTCGCCCTGGGTGTGGTAGGAATATTTCGAGTGCGGGGTGAGCAGCTGCAACGGATAGCGTTCGAACAGCTCGCCCGAATGCGGCCCCTCCCATGATGGCACGTATTTGACGATCGGCGGCCGCTCGGGGTCGGGGAAGCGCTTGAGGCTGTTGCATTCGAATTCGAGCTTGCCGGACTGCGTCTGCAAGCCACGCAGGAATTCCTCGGAGTAATCGGACGGCAGCGGCTGCGCCTCCGGCACGTCTTTCTTGCGGTTTTCCCAGAACCAGCGGAACGACACCGGCGCGCGCAAGTGCTCCTTCTCCGACGGCACCACGTAGTAGCCGCGCTTGATGAACTTCTTCCAGGAGATCACCTTGGGCAGGTCGGAGGCATCGAAGTGCCGCTTGACCCAGTCGATCTCGTTGCAGCCCTCGTTGAAGTAATTGGCAAGGCCGAGCCGTTTGGAGATTTCGGTAAAGATCCAGTAATCGGTCTTCGATTCACCGAGCGGCTTGATCGCCGGCGCCTGGAAGATGATGACGCGGTGATTGAGCTGCTGCTGGCCGTGATGGCCGTAGCCGCCGAGACCGGCCCATTCCGAGATGTCGACACGCTCGAAATTGGTGCAGGCCGGTAAAATCAGATCGGCAAACTTCGCCTCGCCCTCGAACCAGATCGACTGGTTGACCACGAATTCGAGATTGTCCGACTGGTACATCCGCACATGGCGGTTGGTGTTGTTCATGGTCGCGATCATCGAGCCGCCGTACTTGTAGAGCATCTTCACCGGCGAATGGCCGGGCGCCGGATAGCTGAACTTGGCGAATTGGTGCTCGATCGACTTGCCGATCCACGGCCAGCCTTCCGCTTTGCCGTCGGCGATCGCCTCCGGCATGTAGATGCGCGGGATGCGCTGGAAGCTGGAATTCATGCTCGGCAGCTGCGGCATGCGCTGGTAGAGCTCGACCGGCATCGAGGTGTTTTCCAGATCGCCCGACATGCCGCCGTCGGCATAGCCGGGGAAATAAAAATTGAAGTCGATCGGGCTGCCCCATTGCAGGTTGCCCATGTTGATGCCGGGCTTGCCCAGCCCTTGCATCGCCGCCAGGCACACCATGGTGCGCGCCCACTGGATGCCGGTCTGGTTGCGGCAGGCGCCGCCGTGGCCGTTGCCCCAGCCGCCGGGCGCGAGATAAACGCGCTTCTTGCCCCACTCGCGGGCGAGCGCGCGCACGTCCTTGGCCGGAACGCCGGTTTCCTTCTCCTGCCACTCCGGCGTCTTGGGCGTGCCGTCCTCCTCGCCGAGCAGATAGGCCTTCCATTTGTCGAAGCCGACCGTATGCGTCTTTACATATTCTTTGTCGTAGAGATTTTCCTTGATCCACACGTAGGCGATCGCCATCGCCATGGCCGGCGAGGTGGTCGGCCTGGGCGCGAACCATTTGCCGGGCAGGAACTGCGCCGACGCATTAAAATATGGATCGATGTGGACGACTTTGACCCCGAGTTTCGGATTTTTGAGCCACTGCCGGCGCACCGTGCCTTCCTGCGCGCCGTAGGAGCCTGAGGTCGATTCTGGATCGGCTGACCAGAACACGATCATGTCGCAGTTCTGCAGGCAGTCCTCGACCGTGCCGTAGGTCTCCGACTGACCGACGCGCAACGTGTGGCCCCAGTGGTGCACCGCTCCCCAGTACCAACCTTCCCACGAGTCGGGATTGTGATGGACGCGCGTCATGCCGACCGCATTGGCGAAGCGGTAGAGCGCGGACAGGTAGTAGCCGATATTGCCCCAGGTGTGGTGCGAGCCGTGCGAGGTCGCAATCGCGCCCGGGCCGTGGTCGCGCTTGCAGCGCTTGATCTCGTTCGCAACCAGGTCGAGCGCCTCGTCCCAGGAGATGCGCACATATTGCGACTTGCCGCGGTTCTGCGGATTGCGGTTGCCCTTGGGATTGAAGTCGACGCGCTTCATCGGATAGAGCAGCCGATCGGGCGAATAGACGATCGACTTGGCGTTCTGGCCGTGCGGGGCGAGCGTGGTCTTGCGCGGCGGCGTGAACTTCAGGCCGCGCGCTTCGATCGTCCAGGGCTGTGGGTCGCTGTCGTCGAAGTCGATCGGCGTCATGCGGACGATCTTGTCGTCCTTGACGGTGATGAACACCGGGCCGCCATTGGTCATGTTGCAATAGCGCATCGAGCCGTCGGGCATCGGCGTGCCGAAGCTCCAGTGTGCGGTCTGCATCATCATCAGGGTCTGCGCGAACCAGTTGGTCAGGTCCTCTGGGCCGTCGACGCCAAGCGTGAAATCCTTCTGGGCGTTGATCTGGTTGAGCCAGTTGATCGGCGGCGTCAGCAGGGATGCGCCGGTCGCCGCGTTCTTGAATGCGAGCGTGACATCGGGTTGGCGATGCAGCCCGGCGCGCGAGCTGATCTTGCCGTCGCGGAGTTCGATCCAGCGTCCGGTCCTCTCGTCGCGCGCCTTGATCTGCGCAACGAGATTGCGCTCCTTCAGCCGCGCGTGGAATGCCGGATACCGCCACGCCGTGAACTTGAGCAGTTGGGCGAGACCAAAAAGAGCGAGAGCGAATTTCAACCGCGAAAACATCATGCTTGCCTTTCGCCGCAATCGATGTGCGCCCGCGGGCGCGTTCCGCTGCGCCTTGGCGCATCATCTCTGGCTCGCGATTATAGGCAGGGCACGATCGATGACTGATGCAAATTGGCCGAAGTATGATCGATTTTAGCGATCGTTCGCCAATGGCGCGTTATCGCCGCGATCGTCCGGCGCGTTGGGCGCTGCCCTTGGGAAGAGCGATCCCGGCCGCCAGGTGCTGGATTTCGGCGAGAAAGGCGAGGCAGACCGCCGATAATTCGTGCTTGGCGCGCGAGATGACCGCGACCTGCCAGGGCTGCATCGGCGAGTCGAGCAGCAATGGCCCAATCGCGGGCGGGTTACGACCGCCGGAAAAGATCTGCGAGGGCACGAGCGTGACGTAGTCGCCGTTCTCCACGAGTGCGAGCGCGCAGGCGAAGGAGGTGCATTCGATCGTACTCTTCGGCATAGCGAGGTGATTGGAGGCGAAGGTCTGCTCGAAAACGTCGAGGCCGGTATGGCTGCGGCGGTAGAGGATCCAATCGAGGTCAAGCAAGTCCGCGAGCTGAAGCTTGCGCGCGCCGATCAAGGGATGGTCAGCGCGCACTGCCGGCACCAGTCGGTCCTTGACCAAGCTTACAAAATTCAACGTCTCGTCCCGCGGCCGCTCGGGTACGAGGCAAATAGCGAAATCGAGATCGCCAGTGCGGATCGCGGGCAGAATGTCCGGGTAGACGCCTTCCCAAATGCGAAAGCTCACGCGCGGCCGCGTGCGCTGGAAAGCAACGACGGCGCGGGGAAGCAGTCCCATCGCAACCGTCGGCGAGGCGCTCACGCGGATTTCGCCGACGTGAGCGCCCCGGACCGTTTCCACATCGTTGCGTGCGTGGCGCAGCTCCGCTTCGATGACCTTGGCGCGGGCCAGCAGGGCCTTGCCCGCCGCGGTCGGAGTGACCCCGTGCACGCTGCGAAGCAATATTTCAGCGCCGAGCTCGGCCTCCAGTTGCTGGATGCTCTTGGTTATCGAGGATTGCGATAGATTCAGATTCCTGGCGGCCTGACGGACGGTGCCAGCCTCGACCACCGCGGCAAAATTCTTAAGCTGACTGAACTTCATCAGTCCCCCATGGCGATGGGTGATCGTAAAAAACTATCACGAAGTTCTGATTCTGCATAGCTTGGAGATCATCTGCCGGTTAAGCTTTCGCGATTTCGGCGCCGTCCTGGCGCCCCTGGTGGCGACGCACGACCTGTGACGATCCAGCAAAATCTGGCGAAAGAAGCCGGCGCCGGCGGGCCCACAGTCATCCTCAAGAGCGTTTGCCGCTCTTGCCACGGCGGATGCGGCACGCTGCTGCATGTGCGCGACGGCGTCCTGGTTAAAGTCGAGGGCGACCCGCAATCGCCGCTCAATCACGGCCGCCTGTGCCCAATCGGAACGGTGACCACCGATCTCGTCTACCATCCGGACCGGCTGAAATATCCGATGCGCCGGCGCGGCAAGCGACAATCGGGCGAATGGGATCGTATCTCCTGGGACGAAGCGCTCGACGAGATTGCCGAACGCCTGCTCGCGATCCGCAAGGAATTTGGGCCCGAAGCCATCGCGCTCGGCACCGGCACCGGACGCCATCACATCCGCTGGGTGTCGCGGTTCGGGCACGCGCTCGGCACACCGAACTGGTGCGAGCCGGGTTTTGCGCAATGCTTTCACCCACGGGTGAATACGTCGATCCTCACCTTCGGCGATTTTCCCGTCTGCGATTTTACCGGCGACACCCCTCCGGCCTGCATTCTATATTGGGGACACAATCCGGTCGTCTCCGGGCCGGACGGCGAGACGCGCTTCAACGTGCTCGAGTCGCTCGCGCATAATCCGAAAATCATCGTTATCGATCCGCGCCGCACCGGCCTTGCGGAAAAGGCGCATCTGTGGCTGCAAGTGCGGCCAGGTGCCGACGATGCGCTGGCGCTCGCCATGCTCAACGTCGTCATCGGCGAGGGGATTTACGACAAGCCATTCGTCGAGCGCTGGACCCACGGCTTTGCGGCGCTCGCCGAACACGTCAAACCCTACACGCCCGAATGGGCGGAGCCGATCACTTGGGTCGCGGCCGAGAAAATCCGCGCGGCTGCCCGGCTATTCGCGCAGACCAGACCCGCCATGCTCGAATGGGGCTGCGCGATCGAGCATACGCCAAAATGCATCCAGACCGTGCGCGCGGTGTCGATGCTGCCAGCGATCACCGGCAACATCGACGTACCCGGCGGTTGGGTGTTCGGAATGCACGGCATCGGTCGGTTTCCGAGCCTGATCGAAAAACTGACACCGCAAGCCAATGCCAAGAGGCTCGGCGCCGACCGCTTCAAGCTCCTTGGCGGCGAGGGCGCGGATCTGCCGGCGGCGCATATCCCAACGCTGCTTCAGGCCATGCGCGAGGGCAAGCCCTATCCGGTCAAGGCGTTTCTCGTTTTCGGCAACAACACGCTGACGACCTATGCGAACTCATCGGCGGTCTATGACGCGCTGATGAAACTCGACTTCATGGTCTGCGCCGACCTGTTCATGACGCCGACGGCAGAACTTGCCGACATCGTTCTACCCGCCGCGGCGTGGCCCGAACTCAATCAGGTGGCCGGCTTTCCCACGGTCGCCGCCAATGTCGTGCTGGCGCAGCAGAAGGCGGTGCAGATCGGCGAATGCATGGCCGACGAGGAAATTTTCGTCGCACTCGCGCGCCGGATGAAGCTTGAAGCCTGCACGGAGCCGGTCGAGGCCGTGCTCGATGCGCAGCTTGCCGCCGGCGGCCTCGGCATAACTTTCGATGAGCTCAAGCAAAAAGGCTTCGTCAATATCCCAATTAAGTACCGAAAATACGAGCAGGATGGGTTCAAGACGCCGACCGGTAAGATCGAGCTCTATGCCACGCGTTTCGAGCAACTCGGCTATGCGCCCCTGCCGACTTACCAGGAGCCACCCGAAAGCCCGATCGCCACTCCGGAGATCGCCAAGGATTTTCCGCTGGTACTGACCACCGGCGGACGAATTTCATTCTTCTTCAATTCGGAGCACCGTCAGATCGAGAAGCTGCGCAAGGCGCATCGCGATCCGGTCGCCGAAATCCATCCGCAAACGGCGGCGCGCTTCGGCATCGCAAATGGCGATTGGATGTGGATCGAGACCCGGCGCGGGCGAATGCAGCAGAAGGCCAAGCTGACGACCGGAATCGATCCCCGCGTCATCCACGCCCAGCACGGCTGGTGGTTTCCGGAAAGTCCGGGGCCCGAATACGGCGTGTGGAAATCGAACGTCAATCTCTTGACTGACAATCAACCGCCCTATGATCCGGCCATGGGAACCTATCAGCTGAGGGGTCTGCTCTGTCGAATTGCAAATGTTATCGACAAGAGTCATTGACGATTCACGGCTTGAACATTGCGCGTAAAGGTGCGGCCTTTTTTACGAATCTGCCCGAAAATCACGGCGTCGGTGGTTCAATTCCGCCGCGGGCACCATCTTTCGGTGCAATGAATATTTCGAGGGCCGCTGCCGAAGCAGCGGCCCTCTTTCGCGATTGATCAGCTCGGCCAGACATAGGCGATGACGCTATTGCGCGGATAGGTGCCTTCGCCGACGCGTTTGCCGTGATTGCCGGAAATAATGATCGGATTGCCGCGCGCGTCGATGCCTTTGACGATGCCGACGTGGCCGCCGCGCTTGCCGCGCGCGAACACGGCGATGGCGCCGACCTGCGGGCCGGAGAGCCGCCGGCCGTAACTGGCGAACGAGCGCGCCATGCTCGAGTTGCTGCTCTTCATTCCGCTCTGGCTGAGCACGAGGTTCATGAAATCGGCGCACCAGAGAGAGTTCTTGCGCGTTGGGTTGGTCCCCTTGTAGCCCTCGGCGATGGCGAGCCAGCTCGGGGCGCCAAAGGTAGTGCCGATGGCGGAGGCGCCGATCCCCGGGCGTTCGGGATTCATGTCGCCGGGATGGGCCAGGGCAGGCGACTGGAGAACGAGCGCGAAAAGCAGAAGCGCGGAACTTGAACGTACGAACTTGCCGATCATGTCGGTTCCTTCATGACTGTTGAGACGAGTCGCGCGGCGGCGCTTACGCGCGACGGGGTCTCGGTGCCGGTTCGCTGCGTTCCGAACAGGGCGGCGAAGTCACGCTTGGTGACAGAACGTTGCGTGCGCAGCATTCGCCGCACTTGCGCCATAGACGCGGCAAGTTTCGCGCTGCTAGAACCTCGATCGTGAAATATTCCGCTGCATTTCCTGACGAGGCGGCAATGCGCCGCACGCTGACGATCCTGCTGTTTTTGTCAGCGCAATCGGCCGCGCCGCTCGCCGCCGATCCGGCGGTTATCGTAGAGTTTGGTCCGTGCCGAGCGCGCGGAAGCTGACCTGGTAAGGCGATGGCGAAGTTCGATGTCCTGATCAAGAACGGAACGGTCGCGGCGGAGAGCGGCACCGTCCGCTGCGACGTCGCTATCCAGGACAGCCGCATCGCCGCGCTCGGCGAAAATCTTGGTGAAGCCGCGGAGACGATCGACGCTGCGGGGCTGCTGGTGCTGCCCGGCGGCATCGACAGCCACGTGCATATCGCGCAGGCGAGCGCGCCGGGCATCGTGATGGCGGACAATTTCGAGAGCGCCACGCGTTCGGCCGCCTTCGGCGGCAATACGCTGGTGATGCCGTTCTGCATGCAGGAGAAGGGCAAAGGCCTGCGCCAGGCGTTGAAGGAATATCACGCGAAAGCGCAGGGCCAGTGCTACGTCGACACCAGCTTTCATCTGGTGATCTCCGACCCGAGCGAGAGCGTGCTCGGCCAGGAACTGCCGGCGCTGGTGGCCGACGGCTACACCTCGTTCAAGATTTTCATGACCTACGAGGCGCTGAAGCTGAACGACCGCGAAATCCTCGAAGTGCTTTCGGTGGCGCGCGAGACCGGCGCGCTCGTCATGGTGCATGCGGAGAACGACGACGCGATCCGTTTTTTGACCGAGCGGCTTGGAACGCGCGGGCAAAACGAAGCCGGCCGCGCACGCGCTATCGCGGCCGATCGTGGTCGAGCGCGAAGCCACGCACCGGGCGATCTCGCTCGCCGAGCTGATCGACGTGCCGGTGATGATCGTGCACGTATCGAATCGCCAATCCATGGAAGAGATCGCGCGCGCGCAGGGGCGCGGGCTCAAGGTCTATGGCGAGACCTGCCCGCAATATCTGCTGCTCACCGAAAAGGACCTCGAAGGGCAGGACATGGAAGGCGCCAAGCACGTGTGCAGCCCGCCGCCGCGCGACGCCGCGAGCCAGCAAGCGTGCTGGGAGGGACTGGAGCAGGGCATCTTCGCCGTGTTCTCCTCGGACCATTGCCCGTTCCGCTACGAGGACACCGCCGGCAAGCTGCACCCGCGCGGGCGGCAGAGCTTCCGGTTCGTGCCGAACGGCATTCCCGGCGTCGAGACGCGGCTGCCGATCCTGTTTTCCGAGGGCGTGAAGCAGGGGCGCATTTCGCTCGAGCGTTTCGTGGAGCTTACGTCCACCAACCACGCCAAGACCTACGGGCTCTATCCGAAGAAGGGCACGATCGCAGTCGGCTCCGACGCCGACATCGCGATCTGGGACCCGGAGCGGCGGGTGACGATTTCGCGCGCGGTGCTGCACGACGCCTGCGACTACACGCCCTATGAGGGCCGCGAGGTGACCGGCTGGCCGGTGCTCACGATGGTGCGCGGCAAGGTCGTGGTGCGCGACGGCAAGCTCGTGGGCGCCAAGGGCTTCGGCGCGCACTTGGCGCGCGAGCGCTCGCCGTTCGCCGCGCCGCTCGGGCGGCTGGTGACGGCGTTCGAGCCGGCGGGAAGGCCGGTTTCCTAGTCTCTCATGCCTCCCGCTCATTCCCGCGTAAGCGGGAATCCAGACAGCGAACACCGCCAAACTGGGTCCCCGCTTTCGCGGGGACGAGCGGACGAATACTGCAAAGTGTGGATAGACAGATTCTTTCGCCCCGAAAAAGTCCAAGGATTTCATTCACATCGAATTTTCTTCGGGAGAATCTATCCACACTCTCTTGGGCGGGCTTATGTTGGCGTCATCCCGCTCATCGGAGGGGCGTCTCCGGAGACGATCCTGAAGGCGGAGCGGGTGCGGTTCCCGCGGGCGAGGCTCGTAACCTCGCACTCGGGCGACCCCGGGACCCCGCCCGGGCGGCACTAGGACCGCCCTGCGAGGAGCTCGCTGGACTGGGACAGGGTTCGCCCGCGTCCCAGGAAGCGCGGTCCGGGAGAGAGCCGGGTCCTTCGGGATCCGGCGAAGAGCCGCGGTGGAGCGCCGTCAGGCGGGCGGCCCTCGCAAGGCCGCCGCGCTCCGCAAGGAGCGCATTCACACGAGCGCCGAGCGGCGCTCCATCCCCCTCCTTGTTCGGGAGGGGTGCGTAACAAGCCTCGGAGCGCTATGCGCCCGCGAGAACGCTTCATCATGTCGGGGCTTGACCCGGGCATTTAGAAACGGAGATAGGCAAAGGGCGGGGCGCATGAGGGAAGAAGTGATCGTCGCCACGTCGTATAGTGATGAGAGGAACAATTGATGGCCCGCGAAGCCTACATCTGCGACTTCATCCGCACGCCGATCGGGCGCTATGGCGGCGTGCTCGCCAAGGTGCGGCCCGACGATCTGGCCGCCATTCCGCTCAAGGCGCTGATGGCGCGCAATGCCAAGGTCGACTGGTCGAAGCTCGACGAAGTCTATTTCGGCTGCGCCAACCAGGCGGGTGAGGATAACCGCAACGTCGCGCGCATGGCGCTGCTGCTCGCGGGTCTGCCGAATACGATTCCGGGCGCGACCATCAACCGGCTCTGCGCTTCCGGCATGGAAGCGGTCGGCATGGCGGCGCGCGCGATCAAGGCGGGCGAGATCGAGTTGGCGATCGCCGGCGGTGTCGAATCCATGTCGCGGGCGCCGTTCGTCATGGGCAAGGCGGACGAGGCGTTTTCACGCAAGGCCGAGATTTTCGACACCACGATCGGCTGGCGCTTCATCAATCCCTTGATGAAGGCGCAATACGGCGTCGATTCGATGCCGGAGACCGGCGAGAACGTGGCCGAGGAATTCCAGGTCTCGCGCGAGGATCAGGACAAGTTCGCGCTGCGCTCGCAGCAGCGCGCGGTGGCGGCGCAGAGCCGCGGCTATTTCGCCGCCGAGAGCGTCGCGGTGGAAGTGCCGGGCGGCAAGGCCGGGCCGTTGAAGGTCGATAAGGACGAGCATCCACGCGCCGACACCACGCTCGAAGGGTTGGCGAAGCTCAAGACCCCGTTCCGCAATCCGGGCACGGTGACCGCGGGCAATGCGTCGGGCGTGAACGATGGCGCGGCGGCGATGCTGCTCGCTACGGAAGAGGCGGTGAAGAAATACGGGCTCAAGCCGCGGGCGCGCGTGCTGGGGCTGGCAAGCGCGGGTGTCCCGCCGCGCATCATGGGCATTGGCCCAATCCCGGCCACGGAGAAGCTCACCGCGCGGCTCGGCATCAAGGTGAAGGACTTCGACGTGATCGAGCTCAACGAAGCTTTCGCCAGCCAGTCGCTCGCCTGCATGCGCGGGCTGGGGCTCGCCGACGACGCCGCGCACGTGAACCCGAACGGCGGCGCCATCGCGCTCGGGCATCCCCTGGGCATGTCCGGCACCCGCATCACCGGCACCGCACTGCACGCGCTCGAAGAGATGGGCGGCAAGCGCGCGCTCGCCACCATGTGCGTGGGCGTGGGCCAGGGCGTGGCCATCGCGCTCGAGCGGGTGGTCTGACGCAAAGACCATCGACAAGCGCGCGGACTCGGGAATAATCGCCTTCGCGGCGCGCTCTGCGCCGAGGGGGCGATCATGTTCAAGACGATTTCCGACGGCGCGCTCGATCAGTTGTTTCGCTCGGCCCGTTCGCACAACGGCTGGAAGGACGCGCCGGTCAGCGACGTGCAGTTGCGCGTGCTCTACGAGATCATGAAATGGGGGCCGACCACCTCGAATTTGCAACCGCAACGGATCCTGTTCCTGCGTACGCAGAAGGAAAAGGAGCGGCTCAAGCCGGCGATGAGCAAAAACAACCAGGAGAAGACCATCACCGCGCCGGTGGTGGCGATTCTCGCCTATGACCTGAAATTCTACGAGCACATCCAGCGCTTAAATCAGCCGGTTTCGGCGAGCTATCTCGATCGCCTCTCCAAGGATCCGGCTTTCGCCGAACCGATCGCCTTTCGCAATGCGACGCTGCAAGGCGGCTATTTCATCATCGCCGCGCGCGCCATCGGGCTCGATTGCGGGCCGATGTCGGGCTTCGACAATGCCAAGGTGGACGCCGAGTTCTTCCCCGACGGGCAGTGGAAGTCGAACTTCCTGTGCGGCATCGGGGAGGGCGATCCGGCCAAGCTCAAGCCGCGCTATGAGCGTTTCGAATTCGATGACGTGTGCCGGATTCTGTGACGTTCAGCCGCAATCCCGCCTTGACGCTGTATTCATCTGGCGCTGCATGCTCCATTGAGCGGCGGCTGGGGATCGCATGGCGGATTACGATATCGCGGTGATTGGCGGCGGCATTCATGGCTGCGGCATCGCGCGTGACGCCGCCGGCCGCGGGCTTTCGGTGTTGCTCGTCGAGCAGGGCGACCTGGCGTCGGCGACCTCCTCGGCCTCGACCAAGCTGATCCACGGCGGTCTGCGGTATCTCGAGCATTTCGCTTTTCGCTTGGTGCGCGAGTGCCTGGTGGAGCGGGAGCTTCTGCTGAAGCTCGCGCCGCATCTGGTGTACCCGCTGCGGCTCGTGCTGCCGCAGGTGCCGGGCATGCGGCCGGCTTTCATGCTGAAGATCGGCCTCAAGCTCTATGACTGGATCGGCGGGGCGAGCGTGCTGCCGCGGAGCCGCGTGCTCGATCTTGCCGACGATCCGGCCGGCGCGCCGCTCAAGCGCGGATTTAATACCGGTTTCGAATTTTCCGATTGCAGCACCGACGACGCGCGGCTGGTGGTCGCCAATGCGATCGGCGCGCGCGAGAAGAGGGCCGTGGTCCGCACGCGCACGCGCTGCGCGGCGGCGCGGCGGGAGGACGGCCGCTGGAAGCTCGTGCTGCAGACCGAGGGCCAGCGCGAAAGCGTCACGGCGCGCGGGCTGGTCAACGCCGCGGGGCCCTGGGCCGGTCATTTCGTCGAGAACGTGGCGCGGCGTCCGCTCAAGACCAGGCTCAAGCTGGTCAAGGGCAGCCACATCGTGGTGCCGCGGCTACAGGCGCACGACCGCGGGTACTTGCTGCAAAATTTCGACGAGCGCGTGATTTTCGCCGTTCCGTTCGCCGACGCCTTTACGCTGATCGGTACTACAGAGATTGCCATCTCCGGCGATCCCGCCGAGGTCGCGGCCAGCACCGAGGAAATCCTTTATCTGTGCCGCGCGGCCGGCGATTATTTCCGCGCCGGCGTCGAGCCGTCGCGGATCGTGTGGAATTTCGCCGGCGTCCGGGCGCTGGTGGACGACGGCTCGACGCGGGATTCCGACACCGCGCGCGACTACAAGATCGAGATCGACGGGGATTATGGCGAGGCGCCGATGGTCTCTATTTTCGGCGGGAAGCTCACGACCTATCGGCGCGTCGCCGCTAATGTGGTCGATAAGCTCAAGCAATGGTTCGTACTGGGGCCAGCCTGGACGCATGAAGCGTCGTTGCCGGGCGGCGATCTCGGCGCGGGCGGGGTCGATGGCTTCGTCGCCGAGCTGTTGCAGACGCATCCGTATCTTGCCGGGCCGCAGGCGCGGCGGCTGGCGCGTACCTATGGCACGCGGGCGCGGAAATTTCTGGAACACGCCAAGCGCGCCGAGGATCTCGGCCCGCGCATCGTCGGCGATCTGCACGCGGTCGAACTCGACTATCTGCGCCGCGAGGAATGGGCGCGCACAGCCGAGGACGTGCTGTGGCGGCGCACCAAGCTCGGGCTTACGGCGAAGCCTGCCGAAGTCACTGCGCTCAAGGCTGTATTGGGAAGCGTGGATGCCGAAGCGGTGAGTGCGCGCTGAGAGGCGCGTTCAGCGGCGGCTATAGGCGGCGAGGAAGACATCGACGGCGGTCGTCACAACTTCGTTTATCCGCGCATTCGACGGCCGTGGCTCGCCGCCCAATAGGATCGGCGCCAATACCGGGCCCTGGCAAAGCGACAGAAATTGCCAGGCGGCGAGTTCGACATTGGCGATCTTGAGCTCGCCGCGCGCGATCCTGGCGCGCAGCCAGTCGGATAGCCGCGCTGCGCCGGCGCGGGGTCCCGAATCCAGGAATATGTGCCCGAGTTCCGGTAGCTTGCCGGCGACCGCCGTTACGATGCGGATGGTGGCCACGTGCTGCGGGCGGGTCAGCCCGTCGATGAAGCTCTTGCCGAGCTTGGTAAGCGCGGCACGCGCGTCCTGGTCCCCGGCGTCGAGCACGAAAGCGCGCTCGGCCGTCTGCCGGCACTGCTCGGCAACGAGTGCGGCGAAGAGCTTTTGCTTGTTCTCGAAATAGACATAGAGCGTGCCCTTGGAGACGCCGGCGGCCGCGGCGATATCACCCATGCTCGCGGCATCGAAGCCGCGCGCAAGGAAGACCTCGCGGGCGCCTTCGAGAATTTGCCGCCGCTTCTCCTGCTCCGAAGTGGAGCCGGATTGGGCCGCTTCGCGTTCGGCGAGGGCGGGCTTGGCCATGCCGTTTTCCACTCCCAGCAAAAAGTAAAATTTGAACTAAACGGTTCGGTACGATATTGATTTGACCCCTGAATTGCTTTATGTCAAGAACAAAATGACCGTACGGTTCGGTCAATGTGGTTCGTACGATGTGCGAAATTTCACGATCGTGGTTCGCGAGTATCCAGCGTGCGGGAGTGTGAATCATGGACGTCGTTCGCAAGCCGGAAGAAGAGCCGACTTCCATCGCGACGGCGCCGGCGGCGCGCGCGAAGCCTTCCGCGCGCGGGCCGAAACCCGCAGGCGCTCCGACCGCCGAGCGCGGCGCGGCCACGATCTCGCAGAACGGCAAAGGTGCCGGCGCAGGCGGCCCGCAACAGCCGAGCAGTCTCGGCCGCAGGCGCATCCTTATTCTCGTCGTCGCAATCGTGGCGCTCGTCGGCGCGCTTTGGTGGGGATTGAATTACTGGTTCGTCGGCCGCTACCTGATTTCCACCGACAACGCCTATATCGGCGCCGATATGTCGATCATCGCGCCGCGCGTGCCTGGCTATGTGGCGAAAGTGCCTGTGCAGGCCAACGTGCGCGTGAAGGCGGGCGACGTCCTCGTCGTGCTCGACGATGGCGATTACAAGATCGCCGTAGCGCAGGCCGAGGCGCGGCTGGCGACCCAGGACGCGACGATCGCACGTCTGGCGCAGCAGGTCGTGGCCGGCGCCTCCGCGGTCGATCTGGCGCGAGCCGGAATCGTCGCCGCCCAAGCCGACGCGACGCGCGCGAGCGCCGACTTCGAGCGCACACAGACGCTCGCCGCCAATAGCTTCGCAAGCCGCGCAGCGCTCGACGCTGCGCGCGCAAACCGCGACCGCTCGGTCGCCGGCGTCGATCAGGCGCGCGCTTCGCTCGCCGCGGCCGAGGCCAATCTCGAAGTGATGAAGGCGCAGAAATTCGAAGCCGAGCGGGCGCGCAAGGAACTGGAAGCGGTGCTCGCCAAGGCGGTGCGCGACCTGGCGGCGACCGTGATCCACGCGCCGTTCGACGGCATCATCGGCAACAAGGCGGTTCAAGTCGGCGACTACGTGGCGCCTGGCAAGCGGCTCATGGCGATCATTCCGGCCGACAGCTTCTATGTCGATGCCAATTTCAAGGAGACGCAGCTCGCGCGCATCCGCCCCGGCCAGTCCGCGACGCTCGTACTCGACTCCGATCCCGGCCACCCGCTCGAAGGGGTAGTGGAAAGCGTGGCGCCGGCTTCGGGCGCGCTGTTCAGCCTGCTGCCGCCGGAGAACGCGACCGGCAACTTCACCAAGATCGTGCAGCGGGTGCCGGTTCGCATCCGCATCAAGTCGGCCGGTGAACGGCCGCTGGTTTCAGGCCTCTCGGTCGTCGCGACCGTCGATACGCGTTCCGCGCCGTGAGCGACGCCGCCGCACCGGCGGCTGCCGAACCGAAGGTAACTCTCCGCCGGTACATCGCCTTCGCCGCGCTTGTGTTCGGCATGTTCATGGCGATCCTGGACATCCAGATCGTCGCCTCGTCGCTCGCCGAAATCCAGGCCGGCCTTTCGGCGGCGCCGCAGGAAATTGCCTGGGTGCAGACGAGCTATCTCGTCGCAGAAGTGGTGATGATCCCGCTTTCGGGCTTCCTGGCCCGCGCGCTCTCGACGCGGGTGCTGTTCACGATCTCGGCTGCCGGCTTCACGCTGGCGAGCGTCTTGTGCGCGACGGCGACTTCGATCAACGAAATGATCGTCTATCGCGCGCTGCAGGGCTTCATCGGCGGCGGCATGATCCCGACCGCCATGGCCGCGGCTTACACGATCTTTCCGCGCCGCTCGATGGGGCCGGTGATGGCGGTGATCGGGCTCACGGTCACGCTGGCGCCGACGATCGGACCGACGATCGGCGGCTATCTGACGGAGCTTTTTTCCTGGCACTGGCTGTTTCTGATCAATGTCGTGCCCGGCGTGATCGCATCGGTGATCGCCTGGACGCTGATCGATTTCGACGAGCCCGAATACGGGCTGCTGAAACGCATCGACGTCTGGGGCCTGGCCGCGCTCGCGGTGTTCCTCGGCAGCCTCGAATATGTGCTCGAACAAGGCCCGATCGACGACTGGTTCGACTCGAACATCATCGCCTTCCTTGCGGTGCTCAGCGCCGTGGGCGGGGTTATTTTCTTCTGGCGGACGTTCAGCGTTGAGGTCCCGATCGTGGACCTGCATGCCTACAAGGATCGCAATTTCGCGGTGGGTTCTCTGCTTACTTTCGTGCTCGGCATGGGGCTCTATGGCCTGACCTATCTCTATCCGCTGTTCCTCGCGCGCGTGCGCGGCTTCAACGCGCTGCAGGTCGGCGAGACCATGTTCATTACGGGCGCGGCGATGTTCGTGGCGGCGCCGATCGCCGGCACGCTGGCGCGCAAGATCGACCCGCGCTGGCTGATCGGCGGCGGGTTCGTGGGCTTCGTGCTTTCCTGCTTCGAGCTCGTGCCGATCACTAGCCAATGGGGCTTCGGGGAGCTCCTGCTGCCGCAGCTTCTGCGCGGTGCGTCGCTCATGTTCTGCATGGTGCCGATCAATATCGTGGCGCTCGGGACACTGCCGCCGGATCAACTGAAGAACGCGGCCGGCCTGTTCAACACGGTGCGTAACATCGGCGGCGCATTCGGGCTGGCGGGCATCAACACGTTCCTGAACCAGCGCACTGATCTGCACATTCTCAGGCTGCGCGAGCACGTCGTCTGGGGCCGCTCCGCGGCCGACGAGGCGCTGGCGGGGCTCACCGAACGCTTCACCCCTTTCCTCGGCTCGAACGCCGAGCAGGCGGCGATCAAGCGGCTCTCGGGTCTCGTATACCGCGAGGCGCTGGTGCTCGCGTTCTCCGATGTGTTCCTAATACTCGCGATCATCTTCAGCCTGTGCGCGGTGCTCGTAGTGCTCGTGCGCCGGCCGCGGCTCGAGCCCGAAGCTGCTCCCGCCCACTGAGCGCGGCCACGGGTTGAGCCGGCGCGGACCTTCTTGTCGATGATGCTGCCGATCCGCATCTATAGCCAGCTGCGGCAACTCGCGCGCGAAGTGGCGGCGCGTGCTATGTGACGGCCCGGAGATTCGCATGCTCTACAAGCAGACAATCGATCGCGCGCTGGCGGGCAAGATCGGCGAGGGCGGCATCCCCGACAAGGCGTTCGGGGATATGCTGTTGCGCACAGAGGAGGGGCTCGCGGAGCTGCGCACGGCGTACGAGCAGCGCACGATGCCGCTGTTGCGCCTGCCCGAGCGCAAGGACGATCTCGAGGCGATCGAGGCCGTGGCGAAAAAGTTGCAGGAGGGAACCGACATCGTGTTCCTCGGCACCGGCGGATCGAGCCTTGGGGGCCAGACGCTCGCCCAGCTCGGCGATTTCGGCGTGCAGGGTCTCTCGGCGATGCGCAAGGAGCCGCGGGTACACTTCCTCGACAATCTCGATCCGATCACGCTCGGCGCGGCGCTGCAGCACCTGCCGCTCAAGACCACTCGCTTCGTCGCCATCTCCAAGTCCGGTGGAACGGCGGAGACGTTGATGCAAACGATGGCGGCGATGGCCGCGCTCAAGGCCGCCGGCGTGAAGAAGCTGGGCGATCATCTGTTCGGCCTCACCGAGCCGGCCGGTCCGGGCCGCCGTAACGGCCTGCGCGATCTTCTGTCGGGTACCGGCGCCGCCATGCTCGAACACGACCGCGCGATCGGCGGGCGCTATTCGGTGTTTTCCAATGTCGGGCTGTTGCCTGCGCTCGTGCTCGGCCTCGATGCCGGGGCGATCCGCGAGGGCGCGCGGCGGACGCTTCTGCCCGTGATCGAGAAAAAGCTGCCCGCCGACGTGCCTGCCGCGCAGGGCGCAGCGCTCAGCGTTGCCGCGGCTGAGAGCGGCAAGAATATCACCGTGCTGATGGCCTATGCCGACCGGCTCGAGCGTTTCACCAAGTGGTGGGTGCAGCTCTGGGCTGAGAGTCTGGGCAAGGACGGAAAAGGAACGACGCCAATTGCAGCGCTCGGTCCTGTGGATCAGCACAGCCAATTGCAGCTCTATCTCGGCGGCCCGCGCGACAAGCTCTTTACAATCGTGACCACCGGTGCGACCGGGCGCGGGCCGAAAATCGATCCGCAGCTTGCGAGCAAAGCTGGAGAGTCAGGGTTCGGCGGCAAGAGCGCAGGCGATCTGGTCGCGGCCCAGGGCCGCGCCACCATCGAAACGCTCGCGGCCGAGCAATGCCCTGTGCGCGCGATCCATGTGGACCGCCTGGACGCGCGCTCGCTCGGCGCGCTCATGATGCATTTCATGCTGGAGACGATCCTTGCCGCCCATCTGCTTGGCGTTGATCCGTTCGACCAGCCGGGCGTCGAGGACGGAAAGCGGCTAGCCAAGCGCTATCTGGCAGGCTGATCTTGTGTAGAGCGGGGATGCTGGGCGCGCGTCTCGCCGCGGCGACGCGCGAGCGCTAGATTTCGGGCGCCGACTCGCTCAAGGCTCATCCATGGCCGTCCGTCAGCTCTCCGAAGCCGTCGTCAACCGCATCGCCGCCGGAGAGGTGGTGGAGCGACCGGCTTCGGCTGTGAAGGAACTCGTCGAGAACGCGCTCGACGCGGGGGCCGGGCGCATCGAAGTGGTGCTCGCGGGCGGCGGCACGCGGCTCGTGCGCGTTACCGACGATGGCGCTGGCATGACGCCCGCGGACCTGATGCTCGCGGTCGAGCGACACGCGACTTCAAAGCTGCCCGGTGACGATCTGCTTGCCGTGCGGACGCTCGGTTTTCGCGGTGAGGCGTTGCCCTCGATCGGCGCCGCGGCGAAGCTTTCGATCGTGACGCGCACGGCGGACGCGGCCAACGCTTCGGAGATCCGCGTCGAGGGCGGGAAGAAGTCGGCCTTGCGGCCGGCCGCGCTCGGGCCGGGAACACGGGTCGAGGTGCGGGACCTGTTCTATGCGACGCCGGCGCGGCTCAAGTTCCTGAAATCCGAGCGGGCGGAAAACGCCGCGGCGATCGAAGCCGTGCGGCGGCTGGCGCTGGCGCGGCCCGATGTGGCCTTCACGCTGGTGGCCGAGGACCGCGCGCCGGTCACTTACGCCGCGCAGCGAGACGATATGGACGGCCGGCTTCTGCGCATGGCCGACGTGCTCGGCGCGGAGTTGCGCGACAACGCGGTGCGGGTCGAGGGCGAGCGCGAAGGTGCGCGCGTCTCGGGGCTCGCCGGCTTGCCGACGTTCTCGCGGGCGAATTCGCTCTCACAGTATCTGTTCGTCAACGGCCGGCCGGTGCGGGACAAGGTGCTGTTGGGCGCGGTGCGCGCGGCTTATGCGGATCTGCTGCATGGCGGGCGATATCCGGTCGTGGCGCTTTTCATCACGCTCGATCCGGGCGAGGTCGACGTGAACGTCCATCCGGCGAAGACCGAGGTGCGGTTCCGCGATCCGGGTCTGGTGCGCGGTCTCCTGGTGCGCGCGCTGAAGGACGCGCTCGGCGAAGGTGCGCGGCGCTCGGCGACGACGGGAGCCACGCGCTTTTCTTCGTTTGCGCGGCGAAACGGCCGCGGCGTGAACTGGCGCGGCGCGGCCGCGCCGCCTGCGGGATTCTCCGAGAACGAACAGGCCGGATTCGAAGGATTCGCTGCGCCCTCGGCCGATGCCAGCGCGTCCGCCGCGCCGCCCGCGCCCGAGGTATTAGACAACCCGCTCGGCGCGGCGCGGGCGCAGCTGCACGAGACCTATATCGTGGCGCAGACCAAGGACGGTCTCGTGCTGGTGGACCAGCACGCGGCGCACGAGCGGCTGGTCTACGAGAAGCTCAAGGCCGCGATCGAGCGCGACGGCGTGGTGCGGCAGATGCTCCTGGTGCCCGCCGTGGTCGAACTCGACCCGGCCGACGCCGCGGCGCTCAACGAGCGGGCGGAGGAATTGTCGAAGCTCGGGCTCGTGCTCGAAACCTTCGGGCCCGGCGCGGTGCTGGTGCGCGAGGTGCCGGCGCTTCTGGGAGACGTCGATGTCGCGGGCATCGTGCGCGATCTCGCCGAGCACATGGCCGAATGGGACAGCTCGCTGCCCTTGGAGCGGCGTTTGCTCGCGGTCGCGTCCTCGATGTCGTGCCACGGCTCGGTGCGGGCCGGGCGGCGGCTGCGGCCCGAGGAGATGAACGCGCTGTTGCGCGCCATGGAAGGCACCGATTATGCCGGCCAGTGCAATCACGGCCGGCCGACCTATGTGGAATTGAAGCTCGCCGATATCGAGAAGTTGTTCGGGCGGCGCTGACGTTCAAGTAGCGCGCAGAAAAACTATCTCCGTATCGTCGTAAGCGCGCCGCTCGATTTCCTCGAAGCCTTCTTGGGTAGCGAAGGCGCCCTTTTCCTCTTCGACCACTACTAGCGCGCCGGGCGCTAGCCAGCCGCCGGTGCGCGCCGAGGCGAGCGCCTTCTCGGCGAAGCCGTGGCCATAGGGCGGATCGCAGAACACGAGATCGAAGGGCTCGACCGGCTTCGCCTCGCCCAAGTTCGTCGCGTCGCGGCGGAACAGGCGGGTGACGCCGGGCAGCGCGAACGCCTCGACGTTCTCGCGGATCAGCGCCCGGGCTTCGGCCGCGTCCTCGACGAACAGCGCGAAGCGCGCGCCGCGCGACATCGCCTCGATGCCGAGCGCGCCGGTGCCGGCGAAGAGATCGAGCACGCGGGCATTGCTGACCGGGTCGCCATAGCCGTGCGCCAGGATATTGAAGATCGATTCGCGCAGCCGGTCGGCGGTCGGCCGGATCGCGTCGGAGGAGGGGCCTTTCAGCGCGCGCCCGCGAAATTTGCCGCCGACGATCCGCATTTCATCCCCGGTCGCGCGCGCGTTCTCTGCGCTTCCGCTTCTCTCTCCGCTTCGGGTTTGCGGGAGGAGAGGAAGGGGAGGGCGAGGCTCGAGCGGGCGCTGGGGAAGCTCGAGCGCCATGCGGTTTCGGCTCGCGTGCTTTGGGTTGCTCAAGTTCCCGCAGCGGCGCATCGAAATCGCTGCCGGCCAGCCGCGCGAGGCGTTCGCCGAGCTGCTCCTTCAGCGTGCGCGTGCTCACTTCCTCGATGGCGGCGCGCTCCAGATCGCCGAGCTGGAACGGGCCGTAGGAGACGCGAATGAGCCGGTTCACCGAAAGGCCGAGGTGCCGCAAGACGTTCCGCACCTCGCGGTTTTTTCCTTCGCGCAGGCCCATGGTGATCCAGACATTGGCGCCCTGCTCGCGGTCGAGCGCCGCCTCGATCGGTCCGTAAGAAACGCCATCCACGGTGACGCCGTTCTTCAGCCGCTTGAGCGCCGCCGGATCGACCCGGCCATGGGCGCGCACGCGATAGCGGCGCAGCCATCCAGTCTCGGGCAATTCCAGCACGCGCGCGAGGCCGCCGTCGTTGGTGAGCAACAACAGTCCCTCGCTGGTGAGATCGAGGCGGCCGATGGAGACGAGGCGCGGCAGCGAGCGCGGCAAGGCGCCGAAAATCGTCGGCCGGCCGCGGTCGTCGCGGTTCGTCGTGAGCAGGCCGGGCGGCTTGTGATAGCGGAACAGCCGCGTGCGCTCGCGCTGCGGCAGCGGATTTCCGTCGACCACGATGCGATCGTGTGCGGTCACGTTCAGCGCGGGGCTGGTCAGCGTCTTGCCGTTGACCGCGACGCGGCCGGCGGCGATCCAGGTCTCGGCGTCGCGGCGCGAGGCGAGGCCGGCGCGGGCGATCACCTTGGCAATGCGTTCTCCTGCCTTTTCTGTGGGCAGGGTTTCCTTTTGCTCTGGCTTGCGGGCATTTGTCATCTGTGCGACGTCGAACCCGGCTTCGTTGATCGCGCGTAGCACGGGTGAAGCATGGATACGAGCGTACCGAGCGTGCAGGGCAAAGGGTTCATGGACGTCGCCTTCACCGAGGCCCGCGTCGCCGCGCTCGCCGGCGAGGTGCCGGTCGGCTGCGTCATCGTGCACGAGGGCAAGGTCATCGCGCGGGCCGGCAATCGCACGGTCGCGGACAAGGACCCGACCGCGCACGCGGAGATGGTGGCGCTCCGGGAGGCGGCGAAGAAGCTGCGCAGCGAAAGGCTAATGGAGTGCGATCTTTACGTCACGCTCGAGCCTTGCACCATGTGCGCTGCGGCGATGTCGCTGGCGCGCATCCGGCGGCTCTATTACGGCGCGGCCGATCCGAAAGGGGGCGCGGTCGAATCGGGCGTGCGCTTCTTCGACCAGCCGACCTGCCACCACAAGCCGGAAATCTATGGCGGCATCGGCGAGGTGCGCTCGGCCACGATGCTGAAAGAGTTCTTCGCCGCGCGTCGCCGATAGCGCTCAGCGCGCGCCGGCTTCGCGCGCGAATTTCCAGGCATTCTCCGCCATCGGCCGCACCAGCGTCGCCATGGCGGCCGCGTTCTGGTTGGCGGCGGTGCCGTCGCGCACGCGGCCGACGATGCCCTGCAGGATTCCGGCGATGCGGAAGAAATTGTACGCAAGATAAAGCTGTAGATGCGGCCGCGGATCGAGGCCGGTGCGCTTCCAATACATTTCCACATAGGCGTTGCGGTCGGGAATGCCGAGCGACTTCAAGTCGAGGCCGCGGATGCTGCCGGTGCCGGCGCCGCTGTCGGTACGCGGCATCTCCCAAGCCATCAGATGATAGGTGAAATCGGCGAGCGGATCGCCGAGCGTGGAAAGCTCCCAGTCGAGCACCGCGAGCACGCGCGGCGCCTTGTGGTCGAGGATCATATTATCGAGGCGATAGTCGCCGTGCACCAGCCGCACCGGGCCCTCGGGCGGCAGATGCTGCGGCAGCCATTGCATCAGCCGCTCCATCTCGTCGATCTCCATGGTCTTGGAGGCGACGTATTGCTTCGACCAACGGGCGACCTGGCGCGCCATGTAATTCTCGCCCTTGCCGTAGTCGCGAGAGGCCGATCGAGGACGGATCGTAGCGGTGCAGGCGCGCGAGCGTCTCGTTCATGGCGTCGTAGATGGCCGTGCGCTCCGCGTTGGTCGCGTCCGGCATGCGCGGCTCCCAGATGGAGCGGCCATCGACGAAGCCCATGACGTAGAAGGCGGTGCCGATCACAGTCTCGTCGGGGCAATAGAGCACCGGCTCGGGCACCGGGAAGCCTTGCGGGTAGAGCGCGCTGATGGCGCGGAACTCGCGGTCGACCGCGTGGGCGGAGGCGAGCAGCTTGCCCGGCGGCTTGCGGCGCAGCACGTAGCGGCGCGCGGGCGACTCCAGAAGATAAGTCGGGTTCGACTGGCCGCCCTTGAATTGCGTGACGTTGAGCGGGCCGGCGAAGCCCGGCACTTCGCGCGCCAGATGGGCTTCGAGCCGATCGACCGGAAAGGCGAGCGCCGGCGCCACTTCCTTGGTGCCGGTGAAGGCGGTTTGGCGGTCGATCTGCTGCATCGCTGCGTCAATCCCTCAGGCCCGCCAGCATAGCGCGGATTTCGTCCGCGCTCAGTCCTTGGCGAGGAAAGGCAGAAGGGCGGCGAGCGTCGCGTCGGGATTTTCCTCAGGGAGAAAATGGCCGCATTCAATGGCCTGGCCCTCGACGTTCTGGGCCCAGCGCCGCCAGATCTCGAGCATGCCCTCGCCGCCGCTTCTGGCCGGAAGGCCGCGGGCGCCCCACAGCACCTGCACCGGGCAGGCGATTTTCTTGCCGGCCTTCAGGTCCGCGTTATCGATAGCGGCGTCGGTGGATTGGCCGGCGCGGTAGTCCTCGCAAAAGCCGTGGATGTGCGCGGCGTCGGAGAAATTCTGGCGATAGTGCTCGACCGCGCGCGGGTCGAACACGCTCGCGTCGGTGCCCCAGCGCATGCCGGTGAAGACCCACTTGAAATAGAAATCGACGGAATTGCCGATCAGCGTTTCGGGAAACGGCGCCGGCTGCGCCAGGAAGGCCCAGTGATAGGCCTGCATGGCGCGCGCGGCATTCATGCCGGCCCACATTTCAAAGGTCGGGACGATATCGAGTACGGAGAGGCGCGTGATGCGCTCGGGATGATCGAACGCGAGGCGATAGCCGACGCGGCCGCCACGGTCGTGGCCGACGAGGGCGAAGCGCTTGTGCCCGAGCTTTTCCATCAGCTCCACCATGGCCGCGGCCATGGCGCGCTTGGTATAGGGCGAATGATCGGGCGCCGCCTCGGGCGTGCCGCTGGCGCCGTAGCCGATGAGATCGGCGATCACGAGCGTGTAGTGCTTGGCGAGCTCCGGCGCGATGCGGTGATACATGGCGCCGGTTTGCGGATGGCCGTGCAGCAATAGCAGGGGCGGGCCCTTGCCGCCGACGCGAGCGAACAGCTTGGCGGCTTTCGTCTCGATGAAGTGCGACTCGAAGCCGGGAAAGAGTTCGGGCAGTTCGGGCATTAGATTGTCCCTATTCCAGATACTGTCATCCCGGACGGCCGAGCCGGACGATAGTCCGGCGAGGTCGATCCGGGATCCAGGGTCACCGAGCGGGAGATTATCGCACCGGCAATGATCCTGGATCCCGGCTCTCGGCCCCCGGATCAAGTCCGGGGGCCTCGGCCGGGATGACAGAAAGCAAATGTATCATCGGTTCAGCGCGCGCCAGGCGATATCGCGGCGGTAGAATCCTTCGGGCCAGTCGATGCGGCCGATAGCCTCGTAGGCGCGCTCGCGCGCTTCGGCCACGGTCTTGCCACTGGCGGTGACGTCGAGCACGCGCCCGCCATTGGCGAGCAGCCGCGCGCCGTCGCGCTTCGTTCCGGCGTGGAAACACCTTGACGCCTTCCACTTGCGCGGCGCGATCGAGCCCCTTGATCTCGGAGCCGGTCTGATATTCGCCGGGATAGCCCTTGGTCGCCATCACGACGGTGAGCGCCGGCTCGTCGTGCCAGCGCGCGGTGACCTTGTTCAGCGTCCCGTCGACGGTAGCGAGCATGAGCGTGAGCAGATCGTCCTTCAGGCGCGGCATCAGCACTTGGCATTCGGGATCGCCGAAGCGGACGTTGTATTCGATCAGCTTCGGCCCGTCGGCGCCGATCATCAGCCCGGCATAGAGCACGCCGCTATAGGGCGTGCCGGCGCGCGCCAGCGCGCGGGCGGTGGGCTTGACGATTTCCTCGAGCGCGCGGCGTTCGATCTCGGGGGTCAGCACGGGAGCGGGCGAATAGGCGCCCATGCCACCGGTGTTGGGGCCCTTGTCGTCGTCAAAAGCGCGCTTGTGGTCCTGGGCGCCGGCGAGCATCAATACATTCTCACCATCGACGAGGAAGAAGAGGCTCGCTTCCTCCCCGGAGAGAAACTCTTCGAGCATGACCGGGGTTTTTGCGTTTCCGGTCATCTGAAACGCGAGATCGATGCCTTTGATCGCCTCGGCCTCGGTCATGGCGACAACGACGCCCTTGCCGGCATGCAGGCCGTCGGCTTTCACCACGATCGGCGCGCCGTGTTTCTTTACGTAGGCCTTGGCAGACTCCGCATCGCGAAATTCCGCGAAGCCGGCGGTCGGGATCTTGTTCGCGGCGCACAGTTGCTTGGTGAAGGACTTGGAGCCTTCGAGTTGTGCCGGGACGGCCTTGGGGCCGAAGGCCTTGATGCCGGCCTTCTCTAGATCGTCCACGAGACCGGCCACGAGCGGTGCCTCGGGGCCGATCACGACAAGATCGATCTTGTTCGTCTTGCAGAAGGCCGCGACCGCCGCGTGATCGGCGATTTTCAGGTCGACGATCTCCGCTTCCTCGGCGATGCCGGGATTGCCCGGCGCGGCATAGAGCTTGGTCAGAAGTGGGCTCGCGGCGAGCTTCCAGGCGAGCGCATGCTCGCGTCCGCCGGAGCCGAGAAGAAGCACCTTCATGGGGAAATTCCGGAAGTACTTCGCGCGCACGCGGATGTAGCATAGAAACTGCGAGACCCGGGTCCAGCCATGGCCGCATCCACAGAAGCACGCGTCAATCTGCCCGAGATCAGCGTCTCGGAGCTTTCCGCCGCGCTCAAGCGCACGGTGGAGGAGGCGTTCCCCTATGTGCGGTTGCGCGGCGAAGTTTCCGGCTACCGCGGCCCGCACAGCTCCGGCCACGTCTATTTCTCGCTGAAAGACGAGGGCGCCCGCATCGAGGCGGTGATCTGGAAGGGCGTGTTCGGACGCATCCGCTTCAAGCCCGAGGACGGGCTCGAAGTGATCGCCACCGGCAAGATCACGACTTACCCCGGCAGTTCCAAATACCAGATCGTGATCGATGGCCTCGAGCCCGCGGGCGTCGGCGCGCTGATGGCGCTGCTCGAAGAGCGGAAGAAGAAGCTTCAGGCCGAAGGTCTGTTCGACGAGGAGCGGAAGCAGCCGCTGCCGTATCTGCCGCGCGTGATCGGCGTCATCACCTCGCCGACGGGTGCGGTGATCCGAGACATTCTGCACCGGCTTTCCGACCGCTTTCCGCGCCATGTGCTGGTGTGGCCGGTGCGGGTGCAGGGCGAGGCCTGTGCGCCCGAGGTCGCGGCGGCGATCGCCGGCTTCAATGCGCTGAAGCCCGGCGGGCCGATCCCGCGGCCGGACGTGCTCATCGTCGCGCGCGGCGGCGGCTCGCTCGAGGATCTCTGGGGATTCAACGAGGAGATCGTGGCGCGCGCTGTGGCGGCGAGCAAAATCCCGCTGGTCTCGGCGGTCGGCCACGAGACCGATTTTACTTTGATCGATCTGGTCGCCGATCGGCGCGCGCCGACGCCGACGGCGGCGGCTGAGATGATCGTGCCGGTGCGGGCCGAACTGATCGCGGAGACCGAAGATTTCGGAGCGCGCTTGATAGGTTCTGCGCTGCGCTTCATCGAGCGGCTGCGCAGCGAAGTGCGCGGGCTGGCGCGCGGCATCCCGGCGCTCGATGCGTTGCTCGCAATGCCGCGGCAGCGATTGGATTCGGTCGGCGAGCGGCTGCCGAAGGCATTGCGCGCCAACGCGCACGCGCATCGTGTGCGATTCGCGCGTGCTTCGTCGCGGCACGTGCCGTTTGCTTTGCGCACAAGGGTCGAGCGCGGGCGCGAACAGACGCACGTGCTGATCGAACGCGCGCACCGCGCGTTCCGGACCCGTTTCGATGCGCGCAAGGCGCGGCTTCGGGGTCTCACACAATTGCTCGAGGCCTTGAGCTATCACGGTGTGCTGGCGCGCGGGTTCGCACTGGTGCGCGACGCGGCCGGCGCGCCGGTGCGCTCGGTGCAGGCGGTCGCTGCCGGGGACCGGCTCGCGATCGAGTTCGCGGATGGAACCTTGCCGGTGACCGCCGAAGGCGGCAGCGCACCGAAGCGCCGCCGCGGCGGCACGGGCGGCGGACAAGGCAGTCTGTTCAGCTGACACAAAAGTTAACAGCGCGGGTTGGCAGGCCGGATGCGCCGCACTATGTTGCGGCAAGCCACCCTGACCGGGACCGGCAATGAACCGCTACGAACGCATACCGCTTGCGGCCGGCGAGGCCGAAATCCGCTACCTCGACGGCGATTACAGGATCGTGCGTCCGGGCAGCTACGTGCGTTGCGCGGTCACCGGCGAGCCGATTTCACTCGACGAGCTCAAGTATTGGAGCGTCGAGTTGCAGGAGGCTTACGCCAATCCGGCGGCAGTGCTCGCTCGCTTGCATCCGGATCGCCGCAAGCGCTGATCAGCGCGCTTTCGCGAGCGCGTCCGCGAGGCGCTTCTCGATCGCAGCCCGGGTCGATGAATTCAAGCGTCACAGGAAGCGCGTTCGTTACGGCCACGAGCCCGGCGAGCGCCGGATTGCCGCGCATGCGCACGAGATCCTTCTCGGTTGTGATGAGCTGAAGATCTTGCGCGCGCGCATGAGACAAGAGCCCTTCCGCGTCGTCCGGTGAAAAACGGTGATGGTCGGGAAAGCCACGCCGTTCCACGATTTCCACTCCGATCGCGACCAACGTGGCAAAGAATTTCTCCGGCCGGCCAATCCCGGCGAATGCCAGAACGCGTTTCCTGGCGAGAGCGTTCGCGGCAGCGGTATCCGGCATCAGGCGTGCCCTGAATACCGGGATCGCCCTTGAGGTCGCGATTTCGGCGACTTCGCGGGCGGCACCGCCCAGACCGATCAGGATGAGCCCGTGGGCGCGGGCGACTTGAGTTTGGAGCGGTGCACGCAAGGGGCCGGCGGGAAACACGCGGCCGTTTCCGACGCCGGTTTCCGCGTCGACCACCAGGAGAGAGAAATCCTTCTTGAGCGAGGGATTTTGAAAGCCGTCGTCGAGCACGATTATGCTGGCACCTGACTCGGCCGCGAGCTTCGCGCCGGCGACGCGGTCGGCGGCGACAATGGTCGGAGCATGAGCGGCCAGCAGCAGCGGTTCGTCGCCGATCTCCAAGGCGCTCATCTTCAGATCGACGAGAACCGGTCCGAGCAAACGCCCGCCATAGCCGCGGCTCAAGACAAAGGGTTTTTCGCCCGCGGCGCTCAACATCTTCGCCAGCGCGATCACGGCCGGAGTCTTGCCGCCGCCGCCGACGGTAGGATCGCCGACGCAGATGACGGGAACTTTCGCGCGTGTGCCACGGCGTGCGAGCCGCATCGCCGCGACCGCGCCATAGAGCGCGCCCGCCGGTGCGAGCAGGAAAGATGCCAGTCCCGGCTTTCTCCACCAGAAGGCAGGCGCGTGCAGCATCGTCACCGAACCCTTCAGTTCTGCAGCTTGAGCCCGATCAGATAGGGCTCGATCGAAGCATAGGTGCGCTCCAGTGCGCCGCCCAGCTGCTCGACGGTCGCGCGCGCCGTGACCGCCATCTTGCGCGCGAGCGCGCGGTCGTCGAGCAGGAGCGAGATGCTGCGCGCGAGCGAGTCGGTGTCGCGCACCAGCGCGGCTCCGCGCGCGCGGCTCAGCTGATCGTAGATCTCTGCGAAATTCGCGACATGCGGCCCATAGAGGATGGCGCTATCGAGCTTGGCGGGCTCGATCGGGTTCTGGCCGCCGTGTGGCACCAGCGAGCCGCCCATGAATACGATCGGCGCGAGGCGGTAGAAAATTCCGAGTTCGCCGATGGTGTCGGCCACATAGATGTCGCTGCCGCGATCGGGCAGGTGACCGCGCGAGCGCATGACCGGGTTCAAGCCCGCGGCTTGCGCGAGGTCGGCGATCTCCGGCCCGCGCTCCGGATGGCGAGGCGCGATGATGGTGAGCAAGCCCGGCACCCTGCGCTTGATCTGCTGATGCGCCGTCAGTACGGCCTTTTCCTCGCCGGCATGGGTGCTGGCGGCGAGCAGGACCACGCGCTCGCCGATCGCGCGCATCAGCGCGGAAAGCGCCGTCGCATCGGCCGGCGGCGGCGGCACGTCGAACTTGAGGTTGCCGGTAATGTTCACGCGCGGCGCGCCGAGCTCGGTAAGGCGCCGCGCATCCTCGGCGCCCTGCGCCAGGCACAGGTCGATGCGCGACAGCAGGGCCCTAACGGCACCACGGGCGAGCCGCCAGCGATCGAACGAGCGCTGCGAAAGGCGCGCATTGACCAGCACCAGCGGCGTGCCGCGCCGGGTCGTCTCGATCACGAGATTGGGCCACAGCTCCGATTCGGCGAGCAACGCCAGGCTAGGGCGCCAGTGGTCGAGGAATCGGCCGATGAAGGCCGGCACGTCGAGTGGAACGAACTGGTGCAAGGTGCCGTTCGCCGGTCGCCTACCTACGAGTTGCGCGGCGGTTACCGTGCCTGAGGTCAGAAGCATCGGGAAGCCGAGCGGCCGAATTCGTTCGACGAGCGGCAGTAGCGAAAGCACTTCACCTACGCTGGCGCCATGGGCCCAGATCAGCGGACCGGCGGGGCGTTCGAGCGTCGCGATGCCGCGCCGCTCGGAAATCCGCTCGGGGTCTTCTTTTCCGCGCCGCAGCCGCGTCGCCAAGAGCGCGCTCGCGAAAGGCGCGGCGAGCCGCGTCGCGCGCTGATAGACGTGGAGCGAGAACGGCAGCCGATCCCTAGGCGCCATCGTTGGTCTCCTGCGGCCGGTGTCCGGCGAGTGCCTCGGCTTTCGTGGAAATCTCGTTCAGCCGCTCCTGCAAGACCGTGCGGGCGGATTCGCACGCGGCGTCGCTTGCGTCGCGCGCCACACGCACCGGCTCGCTGAAAACGACGGCGATCCGCCCGAACGGCAGATAAATGCTGGCTCTATCCCAGCTCTTGGTCGCGAGGCGCCGACTCGCGGAAATCGCGAGCGGGTAGATCGGCCGGCCGGAATGGCGCGCGATCGCAATGATGCCGTCGCCGGCAATGCGCGCGACCTTCGGCACGTCGGCGGTGACGCCGAGAATATAGCCCTGCTCCAGTGCTTCGAGCATCTTGAAGGTCGCGCCGACCGCACCCTTGCGGTGGAAGTCGCCGCCGTGATCGCCGGACCCGCGGATGGCGCCGGCACCGAGCGCTTCGACAGCGATCGCGTTCATCTCGGCGTCTCCGTGGCGCGACAGCAGGGCCTTGGCGCGCCAGTGCTTGGGGATCAGGAACGAGGTGAGGAAGTGCTGTCCGTGCCAGAAGGTGAAGATCGCGGGAACATCGGGCTCCAAGATCTCGTAGATGTTCCCGGGGACGATGATCACCCGGTTGGTCGCCCAGATCAATTTCAGATAGTTCGCGAGCAGGTTGCCGGCCAAACGCCGGAAGGCGGACGACTTGCGGAACTTGCGCCAGATACGCACGGACACGATGCCGAACTCAGAGCTGCCGACTGCGGGTGTCGGTATCGGGATCCAGGAGCCGGTGCAGGTGTACGATGAAGTATCGCACCATCGCATTGTCCACGGTTTGCTGGGCCTTGGCTTTCCAGGCGGCATAGGCCGAGGCGTAGTTCGGATAGACGCCCACGATATCGAGCTTGTCGAGGTCGCGGAACTCAAGATCGTCGAACGAGCGCAGCTCGCCGCCGAATACGAGATGCAAGAGCTGCTTTGCCGCGGGTTTCCCCGCCTTGTCGGCCGGTCTACTCACGGGGCGAAACTCCCTTGACAGGCTCGTGCGCGTATCCTCGCACTTTGTCCGGCTTGTTCAAAGACTCTGTGAGCGCGCGGAGCAATGCCGGATGCAACGTGCGTCCGGCGGCGGCGAGTGCGCCATGCAACGCATCAGGCCGGTTATATTGCGGAACGCTGCCGTCGAATTCGGTGAGCAGGCCGCCCGACTCCCGCAGCATGAGATCGGCCGCCGCGATATCCCAATCATGCGCGTGGGCAGCGGCAAGCGCGGCATCCGCCTCGCCGGTTGCGACCCGTACGAGCCGGAGCGCCAGGGAGTGGATGCGCGGTAGTTTCTCTACCTTGTTCTGGCGCGCAAGCCGGTCGACGATCGAGCGCGATCCGGCGATGCGGGCAGCATCGAGCGAGGCTTTCGTCTGTGCGGCTATGGGTGCGCCGTTCCGCGTGGCGCCACCACCGGCGGTGGCCAGGAACAATTCCTCGGTTACCGGCGCGAAGATCGCAGCGGCGATCGGATGGCCGCGTTCGACCAGGGCGGCCACGATCGTCCAATCGGGCAACCCGGCGATGAAGGAACGAGTGCCGTCGATCGGATCTACGACCCAGAGCCGTGGCCGTTCGCGCCGGTCGGACGTGTCGGCGGTCTCCTCGGAGAGCCAGCCGGCTTCCGGAGCGAGCGGGCGCAGGCGCTCGGCGAGTCGCGCATCGACCGCGAGGTCGGCCTCACTTACGGGCGAGTCGTTCTCTTTCGTCCAGGTACGAACCCCGTCACGGAACATCTTCAATGCGAGCTGGCCAGACTCGGTGACCGCGTCGGCGAGGCCGCGCATGAGCTCTGCCGGCACGGGCGCAGCCGCCGGCAATACTTCGTTCACGCTTCGCATGACGCAGGCTCTAGGCTTTCGTTTGCGGGGCTGCAAGCGCGCCATGGCAAGAATTCGGCAAGCATGAGTGGAGAACAGCGGCGAAAAAGCGCGCGACTACAGACGATTAACCAGCTCCCTTAAGTCGATCCTCGTGAGCGTCATGGCAAGGACGTGCTCCAAGACCGGGCGCTTAAGTCCGGCGGGGAGTGCGAATTGAGGCGTCAAACAATGACGGGCGGCATCACGCCCGCCGGGTCGAGTCGCGTCATGCGGCTCGACCCGCTTCTCCTTCCGGTGCGCGTCGCCGCGGTTGACCCGACGGCGGACGGCAACACTCGCATTGCCGAGATCGATCGCGAGCGCGTGCTGGTGCTGCGCAGCGTGCGCGGCATGCGGATGCGGCTCAATCTACCGGTTGCGCATTTTCTCGGCGTTTCCGTGCGCGCTTTTCCGGGCAATGCCGCGGCCGGGGGTCGCATGGCATTGGTGCTCGAACATCGCGACGCTGCGCTGAGCGTACCGCTTCAATACGCAGCGGAGACGGAAAATCTCGACGCCGATTGGCGGCTGTGGGCGCAGACGCTCGGCCGGCCGCTCTTGACCGGCGCGCCGCAAGCAATTTCGGCGATACCCGTACCGCTCGCCATTGGCAGCAGCGCACCGCGCCGGCGCCGGCGCACGGCGCTGAAGAGGCGCCGCCCGACGATCCATCTGCGCCGCATGTGGGGCCGGGTGCGGATCGCTCACGCCGTGCACAGGGACGAGCGTGAGATCATCGCGCCTGAATAAGCGCGGCGTCGAGCACGAGCCCGGCGAAAAGAATCAGCCCGGCATCGCGGTTCGAGCGAAAAAGCTTCAAGCACAGTTCCGGGTCGTCGATATCGAGCCGTCGCACCTGCCACGCAAGATGGGCGGCGAAGGCCAAGAGCCCGAGCGCGAAGATCCAGTGTGCCCCGGCGAGCATGCCGGCAATTCCGATAAGCACCACGGCTCCTGTGAAGAATATAAAAAGCGCCGGCTTCGTTCTCGCGCCGAACAGCCGCGCGGTGGAGCGCACGCCGATGACGGCGTCGTCGTCGCGGTCCTGGTGGGCATAGATCGTGTCGTAGCCGATCACCCACAGAATCGCCCCGGCATAGAGCACAAGCGCTGGCGGATCGAGCCGCGCGAAAACGGCGGCCCAGCCCATCAGCGCGCCCCAGGAAAAGGCCAGCCCCAGCACCGACTGGGGCCAATTGGTGACGCGCTTGGCGAGCGGATAGATCGCCACGATGGCGAGCGAGGCGATGCCGGTCGCGATCGTGAAGCGGTTCATCTGCAGAAGCACCGCGAGGCCGATCAGCGAAAGTAGCGCGAGAAACGCGAAGGCGGCGCGGACCGACACTTGTCCTGAAGGGATCGGGCGCGAGCGCGTGCGATCGACCCTGGCGTCGAGGTCGCGATCGAGAATGTCGTTCCAAGTGCAGCCGGCGCCGCGCATGGCAATGGCGCCTATCGCAAAAAAAACAAGCAAACGAAGATCGGGTACGCGGTCGCCGTTCGCGATCGCCGCGAGCGCCGTCGACCACCAGCAGGGCAAGAGCAGGAGCCAGGCGCCGATCGGCCGGTCGGCGCGCGCGAGACGCAGGTAGGGGCGCGTCCAAGATGGCGCGATGCGGTCGACCCAATTGCCGGTCGAGTCGGCGACCGGAGCCACCGGCCGGCCGGTGGGACTCATCGCTGTAGGGCGTTGCCGGTGAGCGTGTCGAACACGCCGGTGCCGCCCGTGGGCGGCGGGGGAGCGGCGCCTGGGATATTTGTGAGCACGCCGGAAAGCCCGGCGCTCGGCGGGGCCGCCGCCGCCGGGTTGGCGGCGGCCTGGCAAACCTGCGTGCGCACCTGCAATGTCTTGGCGTGGTTGGCCTTGGATCCCTTGATGGCTTCCGGCGGCACTTGGCACCAGGCCTGATTCTTCTCCAGGAACTGCACCATCTTGGCTTCGGCGTCGGCATAAGCCCGAAACAGCGGACAGAGTTCCTGCGGCGGTGCCTTGCGCTTTGCGGCGGCCTGGATCGCCTTGCCTCTGGTTTCGGCGGCGCCGCGCGCCGCGGCGAAGTCCTCCGCGCAATTGACCTGCGGCGCCTGCGCACCCGCGCGAACCGCCGCTGCGAGGACCAAGGCAAGTACGACAAAGGGGAGCGCGCGAGGGAGCATGTCCGCTACAATACCGAATTCGGGAGCCAGCATGAAAGCCCGAACGATGCGGCAAGATCAGGGCGCCGCCGGCATAGGTTAGGTCCATGGCCAGGCACGATATTCGCCTCCCGCGCCTCTATCTGGAGGGCGTCCTCGCCCCCGGGGGCCAGCTCGCGCTCGGGCGTGGGCAAGAGAATTATCTGCGCAACGTGCTGCGGCTGCAGGACGGGGCGGAAACGCTGGTTTTCAACGGCCGGGATGGCGAATGGACGGCGCGCCTTGCCGGCGCGCGCGGCAAGGCGACGCTCACGCTCGCGAAACCAATGCGGCCACAGCCGGCCGGGTCGGATCTGCTGCTCGCCTTTGCTCCGCTCAAGCATGCCCGCCTCGACTATCTGGTGCAGAAGGCGGTCGAGATGGGGGTGGGGCTTGTGCAGCCGGTTCTCACGCAACATACGCAGGTCGCTCGTGTGAATATTGTGCGCATGCGTGCGAACGCGATCGAGGCGGCGGAACAATGCGGCATCCTCGCGCTCCCCAAGATCGAAGAGCCGGTTCCGTTGCTAGACTGGCTCGGGGTATTGCCGCCGGAGCGGGTGCTGGTCTTTTGCGACGAAGAGGCGGAGATCGCCGATCCGCTCGATGCGCTGGCGCGAGCGCCCGCGGGCCCGCTTGCAATATTGATCGGGCCCGAGGGCGGGTTCGCCGAAGCGGAGCGCAAAATACTGACTGGCCGCGTCAAGGTGGTGCGGCTTTCGCTCGGACCGCGCGTTCTGCGTGCCGATACGGCCGCAGTGGCGGTGTTAGCGCTCGTGCAAGTAGCGCGTGGTGACTGGCGCTGATCCTGCGCAACTGATGTGCCGCACAGGGTAAAAACACTGCGCTACGCTTTCAGACCGTTAAATCGCTAGCGGGGCGCTCCCCACGTTTTGGTCTGCTTTCGAGGCACAGGGCCGGTTGGCTCCGCGGCGGTCGGAGGGTATCGTCCCGCCCCCTCCGGAGCACCCTCCCGAATGGCCCGCGACCAAATCGACATGACGCCGATCGAGTCGCGCGACCAGCTCGTGCACTGGCTCGAGGAGGGCTGCAAGCCGCCGGAGCGTTTCCGCGTCGGCACCGAGCATGAGAAGCTGCCCTTCACGCTCACCCGGCACGAGCCGGTGCCCTATGCCGGCCCGCGCGGCATCCGCGCGGTGCTCGAAGGTATGCGCGACCTGCTCGGGTGGGACCCGATCATGGAGGGCGCGGCGATCATCGGCTTGCTCGACGTGACCGGCGGCGGGGCGATCACGCTCGAGCCGGGCGGCCAGTTCGAGCTTTCGGGCGCGCCGGTCGAGACCGTGCATCAGACCTCGGCCGAATTGATCGCGCACCTCGTGCAATTGCGCGAAGTGGCGACGCCGCTCGGCATCGGCTTTCTCGGCATCGGCATGAGCCCGAAATGGACGCGCGCCGAAACGCCGGTGATGCCCAAGGGTCGCTACAAGATCATGGCGAACTACATGCCCAAGGTCGGCAATCTCGGCCTCGACATGATGTTCCGCACCTGCACCGTGCAGGCCAATCTCGACTTCTCGACGGAAGCCGACATGGTGAAGAAGCTGCGCGTGGGGCTGGCGTTGCAGCCGGTAGCGACCGCGCTGTTCGCCAACTCGCCCTTCACCGAGGGCAAGCCCAACGGCTTCCTGTCGTTCCGCTCCGAAATCTGGCGCGACACCGATCCGGACCGTTCGGGCATGCTGCCCTGGGCCTTCGAGAGCGGCATGGGCTTCGAGCGCTGGGTCGATTACGCGCTCGACGTGCCGATGTATTTCGTCAAGCGCGGCGACCGCTATTTCGACGTCTCCGGCCAGTCGTTCCGCGATTTGCTTACGGGCAAGCTCGCTTCGCTTCCGGGCGAGCGGGCGACGATCTCCGACTGGGCGAACCACCTGACGACGATTTTTCCCGAGGTGCGTCTGAAGCGCTATTTGGAGATGCGCGGCGCCGATGGCGGGCCCTGGGCCCGAATCTGTGCGCTGCCGGCGCTCTGGGTCGGGCTGATGTACGACCAGGTCGCGCTCGATGCGGCCTGGGACATGGTCAAGGGCTGGAGCGCCGAGGAGCGGCAATTCCTGCGCGATCAGGTGCCGAAACTCGGGCTGCGCGCGAAGCTCGGCAAGGACAATGTGCGCGATCTTGCGCGCGAGATGGTGGCGCTCGCACGGGACGGCCTGAAGCGGCGCGGCCGGCTCGACCGCAGCGGCCGCGACGAGAGCCATTTCTTGGCGCCGGTCGAGGAAACGGTCGAGCGCGGCGAGACGCCGGCCGAAGTACTGCTCAAGCACTTCAACGGCGAATGGAAGGGCTCGGTGGAGCCCGTGTTCACGGCATTGGCCTATTGAGCAATTCCTTGCAGACCGGACACCCGTGGCGCGCGGCCGTCGGCCCTGCCGAGCTCGCCTTGTTTGCTGACGGTGGTGGTCGTCTGGGGCACGAGCTGGCTGCCGCTCAGGCTCCAGCTCGGCGTGGTGGCGCCGGAGGTCTCGGGCGTATGGCGCTTCGCGATCGCGAGCGCGATCATGTTCGCCTGGGCCGGGCTCGCGGGCGAGCGCCTGCGCTTTCCGCTCTCCGATCATCTACGCTTCATGCTTCTCGGCGTCACCTTGTTCTCGCTGAATTTCCTCGGCGCCTACTACAGCGGCTTCTATCTCACCTCCGGCCTACTCGCGGTCGTGTTCTCGCTGGCGTCGGTGATCAACCCGCTGCTGGCAGCTGTGCTCGGACGCGGAGCGTTCGACTTGCGGGTGCTGCTCGGCGCCTTGCTCGGGGTGGCTGGAATCGCTCTCCTGTTCGGGCCGGAAATCGCCACGACGCACGCGAGCCAACAGACGGCGCTGGGCCTAGCATTGGCGCTCGGGGCCACGGTCTCCTTCTGCATCGGCAACATGTTTTCCTCCGCGTACCAGCAGGGCGGTATGCCGGTCGTGCCGGCCAATGCCTGGGGCATGCTCTATGGAATGCTGCTGATGGCGCTGGTCGCGCTCGTGCGCGGGGAGCCGTTCATCGTGGAATGGAGCGCGCGCTACTTGCTTTCGATCGTATGGCTTGCGCTCGCGGGCACGGTGATCGGGTTCTTCGCCTACGTGACGCTGATCGGCCGGATCGGGCCCGGGCGGGCGAGCTATGCCACCGTACTGATGCCGGTCGTGGCGCTCGTGCTATCGACCCTGTTCGAGCAGTATCAGTGGACGCTCGCGGCTGCGCTCGGCGTCGTGTTTGTGCTTGCGGGCAACGCGATCGTGCTCACGGCGCCACGGCGCACGTGATCACCCCGAATATTCGCTCTCGCGGGTGATGACTTCCTCGGCGTCCGGGTTGAGCGGGCGCGCGGCCCGGCGCGGGCCGGTGAGCGGCTCGGGCTGCACGCGCGGACGGTGCAGCACGTCGAGACCGGCGGTAGGGCCGCCGGCGACCTGCAACGCGAGGCGGTCCTTGTCGCGCGTGCGCACGTCCTCGATCACGCTGTCCACGCGTCGCGGCGTCGACGCCGATCGCCGCGAGCGCGGCGCTGCCGAAGCTCGATGGCCGATTCAATGGTTTCGCGAATCTCGTAGTCGACGCCCTTGCCGATCAGCTCGAGCGTATGTCGGCGATCGTAGGAGCGCACGAACAGCTTGGCGTAGGAGAACTGGCTCTTGACCAGATCGACGATCTTGTTGGCGACCTCGGGCTTTTCGACGCAGACGGCGATCAGGCGCGCGCGGCCGGCGCCGGCGGCGCGCAGCACATCGAGGCGGGTGCCGTCGCCGTAATAGATCTTGAAGCCGAAGCGGCTGGCGCTCTGGATCATCTCGACGTCGCCGTCGATGATGGTCACGTCCACGCCCTGCGCCAGGAAGAATTGCGAGACCACCTGGCCGAAGCGGCCGAAGCCGATGATCAGCACCGAGCCGCGGGCGTCGGAGAAGTCGTCGGGGGCGGGCTCGGCCTCCGCGATAGAGCCGCTTGATCAGCCGCTCGCTGAGCGCCGCAAGCGGCGGGCCGAACAGCATGGTCAGCGCGGCGAGCGCCGCGAGCAGGCTGGCTTGCGAGGCATTGAGCAGGCCGAGCGAGAGCCCGAGCGGGAACAGCACGAAGGCGAATTCGCCGGCCGGCGTCAGTACCGCACCGGCGCGCAGGGCGTCGGCGCGATCCTCGCAGGTCGGGCGGAACAAGGCGCCGACGATCGCGGCCTTGACCGGCATCACCACGACGGCGGCGGCGAGCAGAAGCAGAAGGTTCTCGCGCACCACCGCGAGATCGATCGACATGCCCACGCCCATGAAGAAGACCGCAAGCAGCAGCCCGCGGAACGGCTCGATGTCGGCTTCCAGCTCGTGGCGGTAGGTCGATTCGGCGAGCATCACGCCGGCGAGGAATGCGCCGAGCGCCATGGAAAGGCCCGCCGCCTTCATGGCGAGCGCGGCGCCGAGGACCACGAGCAAAGCGCCCGCGGTCATCGCTTCGCGGGTGCCGGTGGCGGCGAGCGCGCGCAGGAACGGGTTCAAGAAGATAGCGGCCCGCGAGCACGATCGCGGCAATGGCGCCGGCGCCGATCAGGGTCGCGGTCGCGGCCTCGGCGAGACTGCGGCCATCATTGGCCTGGAACGGCGCGAGCAAGGGCAGCAGCGCCAGGAGCGGCACCACCGCCATGTCCTGGAACAGGAGCACTGCGAAAGCGCGCTGGCCGTAAGTATCCTGCAATTGTCCGCGCTCTTCGAGGATCTGCAGCGCGATCGCGGTGGACGACATGGCGAGCGCAAGGCCGGCCACGGCCGCGCCGCGCCAGTCGAGCCCGAAGGCCGGGATCGCCAGCGCGCCGAGGGCGAGCGCGGTGAGAAAAAGCTGTCCCGCGCCAAAGCCGAATATATCGCGCCGCAGGGCGAAGCAGCCGCGAGATTTTCAGCTCGAGGCCGATGAGGAACAGCAGCATGACCACGCCGAGCTCGGCGACGCCGATAATGGTGCCGGGATCGCGGAAGATCGAAAGCCCCCACGGGCCGATCGCGACGCCGGCGGCGAGATAGCCGACGATGGCCGAGAGGCCGAGCCGGCGGGCGAGCGGAGCGGTGACCACCGCCGCGGCCGAGGAGAACGAGAATCGGAAAAAGCGTGCCGATATCGGCGCCAAGGTGTTCCATCGTTTTGTCTCTCACTCCGCCGCGGCGGCTTCGGATAGGTTGTCGAGGCCCTGCACGATATGAGCCGCAAGCGCGTCGGCGAGCGCGGAGGGCTCGTGGGCGTTGCGCAAGAGGCCGATGTCGATCGCGGGCAGTGCCGGAAATCCGTCCTGCTCGCCGATCACGCGCATGCCGGGGCGCAGCGCCGAATTCAGGGAACACGGACACCGCGAGGCCGGCGAGCACGGCGGCGCTGATCGCGCCGGCGTTCCAGCTTGTATAGAGGATACGGTGCGGGCGGCCGGCACCCTGCAGCTTCTCGATCGCGATCCGGCGCCAGGCGCAGGTCTGACGGCCGAGCGCGAGCGGCACGACCTCTTCGAGGTGAATCGCGCTGCGGGTCGATGTGACCCAGAGCAGGCGCTCGCGCCGGATGATGTCGCAATGCCGGTTGATCGATGAATGGGTGATGATGGCTAGATCGATGTCGCCGTTGTCGATGCGATCGACCAGGCTCACGGTCGGCTCGCAGACGATGGTGAGCTCGACGCCGGGATGCGAGCGCGCGAAGCGCGCCATGATCTCCGGCAGATACCGGTCGGCGTAGTCGTCGGGCACGCCCAGACGCGCGCTGCCGGTGAGGCCGGCGCCGGCGATCGATGTGAACGCCTCCACGTTCAGCTTCACGATGCGGCGCGCGTAGTCGAGCAGGCGTTCGCCGTCGTCGGTGAGCTTGGAGGCGCGGCCGTCGCGCTCGAAGATCGGCTTGCCGAGCCGCTCCTCGAGCCGCTTCATCTGCATGGAGACGGCGGACTGGGTCTTGTGCACGACGTCGGCGGCGCGCGTGAAGCTGCCGGTCTCGGCGATGGCGATGAAGGTGCGAAGCTGGTCGATGTCGAGAAGCGCGGTCATGGGAGAGCCCTGAGTCTGGAATCAAATCATTCGAGATGCTGATCGGTTAGATTAAAAACATTCGTTTCACTTATCAATCGCCAGGGTGCATAAAGACCCTGTCACGAACTCAAACCGAGGTGATTTCGGGTCGTGCGAGGCATCCCCTCGCGCGAGAAGACCCGTCTTTGCCAGCAATTACGAAGGAGCCCGCCATGAGCTGCATCGCCGAGAGTCCCAAGGCCGTTCCCCAACCCTGGCTGCCGTCAACCGGCGCCATGCTCGGGTGGATCGCGCGTCGCGTAGGCGCGATCGGACGAGCGATCGCAGGCCGGCGCGTGCTCCGCGAACTCGCGTCCTTCGACGACCGCATGCTGCGGGACATCGGGCTGAGCCGCCACGACCTGCGTAGCGCAGTGGCTGAGCCGCTCTATCGCGATCCGACCGTCGCTGCTTGCCGGACGTGTCGACGAGTCGCGGGACGGACGAAGCACTCGTGCCCGTCTCCCGCGGACGGCCCCGGTCAACGTGATCTCGTACTGATCTCGAACTTCCACATTTTCGGCAGCCCTCCCCACTCCCCCAGCTGCCGATCCTGGCGCCCGCCGGTACACCCACGGCGGGCGCCTTTTCTTTGTGCGGTCATTTCGGGTGGCGTTGCGACGGATGCGGCTCGGCTATAGTGGCGATTGCCGCGCGCCGCGGCCTTCTCCTCCAGGTCGCGATGTCCGAGCCGATTCCCCGCCTTCGCCTGATCGTGATCCTCGGCGCGCTCTCGGCGTTCGGTCCGTTGGCGACCGATATGTATCTGCCGGCGTTCCCTGCGCTGGCACGCGCGTTCTCGACCGACGCGGCTGCGGTGCAAGGAACACTCGCCACTTACTTCGTCGGTCTTGGACTCGGGCAGGCGATTTGGGGTCCGATCTCGGACCGATACGGACGCAAGTCTTCGATGCTGTTCGGTCTCGCGTTGTTCGTCGCTGCCTCGGTTGCCTGTGCGCTGGCGACCTCGATCGAGAGCCTCTGGATTTTCCGTTTCGTCCAAGCGCTCGGCGGTAGTGTCGGCATGGTGCTCGGACGCGCGGCGGTGCGTGACGTCTACAAGGGCGCGGACGCCGCGCATTTCTACTCGCGGCTGCTGATCGTGCTCGGAATGGCGCCGGTCCTCGCGCCGTTTCTCGGCGGGCAGATTCTCGGCTTCTTCGGGTGGCGGTCGATCTTCTGGGCGCTCGGATTATTAGGGATTGCGTGCTTTCTCTCGGTCTGGCTGCAACTTCCCGAAACCTTGCCACCCGCCCGACGCGCGAGCGGCGGCCTCGGCGCCGTGCTCAAGGACTACGGAAAGCTCCTGCGCGACCGGCATTTTCTCGGCTTCACGTTGCCGTCGAACTTCGCTTTCGCCGGAATGTTCGCCTATATCGCCGGCTCGCCGTTCGTGTTCATCGAGCTGTTCGGTATCGCGCCGGATCGTTTCGGGCTGCTGTTCGGCTTCAACGCGATCGGCATCGTGCTGGTGTCGCAGCTCAATGCACATCTGGTGCACCGCTTCGGGCCGGCGCTCTTGTTGCGCGTCTCCTTGGTCGTCTATTTCGCGGCCGGGCTCGCGCTGCTCGTGGCGGCCCTGACACAAGCTGGGCTCGTCGCGGTCGCGGCGCCGCTGTTCTTCGCGGTAGCGACGATGGGGGTGGTGCCGCCGAACTCCATGGCGCTCGCGCTCGAGCCTTATCCGCGCGCCGCCGGCAGCGTGTCGGCGCTTTCCGGCGCGATGCAGTTCTCGGTCGGCGCGCCGATCGTGGCACTGCTTGGCGTGCTGCACGACGGCAGCGCACTGCCGATGGCTTATATCGTGGCTGGCTGCGGGCTCGTGGCGCTGGCGATCAATTTCGCATCCACGCGCGGTGCGAAGCCGGATTAGGGCAGCTTGTCGAAGCCCTGGGTGAAGCCCGACAGGCTCACTGGAATCCCGATGCCTTCTTCGGGCGTCTGGAAGATGATGAAGGTCGCGATCTGGCCGCTCTTGAGCTGGCCGACAAGTTTCTCATCCATGATGACTTCGGCGACGCAGCCATTGGGCAGGCAGCGCACGAAGCCCGCGCGGCCGACGTCGGCTTGGTCGATTTTGAGCCCCAGACCCGAAGGCAGCAGCACGCCCAAAGGCGCCAGCACGCGCATGAGGCGCGACTTTTGATCGGCGGTCTTGAGCACGATCACGGTGAGGCCGACGTTGGGCCGGTCCTCGGCGGTTACGCTCTGGATCAGCGCGCATTGCTCGGTCTGGGCGCCGGCGGGGGTGTCGCAGCGGATCTGCCAGTCGCCATGCACCGAGCGCACCACGCCCTGCGCTGCGGCCGGTGAGGCCGAGAAGGCCGCCGCGACGAGCGCGATTGCCAGACGCAACGAATAACACCGCATCAAGTCACTCCGGGCGCAGGCGAATCACGCTTGGCGTTCGCCAAGATCGGCTAGGCCGAACCGCCTACAATGCCGCCGCTCCATGTCAAGGACCGGGCGGGCGGCAATGAGGCGATTGGCGGTACATCTTATCCGTTATCCGACCAATTGCCGCATCATTGGCTGCTCCGTTGGCGTTGCGAGGCTTTGGGAAGTATGGTTCAAGGGCCTTCATCTGCGGCTTTACCGACTTTCCGGGCGCGCGCCGGGACCATGGAATGGCTGCAGTAGGCCATGTCCCGAGCACCGGGCCATTGACGAATTGGAAGGGATAGCGGACGCGATGATCGCTGGAATAGCGGCCCTGCGGGGACGGTTTTCTCGGATTGGAGCCGCCTTCGGCGTGCTCGCGGGCGCAATCGTCTTTGCCATGCCGGCCTTGGCCGGGACCGGCCTGCCTACACCGTGGCAGATCGACTTTCAGACCCCGGTTACTCCGGTGATGGAAGCGATTTACTCGTTTCACGCGTTTCTCACCATCCTGTCGGCGGCGATCACCGTGTTCGTCATGGTGCTGCTCGGGATCTGCATCTTCCGTTTCAACGAGCGCGCCAATCCGGTCCCCTCGAAGACCACTCACCACACCGCGCTCGAAATCGTCTGGACCGTGATCCCCGCGATCATCTTGATCGTGATCTTCGTGCCCTCGCTGCGCATATTGTTCGAGCAGCTCGAAATTCCGAAGTCGGATCTGACGGTGAAGGCCACCGGCACGGCGCAGTGGACCTGGACCTACAATTATCCCGACAACGGCGGCTTCAGCTTCGACAGCAACATGCTGCAGGACAACGAGCGCAAATCCGGCCAGCCGCGCCTCTTGGCCGTCGACAACGAGATGGTCGTGCCGGTCAATAAGGTCGTGCGCGTGCAAGTCACCGCCGAAGGGATCATCCACGCTTTTGCGATGCCTTCATTCGGCATCAAGATCGATGCGATCCCCGGCCGCCTGAACGAAACCTGGTTCAAGGCGACGCGCGAGGGCATCTTCTACGGCCAGTGCTCCGAATTATGCGGCCGTAACCATGCCTTCATGCCGATCGCGATCCGGGTGGTGAGCGATCGGGAGTTCGCAGCCTGGGTCGAGGAAGCAAAGAAGAAATTCGCGGCGGCGCCGGATCCGGCAACCGTCGTCGTGGCCGAAGCGGCGCGCTGAACGCAGCGCGCACGAGCAGGATCGAGAACGAGGCAAGCTAATGGCTTATGGCGCGACGCATCACGCTGAACACGACCACAGCCCGACCGGCTGGCGGCGCTGGATGTATTCGACCAACCATAAGGACATCGGCACGCTCTATCTGGTGACGGCGATCCTTTCGGGAGTGATCGGCGGGCTGTTATCGGTCGGCATGCGGCTCGAGCTGCAAGACCCGGGCATGCAGTACTTCACCAATCCGCACACCTTCAATGCGTTCGTCACTGCGCACGGCCTGATCATGGTGTTCTTCATGATCATGCCCGCGCTGATCGGCGGTTTTGGCAACTGGTTCGTGCCGCTGATGATCGGGGCGCCCGACATGGCGTTCCCGCGCATGAACAACATTTCGTACTGGTTCCTGGCGGCGGCACTGATCCTGCTCGTCACATCTCTGTTCGTGGAAGGACCACCGGGAGGCCTGGGGTTCGGCGGTGGCTGGACCGCCTATCCGCCGCTCTCTGGCAAGGCGGGGCATCCGGGCCCGTCGATGGATCTGGCGATCTTCGCGCTGCATCTGGCGGGCGCGTCGTCGATCTTGGGCGCCATCAACTTCATCACCACGATCTTCAATATGCGCGCGCCCGGCATGACCATGCACAAGATGCCGCTGTTCGTCTGGTCGGTACTGGTGACGGCGTTCCTGCTCCTGCTGGCGCTGCCGGTGCTGGCCGGTGCGATCACCATGCTGCTCACCGACCGCAACTTCGGCACCACCTTCTTCGATCCGCAGGGCGGCGGCGATCCGGTGCTGTTCCAGCATCTGTTCTGGTTCTTCGGTCATCCGGAGGTCTACATCCTGGTGCTGCCAGCATTCGGCATCGTCAGCCAGGTGATCTCGACTTTCTCGAAGAAGCCGATCTTCGGCTATCTCGGGATGGCCTATGCGATGGTTGCGATCGGTGTGATCGGGTTCGTGGTGTGGGCGCACCACATGTACACCGTCGGCATGAGCGCGGGCGCGCAGGCCTATTTCGTGGCCGCGACCATGGTCATCGCGGTGCCGACCGGGATCAAGATTTTCTCCTGGATCGCCACGATGTGGGGCGGCTCGATCCGCTTCACGACGCCGATGCTGTGGGCGGTCGGCTTCATCTTTCTGTTCACCGTCGGCGGCGTCACCGGCGTGATCTTGTCCAATGCCGGCGTCGACCGCGCGTTCCACGACACCTACTACGTGGTCGCGCACTTCCATTACACGATGTCGCTCGGCGCCACCTTCGGCATTTTCTGCGGTTGGTACTACTGGTTCCCGAAGATGACCGGCTACACCTACTCGGAATTTCTCGGCAAGCTGCACTTCTGGCTGACCTTCATCGGCGTCAACGTGGTGTTCTTCCCGCAGCACTTCCTCGGACTCGCCGGCATGCCGCGGCGCATAGCCGACTATCCGGACGCCTATGCAGGCTGGAACTACGTCTCCTCGATCGGGGCCTATATCTCGACCGCCGGGCTGGTCGTGTTCTTCGTCTGCATCTTCCATGCCTTCGCGCAGAAGCGGAGGGCGGCCGATAATCCGTGGGGCGCGGGCGCGACGACGCTCGAATGGACGCTGCCGTCGCCGCCGCCGTTCCACACCTTCGAGGTGTTGCCGCGGATTCGTTGAGCGCTCGCGGTAACGCTGCGCGAGCTTGAGCCGGGCATAGCCATGTCGCTGGTCACCAATTCGATCCCTTCCGACCGCACCGATACGCTCGGCCGCGCCGAAGCGTTCTCGGGCCAGGCCGACGTCGCCGATTATTTCGCGCTGTTGAAGCCGCGGGTAATGTCGCTCGTGGTGTTCACGGCACTCGTGGGCCTCGTGCGCGCCCCGTCGGCGCTGCATCCGGTGCTCGCCTTCACAGCGCTGCTGTGCATCGCGATCGGCGCTGGCGCCGCCGGTGCGCTCAATATGTGGTGGGACGCCGATATCGACGCCAAGATGACGCGCACGCGCGGCCGGCCGATCCCCGCGGGGCGGGTCGAACCGGGAGAAGCGCTCGCCTTCGGGCTGGTGCTGGCGTCGGGCTCGGTCCTGATGCTCGGGATCGCGGTCGGGCTGGTGGCGGCCGGGCTTCTTGCCTTCACGATATTCTTCTATGCCGTGATCTACACGATGTGGCTGAAGCGCCGGACCGCGCAGAACATCGTGATCGGTGGCGCGGCCGGGGCCTTGCCGCCGATGATCGGCTGGGCGGCGGCGACGGGCACGATCGGGCTTGAGAGCGTTCTCCTGTTCCTTATCATCTTCTTTTGGACGCCGCCGCATTTCTGGGCGCTAGCGCTTCTACGAGCGTCCGAATATGCGCGCGCGGGCGTACCGATGCTTCCCGTTGTGGCCGGTGCCGACGAGACGCGGAAGCAGATCCTGATCTATGCGGCAATTCTCGCTCCCTTGGGGATATCGCCGGCGCTGCTGGGCTTTGCCGGCATCGCCTATGGTGCGGTCGCGGTGGTGCTTGGCGGGCTGTTCCTCGTGTGTGCGTGGCAAGTATTCCGGCGCCGCGGCATTGCCGGCGAGACGGCGGCGCGGCGGCTGTTTGCCTTCTCGCTGCTCTATCTTTTTCTTCTCTTCGCAGCCCTGCTGGTGGAGGCGATCGCACGATGAAGCACGACAAAAACGGAATTGTGCTGACCGAAGAACAGCGCCGGGCCCGGCGGCGGCGCTCGGTGGCGCTGGCGCTTGTGCTCGGCGTGGTCGTGATCTTGTTCTACGCGGTGACGATCGTGAAGCTCGGGCCGCAGGTGATGAACAGGCCACTGTGATGGCAATACAGCCCGATCAAGCGCATCAACTCGCCCTATTGCGGCGGCGGCATTTGCGCGTCGCGTTCGCCTGCGGCGCTTTCGTCGGCGTGATGCTGGCGATGTCGTTCGCGGCGGTGCCGCTCTATGATTGGTTCTGCCGCACCACGGGCTTCGACGGCACGCCCTTGATCGCGCGTTCCGCGCCCAGGGAAACGATTGAGCGCAAGGTCATCGTCCGCTTCGACGCGAATGTGGCGCCGGGGTTGGCCTGGACCTTCGCGCCCATGCAGCAGGAAGTAGAGATCAAGGTCGGCGAGACCGTACTCATGCATTATCTCGCGCAGAACATCGCCACGCAGGAGAGCATCGGTACTGCGACCTACAATGTCTCGCCGCCGGTCGCGGCCGCCTATTTCAACAAGCTCGAGTGTTTCTGCTTCACCGAGCAGCGGCTTGCCGCGGGCGAGCGGATCGAGATGCCGGTCGCCTTCTTCATCGATCCGGCGATCGACAAGGACCGGGAGCTTGCGGGAATTCGCGAAATAACGCTGTCCTACACGTTCTTTCCGGCCAAGCGGCGGTCGGAGCCGATCGCGAACATCGCTGGTCAACAACTGCGCTGAAGTGTGGGCTTGCCGCGCGGCAAAGCCCATGCTGATAGACTGAACGAAGCCGGCAGAAGACGGAGAGATGGGGACGGGAATGGCCGAAGCACACGCCAAGCAGCACGATTATCATCTCGTCAATCCGAGCCCGTGGCCGTTCATCGGCGCGTTCTCGGCGTTGCTGATCACCATGGGCGGCGTGTACTGGATGCGTGGCGGCACCTCACTGATCGCCATCGCCGGCATAATCGGCCTCATCTATGTGATGATCGCTTGGTGGCGGGACGTCATCATCGAAGCGCAGACCGGTTATCACACCCGCGTCGTGCAGCTGCATCTGCGCTATGGCATGATCCTGTTCATCGCCTCGGAGGTGATGTTCTTCGTCGCCTGGTTCTGGGCCTATTTCGATGCGGCGCTACTGGCCGGCGCCAAGGATCAGTTCGAGCGCTACCAGCTGCTGGGCGGGCACTGGCCGCCGGTGCCGACGGCGGATGCACGCTTCAAGAGCACGTTCGATCCCTGGCATCTGCCGCTGCTGAACACACTGATCCTGCTCACCTCGGGCACCACGGTGACCTGGGCGCATCACGCGTTGCTGGAGAATGACCGCAAAGGGTTGATCCAGGGGCTTTGGATCACGGTCATTCTCGGCATCCTCTTCACCTGCGTGCAGGCCTACGAATATACCCACGCCACCTTTACCTTCGCCGGGCATATCTATGGCTCGACCTTCTTCATGGCGACCGGCTTCCACGGCGCGCACGTGATCATCGGCACGATTTTCCTGATCGTGTGCCTGATCCGCTCCTATGCCGGCCACTTCACGCCGGACCACCATTTCGGTTTCGAGGCGGCGGCTTGGTACTGGCATTTCGTCGACGTGGTGTGGCTCTTCCTGTTCACCTTCATCTATGTGTGGGGCGCGGGGCATTACACCGCCGCGCACTGAAGCGCGCGGGAGGCGGCGATGAACAGCCTCCCGCCGGTTTCGCCCTATAGCGCCGGATTGCGCTGCCGCTGCCCGCGCTGCGGCAAGGGGCGGCTGTTCAACGGATTTCTTGAGCTGGCGCCGCGCTGCGAATCCTGTCGGCTCGATTTTTCATTCGCCGATTCCGGCGACGGGCCGGCGGTGTTCGTAATCCTGATCGCGGGCTTCCTCGTGGTGTTCGCGGCGATGTTCGTCGAGATTCTCTGGCGGCCGCCCTATTGGCTGCATGCGGCCCTGTGGCTGCCGCTGATCCTGATCGCGACGCTCGGGCTTTTGCGGCCGGCCAAGGGGCTGATGGTCGCGCTTCAGTATCACCACAAGGCCGAGGAAGGCCGGCTCGACCGGAGCGGAGAATGAGCGCCGCGCGCGCGGAGTTGCGCGGGCTCGTGTTGCCGGGCGCGCTCGCGGCGGTGGGACTAGCCGTGCTCGTCGGACTCGGCTTCTGGCAGTTAGAGCGCCGGGTCTGGAAGGAAGACCTGATCGCGCGCGTCGAGGCGCGGACGAAAGCGCCGACGATTCCGATCCCGGTCGAGGCGGACAGGCCGAATGTGAGCGCCGCCCGCGACGAATATCGCCGGGTCAGCGCGAGCGGGCGTTTTCAGCACGCGCGCGAAGTGGTCGTTTACACCGTGCTTTCCGAGCCCAAGGGACGCTTCTCCGGCCAAGGCTATTGGGTGCTGACGCCGCTTGTGCTCGACAGCGGCGCGATCGTCATCGTCAATCGAGGATTCGTGCCGCTCGAACGCAGAGACTCTGCAACCCGGCGCGAGGGGCAGATCGAAGGGCCGGTCACCGTGACAGGGCTCCTGCGCCTGCCGGAAGTTACAAACTGGTTCACGCCGGCGAACGAGCCCGCGCGCGGTGTCTGGTACCGGCGCGATCCGGCCGAGATTGCTAGGCATTTCAATCTGGCTCGCACGGCGCCCTTCATGATCGATGCGGACGCGACGCCGATCCCCGGCGAGTTGCCGCAGGGCGGCGAGACGCGGCTGGTTTTTTCAAACAATCATCTGGGCTACGCGATTACCTGGTTCGGATTGGCGCTGGCGCTTCTCGGTGTGTTCACCGTGTTCGCGTGGCAGCGTTTGCGAGGCGAGCACTGATCTTCTAGGGTGGCCGCGTTCCGAGGAATCCATGCGCTACATCTCGACCCGCGGCGAAGCGCCGCCCGTCTCCTTCACCGACGCGCTCATGATCGGGCTCGCGCGCGACGGCGGACTTTATGTGCCGGAGGCGTGGCCGGTGCTGTCGCGCGAGACGATCGCGTCGTTCGCGGGCCGGCCTTACGCGGACGTCGCCTTCGAAGTTATTAAGTCTTTTTGTTTGTGGCGCGATCGCCGATGCGGATCTCAACCGCATGATCCGCGAGGCCTATGCGGCATTCGACCGCCCCGAAGTCGCGCCGCTGCACGACCTCGGCGCCAACGAATTCATTCTCGAGCTTTTTCACGGGCCGACGCTGGCGTTCAAGGACATCGCCATGCAGCTGGTGGCGCGGATGATGGATCACGTGCTCGCGCAACGCGGCGCGCGCGCGACCATCGTCGTCGCCACTTCCGGCGATACCGGCGGCGCCGCGGTCGAGGCCTTCCGCGGCCGCAAACGCGTGGACGTCGTGGTTCTGTTCCCTAAGGGTCGTGTTTCCGATGTACAGCGGCGGATGATGACCACCGCACCCGACGCCAACGTGCTCGCGCTTGCAATCGACGGAACCTTCGACGACTGCCAGGCGATCGTGAAGGCTTTGTTCAACGACCAGGCTTTCCGCGAGCGGGTGAAGCTCTCGGCCGTCAATTCGATCAACTTTGCGCGGATCGCGGCGCAGGCGGTCTATTATTTCACCGCCGCGGCGGCGCTGGACGGGGCCGGCAAAGCGGTCACGTTCGTGGTGCCGACCGGAAATTTCGGCGATATTTTCGCGGGTTACGCCGCCAAGCGCATGGGGCTTGCAGCCGAGCGGCTGGTGATCGCCACCAACGTCAATGATATCCTCGCCCGCACGGTGGCGACTGGCCGCTACGAGCCTCGCGGTGTTGTCGCGACGCAATCTCCGGCTATGGACATCCAGGTGTCTTCCAATTTCGAGCGACTTTTGTTCGAGACGCATGGCCGCGATGCAGCGGCGGTGCGCGCGCTGATGCTGGCGCTTGCTGAGAAGAAGAGTTTCACCATCGGTGAGCCGGCGCTCGGCAGGATCCGCGCCGATTTCGAGGCCGGCCGGGCCGACGAGGACGAGACGCGCGCCACGATCCGCGAAGTGCATCGCGCGAGCGGCTATCTTCTCGATCCGCACGGCGCGGTCGGCCTCGCGGTGGCGCGCAAGCGGGCGCATCGAGGCGGTTCGCCCGTCGTGGTGCTGGGCACCGCGCATCCGGCGAAATTTCCCGACGCCGTCGAGGCCGCCACCGGCTTCCGGCCGCAATTACCGGCACGGCTCGCCGATCTTATGAGGTTGCCAGAGCGTTTGACTGCGCTGCCGGCGGACAAGGAGAAGATCGTGAACTTCATCACCGAACAGAGCCGTGCCGCGACCAGCGGGGCGATCGCATGAGCGTCCGCCTCACCAAGCTGGAAAATGGGATCACCATCGTCACCGATCCGATGCCGCACCTGAAGACGGCGGCACTCGGCATCTGGGTCGGCGCCGGCTCGCGCCACGAGGTGCTCGCCGAGCACGGCATCTCGCATCTGCTGGAGCACATGGCGTTCAAGGGCACCAAGCGCCGCAACGCGCGCCAGATCGCCGAGGAGATCGAGGCCGTCGGCGGCGACCTCAATGCGGCGACCGGCCAGGAGATGACGGGCTATTTCGCGCGCGTGCTCGGCGAAGACGTAGGTCTCGCGCTCGATATCCTCACCGACATTCTCACCGAGCCCGCTTTCGACAAGGAGGAGCTCAAGCGCGAGCAGGGCGTGATCGTGCAGGAAATAGGTGCTGCGGCCGACGCGCCCGACGACCTGGTGTTCGATTTTTTTCAAGAGAGCGCCTTCGCCGACCAGCCGCTCGGCCGGCCGATTCTCGGCACGAACGAGAGCGTGCGGGCGCAGACGCCGGTGCGTTTGCGCGACTACATGGCGAAGCATTACCGGACCGGACGCATGGTGGTGGGCGCGGCGGGGGCCGTGGATCACGAGCAGGTCGTGAGCGAAGTCGGCCGGCGGCTCGCGAAGGTCGTGGTCGGGCAGGCGCCGGCCGCCGAGCGCGCCAAATATTCCGGCGGGGTCAAGCTCGATGCGCGCGATCTCGAGCAGGCTCATCTCGTGCTCGGGCTCGAGGGACGCTCCTATCATTCGCCCGACATCTACGCGATGCAGGTGTTCGCAAATCTGCTCGGCGGCGGGATGTCGTCGCGTCTGTTTCAGGAGGTGCGGGAGAAGCGCGGGCTTTGCTACTCGATCTCGGCCTTCCATTCGTCGTTCTCCGATACCGGCGTATTCGGCGTCTATTCGGGTACCGACGCCGGCGATGCCGGCGAACTGATGCGTGTCGTCATCGACGAGATCTCCGACGCTGCCGAGAACGCGAGCGAGGTCGAGATCGCGCGCTCGCGGGCGCAGCTCAAGGTCGGGTTGCTCGCCGCGCTCGAGAGCCCGCAGGCCCGCGCGGATCAGGTCGCGCGTCAGCTCTTGGCCTTCGGGCGTGTGATTCCGCTCGAAGAGATCGTGGCCAAGATCGAGGCGGTGGGCGTCGCCGAGGCGCGCGCGGCGGGCCGCGCGCTCGTTGCCGGGGGCCGGCCGACATTGGCGGCGCTTGGACCCGGCGCCGGCCTTGAAACGGCGGCGCGGATCGTCGAGAGTCTTGAGCGCAGGGCGGCCTGAGCCCAGGGCAAATTCCTCTTTTTCTCTATGGCCTTATTTCGGTCGGTGGTTTGGTCCGAGGCGCTGCCCGCGATCGAGGGAGGCAGCGTCCGGCTGCGCTCGCCGCAAATGGCGGACTTCTCCGACTGGGCCGCCTTGCGCGAGCAAAGCCGCAGCTTTCTAGCGCCGTGGGAGCCGACCTGGCCCGAGGACGATCTCACGCGCGGCGCGTTCCGCCGTCGCATGCGCCGCTACGCACGGGAGTTCCATGACGATCTCGGCTATCCGTTCCTGATCTTTCGCGCGAGCGACCGCGCGCTGGTGGGCGGCGTTTCGCTGGTCAATGTGCGGCGCGGCGTGGCGCAATCGGCGAGTCTCGGCTACTGGATCGGTGCGCCGTACGCGCGCAAGGGCTACATGAGCGCCGCGGTGGCAGCGCTCTTGCCGTTCGCGCACACGTCGCTGCGGCTGCGGCGCGTCGAAGCCGCGTGCCTGCCACAGAACGCAGGATCAATCCGGCTTCTCGAGAAGCTAGGCTTCGCGCGTGAGGGTTACGCGCGCGAATATCTTTGTATCGCCGGCAAGTGGCAGGACCACCTGCTCCATGCGCATCTGGCCGGGGACGCCGCGGGCGCCGCGGCTCAGTAAGCGCAGACGCAGGTCTCCTTCGCGGCGGTAGCGATCGCAGCAAGCGTGGCGTCGATCGAGCCCGAGAGCTTCTCGACACGCTTGGCAGCCTCGGCCAGCACGGCGGCGGTTTCCGCGAGCGACAGCGTCTCCATCTGGGCCGCGTCGGGCTTCTTCTCCGAGTCAAGCGAAGCGCGCGCGTAAGATAGCGCCGCCAGCGGGGAAACGGGCTCATCGGGCACTTTCAGATCGGCTTTTTCGATCGCACGGCGGACGATGCGTGTGAGATCCTCGCCGAGCTCGGCGCCGCTCGCATTGCGTGCCGCTTCGAGTGCGTTTAACGCGGCTGCGCGGGTCGCTTCGATCCGACGCGATGTGGGCGCGATCGTATCGCGATAGCGAACGATGAGCTGTTCGGTACCGGAACACAGAGCCGGGTTCATCGGTTGTGCCGAATATGCCGTGAGATCCGATGCCCAGCGCACGATGTTGAAGCGCAAGGGATCTCGTCCGAGTTCCGCGTCCGCGCCGCCTTGTGCGAGGAAGTAGGCGGCGATCCGCTCGGCATTGGCGACGGGGCCGGTGCGCGCGCCGGTCGCGGGGAAGCTGCGCGAGCGCGGCCAGGCGGGGTCGCTTTTGCGGATCGTGTCGGCTTCGTTCTTCGCGGTCTGCAGCGCGCCGGCGCGGAGCACGGAAATTCTTGCGTGATAAGCGCCGGCACAATCGGCGGTCCGTAATATCAGTTCCGCGCTCGCGCTAGGCCCCCCCTCGGCGCGCGCTTCGATCGCGATGCGGTTTGTTGCGCCCGGAAAAAGCATGGCGCGCTCGACCAACAATACGAGGCGGCGCTCGGTGGTGGCGCCGTGCCCGACGCTTACGAGGTCGGCGACAAGCGAGTTGCCCTCGATGCGCCAAGTCGATGTCGGCTCCGGTTTGAAACCATCGGCGCGGGCGGTGAGCACAATGCGGGCGAGCGCATCGGGTCTGCCGTTGTGTACGACGACGTTCAACACGACCGTCGCACCGGGTGGCAAGGGCTTTCCACTCGCGGCGACGCTGAGCGGCATCAATGTCACCGTGAGAGCCGGGGCGGCCGGCAGGGGCGCTGAGTTAGGCGCAGGCGCCGCCGGTGGTGAGGCAAGATCCTGCGATAAGGCCGGCGGATAGGATGGGAGACCCTGCTGAGCGCGCGCGCCGCTTAAACCGAACGTCGCGGTTCCGAGCAATGCGAGCACTATCGCCCGGATCAACGGAAGGTCACAGCGCTGAAGGGGCATGGCGCGAAGCGAGGGTCGATGGTGAGGGCGGCGGGGAGTGAATCGCGCGCCACCATGAAGCGGCATGGACGGTTCGGCAAGACCCGAGCCAGGCCCGGAGATCGGGTCAGCGTTGTGCAGGTGCAGGAGCGGTCGTTGGCTCTTCGGGCGCCGGAGTTTCGCCAGCCGGGCGCTGGCCGATGATCGATTCGATTACCGAGCGGACCGTGCTGGGACTATTCTTTGCGCGTGCCGCATCCAGAAGCGGCGCGGCGGCGCCCGATCGTTGGATCAGCTCGTCCGCGTCGGGCAGAAAGAACGGACTCTCCCAGGGGCCTTGGAGGAGGAAAGGCAGATCGAAGACCTTGGTACCCGTGCCGGTGCTCGCGGTCGCCGGCCGAACCAGGCTCGCGACGCCGCGCAGCTCGAGATCGCGCCGCGCGATCGAGGCCGCGCCGGAAAGTGTCACGCGGAGCAGCGAGCTTTCGATCTGAATCTCTTCCAACATCACGCTGCCTTCGGTGAAGCGTGCCTTGGCCGCTATACGCTCGAAAGGGGTGCGTCCCCCGCGCAAGTCGGAGAAGTTGGATAGAGGCTTGCGTTCAAGGCGCCTCAACACTTGCTCGAAATTGATGCCGATAACCGCGCCGCGGGTGATCACGAGGCTCGCGTTACCCGCGAACTCGCGCATGATTTCGTTCGGGGTCTTGCCGGAGCCTTCGAGTGCAAACGTAAGCACGCCGATGCCGTCCAGGTGCCGGACACCAGTAAGTTCCGCAAGCCCACGATCAAGATTGAATTCGGTGAGTCCGGCTTGGATTTTTACTTCGGCGCCGGCAGAGCCGCGTACCAGCGCGAGCGTGCCGGTGAAAGCGCCGCCGAATACCTGTGCCTCACCGACATTGAGCGTGAGCCTGCTGCCCTTGAGGGCCATCGCGGCTGCGAAGCGGCCAATCTCAGTCTTGCCAATCAGTATGCGCCGAGCCGAGAGCCGCAGGTCGAGGTCGAAAGCATCGAAGCTGGAAAGCTGGATCGGCTGATCGACCCATTCATTCGCCGGCCTGCCGGGCGCGGAAATTGCCGCATAATGGGTAAGGTCGATTGTATCGCTGGCGATCGTTCCTTGCAGGAGGGCGCGGCCGCCGTCGCGCTTGAGCGTTAGTCCGCCTTCGGCGAGATTGCCGTCGAGACCTATGGAAAGGCCCGAGAGCACAAATGCGCTGGGTGTGAGCGCGACCTGGCTCTTCAGCGAGAATGGGCCCAAACCACCGCGCTCGAGCGGCTCCAAGCCGAGCCGGGCGGACAGATTGCGGAGCGACTTGCCTTCGACGGTGAGTAAGCCTTCGACTTGTGGACCGTTCCTGAAGGCAAGACCGCCTTCGAAATTGGCGCGCAGCCCTTCACCTTCCAGCCGTATCCGCATGCCGCTGCGGTTGGCGCTGCGGAGTGCGCCGATATCGGCGATGTTGAGGGTTCCGGCGATGGATGTGCGGCGCCAGTCGAAGGTTCCGCTCGCGGTCAGGCCCGAGGCCGACCACGCGAGGGAGGCTTCGACGCGGGTCAAGGTATCGGCCAATTCCAGGCCCGCAACCCGGAATTCGATGACGCCGTCGACAATGCGTAATTCTGGTAGTGCCGCACGTTGTTCCGGTGGCGCGGGCGCATGCAGCGGCAGGCCGGCGATGCGCATTCCCTCCGAGCCGATTTCAAGGGCAAGATGCGGCCGCTCGAAGATGATCGACGCGATCTCGATATTGCCCGACAACAGCGGAAGCAGACGCACCGTGGCGACGATCGTGCCGGTCGTGATGCCGGACCGCTCGCCGTCGTCGAGCCGCACGTCTTCGAGGCGGATCGCGGGGCGGGGCAGGAAGGTGAGCCTGGCCGAGCCGGAAATGCGTGGTTGCATGCCGGTGGCGCGCTGTAGCGAGCGTGTTACTTCAGCCCGTACATCTTCCTCCGGCACCAGCCGAGTCATGAGCAGGAAGCCGCCGGCCAGAAGGATAACGGCGGCCAGCGCGCCGACGATCAATCGTTGCATGCGTCGACACTCACCCAGCGGCCGGGACGACGGGAACGGTAGCGAGACGAGAATCGCCCCCAAAGCGTCCCGCACCGAAAAAAAGACCATCGGGTGGGTCTGTGACGCTTTCAAGGCCTGACACTTCAGGCGCAAGTCGCTAAGAACGCAGGGATTTCAAGGTGGGAAGCGACATGGAAATGGCGCCAGACAGGCCCTTGTGGGTCCCCGATCCAGCACGGGTCGCGACCAGCGCGATGAGCCGCTTCCGTATAGCTGCCAATGAGCGTTTCGGCCTGAAGCTCGCCACCTACCGAGACCTCCACGCTTGGTCAGTCGCCAACCCCGCGGAGTTTTGGGAGCTGGTCTGGGACTTCTGCGGCGTCATCGGCGACAAGGGCGAACGGCGCCTGATCGACAGTGGCCGGATGCCGGGCGCGCGCTTTTTTTCGGATGCAAAGCTCAATTTTGCCGAGAATCTCCTACGCCGGCGCGGCGACGCAACGGCGCTGGTGTTTCGCGCGGAGGACAAGATCGAGCGGCGCATGAGCTTTGCGGAGCTCGAAGCGCTGGTGTCGCGACTCCAGCAGGCGCTCGCAGCGGCGGGCATAGGCGTGGGCGACCGGGTCGCGGCGATGCTCCCGAACGTGCCGGAAGCGATCGCCCTGATGCTGGCAACCACCTCGATCGGCGCAATTTTTTCGTCCTGTTCGCCGGACTTTGGCGAGCGCGGCGTTCTCGACCGCTTCGGCCAGATCGAGCCGAAGATCTTCTTCGCCTGCGACGGCTATTGGTACAACGGCAGGTGCATCTCGATCACGGAGAAGCTGCAGCACATCGCCGGGCATCTCCCAAACGCGGCGAGGATTGTCGTGGTTCCCTATCTAGGCGAGGCGAATGCGGTGGCAAAGAAGCTGCCGCGCGGGGTTGATCTCGATTCCTTCCTAGAGGCGTTCGCGCCGAAAGAGTTGCGCTTCACGCGGCTACCGTTCGATCACCCGATCTACATTCTCTATTCGTCCGGCACGACCGGCGTTCCCAAATGCATCGTGCATGGTGCCGGTGGCGTGCTCCTGCAGCATTTGAAGGAGCACCAGCTGCATTGCGACATGAAGCAGGGCGAGCGCCTGTTCTACTTCACGACGCTGGGCTGGATGATGTGGAACTGGCTCGCCTCGGGGCTGGCGAGCGGCGCCACGCTCATGCTCTACGACGGCTCGCCGTTCGCGCCGGGGCCCGGGGTGCTGTTCCAATATGCGCAGGACGAAAAAATCAACATCTTCGGAACGTCGGCGAAATATATCGACGCCGTGAAAAAGTCGGGTCTGGAACCGGCCAAGGCATTCGACTTGTCGGCGATGCGGCTCGATCACCTCGACCGGCTCGCCGCTGGCACCCGAGAGCTTCGAGTTCGTCTATTCCTCGATCAAGCGCGACGTACATCTGGCCTCGATCTCGGGCGGAACGGATATCGCCGCCTGTTTCGTGTGCGGCGATCCGACGTCGCCGGTGTGGAAGGGCGAAATCCAGGCGCCCGCGCTCGGCATGGCGGTGGATGTGTGGTCGGAGCAGGGCAAGCACATCGAAGGCGAGCGCGGCGAGCTGGTGTGCACTGCGCCGTTCCCCTCCATGCCGGTGAAATTCTGGAACGATCCGGAGGGCCGGAAATATCGTGCGGCCTATTTCGAGCGCTTCCCCAATGTGTGGTGCCACGGCGATTTCGCCGAATGGACCCGGCACGGCGGCATGATTATCCACGGCCGCTCGGACGCGACGCTCAATCCGGGCGGCGTGCGTATCGGCACGGCGGAGCTCTACGCCCAGGTCGAGCAGATTCCCGAGATCGTGGAATCGATCGCCATCGGCCAGGAATGGGACCACGACGTGCGGATCGTTCTGTTCGTGCGGCTGGCGGACGGCGCGAAGCTCGACGAGGCGCTCATCGAGCGGATCAAGCGGCAAATCCGCACTGGCGCGTCGCCGCGCCACGTGCCCGCGAAAGTGATCGCGATTTCCGATATTCCGCGCACGCGCTCGGGGAAAATCACCGAGCTTGCGGTGCGCGACGTAGTGCACGGCAGGCCGGTGAAGAACACCGAGGCGCTGGCCAATCCCGAGGCGCTCGAGCTTTACAGGGATCTTCCGGCACTCAAGAACTAGGGGACGCTGCCGCGGATTAGGGGCAAAAGCGGCGGCCGGCTCATGCGCGCCAAGAGCGCCACGGGCCCGAGGCCGACGAGTACGATCATGAGCGCCGCGACCGCGCCGTCCTCATAGGTGCCGCGCGCGGCTTCAGCATAGATGTGGGTAGCGAGCGTCTCGAAGCCGAACGGTCGCAGCAAGAGCGTCGCCGGCAATTCCTTCATGCAGTCAACGAACACCAGGATCGCCGCGGCGCCGAGCGAGGGCTTCAGCAGCGGCAGATGCACGCGAAGCATGGTGCCGCGCGTGCTCTCACCGAGGCTGCGCGCGGCCATATCGAGGCTCGCCGGAATCTTGGCGTAACCCGCTTCCACGCCGCCGGCGGAGATGGCGAGGAAGCGGATCACATAAGCGAGCACGAGCGCCGCCCCCGAGCCGGAAATCAGGAGCCCGGTGCCAAAGCCGAGAACCTGCCGCGTCGCGGCGTCCAATGCATTGTCGAAGGTGGCGAGCGGCACTAGCAGTCCCACCGCGAGCACTGTTCCCGGTATCGCGTAGCCCAGCGAGCCGATGCGTGCCGCCGCGTCGGCGAGTCCGCCGCGGTCGAGGCGAGCGGCGTGCGCAAGCACCAGACCCAGGACAAGGGCGACGGCGGTCGCTGCGGTGGAGAACAGAACGCTGTTCCGCGCTTCGATTACGACATTGCGTGCGAGGCCCACGAGCTCGATGCGCGTCCAGGCCTCATTCGCAAGATGCAGAGCGGGTACTAAGAAGCCGATCAGTATAGGCGTTGTGCAGGCCAGGAATGCGCCGAGGGCTGCGAGGCCGGAAAGCTCGGCGAGTGCGGGCGGGTGCGCACGGCGGCTGCCGCCGGAAAACTGCCGGTGCCGCCGGCCCCAACGTTCCAGGAGCACCAGCGCGAGCACGGCCGCGAGCATGACGAGCGCGATCTGCGCCGCACCCGGCAAGCTCGATCGGTTCACCCAAGTGGCGTAGATCGAGACCGTGAACGTGCGCACGCCGAGAAATTCCGAAGCGCCGATGTCGTTCAGCGCCTCCAGCAACGCCAGCGTCGCGCCGACGGCAATGGCGGGGCGGGCAAGCGGCAGCGCCACGCGCAGGAAGGTCGCAAGGCTGCCGGCGCCGAGCGTGCGCGCGACCTCGAGCGCGGGCGCGGATTGCATGAGGAAGGTCGCGCGCGCGGCGAGATAGACATAGGGATAGAGCACGAAGCCCAGAAGTAGAATGCAGCCGGGCAGCGAGCGCACGTCCGGCAGCCATAGCCCGCGCGGATCGTCGATCGCCAAGAGTGACCGCAGCGCGGTCTGGATCGGTCCGAGCGGATGCAGAATGTCGAGATAGGCGAAGGCGACGATATAGGTGGGGACCGCGAGCGGCAGCAGCAGCGCCCAATCGAAAAACCCGCGGCCGGGAAAGCGGCAGGTGGTGACGAGCCAGGCGGTGCCGACACCGACCACGACAGTGACGACGCCGACGCCGAGCAGAAGCAGCGCGGTGTCGTGGACCGCCTGCGGCAGCACATAGGCGAGGAGATGCGGCCAGAGGTCGCCGGAGCCCTGCGCGGCAATGGCGAAGAGGGCGGCGATCGGGGCCAGCACGATCGCGGCAACGAGCAGCGAAGCGAACGTCCAGCCGCGGCCTTCGCCCCGTCGGGCCGATGCGTGCGCGACGCTCATGAGTTTAGGCTCGTGTGCTTGCTGGGGCGCACGGCGCTACTGATCGAAGCCGACCTTGTCGACCAGGATGCTCGCCTGTTTGCGATTTCTGGCGATGGCGACAAGATCGAGCGAATCGGGCTTGAGCGGGCCGAGGCTTGCGATGATCGGCTCCACCGCCGCGCCGCTCCTGACCGGATACTCGTAGTTCAGCCGCGCATAGAGCGCCTGCGCGTCGTTGGAGACGAGGTATTCGAGCAGCTTCAGCGCGTTGGCCTTGTTCGGCGCGTGCTTGGCGATCGCGGCGCCGGAAATGTTCACGTGCGTGCCGCCGCCCTTGAAGGTCGGCAGCAGACGGATTGATCGCCGCGCCCCACTTGAGCTGGTCGGGGCCGCCTTTGCCGCTCCGCATCAGGCCGACGTAGTACGAATTGCCGACGCCGATGTCGCAGATGCCGCCTAGGATATCGCGCGCGACCTCGCGGTCGCCGCCGGTGGCCTTGCGCGCGAGATTGGCTTTGACGCCGCGCAGCCACGCCTCGGCATTGGCCTCACCATAGCGGGCGATGTAGGCGGCGATGAGAGCCGTGTTGTAGGGGTGCTGGCCGGAACGGATGCAGAGTTTGCCTTTCCACTTCGGGTCCGCGAGTTCTTCGTAAGTGATCGCCGTGAGCGGAACGCGATCCTTGGAGACATAAACGAGCCGCGCGCGCAGCGAGAGCGCATACCAGTGGCCGTTCGGGTCGCGCAGGTTGGCAGGGATGGCGGAGGCGAGCGCTTCGGAGCGCACGGGCTGGGTCACGCCTTGGTCGACCGCGTCGATCAGCCCGCCGAAGTCCACGGTCATCAGCACGTCGGCTGGCGAGTTCGGGCCTTCCGCCTTCACGCGCTCGATCAAGCCGTCCTTGATGAAGATGGTGTTGACCTTGATGCCCGTTGATTTGGTGAAGGCGTCCAGGAGCGGCTGGATCAGTCCGGTCTCGCGCGTGGTGTAGAGATTGACCTCTTGTGCGGTAGCCGCGAGCGGAAATGCAGCCAGCGCAACGAAGGCGGCGCCGGACACGGCGCGGCGGACGATTCCCAGACCCGGCATGGCGTTCTCCGTAGGCGAAACGAGCGCTACGACTACGGAGGGCGGGCGGCAGCGTCAAGAAAATCATCCGTGATATCAATAACTTAGATCAAATCCAAACTGTTGCAGATTGGAGTGGTTCGAAGTTGGCGATCGCGCCCGGGCGCGATTGCGGTCACTCGGCAAGCACGCGGGTGGTCGGAAACGTGATCTCGACTAGGGTGCCGGAATTCTGCGCGCTCTTGATCGCAAAGCTTGCCCGGTTCGCCTCGACCAAAGCCTTGGTCAAGGGCAGGCCAAGCCCGCTTCCACCGGAGCCGGTGCGGCCGGACGTGGCGAGTTGCCGGAACGGCTCGAGCGCGGTCTTGACCTCGCTCTCGGACATGCCGACGCCGGTATCGCGGACCCGCAACGTCACCTCGCCGGACTCGGCGAGCGCGGTCGAGACGATCACCTGGCCGCCGGGGTGAGTGAACTTGATCGAGTTCGACAGAAGATTGAGCACGATCTGGCGGATCGAGCGCGCATCGGCGACGACCGGCGGCAGATTGGGTGCGAGCGACGTGCGGATGATGATGCGCTCGCGGTTCGCCTGCGGCTGCATGATCGACATGCATTGGCTGGCGATGTCGTTCAGATCCACGCTGGCGAACGTGAGATCGAGCTTGCCCGCCTCGATCTTGGAGAGGTCGAGCAGATCGTTGATCAGCGAAATCAGGTGCGAGCCGGAAACCTGAATGTCCTTGAGATACTCCCGGTAACGCTCGTTGCCGATCGGCCCAAAGCGCTCGTCGGCCATCACCTCGGCGAAACCGATGATCGCGTTCAAGGGCGTGCGGATCTCGTGGCTGATTTTTGCGAGAAAGTCGGATTTTTGCGAGCTCGACTTCTCCGCAATGCGCCTAGCGGACACGAGTTCCTGTTCGGCGCGCTTCCATTGCGAAATGTCGCGAAACACGGCGCAAAATTTGTCCGTGCTCTCGCCGACCCGGCCGAGCGTCATGAACAGTGGAATCAGTCCGCCCTCGCGCACGCGGCCCAGCACTTCGCGGCCGTCATTGAGAACGCTGGCCACGCCGTTGGCGGCCAGCCCGTCGAGATAGTCGACCACGGCCCGTCCGCTTTCTTGGGCGAACAGCATGGTGAAGGATTGGCCTTCCACCTCGCTCGCGTCGAAGCCGAACAGCGCTTCGGAAGAGCGGTTGATGCCGAGAATCTTGCCTTCGCGGTTGATGAGCAACACGCCGTCGGTGGCGGTGTCGAGAATGGCGCGCAGCTCGCGCGTAGTGGCTTCAGCTTCGCGCAGCGCCAGCTCCGACGCTTCGAGTCGCTCATCGAGCCCGGCGCCGGCGCGGCGCAGCACATAGACCAGCGCGCTTTCGCCCTCCCACGGCGCCGAGAGCAGTCGCGCTTCCACCGGGATCGGCTCGCCGTTACGGCCGGATATCGCGAAGGTGCGGCCGGCTTCGCCGGGTGCATCGGTGTCGTCCTCGTATGCGCCGGAGAACAGGCGCTTCAGGCCGCCCGCGTGATTCAGAGCATCGAGGCTGGAGAGGCCGGTCCAGTCGAGCAGGACGCGGTTGACATAGAGGATGCGCTCGCCGCGATGGACCACGACGCCGAGCGGCAAACGATCGAGTACCGCGCGCTCGCCGTTGGCGACGGTGCGAGCAAGGGTCGGGGCAACGGGTTCCGGACTCTTAAGCTCAGGTTTGGCCGGCTCTGGCCTTGTCAGCTCAGGTTTGGCCGGCGCGCGGACGGGCGGCTCAGCCGGGGCTTCGAAGGGATCGGTGGCCGGCTTCCTCGGCTCATCCCCTCGTAGCCGCTCGCCGAGTGCGCGGGCGATCTCGCGGAAGGCGTTACGCTCGCCGGGCGTCAACACTGGCCGGCGCAACGGGTCAGGACGTGACGCCGCGCATCGGAACCACATTCTCCGGATGCTCGATGAGCGCGAGCGGCGGGCGAGCGGGGCTGAGCGTGGCGGCGGGTTCCTCGTGAGGTGCGAACGGCGGCTCTTTCGGCTTGATTAGCTTGTCGGCGTTCGGGCGGCGGATTGGGTCATGAAACACCCCGAAGCCGCGATAGCCGAGGAAAATCCGCTCGCGATCGAACTGGGGAAGTGCCGCCAAGTCCACCGGCCGCGCGAGATCGGAATTGGCCACCGGCCAGAGTACGGAGACGCCGGACCAGGTGTCGCGGCGTGCGACGGCTGCGCTGACTGCGCCGCTATCGGCGATGCCGAGCCTGGATACGACCGTGGGCCAGTCGAGACCGACGATCGCCGCGGATGGCGCGCCGACCACTAGGGCGAGGTCGGGCGAAACCGAAGTGAAGCGTCCGTCGGCGTCCATCTGCCAAACGAAGCGTCCGGGCAGACGGCGGGGCGCTTCGGGTTCGGGCGCTGCTGCTTCCGCCGGTTTTGAGATCGCCGGCGCGCGCGCGGTCGCGTCGGCGGGCGAGGCAATAACCGCAAGGATCAAGGCCGCGGTTCCGGTCTCGATGCGCCGGAGCGCGATGCGCGACTGGCCGATATTGGTGAAAGCGACGCCGTCGCGCTCGGCGGCCGCGAGCGCCGCCGCAGCTCCGGTATCGAGATCGGCGAGCGAGCGTCCGCCGCCGAACAAGGGTGCTGCCGCCGCGTTGAAATGAATGGCCCGGCCGCTCGCGTCGAGCAGCGCGAACGCCTCATGCTCGCCATCGACCAGGGCCGCCGCGGCAAGCCTGATCTCGAGGATGCGCTCGCGGCCGGTGTCGATGCCGACGAGCAGCGCGGCGTCGCCATCGCGGCCGAGATTGAACCGGGTCGCGGCGAACACGATCGGCTGCACGAAGCCGCCGTCCGGCGGCCGCAGGTGTTCGAGACGCGGGGCGCCCGCGGGCGAAAGGGTCGGGATCAGCTCGCGCGCCGCCTCGCCGAACGGACCGAGCGCCTCGGGTCCGCGGGCGACGGCTTCGGCGAGCGTGCGCGCGCCCAGGAGCGCGAGGCCGGCGCGGTTGGCGAAGCGCAGCTTGCCCGCGGAATCGATCAGGAACGCGGGCGCGGGCGCCGCGATGAGGGCTGCGATGCGTGCGTCCGCTAGCAGATGCGCGAGCGGCGGAAGGTCCTGCATGATCGGTCCTGCCGCGGGCCCGGACGGGCGGGCGGCTTTACCAATTGTTTAGCTAAAGAATGCAGTGGAATCCAAGGGTTGCGTGGCTTGGCCCGGCCGGATCGCCAAGAACGGTTAATTGCGGGGAGCGATCCCGGCGGGCTGCGGTATTGTTGTGCGCCCGCACGATGATACGCTGGTTCGAGGGCTGCGGCGGCAGAGGAGACGGACCGATGAAGACACCAGGACTTGAGGTTCCCCCCGAAATGCGGGCCTTCGCCGAGAAGAGCGTCGAGGAGGCCAAGAAGGCCTTCGAGACCTACATGGACGCCGCCACCAAGGCCATCAACACGGCGGAAAGCTCATCGGGCAACATGCAGGAAGGCGCCCGCGAACTCGGCCGCAAGGCCTTCGGCTTCGCCGAGGACAACGTTGCCGCGAGCTTCGCGTTCGCCGAGAAGCTGGTGCGCGCCAAGGATCCGCAAGAGGTGATGCGGCTGCAGGCCGAGTTCGCCAAGGCCCAGATGCAGGCGCTCGCCGAACAGGCCAAGGCGCTCGGCGACACCGGCCGCGAAGGCCGCAATGGACGCGGCAAAGCCGCGCAAATAAGGGCTTTTCCACAGGGTTGAGTGCGTCGCAACATTTATGTTGCAATGCACCATAAAACTTGCTAGGAAGGCTGCATAGGCCCCGGGTACGAGGCAATGCGGCCGCCGGCCGGGGCGTCCTCCGAGGCCGTATCGAGGATTGCCATCATGGACATCGACACCAAAAAGTCCGGCAAGGCCGGCACCACCCCGAAATTCGAGTTGCCCAAGTTCGACATGCCGAAGGTCGAGATGCCCGAGGCGTTCCGCGACATGGCGGAGAAGGGCGTGCAACAGGCCAAGGACGCCTATGCGCGCATCAAGAGCGCCGCCGAAGAGGCGACCGATCTCGCCGAGGACACCTACGCGACCGCGACCAAGGGCGCGGCCGAATTCAATCTCAAGGCGCTCGAGGCGCTGCGCGTCAACATGAACGCGGCGTTCGACTATACGCGCGAGTTCCTCGGCGCCAAGACGGCCGCCGAAGCGGTCGAGCTCTCGACCAGCCACCTGCGCAAGCAGTTCGAGGCGCTGGCGGCGCAGACCAAGGATCTCTCCGCGCTGGCGCAGAAGGTCGCGACCGAGACCGCCGAGCCGATCAAGGCCGGCGTGACCAAGAGCTTCAAGGTCAACTGAAGTCCGGCGTCCGGCCCAGAGCCGGCCGAATTATCGAGCGAGCCCGGGCATGCCCGGGCTCGTTCAGTTTTGGCGCCTTGCGGCGGCTTGCAAATCGGGGCTATTTCCCACTAGCTTGCGCCGCGCCGAACCCGTGCAGCTGTAGCTCAGTTGGTTAGAGCGCCCGGCTGTGGACCGGGAGGTCGGTGGTTCAAGTCCACCCAGGCTGTTACCAGTCCAATCGCGCGAGCATCTGTACGGCGGCAAGCTACCCGGTTAGGGGGGGACTAGGGGCGAGTCCGGTTGAGAAAGTGATTCGAAAGGTTAGCCAGATCCAACGTATGTTTTAAGGAGGGTAAAAAAGCGTGATCTTGGGCTGCGTAACTAAGGCTATAGTTGATAATCTCGAGAGGGGAAAAGGCCGAGGTTACTTGGAATTTACTCGATTCCCGCCTTGGATGGCGAGCTTTAATCGAAATTAGCGGCCGGATAAGAGAATGATCGTCATTCCTTTTGAGATCTTACCGACTGAGAAACGCGGCCTTAGCTTAAGAATTGAATACATTAATCCACATACAATTAGGTCAGCGACCTTGAAGCGGCAAGATATTGGAGAGAAGACTTAAAGAGAGCATGCCGCGTAAGAGATTTACATTTCGGACTTTATATACAAGATTGGCCGCATTCTTTTGAAATGATCTACAAACACCCGAGAAAGCTGATATTTCAACGAAAAGCGATGGGAAGCCTATCATCAAATACAAAGCTAGACCGAATTCACGTTGACCAAGTCGCTCTTGTGATGAAAAAGTATTTTGACTAGAAACACTAAAAGACACAATAGCATTGGCGGAAAAAGCGAGAATAGACTTCATACTATTAAGTGCGAGTCACGAGCAAAGAGGCATTTCCTATGTATGAACACCAGCAAGATAGATGAGTTCGTCCCAATACCTTTCGCGGAGATCGACGCATTCGAAAAATGCATAAGAAAAATTCCGATAGATAAGCCCTTAGCGAGAGAGGAAATTTCCGATTAGTTCACTAAGACCAAAAAATCGGTTTCAGGTATCGATTGAATGATAGATCCCTGTATAATTCCTCGAGACGCCGGAAGACGTAGATGCTGATGGCGAATCGAACCATATGAAATCGCTTCAACGAAAAAAAAAGCTGGTTGTTTCCTGGACTAGGATCTTGTAGTTTTTTGCTCCAATCTTCGTTGAAGACCCCCATTGATAATTGTTTCCTAGCAGGCCGCCGAGCACCACAACGTCGGATGAATTGTGAGTTCCGCTATCATCAAAATAGGCCGTCAGCATAAAGAGATTGCCTGTGAACCGATGAGCCGACCAAGTCTGTCGCCCCCGTGTTTGTATGTTCATTTAGTCAATATCAAGAAGCGAAACTTACCTTGTAACGTACCGCAGCGCCGGGCTCACCAGCCGATCATCTCTAGGTCTGCGGCATGTTAGGTTTATTTTTTTATTTTTTTGTAGGTTATTTTTTTTTTTTTTGTTGGTGGATTTGTTATTGATATTGTAGTGTTTTTTGATTATGTGTTTTTTTAGGTGATTTAGGGTTTTAGTATGTTAAGTTAGGTTGTAGGGTTGTATAGAATATTTAAAAAAATAGATATGAAGGTGGGATGTGTGAGGGGTGTTATTGTTTATGATTATTTGGTTATAGTGTGATATGTATGTGTGTATGATAGTTTGTTGGAGTGTGTGTGTGTGGGGCGTTTGCCTGATTTTTAGTATGTATTGTATGGTTAGTTGTATATGTTGGATGTGATTAAGTGGGAGTGGATTAATGTTGTTGAAAGATATTAAATAAAAAATTAAGAAAAAAAAAAAAAAAAAAAAAAAAAAAAAAAAAAAAAAATAAAAAAAAAAAATAAATTATTAAATAAAGAGATAAGAAGAGATAATGTAATAAATTAATATATATGATAAATTTAAATACCACCCGCCCGCTCAGGCGGCGCGCGCCGCGGCGACCAGCGGCTCGAGACGCCGCACCGGATCGGTCCAGGCGATGATCTCGAAGCGGCCGTCGGGGTGCTCGGCGACCGCCGTGCAGCTCTCGACCCAATCGCCGCAATTGATGTAGCGCACGCCGGCGATGTCGCGGATCACGGCGTTATGGATGTGCCCGCAGATGACGCCGTCGGCGCCGTGGCGGTGCGCTTCGGCGGCGAGCACGGCTTCGAATTCGCCCATGTAGCTCACCGCGGTCTTGACCTTCAGCTTCGCCCATTGCGAGAGCGACCAATAGCCGAAGCCGAGCAAGCGGCGGAGCCGGTTGAACGATCGTGTTCAGCGCGATCGCGGTGTCGTAGGCCTTGTCGCCGAGCTTGGCGAGCCAGCGCGCGTGCTTGATCACCACGTCGAACAGATCGCCGTGGATCACCAGATAGCGGCGGCCGTCGGCGCCCTCGTGGATCGCGCTCTCCATCACCTCGATGCCGCCGAAATGGGTGCCGCAATAATCGCGCAGCAATTCGTCGTGGTTGCCGGGGATATAGACGATGCGCGTGCCCTTGCGCGCCTTGCGCAGGAGCTTCTGCACCAGGTCGTTATGGGCCTGCGGCCAATACCAATTCGAGCGCAACTGCCAGCCGTCGAAAATGTCGCCGACCAGATAGATCGTGTCGGCGTCGTGCAGGCGGAGGAAGTCGAGCAGGCGGTCGGCTTGCGACCCGCGGGTGCCTAGATGGACGTCGGAAATGAACAGCGTGCGAAAATGTCGGGTGCCGTCACCGGCGATCACGTTGTCCGTTTCCCTTGCCGACCATGATGCGAGTGTTGTTGCAGATTTGTGTAACGCGCGAATGACTTGGGCGTTAACCATCGGGTGACGCATGCGGCTCAGACGTTGCGCGCACTCTCGGCCACGGTCATTGCATTTCCGCGCCAGGAAAATTCGTTTCCGCGCCAGCCTTCGAGCCAGAGCACGGGGAGCACGAGGTCGCGCGCGAGCCACAGCAGCGGCGAGCGCAGCGTCAAATGCCAACCCGCAATATGCGCAAGCAGCACTTCCGCGCCGTACCAGACCATGGCGGCGGCCGCCGCGCCGCTCCACGGGGAATAGCCATGGAAGTCGGAAAGCAAGGCGGCGGCGAGCAGCAGCGGAAGGCTGGTGGAAAGAATCTCCAATGCAAAAAGCGATTTGAACGTCACGCGCCGCAGCCGCGCCCAGCGCACTTGTCGCCGCCACACTTCTGCGAACGTACGAACGCCGAGCGGTTGGCCGAACGGGCCATCGACCAGCCGCACGCGCAGTCCCTGGGCGCGCACCACTTTGGTGGCGGCGGCGTCTTCGGCCGGCTCCGAGGCCAGCGCTCGCAATCCGCCCGCGCGCTCCAGATCGGGCCGGTGCCAAAGCATCGTCTTGCCCTGCGCGTAACCGATGCCGATGCTGTCGGCCGCATATTGCCAGCGTGCCTGATAGGTATTGAGAAACGCGCATTCGATCTCGGCGGCGATGCCCTCGGGCAGGCAGCCGACCGGCGGCGAACAGACCAGGCCGGTATCGGGCCGCCAGTTCACGAACAGGCGCTGGATGAAATCGCGCGGCATCAGGACGTTGCTGTCGGCGATCACGACGTAATCGTGCGCGGCCGCACGCCAGCCCTTGGCGACGTTGTTGAGCTTCGGATTGTCGCTGATGCGGTCGTCGCCGACCAGCAGGCGCGACGGCATGTCCGGGTGGTCGGCAATCAGCCGCTGGACCAGCGGTATGATCGGGTCGCGCGCGGTCGCGACGCAGAAGATGATTTCGTAGCTCGGATAGTCGAGCGCGAAGGTCGAGCGCAGCGTTTCCTCGGCATGATTGTCGATGCCGCAGACCGGCCGCACGATGCTGACGGGTGGCGCGCCGGAAGGCGCGTTCCGGTAGGGCGCCGGCCGGCAGCGAACGATGGCAAGAGCGGTGCTGGTGAGGTGAAGGGCGAGCGAGACCAGGCAGAACGCAGCCAGCGCCCAAATCACGATCGTCATGCGGCGACAGAAAACAGTATTCGCATTACAGCCGTATGACGGTCGGCTTTACGCCTTCTTGCGATAGACCAGCAGCGTCTTGAACTCCTCGACGCGCTCGACCTTGCGCACCTTCTCCCACTGCGCGATCACCGGCTCTGCGCGGTCGTAGGCCATCGACTTCATATAGAACAGGATCAGCCCGCCGGGCCGGGTCTTGTCGGTCAGCAGATTGAGCATCTCCAAGTCGGTCATCGCGCCATAGGCGGCGACCATTTCCGGTCCCCAGAACTCGCAAAGATGGAACAGCGAGACGACGTCGAACTCGGGCAGCAGCCGCGCGTCGAGCATATAGATGTCGCCGAAGAAGGCTTTGTAGCTCTTGGAGAGCTTCGGGTTCTCGATCGCGAGCTGCACATAGGCCTGCTCTTCTTCCACGGAAGCGGTGATTCCGAGCACCGCGTTGTTGGAGCCGTTCTCGTGGCAGCGGATGCCGACGTGGTGGTGCGAGCCGGTGCCGAAATGGAAGATCGTCTTGTTCTCGATGCCGCGCGCTTCCAGATATTCGGTGAAGTGCACGTCGCACGGGCACATCTCGACGATGAGCGGCCAGGCGGCGCTGTAGTAGAACATCTTGCTCGGCTGGTTCACGGTCTTCTCCTTGCGGCTCTCACGCGGGTGCATTTTATGCCGGCGGGGCGGTGGGATGCTCCGGCTCGTTATGATTGGGCTGCAGGCCAACACCCGCCGGCAGGTCAATAGTGCGCCAGTGCAGTTCGGGGTGCTCGGTCGGGCGCCCGAACGAGATCACTGTGGTGCGCGGCAATTCGTGCAAGAGCACGCGGAACAGCGCGCGGCTGGTGGCCTCGTCGAAATTCGAGGTGGCCTCGTCGAGCAGCAGGATGTCGGGCTCGCGCAACAACGCGCGGGCGAATGCCACCCGTTGCTGCTCGCCGCCGGACAGCAGCACCGACCAATCGCCCTCCTCGTCGAGTCGATCGAACAAATGCGCGAGCTCGAGCTTGGTCAGCACCTTGCGCAGGTGCTCGTCGGGTATGGTTTCCGGCGGCGTCGGATAGGCGATGGCGGCGCGCAGCGTGCCGAGCGGAAAGTAAGTCTGCTGCGGCAGTGCGATGAACGCCAAGTCATGGGGCAGCGCGATGCGGCCGGCGCCGGTCGGCCACAGACCGGCGAGGGCACGCAGCACGCTCGATTTGCCGGCGCCCGATGGTCCGTTGATCAGCGCGCGGTCGCCGGGACCGAGCACGAAGTCGGGCACGCGGGCGATCTGCGAGCCGGACGGCGCGCGCACGACGAGGCCGGAGACCGCAATGGTCTTCTCGGGGCGGAAATCGACCATGATCTCGCTCGCCGGATCGCGTGGCCGGTCGACTTCCTTGAGCGCCACATCGAGCTGGGCGACGCGATCCATGGACGCCTTCCATTCGGCGATCTTGGCGTAGGTATGGAGAAAGAAGGCGAACGACATGTCCACGCGCTGGAAGGCGAGCGAGGCCTGCATCAGGACGCCGAGCGGCACCACGCCGGCGAAATAGGCCGGGCTCGCCACCACGAACGGGAACACGAACGAGATCTGGCTATAGCCGGAGGTGAAGCCGGTGAGGCCGGTCTGGCGGCTGATCAAGGCGAGCCAGTTCTTCACCAGCGAAGTGAAGCGGCGATCGAGCACGCGCCGCTCGAGGTCCTCGCCGCGCAGGAGCGCCACCTGCTCGGAATGGTCGAGCACGCGCACGATGCCGAAACGGTAATCGGACTCGAAGCGCTGCTGGTTGAAATTCAGCTGGATCAGCGGCTTGCCGATCAGGTGCGCGATCAGCGTGCCGGTGCCGGCATAGGCGATCGCGATCCAGAACAGATAGCCGGGAAAGGTGAGGTCGACGCCGAACAGCACCAGCGGCGCCACGCTCGAGATTTGCCACAGGATATAGGCGAAGGAGGTGAGCGCGATCATGCTGCCGAGGAAATTCTGGCCGACCTCGTAGGTGCGCTGCATGAAGATCAGGATGTCATTGGCGATGCGCAGATGCGCATTGTCGATTTCCGGGTGCTGCAACTGCACGCGATAATGACGGCCGTCGGCCATCCAGAGATCGACAAAGCGTTCGGTGAGCCAACGGCGCCAGCGCAGGATCAGCGATTGGCCGAAGTAGAACTGCAGCATGGTGGCGAGCACGGTCCAGACAGCGATGCCGGCAAACAGCAGTAGCGAGAACAGGAAGGCGTTCCAGTTGCGGTCCTGGATCGCGTTGAAGAAATAACCGCTCCAGTGATTGAAGGCGACGAGCGCATAGACCACGCCGAACTCGGCGACGACCACGCCGGCCAGCAGCCCGCGGGCCCGCCATTTTTCCTCGGATCGGAAATAGGGCAGGGCGAGCGTCAAGAAACGTGCGGAAAATGTCGGACGATCTGGCGCATGAGACGAACCCACTGGCAAAAGGCCGCCAAGTATACATGCGATGGTCGTAGAAAGCCCCGAGGCCGCCACGTTCAAATGCTCCGCATATTCGGGCCTTCCGCGACGCTGCGGCGCGGTCACCGGGAACAAGCCGGCGAGCGAGGGGTTCACGAATTCGGACGGCGCGGAGCCGCCGAACGATACCGGGAGGAAGCCATGAAATCATGCAGTTTCGCGCCGCGCGCTCGGCGCCGTCGGATTGGCGCTCGTGCTCGCGGCCGCCGTGCCTGCACTCGCGCAGCAACCGCCCGCCCAACCACCGGCCCAGCCGCCGGTGCGCGTGCGCGGCACGATCGAGAAAATCGACGGCAACGTGCTCACGGTGAAGAACCGGGCCGGCGAAACGCTCACCATCAAGCTCGCCGACAACGCGCGCGTGCTCGGCATGGTCAAGGCGACGCTCGACGACATCAAACCCGGAGCTTACGTGGGCATCTCCGCACTGCCGCAGGCCGACGGAAGCCAGCGCGCGCTGCACCTGCACTTCTTCCTCGAGGCCATGCGTGGCGTCGCCGAAGGGTTCGGCCCGTGGGACGCGCAGCCCGGCAGCACCATGACCAACGCCACGGTGGCCGAGGTGACTTCGGTACCCGACGGGCGGACACTGCTGGTGAAGTACAAGGGTGAAGAGAAGAAGATCGTGGTGCCGGCGAACACGCCGATCGTCAACTACGTGCCCGGCGACAAGGCCGATCTGAAAGCGGGCGCGAGCATCTTCATCATCGCCGCGCAGCGGCAGCCGGACGGCACGCTCGCCGCTGGCGGCGTGAGCGTCGGCCGCGACGGGCTCGTCCCGCCGATGTAGCCGCTGCACGACCGCATTCATTCCTCACGGCCATACCGCCGATAACCGCGGTGTGGCCGTGGGCTTTTCTGGGCGTTTCGTGATAGAGCGGGGCTCGCACGAGGAGCCCGGGCATGGCCACGAACACGCAGAAAATCGGCTGGATCGGCATGGGGCGCATGGGATTTCCCATGGCCGAGCGGCTTCTGAAGGCCGGCTACGACGTATCGATCTGGAACCGCACCCGCGCCAAGGCCGAGCCGCTGGCGGCCAAGGGCGGCAAGATCGTGGACAAGCCTTCCGATCTTGCCGGCCTCGATGTGGTGTTCTCCATCGTGTCCACCGGCAAGGACCTGCAAGAGGTCTATTTCGGCGCGAACGGGGTCGCCGCCGGCAACGGCAAGGTGCCCGGCATCTTCGTCGATTGCTCCACGATCGCGGTCGAGGAGTTGGCCGAGCTCAGGAAGCAGCTCAAGGCGCGTGGCGCGGAATTCGTGGCCTCGCCGGTGAGCGGCAACGCCAAGGTGATCAAGGCGGGCAAGCTCTCCGCCGTGGCCTCGGGCGCCGAGGCCGCGTTCCGCAAGGTGCAGCCGATGATCGAGGCGTTCGCGCCGAACGGAGTTTCCTATGTCGGCGAGGGCGAACTCGCGCGCATCTGCAAGATCGCGCACAACGTGATGCTCGGTGTGGTGATCGAGAACCTGATCGAAATCACGCTGCTCGCGAACAAAATGGGCATCCCGCGCCACGCGTTTCTCGCTTTCATGAACAACTCCGTGATGGGTTCGATGTTCACGCGTTACAAGTCTCCGGCGCTGGTCAATCTCGACTGGACCACGACCTTCACGCCGGAGCTGTTGCGCAAGGATATCGATCTCGGTCTCGATCTGGCGCGCGAAAATGACGTACCGATGCCGGTGACTGCTGCGACGCGCGAGATGCTACAAGCCCACTTCGGCGCCGCGCAGTTCAAGGCCGATCCGGAGAAGTATCTGGGCATGGACTTCGCCGCCCTCCTGGAAACCATGGCGAGCGCCGCCGGCATGAGGCTCGAGAGCGAGAACAAGCAAGTGCCGACCGGGCTCGAATGATTGCGGGCTGGACAGGGAACGCGTAAGGGCGTTTCAATCGCGGCAGAGGGAAATCTGGTGCACGGAAATCTTGCCGATAAAGCGCGGCCGAACCCGGGCGAGCTGCCGCTTCCGGCCCTGGTGCCGCCGATCCGTATCGCCTGGCCCTATGCGATCGGCGTCGTGGCTTATCATCTCGTCGCGCTTGCTCGCGTTCGTGCCCTGGTTCTTCAGCTGGACCGGCGTCGTGCTGGCGCTGCTCGGTCTCTATGTGTTCGGCACGCTCGGCATCAATCTCTGCTACCACCGCCTGCTCACCCATCGCGGGCTGGTGACGCCGAAACCGCTCGAGCACGTGCTCGCGATCCTCGGGGTCTGCTGCTTTCAGGAAACGCCGGCGCGCTGGGTCGCCGTGCACCGGCGCCATCACCAGCATGCCGACGAGCAGCCCGATCCGCACAGCCCGCTGGTCAATTTCTTCTGGGGCCACATGGGCTGGATCATGGTGGAGAACGACGAGCTGAACCGGCTCGGCATTTTCGAGCGCTACTCCAAGGACGTTCTGCGCGACAAGTTCTACGCCAAGCTCGAGCGTAACAATTGGTGGGTCTGGGTGCTGGCGATCTCCTGGGCCGTGTTCTTCCTCGCGGGCTTCGCCGTGGAGTTGATCCGCGACGGCGGCAGCGCGAGCGCGATTGCAGTTCGGCGCGAGCGTGCTGGTGTGGGGCGTGTTCGTGCGCACGGTTCTGGTGTGGCACATCACCTGGTCGGTGAACTCGGTGACGCACCGCTGGGGTTACCGGAACTACGAGACCGATGAGGGCAGCCGCAACAACATTCTCATCGGCCTCATCAGCAACGGCGAGGGCTGGCACAATAACCACCACGCCGACCCGCGCTCGGCCCGGCACGGGCACAAGTGGTGGGAGTTCGACGTGACCTGGCTCACGGTCCGGCTCCTGATGCTGCTCGGGCTCGCCAAGAACGTGGTCGTGCCGTCGCCGCATATCGCCGCGGCGTACACTGACGGCAAACTCGCGACGCGCGATTTCGCGGTCACGCCGAAAGAATAGGCCGCGCTACACCGCTGCTGCGCGCTTGGCCGCAAGGTTCGGCATGACGTGGCGGGCGAATAGCTCGACGGAGCGCAGCGACTCCGCAAGCGAAAGATCGCCGAAGGCGAAGCGGCAGCCCAGATAATTGACGCCCGATTGCTCTAACTGCGCCTGCAATTTTTCCAGCACCGTGCGCGGCGAGCCGGCGACCGCGCGGCCGTCCTGCAGGAAGCCGTCGATCTCGGGCGGATAGTTCACGCCGACCGGCGGCATGTTGTGCAGTTTCCACAGGTGCATGAAGCTCTCGATCCAGCGCCGATAGCCGCGGCGCGCGATCGCGAGCGCTTCCTCGTCGTTCTCGGCGAGCACGATGTGGCGGTTCATGCCGAGCTTGGGCGATTGCGCGCCCGACTGCTTGTGCGCGTTCCAATAGGCCGCGCCGATCGCCGGCAGCGCGCCCGCCGGCATGTTGGCGACCACGTTCATGCCCTTGGCCGCGGCGCGGGCGGCGCTCTCCGGGTTGTTGGCCCCGTACCAGAGCGGCGGATGCGGCTTCTGCAAGGGCTCGAGCACCATGGGCACGTGCTTGAAGCGATAGAACTCGCCCGCGAAATCGAGCGTGCCGCCCTTGAGCCCGCGCATGACGACTTCGAGCGCCTCGCCGAACATGGCCTGCGATTTTTCCGGATCGACGCCGTAATAGCCGACCTCGATCGGCGAGATGCCCTTGCCGACGCCGAACTCGAGGCGGCCGCCGCTCATCTGGTCGAGCATGCAGATTTCTTCGATCAGCCGCAGCGGGTGATAGAGCGGCAGCGTATAGACCAGCGGGCCGAGGCGGAGCTTCTTCGTGCGCGCGGCGACCGCCGAGAGAAAAATTCCGGGCGAGGGGGCGAGGCCGAGCGGCGTCGCGTGGTGCTCGGCGCAGAGATAGATGTAGAAGCCGTGGCGGTCATAGGCCTCGATCAGTTTCAGGCGATTTTCGTAGAACTCGGCGAGCGGCACGGCGCCGCGGTCGAGGTGATCGAAAATGCCGAAGGCGAGCGCCATGCTCAGTCCTCGATGATCGCGACCGCGCGCGTCCAGCCGGCGGACGCCGCCTCGATCTTCACCGGGAAGCAGGCGACCTTGAAGCCGAAGGGCGGCAGCGCTTCGAGGTTGGAGAGCTTCTCCATGTGGCAATAGCCGATGTCGCGGCCGGCCTTGTGGCCCTCCCAGATGATGCTGGGGTCGCCGGTCTCGGCGAAGCGCTTGCGGGTGAAGCTGAACGGCGCGTCCCAGCTCCAGCCGTCGGTGCCGGTGACGCGCACGCCTTGGCGCAGTAGAAACAGCGTCGCTTCGCGGCCCATGCCGCAGCCCTTGTCGACGAAATCGGGCTCGCCATAGCGGGCGCCGGCGGCGGTATTGATAAGCACGATATCAAGGGGCTTCAGCTTGTAGCCGATGCGCTTCAGCTCGCGCTGCACGTCGTCGGCGGTGCAGACATGGCCGTCGGGCTTGCGAGCGAAAGTCGAGCTTCACGCCGTCGGAGAAGCACCATTCGAGCGGGATCTTGTCGATGGTGAGCGACGGCTTGCCGCCGTCCATGGTCGGGTGGAAATGCCAGGGCGCGTCGAGGTGGGTGCCGTTATGGGTGGTGATTTCCACTTTCTCGTAGGCCGCCCCCTTGCCCTCGAGAAGCTGGTCGACGCGCAGGCCGGGGAAATTCTGCGTCATGCTTTTCGCGCCCTCGTCGTGGCTCACATAGGTGATCGCGGGCGTCATGCCGGGCGGGTCGGAGGCGATGCCGGCCTTCAGTGCCACGGAAATGTCTATAATGCGGCGTGGCATGGCGGGGGTCTCTCTGTTGCGTGCGTTGGAGAGTTATAGGCAGATTTTTCCAGGAGGAATCAATGCTCAGAAAATTCGCTCTCGCAGTCACCGCCGCCGGCGGCCTTGGCCTTGCGGCGCTCGCGACAACTCCGGCGGCCTCGCTGCCGTTCGGTCCGGGGCTCGCGCCGACGATCGAGTCGGAAGTCGTGGACGTCCAATATCGGCGTTGTCACTTGCGCCGCTCCAGCCGCTGGGTCCGCTGTCGCGGATACTACCTGGACCCTACCCCTATTATGGGCCCGGACCCTATTCCGGACCCTATTGGGGACCGGGGCCGTATTGGGGACCGCGGCCCGCGCCTTTCCCGTTCTTCCCCTTCGGGTGGTGATGAATAGCTAGACGCGTCTGCGGCAGAAGTATCGGAGCGGCGGGCACGACACGATGGTGCCCGCCGCTTTTTTTGCGATTCTCGCGTGTGGGATCGGGAATAGGAATCTTCATCACGAGGTTTATCAGTGCGAGCGATCAATGGGAGGAATGACATGAACAAGACGACGATGACCTGCTTGCCGCCGCCGCCGCGCTCTCGCTCGGCGCGATTGCCACGCTTCAGGCGCAGCAGGCGCCGATGACTTTCTTCGTCACCAGCGCCAATCCCGGCAAGGGCGCGGACTTGGGCGGGCTCGCGGGCGCCGACGCCTATTGCCAGCAACTCGCGCAGGCAGTGGGCGCGGGCAGTCGTACCTGGCGCGCGTATTTGAGCGCGACCGGCACGCCGCCGGTGAACGCGCGCGACCGTATCGGCCGTGGGCCCTGGAGCAACGCGAAGGGCGTGCAGATCGCGGCCGATGTCGCGGACCTGCATAAGAACCCGAACATCAACAAGCAGACGGCGCTCGACCGAGAAGGGCGATCTGGTGAGCGGGCTTCGGCGACACGCCGAACGTCCACGATATCCTGACCGGCACGCAACCGGACGGCACGGCGTTCACCGTCGCCGAGGACCGCACCTGCGGCAACTGGACCAAGAGCGCCGAGGGCAGCGCGATCGTCGGCCATCACGACCGGTTGGGCTTCGGCGACCACCAGAAGCGCGCTCGTGGAACTCGTCGCATCCCACGCCCGGCTGCAGCCTGGAGCTGCTCCGGAGAGTGGGCGGCGGCGGGTTGCTCTATTGCTTCGCGGCGAACTGACGCGCCCGTTCCGTTCGCGACGGCTCGAAATGGCGGGCGGGAGTGATACACTCCCGACTCGAATGTGATGCCTTGGCAACGGAGGCATGCGTGCGCGTTCGCTCTCGTCTGCTGATCCTGCTGCTCGGCGCGGCGCTGGCGCTCGCGAGCGCCCCGGCGCCGGCGCAGACCACTTCGCTCGACGAACTGGTCTCGGCGGTCGTGCGCATCAAGACCTTCATCAATCCCGACGGGCGCACGGTGCAGAACCTCGGCCGCGAGCGCGAAGGCTCCGGCATCGTCATCGACGGCAACGGCCTGGTGCTGACCATCGGCTATCTCATGGTCGAGGCGCATGCCGCCGAGGTCGTCACCAACGACGGCCGCACCGTGCCGGCGAACGTCGTCGGCTACGACCACGAGACCGGCTTCGGCCTGCTGCAGCGCGATCGCGCCGCTCAAGGTGCGGCCGCTGGCGCTCGGCAAGTCGGCGGAGGTGAAGGAGCGCGATCCGGTGCTGGTCGCGAGCTTCGGCGGGCCGCGCATGGTGGCGCCGGTGCACGTGGTCGGCCAAGCGCGAGTTCGCCGGCAAGCTGGGAATACCTGCTCGACGAGGCGATCTTCACCTCGCCGCCGCATCCGGCCTGGAGCGGGGCCGCGCTGATCAGCCGCGAGGGCAAGCTCGTCGGCGTCGGCTCGCTCATCGTCGGCGACGCCACCGGCAAGCGCGAGCAGTCCCGGCAACATGTTCGTGCCGATCGACCGGCTGCCGCCGATCCTCGGCGACCTGATCGCCGACGGGCGCGCGGCCGGGCCGGCGCGGCCGTGGCTCGGCGCTAACGACCGAGGAGGTCGCGCGGGCGGCTGTTCGTCAGCCGCGTGACGCCGGGCAGCCCGGCGGAGAAGGCCGGCGTCAGCGCGGCGACATCATCGTCGGCGTCAACGGCGAGCCGGCCACGGACTCTGGCCGATTTCTATCGCAAGGTCTGGGCGCAGGCGCAGCGCCGGCGCGACGGTCCCGCTCGACGTGCTGCAGGACAACGAGAAGCGGCGCGTCGACGTCAAGTCGATGAACCGGCTCGATCATCTCAAGCTCAAATCGACGTTCTGAGCGCGCCACACTAACGGAGGAAGCGATGAAAGTTTTCGAGGCCGGGTCGCGGCCGACCCGGCGCGCGCCGAAGGAATATTTCACCGGCGCCGTGCTGCAGGACCCGATCATCGAGGCGCCGGAGCCGGCGCGGCTGCGCTCGAGCCGCGTGACGTTCAGCCGGCCGCGCGCACGGCCTGGCACACGCATCCGTTCGGCCAGACGCTCTATATCCTCGCCGGCGTGGGGCGCGTGCAGGTCTGGGGCGGGCCGATCCGCGAGGTGCGCGCCGGCGACGTGGTGTGGTTCGATCCGGGCGTGAAGCATTGGCACGGCGCGGCGCCGACCGTGAGCATGGTCCACATCGCCATGCAGGAAGCCAAAGACGGCAAGTACGTCGATTGGCAGGAGCACGTGACCGATGCGCAATATGGGGCGGCGGTCGGGGGCAGTTGGCTTTCCCCGATCTCGGATGCAGGTATCCGGTTCCCTCCCGGTGCCGAGCTTGGTAGTTATCGGCGGGCGGGCTGCAACGACGACCGGGGGAAGACCAGCGCTTTGAAGCGACTCTATCGCGCCACGCTCAACACCCTTCGTGGATTCGCCCACGCGTTTCGCAGCGAGCAGGCGTTCCGCCAGGAGGTGGCGCTCCTGCTTCTCGGGTTGCCCATTGGCATATTCGTGGCCCCGAGCGCGGCCTGGTACGTGGCCATGATCGGCGTCCTCCTCGTGTGATGGCGGTGGAGCTGCTCAACACCGCCATTGAAAAGCTCGCGGATCACGTCACGCCCGAACGGAACCCGAAGATAGGCGTGCTGAAGGACTACGGCTCGGCGGCCGTCTTCTGCGCCTTGTCGCTCGCCGCCCTCGTATGGATCGCGGCACTCGCCATTCGGCTGGGCCTGATCTGAAGGGATTGCGGCCTTTCGCATAACCCACCGGCCAGGGCGGGCAGCGGCGACCGACCCCGACTTGCCGCTCCAAAACGGGCCTCGAAGGTCCCGGAAAGGGTGCATCCGCCCGCTCGCCTGACATGGTCTTGCCAGAACATTTTTTTTGATGACAGTATCATGACGAGTGGTGACTACGGTCCGCAGCCCGATCGCCGCGGGACTTGTCTGGTCAGGGCGCGTACGCAGCCATGCTGCCCGCTGTTTCCTTCACCGAAAGCCGTCCTGCCTCCGCCGGGGCCGCCAAACGTTACGTCGCGCATCGCCATCATCGCGGCCCTGCACCTGGCGGCCTTCGCTCATCATGCTCTGGTCCGAGAACCGACTACTGGTCGCAAAGCAGCCTTCGTCCTCACCTGGGGCTTCCTGAATTTCGCCTGGCTTGCGGTGTTGCGCCGCCCGTCGCTCGCCGCCGCGTTGTCGCTGGCGATGATCGCCGTCCTGATTCTGCTTGTCGCGACTCAAGCACGACGTCTTGTTCATGACGGCCAATTTCGTCGACGTCATGATCGTCGACGACGATACGATCTCCTTCCTGTTGACGGTTTTCCCGAGCCTCGGCGCCGATGGTCGGCATCGCGTCTTGTTGCTGGCGGTGCCGGCCCTGGTCCTGGTCTGGCGGTTCGACCACTTCTCGATCCGGCTGCGCACCGCGTCGCTCGGCTGTGCGGTATGCTTGGTCGGGCTCTCGCGGCCTGTCCTTCGCCGTGCCGATCGATCGCGACGACAATTCTCGAACGACAACTACGTATCCAAGTTCGCGCGCTTCGGCGGCGGTCACGATCACGGACCTCTTGACGCGGGGAGTGATCGAATCCGAGCCGCGGTCGTACGGAGCGGTTGAAGCCGGCCGTCGACGATCGCTGCCAGCCGAAGCACAAGCCGCCGCACATCGTCATGGTGCTCGACGAGTCGAGCTTCGACATCACGCGCGGCGCCCGGCATCAAGGTGCCGCCGGGCTACGGCGCCACTTCCGTTCGTTCGACGGCAAGGCGCGCACCTTCCTGGTCGAGGGCGCCGGCGGCCCGACCTGGTACACCGAGTACAACGTGCTGTCGGGGCTGTCGGCGCGCTCCTACGGCCGCTTCGCCGACTTCGTCACCCGCATCGCCGCCGGGCGGGTCGAGCGCGGGCTGCCGCACGCGCTGCGCCGCTGCGGCTACAAAACCTTCAGCCTCTATCCGGGATGGGCGAGTTCCTCGGCGCCCGCAACTTCCAGACCACGACCGGCATCGAGCATTTCCTCGACGCGCAAGCGACTGCGGCACGCTCGACGTCGAGCCCGACAGTTTCTACTTCGACCCGGCGCGCGGCTGATCGAGCGCGAGCGCGGCACGGCGCCGCTGTTCCTCTTCGTCTATACCATGGCCAACCACTTCCCCTGGAATCACCGCTTCCGGCCCGAGCTGACGCCGGAATGGCGCGATCCCGGCAACGCCGCCGAGGTCGACGAATATCTGCGCCGGCAGGCTATGAGCGAGCGCGACTACGCGCGAATTCGTCGCGCGGCTGAAGCGCGAATTTCCCGGGCGAGTCGTTCCTGCTGGTGCGCTTCGGCGATCACCAGCCGGCATTTCGCCAAGCAGATCATCGATCCGGCGCTCGACGATGCCGCGATCGCGCAGCGCATCGCGCATACGATCCGCGCTACTTCACCACCTATTACGCCATCGACGCCATCAATTTCACGCCGGCCGACCTGTCCTCGGCGCTCGACACGCTCGATGCGCCCTATCTGCCGCTGGTCGTGCAGGAGGCGGCCGGGCTTGCCGCTCGATCCGTCCTTCGCCGAGCAGAAGAAAATCCTGCAGCGCTGCCACGGGCTGTTCTACCGCTGCGCCGACGGCGCCGAGGCGCGGCGCTTCAACCGGCTGCTGATCGACGCCGGACTGATCAAGGGATTGTAAGAAGTCCGGGGAGAGCGGGAGAAATCGCGGCGCTGCAGTGGCCGCTCTTGCGACAATCCTATCGTGATTGAGTAGGTTACTCACAGCAGGAAAGCAGCAAGGGGGACGCTTTGCTCACCTCAGCCCGAAACGAATTGCTGGTGCGCGTCGGCCCGGGCACGCCGATGGGCGATCTGTTGCGCCGCTATTGGCATCCGATCGGCGGCGCGAGCGAGCTCGACGAGCAATCCGATCAAGCCGATCCGGCTGATCGGCGAGGACCTGGTGCTCTACAAGGACCTCGGCGGCACGCTACGGCCTGGTCGACCGCCATTGCCCGCACCGCCGCGCCGATCTGTCCTACGGCTGGGTCGAGGAGAGCGGCATCCGCTGCAGCTATCACGGCTGGCTGCTACGACGAGACCGGCCGCTGCATCGAGCAGCCCTATCGAGGACACCGCCGATCCCGAAGCCGTCGAAGGCCGGCTGCGACGATCAAGGCCTATCCGGTGCGCGAGATGGCGGGGCTGCTGTGGGCCTACATGGGCCCGCAGCCGGCGCCGGAACTGCCGGTGTGGGAGCCGTTCACCTGGGAGAACGGCTTTCGCGAGATCGTGATCGCCGACGTGCCCTGCAATTGGTTCCAGTGCCAGGAGAACTCGATCGACCCGGTGCATTTCGAATGGATGCACGACAACTGGAGCGAACCGCATGCGCGGCGACGACGGCCAACGCGCCCAAGCACCTGAAGCTGGAGTTCGAGGAGTTCGAGCACGGCTTCATCTACAAGCGCGTGCGCGAGGGCCAGAGCGAGCAGGACCGCTACTGGACCGTCGGCCGCGTCGCCTGTGGCCGAACGGCTTCTTTCTCGGCGGCCATTTCGAATGGCGCGTGCCGGTCGACGACGAGAACACGCTGTCGGTGGCTGGTTCTTCGTCCGCGTGCCGAAGGGCCGCGAGCCCTACGTGCAGAACAGCGTCCCGACCTGGACGAGCCCGATCAGGGACGACGACGGCCGCTGGATCACCAGCCACGTCATCAACCAGGACATCGTCGCCTGGGTCGGGCAGGGCGCGATCGCCGACCGCACCAAGGAGAACCTGGGCTCGAGCGACCGCGGCATCGCGATGATGCGCCAGCGCTTCTTCGAGGAGCTGGAGGCGATCGAGGCCGGGCCGCGATCCCGAAGGGCGTGATCCGCGATCCGAAGGCGGCGGCTCATCGAACTGCCCGACATGGCGCGCGAGATCAACACGAAGGCATTCCGCTCGAGGAATTCCAGAACGATCCGCTGCTGCAGGCGCGCCTCAAGGAATTCCGCCAGCACGACGGCCAGCCGCCCGAGATGCGCCGCGCGTTCGAAGAGGCGATGGGGATCGCGCGGTAGGCGGCGCTTGGCGATCTCTAGACCGCCACCCGCTGCAGGAAATTGTCGATATTCTCGCGCAGCTTGGCGGTGGCGGTCTCGACCGTCTGCGAGGCCATCAGCACCGACTTTGCCGAGTTCTGCGTCTGGCTGGCCGTGCCGGCGACGCGGTCGAGCACGGAGACGATCGCGCGCGTTCCATTGGCGGCGCTGGCGACGTTATGCGGAAATCTCGCCGGTCGCCGCATTCTGCTCCTCGAGCGAGGCGGCCACCATCGAGGTGCAGCGGTCGATCTCCTGCATGCGGTCGGCGTTGCGGCGGATCGCCGCCACCGCGTCGCCGGTCGAGGTCTGCACCGCCGCGATCTGCGCCGCGATGTGCTCGGTGGCATTGGCGGTCTGCACCGCCAGCGACTTCACCTCCGAGGCGACCACGGCGAAGCCGCGCCCGGCCTCGCCGGCGCGCGCCGCTTCGATCGTGGCGTTGAGCGCGAGCAGGTTGGTCTGCCCGGCGATCTCGCGGATCAGATTGACCACTTCGCCGATCTCCTGCGCGGCCTGGGCGAGGTGGCCGATGTCCTGTTGGTGGTATGCGCGTCGGTCGACCGCGACGCGCACCAGCTCGGTGGCCTGGCGGAGCTGCTGGCTGATCTCGGCGATCGACTGGGTCAGCTCCTCGGCGGCGGCGGCCGCGGCGCCGACATTGCCGGACGCCTCGTTGAGGTGCGCACGGCGCCGCTGGCGCTCTCGGCGGTCTCGGTGGATGATTGCGCGAGCGAGCGGCGGTCGAGCGCATCGCGCGGCGCTGTCGCCCACCGGCCGCAGCACGGTCTCGACGCTTTCGCGGAAGGCGAGATCGCGGCGTCGACGCGGCGCCGCGGCGCTCCTTGCTCGGCGAGCGAATTGCGCTGTTGCTTCGGCGAGCAGGCGTTCGGTGATGTCCTCATGGGTGCCGACCCAGTAGCCGGTGCCGGGAATCGGGCGATTGATCACCGAGATCGAGCGTCCGTCCGGCGTCTGCCGACGAGTTCACCGCTTTGCCCTGCGCCACCGCGGTCAGAATTTCTGGCGATATTCCTCCGGGTCGCGCGCGATGCTTCCGGTCTCGAAGCGGTGGCGGATGACGTCGATCAGCTTGGCGCCGGGCTTCACGATGTCGGGCGACAGGCCGTACATTTTCAGATAGCGCTCGTTGCACACGACCAGCCGCTCGGCGGCGTCGAACATCAAGAGGCCTTGCGAGATGTTGTTGATCGCCATGTCGAGCAAGGCGCTGCGGCGATGGCGCGCGACGCGGACGAAGCAGCAGCGCGAGGAGCGCGGCGGCAAGGATGACGCCGCCGGCGACAAGGAGATTGTGCCAGTCGAGATCGACGGCGACGCCGGTCAGATCCGAGATCATTTCGGCGCGAGCTCGGCCCCGGAAACAGGGGTAAGCCGTACGCTAGGCCGCAATGATTTCTTAAGGATTAACCACGCCGAGGCCCGGTTTGCCTCGCGCGGCGCGGCGGCGATTCTAGCGCGCCCTCGGATCCAGAATCGACCACACCGGAGAGCCGAACAGGGCGTCGAGCTGGATCGTGAAACTGCGCAGGAACGCGGGCGCGGCGTCGCTGTAGCCATAGGCCATCAGCACGAAGACGAGCAGCGGAATGGCGATGATCCAGAGCGTCGCCTTGATCAGGCGCGACTGGGTCTCTGCAACCTGCTTCGGATTTGGCGGAGGTGTGTAGCGGCTCACTGTATTGCCTCTGGTTCGTCATGCCCGGGCTTGACCCGGGCATCCATGCAGCTTCGGCCGCAAAGAACGGCCGTATGGATTGCCGGGTCAAGCCCGGCAATGACGGACTATTTCACGGCGCGCGCCCCGGAATGACTAGTACTCATTCGCGATCGGCAGTTCCTCGGCCGGGAACAGCGAGATCACCACGCCGCCCTTGTCGGTGACCACGATCTCCTCCTCGATGCGCGCGGCGGAGAAGCCGTCCTTGGCCGGGCAATAGGTCTCGAGCGCGAACACCATGCCGGTCTTGATCTCCATCGGATGCTCGAGCGACACCACGCGGCTGATGATCGGCCGCTCGTGCAGCGCGAGCCCGAGCCCGTGGCCGAATTGCAGGCCGAAGGCGGCGAGCTCATTGGGGAAGCCGAAGTCGGTGGCCTTGGGCCACACGCTCGCGACCTTGTCGGTCGAGACGCCGGGCTTGATCAGCGCGATGGCGTTATCGAGCCACTCGCGGCACTGCTTGTAGGCGTCGCGCTGCGCGTCGGTAGCGCGGCCGACATTGAAGGTGCGGTAGTAGCAGGTGCGATAGCCGACATAGCTCTGCAGCACGTCGAAGAAGGCCTGGTCGCCCGGCCGGATCATGCGGTCGGTGAAATTGTGCGGGTGCGGGTTGCAGCGCTCGCCGGAAATGGCGTTGATCGCCTCGACGTCGTCGGAGCCGTTCTCGTAGAGGAAGCGGTTGGCGTTGGCGACGATGGTGGATTCCTTCACGCCCGGCTTCAGCTCCTCGTAGATCTGGTGATAGACGCCGTCGACCATGGCGGCGGCGCGCGTGAGCAGCGCGATCTCGTCGATGTTCTTGATCTCGCGCGCCTCCAGCATGACCTGCTGGCCGTCCTTGATCTTCAGCCCGGCCTTTTCCAGCTCGAACATCATGGGCGGTTCGATGATGTCGACGCCGATCGGCATCTTGTCGACGCCGGCCTCGCGCAGCAGCGCGGCGATTTCCTCGGCGTGATATTTCATCAGGCCGAAGCTGGGCGGCACGGTGCCGCGCAGGCCGACGAGGCCGGCCTTGCAATGCTCCTTCAGCAGCCACGGCGAATAGAGCTTGTGGTGCACGGCGGCCGAGCCGAAGTCCCACAGGATCGGCTCCTGGCCTTTTGCGAGCAGCGCGAAACGGGCGAGCTTGTCGCGCTCCCATTCGCCGATCTTGGTCGCGGTGACGTAGCGGATGTTGTTGACGTCGAACAGCAGCAGCGCGCCGAGGTCGGAGCGCTCCAGCGCCTGGCGGGCGCGGGCGATGCGATAGCGGCGCATGCGGTCGAACTCGACGCGGCTTTCGAAGTCCACGCCCATGGTGCCCCAGGCCGGCAGATGCCGGTCCCAGCGGTAATGCGGGTCGAGGTCGTCGGCGTCGCTGCCGGGTTTTCTCACGATCTGGTCCATGGCGGGCTCCTTCTACTGAATTCTAGTGGCGTAAGAGAGACTATAGGCGCTTCATCCTCACTCGTCATTCCGGGACGGCGCGAAGCGCCGGACCCGGAATCCATAACCACCGTCGGTGAATATGGATTCCGGGCTCGCCACGCCTTCGCCCTTCGGGCTACGGCGGGCGCCCCGGAATGACGAGTAGGAATCACGCCGCGCTCTTGCCCCAGAGGCGCTTGGAGGCAAGCTCCGCGCCCTGGCGGAGCGATTTCAGCTTCGGCCACACCACGCTCGGCACCACCCATTCGCGGCCGGCGAACGTGCCGAAGCCGCAATCGGTGGAGGCGATCACGCGCTCGCGGTCGCCGACCGCGCGCACCGCCTCTTCGATGCGCATGGCGACCACCTCGGGGTGCTCGACGAAATTGCTGGTCGAGTCGACGACGCCGGGGACCAGGATCATGTCCTTGGGGAAGGGTTGGCGCTTGAAGGTCTGGTATTCGTGAGCGTGGCGCGGATTGGAGAATTCGATCGAGAGCGCGCCGACCTTGGCCTGGTAGATCGCGGGCAAGATCGCCGCGAGCGCCACGTCATAGATGTGCGGGCCTTCCCAGTTGCCCCAGCAGACGTGCAGGCGAATCCGGTCGCGCGGCAGGCCTTCGATCGCCTTGTTGATGGCGGCGACGTGGCGCTCGCACGCTTTCACGAAACTGGCCTCGGACTCGTCCTGATAGAACATGACGCGATCCATGGCGAGGTCGGGCGCGTCGATCTGGAGGATCAGCCCTTCTTTGACGATCTCGCGGTATTCCTTCGCGATCTCGCCGGCGAGGTGCATCAGATACGCCTCCTGCGAGGGGTAGAAGGCGTTGAGCAACGTGGTCGAGACGATGCCGGGCGAGGGCGCGGTCATGAAGGTCTCGGCGAAGGATTTTCCCTCGGCCGCGACGACGCGCTTCACGCGGGCGATTTCTTCCTGGATCGGCGCAGGTCGTGGTAGCGCACGTCGGCGACCGCCTGCGGCGCGTTCTGGATGCGCGAGCGCTTGGGAAAACGGCGGCCGAACATTTCCACTAGCTCGGGGAACTCGACGAAATCCTTGCCGGCCTTGCGCTTCGACTCGCCGGCATAGCCGGTCATGCGCTGGGCCATGTAGGTCTGGAAGGCGACGCGCTGCTGCTCGCCGTCGTTGCCGATGTCGATGCCGGCCTCGACCTGCTTCTTGACCACGTGCGCGACGGAGCGGTCCATCTCCGCGTCCATCGCCTGCTTGTCGATCTTCTCGCCGGCCTCGCGCTTGATCAAAAGATCGGTGAGCTCGGCGTTCCTCGGGAGACTCCCGACATGGGTGGTGAGGATGCGGTCGCGGCTCGTGATCATGACGTTCTCCCGGCGGGCTTTTCGTCAGCAATGGTTTCACCCGATCGGCGCGCCCCGATCAAGCCTCGCGTGCATTCGTGGGCGGCATAGTCCGGATAACGGGTGGGACGGCCTACTTGGTCCCACTGCCGCGCCGGTTGGTGTCGCGGCGGCGGATCTGCCGCACCACCAGCGCCACGAGGACCACCACGATCGGTACTGTGAGCGCGGTGGCAAGCTCGACGTTGAGCCGAAAGCCCCAGCGGGCGTCGATGCCACCTTCGTGCAGGCCGTTAAAGAGATAATGCAGCAACCCGACCACATAATAGCTGATCGCCGCCACCGACAGGCCTTCCACGGTCCATTGCAGGCGCAGCTGCATCCGCGCGCGCTCGTTCATCGATTCCAGGAGATCGCGGTTTTGCTGCTCGAGCTCGACCTCGACGCGCGTGCGCAAGAGCTGCGCCGCGCGCGACAGCTTCTCGGAGAGCGCGGTCTGGCGCTCCTCGGTGGTGGTGCAGGTGCGCATGGCCGGGCCCATGCGGCGATCGAGGAACTGCGACCAGGTCGGAGAGCCGCCGACCGGCTGCTCGGCGATGGCCGCGAGCCGCGCGCGAACGATATCGTGGTAGGCGCGGCTGGCGCCGAAGCGGAACGAGGCCGCGGCGGCGTCGGCTTCGAGCTCGGCGGCGAGCGCGGTCAGCTCGTTCAGCAGCTCGCGATTGGCGCTGAGGCCCTCGGTGCGGCGCATGGCGTCGGTGAGTTCGCCGAGCCGCTTCTCGATCCGCTGCACCGCGGGCGCGATGCGTTGCGCCTCGGGCAGGCCGAGCAGCGCCAGCGTGCGGTAGGTTTCGATTTCGAGCAGCCGCTGCACCAGCGCGCCGGCGCGGTCGGCCTTGAGATCGCGGTCGATCACCAGGATGCGGATGAAGCCGCTGGCGTCGGGCTGGAAGTCGGTGGCGATGATGGCGGCGCCCTCGATCACCTTGCTGCGCGCCAGGCTTGCGCGGTCGAACAGCGCCTCGGCCGCGATGCCGCCGCGCTCGTCGATCAGATGCAGGTCGAGCGCGACGAGCAGTGGCCCCGGCTGCGGCACGCTCGCCATCACGTTCGGGATCGCGCCGGCCGCGGGCTCGAACGGGACGGCGCCGGGCGCCGGCAACTCCCAGGTGTAAGTCGAGAACTCGGCGTGGTTCTCCCAGCGCAAGGTCGCCGGCCCGATCACCAGGCGATGATGCTTGGCCGTTGGAGCAGGCGCAGTGGTGCCATTCAGCGCGCAGAACGACACGAGCGCCGCGCGCTCGGCTTGCGCTCCTGCGGCGTCGATCAAAAAGCCGAAATGCAGGATGCGCCGCGGGGTCTCGATCGGCGTGAACGGCCGCGCGTGCAGCTCGCCGAGCACGGCGGCGCGCAACGGATGATCGGCCAGCGCCCCGCCGCCCATCGTGACGTTTTTGCTGCTCACGGATCTTGATCTCCGGTCCTTCACTCCGCCAGTACGCGCCGGTCGATATCCTTGACGCGCTTGGTGCCGGTGAGCGCCATGGTGATATCGAGCTCCTTCTTGATCGTCTCGATGGCGGCGGCGACGCCCGGCCTTGCCGCCGGCGCCGACGCCATAGACATAAGCGCGGCCGATCATGCAGGCGCGCGCGCCGAGCGCCAGCGCGCGCATCACGTCCTGGCCCGAGCGCACGCCGCCGTCGAACAAGAGCTCGGTCTTGCCGCCGACCGCGTCGGCGATCCGGGGCAGCGCGGAGATCGAGGAGGGCGCGCCGTCGAGCTGGCGGCCGCCGTGGTTGGAAACCACGATGGCATCGGCGCCGGCCTTCACCGCCTTTTTGGCGTCGTCGGTGTCGAGCACGCCTTTGACGATCAGCTTGCCCTTCCAGTATTTGCGCACCCAGTCCACGTCCTTCCAATTGAACGTCGGGTCGAACTGGCTCGCGGTCCAGTTGGCGAGCGAGGACATGTCGGCGACGCCGCCGACATGGCCGACGATATTGCCGAAGTTGCGCCGCTTGGCGCGCAGGATGTTCCAGACCCAGGCCGGCTTGGTGGCGATGTCGATCAGGTTGGCGAGCTTCATCTTGGGCGGCACCGAGAGGCCGTTCTTGATGTCGCGGTGGCGCTGGCCGAGGATTTGCAGATCGACCGTGAGCACGAGCGCGCTGCATTTGGCCGCGGCCGCACGCTCGATGAGGGAGCGAATGAAGCCGCGGTCTTTCATCACATAGAGCTGGAACCAGAACGGCTTTTTGGTTGCTTCCGCCACGTCCTCGATCGAGCCGACCGACATGGTGGAAAGCGTGAAGGGGATACCGGCTTCCTCGGCGGCCTGGGCCGCGAGGATTTCTCCGTCGCCGTGCTGCATGCCCAGAAGCCCGACGGGCGAAAGCGCGAGCGGCAGCGAGACGGGCTTGCCGAGGATCGTGGTCGAAAGCTCGCGGTTCGAGACGTCCACCATCACCCGCTGCCTGAGCTTCACGGCTTGCAGGTCCGCGCGGTTCGCGCGCAGCGTTTCCTCGGCATAGGAGCCGCTCTCGGCATAATCGACGAACATGCGCGGCACCTTGCGGTGCGCGATCTCGCGCAGGTCCTCGATGCAGGTGACGACTTTCATTGCCCTATCCCCGGTGTTACGCTCGCGCCCGCGTTCGAATAACACGAATCCGCGTGCTGCGAACGCCGCTCCATCAGCTTCCATCGCATCCGGCATGAACAAGCGAACGCCGCGCCCCGACCGTTCCGAAAAGGCCGTGCGCGTCGGGCTTTTCGTCACCTGTCTGGTGGACCTGATCCGGCCGAAAATCGGTTTTGCGGCGGCGAAATTGCTGGAAGACGCGGGCTGCGAGGTCGCGGTGCCGCTGCAGACCTGCTGCGGCCAGCCGGCGTTCAATTCGGGCGACCGGGCGACCGCGCGGGAGATCGCGGAAGCGGTGATCGTGGCCTTCGAGTCCTATGACTACGTGGTGGCGCCGTCGGGCTCCTGCGCCGGCATGATCCGGGTGCATTACCCGGAGATTTTCGCCGGCGATCCGGGCTGGATGCCGCGCGCCGCGGCCTTCTGCCAGAAGACTTTCGAGCTCACCAGCTTCCTCGTAGACGTGATGAAGGTCGAGCGCGTGGATGCGATCTACGAAGGTACGGCGACCTATCACGACGCTTGCTCGGGGCTGCGCGAGCTCGGCGTCAAGGCGCAGCCGCGCAAGCTCCTTTCGACCGTCACCGGCCTCGCGCTCGCCGAGATGAAGGACCCGGACGTCTGCTGCGGGTTCGGCGGAACCTTTTGCGTGAAATATCCAGAAGTCTCCAACGCCATCGTCGAGAAGAAGATCGGGCACGTAGTCGCCACCGGCGCGCCCATGCTGCTGGCGGGCGATCTCGGTTGCCTGATGAACATGGCGGGCAAGCTGCAGCGCCAGGGCAAGTCCGTGCAGGTGCGCCACGTGGCCGAGGTGCTGGCGGGCATGGCGCAGGAGCCCGCGATCGGCGAGCGCGCCAAGCGCAATACGCACGAGGGGACGCGATGACCCAGGCCATCACCTCGACGCGCTTTCGCGAAAACACGCGCCGCGCGCTCGAGGACGCGCAGTTGCAGAAGGCGCTGACGCGGGCCGAGGTCGGCTTCATCGGCCGGCGGGCCGGGGCGGTCGCGAAACTGCCCGAATACGACGCGCTGCGCGACGAGTCGCGCGACATCAAGGACCACGCGCTGGCGCATCTCGATCTCTACTTGGAGCGCTACGAGGAGCGCGTCGCCGAGTCGGGCGGACAGGTGCATTGGGCGGCGACGCCCGAGGAGGCGCGAGCGGCGGTGCTCGCGATCTGCAAGCGGCTCAAGGCCAAGACGGTGACCAAGGGCAAGTCGATGATCGGCGAGGAGATCGGCATCAACGATTTCCTCGAGCAGAACGGTATTGCGCCGATCGAGACGGACTTGGGCGAATACATCATCCAGCTTCGCGGCGAGGCGCCCTCGCACATCATCGCGCCGGCGGTGCATTTGACCAAGGAGCAGATCGAGGCCGATTTCCGCCGCGTGCACACCAAGCTGCCGGCCAACCGCAATCTCGATGAGCCGACCGCGCTGTTGGCCGAAGCGCGCGCGGTGCTGCGCGAGAAATTCCTCGCCGCCGACGTCGGCATCACCGGCGCGAATTTCCTGGTGGCCGAGACCGGCAGCTCGGTGCTGGTGACCAACGAGGGCAACGGCGATCTCACGCAAACGCTGCCCAAGGCGCTGATCGTGCTGGCTTCGATCGAGAAAGTGGTGCCGACGCTCGAGGACGCCACCACGCTGCTGCGCGTGCTCGGCCGCACGGCGACCGGCGCGGAAATGTCGGCCTATACGACCTTCGCCACCGGCCCGCGCCGGCCCGAGGATCCCGACGGGCCGGCCGAGTATCACGTGGTCATTCTCGACAATGGCCGCTCGAGCATGCTGGGCGGCGCGTTGCGCGAGATGCTGCGGTGCATCCGCTGCGGCGCCTGCATGAACCATTGCCCGGTCTATCAAGCCGTCGGCGGCCACGCTTACGGCTGGGTCTATGCCGGGCCCATGGGCGCGGTGCTCGACCCGGTGTTCGTCGGCATCGAGAACGCCAAACACCTGCCGAACGCCTCGACCTTCTGCGGCCGTTGCGAGGAAGTCTGCCCGGTGCGCATTCCGCTGCCCAAGCTCATGCGCCATTGGCGCGAGCGCGAGTTCGAGCGGCATCTTTCGCCGGCACCCGTGCGCTGGGGACTCGGCATCTGGGCGGCGTTCGCCAGGCGGCCGCGGCTCTATCGGTTCGCGACCGGCTTTGCGGCCGGCGCGCTTTCGCTCTTGGGCTGGCGCGGCCGCTTTCGTTTCCTGCCGCTCCTGCGCGGCTGGACGAAATTTCGCGATTTCCCGGCGCCGGAAGGCTCGACGTTCCAGGCCCAGTGGCGGCGGAAGATGCGCGCGCGCCAGCAGGGGAGCGAAGAATGAGCAGCCGCGATCTGGTGCTCGGCTCGATCCGCCGCTCGCTCGGCGTCAATGGCCGCGAGGCGCCGCGCAAGACCACGATCGAGGATCGCATCGCGCGCCATCCGCGCGGACTGATTCCCGCGCGCGCGCAGAAGCCGCCGGCCGAGCGGCTTAAAGTGTTCAAGGATCAGGTCGAGGGGATTTTCGGGACCGCGCAGCAGCTCGGCTCCGCCGACGAAGTGCCGGCGGCGGTTTCGGCCTATCTGCGTTCGAAGAATTTACCGATGCGGGTGCGCCGGGGCGACGACGCGCGGCTTTCGGAAATTCCCTGGGACAACGAGAAGACGCTGGAAGTTTCGACCGGCCGCTCGGACGGCAAGCAGCTCGCGGCCGTCTCCTATGCGTTCGGTGGGGTCGCGGAATCCGGCACGCTGGTGCTGCTCTCGGGCCCGGACAACCCCACGACGCTCAATTTCCTGCCCGACCATCATCTGGTCATCATCGATGCCAAGGATGTGGCCGGCGACTACGAGACGGTCTGGGACCGGCTGCGCAAGAAATTCGGCGCGGGAAAAATGCCGCGCGCGGTGAACTGGATCACCGGCCCGTCGCGCTCGGGCGACATCGAGCAGAAGACGCTGCTCGGAGCGCACGGGCCGCGCAGTCTGCATGTGCTGATCTTGGGGAAGCCCTGACGCGGAAAATCCGCGCAATCGGACAGGAGACGTCCATGCCGCGGACTTCGAAGCCGAAAAAATCGAGCGAGGAAGCCGCGGAGCTGAAGCGCCGCCTCGACCGCGCGCTCGATGAGGGCCTTGAGGAGACGTTCCCGGCCTCCGATCCGGTCGCGGTGAGCGAGCCGGCGCCGCCGGAAGACAGCCGCATGCCACGCGAGCGCAAGCCGAGAAGCTAGACCGGTTCCACGGACGCCACCACGAAGGTGTGCATGACGCCGTCCTCGTCGCGGATCGAGACATATTCGCCGGGCCGGAACAGGTGCGCGCCGAAGCGGTAGCCGGCCTCGTCGTCCTCGTTCCCGGCCGGGTCATAGTCGAATTTCCACACGCCGCCCTGGCCGCCCGGCCGGTGCACGAGCCGGCCGATCTCGTCGGGCTGTTTCTCCCAGAAGCGGCGCACGCCGCAATGCTCGCGGTGCTGTTTCCACAGCGCGGGGTCGATGCGGCCCTCGCCATCGAGCGGCGCCACGAACTCGTAGCCGTGCCGCGCGCTGCCCTCGGGGAAGTCCTTGGAGCGGGCGAGGTTGAGGCGGATGCGTTTGAAGGCGTGCGGCAGCGTGGTCATGGGGGGCGGTTCCCGTGGTAAGTCGTGCGCGAAGGGCGAAACGAGATGGCCGGTGAAGATAGCACACAGCAGGCCGTGGTCGCGCTGCTTTCGGACCTGGCGACCTACGGCGCGGAGACGGGCGCGGTCAAGCGCATCGACACCCACGCGGCCATGGTCTTCCTCGCTGGCGAGCGCGCCTACAAGATCAAACGGCCGGTGAAGTATCCCTATCTCGACTATTCGACGCTCGCGAAGCGCGAAGCCGCTTGCCGCACCGAGCTCGACGTGAACCGCCGCTTCGCGCCGGAGCTCTATCTCGGCGTGGTGCCGATCGTGCGCCGTGGCGGGCGGCTCGCGCTCGGCGGCGCCGGCGAGCCGGTGGAATGGGCGGTCGAGATGCGCCGCTTTCGCGAGACGCTTGAGGAGGCGGCGAAGCGGGACGGCATCGGCGACGCGCTCGCGCGCGCGCTCGGCGAGGCGGTGGCGGCGGCGCACCGCACGATTCCGGTGGTCGAGGCTGCGCCCTGGATCGAGGCGCTCGGGAAATACGTGGACGACGCGGCGGAGGCGTTTCGCGGGGCGCGGGGAGTGGTGGCGGCGAAAGATGGAGCGGGGCTGATCGAGGCCTTGCGCGCGAGCCTCGGCCGCATCCGCCCGCTGCTCATAGTGCGCGGCGAGGCCGGCTTCGTGCGCCGCGGCCACGGCGATCTGCACTTGCGCAACGTCGCACTGATCGATGGCAAGCCGGTGCTGTTCGACGCCATCGAGTTCGACCCGCTGATCGCGAGCGGCGACGTGCTCTATGATCTCGCGTTCCTGCTCATGGATCTGGTCGACCGCAAGTTCGATCGCGCCGCCAATATCGTGTTCAACCGCTATCTGCTGGCGGCGGGAATGGAGGAGCAGCTCGACGCGCTTACGGCGCTGCCGTTCTTTCTGGCGCTACGCGCCACGATCCGCGCCCGTGTCGCGCTCGACAAGCGCAAGCTCGTGGAAGGCGAGGAGCGCGCGACGGCTGAGGACGAGGCGCGCGACTATCGCACGCTCGCGGCACACCTGATCGCGCCGCCCAAGCCGCGTCTGGTGGCGATCGGCGGTCTTTCCGGCACGGGCAAGAGCGCGCTCGCGGCTTCGCTCGCGCCTTTCCTGCTGCCCGCGCCGGGCGCGGTGCACCTGCGCTCCGATATCGAACGCAAGCGGCTGTTCAACGTGGGGAGACCGAGCGGCTGCCCGAGGCCGCCTATTCGCAAGACGTGACGGCGCGGGTCTATGCGCGTCTCCTCGATCTCGCACGTCGTACGCTGCGCGCGGGCCATTCCGCGATTGTCGATGCGGTGCATGCGCGGCCGCAGGAACGCGAGGCGCTCGGAGGCAGTGGCGAAGGAGGCCGGGGTGGAGTTCGACGGTATCTGGCTCGAGGCGGCGCTCGATACGCGCATGGCTCGCGTGGGCGCGCGGGTGGCGGATGCGTCGGACGCCGACGCCAAGATCGTCCGCGAGCAGGAGCAATTCGATGCGGGCGCGATTTCATGGCGCAGGGTCGAGGCGGGGGCTGAGCTCACGGAGGTGACCGCGGCGGCGCGCAATATGCTCAAGCTTTAGTCGTCATTCCGGTCGCGCGCGTAGCGCGCAGGCCGGAATCCATAACCACCGAATTCGCAGAAATGTACCGTCCGTGGTTATGGATTCCGGGTTCGCGGGCTACGCCCGCGCCCCGGAATGACAGAGAAGGAATGTAGGCGACTATCTGCTAGGATCGATTTCGGAGGATTCCCATGGTCGCCATGCCGGCGCCGGACCAGGACGTGCTCGCGCGCCGCTCCGAGATCGTGGCGGTGCTGCGCAAGATTATCCCTGGCGAAGCAGTGATCGACTCGGAAGCGGGCATGCGGCCCTACGAGTCCGACGGGCTCACGGCCTATAGGCAGCTGCCGATGGTAGTGGCGCTGCCCTCGACCACCGAGCAGGTTTCGAAAATTCTCCGCTACTGCCACGCCAACGGAGTGCGCGTGGTGCCGCGCGGGGCGGGCACTTCGCTCTCGGGCGGCGCGCTGCCGCTGGCCGACGGCGTTCTGCTCGGGCTCGCGAAGTTCAACCGCATTCTCGACATCGATTACGAGAACCGCGTCGTGGTGGCGCAGCCGGGCGTGACGAATTTGGGCATTTCCAACGCGGTCGGCGGGCGCGATTTCTATTACGCGCCGGACCCCTCGTCGCAGATCGCCTGCACCATCGGCGGCAACGTCGCGGAGAATTCCGGCGGCGTGCATTGCCTGAAATACGGCATGACCACGAACAACATCCTCGGCGTCGAGATGGTGCTGATCACCGGCGAGGTGGTTCGCATCGGCGGCAAGCATCTCGATGCCGGCGGCTACGACCTGCTTTCGGTCATCTGCGGATCGGAAGGCTTGCTCGGCGTCGTCACCGAAGTGACGGTGCGCATTCTGAAGAAGCCCGAGACCGCGCGCGCCGTGCTGATCGGCTTCGCCACGTCGGAGGCGGCCGGCGAGTGCGTGGCGCGCATCATCGGCGAAGGAATCATCCCGGGCGGCATGGAAATGATGGACAAGCCGGCGATCCACGCCACGGAAGCCTTCGTGCACGCCGGCTATCCGCTCGACGTCGAGGCGCTCCTGATCGTCGAACTCGACGGGCCCGAGGTCGAATGCAGTTCGCTGATCGATCGCGTCAGCGCGATCGCCAAGGAATGCGGTGCGGTGACGCTGCGCGCGTCGAATTCGGAGGAAGAGCGGCTGAAATTCTGGGCCGGGCGCAAGGCGGCGTTCCCGGCGGTGGGGCGCATCTCGCCGGACTATTACTGCATGGACGGCACCATTCCGCGCGCCAAATTGCCCGTGGTGCTGGCGCGCATCCGCGAGCTCACCGAGAAATACGGGCTGCGCTGCGCCAACGTGTTCCACGCCGGCGACGGCAACCTGCATCCGCTCATCCTCTATGACGCCAACAAGGGCGACGAGCTGGAGCGGGCGGAGAAATTCGGCGCGGAGATTTTGACGCTCTGCGTCGAGGTCGGCGGCGTGCTCACCGGCGAGCACGGCGTCGGCGTCGAGAAGCGCGACCTGATGCCGGCGATGTTTTCCGAAATCGATCTGGCGCAGCAGCAGCGGCTGAAATGCGCGTTCGACGACAAGGGTCTGCTGAATCCCGGCAAGGTGTTTCCGAAGCTGCATCGCTGCGCCGAGCTCGGCCGCGTGCACATACACGCGGGCAAGATGGCGTTTCCCGACCTGCCGCGGTTCTGACTCGTCCGACCTCCATGCAGACCATCTTCGATCTCGGCTTCCACGAAGGGTGGGATACGGATTTCTATCTGCGCAAAGGGTTCCGCGTGGTGGGGGTGGAAGCCAATCCCGAGCTCGTCGCGCGCGGGCGAGAACGTTTCGCCGAGGCGATCGGCCGCGCCCAACTGGTGTTGATCGAGCGCGCGATCGCCGAACGGGCCGATGCTTCGGTCACCTTCTATTGCCGCGCCGACAAGAACGGCTGGAGCAGCGTGCATCGGGCCGGAGCGGAACGCGACGGGATCACGAGCAATCGGGTCGAAGTCAAAACCACGTCGATCGGGCGCCTGTTCAGCGAATATGGCGTGCCGCACTATCTGAAGTGCGATATCGAGGAGAGCGATGAGATAGTTCTGCAGCAGCTAGCGAAGGAGCCCAACAAGCCCCGCTTCGTATCGTTCGAGAATGGCGACAAGGTGATCGACCTTCTGGTATGCGCCGGATATACCTGTTTCCAGATCATCAACCAGGGCCACTTGCGGCTGTTTCATCCCCCCGATCCACCGCGCGAGGGTCTTTTCGCCGCGCAGAAGTTCCACGGGAAAATGTCCGGTCTGTTCGGCGCCGAACTCGATCCCGACCAATGGGTCGGCGAGGCGGAAATCCGCGAACGCTTCGAGCTGTGGCGAAGGCTGGCGGCCGGTGAAATCGGTTCGGTCCGGCGCTTCGCGCTTAAGCGCTTCGGAAAACTGACGCGCAGGACGTGGCTGATTCCGAGTGGATGGGTCGATATTCATGCGAGGCTCGACGCGTAATGGCCGAAGCACTGATCCCGCGCGACGAGAAGGATGTCGAGGCAGCCGTGCAATGGGCGTTGGCCGGCGGCAAGTCGCTCGAGCTTGTGGGCCACAGCAGCAAGCGGGGGATCGGCCGCGCGGCGCAGACCGACCGCACGCTCGATGTCTCCGCCATTTCCGGCGTGACGCTTTATGAGCCCGAGGAACTGGTGCTCTCGGCGCGCGCGGGGACGCCGCTTGCGGAAATCGAGAAGCTACTGGCGGACAAGAACCAAGAACTCGCCTTCGAGCCGCCCGATCTGGGTTCTCTCCTGGGCGGCGCGGCGGGCGCCGCGACGCTCGGCGGTACGCTCGCCATCAATCTATCCGGGCCGCGGCGGATCAAGGCGGGCGCGGCGCGCGATTTCGCGCTCGGCGTGCGCGCGGTCTCGGGGCGCGGCGAAATCTTCAAGGCCGGCGGCCGTGTGGTGAAGAACGTCACCGGCTACGACCTGCCGAAATTGCTCGCCGGCTCCTGGGGCACGCTCGCGGTGATGACGGAGCTCACCATCAAGGTGCTGCCGCGGGCCGAGGACGTGGCGACGGTGCTGGTGCTCGGCCTCACCGACGCGCGCGCGGCCGAGGCCATGGCCGCCGCCATGGGCTCGTCGAACGATGTCTCGGGTGCTGCGCATCTGCCGCCCAAGGTCGCCGCAAAAATGCCGGTGGCCGCGGTCGCCAAAGCGGGCCGCGCGGTGACCGCGCTTCGCCTGGAAGGGATCGCGCCTTCCATCGCCTATCGGCGGCAGAAGCTGGAAGAGATTTTGCAGCCGATCGGGACGCTCGGCGCGCTCGATGCCGAGGATTCGCGGCGCGTTCTGGCGCGCGGTGCGCGACGTGATGCCGTTCGTAGCCAGGAAAGAGCGCGCGGTGTGGCGCATTTCGGCGACCGCGACAGCGGGTGCCGCGATCGGCACCAAGCTCGCGGCGGAAACCGGCGCCGAGCTTTTTTACGACTGGGCCGGCGGGCTGTTGTGGGTCGAGATGCCCGACGGCGCGCCGCGCGAAGGCATCGTGCGCGCGATCCTTGGTGTCCAGGGCCACGCGACGCTCATTCGTGCCGACGCATCGCAACGCGCCGGCGACGTGTTCGAGCCGCTCGAGCCCTCGCTCGCGGCGCTCGCGAAGCGGGTGAAGGAGAGCTTCGACCCCAAGGGCGTGCTCAATCCGGGACGGATGTATGCGGGGATTTGAACCTTTTCTGCTGTCATCCCGGACGGCGCGTAGCGCCGATCCGGGATCCATAACCACCGCTCTCTCGATTTTGCTCCGCCGGTGTTCCTGGATCCCGGCTCTCGCTCGCGTGCTATCGCGCGCTCGCTCGGCCGGGATGACAGGTTAGAGAAGGCAATGCAGACCAATTTCACCCTCGCCCAGCTCGCCGACCCCAATATCGGGGAAGCGGACAAGATTCTGCGCGCCTGCGTGCATTGCGGCTTTTGCCTCGCGACCTGCCCGACCTACGTGCTGCTCGGCGACGAGCTCGATAGCCCGCGCGGGCGCATCTATCTGATCAAGGAAATGCTCGAGCACGACCGGCCGGCCGACGCGGAGGTGACGACGCACATCGACCGCTGCCTCTCGTGCCTCGCCTGCATGACCACGTGCCCCTCGGGCGTGCACTACATGCATCTGGTCGATCATGCGCGCGCGCATATCGAGGAGACCTACCGGCGGCCGCTGCCGGAGCGGATGCTGCGCGCGCTGCTCGCCTGGCTCATGCCCTATCCGGCGCGCTTCCGCCGCATGCTTTCGTTCGCGCCGCTCGGCAAGCCGTTCGCGCCGCTGCTCGACGTTCTCGGATTCAAGCGGATCGCCGCGATGCTGCGGCTGGCGCCCTGGCGCTTGCCGCAAGCGGAAACTGAGAAACTCCGGCGTCTATCCGGCGCAAGGCAGGCGCAAGGGCCGCGTCGCGCTGTTGTCCGGCTGCGTCGATCCGGTGGTGCGGCCGTCGATCCGCGCGGCGGCGATCCGCTTGCTCAATCGCCACGGCATCGAGGTGGTGCTGGCGCGCGGCGAGGCATGCTGCGGCTCGCTCACCCATCACATGGGCCGCGAGCGCGATGCGCTGCGTTTCGTGAAAAATAATGTCGATGCCTGGATGCGCGAGATCGAGGGCGACGGGCTCGACGCGATCCTGGTCACCGCTTCGGGCTGCGGCACCACGATCAAGGACTATGGCTTCATGCTGCGCACCGATGCGGCCTACGCAGAGAAAGCCGAGAAGGTCTCCGCGCTCGCGAAAGACATTTCCGAGTATCTGATGAAACTCGAAATGCCCGCGGCGCCATCGCGCGGCATTTCGGTGGCCTATCACTCGGCCTGCTCGATGCAGCACGGCCAGCAGATCGTGCGCGAGCCGAAGGAATTCTGGCACGCGCCGGCTTCGAGGTGCGCGACGTGCCCGAAGGGCATCTGTGCTGCGGCTCGGCCGGCACCTACAACCTGCTGCAGCCGGAAATCGCGACGCGGCTGCGCGACCGCAAGGTCGAGAACATCGAAAAGACCGCCCCGGATCTGGTGGCCACCGGCAATATCGGCTGCATGGTGCAGATCGGGCAGGGCACCCGAATCCCCGTTGTCCACACGGTGGAGCTGCTCGATTGGGCGAGCGGCGGGCCCATGCCCAAAGCTTTGCGCGGCAAAGGGTTGCGTGCAGATTTCGAGGTTCGCAGCTGATGCCCTAAGCTCGTGCCAAGATTCGGGTGGGCCGATCGGCGTGACGAAAAAAGCGAAGAAAACCAAAGGGAAGGCCAAGACCCGGAAGGCCAAAGTCGGCACGCTGCGCCGCCGGCTCGTGCGGACCTCGTCCAAGAGTCCGGCCAAGCGGCCGTTTGCGAGCCTGCCGGGTGTCGCGGTGCGCGGCGCGGCCGGTCCGCGTTACGACGAAATCCTCACTCGCAACGCGCTTTCCTTCGTCGCCGATCTGCACCGCCGCTTCGACGCCACCCGCAAGCGCCTGCTCGCGCGCCGGGGCGAGCGGCAGCGGCGCTTCGACACCGGCGAGCTTCCCGATTTCCTCGCCGAGACGAAGCACATTCGCGACGGCAACTGGAAGGTCGCGCCGATCCCCAAGGACCTGCAGGACCGGCGCGTCGAACTCACCGGACCGGTCGACCGCAAGATGGTGATCAACGCGCTCAATTCCGGCGCCGACGTCTATATGGCCGATTTCGAGGACGCCACGTCGCCGACCTGGGCGAACCTCATCGAAGGGCAGATCAATCTCAAGGACTACTGGGCCGGCAAGCTCACGTACGTCGAGCCGCAGACCGGCAAGCGCTACGCGCCCGGCAAGGAGCGCGCGGTGCTCATCGTGCGGCCGCGCGGCTGGCACCTCAACGAGGAGCACGTGATCGTCGACAACGAGCCGGTGTCCGGCGCGCTGTTCGATTTTGCGCTTTATCTCTTCCACAACTGGAAGCGTTTCGGACCGGCCAAGACCGGCGCTTATTTCTATCTGCCCAAGATCGAGAACCACCTCGAAGCGCGGCTGTGGAACGAAGTGTTCCTGCACGCGCAGCAGAAGCTCGGCATGCCCAAGGGCGCGATCAAGGCGACGGTGCTGATCGAGACACTGCCCGCGGCCTTCGAGATGGACGAAATCCTCCACGAGCTGCGCGAGCACATCACCGGGCTGAATTGCGGCCGCTGGGACTACATCTTCTCCTTCATCAAGCGGCTCGGGAAGAACAAGCGGTTTCTGACGCCCGACCGCGGCACCATGACCATGGACCGCGCGTTCCTGCGCGCCTATTCGCTGCTGCTGATCAAGACCTGCCACCGGCGCGGCGCCTTCGCCATGGGCGGCATGGCGGCGCAGATCCCGGTGCGCGGCGACGCGCGCAAGAACGATGCCGCCTTCGCCAAGGTGCGCGCCGACAAGGAGCGCGAGGCGCACGACGGCAATGACGGCACCTGGGTCGCGCACCCGGACCTGGTGCCGATTGCCAAGCAAGTGTTCGACAAGCTGATGCCGAAGCCGAACCAGCTCTCGAAATTGCGCGCCGACGTGAAGGTTACTCGCGATCAATTGATCGAGGTGCATACCGGCGAGCGCACGGAATCGGGGCTGCGGCAGAACATCCGGGTCGGCATCCAGTACATCGAGGCGTGGCTGCGGGGCCGGGGTGCGGTGCCGCTCTATGACCTGATGGAGGACGCGGCGACCGCCGAGATCAGCCGGGCGCAGGTCTGGCAGTGGCTCTATCAAAGGGCCAAGCTCGCCGATGGGCGCGAGGTGACGGCCGAGCTGTTCCGCGTCGTCCTGACCGACGAGATGGCCAAGCTGCGCCAGTCGATCGGGCCGACCAACTACGATTTGGGCCGTTTCCCGGAGGCGATCCAGCTCTTTACCGACATGTCGCTGGCGCTGGAGTTCGAGGAGTTTTTGACAGTGCCGGCTTATCGGTTGATCGTATGAGGCGGCCGGGGCAAACAAGCACGAGACGGGGGAGGGCGAATCGATGTCGTCGCGTTTGAACGGGTCCCTTGCTGGCGCGGTTCTAGCTACCTTGGCGCTCCTGCTCTCCATCCCACCCGCGGTTTGGGCGCAAGGCCCGACCCCGTTCGCCAACTTTCACGGCAACTGGACCGGCAACGGCACGATCACCTTGAGCAGCGGGGCGACCGAGCGCATCCGCTGCCGGGCGAAATACAAAGTCGAGAATTCAGACCGGAACATGCAGCAGGAGCTGCGCTGCGCCAGCGACTCCTACAAGTTCGAGGTCAACAGCACCATCGATTACAACGGGGGCTCGGTCTACGGCACCTGGGCCGAGATCACCCGTAACGTGAGCGGCGCGGTGAACGGCAAGGCCGCCGGCAATCTGATCGAGGCGAATGTCGCGGGCGGACCGTTCACGGCGGCGCTCTCGCTGACCACGACCGGCAACGCCCAGGCGGTCACGATCCGCCCGGCCGGTACCGACGTCACCATGGTGACGATCAACCTGCAGCGCGGCAGATAGGGGCGAAGGCTCCTGCCGGGCCCGCGCTCATTCGGCGGGCTTATTCAGCAGGTTTGGGCATCGTGCGTTGGCGTTTGCCCCAGGGCATGCGCTTGCGCAGGAACATCACGGTCGCCGGCAGGATGAGCAGATCGCCGACCAGCGCCGCGATCATCGCAAACGCGCTGAGCCAGCCGAACAGCCGCAGCGACGGCAGATCCGAAAATACGGTGACCGCGAGCCCGCACGCCAGCACCACGGATGTCAGGATCAGCGCCGGCCCCACCAGCACCGTCGCGCGCGTGACGCCGACGGCCGGGTCCTCGTGCGGCTTGTCCTCGATGCGGAGCCGGTTGAGGTAGTGGATCGTCGCGCTCAGTCCGAGGCCGAAGGAGACCGTCAGCGCCACGACGCTGGCGAATTGCAGGCCCTCGCCCATGGTCCACAGCAGCGCGCCCGAAACCACGATCGGGAAAATGCCGGGCAGCACACTCACGAGCATCACCAAGAGCGAGCGGAACGCGATCCCGATGAAGGCGGCGACCAGAATGATCTCGGCGGTCAGCGCCTGATTCAGCTTTCCGATCATGCTGGCGCTGTTCCTGGCGGCGATCGCCGATAGTCCGGTTACGGAGAGGCGGAAACCCGGGTTCTGCGCGCGCACGGCGCCGAGCGCCTGGTCGAGTTTCTCGATGACCGGCAGAAGCTCGCTGGCGTCGACGTCGGGAATGCGCCCGGAGACCACGACCGAATCCCGCTCGGCCGAGATGAAGCGGCGCGTCAGGTGTTCGGGCAGGATCTCGACATATTGCCGGAGCGTATCGATATCGGAGCGGCCCGCCTTCTCGGCGAGCCAGCGCCGGAGCGTCTCGATCGACCAGACGTTGCCGACGCCGGCCTGCTTTTCCACGATCGCATGCACGTCGGCGATGATTTTCAGCGTTTCCGGCGCGTAGAGCGCGGTGCCCTTGGGGAACTCGATCAGCACGTCGACCGGATTGGCGCCGGTGAGCTTGGCGTCGAGGCGGCTCGAGGCCGCGACCGCCTGCTGCTTGTCGGGCACCTGGTCGGCGAGCCGGTAGCGCGGCTCCAAATTGGCGTAAACGGCGATCAGTCCGCCGATCACGACGACGCTGATGAGGCTGTAGAGGCCGGGGTGGCGCACCATGCGGACGGCGATGAAGCCGCAGAGCTTGCGCAGCGCGTCCACGGCGGCGTCCGAGCCCTTCACCTTGGCGGCGAAGCGCTCTTCCTTGCGGATCAAAAGCACGCCGAACAGGGGCACCAGCATCAGCACGGCGACGAAGGCGATCACGGTCGCGACCAGACCCGCGGCGCCGAACGTCTGGATCAGGTGAGAATCGGAGAACAGCAGGGCCGCAAACGAAAAGCCCGCGGTGGCGTGGGTCAAGACGCAGGCCGGGCCCACGACCAGGATGGCGTTGCGCATCGCCTCGAATTTGTTCTCGCCGTGCAACAGCCGGTCGCGGGCGAAGAAGGTGAGCTGCATCGAATCCGAGAAGCTGATCACCATGATGAGCGGCGTCATCACGTTGAGGAACATGTTGAGGCGGAAATCGAGCCAGCCGAGCGCGCCGAGCGCGAGCAGGATCGCCAAGAGCGGCGGCCCGGCGGCGATGATCATGAAGGCGACGCGGCGGAAGAACAGGATCGCGATCAGGCAGCCGGCGATGAAGCCGAGCGCGTTGTAGAGCAACCGGTCGCGCTCGACGGCGTTGCGGATCTCCAGCTGCATGACCGGCACGCCCGAGAGCTGGCCTTTGAGGCCGGTGCCGGCGATTTCGCCGGCCAGGGTCTTGCGGATTTCGGCGACGGTGTCGAACAGGCCTTTGCTTTCGACCACGGCCGGGTCGAGCGAAAGCACGATGAGCGCGAGCTCGCCGTCCTCCGACAAGAGCTTGCCGCGGATGATCTCGTTGGCGAGCACGCGCTCCTTGAGCTTGTCGTACTCGGCGCCCTCGGGCAGCTGGTTCGGGAACAGCGCCTCGGGCAGGCGCCCGCCTTCGGGCGGCTGGCGCGCGGAGAACAGCGAAATGATGCCGCGCGTGCCGTCGATCAATTGCAGGTCGGTGACGAGCTCGCGCAGTTTCTGGATCGATTCGCGCGCCAGCAGCGTCTTGCCTTCGATCACGACCAGCACGTCGAATTCGCTCGACGGGAAGCGCCGCGTCACTTCTTCGTATTGTTTGAACTCGGGGGTGTTGGAGCGGAACAGCTGGCTCAGCGAGTCGTCGACCTTGATGCGCTCGATGCCGAAGAATGCGGCGATGGCGAGCGCCACCAGGATCAGCGCCGAAACAGTCCGGTAGCGGAGCGAAATGAGGCCGATGCGCTCGAGGCCGAGCCCGAGGTGGCGCGGCTCGCGCCGGTGCCAGGCCAGGCGCTCCTCGGCTGTTTCTGTGGAGTGGCTTGGCCTCTTGTCGGACACCGGCCGTCCCCGAAATATCCGGGCCGGAGGCTACAGGAAATCGCGGTCGCGGGAAGGTCAAATTCGCTTGCGTGCAATGCGGCGCACGAAACGAAACGGGACCGCCCTTGGGCGGCCCCGTCGAAACTCACCTCGGTTGCTGGCTCAGATCACCACGACCTTGGTGCCGACCTTCACCTTGTCATAGAGCTCCATCACGTCGTCGTTGCGCATGCGGAAGCAGCCCGAGGACACGGCCTGCCCGATGGTCCAGGGCTCGTTCGAGCCGTGGATGCGGTAGAGCGTCGAGCCGAGATAGATCGCGCGCGCGCCGAGCGGGTTATCGACGCCGCCGGCCATCCAGGTCGGCAGGTCGGGCCGGCGCTTCAGCATCTCCGGCGGCGGCGTCCAGTCGGGCCACTCGCGCTTCTGCGAGACGCTCTTGATGCCCGACCAGGTGAAGCCGACGCGGCCGACGCCGATGCCGTAGCGGATCGCCTTGCCGTTTTCCTGCACGAGATAGAGGAAGCGGGAGCGGGTATCGACCACGACGGTGCCCGGCTTTTCATCGGTGATGTAGTCCACGGTCAGCTTGGCGAAGCGCGGGTCGAAGGCGGGCCGCGCCGGCGTTTCGCGCACGTCGGGCGCGTCGCGGCGGCCGAACTGCAAGGGCTGCGGCCCATAGAGACGGTCCGGCGCCCGGTCATAATCGGGCGCGGCGTCCTGCCAGGGCCGGTCGGAAGGCTGGCGCGTCAGCGTGGTGTCGCGGCCGCCGGTGCGGCCGGTGGCCAGAAATTCGAAGAATCCGCCGCCGAAATTGTTGCGCTCGCGGACCGCGACGCGCGTACCGGGTGCGAAATCGGGTGGGCCCGCGGGCTGGGCGTCGTAGCGCGGCGCGCTGATGACGAGCGGGCCGGACCGCTCCTGTGCCGGCGCGCCAGTGTGCACGCCTGCAGTCAGTGCGGCGGTGGTGAAGACGAGAAGCGGAAACGAGATCAGTGTGCGCATCGACGTACTCTGTACAAAGCGTCGAACTGGCGGGCCGACATGTGACGGGCCGACATGTAGCGAGTAGACATGGCGCCGCCGTATTTATCCCTAACGAGCCCTGACGACTGATCGGTAAACGCCGGCGCGCGCCGGGCCAACGCCGGCGCCTGTTTGCGATCATGGTTTACGGAAGGTTGACGCTCAGACCGGGCGGCGGATGAGCAGGAAGCAGAGCAATGCGACGGCTGCGAAGGCTGCGATGATTACAAGCGCAACCGGGTCGGAAAAGCGTTCGATGGCGAAGGCGACGGCGAGCGGGGCGGCCGCCTGCAGCAGGCGCGCCGGGCCGCCGATCCGCCCCAGCAGCCGGCCATAGCCCTCGGCGCCGAACAGGGCGAGCGGCACCGTTCCGGTCGCGATCGTGATCAGGCCGTTGCAGACGCCGAACAGGATCGCGAACGCGGCCGCGACCGGGATCGAGACGCCGAGCAGCAGAAGCAGCGCAAAAGCGGCAAGTAGCAGGGCCACCGAAAAGCGCGCGATCAGCAGCGGGTGCACCTCGCGGGCGAAGAAGAATTCGCAAAGCCGCGCCGCCACCTGCGCCGGGCCGAACAGCATGCCGATCAGGACGACGGTTCTGGGCTCGAGGCCCATGCGGTCGAAGATCGCGAGCATATGGGCGCCGAGCGCCGACGGCACGAAGGCATAGGCGGCGAAGGCCGCGGCGACGAAGCAGGAAGATGCGTGCCGCGCGCCGGCAGCGGCTTTTGCGTCGGCGCGATCTTGTCGGGCGCGGCCGGGCGGGAGTGGGCGTGGTGGCGCGGCAAGGCGAAGGCATGAAGCGGTGCCGCGACCAGCGCGAGCAGCGCCGCATAGATAAGGAAGGTGCCGCGAACGCCGGCCGCCTCGATGAGGAAATAGGTCGCGGGCCAGCTCAATGTCGAAGCGAAGCCGCCGATCAGCGTCAGCGTCGTGATCGGCCGCCGCGCCTCGGCGCCGAAAATGCGCCCCAGGCTCGAGAACGCCGGGGTATAGAGCCCGGCCGCCATGGCGACGCCGAGCACCGCCCACACGATGAGAAACGAAACTGGATCGGCGGCAAAAGCGAGGCCGACGAGCCCGGCCGCGCCGATGAGTGATCCCGCCGCCATCACCCAGTGGCCGCCGTGGCGGTCGATCAGGCTTCCGACCAGCGGCGCGGCGAGACCGGAGGCGGCAAGCCCGAGCGAGAAGCCGCCCATGGTGAAGGCGAGCGACCAGCCGCGCTCATTGGCGATCAGCGGCACGGTCAGCACCGGCGGATAAAAGATCGCACCCCAGGCGAGGAGCTGCGTGACGCCGAGCACCGGAATCGCGCGCCAGGGTCCGGCGAAACGGGTGAGGAGAGACATCGCGGGAAGTCTTACGCGATTCGTTTGCTTACGCCGCCGCGCCCGCGCAGCGCACGAACACCATGGTGCCGTAGGTGGACGCGGCCTGCTGGTCGATCCACTTCAACACGAGCACCCGGCCGTCCCAGCGGATCACCTCGCGGTCGCCGGAAATCTGCCCGCCGGCCGGGCCGATATAGGTCGCGCCGGCGCCGCTTCTCACCTCCATCTCGGTCGTGGTGGTGGCGAACGGCATGTGCATCAGGACCGTGGCGCCGCGGCCGCGGCCGATCACATAGGGATTGCCGCACTGGCCGCGCGCCGCGTTCTCGACGCGCTTGGCATCCTTGGCGTCGTGATAGGAGGCGAGCCCCCAGCGGCCGGCGAGCTTCTCGGCGCTGAGCGGGGCCGAGACGCCGCGGGCTTCCAGCACGCCGCTCTTCTCCAAATCGGCGATGCAGCCGGAGAGGGCGAAGGCGAGCAGACAGGAAAGGGTGACGCGGAACATGGCGGGCTCCCAACCTTAGGCTCGTGTTTTTCGCAGACTTGGGCGAGGGGGACAACGGGGCTGTCATTCCGGCATCGCGAGCGAAGCGAGCGAGGGCCGGAATCCATAGCCACCAGCCTTGCATTCATAGCCACGGCGGTGGTTATGGATTCCGGGTCTCGCGCCGCCAATGCGGCGCTCGCCCGGAATGACAGGGAACCATGCCCTCCGACCTCGTCTTCTATCTTATCGGCCTGCCGACCGTGTTCCTGATCGCGCTCGGCAAGGGCGCATTCGGCGGCGGGCTGGCGACGCTCGGCGTGCCGCTGCTGTCGTTCGTGATGCTGCCGATCGAGGCGGCGATCGTAGTGGCGCCACTGGTGTCGCTCATGGACGTGTTTGCGTTGGGCTCCTTCGGCCCGCGCACCTGGTCGAAGCCGGATCTGGTGTGGTTGTTGCCGAGCCTCGTGCTCGGGATCGCGCTCGGCTATTTCTTCTTCACGCACGTCGATCCGAACCTGGTGGCCGCCGCGATCGGCGCGGTCACGCTCGCGTTCACCGCCGACTGGTTTCTGCGCGGGCGCAAGAAGCCGCCGCAGAAGCTGCCGGTGTCGCCGCCGCTCGCGCTCGCGGCCGGGGTCGCAAGCGGCTTCACCACCTTCATCGCCCACGCCGGCGGGCCGCCGGTCGCCATGTATCTGCTGCGCCGCGGCCTGCATAAGACGGTGTTTGCGGGGACGACGATCGCGATCTTCACGCTCGGTAATTTCCTCAAGCTGTTTCCCTACGGCTTGCTCGCCGCGGCGCGGCCCTCGACGATCTGGGCGGCGCTGGCGCTGGCGCCGGCGGTGCCGGTCGGCGTGTGGGTCGGGAAATACCTGCACGACCGGCTCGAGCAGAACCGGCTGTTCTTCTGGTGCTACCTGATCCTGGCCTTTGCCGCGGCGAAGCTGTTGTTCGACTCGGTTCGCGCACTTGCGGGCTGAGAACAGCTTCAAAGCCGCGCCTTGACATTCCGGTGCCTTCCGCCCATTTTCCCCGACGGCCGTGGCACTCGCTATAGCCGAGTGCCAGCGCCTTCAAGACTCTGAGATATATCGGTAATTCAGAAACCCGCCGGAACGCCGGCGCGCAAGAGGTGCCTGCATGAAAATGAAGTTCCGTCCGCTGCACGACCGCGTGGTCGTGCGCCGCGTTACCGCCGAGGAAAAGACCGCCGGCGGAATCATCATTCCGGACTCCGCCCAGGAGAAGCCGCAAGAGGGCGCGGTGATCGCCGTCGGCCCGGGCGGCCGCGACGAGGCCGGCAAGCTCATTCCGATCGATATCAAGGTCGGCGACCGGGTGTTGTTCGGCAAGTGGTCCGGCACCGAGGTCAAGATCGACGGCGAGGATCTCCTGATCATGAAGGAGTCCGACATCATGGGTGTGATCGCGAAATAAGCGGCGCGCCGCAAGCAATCCCAAATCAGGAGTAGAAGTACATGGCTGCGAAAGAAGTACGATTTGGCGCCGACGCGCGCGACCGGATGCTGCGCGGCATCGACATTCTGGCCAATGCCGTGAAGGTGACGCTCGGCCCCAAGGGCCGCAACGTCGTGCTCGACAAGTCCTATGGCGCGCCGCGCATCACCAAGGATGGGGTGACGGTGGCGAAGGAAATCGAGCTCGAGGACAAGTTCGAGAACATGGGCGCGCAGATGGTGCGCGAAGTCGCCCAGAAGACCAACGAGAAGGCCGGCGACGGCACCACCACGGCGATTGTGCTCGCGCAGTCGATCGTCCGGGAAGGCGCCAAGTCCGTCGCCGCCGGCATGAATCCGATGGACCTGAAGCGCGGCGTCGATCTCGCGGTCGACGAAGTCGTGAAGGACATCGTGAAGCGGGCGAAGAAGGTCCAGTCTTCCGCCGAGGTCGCCCAGATCGGAACCATCTCCTCCAACGGCGACGCCGCTATCGGCAAGATGATCGCCAACGCCATGCAGAAGGTCGGCAACGAGGGTGTCATCACCGTCGAGGAAGCCAAGTCGCTCGATACCGACGTCGAGATCGTCGAGGGCATGCAATTCGACCGCGGCTATATCTCGCCCTATTTCGTCACCAATGCCGATAAGATGACCGCCGAGCTGCAGGACGCCTATCTCCTCCTGTTCGAGAAGAAGCTTTCGGGCCTGCAGGCGATGCTGCCGCTGCTCGAGGCGATCGTGCAGACGAGCAAGCCTCTGCTGATCATTGCCGAGGACGTGGAAGGCGAGGCGCTGGCGACGCTGGTGGTCAACAAGCTGCGTGGCGGCCTGAAGGTCGCGGCGGTGAAGGCGCCGGGCTTCGGCGACCGGCGCAAGGCCATGCTGGAGGACATCGCGATCCTCACCGGCGGTCAGCTGATCGCCGAGGATCTCGGCATCAAGCTCGAGAACGTGACGGTCGCCATGCTCGGCCGCGCCAAGAAGGTCATCATCGAGAAGGAAAAAACCACGATCGTGGACGGCGCCGGAAAGAAGAAGGACATCGAAGGCCGCGTCGCCCAGCTCAAGGCGCAGATCGAGGAGACCACCTCGGACTACGACAAGGAGAAGCTGCAGGAGCGGCTCGCCAAGCTCGCGGGCGGCGTCGCGGTGATCCGCGTCGGTGGCGCCACCGAGACCGAAGTGAAAGAGAAGCGGGACCGGGTGGACGACGCGCTGAATGCCACGCGGGCCGCGGTCGAGGAGGGCATCGTCGCCGGCGGCGGCGTCGCGCTGCTGCGCGCCAAGAAGGCGATCGACAAGCTCAAGAACTCCAATCCCGACATCCAGGCCGGCATCAACATCGTGCTCAAGGCGCTGGAGAGCCCGGTGCGGCAGATCGCCGAGAACGCGGGCGTCGAGGGCTCGATCGTTGTCGGCAAGTTGCTCGATTCGAAGGACGCCGATTACGGCTTCGACGCGCAGACCGAACAATATGTCGACATGTTCAAGGCCGGCATCATCGATCCGGCCAAGGTCGTGCGCACCGCGCTGCAGGACGCGGCCTCGGTGGCCAGCTTGCTGATCACGACCGAGGCCATGGTCGCGGAAGTGCCGAAGAAGGAAACGCCGATGCCGCCCATGCCGGGCGGCGGCGGAATGGGCGGCATGGATTACTGACGTAATCCAAGACCTGAGAGACATGGGGCGCGGTGAAAGCCGCGCCCTTCATTTTTGCAGGCGCGCCGCGCTCAATCGCGGCTTTTCATGCTCAGGATATAGGCGATGATGTTGGTCAGCTCGTCGCCCTCGATCACGAGGTTGGGCATCGTCCGATGCGGCCTGCGCAGCGCGACAGCGAGTGCCCGGCCCGACATTCCACGCGTAGACGCAATGGCTTCGAAGGTCGGCGCGTCGGCATTAGGCGAAGGCCGACCCTTCTCGATGGCATGACAGGCAGCGCACACTTCGCGCGCCAGCACGCGGCCTTTGCGCAAATCCCCTTCCTCTTGCGCCTGGAGGCGGCCGGCCGCAGCGGCCAGCAGAGCTAGACAGAACAGGGAAATCGCCAATTTCATATTTGCCTCCACAATGAACGCAAATGAAACGGCCGGTCGTGGGACCTTGTCATTGATCTAGCGCAACGCCGCGACCGGCCCGGCATGCGCCTGTCTTGCTTGAATCGAGAACGGCATGGCGGAACGCTACGATGTCATCGTGATCGGCGGCGGCCTCGGCGGCCTGACCGCCGCCGGGCTGCTCGCGCGCAGCGGCCGCAAGGTGCTGCTGCTCGAGCGCAATTCCTCGGTCGGCGGAGCGGCGACCACCTACAAGGCCGGCGATCTCATGGTCGAGGCCTCGCTGCACGAGACCGCCGATCCGCACGATCCGATCGAGCCAAAGCACCACGTGCTGTCGCGTCTGGGCGTGCTCGACGCCGTGCAATGGGTGCCGACCGGCCCGCTCTACGAGGTGCGCGGTGGCCCGGTCGGCGAGCCGTTCCGGCTGCCGGATGGATTCTCCGCGGCGCGCGCGGCGCTCGGCGATCGCTTCCCGGCGGCGCGCGGCGGCATTGCCAGCGTGCTCGGCGACATGGAGAAGATCGCGACCGGCCTCGGCACGCTTTCGCGCGGGCGCGATGCGTTCCGTGATAAGCGCGAGGGCTTCGGTGCCTTGCTCAAGCTCGGGCCGGTCATCCGCGACTGGCGGCGCACGGCAGGCGACGTGCTCGAGCGCGCCTTCGGCGATAATGAAGCAGTCAAATGGGCGCTGGCGGCCAATCTGGCCTATTACCACGACGACCCCGAGACGCTCTGGTGGATTTTCTTCGCGGTGGCGCAGGGCGGCTATCTCGCTTCCGGCGGCCGCTACGTGCGCGGCGGCTCGCAGCGTCTGAGCGAGGCGCTCGCGCGCGCGATCACGACGGCGGGCGGAGAAATCCTGCTGCGCAGGGTTGCGACCGAGATCGGCCTCGATGCCGATGGCAGCCCGGCTTTCGTGGTGCATACCGACAACAAGGGAAACGACAGGATCAAAACGGCGACGCGCGCGATCGCGGGCAATGCCGCGCCGGCGGTGCTCGGCGAGATGCTGGCGGAACCGGCGCGGGGGCGTTTTCTCGGCGCCTATGCCGGACGCAGGCTATCGATCTCGCTGTTTTCGATCATGCTCGGCCTGTCGCGCCGGCCCAGCGAATTCGGGGTTGGCAGCTATTCGAATTTTCTTCTGCCGCGCTGGATGACACGGCTTACCGATTTCCGGAAGTGTGTCGAGCTTCCCAGCGCGGCCGCGGCCGACGCGCCGGCGCCGCTGCTCACCGTCGTCGATTATTCCGCGATCAATTCGGGCCTCGGCGGGCCGCCCTATCCGGTATCGATCGTCGGCCTCGACCGGCCGGAAAATTGGGCTCACCTCGGCAAGGCCGACTACGATGCCAGGCGCAAGCAATGGCTCGATCGCATCGTCGGGATCGTCGACGACGAATTTCCCGGCTTCGGATCGCACGTGGTCGCGAGCCAGTTCAGCACGGCGCTGTCGATCAGCCACTATCTGAATGCGCCGCAGGGCGCGATCTACGGCTTCGCGCCGTTGCCGCCGGCGGGGCCGATCTGGCGCGGGCCCGGGCGCTCGGCGGATACCCCGGTCCCGGGTCTTTATTTGGCGTCGGCTTATGCCAGCAGCGGCGGTTTCACCGGCGCGATCATGGGCGGCGCGGCCGCGGCCGATCGTATTCTCGCCATCCGCTGATCTCGATTGCGTGACTTTTGGGAGCGCGGATCGCCCGGCGCATCCGTCTCCGATCGGCTAGATTTGCCGCCCAAGCGACTCGCCCATAACCGCCCGCCGCCGGAGAATGCACGTGCGCCAGCTTCTTTCCGCAGTCCGAGACGTCTTTCGTTTGGCCATGCCTTATTTCCGGGGCGACGACCGCTTCGCCGGCCGGCTGATCCTCGGCGGCGTGATCGGCCTCGAGCTCGGCATCGTCGCGCTCAACGTGCTGTTCAACCAGTGGAACGCGCGTTTCTACGACGCGATCCAGAACAAGAACTGGGATTCGTTCCAGCGCGAGCTGCTGATCTTCACGGGATTGGCGGTGTGCTTCATCATCGTAGCGGTCTATCAGATCTATCTGCAGCAATGGCTGCGCATCCGCTGGCGGCAGTGGATGACGGCGAATTATCTGACGCGCTGGCTCGAGCACGGCGTGCACTACCGCATGCGCGTCGTGGGCGACCCGGCCGACAACCCGGACCAGCGCATCGCGGAAGATCTCGAGCTGTTTGCGCTCCGCACGATCGAAATCGGCATCGGTCTGATCGGCGCGGTGCTGACGCTCGTCTCTTTCGTGGTCATCCTGTGGAGTCTGTCGGGCGCGGCGGCGTTTCCGCTGTTCGGCAGCACGATCACGATTCCCGGTTATCTGGTTTGGGCGGCGCTGCTCTACGCGGTGCTCGGCACGATCGCGACGCATTACATCGGCCGGCCGCTGATCGGGCTCAATTTCAACCAGCAACGCTTCGAGGCGGATTTCCGCTATCATCTGGTGCGCGTGCGCGAGAACGGCGAGCAGATCGCGCTTCTGGACGGCGAGCCCGCCGAGCAACGTCGGCTCGGCGAGCGGTTCTCCACGCTGGTCGGCAACTTCCGCCGCATCATGAACGCGCAGAAGCGGCTCACCGGCTTCTCCGCGAGCTACACCCAGGCTTCGATCATCTTTCCGTTTGTGGTGGTGAGCCCGGCTTATTTCGCGGGCACGATCTCGCTCGGCATTCTGACGCAGACCGCCTCGGCCTTCGGCCAGGTGCAGAACTCGCTGAGCTTCTTCGTGCGCATCTACGCGACGCTCGCCGAATGGCGCGCGGTGGTGGAGCGGCTCACCGGCTTCGAGCAGGCGGTGGCCGAGGGTGAGCGGCTGAAGCGCGCGAGCCAACTCACGCACGAGGAGCGCGACGGGATCGGGCTCGGCATCGAGAGCCTCGATGTCCGGCTGCCGGCCGGCGCGCCGCTGGTGCGGGCGGAGAAAGTTTCGATCGCGCCGGCCGAGAGCGTGCTGGTGACCGGCCCGACCGGATCGGGCAAGTCGACCCTGTTCCGCGCGATCGCCGGTATCTGGCCGTTCGGCGCGGGCAAGATCGCGACCGGCAAGGGCAAGCTGATGGTGCTGCCGCAGCGGCCCTATGTGCCGTTCGGCACGCTCGCCGCGGCGCTGACCTATCCCGATGCGCCCGACGGCTTTTCGCGCGCGGCGCTGTCCGAGGCGCTCGACGCGGTGGGGCTTGCGAAGTTCAAGGAGCGGCTCGACGAGGACGCGTCTTGGCCGCACGTGCTTTCGCAGGGTGAGCAGCAACGGCTTTCGCTGGCGCGCGCGCTGCTCGGCAAGCCCGATATCCTGCTGCTCGACGAGGCGACCTCCGCACTCGACGAGGACTCGGAGGCGGCGCTCTATCGGTTGCTTGGCAAGCGGCTGCCGCAGGCGACCGTGATTTCGATCGGCCACCGCTCGACGCTCTTCGGGCTGCACCAGCGCCGGTTCGACTTCAAGCGACTGCCGGACGGCGGCCATCGCATGGAGCCGGCGCCGCTCGCCGCGGCCTGAATTCAGGAAAGCGTCGCGCCGGCGCGGGCGAGGAGCTGCGGGAATTCATTGCTCGCAAAGAAGGCGTATTCGGCCTCGCGCCGGCCGGTGAGGGGGTCGCGCGCCTTCAGTTCCGCGTCGACGAAGCCGGGGTGGCACATGACGAGACCGCCCGCCGGAAGCCCGTCGAGGAAACGATCGAAGAGCGCGGCGAAGTTCTCATCGGCGCCGAAGCTATAGGCGCCGGCGAAAGCGGGATTGAACCGCAGCCCCGCGCGCGCGGCCTTGTTCCGGAAACCATAGCTGAGCGCGGCGATAAATCGCGTCTTGTTGTCGGCCGAGACGAGCGCGCGCCAATTCGTTGGCCCGCATTGGCGGACCCAGGCCTTGGGTGCGAAGCGCGCGACGGCTGCGAGAAATCCCTCGCGTACGCCGGGAAGCAACTGCACGTGCTGATGGCCGTCGACGAAATCGGGCGGGCGGCCGAACGCGTCGGTGAAGGCGCGCATCTGGGCGCCGACCTCGGCCTCGACAGTGCGCCGGTCGATGCGGAGCCGGGCCAGCGGGTTGAGGAACTTGGCGAGCGGGGGGAAGTTTCCGTCCTCGCCCAGCAGCGGTGCGGCGGCGAGCGGACGGAACGGGCCGGTGAGCGTCACGTGCAGGCCGGTCTCGAAGCGGAACGGCGAAACGGTCATGGCCAGCAGCGCCGCTTCGGTGGCGAAGCCCGGCACGACGGTCATCACGGAAGTGGCGTTGATGCGGCCCTGTTCGATCAGCGCGCGGATCGCCTTGGAGACCCCGGGTGCGAGGGCATAATCGTCGGCGCAGACGACGATGCGCCTCATTCGTCCGCCTCGCGACGCTCGTGCTCGGCGACGAAATAGACCGGCCGCGCCTTCAGCTCCGAGAGAATCTTCCCGATATATTCGCCGAGCACGCCGAGCACGATGAGCTGCGCGCCGCCGATCACCATGATACCGACCATCACCGAGGGATAGCCGGGCACATCGCGGCCGATGATGAACGTCTCGGCGAGAATCCAGACGCCGAACAGCAGCGCGCCCGCGGCGAGCAGAATGCCGAGCAGGCTCGCGACCCGCAGCGGCGTGGTGGAGAACGCGGTGAGGCCCTCGATCGAGAGGCCGACGAGCGCGGGAAAATTCCAGCTCGAGCGGCCGTGCTTGCGCGCGGCGGGCTCATACGGCACGCCCACCTGGCGGAAGCCGATCCAGCTCGACAGCCCTTTGAAGAAGCGATTGCGCTCGGGCATGCGCTTCAGCGCTTCGGCCGCGCGCGGCGACAACAGCCGGAAATCGCCGGCGTCTTCCGGAATCGGCTGCCGGGCCCTGTAATTGAGCAGACGGTAGAAGAGCTTGGCCAGAAGGCGAAGCGTCGCCAACTCGTTCGAGCGATGCGCCTTCATTGTATAGACCACGTCGTTGCCATCGACGTGCCACAGTTTCACCAGCCGTTCGATCAGCTCGGGCGGATGCTGGCCGTCGCCGTCCATGAACAGGAGCGCGCCGTGCCGCGCGTATTCGAGTCCGGCGAGCAGCGCGGCTTCCTTGCCGAAATTGCGCGACAGCGAAACGATCTGCAGGTCGGCGCCCTTGGCGGGCAGCTTGCGGGCGATTTTCAGCGTATCGTCGCTGCTGCCGTCGTCGACATAGACGATCTCGATGGCGAGCCCGCGCGACTTCTTGAGCGCCCTGGCAGCGGCGATCAGGCGCTGATGCAGCGCGGCGAGGCCCGCGGACTCGTTGAACAGCGGCACGACGATCGAGAGTCCGCTGCCCGCGCGCTTGGCGGGCGCGGGATTGCGCGCCGATTTTTCCGGCCGTGACGCCATGATCCGTTCCTAGTGGCCGCGTTCCTAGCAAGGGCCAAAGGCGGCGTCACTATCGAGCGAATCGCACAAGCCCATGCTATGCAGCGCACATGAACTGGAACTGGGCCGCGCTGCGCGCGCTGTTTACCCAATTGGTGAGTTTCGGCCTTGTCGGCTTCGTCAATGCCGGGGTCGATACCGCCATCTTTTTCCTGGCACTGGCGACCATCACCAGCAACCTGGTGGTGGCGAACAGCTGCGCCTGGGTTATCGCGGTGAGCGGCTCGTATCTGCTGAATTCGCGCTTCACCTTCGCCGCGAACTCGGGCGGGCGATACAACGTCAAAGCCTATTTCATGTTCGCCGCGACCCAGGTCGGCGGCTTCCTCGCCAATACGACCGTGCTGTTGCTGGCGGCGCCCTATGTGCCGCTGCTGTTCGCCAAGGTCTTCGGCATCGCCGGCGGCTTCCTGGTCAACTTCACGCTGGCGCGCACGATCGTGTTCCGCGCGCGCTGAGTTTTAGCCGAGCCGCTCCGCCAGCTTGTCGAACAGCGGATTTTCGCGCGCGAACACGTATTCGGGCGCGGCCACCATCACGTGCTCGGCGCCGTGCTCGCGCAGAAACGTAGCGAGCAGGTGCACCGCGTCGGGCGGGCACAGCAGCGTGAGCATGCCCGACGAGGTCGGCCCGCCGAGCGGAGCGATCACGCCAAAGCGGCCCTTGGCCTCGGCGACCATCTCGGCATCGGCCTCGGGGAAGCGCGTGCGCACTTCGCGCATGGTGTGGGCGCGGCGCTCGGCGGCGATGCGGTCGAGCAGCGCGCGGGCGGTGGCGCGCGCGTCGGCGCTCCATTCGGCCTGCAGCGACGCTACGAGGTTCGCTTGCGAGCGCAGCATGACGCCGTCATCGACCACCTTCAGCCCGTTGGCGGCGAGGGTGGAGCCGGTGGTGGTGATGTCGACGATTAGTTCAGCGGTGCCGGATGCAGGTGCGCCCTCGGTGGCGCCCAGGCTCTCGACGATCCGGTAATCGGCGATGCCGTGGCGCGAGAAGAAGCCGCGCGTCAGATTGACGTATTTGGTGGCGACGCGCACGCGCCGGCCGCGCTTGTGGTGGAAAGCGGTGGCGACGTCGTCGAGGTCGCGCATGGTGCGGACATCGATCCAGGCCTGCGGCACGGCGACCACCACGTTGGCGTTGCCGAAGCCGAGGCCGTCCAAGAGCACCACGCGCGCATCGGCATCGGGTATCATTTCACGTACCAGATCCTCGCCGGCGACACCGAGGTGGATCGCGCCCTGCGCCAGATTGGTGACGATATCGGCGGTGGAGAGATAGGCGATCTCGATGCCCGGCAGTTCGGGGACGGAGCCGCGATAATCGCGGCCGCCGCCCGGCTGCAACAATGTGATCCCGGCGCGCGCGAAGAAAGCATGCGCGTTCTCCATCAGCCGCCCCTTGGACGGCACCCCGACGATGAGCGGCTCGTTCACGGCCGGCCTCCCGCCTGCTCCAGGCGCTCGATCCAGACCGCGAAGCCGACCGCGGGCACCGGATCGGCGCTGCCGAGCAAGGTGAGCAGCCGGTCATAGCGGCCGCCGGCGGCGAGCGGGCCGGGTATTTCCTCGCGGGCGCGGCCCTTCTTCTTGGCGTGAAGCTCGAACACCATGCCCGAGTAGTAGTCGAGCGTGCGGCCGAAGGCGGTGGCGAAGCGGACGCCGGTGGTATCCACGCCGCCGGCGGCGAGAAAGCCGGTGCGCTGCTCGAAGGCGTCGAGCGGCGCCGTCAGATCGAGCGCGGCGTCGCTTGCCAGCGTGCGCAGCGCCGCCGATGCCTCGTCGGGATCGCCGACGATGGCGAGGTAACGCTCGAGCACGGCACTGGTCTCGGCCGGAAGACGCGTGGCGGCGCCGAGCTCGGCTTGCTCCAGAAAGCGCTCGGCGATCTCGGCGACCGTGCGGCCGCCGACCGCCTTGATGCCGGCTATCGACAGCAGATCCGCCACCAGCGCGCGCGCGGCGGCGGGATCGGAGCCGGCGAGCGCCGCGAGCACGCCGGCGTGTTCGGCTCCGGCGCCGCGGGCGAGCTTGAGCGTCGCAAGGTCGGCTTCCAGCGTGCCGGCGCGATTGAAGTCCTTGATCAGGCGGCGCTGCCAGGCGGGCGGCAGGTCGAGCGCGCCGACCAGCGCCGCGAACAGGCCGACGTCGCCCATGCGGATTTCGGGATCGGCGGCGCCGTATTGGCGCACGCTGTCGAGCGCGAGCGCGAGACATTCGGCGTCGGCGGCCTCGCGGTCGGCGCGGCCGAGCAACTCGATCCCGGCCTGCAGCAGCTCGGCGCTGCCGTCGCCGCGGTCGCGGAACACCGGGCCGAGATAGCAATAGGCGGCCGGGCGGCCGGGCGCGGCTTTTTCCAGGTGCTCGCGGCAGACCGGGATGGTGAGGTCGGGGCGCAGGCACAGCTCGCGGCCGCGCGCGTCGCTGGTGATGAAGAGCGAGCGGCGCAGTTCCTCGCCGGCGAGCTCGAGGAAATCGTCGGCCGGCTGCAGCACGGCGGGCTCGACGCGCAGGTATCCCGCGCGCTCGTAGAGGTCCACGAGCCCGTCCGCGCGATTGGTTCGCGCCGAAGCGGAGGTGCGATCGCCTGCCATGTTTCGGTCCTGCGGAGCCGGGGCTCCGAGCGCGGCCTTGTAGCAGGGCAAACTTCGCCCCGCCACCGCTACCCGTCATTCCGGCCGAGCCGCATTGGCGGCGAGGGCCGGAATCCATATTCGCTGACGGTGGTTATGGATTCCGGGCTCGCCGCGCCTTCGCGCTTCGCGCTACGGCGGGCGCCCCGGAATGACGATTACTTGGAATGCCGCGCCAGCACTTCGCGCACGGCCTCGACGCAGCCTTCGAGCTTCCGGCACCGAGAACTGCGCCGGGCGCGTCTCGCGCCATTCCTTGTTGGAGGCGATGGCCTCGGACTTCCTCCGGCGCTCTTCCACCAGGATCCTTGATCTGACCATCTTCGCCTCTTGGCCTTCTCGTCGCCGCCCTGGATGACGACGCAGGGCGCGCCGCGCTTGTCGGCGTATTTCAACTGCGGGCCCATCTTGCCGGAGCCCAGATAAAGCTCGGCGTTGATGCCCGCGTCGCGCAGCGCCTTCACCATGCGCTGATAGTCGGCGATGCGGTCCTGATCGAACACGGTGACGACCACGGGGCCGGCCGCGGTTTTCGTATCGAGCTTGCCGAGATGCTGGAGCGCGGCCATGAGCCGCGACACGCCGATGGAGAATCCGGTGGCCGGAACCGCCTCGCCGCGAAAGCGCGCGACGAGTCCGTCATAACGCCCGCCGCCGCCGACAGAACCGAAGCGCGTGCCGTCTTTGGTTTGAAAGGTCAGATCGGCTTCGTAGACAGGCCCGGTGTAGTATTCGAGGCCGCGGACGACGGAGGGGTCGATGACGATACGGCCATCGGCATAGCCTGCACTGTCAACTATTCTGGCTAGTGCCTCTAGCTCTCGATAGCCTTCCAAGCCAACGGCGGACGAACCAATCCAAGTTTGTATGTTCGCCAACGTAGTGTTGTTGCTTGCGCCTTGCGCGCTCGAAACGCGGACATCCTTCGCGCCGACAAAGTTCACGATGATGTTGATGGCATTTTGATCTAGCTCGGCGCCCTTCGTGAAATCACCGCTCTCGTCTTTGCGTCCACGCCCAAGAAGCCGCGTAACTTCCTCGAGTCCGAGACGATCCAATTTGTCGATGGCCCGTAAAACAGTCAGGCGCTTACCCGCATTCGCCTCACCAGCCAAGGTTTGCTGATTCCATAACGCCGTCCAGCACCTTGCGATTATTGACCTTGATGGCGTACTTCCCCTTGAGCCCAAGCGCCTCCAGCGTATCCGCCGCCAGCATGCACATCTCGGCGTCGGCGGCGACGGAGGCAGCGCCGACGGTGTCGGCGTCGAATTGCAGGAACTGGCGATAGCGGCCGGGGCCGGGCTTTTCGTTGCGAAACACGTAGCCGACGCGATAGGAGCGATAGGGCTTGGGCAGGCGGTCGAAATTCTCCGCCACATAGCGCGCGAGCGGCGCGGTCAGGTCGTAGCGCAGCGAGAGCCATTGCTCGTCGTCGTCCTGGAACGAGAACACGCCTTCGTTCGGGCCGGTCCTGGTCGGGCAGAAATTTCCCGAGCGCGTCGGTGTATTCGATGGCCGGCGTTTCCACCGCCTCGAAGCCGTAGCGCTCGAACACGGTGCGGATCGTCTCCAGCATCGCGCGCTCGGCGGCAAGCTCCGCCGGCCCGCGGTCCATGAGGCCGCGCGGCAGGCGTGCTTTCAGTTTGCTCGGTTCCTTGGCCATGCGTCCCGCTTCAAGCGATCAGCAGCAGAATTCCGGCGACCGCCGCGGGCAGCGCCTGCACGAACAGAATTCGCCGCGACACGCTATAGGCGCCATAGACCCCGGCGACAACGACGCAGGCGAGGAAAAACAGCTTGATCTGCAGCCCGATGGCCGGAAACGGATGCAGCAGCCCCCACGCCAGGCCGGCGGCGAGAAAGCCGTTATAGAGTCCCTGATTGGCGGCGAGCACGGCGGAGGCTTTCGCTTTTTCGAGCGACTGGCCGAAGGTGCGCAGGCCCTGCGGCTTGGTCCAGAGAAACATCTCGAGCACCAAAAAATAAACGTGCAGCAGCGCGACCAGCGCGACAAGCAGATTGGCGACCAGGTACATGGCGAGTCCTCCGAGCCCTCAGACCGCGGCGCGGCCCTGCGACCAGGCTTGCAGCTTACGATAGATGGTGGAGGGGCTGATTTCGAGGGCGGCGGCGGCGCGGGCCGCGTTGCCGCCGTGGGCTTTGAGCGCGCGTTCGATGATCTTCTGCTCCTGACGCCAGAACGGGTCGATGGAGGGAGAGCCGATAAGCGGCAGCGGATCGGAGCCGTTGGCGGTGCGAGCGGCAGCGCCAGCATGTCGGCGCTCACCTGCTGCTCCGTCATGCAGCACCACCACGCGGCGGATCACGTTCTGCAGCTCGCGCACATTGCCGGGCCAGGGATAGGTTTCGAGCAGACGCGCCGCTTCGGCGTCGAATCCGCAAAACGCGCGGCCTTCTTCCTCGGCGAAACGGGCGAGGAAGGCTTGCGCCAGCAGCGCCACGTCGCCGGCGCGCTCGCGCAGCGGCGGCAGATTGAGCGGCAGCACATGCAGCCGGTAAAACAGGTCCTCGCGGAAGCTTCCGGCGGCCACCGCCGCCTTCGGATTGCGGTTGGTGGCGCAGACGAAGCGCACGTCCACCGCGCGCTCTTTGGTGTCGCCGACGCGCCGCACGGTGCCGGTCTGGATGAAGCGCAAAAGTTTGGCCTGCAGGCCGATATCCATCTCGCAGATTTCGTCGAGAAAAAGCGTGCCGCCATGCGCCAGCTCGGCCGCGCCGGCGCGGTCGTCATGGGCGCCGGTATAGGCGCCCTTCACGTGGCCGAAGATTTCGCTCTCCATCAGCTCGCGCGGGATGGCGCCGCAGTTCAGCGCGATGAACGGCCCCTTGGCGCAGTTCGAGCGCACGTGCAGCGCCTGCGCGCAGACTTCCTTGCCGGTGCCGCTCTCGCCGGTGATGAACACCGGCGCTTTCGATGGCGCGACGCGGACGATCTGATCGTAGAGCGACGAGCATCACATCGGATGCGCCGATGAAGCCTTCGAAGCCGTCGGCCGGAAACAGGGCGTCGATCGGCAGCGAGCCGCCGGCGCTGTCGCGCGCGCCGGACGCTTCCAGCGCCAGCGCCAGCCGGCGCGCCAGATCGGCGGGATGGAACGGCTTCACCACGAAATCGTCGGCGCCGTTGCGCATGGCATCGACCGCGACGCTGACCGAGCCCCGGCGGCTGGTGGCGAGAATCGGCCCGCGGATTCCGGCGCGGCGGAGCGCGGCGATCGAGCCGGCGGCGCCATGAAGATCGAGGCAGACCACGGCGGCATGCATCGCGCTTTCCTGCGCGGCCGCGATGCCGCCGGCGATGCTGGTCGCCTCGCGGATCAAGGCCGGTGCGGAAGCGAGCGATGCGAGCGCGGCCGCCAGCAGGCGACGCACTGCCGGATCGTCATCGACGACGAGGACGCGTACGGGCTCCGGCGAGCCCAAGCTACCTGACATGTCCGGGCGACCCCTCGACGCGGACTGAACCTCGGGCTTACAGCCCGAACGGCATGGAGCTTGGCAAAACAGGGTAAACAAACCCTTTTCCGTGCCTTGCCAAAGCGCCGCAGGACGGCGCAAACGCACGGGTAGCGGCATTATTGGGCGGAAATTCACGCTCGAGGTTTATGGAATAGGGCGATGCGAACTCAGGTAGCGATCATCGGCGGCGGGCCGGCCGGGCTGTTGCTCTCGCACATGCTCGATCTGAACAAGATCGAGAGCATCGTGCTGGAGCGCAAAAGCCGCGCCTATGTGCTGGAGCGTATCCGCGCCGGCGTGCTGGAGCCGCACACCGTCGAGCTGCTGCGCGCGGTCGGCCTCGGCGAGCGCATGGACCGGGAAGGGCATGTGCACGACGGCTCCTACATCGCCTGGGCCGGGCGCGACCGCTTCCTGATCGATACGCGCAAATACACCGGCAAACCGATGATGGCCTATGGCCAGACCGCGATCACCGAAGACCTCTACGCGGCGCGCGACAAGGCGGGCGGGCACATCATCGACGAAGCCGACGGCGTGCAGCTACACGATCTGACGATGGATCGTCCGTACGTGACGTTTTCGAAAGACGGCAAGCGCCAGCGTGTCGATTGCGATTTCGTCGCCGGCTGCGACGGCTTTCACGGCATCAGCCGCAAGTCGATTCCGGCGGCGAAGCTCAAGACCTTCGACAAGGAATATCCGTTCGGCTGGCTCGGCATCATGTCGGAGACGCCGCCGTTTCCCGACATCGTCTATGCGCATCACGAGCGCGGCTTCGCGCTCGCCTCGATGCGCAGCCCGATGCTCAGCCGCTACTACATCCAGTGCGATCTCGACGCCAAGATCGAGGATTGGCCGGACGAGCGGTTCTGGAAGGAATTGAAGGCGCGTTTCCCGAAGGATATCGCGGACCGGATCGTCACCGGGCCGTCGATCGAGAAATCGATCGCGCCGCTCAGGAGCTTCGTCGCCGAGCCGATGCAATATGGCCGCATGTTCATGGCGGGCAACTCCGCGCATATCGTGCCGCCGACCGGCGCCAAGGGTCTCAATCTGGCGGTATCGGACGTCTATTATCTCCACCGCGCGCTGGTCGCGCATTATTCGAAGAAGAACGGCGAGTATCTGGAGAACTATTCGGCCACCGCGCTGCGCCGGGTATGGAATGCCGAGCGGCTCTCCTGGTGGCTGACCAATCTGCTGCACCGTTTCCCCGACGACACGCCGTTCGAGGAGCGCACGCGGGAGAACCAGCTCGATTACCTCGGCTCTTCCGAGCACGCGGCGGCTTCGCTGGCCGAGCAATATGCCGGGCTGCCGTTCGAGGCGTGACCGCACCTGTCGTCATCACCGGGCCGGCGCGCAGCGCCGAGTCCCGGTGATCCCGATCTCTAAAGCACTGCCGTGCCAACCTAAGCGGGATCGCCGGGACAAGCCCGACGATGACGATGAAACGATCGCTAGCGTGACGAGACGGATGTTTTTGGTCTATTGCTAGGCTGAATTCAGGAGCCGCCCATGCCGTCCAGTCCCGCCCTGCAGCCCAACGATCTGGAAGCCTTCTGGCTTCCCTTCACCGCCAACCGGGCGTTCAAGAAGCGGCCGCGCCTCGTGGCCCGCTCGAAGGACATGCACTACTTCACGCCCGAAGGGCGCCCGGTGCTCGACGCCACCGCGGGACTTTGGTGTTGCAACGCCGGGCACAATCGCGAGCCGGTGGTCGAAGCCATCCGCGCCCAGGCCGGCGTGCTCGATTACGCGCCGCCGTTCCAGTACGCGCATCCGCAGGCCTTCGTGCTGGCGAGCCGCATCGCCGCGCTGGCGCCGGGCGATCTCGATCATGTGTTCTTTTGCAACTCGGGTTCGGAAGCGTGCGACACGGCGCTGAAAATCGCCATCGCCTATCAGCATGCGCGCGGCGAGGGCACGCGCACGCGCCTGATCGGCCGCGAGCGCGGCTATCACGGCGCCGGCTTCGGCGGAATTTCCGTCGGCGGCATCGTTTCCAACCGCCGCTATTTCGGCTCGCTGCTCGCGGGCGTCGATCATCTGCCGCACACCTATAACCGGGAGAAGCAGGCGTTCTCCAAGGGCGAGCCGGAATGGGGCGCGCATCTGGCGGACGAGCTGGAGCGCATCGTCGCGCTGCACGATGCCTCGACCATCGCCGCGGTGATCGTCGAGCCGATGGCCGGCGCCACCGGCGTGCTGCCGGCGCCCAAGGGCTATCTCGAGCGGCTGCGCGCGATCTGCAACAAGTACGGAATTCTTCTCATCTTCGACGAGGTCATCACCGGCTTCGGCCGGCTCGGCCACATGTTCGCGGCCGAGCGCTATGGCGTGGTGCCGGACATGATCTGCTTCGCCAAGGGCATCACCTCGGGCACCGTGCCGATGGGCGGCGTGATCGTGCGCAAGCCGATCCACGACGCCTTCATGAAGGGGCCGGAGCACGTGACCGAGCTGTTTCACGGCTATACGTATTCAGCGCATCCGCTGGCCTGCGCGGCGGCGCTGGCGACGCTCGACCTCTATCGCGACGAGAAGCTGATGGAGCGCGCCAAGCAGCTCGAGCCGATCTGGGCCGACGCGGCCATGGGGCTGAAGGGCTTGCCCGGCGTGCTCGACATTCGCACCGTCGGGCTCACGGTCGGCATCGATCTCACGTCGCGGCCGGACGCGGTCGGCAAGCGCGGCTTCGAGTGCATGGAGCGTGCGTTCTTCGACGAAGGCGTGATGATCCGCTGCATGGGCGATACGCTGGCGGTGGCGTCGCCGCTGATCGTCTCGGAGGCGCAGATCGGCGAGATCTTCGAGAAGCTCGCGAGCGTGATCCGCGCCACGGCCTAGCGCTGCAAGGCCGCCGGCGTCCGCCGATCCGCCTCGGTTTCCGCCACGATGTAGCTCGGGCGCTTCCGCGTCTCGCTCAGGATGCGGCCGACATATTCGCCGATGATGCCGAGCACGAGCAATTGCGCGGCGCCCAGAATCGCGATCGCCGCCATGATCGAGGTCCAGCCGGCGACCGTGTGTTGCACGAACAAGAAGCTGATGACCGAATAGATCACGAACAGAAAGCCGAGCGCCGCGAAGCCGAGCGCGAGCCAGATGGCGAAGCGCAGCGGCCGGACGCTGTGCGCCGCGATGCCGGTCAGCGCCAACTCGACCATGCGCCGCAGCGAATATTTGGTATCGCCGTGCTGGCGGACGCCGCGCGAATAGGGGACCGATACCAGCGGATAGCCGAGCCAGCGCACCAGGCCGCGCAGGATCACGTCCTGGTCCACGACGCCGTTGACCGAGTCGACGACTGCGCGGTCGAGCAGCATGTAGTCGGCGCTGCCCGGCTCGATGCGCACATCGCCGATGGTATTGAGCAGCCGATAATAGAGTTGCGAGGTCAGACGCTTCGCCGTCGAGAGGGCGGCTGCGTCATCGGCGCGCTGCGTCGCCACGATCTTGGCGCCGCCGCGCCAGGCGGCGACCAGTTCGGGGATCAGTTCCGGTGGATGCTCGAAATCGGCGTCCATCACGATGACCGCGCGGCCGGTGGCGTAGCGCAGGCCCGCGCGCAGCGCGGGCTGGTGACCGAAATTGCGGGTGAATGAGACATAGCGAACATGCGGGTCGCGCGCGGCGGCGGCGCGCAACGCCGCCAGCGTGCCGTCGCTCGATCCGTCGTCGACGAACACGATCTCGAAGCGGCCGAGCGGCGCGAGAACACCGGCGAGCGCCGCGCACAAAGGCGCGATGTTGCCGGCCTCGTTATGGGCGGGCACCACGATCGAAATCTCGGCCTGCGCAGCGCCCATCGCTCAAGTCCGCGGCGTGATCGGTGATTGACGTCGTTCAGCCCGTCGGGCACTCATTCCGGCGACGGACGCGGGCCAATCTAGGCCGATCGTATTCCCGCGTACAACGGGAGAACCGGGGATGGTCAACGCCGTGACTGCCGCCGGCAACTGGCTCTCTTCTTGGCTCGCCTCAATGGTCGATCTGGCCCGGCGCGAGCCGGGCAAAGTGCTGCTTGGGGTGCTCGGCTTCCACCTCATCGTGTGGACCGTCCTGCCGATCCTCGTCAGTCTCAACCTGCAGCTCGATCTCGTCGAGGACCTTGCGCTCGGCAAGGAATGGCAGCTCGGCTACTGGAAGCATCCGCCCTTGCCGTGGTGGGCGGCCGACCTGATCTATCGCTTCGTCGGCAATGTGAACGCGGTCTACGTGCTCGGCCCGCTCGCGGTCGTCGTCTGCTTCTACGCGGTGTGGCTGCTCGCGCGCGAAGTCACTGGCGAGTTCGAGGCGCTGGTCGCCGTGCTCGCGCTCGAAGCCATCCATTTCTACAATTTCTCGGCCGTGAAGTTCGCGCACGACCAGATGCAATTGCCGTTCTGGGCGCTCACCGGGCTGTTTTTTTATCGCGCGATCATCCGCGAACGCGCATTGGACTGGCTGTTGGCCGGCGCTTTTCTTGCGCTGGCGTTCTGGTCGAAATACGCCGCGTTCGCGCTGGCGGCGACGCTCGGGCTGTTCCTGCTGTTCGATCCGGCCGCGCGGCGGGCCTGGCGCACGCCGGGTCCTTGGCTCATGGCGCTCGCCTTCGCGCTGGTGATCGCGCCGAACCTTTGGTGGCTCGTCGATACCGGCTTCATGCCGTTCCGTTACGTCGACGCCCGCGCCGTCGCCGCGACCGGTTGGCTCCAGTACGTCAGCTTCCCGCTGCGCTGGGCCGGCAGCCAGCTGCTCTTCATCCTGCCGGCGATCGGGCTGATCGCGCTTTTGTTCGCCGGCGTGAAGCGCGGCGAGCCGCGCCGGCCGGACGCCCCGGCCGCTTTTGCCCGCCGCTACGTCACCGCACTCGCGCTCGGCCCCTTCCTGGTGACGACGCTGGTGGCGGCCGTGCTCGGCCGGCTGCCGGTCGCCTTGTGGGGCTATCCGCTGTGGTCGTTCGCGCCGCTGGCCGCGATCCTGTGGCTCGGGCCGATCTCCGATCCGCGCCGCCTGCGTTTGTTCGCCGCGGCCTTCATCGCCGTCTTGCTTCTGGTTCCGGTCGCGTACGGCATGTCGGAGCTGTTCGATTCCTTCATCAGCGACCGGCAGAAGGCCACCAAATTTCCCGGACGGCTGTTGGCCGAGACCGTGACGCGGCAATGGCGGGAACGGACCGGAACACCGCTTCGCTATGTCGGCGGCGCCGACGTCGGATCGGGACCGGGCGAGTTTCCCGCCAACAACGTCGCCGTCTATTCACCGGATCGCCCGCGCGTCGTGGTGCATGGCCAGCCGCGATTGAGCCCCTGGATCGATAGAGCCGATCTCGATCGGCGCGGGGCGGTGTTCGTGTGGGAACAGAACTCCACTCAGCCGACCCTGCCGGAGGGTCTGCGTGCGACGTTTCCGCGCGCCGAGGCGTTGCCGCCGCTCGTGCTCCCGCTGCAGTCCCGCACGCCGGGCAGGCCGGCGATCATCGGCTATGCGATCCTGCCACCACGGCCGTGATAGCTTGTCCCTGAGGCTGCAAGGACTGATCCGGAGTACGAATGACTCAAAGCCGAATAATCGCGGTGCTCATATTGGTCGCGGCTGCCGTAGGCGCCGTCTACTGGTATTTGGGAAGGCCGATCGCCGTGACAGCGGCCCGTGTCGAGCGCGGCAACGCGGCGGAGATCGTCTATGCCACGGGCGCAATCGAGCCGGTGCGCTGGGCCAAGGTCACGCCGCTGATCAAGGGGCGCATCGTCGAGCGCTGCCGCTGCGAAGGCAAAGAGGTGAAGGTCGGCGACGTGCTCGCCCGGCTCGACGACAAAGAGGCGCAAGCAACGCTCATCGAGCTCAAGGCGCGTGAAAATTTCGACCGGCGCGAGCTTGAGCGGCAGACCGAGCTGATGGCGCGAAATGTCACAACCAGCCAAGCTTTCGAGCGAGCCACGAGCGAGCTCATGCGCACGCGTGCCTTGATCTCGGCGCAGGCCGAACGGCTGCAGAATTACAAGTTGGTCGCGCCGATGGACGGCGTCGTTCTACGCGAGGACGGCGAGGTCGGCGAGATCGTCGATTCGCTGAACGTGCTGTATCGCATCGGCCTGCCGCGGCCGCTGCAGGTCGTCGCCGAGGTGAACGAGGAGGACATCCCGCGCGTGCGGAACGACATGAAAGTGCTGCTGCGCACCGACGCCTTCCTGAACCAGCCGCTCGAAGGAACGGTGAGCGACATCACGCCGGCGGGCGATCCCATCGCCAAGACCTATCGGGTCAAAATCGCGCTGCCGGACGATACGCCGCTTCGCATCGGCATGAGCGTCGAGGCCAACATCGTGACCCGCGAGAAAGCCGACGTGCTGCTGGTGCCCTCGGCTGCGGTCGCGGACGGCCATGTGTTCGTAATCGATGGCTTCCGCGCCTATCGGCGCAAAGTGGAGACCGGTATCCGCGGCACGCGCGCGATCGAGATCGCAAGCGGCCTCAAGGAAGGCGATCTCGTCATCGCATCGGTGCCGACCGGCCTTGCGGACGGAGCGCGGGTCAGCGTGACGGCGGCCGCGGGCGCGAAATGAACCTGATCTTCAACATCGCCTGGACCCACGTGCGCACGCGCGCGCGGCAGACGCTGATCGCGGGCTTCGGAGTCGCGACCGGCGTCGGATTCTCGATCATGATGGCGTCCCTGATGGAGGGCTCGCAGGACGATTTCGTCAAGACGCTGGTCAACGTGCTGCCGCACGTAACCGTCTCCGACGAGCGCAACAGGCCGACGCTGCAGCCGGCCGAGGTGCGCTATGCCGCCGCAGAAATCCACGGCCTGACGCCCGAGGTGCGCCGGCGCGGAATCAAAAATCCGATGGCCAGCATCGCGGCGCTCGAAGCGTGGGTACCGGGCAAGCTCACCCCTTCGGTGACGTCGAAAGGCCTGCTGCGCTATGCCGGGCGCGATGTCGCGGTATCGATCACCGGCATCGATCCGCGCACCGAGGGCAAGGTTTCGAACCTCGAGACCCAGATGCGCCAGGGCGAATTGTCGGCGCTCTACCGAGCGACCAACGCGATCATTCTCGGCGACCGGCTGGCCGACAAGCTCGCGGCCAAGGTGGGCGCCAATGTCACGATCTCCGGAAGCCGGAACGTGCGCATCAACGGCACCGTGGTCGGCACGTTTCATTCCGGCGTGCGGCAAGTCGACGACGCTGCGGCTTATGTCCTGATCAAGACCGGGCAAATCCTGGAGGGCCAGACCGGACTGGTGAACGAATTCCGGGCACGGCTCGCCGATCCGATGGTCGCGCGGGCGGTCGCGGCGCGGATCGCCGCCGAAACCGGCTACAAGTCGGTGTCGTGGGAGGAGGCGCAGGAAGACCTGCTCTCCGCGTTTCAGGTGCGCAACATCATCATGTTTACGGTGGTGGGCGCGATCCTGCTGGTCGCGAGCTTCGGCACCTACAACATCATCTCCACCATCACGCACGAGAAATCGCGCGACATCGCCATCATGAAGTCGCTCGGACTGAACGAGCGCACGGTGCGGCGTATCTTCGTGATCGAAGCGATGGCGATCGGGCTCGCCGGCGCTCTGGTCGGCTCGGTGCTCGGCTATTTCATGTGCGTCGGCCTCGGCATGGTCGAAATCAAGACGCCGTTCGTCGATGCCACGCGTCTGCCGCTCAAATACACGATCAATCACTACGTGATCGCGGCAAGTGTGGCGCTGTTCTCTTCGGCCGTCGCCGGCTACTTCCCGGCTCGCAAGGCGGCACGCGTGCATCCGGTCGAAATCATCCGGGGGGCAACGTGAGCGAGCCGCTGATCGAGGCCAGGAACGTCACGCGCGTGCTGCCCGGTCTGGTGCCGGTGACGCTGGTGCAGTCGGTGAATTTGCAGATCTGGCCGCGCGAGTTCGTGGCCATCACGGGGCCATCGGGCTCGGGCAAGTCGTCGCTCCTTTATCTTCTGGGTCTGCTCGACCTGCCGACCGAAGGCGACGTGTTGATCGGGGGTCGATCGACGACCACCATGTCCGAAGACGAACGGGCCAAGGTGCGGCTCTCCAATCTCGGCTTTGTCTTCCAGTTCCATTTCCTGTTGCCGGAGTTCAGCCTGACCGAGAACGTCGCGTTGCCGATGCGCGCGCTCGGCGCGCTGTCGGAGGACGAAATCCGCGCGCGCGCCGAGGGGCTGCTGGATTCGCTCGGGCTCGCGGACCACCGGCACAAGCGTCCGGATCAGATTTCCGGCGGTCAGCGCCAGCGCGTGGCGGTGGCCCGGGCGCTGGCCAACGAGCCGCCGGTGTTGCTCGCCGACGAGCCGACCGGCAGCCTCGATACCAAGTCGAGCGCGCAAGTATTCGATCTGTTGCGCAGTCTGGTGGACGAGCGCGGCAAGACCGTCGTCGCCGTGACCCACGACCTCGCGCTTGCCGCGCGCATGGACCGGCAGGTGCGTATCGTCGATGGCCGCATCGTCGTCGACGAGAAAACGGCGCCGGCGCCGGTCTGAGCGCATCCGCGCCATCGGCCATCCGGCTATGGCGGAGTGCGCCGAATTGTGGATAGATCGGCGCGGCTTTCCCCGGTCCGGATTCCGATGCGCGGCCTCGGCTCTCTTTTCATAGCGACCTGCATGGCGCTGATCGCCGCCTCCGCCGGGGCGGTGGTGCATTTCTGGGCGGGCTCTACGCCGGTCGAAGCAAGCCTGGCCGCGCTGGCGCTTCTGTTCGCGCTGATGACCTACCAGGTGTTCGCGGCGCGCCGGCGCGATCGGGCCGAGATGGCCGGGCGCTACGACGATCTTGCGCGCGCGACGGCCAATATCGCGCGCGAGGTGGGCGAGATCGGCCGTCGCGTCAGCGCGCTCGAAGGCGCGCCGGTCGCCGATCTTCGCTCGGTCACTGAACCGCTGGCGCAGGAGATGGACGCGCTGGTCAAGCGCGTCGAGGAGATCGCCGAAATGGTCGCGGCGCGCGATACGCGGCCGGCCCCGGCAAAGAGCGCCGAAGCACCCGACGGAAACGAACAAATCCAGCCGGGAACGTTCTCCGGCCACAGCGAAGAGGACATGCGGCGGCTGTTGCGCGAATCGGTCGATGCCGGGCGCATCGAGCTTTATCTGCAGCCCGTGGTCACGCTGCCGCAACGCAAGGTGCGCTTCTATGAGGCGCTGCCGCGCATCAAGTTCGCCGACGGTACGCTGGTGGAGCCCGAGCGTTTCCTCGAGAGTGCGCGCGCGTTCGGCCTGTTGCCCCGGATCGATCTTCGGATGATGCGAAGCTGCGTTCAGGTCGTCCGCCGGCTCGCGGCGATGAACCGGGAGGTCGGCCTGTTCGTGAATTTTTCGCGCGAGACCTTGGCCGACGCGTCGTTCTTCGGCGATATTCTGGCGCTGCTCGACGTGAACCGGGCGCTGTCGCCCTCGCTGATCGTCGAGATTTCGCAGGAAGCATACCGCTCGCTGGGGCCGCCGGAGCACGAGCGCATGTCCGCGCTTGCGGAGCGCGGCTTCCGCTTCGCCCTCGACCACACCGAGGACTTGCGGATCGACCCGCGCGCGCTCGCCGAACGCGGCTTCCGTTTCGTCAAGGTTCCGGTCGAGATCATGCTGCAGCGCAGCCGCGGGCCCGGCTCGGCCGTCCATCCGGCCGATTTGGCCGACCGATTGGGCCGGCAGGGCATCGATCTCGTGGCGACCCGGATCGAGAACGAGGGCGCGGTCGTGGATCTGCTCGACCACGACGTGCGTTATGGTCAGGGCATCCTGTTCGCGCCGCCGCGGCCGGTGCGGGCCGAGGTCTTGAGCGGGCGCGCGCCGGAGCTCGAAGCGGCCGAGAAGATATTGGTCGAGGCCGCCGCCGGCCCGGACCGCTGAAGCCGCAGCAAGCCGCATGATGCAAGCAGCCGTGCCGCCCATGATCGCGGGCCTCGCCTCGATCGCCTCGCGCTACGATCTCATTCTGTGCGACGTGTGGGGCGTGGTGCATAACGGCGTCGCCGCGTTTCCCGAGGCGGTCACGGCGCTGCAGCGTGTGCGCGCGCAGGGCGCCACCATCATCCTGATCTCGAATGCCCCGCGGCCGGGCGCGGTGATCCGCAAGCAGCTCGAGGCTTTGCGCGTCCCCAGCGATGCATACGACACCATCATCGCGTCGGGCGACGTGACCCGCGAGGAACTCGCCAAGCGGCCGGGCGTGCGGCTCTATCATCTCGGTCCGGAACGGGACCATCCGAACTACGAGGGGCTCGACGTGAAGCTGGTGCCGCTGGAAGAGGCGGAGCTCGTGGTCTGCACCGGTTTCTTCGATGACAATAACGAGACGCCCGACGACTATCGCGAAATGCTCGCGCACATGCGCGATCGCGGGCTGCCGATGATCTGCGCCAACCCGGATGTCGTGGTCGAGCGCGGCGATCGGCTGATCTGGTGCGCGGGCGCGCTGGCCGAGCGCTACGCGGCGCTCGGCGGCGAGGTCGTCTATGCGGGCAAGCCCTATGCCCCGGTCTACAAGAGCGCGCTGGCGCTGGCGGCGAAAATTCGCGGCAGCGCGGTCGCGCGCGAGCGCGTGCTGGCGATCGGCGACGGCGCGCGCACGGATTTATTGGGCGCGGTGACGCAGGGTTTCGACACGTTGTTCGTGTTCGGCGGCATTCACGCGGTGGAAGTGCTGGATGAGCGCGGCGAACCGGTTACAGAGCGGCTCGCGCATTTGTTCGCGGAGGCCGGCGCCTGGCCCGCGGCTTTGATCAAGCGGCTGGCGTGGTAGATCGCAGGCTCAAGCGAAGAGTTTATCGATCTCGGCCTGGTTGACGGTCGGCTTCTTCGCGTCGAACAGGAAATCGACGTCGTGCTGGCCGTTTTCCTCGCCCTTTGCCGCGGGGCCGTTGAGCATGAGACGGTGTTTTCGTCCAACGGTCGCAGCTTCGTGTTCGCTCTTCAGTCCTTCGGCATCGACTGCGCGCGTCGCCATGGCGAAGATCGCGATACGCTGTTCGATCTGGCCCAGCATCTCGGCCACCTTGGCGATGCGCTGCCCGGTGATGTCCTGGAACGAGCAGGCCTCGATGACCGCGATCAGACGGGCATTGACGAACGCCCGGTAGGTGGCGAGATCGGAAATGTCCGCGGACATGATCGCCTCGGCGCGCTCCATGATGCTGTGGGTCGCGGCCTCCGTCACCTGCACGACGGCGGAGAGCTCGTTGCCGGCGGCGGGGATATGCACACGGTGCAGTTCGTTTGGACGAAGCGCGGCGATCTCGGCGCGCGTGCGCGCGATATAGTCCCCAATGTCCTTTAGCTCGGTGTGCACGCTGGTGTGCAGCATCCGATAGAAGTCATGCAGTGCGTCGGCCATCACCTCGGCGAGGGCCGTGACTTCAACGATCGAAGCGTGCTCGCCGCGCTTTTTTCTCAGAAACGCGACCAGACGATCGAGCTTGTCGATTTCAACGGATGACATTGCACCTTCAGCAGACGCAGCCGCGCCGAGGTCAGGCGGCGAATACGGCGTCGATCTTGTTCTTCAGCGTCTGTGCGTTGAAGGGCTTGACGATATAATTGTTCACGCCCGCCTTCTTGGCGGCGATCACGTTCTCGGTCTTGGATTCGGCGGTGACCATGATGAATGGCGTCGGCGAGAGCGCCGGATCGGCGCGGACCTCTTTCAGGAGCTCGTAGCCGGTCATCGGCTCCATGTTCCAGTCGGAGATGACGAGGCCATAGCGCTTGCCGCGCATCTTGACGAGCGCCTCGGAGCCGTCGGTGGCTTCGTCCACTTGCTCGTAGCCGATCTGCTTCAGCAGATTGCGGATGATCCGAATCATCGTCCGATAGTCGTCGACGACCAGGATTTGGATCGTTTGATCGGCCGCCATCGGATTCGCTCCGCGCTGGGGGCCGTACGCTTTGCAGGCGCCCCTGCGTAAAACGGTAGGGGGGCAGACTTGATATTGCGTTAATTCCTCCTTTCCGCGATATCCGACCCGGTGCAGGCCCTTGTAGAGCCTAGGGTCGCTGCATACGGTGCGCCGCCTCCCGAACCTTGGTCCCATGGCCGTTCCCCCGTCGATTTCGACCGCCTTCGCGGCAATTCGTGACCGCGACCCGATGCCGTTGCGGCTCAAGGGCGGCTTCGTCGCGATCGGCAATTTCGACGGGGTGCATCGGGGTCATCGCACGGTGATCGACGCGACGACGGCTCGCGCCAAGGCCGCCAAGACGCCGGCGCTGGCGCTCACCTTCGAGCCGCATCCGCGGATGTACTTCCGGCCGAACGAGCCCTTGTTCCGGCTTACGCCGGAGCCGGCGAAGCTGCGTCTGCTCGCCGGCGCCGGGCTCGACGGCGCGGTGGTGATGCGTTTCGACGCTGCACTCGCCGAGGTCTCGGCCGAAGCGTTCGTCGCCGACATTCTGATGAAGCGGCTCGGCATAAGCGGCGTGATCGTCGGGGCCGATTTCCATTTCGGCAAGAAGCGGCTGGGTACGCCGGAATTTCTCAAGCAGGAGGGCGCGCGCCATGGCTTCGAGGTGCAGCTCGTGCAGCAGTTGCTCGAAGGCGGACGGCCGCTCTCGTCGGGCCTGATCCGCGCGGCGCTCGGCGAAGGCCGGGTGCGCGATGCGACCGAGCTGCTCGGCCATACCTGGTTCATCGAGGGCGAGGTCGTTCGCGGCGCGCAGCGCGGCCGCGAGCTCGGCTTCCCGACCGCCAATATCGCGCTCGATCCGGCGTGCGGGCTGAAGCACGGGATTTATGCGGTGCGCGCCTATGTCGGCGACAAGCGCTTCGATGCGGTCGCGAGCTTCGGCCGCCGGCCGCAGTTCGACGACGGCGCGGCGCTGCTGGAAGTTTATCTGTTCGATTTCTCGGGCGAGCTCTATGGCCAGGCGCTGACCGTCGAGTTCCTCGATTTCATCCGGCTAGAAGCCAAGTTCGCCTCGGTCGAGGCGCTGGTCGCCGAGATGAAGCGCGATACCGAAAAGGCCCGCGCGATCCTGTCGGCGGTCCGATGACCGGCGGTCTTGCCGGGAATCGGCACGCCTGCTACTACGCTTTCCATGGACGCGCGCTCGATACCGGCAACGGAAATTTCGCGAATTACGGGCACGGCATCCGCCTGAGCCTTCGGCACGGGCGGAGCCGGCGACACGCAGCCGTCACCTCAACCCGAGCCCTCCGCGAGATCCGTCCATGACCGACAAAGCCGGCGACTACAGCGCCACGCTGTTCCTGCCCCAGACCGATTTTCCGATGCGCGCCGCGCTGCCCGAGCGCGAGCCGAAACTATTGGAGCGCTGGGAGAAGCTCGGCCTCTACAAGCGCCTGCGCGAAGCGAGCAAAGGCCGCGACCGTTTCATTCTGCATGACGGGCCGCCCTATGCGAACGGCAACATCCATATGGGCACGGCGCTCAACAAGATTCTGAAAGACATCGTCACGCGCACGCACCAGATGCTCGGCTTCGACTCCAATTACGTGCCGGGCTGGGACTGCCACGGCCTGCCGATCGAATGGAAGGTCGAGGAGGAATACCGCGCCAAGAACAAGGACAAGGACCAGGTGCCGATCGCCGAGTTCCGGCGCCAGTGCCGCGAATTCGCCGAGCACTGGATCAAGGTGCAGCGCGAGGAGTTCAAGCGGCTCGGCGTCGAGGGCGACTGGGACACTTATTACACCACCATGAGCTTCGCGGCCGAGGCGCAGATCGTGCGCGAGCTGTTGAAGTTCGCGGCGAATGGCCTGCTCTATCGCGGCTCGAAGCCGGTGATGTGGTCGGTGGTGGAGAAGACCGCGCTCGCCGAGGCCGAGGTCGAGTACGAGGACTACACCAGCGATACGGTGTGGGTGAAGTTTCCGGTGAGAGGCATGTCTGGTCCCGAGGAAAAGATGCCTCCTTTCAAGAATACCTCTGTCGTGATTTGGACCACTACTCCATGGACGATCCCGGGCAATCGGGCGATCAGCTATTCATCTAAGATCAAATATGGACTGTACGAAGTAACGAGTGCACCAGATGACAACTGGGCGCAGCCCAGGCGATCAATTCATCCTTGCCGACAAACTTGCGAAGCAAGTATTAGATGCAGCTCGCGTGACAGGATTTGAGAGACTCCAAGATATTCCGACTGAAAATCTACAGTTAGCCGTTTGCTATCATCCACTCGCGCGGTTTGATGATCTATCACCGTATGGGTTTGATGTTCCCCTTCTCGACGGGGATCACGTCACCGACGAAGACGGCACCGGCTTCGTGCATACCGCGCCGGGCCACGGCCGTGACGACTTCGATATCTGGACTGCTAACGAGCGTAAACTGCGTGCGCGCGGCATCGAGACGCGCATTCCTTTTACGGTCGATGAGAATGGCCGCCTTCACCAAGGAAGCGCCGGGCTTCGAGGGCAAGCGCGTGCTTACCGACAAGGGCGAGAAGGGCGATGCCAACGAGGCGGTGATCAAAGCGCTCAGTCGAGGCCGGCATGCTGATCGCGCGCGGGCGGCTGAAGCATCAGTATCCGCATTCTTGGCGTTCGAAAAAGCCGGTGATCTTCCGCAACACGCCGCAATGGTTCATCGCGATGGATAAAGACATCGCGAAACCGGGCGATACGCTGCGCAAGCGCGCGCTCGACGGCATCAAGACCGTGCAATGGGTGCCGCGAACCGGCGAGAATCGCATCAACGGCATGATCGAGAGCAAGCCCGACTGGGTGATCTCGCGCCAGCGCGCCTGGGGCGTGCCGATCGCGGTGTTCGTCCATAAAGCGACGAGCGAGGTGCTGAAAGACGAGCGCGTGAACAAGCGCATCGCCGACGCCTTCGAGAAGGAAGGCGCCGATGCCTGGTTCGCCGACAAGGACGGCGCGCGCTTCCTGGCGCCCGACTTCAAGCCCGCCGACTACGAGAAGGTGACCGACATCCTCGACGTCTGGTTCGACTCGGGCTCGACGCACGCGTTCACGCTCGAAGTGCGTCCCGACCTGAAGGCGAAGCGTCCGCCGGCGGGCAAGGACCGCGTCTTGTATCTCGAAGGCTCCGATCAGCACCGGGGCTGGTTCCAGTCTTCGCTGCTGGAGAGCTGCGGTACGCGCGGCCGTCCGCCCTTCGACATCGTGCTCACCCACGGCTTCATCCTCGATGAGAAGGGCGAGGAGAAAATGTCGAAGTCGCGGGGCAACATCGCCTCGCCTCAGCAGGTGACCAGTCTCTACGGCGCGGACATCCTGCGGCTCTGGGTCGCGGCCTCGGACTATACCGACGACATCCGGTACGGGCCCGAAGTGCTCAAGAATTTCATCGAGGCATACCGGAAACTCCGGAATACGCTGCGTTGGCTTCTGGGCAGCCTGCATCATTTCGTCGAGGCGGATCGCGTGCCGTTCGAGAAAATGCCCGAGCTCGAGCGGCTGATCCTGCATCGGCTCGCCGAGCTCGACGAGGTCGTGCGCCGCGGCTACGCCGAGTTCGACTACAAGCGGGTGTTCGCCGCGCTCAACTCGTTCATGAACACGGAGCTGTCCGCGTTCTATTTCGACGTGCGCAAGGACGCGCTTTATTGCGACCCGATCTCCTCGGTGACGCGCAAGGCGTGCCTGACGGTGCTCGACGAGCTGCATAAATGTCTTTGTACGTGGCTGGCGCCGGTGCTGGCGTTCACCGCCGAGGAAGTCTGGCTGGCGCGCCATCCATCCGAGACCGGGTCGGTGCATCTCGAAACTTTCCCGAAGGTTCCGTCGCGCTGGCGCGACGATGCGCTCGCCGAGAAATGGCAGAAAATCCGTCTCGTGCGCCGGGTCGTCACCGGCGCGCTGGAAGTGGAGCGCGCGCAGAAACGCATCGGTGCATCGCTCGAGGCGGACCCGTTCGTTTATGTCACCGCTTCCGACCTGTTCGCGGCCCTGGTCGACATCGATCTCGCCGAAATATGCATCACCTCGGCCGCGACTCTGGTCGAGGGCGAGGGCCCGGCGGACGCCTTCCGGCTTCTCGAGGCGCCGGGCGTTGCCGTCGTCACCAATCGCGCCCGCGGGACTAAGTGCGCCCGCTCTTGGAAAATTTCACCCGCGGTCGGCTCGGATAAGCAATATCCCGACGTCACCCCGCGCGACGCGCAGGCGCTGCGTGAGTTCCATGCCGCGCACCACGCGGCGGAGTAGCGGGAGTGAGCGGACTCCGCCGATTCGGAATCGCGGTCGCCGCGGCGACGCTGATTGCCGACCAGGCGGCCAAGTTCGTCGTGCTCCAGGTAATGAATCTTTCGCCCGGCGTTGCGATACCGCTCACGCCGTTCCTGGACCTTTCGCTCACCTATAATCGCGGCATCAGCTACGGCCTGTGGCCGCAGGACAGCGATCTCGGGCGCTATGTGCTGATCGCCATCAGCCTCGCCGCGGCCGGCTTGTTCGTCGTTTGGCTCGGCCGCACGGGCTCTTGGCTGGTCGCCGCCGCGCTCGGGCTGCTGATCGGCGGGGCCATCGGCAATGCCGTGGACCGGGTGATTCACGGGGCGGTGGTGGATTTCGTCTCGCTGCACGCCTTTGGCTGGCGCTGGTACGTGTTTAATGTCGCCGATTCGGCCATCGTTGCCGGGGTCGTGGGGCTCTTGTACGATGCGGTCTTGGGCGGTGCCTCGAAAAGGCCGCCATCTACGGGAACTTGATCGGCCAACGATCCGAAAAGGAGCAGGGAGCAATGCGCAGCCGTTCTTCATACACGCTGCTGGCGATGCCGCTCGCGTTGGCGCTCGGCTGCGCCGGGATAGCGCCGGTCGTGGCTCAGGAAGAAGGGCCGACGCCGCTGCAACGCATGCTCGGGAATTTCGGCCTGCTCGCTATTCCGGGCGAGACGCCGGACATCGAGTACCGCGAGCGCCCGCCGCTGGTGGTGCCGCCGGGCACCGATTTGCCGTTGCCACAGAGTCCCACCGATATTACCGCCGCGGTTCCCGAGTGGCCGGCCGATCCCGAGATCGCGCGTCAGCGCGAACAGAAGCGCTACGACCGGCTGCCGATCGACCAAAGGCGCGGCGATTTCTACACCGGACGCGCGCTCTCGCCCGCCGAGCTCCGCCGCGGCACCATCGCTCGCACCGGCACACGCGGGCCGGCTACGGCGGTCGGCGAGGAGATTACCGCCGGCCGCGAGAAGCAGGACTCGCCCAAGGGTTTCTTCGGCATGTTCAAGTACGAGGAGGAGAAGCCGGTCGCTTTCACCGGCGAGCCGCCGCGCACGCGATTGACCGAACCGCCGGTCGGATACCAGACGCCTTCCCCGAACGCGCCCTATGGCGTGGTCTCGAAGGACAAGCCGTCCACCGCGCCTCGCAATGTGATGGATAAGCAGCTGGCGGACGGAGACAAGACGAAGCAGTGAGCCACTTGCTCGTTCTCGCTCCAATACGCGTCGTGCATCGGTACGCATACACGCCGGTCCTTGCGACCGGAGATCCGCACCAGGGCGCAATCCGCGCCGGAGATTTTGAATCCCGTGCCAAGGTTATTGATGCAGACCATTGCCGCGCTCGCCATCGCCGGAACCGCCACGATCGCGATACCGCCCGCATCGGCGGCCGGGCCCGATATCACCCGCTTCGTGCTCGGCAACGGCCTCGAAGTGGTCGTGATCCCCGATCGCCGCGCGCCGGTGGTCACCCACATGATCTGGTACCGCGTCGGCTCCGCCGACGAAGAGCAGGGCAAGTCGGGGATCGCGCATTTCCTCGAGCACCTGATGTTCAAGGGCACGGTCAAGAATCCGGGCGGCAAATTCTCCCAGGTCGTCGCCGCCATCGGCGGACAGGAGAACGCGTTCACCGGGCCCGATTACACCGCCTATTTCCAGCGCGTCGCGCGCGAGCATCTGGGCACGCTGATGGAATTCGAAGCCGATCGCATGACCGGCCTGGTGCTCACCGAAGCGAACGTGCTGCCGGAGCGCGAGGTCGTGCTGGAGGAGCGCCGCAGCCGCACCGACAACGACCCGGGCGCGCAACTCTCCGAGGCGGCGCAGGCCGCGCTGTTCGTCAATCATCCCTATGGCCGGCCGGTGATCGGCTGGGAGCACGAGATCCGCCAGCTCAATCGCGACGACGCGATCGCGTTCTATCGCCGGCACTACGCGCCGAACAACGCGGTGCTGGTGATTTCCGGCGACGTCGGCGCCGACGAAGTGCGGACGCTCGTCGACAAGACCTACGGCAAGTTGGCACGGCAGCCGCAAATCAAGCCGCGCATGCGGCCGCTCGAGCCGAACCCGCTGGCGCACCGGCGCGTGGTGCTCGCCGACGCGCGCGTGGCGCAGCCGAGCCTGAGCCGTTCGTATCTGGTGCCGTCGTATCGCACGGCCAAACCGGGCGAAGGCGAGGCGCTCGAAGTGCTGAGCCAGATTCTCGGCAACGGCTCCACCAGCCGGCTCTATCGGACGCTCGTGGTCGAGAAGGGGATCGCCGCCAATGCCGGCGCCTGGTACCAGGGCACGGCCATCGACGCGACGCGCTTCGGCATTTACGCTTCGCCGCGTCCGGGGGTTTCGCTCGACGATCTCGAGAAAGCCGCCGACGCCGTCATCGTCGAGGTCGCGGCCAACGGCGTGACCGATGAAGAGCTGGCGCGAACCAAGACCCGGCTGATCGCCGATACGATCTACTCGCAGGACAGCCAGGCGACGCTCGCGCGCATCTACGGCGCTACGCTGACCGTCGGTCTCTCCGTCGAAAGCGTGAAGACCTGGCCCGATCGCATCCGCGCAGTGACCGCAGAAGAAGTGCGCGGCGCGGCGAAGAACTATCTCGACCTGCGGCGCGCCGTGACCGGTCATCTCATCAAGACGCCGGCCGCGCCGGAGAAGCGCTCGTGATCCGCCGCCTGGTCCTCGCAACCATGAGCCTAGCCCTGGTTTCCGCCGCCCCCGACGCCTCGCGCGCGGCCAAGATCGAACGCATCGTGACGCCGGCCGGGATCGAAGCCTGGCTGGTGCGCGACGACACGTTGCCGATGCTGTCGCTGCAGTTCGGCATCAAAGGCGGCGCCAATCAGGATCCCGAGGACAAGCCCGGGGTCGCCAGTTTCGCGGCCGCGCTGCTCGACGAAGGCGCCGGCGATCTCGACGCGCGCGCATTCCATGAGCGCCTGGAGGCGCGCGCCATCAGCCTCGGCTTCAGCGCGGCGCGCGACACGCTGCGCGGTTCGGTCAGGACGCTTTCGGAAAATCGCGACGAGGCATTCGAGCTGTTGCGGCTGGCGCTCACCGCGCCGCGGTTCGACGCCGACGCGGTCGAGCGCGTGCGCGCCGGCATGCTCGCCGGGCTTCGGCGCCAGTCGACCAACCCCGGCGATATCGTGTCGCGGCGCTGGTTCGCCCGCGCCTTCCCCGGCCATCCTTATGGACGGCCGGTGCAAGGCACGCTCGAACTCGGTGCCGAAGATCAGTATCGAGGATCTCAAGCGCTATGCGGGCCAGGTGCTGGCGCGCTCGACCTTGAAGATCGCCGTGGTCGGCGCGATCGACGCGGCCGCACTCGCCGCGTTGATCGACAAGGCGTTCGGCGCCTTGCCCGCGGAACCGAAGCTCACGACGATCGCCGAAGTGGCGCCGCAGGGGCTCGGCTCGCGCGAGATCATCGATCTCGACGTGCCGCAGACTGCGATCACCTTCGGCGGCGTCGGGCTCAAGCGCTCGGACCCCGACTTCATCCCCGCCTATGTGCTCAATCACGTGCTTGGCGGCGGCAGCTTCGCTTCGCGGCTCTATCGCGAGATACGGGAAAAGCGCGGACTAGCCTATTCGGTCCACTCCTATCTAGCGCCGCTCGACCATGCCGGGCTGTTCATGGGCAGCGTATCCACCCGGAACGACCGCGCGGCCGAATCGCTTGCGGTCATTACCGAGGAGATCAGACGCATCGCCGCCGAAGGGCCGACCGACGATGAGCTGGCGAAGGCCAAGAGCTTCCTGGTCGGCTCCTATGCGCTGCGGTTCGATACTTCCGGCAAGATCGCGGGTCAATTGCTGGAAATTCAGCTGGAAGGCCTCGGCATCGACTATATCGACCGGCGCAACGGCCTGGTCGCGGCGGTAACCGCCGAGGATGTGCGGAGGGCCGCCAAGCGGTTTCTCGCCGGCGACCGGCTATTGGTAATGCTGGTCGGACGGCCCCAGGGCATTGCGCCAGCCGGCCGCTGAACGGGTCGCGCGCGGCGAGGGACACTGCTATAAATTCCGGTAGTGGGGCGGGAGGGATTGATGTCATGCGGCATTCATCGACACGGCGGATAATGCCATTGCGGCCGGGCTTCGCCATTCTGCTCGCCGGCCTCACGGTCGCAGGCTGCGCTTCGGTCGAGAGTGTGCTGGGACCGATGGGCAATATCTTCTCGTCGACTCCACCTCCACCAGGACAGCAGACGCCGGGACAAATCTACGAAGGGAGCGCCGATGTACCCTATGCCGCTGGGCCGACGCGCACCTCGGACGTTGATTGCCCGCAAGTAACCGTGCGAACCGGCGCCGCCACCTGGCAGATTCCGCCGGGAACCGGCCCCACCAACATCCGCTATCAGGCATCGCTCGGTCAGCTGGCGCGCGAGTGCGCCGTGCTCGGCGACACCATGACGGTGAGGGTCGGCATCGAAGGGCGCGTGCTGCTCGGGCCGAAGGGCGGCCCGGGCGCGGTCAGCATTCCGGTGCGGATCGCCGTGATCCATGAAGGACCGCAGCCGCGAACGCTGTGGACCAAGTTCTATTCGATACCGGTGACGATGGCGCAGGGCACGACGCAAGCCGCCTTCGCCCAGGTCGAGGACGACGTGACCTTCCAGCTGCCGGCGAACAAGGGCGAGCTCGCCGCCATATGTCGTCTATGTCGGCTTCGATCCGCAGGGCGCCACTCCGGCGCGGCCGAAGCAGAAAGCGGCGCCGAAGCAAGCCAAGGCGAAGCCCAAGGCCAAGGCGGCGCCTCCGCGCCCGGCGACAGCACCGCCGCCGCAGCAGCAATTCGCGCCGCCGCCCGGCACCTTCGCGCCGCCGCCGCCGCCTCCGGCGCGCTAGCAATGACGAAACGCCGCCCCAAGGGGCGGCGTTTTCGATTCTCGTTGGCCGGGTTTCGGGCTAGCCGGGGAATCAGCCGAGGCGCGTCTTCACGTCGCGGATCGCGGCGGTGAGCACGTCGTCGGCGGTCTTGCCCTTCACAATATCGGAAAGCACCAGTTCCGCCGCCTTGGCGGCGGCTTCGGCCGCGGCGGCGCGCACGTCGGCGAGCGCCTGGGCTTCGGCCTGGGCGATCTTGGTCTCCGCCTGCTTGGTGCGGCGGGCGACGAATTCCTCGAGCCGCCGCTTGCCTTCGGCCGCGAGCTCGGCGGCCTCGGCGCGGGCCTGGGCAAGGATCGCCGCGGCCTCGCGCTCGGCTTCGCGCTGCTTGGCTTTGTACTGATCGAGCAGGCCTTTGGCCTCTTCCTTGAGACGGCGCGCCTCGTCGAGCTCGTTCTTGATGCGGTCGCGGCGCGAGTTGAGCGAGGACAGAACCGAGCGGTGGGCCCCGGCGCGCCAGATCAGCGCGATGAAGATCACGAAGGCGACCGCGACCCAGAATTCGGCTTCGTAGAGATAGAGCAAGCCCGTCTCCTCAATGCAGCGCGGTGTCGACCGCGCGTTCGAGCGCGGGTTTGGCTGGCGGCGTACCCAGCAGCCGCTCGACGATGGCGCCCGCGGCTTCGATGGCGATGCCGCGCACCTCCTTCATCGCCGTGCTGCGGGTCGCCTCGATCGCACGCTCGGCATCGGCCAGATGCCGGCCGAGCGAGGCTTCGAGCTCGGTGCGGCGGCGGGCGGCTTCGGCCGCGACCTGCTGCTGATGCTCGGCGACCGCCGCCTGGGCGCGGGCGCGGGCGTCGGCCAGCGATTTCTCGTAGGCGGCGATCGCAGTCTCGCTCTCGCCCTTGAGCCTGCCCGCCTCCTCGAGATCGGAAGCGACCCGCGCGCGGCGCGTTTCGAGGATCGAACGCGATCCGCGGCAGTACGAAGCGCGCGAGCAGGAGATAGAGCAGACCGAAGGCGATCGCGAACCACACCAGCTGCGAGCCGAAATGCTCGGGCGCGAATGGCGGAAACGGCCCCTTGGCGTGGGGGCCGCCTTCCTTCTGGGTGCTCGCGGTCGCGGCCATCGGCTCAGAGCGCGAAGAGCAGCAGCAGCGCGATCAGCAGCGAAAAGATGCCGAGCGCTTCGGTCACCGCGAAGCCGAAGATCAGGTTGCCGAATTGGCCCTGCGCGGCGGACGGGTTGCGCAGTGCTGCGGCGAGATAGTTGCCGAAGATGGTGCCCACGCCGATGCCGGCGCCGCCCATGCCGATGCAGGCGATGCCAGCGCCGATGTATTTGGCAGCCATAGGATCCATTTGTTGCTCCTGTTGGTAGCGAAGGGTTGAGTACTCAGTGTCCGTGGCCGGGATGCAGTGCGTCGTTCAGGTAAATGCAGGTGAGCATGGTGAACACGTAGGCTTGCAGGAAGGCGACCAGAAGTTCGAGCGCGGTGAGCGCCACGGTCATGCCGAGCGGCAGGATGCCGACCACGAAGCCGAAGAAGCCGAGCCCGGTGGCGAGCAAGCCGATGAAGCTGGCGAACACTTTCAGCGTGATGTGGCCGGCGAGCATGTTGGCGAACAATCGCACCGAGTGCGACAGCGGCCGCGACAGGAACGAGATGATTTCGATCAGCGTCACCAGCGGCAGGATATAGATCGGCACGCCGCTCGGGACGAAGATGCGGAAGAACCGGAAGCCGTTCTTCCAGATTCCGTAGCCGAGCACGGTGATGAACACGATGAGCGCCAGTGCGGCGGTCACCACGATGTGGCTGGTGACCGTGAAGAAGCCGGGGATCAGGCCCAGCATGTTCAGCACCAGGATGAAGCTGAACAGCGTGAACACCAGCGGGAAGAAGCGCATGCCGTCTTCGCCGGCGGTCTGCCGGATCATGTCGGCGACGAATTCGTAGATGACTTCGGCGACCGACTGGAATCGCCCGGGCACCAGGCCGCGGCCGGCGGTGACCAGCACGAGGCCGCCGGTGATGAGCACCACGGCGGCGAACATGAATGCCGCCGAATTGGTGAACGCGAGATCGAGCGGGCCGAACTGGCCGATCGTGAAGAACTTCTTGATCTCGAACTGGTGGATCGGGTCGGCGGCCATGGCGGTCGATAGTCTCTCAGATTGCCAAATTCACTTCTCGTCGTCCGCGCCGGGCTGGTGCATCTGCCCGACCGAACGCAGCACGTTGAACACGCCGGCGACGAAGCCGAGGAGGAGGAACACGATCATCCCCCAGGGCGGCACTCCGGTCAGCCAGTCGATCAGCCAGCCGATGAACGCGCCGACGACAATTCCGCCGATGAACTCGCCCGAGAGCCGCATCGCCCGGGCGAAGCCGGCCGGATCGGCCCGGGGAGAGCCGCTTGCCGGTTCGCTCGGCGGCGGCCGCTTGGCGACCGCGTCGAGCCGCTCGCCCAGCCGCTGCAGCCGGGCGGTAAGCTCGGCCTCGTCGGCTGCCGGGCGCCGGTTCCCGTTCTCCGGCGAGCGGCGACCCGCCATCGCGAACCCTTCGAACTCCGGAATCGGCAATCCGCCTGGATTGCCGCGGTGCAAAATAGAGACGGGGGTGGGGTGAGTCAAGAAATCGGCGGGTTGCGCGGATGGGTGCAATCCGCTGAATCCGAAGCGGAATCCGCCTTCGTCCTCCGTTAAGTTGAAGGATGAGGAAGGCGTTTTGCCGCGCCGGATTCGCGAGTCCAGCCAAGTGGATGGGGTGGCCGGCGGAAGTTCGCAGCCTGATTCAAGTCGTTGAGAAACCGATTCAACTGGGGTTCGTGGGCCGGACCGCGATGCATTCGACCTCGACCCGCGCGCCGAAGGCGAGCCCGCTGCAGCCGAAGGCCGAGCGGGCCGGATAGGGCGGCTCGAAATAGGTCACATAGACGCGGTTGAAGGCTTCCCACTCCTTCATGTCGGCAAGCATGACCAGGCAGCGGACCACGTTTTTCGTGGTCATGCCGTTGGCCTTCAAGGTCGCGACGATGTTGTCCAGGACCTGACGGTACTCGGCCTCGGGCGTTGCGTTGTTCAGCTCGCGCTTGCCGGGGAGCGTGCCGATCTGGCCGGAGAGCAGCACGAGATTTCCGACCGCCATGCCCTCGGAGAAGGGGAGTCCCGGAGGAAGAGCGCCGCCGGGTTTCAGCGGCGTCGGCGTGTTCGCATTCGTATCGGACATGGAAATCTCCTCGCTCAGCTCTTGCCGTAGCCGCCACCGGTGGGCGTCACGATGATGATCGCTTCGCCGGCATTGAGCACGGTCTGGTCGCAACCTTCGAGCCGCTCCATGCGGCCGTCGGCGCGGCGCACCCAGTTCTCGCCGATCTGGCCCGGCTCGCCGCCTTCGAGGCCGAAGGGCGGCACGCGGCGGTGGCCGGATAGAATGGCGCAGTCCATGCGCTCGAGAAACCGGATGCGGCGCGAGATGCCGTCGCCGGCGCGCCACTTGCCGCGGCCGCCGGAGTCTTTCCGGATATGAAAATCCTCGAGCACGACGGGGAAGCGGAACTCCAGCACTTCCGGATCGGTAAGGCGGGTGTTGGTCATGTGCGTATGCACCGCATCGGCGCCGTCGAAGCCGGGCCCGGCCGGGGAGCCGGAGCAGATCGTTTCGTAATACTGGTAGCGATCGTTGCCGAAGGTGAGATTGTTCATGGTGCCTTGCGCGGCTGAAAGCGCCTTCAATGCGCCGAACAGCGTGTCGGTCACGGCCTGGCTGGTCTCGACGTTTCCGGCCACGACGGCGGCGGGATATTCGGGCGAAAGCAACGAGCGCGGCGGGATCACGATCCTGATCGGACGCAGGCAGCCGGCGTTCATCGGGATTTCGTCGTCCACCATGACGCGGAAGACATAGAGCACGGCGGCGCGCGTGACCGGCGCTGGCGCGTTGAAGTTCGTCGGCTGCTCGGGCGAGGTGCCGGTGAAATCGACGATGGCTTCGCGCTTGGCTTTATCCACGGAAATCTTGACGCGGATCCAGGTGCCTTGGTCCATTTCGTATTCGAACGCGCAATCGTGCAGGCGGTCGAGCACGCGGCGCACGGACTCGGCGGCGTTGTCCTGCACGTGGCCCATATAGGCGCGGACGACCGGCAGGCCGAAATCGGCGATCATCTTTTGCAGCTCGCGCACGCCCTTTTCGTTGGCGGCGATCTGCGCCTTGAGGTCGTTGACGTTCTGCAGCGGATTGCGCGCCGGGTATTTCGCGCCTTCGAGGGCGGTATAGAGTTCGCGCTCCAGAAAGCGTCCGCGGTCCACGAGCTTGAGATTGTCGAGATAGACGCCTTCCTCCTCGATATGGGTGGCGCGCGGCGACATGGAGCCGGGGGTGACGCCGCCGACGTCGGCGTGGTGTCCGCGCGAGGCGACCCAGAACAGGATTTCGCGGCCGGCCGTCGTCGAACACCGGCGTGCAGACGGTGATGTCGGGCAGGTGCGTGCCGCCGTTATAGGGCGCGTTCAGCGCATAGACGTCGCCGGGCGCGATCTTGCCCTTGTTCTCGCGCTGCACGGTCTCGACGGATTTATCCATGGAGCCGAGATGCACCGGCATGTGCGGCGCGTTGGCGACCAGGCTGCCTTCGGCGTCGAACACGGCGCAGGAGAAATCGAGCCGTTCCTTTATGTTCACCGAATAGGCGGTGTTCTGCAGCACGACGCCCATCTGCTCGGCGATCGACATGAAGAGGTTGTTGAACACTTCGAGCATCACCGGATCGGCGTGGGTGCCGATGGCGTGTGCGCGCGCGAGCGGGACAGCGCGGGTGAGCAGCAAGTGATTCTTCGCGGTGACCTCGGCCTGCCAGCCGTCCTCGACCACGACGGTCTGATGCGGCTCGATGACGAGCGCCGGGCCCGGCACGCGGTGGCCGGGCGCGAGCGCGGCGCGCAGAAACACGGCGGCGTCGTGCCAGGCGCCGTTCGAGAAGAAGCGCGTGCGTTGCGCGGGGGCGGGCAGCGGCGATTTCGTTTTCGGCAGATTCGGGTTCGACGAACTTGGCGCCGCCGCCGACGGCTTCCACGGACATCGCCTCGATCACCAGCTCCTTGCCCTCGTCGATGAAGCCGAACTGCGCGCGATGGGCGGCCTGGAAGGCGGATTTCATCGCAGCAAGGGTGCCGGCCGCGACTTCGAGCGGCGTGTCGGTGCCGGCGTAGCGGATGTGCGCGCGCACATGGACGGCGATATCCGCACGCGCGACGCCCTGGGATTCGACCTCGGCGGCGGCTTCGGCTCCGAGCTTCGCGCCGAGACGTTCGAGGGTCGTGCGCGCCGCTTCGCCGAAGGGTTCCTCGATGGCCTGCTGGCGCGTAGCGCGAATGTCGGCGAGGCCCATTCCATAGGCCGACAAGCAGGCCCGAGAGCGGATGGAGCAGCACCGTCTGCATGCCGAGCGCGTCGGCGACCAGGCATGCGTGCTGGCCGCCGGCGCCGCCGAAGCAATTGAGCGCGTAGCGCGTCACGTCATAGCCGCGCGCGACCGAAATCTTCTTGATGGCGTTGGCCATGTTCTCGACCGCGATCTTGATGAAGCCGTCGGCCACCAGCTCGGGCGCGCGGCTGCCGCCGATCTCGGCTGAGAGCTTCTTGAATGAATCGCACACAGAATTCGCATCGAGCGGCTGGTCGCCGTTGGCTCCGAAAATCTTCGGAAAGAAATCTGGCAACAGCTTCCCCACCATGACATTAGCGTCGGTGACGGCGAGCGGCCCGCCGCGGCGATAGCATTTCGGTCCCGGATCGGCGCCGGCGCTGTCGGGACCGACGCGGAAGCGTGCGCCGTCGAAATGCAGGATCGAGCCGCCGCCGGCGGCGACGGTGTGAATTCGCATCATCGGCGCGCGCATGCGCACGCCGGCGACTTCGGTCTCGAACGCGCGCTCGTATTCGCCGTCGAAGTGCGACACGTCGGTCGAGGTGCCGCCCATGTCGAAGCCGATCAGGCGCTTGAAGCCGGCGGCCGCCCCGGTCTCGGCCATGCCGACGACGCCGCCGGCGGGGCCGGAAAGGATCGCGTCCTTGCCCTGGAAAAGATCGGCGGCGGTCAGCCCGCCCGAGGACATCATGAACATGAGCCGCGCGCCCGAATGTTTGGCGTCGAGATCGGCGGCGACGAGATCGACGTAGCGCTTCAGAATCGGCGAGAGATAGGCGTCGACCACTGTGGTGTCGCCGCGGCCCACAAGTTTGATGAGCGGCGAGACTTCGTGGCTCACCGACACCTGCGGGAAGCCCATGTCACGCGCGAGCTTGGCCACCAGCTGCTCGTGCGCCGGATAGCGATAGGCGTGCATGAACACGATGGCGACCGCGCCGATGCCGTCCTGTTTCGCGCGCTCGAGTTCAGCGCGCACAGCGGCCAGATCGGGCGCTTGTTCCACGGCGCCGTCGGCGCGCACACGCTCGTCCACTTCGACGACGCGCTCATAGAGCATTTCGGGCTTGACGATGTGGCGCGCGAAAATTTTCGGCCTTGCCTGGTAGCCGATCCTAAGCGCGTCGCGAAAACCCTTGGTTATGAGTAATAGAGTGCGCTCGCCCTTGCGCTCCAGCAGCGCATTGGTGGCGACGGTGGTCCCCATCTTCACCGCGCCGATCGCGCCCTTTTCGATCGACGCGCCGGGCTTGAGCCCGAGCACCTCGCGGATGCCCTGCACCGCCGCGTCGCGATAGGCCGGGCTCTCCGAGAGCAACTTGCGCGCGACGAGGCTACCGTCGGGGGCGCGCGCGACGATGTCGGTGAAGGTGCCGCCGCGGTCGATCCAGAAGTCCCAAGCCTTCATGGTCGCGCGCTCCGCGCTTGCGTGCCTGGGCGGAAACGCGCGATGCTGGCAGCAAGAATAGCCATCACGGGAGTGGGAACCATGCAGAGAATCGTCACTAGTCTTGCCGCCGCTGCGGTTGCGGCCTTGTTATCGACCGCCGCGACGGCGCAAACCAAATGGGACATGCCGACGCCGTATCCGGACGGCAACTTCCATACCAAGAACATCGCGCAGTTCGCGGCCGATATCGACAAGGCCACCGGCGGCAGCCTGAAGATCACCGTCCATTCCAGCGGCTCGCTCGTCAAGCATCCGGAGATCAAGAACGCGATCAAGCGCGGCATCGCGCCGATCGGCGAGGTGCTGATATCGCTGCACGCGAACGAAAGCCCGATCTATTCGGTGGATTCGGTGCCGTTCCTCGCCACCGGCTACCCCGCGGCCAAGAAGCTCTATGCGGCGCAGCGGCCGTTCCTCGAGAAGAAGCTCGCGGATGAAGGCCTCATCCTGCTCTATTCGGTGCCGTGGCCGCCGCAGGGCATCTACGCCAAGAAAGAGATCAAGAGCATCGGCGATCTGAAGGGGCTCAAGTTCCGCACCTATAACGTGGCGACCCAGCGCATCGCCGCGCTCGCCGGCGCGATCCCGACCCAGATCGAGGTGCCCGACATCGCGACCGCGTTCTCCACCAACCGCGTCGAGTCGATGATCACTTCGGCCTCGACCGGCGTCGACTCCAAGGCGTGGGACTTCCTCACCCACTTCCACGACACCCAGGCGTGGCTGCCGCGCAACGTCGTGATGGTGTCGAAGGAAGCGTTCGACAAGCTCTCCGCCGCCGAAAAGAAGGCGCTGACCGACGCGGCCAAGGCCGCCGAGGAACGCGGCTGGACCGCTTCGGCGGCCGAGACTGCCGACAAGATCAAGATGCTGGCGCGCGAACAAGATCATCATCGTGCAGCCGTCGGCGGCGCTGAAGGACGGCTTCGCTCACGATCGGCAAGACCATGTCGGCCGAGTGGCAGACCGCCGCCGGCGCCGACGGCAAGGCGATCCTGGAGACGTTCAACAAGCCGGGGTCGTAACAACTCCTGTCATCCCGGAAGCGGTGCGTAGCGCCGCTATCCGGGATCCAGGATCATGGCATGCGTTTTTGAACACATGTTCATGGATCCCGGCTCTTGCCGCGCTGCGTCGGCTCGGCCGGGATGACAGTCGTTAGATGATTGAAGGCAAGATTTTGCGCTCCCTCCTCGATCGCTTCTACGCGCTGACGCTGTGGCTGGCGGCGGCGTGTCTGGTCACGATCGGGATTCTCGTCGGCGTCCAGGTGATCGGGCGCATCGCCGATCTCCTGCTCAAGCTCTACGGGCCGCCCGCCCTACGGCTTCATGATCGCCTCGCTCGCCGAGATGGCGGGCTATCTCCTGGCGGCGACGAGCTTTCTTGCGCTGGCGGCGACACTGAAGCGCGGGGCGCATATCCGCGTGACGATGCTGCTCGGTGCGTTGCCGCCGCGCGCGCGTTTTCTGTTCGAGCTGTGGGCGTTCGTCGGCGGGGAGCGCGTTCGTCGCGTTCATGACATGGAGCGTGGCGCGGCTGGTCTGGGACTCGATCCGCTTCAATGAAGTGTCCTATGGCCTGTTGCCGATCCCGCTTGCGATCCCGCAGGCGGCGATGGCGGTCGGTCTGCTCGGCGTTGCTGGTCGCACTGCTCGACGAACTCGCGATCACCTGGCGCACCGGCCGGCCGTCGTTCCGTTCCGCGAGAAGACGCGGTGACCGGCATGAAGGAGGGCTGAGTGGACCTCCTCACGCTCACGCTGGTCCTGATCCTTCTTCTCTTCGCCGTGCTCGGCTCGGGCGTCTGGATCGCCATGGCGCTCGCCTTCATCGGGCTCGTCGCCATGGTCGCCAAGGTCGCCGCGCCGCCCGGCGCGGTGCTGGCGACTTCGTTCTGGAGCGCGTCGAACGGCTGGGACCTCACGGCGCTGCCGATGTTCATCTGGATGGGCGAAATCCTGTTCCGTACGCGGCTGGCGGAGGATTTGTTTCACGGGCTGGCGCCCTGGCTCAATCGCCTGCCGGGCCGGCTGCTGCACGTGAACGTGCTCGGGCTGCGCGATCTTCGCCGCGGTGTCGGGCTCGTCGGCGGCGACCTGCGCCACCATCGGGCGCATTTCGCTGCCGGAACTGCTGCAAGCGCGGCTACGACGACAAGATGGCGATCGGCACGCTCGCCGGTTCCGCGACGCTCGGGCTGCTGATCCCGCCCTCGATCATCATGATCGTCTATGGCGCGGCGACCGACCAATCCATCGCGCGCCTGTTCATCGCCGGCGTCGTGCCGGGCATCATGCTGGCGCTGCTGTTCATGGGATTCGTCGTGGTCTGGGCGCTCCTGAACCGCGAGCGCATGCCGCCGCCGGAGCCGACCACCTCGTTCGGCAAACGCGTTGCCTCTACATGGCGGCTTATTCCGGTCCTGCTCCTGATCCTCGGCGTGATCGGCTCGATCTATGGCGGCATCGCCTCGGCGACCGAGGCGGCGGTGGTCGGCGTCGGGCTCGCGCTGCTGCTCTCGTGGCTCGGCGGATCGCTGACGCGCGCGAGCTTCGGCGACGCGCTGATCGGCGCGACCGTCACCTCCTGCATGATCTGCTTCATTCTCGCGGGGGCCGCGTTTCTCACCGTCGCCATGGGCTTTACCGGCATCCCACGGGCGCTGGCCGAATGGATCACCGGCCTCGGGCTCAGCCAGTGGCAGCTGCTCGTCGTGCTCACGCTGTTCTACATCGTGCTCGGCTGCTTCCTCGACGGAATTTCCATGGTGGTGCTGACGACCTCGGTCATCATGCCGCTGGTGGAGCGCGCCGGGTTCGACCTGATCTGGTTCGGGATTTACGTCGTGCTGGTGGTGGAGATGGCGCAGATCACGCCGCCGGTGGGCTTCAATCTGTTCGTGCTGCAGGGCATGACCGGCCGCTCGATCTTCGCCATCGGCGCCTATGCGTTCCCGCTATTCCTTTTGATGTGCGTCGCCGTCGTCCTGCTCGCGGTGTTCCCGCAACTGGCGCTATGGTTGCCCTCGACCATGTTCGATCTACGCTGAGGAGTTCGGTTCCATGCAATACGTCCGTTTCGGCAAGACCGGCATGAAGGTGTCGCCGCTGTGCCTCGGCTGCATGACCTATGGCGACAAGAAATGGCGCGAGTGGGTGTTGGGCGAAGAGGAAGGCCGCACGCACATCAAGGCCGCGCTCGAGGCCGGCATCAATTTCTTCGACACCGCCGACGTCTATTCGCACGGCGTGAGCGAGCAGATCACCGGCAAGGCGCTGCGCGATTTCGCCAAGCGCGACGAGGTGGTGATCGCCACCAAGGTCCATGGCGAGATGGGTCCGAAACCGAACCAGCGCGGGCTCTCGCGCAAGCACATCATGGAGGCGATCGACGCCTCGCTGAAGCGGCTCGGCATGGATTACGTCGACCTCTACATCATCCATCGCTTCGATTACGGCACGCCGATCGAGGAGACGATCCAGGCGCTCTCCGACGTGGTGAAGGCCGGCAAGGCGCTCTATCTCGGCGCGTCAAGCATGTGGTCGTGGCAATTCGAGAAGATGCTGACGCTGCAGCGCGAGCGCGGCCTGGCGCCGTTCGTCTCGATGCAGAACTACTACAATCTGCTCTATCGCGAGGAGGAGCGCGAGATGCTGCCGCTCTGCAAGGCGGAGGGGATGGCGGTCACGCCATGGTCGCCGATCGCGCGCGGCTTCCTCGCCGGCTCGATGCCGAGCCAGGGCGAGAAGACGCTGCGCGGCCGGACCGACAATTTCGCGCAGCTGCTCGGGCTCGGCGCCACCGACACCGATTACGAGATCGCCGAGCGCGTGCGACAGGTGGCCGAGAAGCTCGGCGTGTCGCGCGCGGCGGTGGCGATCGCCTGGGTGCTCGCCAATCCCACGGTAACGGCGCCGATCATCGGCACCTCGAAGCCGCATCATCTGCCCGACGCGCTCAAGGCGCTTTCGATCAAGCTCGACGACGAGACCAAGAAGTTTCTCGAAGCGCCCTACAAGCCGCGCGCGGTGACGGGCGGGTTCGTCTAGAAATGGCGAGGGCCCGGCGGGGTTTCCGCCGAGCCCTCTCACAAACATCAGACGGCCTATAAGCCGGGTTCTGGACGGCGGGATTGCTCCCGCGCGGCGGCCATTCCTCTGGGACGCCGGTTACCCGGCGCCTCGAGCAGCCTACCCGGACGGCGATCCGAAGACCGGATTGAGCGGAAACGTTCCGCCCGTGCCGTCCCTATTCGGCTTTGCTCCCGGTGGGGTTTGCCGTGCCGCCTCCGTTGCCGGAGGCGCGGTGCGCTCTTACCGCACCGTTTCACCCTTGCCTGGTCCGAAGACCGCGGCGGTCTCTTCTCTGTGGCACTTTCCCTGGGGTCGCCCCCGCCGGACGTTATCCGGCACCGTATCTCCGTGGAGCCCGGACTTTCCTCGACGCTTGCGCGCCGCGGCCGCCCGGCCGACTGACGGCCTATAAATGCGCGCGCACGATGCGGCGCGTCAAGGGTGGCGGGAACCAGACGCGGCAGAGCGTAAACGAATTCGCCGGCCCCGCGTTCAGCCCTTGGACGCCATGTAGGTGTGCAGCTTCGAGCAATAGCGGCTGGCGATGCCGGTCATGCGCTTGGCGTTGTGGCCGCCCTGATATTTGAGCGCGGTCTGGCAGACATTGCCGCCGGCGAGCTTGTAGGCGCCGGCGAGATACTTCATGCCCCAGCGCACATTGGTCTTCGGGTCGTAGAGTTCGGTGCGGGAACCGGCGAAGCCAAGAAACCGCGCGGTGCTGTGCTTGATCTGCATCAGCCCCACTTCTCCGACGGTGCCGGTTTCGCGCGGATTCCAGCTGCTCTCGACCTTCACGACCGCGCGCGCCAGCGCGATCGGAATGCCGAGCGCCGCGGCTTCGCGATCGACCAGCGCGGTGAGATCGTCCTTGCCGAGGCCGATGGCGCGCCCGCGGCGGGCGCGCGCGAGCAGCTCGTCGATGAGGGAAGTTTCCTGCAGCTTCGCCGGCACCTCGACCGCGGCAAGAATCAAGTTGCCGCGCGCGGCCTCGGCCGGCTGCTTATTTCTTGCGCGCGCAAGCAGCGTGTCGATGAGATTCTCGGAAGCGGCAAGGGCGGGTACGGCGGCGGCGAACAGCAGAAGAACTGCAAACACGCACTTGAACTTGGTCACAGACGCTCCCCTTCATCCCCGACGCGAATAGGCGGGAGAAGGCCCGGGAATTCGGACGGTAGCGGGACGCTCCGTGGCCCAATTTGAGATTCATCGCCGGGTGCCGCGGAACGAAACGGCGTGAAAATTGGGCGGGCGCCACAATCATTCTGCGTGGAATGTCGTACGCGCGCAGCGATGCTTCGAATGCGGCAATGAGGCGGCGTCGAGGAGGCCTAGATCGGGCGCGCGGCCAGCAGGTCGCGCAACGTCGCGAGCGTCGAGGCGTCGGCGATGCCGTCCACACGCATGCGACGGAAGTGGCGCTGGAAAGCCGTGACCACATCGGCAGTCGCCGCGTCGAACTCGCCGGTGAGCGAAACGCCATAGCCATAGCGCGCGAGCATGGTCTGCAACATGGTGACCGCTTCGCCGCGATCGCCGGGCTTGAGCGCCGGGCCTTCGGTGAGCGGCGCGGGTGCGACCAGATGGCCGACGCCTTTATCGTGCAGAATGTCCCAGGGGAACTTCTCGCCTGGGTCCTGCTTGCGCGAGGGCGCCACGTCGGAATGGGCGAGCACGCGGCCGGCGCGGATGGCAGTTCGCTTGGTGATGTCGCGGCACAGCGCGATCACGGCTTCGATCTGGGCGCGCGGAAAATCCGGATAGCCGAGATCGTGGCCCGGGATTGACGATCTCGATGCCGATCGAGCGCGAATTGATGTCGCTCTCGCCGGCCCAAAGCGCTTCGCCGGCGTGCCATGCGCGCCGCGCCTCGGGCACGAGCTGAAGCACGCGGCCGTCCTCGTGCACGAAATAGTGCGACGACACCTTGGCGGCGGGATCGACGAGACGCGCAAGCGCGGCTTCGGCGCTCGCCATGCCGGTGTAGTGCAGGAGAATCATGTCGGGCGCGCCGCCCTGGCGCTCGTCGAAATTCGGCGAGGCGGCGACTGCGCTCACGAGGCTTGCGTCTGGCTTGAAGGATTTTTGCACCGGAAACCGTCCGTTCCGTGCGTACTCTAATGTGCCGCGCGGCGCGCGCCGAAAATGCAATAAATTCTTAAGGTTCGCAGAGTGTTAATGCCCGATCGGAGCCTGGGCGGAAGCCGGGCGGCGCAGGCCGTCGCGGAGCCGTCCGTTGACGACCATATGGTCCCATGATATCCCAAATTGTCCCGTTCCGGTATCGACGCAGCCCGGCCGGGCGGAGTGCGCCAGCGCTCCGGCCCGAGGAGTTGTGCGTATCGCCGTCGGGGTTGCGTTCGCGTGTCGGGCGGAAACATGGACCGCTTCGTTGCGACCTACATGATGAACCTCGACGCCAAGGGCCGGGTTTCGATTCCGGCGCCGTTCCGGGCGCTGCTGGCGCGCGAGGCCGTCGCGGAACTCTATTGCCAGCCCTCGCCGGGGCGGCCGGCGCTGGACGCGGGCGGCAAGGCGCTGTTGTCGGAGATCGAAGCGCTGATCGAGCGCTATCCGCCCTATTCGGAGGAGCGCGAGGAACTGGCGGCCGCGCTCTATGGCCAGAGCGAGACGCTCACGATCGACACGGAAGGCCGCATCATTCTCACCGAGACCTTGAAGACGCACGCGCACATTTCGGACGCGGTGGCCTTCGTCGGGCTCGGGCACAAGTTTCAGATCTGGGAGCCGAAGCGCTTCCGCGCGCATCTGGTGGAGGCCACCAAGAAGGTGCGCGCGCTCCGAGCGACGGTCGGCAACCGGAAGCGTGGGAGGGATCTCTCCGAGGCGGGGGGATGAAGGCGGGCCGCGGCGCTTCGGGCGCCGCTGGCGGACCGGCCCGCCACGTTCCCGTCCTCGTCGGGGAGGTCACTTCGTTTCTCGAGCCCAAGGAAGGTGGCGTCTATGTCGACGCCACCTTCGGGGCCGGGGGCTATTCCAGAGCCATCCTCGAAGCGGCCAATTGCCGCGTGATCGCGCTCGATCGCGACCGTAACGCGGTCGCCGCGGGCGCTGCTCTCGTCGAAGCATTTCCCGAACGGCTGGTGCTCGCCGAGGAGCGCTTCTCGCGGGTCGATACGCTCGCGCGCGATCTAGGGATAGAGGCCGCCGACGGCATCGTGTTCGATCTCGGCGTCTCCTCCATGCAGATCGACGAGCCGGAGCGCGGGTTCTCGTTCCGCCGCGACGGGCCGCTCGACATGCGCATGGGAATGAGCGGGCCGAGCGCGGCCGATATCGTGAACAAACTTCCCGAAGAGGAGCTGGCGAACATCTTCTTCGCGCTCGGCGAAGAGCGCCGCTCGCGCGCGGTGGCCCGCACCATCGTCGCGGCGCGCAAGGAAAAGCCGATCGAACGCACTGGGGAGCTCGCCGACATCGTGCGCAGCGTCGTGCGCGCGAGCCCGGGCGGGATCGATGCGGCGACCCGCAGTTTCCAGGCGCTGCGCATCTATGTGAACGACGAATTGCAAGAGCTCGCGGCGGCGCTTCTCGCAGCCGAGCGGCTGCTCGCGCCCGGCGGACGGCTGGTGGTGGTCGCGTTCCATTCGCTCGAAGACCGGCTGGTGAAGAACTTCCTCATCGACCGCGGCAAGGCGCCGGCCGGCTCGCGTCACCGGCCCGAGATCGTGGCGGCGGAGCCGACTTTCCGCATCCTCACCAAGAAGCCGATCGAGCCTTCGGCCGGCGAGACCGCCGCTAATCCGCGCGCGCGCTCGGCCAAGCTGCGCGCTGCGGAACGAACCGAAATCGCGGCGCGCACCGACGATCCGCTGGCGCCGCTGATCGCGCGGCTGCCTTCGCTTGAAGCCAGGCGGGGGAGGTAGGCGTGCTCAGGCTTCTCCATCTCATCGTCATCGGCTGCCTCGTGGCCGCCGCGGTCGCGCTCTATCAAGTGAAGTACCAATCGACCGCCCATGTGCAGCACATCGCCAAGCTTCGTTCCGAAATCCGCGCTGAGCGCGAACGCATCTCGTGGCTGCGGGCCGAATGGGGCCGGCTTGGCGCGCCCGAGCGGATTCAGGACCTGGCGCAACGCCATCTCGGCATGAAGTCGGCGGCGCTCGTGCAGGTCGGAGAAATCGCCGCGCTGCCGGAGAAACCGATCACGAGCGGCGATCCGATCGGCGATCTGATCGAAACGATCGACCCGCCGCTCGACCGCAGTGCGCTCGATGCGCTGGTCAAGGGGAACTGAGCAGTGCATCCGTCCGCGGGTACCGCCATCGACGTTTCGGGAAAAGCATCGCGCGTCGATCCGGTGCGGATGACGCGCGCGCGGATCGGGCTCCTGTTTCTCGGCTTCATGTTCGCGTTCGGGGTGATCGGGGCGCGGCTGGTGCAGCTCGCGGCTTTTCCCGAGAGTCCTCTGGCAAAGCGAATCGCGGCGACCGACGCGACCGCCGCCTCGCGGCCCGATATTTTCGACCGCAGCGGACGATTGATCGCGACCGACGTGCGGGCGCCGTCGCTGTTCGGGGAGCCGCGCAAGATCATCGACGTCGACGAGGCGGTCGAGCAGCTGGCCGCGATCCTGCCCGATCTCGACACGCGCGAGATGCGCGAGCGGCTTTCGTCCAAGCGCGGCTTCGTATGGCTGAAGCGCGAAATCTCGCCGGCACAGCGGCTCGCGATCCATCGCCTCGGCTTGCCCGGAATCGGGTTCTTGAGCGAAAGCCGGCGCGTCTATCCATCGGGGCCCGAAATCGCCCACGCCATCGGCTACGTCAACGTGGACAATGCGGGCATCGCCGGCCTCGAGAAATGGATCGACGGACAGGGGCTCGCGGAGCTGCGGCTCGCGGGGCTCACCTCCGACCGGACGCTGTCGCCGGTGTCGCTGGCGCTCGATCTCGGCGTCCAGCACGCGGTGCGCGACGAGCTCGCCGCCGCGATGGCTCGCTACAGGGCCAATGCCGCCGCCGGGCTGGTGCTCGACGTGCGCACCGGCGAGATCGTCTCGATGGTGTCGCTGCCGGATTTCGATCCGAACCAGCCGCGCGGTATGCGCGACCCCATCCGGCTGAACCGGCTCACCACCGGCGTCTATGAGATGGGCTCGACATTCAAGGCGTTGACGGTCGCGATGGCGCTCGATTCGGGAAAGTTCACGCTCGGCTCGCAGCTCGATGCGCGCCAGCCGCTGCAGTACGGCAAATACACGATCAACGATTTCCACGGCCAGCGGCGCATGCTGAGCCTGCCCGAAGTCTTCACCTATTCCTCCAATATCGGCGCCGCGCGCATGGCGCTGGCGCACGGCGTCGATGCGCACCGGGCGTTCCTGAAAAAAATCGGTCAGTTAGAGCGGCTGCGCACCGAACTGCCGGAAAGCGCCGAGCCGCTGATGCCCAGGCGTTGGGGCGAGCTGAACACGGCGACCATCGCCTTCGGCCACGGGCTTTCGGTCGCGCCCTTGCAGGCGGTGATGGCAACCGCCGCGCTGATCAATGGCGGACTGCTGATCCCGCCGACGTTTCTGAGACGCACCGAGGAGGATGCGAAAAAGCTCGCCGTGCGCGTGATCAAGCCGGAGACCAGCGAGAAGATGCGCTATCTGTTCCGGCTCAATGTCGAGCGCGGCTCGGCCAAGCGCGCGGAAGTGGAAGGCTATTACGTGGGCGGCAAGACCGGCACCTCGGAGAAGGTGGTGGGCGGCCGCTACATGAAAAATAAGCGCCTCACGGTGTTCATGGGCGTATTCCCGGCCGACGCACCGCGCTATCTGGTGCTGGTGATGCTCGACGAGCCGCAGGCGACGGCGGACCAGCGCGAGGCGACCTCGGGGCTCAACGCGGCGCCGACCAGCGGCAAGATCATCGCGCGCGTCGCGCCGCTGCTGGGCCTCAAGCCGCGAATTGATATGCCGCCGGCCGAACGCCTGCTCGCGATCGCCCAGCGCGCGGCGCGCTAGAGTTCGGAACGCTAATGCTGGAATTGCACGATCTGCTCGGACCTGACGGCGCAAGCGCGCCGCACGGTGTTGCGATCACGTCAATCGCCATCGACAGCAGGAAAGTGGTACCAGGCTCGGTCTTTTTCGCGCTCGCGGGCAGCCGCACCGACGGCAGCCGCTTCGCGGACGATGCAGCAGGCAAGGGCGCGGTCGCGGTGGTCGGCGAAGGCGAGCGGCCCGCGGGCCTGCCGGCGAATGTCGTCTTTGTGCGCGTCGCGGATGCGCGGGCCGCGCTGGCGCGCGCGGCGGCAAAGCTCCATCCGCGTCAGCCGGAAACGATCGTCGCCGTCACCGGCACCAACGGAAAAACATCGGTCGTCTCGTTCACGCGGCAGATCTGGGCCGCGGCCGGACACCAGGCGGCGAGTCTCGGCACGCTCGGTGTCAGCGCGCCCTCGGGCGAGGTGACGGGGAGCCTGACCACGCCCGATCCGGTGGCGCTGCACGAGCTGCTCGACAAGCTCGCGGGCGAGGGTGTCACGCATCTCGCGCTCGAAGCATCGTCGCACGGGCTCGACCAGCGTCGCCTCGACGGTGTGCGAATTTCGGCGGGCGCTTTCACGAATTTGACGCGCGATCATCTCGACTATCACCCGACGCTCGAGGCCTATCGAGCGGCGAAGCTCAGGCTGTTCGATACGCTGTTGCCCGAGGGCGCGGCGGCGGTGGTGAATGCGGACAGCCCGGAGGCCAGGATCGTCGCGGCCGTCGCGCAGCAGATGAAACTGCGTCTCGTTTCCGTAGGCCGCGCGGGCACCGATCTCACGCTGATCGCGGCTACGCCCGAGGGTTTCGCACAGTCGCTGACCGTGCGCGCGGGCGGCAAGGAGTATCGCTTGCATTTGCCGTTGGTGGGTGCGTTCCAGGCGTCGAATGCGCTGGTCGCCGCTGGGCTTGCGATCGCGACCGGCGTCCCGGTCGGCGAAGCGCTCGCCGCGCTCGAAGATCTCGAAGGCGCGGCCGGCCGCCTCGAATATGTCGGCAAAAAAGGCGCCGCGCCGATTTTCGTCGATTACGCCCACACCCCCGATGCGCTCGCCAACGCGCTCGATGCGCTGCGGCCCTTCGCGTCCGGCCGGCTGCTGGTGGTGTTCGGCGCCGGCGGCGACCGCGATCCGGGCAAGCGCCCGCTCATGGGGGCGGTGGCGGCCAAGCGCGCCGACCGCGCGTTCGTGACCGACGACAATCCGCGCAGCGAAGACCCGGCCGCGATCCGCAAGGCGATTCTGGCGTCGGCGCCGGGCGCCATCGAGATCGGCGACCGGGCGGCGGCCATTGCCGCCGCGGTCGAGGAGCTCAAGACCGGCGACGTGCTGTTGGTTGCCGGAAAGGGCCATGAAACCGGCCAAATTCTGGGCGACCGCACGCTTCCGTTCTCGGATCAGGCGGCGGTGCGCGCCGCGCTCGGAGGAAAGCGATGAGCGCTTCGCTCTGGACGCTCGACGCGCTCAAAGCCGCGACCGGCGGCCGGCTTCAGGGCCAGCCCTCGGCGAACATTTCCGGCGTCGCCATCGACAGCCGCACGATCGGCGTCGGCGAGGCTTTCTTCGCCATCAAGGGCGACCGTTTCGACGGGCACGAGTTCGTGGCCGATGCGCTGAAGCGCGGCGCGGCGCTCGCGGTCGTGATGGACGAGAAACTTTCCGAAATGCCCGAAGGCGCGGCGCTGCTCGTCGTCGCCGATCCGCTCGAAGCGCTGCGCGATCTCGCGCGCGCGGCGCGAGCCCGTTCGCAAGCCAAGATCGCGGCGGTAACCGGCTCGGTGGGGAAAACCGGCACCAAGGAGGCGCTGCGCACGGCGCTCGCGCGCGAAGGCGAAATTCATGCCTCGACCGCGTCGTTCAACAATCACTGGGGCGTGCCGTTGTCGCTCGCGCGCCTGCCTTTGGACTGCGCGCTTCGCGGTATTCGAGATCGGCATGAATCACGCGGGCGAAATCACGCCGCTGGTGAAGCTCGTGCGCCCGCATGTGGCATTGATCACCTCGATCGAAGCCGTTCATCTCGAATATTTCCGTTCGGTCGAGGAGATCGCCGACGCCAAGGCCGAAATCTTCCTCGGCATCGAGCCGGGCGGCGCCGCGGTGTTGCCGCGCGACAATCCGCACTATGCGCGGCTGGCCGCCGCTGCGGGCAAGGCCGGGGTGGAACGGGTCATTGGGTTCGGCGCCCATGAGCAGGCCGAGGCGCGCCTGCTCGACGCGGCGCTCAAGCCCAATTGCTCGACGGTGCGTGCGCGCATCCTCGGCGACGACATCACCTACAAGATCGGCTCGCCTGGCCGGCATCTGGTGCTGAACAGCCTGGCGGTGCTGGCGACAGCGAAGCTCTTGGGCGCCGATCTCGCGCTCGCCGCGCTGGCGCTGGCGACGCTGCAGCCCCCGGCCGGGCGCGGCCGGCGCATCGCGCTCGACCTCGGCCAGGCCGAAACGCTGCTGATCGACGAGAGCTACAACGCCAATCCCGCCTCCATGCAGGCCGCGCTCGAGGTGCTCGGCACCGCGCCGGTCGGGCCGCGCGGGCGCCGGATCGCCGTGCTCGGCGACATGCTGGAGCTCGGCGCCGATGCCACGAAGCTGCATCGCGCGCTGGTCAAACCGATCGAGGCGGCAAAGGTGGACCTCGTATTCTGCGCGGGGCCGCTGATGCAGGTGCTATGGAAAGCCTTGCCTGCGGCCCGGCGCGGCGGCTATGCCGATACGGCGGCGGAACTCGAGCCAAAAGTCGCTGCGGCGTTGCGCCCGGGCGATGCCGTGATGGTCAAGGGTTCGAACGGCAGCCGCATGGGGCCGCTGGTCAAGGCGCTTTCGGAGCGCTTCCGCGTCGAGCAGCCGGCCATCGCTCCGGCCTGAGGGAGGTTCGTTTGCTCTATTGGTTGTCGCAATTTTCCGACGCCTTCGGTCCGCTCAACGTATTCCGCTACATCACTTTCCGCACCGGCGGCGCGGTGGTGACGGCGCTGCTGTTCGTATTCCTGTTCGGGCCGCGCATCATCGCGCTGCTGCGCATACGGCAAGGCAAGGGCCAGCCGATCCGCAAGGACGGGCCGCAATCACACATCATCGCCAAAGCCGGCACGCCGACCATGGGCGGGCTGATGATCCTGTCGGGGCTCGTGGTCTCGACGCTCATCTGGGCGAACCTGACCAACCCGTTCGTGTGGGTGGTGCTGGGCGTCACGCTCGCCTTCGGTGCGATCGGCCTCTACGACGACTATCTCAAGGTGACGAAACAGACGCACAAGGGCCTGCCGGGCCGCGTGCGGCTCGCCATCGAAGCGGTGATCGCGGGCGCCGCCGTCATCGTGATCATGCAGTTGAACGGCTCGCAGCTCGGCAGCGCGCTCGCGATTCCGTTCTTCAAGGACTTTCTCCTCAATCTCGGCTGGCTGTTCGTTCTATTCGGGGCCTTCGTGATCGTCGGCGCGGGCAACGCGGTGAATCTCACCGACGGGCTCGACGGGCTCGCCATCGTGCCGGTGATGATCGCGGCGGTGAGCTTCGCGGTGATCGCCTATCTGGTCGGCAACGCGGTGTTCGCCGGCTATCTGCAAATCCATCATGTCGGGCGCGCGGGCGAGCTCGCGGTGATATGCGGCGCGGTGATCGGTGCGGGCCTCGGCTTCCTGTGGTTCAACGCGCCGCCGGCCTCGATCTTCATGGGCGACACCGGGTCGCTGTCGCTCGGCGCGCTCTTGGGCACCGTCGCGGTCGCCATCAAGCACGAGATCGTGCTCGCCATCGTCGGCGGACTGTTCGTGCTGGAGGCGGTGTCGGTGATCGTGCAGGTGGTCTCCTTCAAGCTCACCGGCAAGCGCGTGTTCCGCATGGCGCCGCTCCACCATCATTTCGAGCAGCTCGGCTGGACCGAGCCGCAAGTGGTGATCCGGGCCTGGATCGTCGCGGTCGTGCTGGCATTGATCGGCCTCTCGACGCTCAAGCTGCGGTGAAGCCGAACTCATGACCCCCGTCACCGTATTCCGCGGCAAGACGGTCGCGGTGTTCGGGCTCGGCACCAGCGGGCTCGCGGCCTGCGCGGGGCTCGCGGCGGGCGGCGCCAAGGTGATCGCGTTCGACGATCAGCCGAAGGGTATCGCCGCAGCCGCGGCCAAGGGTTTTGCGACCGGCGACCTGCGCACTGCCGATTGGAAGAATATAGCGGCGCTCGTGCTGGCCCCCGGCGTTCCGCTCACCCATCCGGAGCCGCACTGGAGCGTCAAGCTCGCGCGGACGCGCAAGGTCGAAATCATCGGCGATATCGAGCTGTTTTGCCGCGAGCGGCGGGCAAGCGCGCCGCGTTCGCCGCTCGTTGCCATCACCGGCACGAACGGGAAGTCGACGACCACCGCCCTGATCGGTCATTTGATTACGGCCGCGGGGCGCGAGGCCGCGGTTGGCGGCAATCTCGGGACGCCGATCCTGTCGCTGCCACCGCCCGATGCGAAACGCACGCACGTGATCGAGTGCTCGTCCTATCAAATTGACCTCGCGCCTACGCTCGATCCGTCGGTCGGAATTCTGCTGAACATCACGCCCGATCATCTCGACCGTCACGGCAGCATCGAAAACTACGCCGCGATCAAGGAGCGGCTGGTGGCCGGGGTCGAGGCGGGAGGCACGACTGTCATCGGCGTTGACGACGAATTCTGCGTGGCCGCGGCGGATCGCATCGAGCGCGCGGGCAAGCGCGTGGTGCGCGTCTCGGTCGAGCGGAAGCTGCGCGACGGCATCTATCGCGACGGCGAGCGGCTGGTGATCGCCGAAGGGGGCGCCGCGCGCGGCACGATCGATCTTGCTGGGATCGGCAGTCTGCGCGGCGTCCACAACGCGCAGAACGCTGCGGCGGCTTATGCAGCGGTGCAGGCGCTTGGGCTGAGCCATGAGCAAATCCAAGCCGGGCTCAAGAGTTTCCCCGGTCTCGCGCACCGCATGGAAGAAGCCGGCCGCAAGGGCCGCGTATTATTCGTCAACGACTCGAAAGCCACTAACGCAGACGCGGCCGCCAAGGCGCTCGCGTCTTTCCAAGACATCTTCTGGATCGCCGGCGGGCGCGCCAAGGAAGGCGGCATCGAGCCGCTGCGGGAATTTTTCCCGCGCATCCGCAAGGCGTATCTGATCGGCGAGGCGGCGGCGGATTTCGCCAAGACCCTCGGTTCTGCCGTCAGGCACGAGATCGTCGGCACGCTCAAGCGCGCCGTTTCGCTCGCAGCAAACGAGGCGGAGGCGTCCGGACTCAATGAACCCGTTGTTCTACTCTCGCCGGCCTGCGCCAGCTTCGATCAATATCCGAACTTCGAAGTGCGCGGCGACGCGTTCCGTGAGCTGGTGCGCAAGCCATGAGCAACCATATCGATCCGACCAAGGAAGATTTCGCGCTGTTCAAGGATCTGCCGCGCGACGAGCCGATCCACATGCTCAATCTCGTGAAATTGCGCGAGCAGGCGGCCTATCCGGACGGGCGGCATGCCTCGGGGCTCGAGGCGTATCGCGCCTATGGCCGCGAGAGCGGGCCGGTGTTCAAACGCCTCGGCGGGCGGCAGGTCTGGATCGGCAAGCCCCAGCTCACCCTGATCGGCCCGCGCGCGGAGCATTGGGATCTCGCCTTCATCGCCGAATATCCGTCGGGCGCGGCGTTCATCGAAATGCTGCGCGATCCGGTCTATCGGGAAGCGGTGAAGCACCGCCAGGCGGCGGTAGAGGATTCGCGACTGATCCGGATGAAGCCCGGCAAGCCGGGTGCGGCTTTCGGCGAGGAAGACTGAGTTTCCGCGGGCCGCACCGCGCTCGCGGTGGCATTCCTTAAGCACTCGTCAACCCTGAGGGTTCATGACTGGAGCCGGTTTCCTCGTGGTCCAGTGACATGCATTCCCGCGCCCGGCGCACATTCCTCGGTGAATGGTGGTGGACCATCGACCGGCTCCTGCTCTGGGCGGTGGTGGTGCTGGTGCTCATCGGCCTCGTGCTGATGCTGGCGGCGAGCCCGCCGGTGGCGATCCGGCTCGGCGCCGATCCGTTTCATTTCGTCAACCGCCACGCGCTCTATCTGGTTCCTGCGCTGGCCGTGCTGCTGATGACCTCTTTCATGACGCCGCGGCAGGTGCGCCGCGTCGCGCTCGTCGTTTTCGTCATCGGCGTGGCGCTCACTTTCGCGACGCTGTTCATCGGTCCCGAGATCAAAGGCGCGCGGCGCTGGCTCTCGATCTTCGGGGTGAGCGTGCAGCCGTCGGAATTCATGAAACCGGCCTTCGTCGTGCTCGCCGCCTGGGCTTTTGCGGAAAGCGGCAAGCGTCCGGAAATGCCGGCGACGCTCACAGCGCTCGGGCTGCTCGCGGTGGCCACGGTGCCCCTGGTCTATCAGCCGGACATCGGCCAGACCGCGCTGCTGATCCTGGTGTGGGGCGCGCTCTTCTTCCTGTCGGGGGTGCGCTGGACCTGGCTCGTGGGCACCGCCTTCGCCGCGGTGTTTGCGCTGTTTGCCGCCTATCAGTTCGTCCCGCATGTCACCGCGCGCATCCGACGATTCCTCGATCCGGGCTCGGGCGACACCTTCCAGATCGACACGGCGCTGGAGTCGTTCGTGCGCGGCGGCTGGCTCGGCCGCGGGCCGGGCGAGGGGACTGTCAAGCGCATCCTGCCGGACGGCCACGCGGATTTCGTGTTCGCGGTGGCCGCCGAGGAGTTCGGCATCGTGCTTTGCCTTATTCTCGTCGCGCTCTTCGCTTTCATCGTGCTGCGCGCGCTCGCGCACGCGATGCGCGAGGAAGATGCGTACGGACGGTTCGCGGTGGCGGGATTGGGACTCTTGTTCGGCTTGCAGGCGGCGATCGCCATGGCCGTGAACCTGAACCTGATGCCGGCCAAGGGCATGACGCTGCCGTTCATCTCCTATGGCGGCTCGTCGCTGATTTCGCTCGCCTTCGGCATGGGCATGCTGATCGCGCTGACGCGCCGGCGCTCGCGCGCCGAGGCCATCGCCGAGCGCGAACACCAGGCCGCGCGCGGGGGCGCGCGGGCATGAGCCGGGCGGCGCAGCCGCTCATCCTGATCGCGGCAGGCGGTACCGGCGGGCACTTGTTTCCGGCGGAGGCGCTCGCGGGCGCGCTGGCGAGACGCGGGATCGCGGTGGAGCTCGCGACCGACGACCGAGCCGCGCCGTTCGCCGCAAAATTCCCCGCCCGCGCGATCCACGTGCTGCCATCCGACACGGTGCGGAGCCGGAACCCGCTTTCGCTCGCGCGCACGATACTCGTGCTTGCGTGGGGCACCTTGCGCGCGCTGTGGCTCTTGTTGCGGCGGCGGCCGAAAGCCGTCATCGGCTTCGGCGGCTATCCGACGCTGCCGCCGCTCATCGCCGCCTCGATCCTGCGGGTGCCGACGATCATTCATGAGCAGAATGCGGTGATGGGGCGGGCCAATCATTGGCTTGCCGGGCGAGTGGGCGCAATCGCGACGGGTCACGCGGGCCTTCTGTCGGCAGACGCCAAGCTCGCCGCCAAGGCGACCTATGTGGGCAATCCGGTGCGGCCTGCAGTTGCAGCAGCCGCGAAAAAATCCTTTGCAGCGCCAGGTCCGGGCGAGCAATTCCGTCTGGTCGTATTCGGCGGCAGCCAGGGTGCGCGCGTGATGAGCGAAGTGGTGCCCGCGGCCGTCGAGGCGTTGCCGCAGGCGCTGCGCAGCCGCATCCGCATCGTGCAACAATGCCGCGAAGCGGATCTCGATTCGGTGCGAACGATCTATCGGCGGCTCGATGTGCCGGCGGAGATCGCCGCCTTCTTTTCGGACCTGCCGTCGCGCGTGGCCGAAAGCCATCTGGTGATCGCGCGCTCCGGCGCTTCGACCGTGGCCGAGATCGCCGCCATCGGCCGGCCCGCGATATTGGTGCCGCTGCCGAACGCGCTCGATCAGGATCAGCTGGCCAATGCCTCGGCGCTCGCCGCCGCGGGCGGTGCGCTTTTGATCCGCGAGCCCGAGTTTACGCCCGAGCGGGTCGCCGCCGAGATTTCGCGGCTGGTGGCGGAGCCCGCCACCCTTTCGCTGATGGCGGCTTCGGCCCGGCGCATGGGGCGATTGGACGCGGCGGAACGACTCGCCGATCTTGTGCTACGGGTGGCGCGAATCCCCCTCGAACTCCCCCGCCAGGGGGAGGTTGGCTGAGACGCGCGCATGAAGCTCCCCCGTCAGCTCGGGCCGATCCATTTCGTCGGCATCGGCGGCATCGGCATGAGCGGCATCGCCGAGGTGCTCGCCAATCTCGGCCATGCGGTGCAGGGCTCCGACGTCGCCGAGAGCGCGAACGTGAAGCGGCTAGCGTCCTTGGGCATCAAGATCGCCATCGGCCACAAGGCGGAAAACGTCGCGGGCGCCGCGGTGCTGGTCGTGTCCTCGGCGATCAAGCGCGACAATCCGGAGCTCGTCGCCGCGCGCGCCAAGCGGCTCCCGGTCGTGCGCCGCGCCGAGATGCTGGCCGAGCTGATGCGGCTCAAGAGCTGCGTCGCCGTCGCCGGCACCCACGGCAAGACCACCACGACTTCGCTCGTCGCGGCACTGCTCGACGCCGGCGGCCTCGACCCGACCGTCATCAACGGCGGCATCATCAATGCCTATGGCACCAACGCGCGGCTCGGCGGCGGCACCTGGATGGTGGTGGAGGCCGACGAATCCGACGGCACGTTCCTGAAGCTGCCGGCGGACGTCGCCATCGTCACCAATATCGACCCCGAGCACCTCGACCATTTCGGCACCTTCGAGAAGGTGAAGGAGGCGTTCCACGCTTTCGTCGAAAACGTGCCGTTCTACGGCTTCGCCGTCATGTGCAGCGACCATCCGGTGGTGCAGGACCTGGTGGGCCGCATCGAGGACCGCCGCATCGTTACTTATGGCGAGAATCCGCAGGCCGACGTGCGGCTCCTCGACGTCAAGCTCGACGGCGGCGTGGCGCGTTTCTCTGTGCTGTTCCGTGGCCGGAATGGCAACAAAGCGCATGAGATCAAGGATCTCATGCTCTCGATGCCCGGCCATCACAACGCGCTGAATGCGACCGCGGCGATCGCCGTGGCGCACGAGCTCGGCGTGCCCGAGGACCAGATCAAGAAGGCGCTGGCAAATTTCGGCGGCGTTAAGCGGCGCTTCACCCGTACCGGCGAGTGGAACGGCGTCGCCATTTTCGACGATTACGCGCACCACCCGGTGGAAATCGCGGCCGTGCTCAAGGCCGCGCGCGCCTCGACCAAAGCGCATGTGATCGCGGTGGTGCAGCCGCATCGTTTCACGCGGCTGCGCGATCTGTTCGACCAGTTCTGCACCTGCTTCAACGACGCCAATCATGTGATCGTCGCGCCGGTCTATCCCGCGGGCGAAGCGCCGATTCCCGGCATTGACCGCGACGCGCTGGTGCAGGGTATTCGCGCGCGTGGCCACCGCGACGTGATCGCATTCGACAAACCGGAGCAACTCGCCGGCATCGTGCGGAAACTGGCGCGGCCGGGCGACTACGTGGTCTTTCTCGGCGCCGGTTCGATCAGTCAATGGGCCTATGCGCTGCCCGGTGAACTGGCGGCGAAATCATGAGCGTCGCCGAACTGGTGCGCGATCTGCCCGGCAGCTTGCCAAAACTGCGCGGGCGGCTGCTGGTCAATCAAAGCTTGGCCGAGCTCACCTGGTTTCGCGTGGGCGGGCCGGCGCAGGCGCTGTTCATGCCGGCGGACGAAGAGGACCTTTGCTATTTTCTCGCAGAAACTCCGGCCGAAGTGCCGGTGACGGTGATCGGCCTTGGCTCCAATTTGTTGGTGCGCGACAGGGGCGTGCCGGGCGTCGTGATCCGGCTCGGGCGCGGATTCAATGAAGTCGCGGTCGAAGGCAATCTGGTGCGCGCGGGAACCGCGGTGCCGGATGTGAAGGTCGCGCGCGCGGCGGCCGACGCGGCGCTGGCGGGTCTCTCATTCTATCGCGGTGTGCCGGGTGCGATCGGCGGGGCATTGCGCATGAATGCGGGCGCTTATGGAGCGGAAACCAAGGACGTGCTGCTGGAGGCCCGCGCGGTCGATCGCAAAGGGAAAGTTCGCGTGCTCAAGAACGCGGACTTCGGATTCTCCTATCGTCACTCCACCGCGCCCGCGGACCTGATCTATACGCAGGCAACCTTTCGCGCCGAGCCGGGCGATCCGAAAGTCATCGCCGCCGAGATGGACAAGATCACCGAAGCGCGCGAGTCGACGCAGCCGATCAAGAGCCGCACCGGCGGCTCGACCTTCAAGAACCCGCCCGGCAAGAAGGCGTGGCAATTGATCGACGCCGCCGGCTGCCGCGGGCTCGTGGTCGGCGACGCGCAGGTTTCGGAAATGCACTGCAATTTTCTCATCAATCGAGGTAACGCGAGCGCCGCCGACATCGAGAATCTCGGCGAAGAGGTGCGGCGGCGGGTGAAGGAAAATTCCGGAATTGAGTTGGAGTGGGAAATCGTGCGGATCGGGGTTCGTTGATGGCCAAACACGTCGCGGTGCTGATGGGCGGTTGGTCGGCGGAGCGGGATGTTTCGCTGCGCTCCGGCAAGCATTGCGCCGAGGCGCTCGAGGCCCAGGGCTATCGCGTGAGCCGCATCGATGTTGGCCGCGACGTCGCCGAGGTGCTGGCGAAGCTCAAGCCCGACGTCGCTTTCAATGTCCTGCACGGCCGGCCCGGCGAGGACGGCACCATGCAAGGGGTTCTGGAAATCCTGCGCATTCCCTATACGCACTCCGGCGTGCTCGCCTCGGCGCTGGCCATGAACAAGGTCCAGGCCAAGAAGGTCATGGCCGAAGCGGGAGTGCCTGTGCCGGACGGCAAGGTCGTTTCGCGGGCTGAAGCGGCAAAAGCGCACGCCCTGGCCAGGCCTTACGTCCTGAAGCCGGTCTCGGAAGGGTCCTCGGTGGGCGTCTTCATCGTCACCGAGCAACACACCCACCCCCCGCAGGAGCTGACCCGGCCCGATTGGCCTTATGGCGACGCGCTTTTGGCCGAGCGTTACGTGCCTGGCCTGGAGCTGACCTGCGCGGTTCTGGGCGAGGAGGCGCTCGGCGTGATCGAGATCGAGGCGGCCCAGCGCTTCTACGATTATGAGGCAAAATACGCCCCCGGGGGCTCCCGCCACATTCTTCCGGCCAGAATTTTACCAGTTGTTTACCAATTGGTGCGGAAGCTGGCTTTGACGGCGCATCGCGCCCTCGGCTGCCGTGGGGTCAGCCGGGCGGATTTTCGTTACGACAACCGCCCGGAAGGCAACGGGGATCTCGTCTGTCTCGAGGTCAATACCCAACCAGGCATGACCGAGGTGTCGCTGGTGCCGGAACTCGCGGCCCATGGGGGGCGCTCGTTCGGCGAGCTGGTGAAATGGATCGTGGAGGACGCCTCTCTGGACCGGTGACCCGGCGGCGAAAGCCGGCGGGACCAGGCGAATTCGCGGTTTCCCGAAATTTCCCCCGAAAACTCGATGAACTCGACCGGAATTTGCCGCGCGGCGCGGAAGCGTTGCTGCTCGCGCTGTTCTTCGTAGCGATCGGAGTCTACGGCGCCACGCGCGGCGGCGAATTGCAGCGCTCGCTTCACGATCTCGGCGACGTTGCCGCGAATGCGGCAGGCTTCGACCTGAAGGCGGTGGAAGTTTCCGGGGCGCGGCAGATCACGCGCGACAAAGTGCTCGCCGCCGCGGGCATCACGCCCTCCACCTCGCTCCTTCTGCTCGACGCCGAGGCGACGCGCGCCCAGCTCAAACAGAATCCCTGGATCGCCGAAGCCACGGTGCGCAAGCTCTATCCGGGCCGGCTCGAAATCTCGATCGAGGAACGGGTGGCGTTCGCGATCTGGCAACGCGCCGGCAAGCTCTCGGTCATCGCCCGTGACGGCATGGTGATCGGCGCTGACGCGCGCGCTCTCTTGCGCGACTATCCGCTCGTGGTCGGTGCGGGCGCCGAAAAGCGCGCCGCCGACTTCCTCGCGCTGGTCGCGCGGGTTCCGGAAATTCAATCGGAGTTTGCCGCCGCCGTGCTGGTCGCCGAGCGGCGCTGGAATATCCGGCTCAAGAACGGCGTCGATGTGCGGCTGCCGGAGGAAAACGCCGAAGCGGCGCTGGCGAAACTCGTCGCCTTCGACCGCGAAACCAGGATTCTTTCGCGCGACGTTGCGGCCATCGATCTGCGCATTGCCGACCGCATTACCGTGCGCCCCTCGGCCGAAGCGGCGGAAGCTCGCGCCGCGGCACTCAAATCGCGAATGCCAAAACGCGCGGGGTCCGACATATGAGTTCGCTCATGGCGCGCGGATTGGCTCCTCGCATGGGCCCGCTTCCGAGACGGCCGGTGATCGTGGCCGCGCTCGACATCGGCACCAGCAAGATCGCCTGCCTGATCGCCCGGCTCACGCCGCGCAGCGGCGGCGACGTGATGCGCGGCCGCACCCATTCGATCGAGCTGATCGGCTTCGGCCACACCAGTTCGCGCGGCATCAAAAGTGGCGCGGTTGCCGACATGGCGCGGGCCGAAGAATCGATCCGGCGCGCGGTGGACGCGGCCGAGCGCATGGCCCGGCTCGAGATCGCTTCGGTGCTGGTCAGCGTCTCCGGCGGCCGGCTCGGCAGCGAGTCGTTCGCGGCCTCGGTGCGCCTGCAGGGCGCTTCCGCCGATCAGGGCGATATCGGCGGCGTGCTCGATGCGGCGAGCCTGCATTCGGTGCGCGACGGACGCGCCGTATTGCATTCGCTTCCGGTCGGCTATGGGCTCGACGGCAGCGCGCATATCCGCGATCCGCGCGGCATGATCGGTCAGGTGCTCGCCGTCGATTTGCACGTGGTCACGGCCGACTGGCCGGCGCTGAAGAATCTGGTGTTCCTGGCCGAGCGTTGCCATCTCTCGGTCGAAGGGCTGGTGGCCGCGCCCTATGCGGCCGCGCTTTCGTCGCTCACCGCCGACGAGGCGGAACTCGGCGCCATCTGCATCGATTTCGGCGCGGGTACCACGACCGTTTCGGTTTTCGCCGGCGGCGACTGCGTGCATACCGACGGGATCGCGATCGGCGGCCAGCATTTGACCCTCGACCTCGCCCGCGCGCTGTCGGCCCGCGTTTCCGAGGCCGAGCGGCTGAAATCGCTCTATGGAAATGTGATCGCGACGGCTTCCGACGACCACGACATGATCACGGTGCCGGCGATCGAGGGCGATCGTGAATTGCCGACCGCGGTGCCGCGCTCGCAAATTGTGCGGACCTTGCGCCCGCGGGTCGAGGAAATCGTCGAATTCCTGCGCGAGCGGCTGGGCGCCGCCGGCATGCTCGGCGACGCGCGCCGCCGCCTGGTGCTGACCGGGGGCGGGGCGCAGCTGACGGGGCTTTCCGAATATGTCGGCCGCGCCTTCGGCGCCACGGCACGGATCGGCCGGCCGATCGGGATCGGGCGGCTGTCGGACACCGGCCGCGCGCCGGGGTTCGCCGCGGCCGCGGGATTGCTGGTTTTTCCGCAGGTCGCGGACCGGGAGCACTTCGAACCGCGCCGCCGGGCGGTCACCAACGAGGGGAATTACCTAAAGCGCGTAGGGAGTTGGCTCAAGGAGTCGTTCTAGGCGATAAGAATGCGTCGGCGTGATTCGGCGCAGTGGTGGGGACCATAAGCAGGGGCGGCTGACTGCCCGAAAGGAAGAAGACGATGGCGATCAATCTCAAGGTACCCGACATTCGAGAGCTCAAGCCGCATCTGGTCGTGTTCGGCGTCGGCGGTGCCGGCGGCAATGCCGTCAACAACATGATCACCGCCGGACTCTCCGGGGTCGATTTCGTTTGCGCCAATACCGACGCGCAGGCGCTCACGACCTCCAAGGCCGAGCGGGTGATCCAGATGGGTGTCGAGGCGACGCAAGGACTCGGCGCCGGCTCCCATCCCGAGGTCGGCCGTGCGGCCGCCGAGGAGGCGATCGACGAAATCCGCGACCATCTCTCGGGCGCGCACATGGTGTTCGTCACCGCCGGCATGGGCGGCGGCACCGGCACCGGGGCGGCTCCCGTCATCGCGCGAGTCGCGAAAGAGATGGGCCTGCTCACCGTCGGCGTCATCACCAAGCCGTTTCACTTCGAAGGCCAGCGGCGCATGCGGATCGCCGAAAACGGAATCCAGGAACTCGCGGCGCACGTCGATACGCTGATCGTGATCCCGAACCAGAATCTGTTCCGGGTCGCCAACGAGAAGACCACCTTCGCCGATGCCTTCGCCATGGCCGACCAGGTGCTCTACTCGGGTGTCGCCTGCATCACCGACCTGATGGTCAAGGAAGGGCTGATCAATCTCGACTTCGCCGACGTGCGCGCGGTGATGCGCGAAATGGGCAAGGCGATGATGGGCACCGGCGAAGCGTCCGGCGAGAAGCGCGCCATCAAGGCGGCCGAGGCCGCGATCTCCAATCCGCTGTTGGACGAAGTCTCCATGCGCGGCGCGCGCGGGCTGCTCATTTCGATCACCGGCGGCAAGGATCTCACGCTGTACGAGGTGGACGAAGCGGCCTCGCGCATTCGCGAGGAAGTCGATCCCGACGCCAACATCATCCTCGGCGCCACCTTCGATCAAAGTCTCGAGGGCCTGGTGCGGGTGTCGGTGGTCGCGACCGGCATCGATCCGGCGCTGATCCCGGCCGCGAACCCGGCCGCCGTCGAGCGCATCACCGATCCGATCGCGCGCCAACGCATCCAGCGCAGCGTGGAAACGCGGCGAGAATTGCCGCGGCTCTCGATGGAGGCCATGCGCGAGCACGCTTATCGTGCACCGGCCAACCACGAAGACGACGGCTATGACGAACTGCCGCCGCTCGCGCACGAGACCGACATCGACGACGTGACGCTCCGGCCGGTAGCGGCGCGACCGACTTTCTTCGAGCCGGTGTTCGACGAGCCCCGCGCGCACGATCCGATGGACGAGCCGGAGCGGCCCTATATCCCGCCGCGGGCGGAGCAGCCCGCAAGAATGCCGCGGATGCCACGTGTCGATGAATTGCCGATGCCGGCGCAGAACGAGATTCGCGCCAGCCGCGGCGAGCCGGCCGAGCATCATTCGGCCGAAAAGCGCCGCACCACGCTGCTGCAGCGCCTGGCCAATGTCGGCATGGGCCGGCGCGAGGAAGAGGAAGCTCCGGCGGCGCGGCCCATCGCCCGTCCGCCATCCCGGCCGGTCGATCCGGACCCGCGTCCGGCGGCGGAGCGGCGCACGGCCGATCAGGTATCGGAGTACGCACGGCGCCCGGCCAGCCGAAGTCTGCCGCTCGACCTGCACGGCCGGGCTCCCGGCCGGCCGGCCGAAGACGACGAGCTTGAGATTCCGGCCTTCCTTCGCCGTCAGGCGAACTAATCCCCAAGTTCGCCGCCAGGCGAACTAATCCCCAGGTGGGGAGTCGATTCGGTTACGGAGGCGCCTGGGCCCTGAGGCCCGGGCGCCTTTCGTTTCAAGGGCCTGCTGTGGCCGAGAAATGGCAGGTTTGCGGCCTAATTCCGGTAACACTTGGTAAGAAACCGTGACTTGGCCATTCCCCATGGCCGCCGGTAGTGTTTCGCCAACCATCGCAGCCAAGCGTGATCAAGGGCTGCGGAGCGTGGGACGGGGGTCCCGAGGCTGATCGAAGCCAGCTTTTGGGACGGGGCGGGGAATGCGGACACAGTTCCAGCACACCATTGCCAGGCGGATCGAGCTTCTCGGCTGCGGCATCCATAGTGGAGACCCGGCCAAGGTCGCGATTCTCCCCGGCCAGCCGAACACCGGCATCGTCTTCGTGCGCCGCGGCCGGGAGGGCACCCCCGACCGCATGATCGCGGTCACGCCCGGATCCGTCCGCAACACCGAATTCGCGACCGTTCTGGGCGACGGCAACGGCGCCCTCTGCTCGACCGTCGAGCACCTGTTGGCCGCGTTCCTCGGCCTCGGCATCGACAATGCGGTGGTCGAGGTCGAGGGCAGCGAAATGCCGATCATGGACGGCAGCGCCGCCCCGTTCGTCGAGGCAATCGATGCCGTCGGCCTTCGGCTGCAGACCGCGCCGCGCCGGTTCCTCAAGGTGCTGAAGCCGATCCGGGTCGAGGAAGGCCTTGCCAGCGGCGAGCTGCTGCCCTTCGACGGCGGTTTCCGGCTGGAAGTCGATATCGAGTTCGATCACAAGCTGATCGGGCACCAGCGCTATGCGGCGACCCTGTCGCCCAATGTGTTCCGCCGGGAGCTGGCTCGCGCCCGCACCTTCGGCTTCATGTCGGATGTGGCCAAGCTGTGGAGCGCCGGCTATGCGCGCGGCGCGTCGCTCGAAAACACCATCTGCCTCGCCGAAGACCGGGTGCTGAACCCGGAAGGTCTGCGCTTCCGCGACGAGTTCGTCCGTCACAAGGCGCTCGACGCGATCGGCGATCTGGCGCTGGCCGGCTTGCCGATCCTGGGGCGTTACCGTTCGGTTCGTGGCGGCCACAGGCTCAATGCCATGGTGGTCGCGGCACTGGTCGCCGACGGTTCGGCCGCCATCGTGGTCCAGCCCTCCGGCCGCCGCGATCGCGGCCATGCCGGCGTGGGCGTGCCGGCCGCAGTCCCCGCCTACGGCGCCGACGTTTCCTAACCCGCCACAAAGGCGACTGATTCCACCGCTAGCGCCATGGTGGGAACTGGCCGTTTTCGCTACAACAATGCGGTCCGGAAGGGCTCGTTTCGAGCTTCCCACGGGGGTTTCAAGGGTTGATGCGTCGCATTCCTCGCACCGAGCGCGGCACTTCCTTCAGCGCGGTCCTCTGCCTAGCCGCGATGCTGGCGCTGCCGCTCGGCGGCTGCGCGTCGCTCGACAGTTTCTCGCTCAATAGCCTGTTCGGCGCCAAGGAGGACGACGGTCTGCTGACCGAGCAGCCGGCCGACAAGCTCTACAACGAAGGCCTCACGCTCATGAACCGGCGCGAATACGACGACGCCGCCAAGAAGTTCATCGAGGTCGACCGCCAGCATCCCTATTCGGAATGGGCGCGCAAATCGCTGCTGATGACGGCGTACGCCTTCTACGAGAACGGCAAGTACGACGACACGATCCAGGCGGCGCGGCGCTATGTGACGCTGCATCCGGGCAGCCCCGATGCGGCCTATGCGCAGTACCTGATGGCGTCGTCCTTTTTCGACCAGATCCCCGACATCACCCGCGACCAGGGCCGGACCGAGCGCGCGCTGACCGCGCTCGACGAGGTGATGCGCAAATATCCCAATACCGAGTATGCCGAGAGCGCCAAGAAGAAGGTCGAGGTCGCGCGCGACCAGCTCGCCGGCAAGGAAATGATGATCGGCCGCTGGAACCTCGAGCGGCGCAACTACACCGGCGCCATCAACCGCTTCAAGGCCGTGGTCACGCAATACCAGACCACGCGGCACGTCGAAGAGGCGCTGATGCGGCTGACCGAGGCCTATATGGCGCTCGGCATCGTGAACGAGGCGCAGACCGCGGCCGCCGTGCTCGGGCACAATTTCCCGGACAGCCCCTGGTACCAGGACGCCTTCAAGCTGGTGCAGTCGGGCGGCCTGGAGCCGCGCGAGCACAAGCAATCCTGGATCAGCAAGGCGTTCGGCACGTTCAGCGCCAGCACGATTACGCGGCGCGATCATCGGCAACTAGCGATCTTGTGACGTCTCCTGTGAGCGGAGCCGCGGTGGCGGCTTTTCACGGTTCGTTCTTGCGCTAGACTTGGCCCCGCCCATGCTGACCCATCTTTCGATTCGCGACATCGTCCTCATCGAGAAGCTCGATCTCGATCTCGCCGCCCGTCTCACTGTGCTCACGGGAGAGACCGGCGCCGGCAAATCGATCGTGCTCGACGCGTTCGCGCTCGCGCTCGGCAGCCGCGGCGACGCGGCGCTGGTGCGTCAGGGCGCGGAGCACGGGCAGGTGGTGGCGGCCTTCGACGTGAAGCAGGGCCACCCCGCGCTCGCGGTGCTGAAGGCCAACGATCTCGATATCGACAACGAGGGCGATCTGATCCTGCGCCGCGTGCAGCTCGCCGACGGGCGCACGCGCGCGTTCATCAACGACCAGCCGGTGAGCGTGCAGGTGCTGCGCGAGGTCGGCGGCAAGCTGGTGGAAATCCACGGCCAGCATGACGAGCGCGCGCTGGTGGATCAGGCCACGCACCGCATGCTGCTCGACGCCTTCGCCGGCCACGCCGATCGCGTGGCCGAGGTGCGGCGCCTGTGGAGCGTGTGGCGCGAGGCGGAGGCGGCGGAAAAGGCCGAGCGGGAGCGGCTGGCGCGCGCGCTCGGCGACGCCGATTACGTGCGCCATGCGGTCGAGGAATTGAAGGCGCTGGCGCCGCAGCCGGGCGAGGAACAGACTTTCGCCGAGCAGCGCGCCAAGCTGATGCGCGCGGAAAAGATTTCCGGCGATCTGCGCGAGGCCCACGAGGCGGTGGCGGGCGCGGCTTCGCCGGTGCCGACGTTATCGGCGGCTTTGCGCAAGCTGGAGCGCCGCACCGCCGAGGCCTCCGATTTGGTCGCCGGGCCGGTCAAGGCGCTCGACACGGCGCTGCATGGGCTGGAAGAGGCCCGCGCCGGGCTCGAGGCCGCGCTGGCGCTCGCCGATTTCGATCCCAAGGAACTCGATCGCATCGAGGAGCGGCTGTTCGCGCTGCGCGCGGCGGCGCGGAAATACTCGTCGACCGTCGATGCGCTGCCGGCGGTGGCGGCGCGCTTCGTCGGCGATCTGGAGGCCATCGATCAGGGCGAGGAGCGGCTCAAGGCGCTGGGTGCCGCCGCCAAGCAGGCCGAGGGCGCCTATCGCGGCGAGGCGGTGCGGCTCTCGAACGCGCGCAAGAAGGGCGCCGAGGGCCTCGATGCGGCGGTGAACAAGGAGCTGAAGCCGCTGAAGCTGGAGCGGGCCGAGTTCATCACCGAAATCGCCAGCGATGCGGCCGCGCCGGGGCCGGACGGCTATGACCGGGTCGAGTTCTGGGTGCGGACCAATCCGGGCGCCAAGCCCGGGCCGATGATGAAAGTCGCTTCCGGCGGCGAGCTGGCGCGCTTTCTGTTGGCGCTCAAGGTCGCGCTCGCCGACCGCGGCTCGGCGCCGACGCTGGTGTTCGACGAGGTCGATAGCTCGGTCGGCGGCGCGGTGTCGGACGCGATCGGCGCGCGGCTCGCCCGCCTCGGGCAGCGCGTGCAGGTGCTCGCCGTCACCCACGCGCCGCAGGTGGCGGCGCGCGCGGCCAACCATTTCATGGTCGAGAAGACGCCGGTGGACAAGGGCAAGCGGGTGGCGACCCGGGTTCACGCGCTCGACGCGGCGGCCCGGCGCGAGGAAGTGGCGCGCATGCTGGCGGGCGAAAAAGTGACCGACGAAGCGCGCAAGGCCGCCGAGCGGCTGATCGCCGGGGCGGCGTAGAGCCTTCGTCATTCCGGGGCGCGCCCGAATATCCTCGAATTCGTCGGATTCCGGGGTCGGCCGTCCCGGAATGACGTAGTATTGGATCCATGACCTCGAAAGACATCACCAAGCTCCCGGTCGACCAACTCGCCGAGAAGCAGGCGAAGGCCGAGCACGCGCGGCTCGAGGCCGAGATTTCCGAGCACGATCGTCGCTACTACCAGGAGGACGCGCCGACGGATCTCCGACGCGGAATACGACGCGCTCTGTCGGCGCTACGAGGAAATCGAGAAGCGCTTTCCGCAGCTTCATACCTTGACCAGCCTGACGCGGCGCGTCGGCGCCGCGCCGGTCGGCAAATTCAAGAAAGTGCGGCACGCGGTGCCGATGCTGTCGCTTGCGCAACGGCTTCAGCGACGAGGACGTCACGGATTTCGTCGAGCGGATCAAGCGCTTCCTCAAATTCGGCGACAAGGAGAAGCTCGTCTTCACCGCCGAGCCCAAGATCGACGGGCTTTCCTGCTCGCTGCGCTACGAGCGCGGCGAGCTCACGGTGGCGGCCACGCGCGGCGACGGCGAGGAGGGCGAGGACGTCACCGCCAATGTGCGCACGATCAAGGACGTGCCGAAGGACGCTGAAGGGCAAGGGCGTGCCGGACCTCATCGAGGTGCGCGGCGAGGTCTATATGGGGCACGCCGATTTCATCGCGCTGAACAAGCGCCAGGAGGCCGCGGGCGAAAAGGTGTTCGCCAATCCGCGCAATTCCGCCGCCGGCTCGCTGCGGCAGCTCGATCCCGAAGATCACCGCGAGCCGGCCGCTGCGCTTCTTCGCCTATGGCTGGGGCGGGCGCAACGAACTGCCCGCCGACACGCAGTACGGGGTGCTGGAGGCGTTCAAGCGCTGGGGCCTGCCGGTCAATCCGCTGACCGAGCGCTGCGCGAGCGTCGACGAAATGCTCGCGCATTATCGCGCGATCGAGGAGCGGCGCGCGAGCCTCGGCTACGACATCGACGGCGTGGTCTACAAGCTCGACCGGCTCGACTGGCAGGAGCGGCTCGGCTTCGTCTCGCGCAGCCCGCGCTGGGCGCTGGCGCACAAGTTCGCGGCCGAGAAGGCCACGACCGTGGTCGAGAATATCGACATCCAGGTCGGGCGCACCGGCGCGCTGACGCCGGTCGCCAAGCTCAAGCCGGTGACGGTCGGCGGCGTCGTGGTGTCGAACGCGACCCTGCACAACGAGGACGAGATCGCGCGCAAGGACGTGCGCGTCGGCGACACGGTGATCGTGCAGCGCGCCGGCGACGTGATCCCGCAGGTGCTCGGCGTCGTGTTGGAGAAACGGCCGCGCGGCGCCAAGCCCTATCAGTTTCCGACGGTCTGCCCGGCTTGCGGCAGTCACGCGGTGCGCGAAGTCGATCCGGAAACCGGCGAGCCCGAAGCGGTGCGCCGCTGCACCGGCGGGCTGATCTGCCCGGCCCAGGCGGTGGAGCGGCTGCGCCACTTCGTCTCGCGCAACGCCTTCGACATCGAGGGGCTGGGCGAGAAGCAGATCGAGGCATTTTTCGAATGGGGTCAGGTGAAGGAGCCGGCCGACATTTTCCGGCTGGAAAAGCGCGACAAGCGCACGAAACCCAGGCTCGCGGAGCGCGAGGGCTGGGGCGAGACTTCGGCGCAGAAGCTGTTCGCCGCGATCGAGGCGCGGCGGAAGATCGCGCTCAACCGGCTCCTTTACGCGCTCGGCATCCGCCATATCGGCGAGACCAATGCGCTCCGCCTGGCGCGGCATTACGGCACGATCGACGCGCTCAAGAAGGGCGCGATCGCCGCGGCCAAGCCCGACGAGCGAAGCCTACGAGGAACTCACCAACATCAACGGCATCGGCGAAACGGTGGCCGATGCGCTGGTCGAGTTTTTCAAGGAGAAGAAGAACCGCGCCGCGCTCGACGCGCTCCTGAAGGAGATCGAGGTCGAGCCGATGGAGGCGGCGCGCTCGGACACCAAGGTCGCGGGCAAGACCGTGGTGTTCACCGGCGCGCTCGAAAAAATGACCCGCGACGAGGCCAAGGCCATGGCCGAGCGCCTCGGCGCCAAGGTCGCGGGCTCGGTGTCGGCGAAGACCGATTACGTGGTGGCCGGCCCCGGCGCGGGCTCGCAAGCTCGCCGAGGCCACGAAGCTCGGGGTGAAGGTGATCAGCGAGGACGAGTGGTTCAAGCTGATTTCCTAGCCGTCATTCCGGTCGCGGCCGAGCCCGATCAGTGCCTTCGTAGAGATCGCGCAAGCAGTCATCGGCGCGCCGCCACGCCTTCCCCATGGGCACGACGGCGTCCCGGAGACGCTAGGCGAGCGGCGCGGTCGCGGCCTGCAGCCACTTGCGCGTCTCGGCATCCAGCGCGGGCTCGAGCTCGCTGCGCACGAGCGCGTGATAGGCGTCGAGCCAGGCGATCTCTTCGGCGCGTGAGCAGACGCGCATCGATCAGCCGCCGGTCGATCGGCGCGCGGGTCAGCGTCTCGAACGCGAGCAGTTTTTTCTCGGCGCCCTTGGGCGCGGGCGCGGCGACCACGAGCAGAAGATTTTCGATGCGGATGCCGTAGGCGCCGGCCTTGTAGTAGCCGGGCTCGTTGGAGATCACCATGCCGGCGGCGAGTGGCGCGCTGCCGAGCTTGGAAATGCGCGCCGGGCCTTCGTGCACCGAGAGATAGCTGCCGACGCCGTGGCCGGTGCCGTGGTCGTAATCGAGGCCCGCGGCCCACAGCGGCGCGCGCGCGAAGCCGTCGATCTGCGCGCCGGTCGCGCCTTCGGGGAACACGCTGGTGGCGATCGCGATATGGCCCTTGAGCACGAGCGTGAAGCGCTCGCGCATTTCCGCGCTCGGCTCGCCGATCGCGACGGTGCGCGTCACGTCGGTGGTGCCGTCTTCGTATTGCGCGCCGGAATCGACCAGATACAGCTCGCCGGATTTGAGCTTGCGGTTGCTCTTCTCGGTCACGCGGTAATGCACGATGGCGCCGTTGGGCCCCGCGCCGGAAATGGTCGGGAACGAAATATCCTTCAGCTTGCCGGTCTCGCGGCGGAAGGTCTCCAGCGCCTTCACCGCCTCGATCTCGCTCACGCTGCCCTTAGGCGCTTCGCGGTCGAGCCAGGCAAGAAAGCGCGTCAGCGCCGCGCCGTCGCGCGCGTGCGCCGCGCGGGCGCCGGCGATCTCGGCGGCGTTCTTGACCGCCTTCATGCGCGTGACCGGATCGGCGCCCTTGCTCACGGTGCCGCCGGCCTGCTCGATCACGTCGGCCAGGCGGCGCGGGGCGGTGGCCTGATCGAGCCGGATGGTCTTGCCGGGCGCGAGCTTGGTGAGCTGGTCTTCCAGATCGCGCTCGTGCAGCTCCGCGAGCTTGGCGAGCGCATCGCGCACCTGGTTCGAGAGCTTGCGGGAATCCACGAACAGCAGCGGCGTGCCGGTGCGCGGCACGATGGCCCAGGAGAGCGCCACCGGCGTATGCGCCACGTCGCCGCCGCGGATATTGAAGGTCCAGGCCACCGAGGCGAGATCGGACAGCACGGCGGCGTCCAGCTTCTGCTTCTCCAGCTCCGCGCGGATGCGCGCGAGCTTGGCCTCGGCGCTTTCGCCGGCGTATTTCAGGTCATGCAGCACCACGGGCGCCAGCGGCGGCGCCGGGCGGTCGGTCCATATCGCGTCGAGCGGATTGTCGGCGACCGCGACGAGCTTGCCCTTGGCGCGCGCGCAGGCTTTCGCCAGCCGCTCGGCGCCGTCGAGCGAGGTGCGCCAGGGGTCGTAGCCGAGCGCGCCGCCGGCCGGGAGATGGTCGGCGATCCAGTCCTCGGGCGTGCGCTCCATCAGGTGCTCGATGGCGAACACCGATTTGTCGGCCTGTTCGGCGGCCTGCAGCGTGTAGCGGCCGTCGACGAACAGCGCGGCCTTGTCCGCCAGCACCATTGCGGCGCCGGTCGAGCCGCTGAAGCCGGTGAGCCACGCCAGCCGCTGCTCGGAAGGCGGCACATATTCGCTCTGGTGCCGGTCGGCGCTGGTGACGACGAAGCCGTCGAGCTTGAGGCGCTTCAGCTCCGCGCGCAGCGCCTTCACGCGCTCGGCCGCGTCGCCGCCCGCGGCGCGGTCCTCGAAGGTCTGGAATTTGGCTTCGAACATGAGGGCGTTCTAGGGCCGGGCGGGGAGAGGTGTCGATGGGGAAGCTAGACAAAGAAATGAGGGCAGTCACGACTTTGCTCGTCTTGAAGGGGCTTGATCGACCGCGAAATTGATGTGTCGATGGATAACTCCACGAACAGTCATTCGGTTGGCACGGCGGCAGACGGTAGGTCGTTGACGAGATACAGCAATCAGATAGCGGTACCCCGTGAGTTCGCTGCTGGCCAGCGGACCCTGCGTAAAGTTCGGCTTGGTGCAGTCTCTGAACCGGAGTGCTCCGTTTGCATCGGCTACTTTCCATTCTGTCAATACTAGACCTTCGACAGCTCGCTCATCGAGTATCGTGTCAACGAGTGCGTTGAATACGAGCTCAGTGTCGAGCTCCCCATCGCATCTTCCTTGAAAGCATAGTTCCATGCGAAAGCAGATGGTCGACCCAGTTGTTCGACTTTACCTCACTTGCAGTGCGAAAGCCGCGCGCCACTTCTCCGAGCATCTGAATGATCACGCAAACGTTGTCGCGTTGCCACGCTGCGGTACTGCTCAAGTAAGTCGAGAATTGTCAGCAGATGCTGCGCCGCTCTCGTTCGCGCGACGATTTGCCGAACTTGACCAGGTTGCCCTTCAGATCTCGATCGGTCAGCGGTTCTCCGATCGCATGATCGAATGGATCTGACTGCAGCGAGAGCAAGCGTTGCATTGCTCGCCGATATTTGCAGCGAATTGCGACGTGCCACTCGCAATTCGCTACAGCCTGCATTCGTCAGATGCCCCATTGTGTGCCTGATAGCGCCCTCCATGTTCAGCATAGGACATGACTACGGGGTAGCAGGATTGCTCAAGTAGATCGTGTATTGCTGCAAGCAGAATTCTTCCGGCTTCTTTGAACCTGATACGTTCTGCCGTGCCGACGCGTGAATGCTCGCACAATAGATGCTCGCTGGATCGATCTTCCCTGCCCAAAACCGAGTTTTCCATAGGGAATTTGTCTTGTAGGTTGAGCGAGCATCTCATCTGAAGAGCTGTCATCAAACTTCTTCGTCTTCGAAAGTTCGAGTTCCCAGCGTTGGCGATCGTAACCCATCGCGGCTTGTGCGCCAGTCAGCGTCGCCGTAATAGTGCATCCGGACCAGATCCGGAGCGTCATAGAACCTGTGCAGGCTCGTCGTAGTCAACCACTTCTGGACTAGCGCGACATCCCCTCGCCAAACACCTTCCCCGGTGCCATTTTGTTCTCCCATAGAATCGTACTAGGTGGTGTGTGGCCGATCCCTTGAAAAACTTGGCCCCGGGGCCTGCCGAGGACCCCGAGGACATCCCCTTCGATCCGCCCGCGCCGCGGCCGGGCGGCATCGCCGCGCGCGCCCGCGCGGCGGCGGGGCCCGACTATCTCGAAGGGCTGAACCCGGAGCAGCGCGAGGCGGTCGAGACGCTCGACGGGCCGCTGCTGGTGCTGGCGGGCGCGGGCACCGGCAAGACGCGCGTGCTGACCACCCGCATCGCGCACATCCTCGCCACCGGCCGCGCGTACCCCTCGCAAATTCTCGCCGTCACCTTCACCAACAAGGCCGCGCGCGAGATGAAGCTGCGCGTCGCCGCGATGGTCGGCGAGGCGGTCGAGGGCATGCCCTGGCTCGGCACGTTTCACTCGATCGGCGCGAAAATCCTGCGCCGCCACGCGGAGCTGGTGGGGCTCAAGAGCGATTTCACGATTCTCGACACCGACGACCAGATCCGGCTGATGAAGCAGATCATCGCCGCCGCCGATATCGACGAGAAGCGCTGGCCGGCGCGGCTGCTTGGCTTCGATGATCGACGGCTGGAAGAACCGCGGGCTGATGCCGGCCGATGTTTCCGCCGGCGAGGGCGGCAATTTCGCCGACGGCCGCGGCAAGGCGCTCTATGCGGCCTATCAGGAGCGGCTGAAGACCTTGAACGCCGCCGACTTCGGCGACTTGCTGCTGCATAACCTGCGCATTTTCCGCGAGCACGCCGACGTGCTGGCGCAATACCAGAACCGCTTTCGCTACATGCTGGTGGACGAATATCAGGACACCAACGTTGCGCAGTATTTGTGGCTGCGGCTGCTGGCGCAGCGCACTTCCGTCATCACCGGGCCGCCGCGCCGATCTCGGCGCTCGTCATTCCGAGGTCGAGCGAAGCGAGTTGCCCGGAATCGATAACCACCGCGGCGATATGGATTCCGGGCTCGTGACTCCAGTGGCTCGTGGTCGCTCCGGAATGACGCTGGATGCGCCGGCGTCAAGCCCGGCGATGAGGGAAGAAAGAGCGCCGCCAATCTCTGCGTGGTCGGCGACGACGACCAGTCGATCTATGGCTGGCGCGGGGCCGAGGTCGACAACATCCTGCGCTTCGAGCACGATTTCCCCGGCGCCAAAGTGATCCGGCTCGAGCGCAATTACCGCTCGACCGGCCATATCCTCGCCGCCGCCGCGCACCTGATCGCGCAAAACAAGAGCCGGCTCGGCAAGACGCTGCGCACCGAGGGCGAGCCGGGCGCCAAGGTCGGCGTCGCGGGCGCGTGGGATTCGGAGGAAGAAGCGCGCTCGATCAGCGACGAGATCGAGACGCTGCAGCGCGGCGGCCACGCGCTGTCGCAAATCGCGATCCTGATGCGCGCGTCGTTCCAGATGCGCGAGTTCGAGGACCGCTTCGTGACGCTCGGGCTGCCCTATCGCGTGATCGGCGGCCCGCGCTTCTACGAGCGGCAGGAAATCCGCGACGCGCTGGCCTATTTCCGCGTCGTGGTGTCGCCGACGCACGATCTCGCCTTCGAGCGCATCGTCAACGTGCCCAAGCGCGGGCTCGGCGACGCCACGCTGCAGCAGCTGCACGAATATGCGCGCCGCAACGGCGTGCCGCTGCAGGAGGCGGCCCGCGCGCTGTGTTCGACCGAGGAACTGAAGCCCAAGCCGCGCGGGGCGTTGCGCGAACTGGTGGCCGGCTTCGAGCGCTGGCGCGGGCAGCTCGAGCACCTGCCGCATACGGAGCTGGCCGAGGTGGTGCTGGAAGAATCCGGCTACACCGACATGTGGCAGAAGGAACGCACCGCCGACGCCGCCGGGCGGCTGGAGAATTTGAAGGAACTCGTGCGCTCGATGGAGACGTTCGAGAACATGGCGGGCTTCCTCGAGCACGTGGCGCTGGTGATGGACGTCGAGGGCGGCGAGGCGGCCAGGACGCCGTCAACCTGATGACGCTGCACGCGGCCAAGGGGCTCGAGTTCGACACCGTTTTTCTGCCGGGCTGGGAGGAGGGGCTGTTTCCGCACCAGCGCTCGTTGGACGAGCAGGGCCGCGCCGGGCTCGAAGAAGAGCGGCGGCTCGCGCATGTCGGCCTCACGCGCGCCAAGCGCCGCGCGCGCATCTATTTCGCCTCCAACCGGCGCATTCACGGGCTGTGGAGCTCGACGCTGCCGAGCCGCTTCCTCGACGAATTGCCCGAGGCGGATGTGGAAGTGGTGGAGGTCAACGGCGGCTTCGGCGAAGCGCGGCGCTATGGCCGCGCCGAGGGTTTCGGCTCGCGCTACGAAACGCCGGGCTGGAAGCGGGCGCAGGCCGAGGAGGGCGAGCGCGCCAAGGGCTTCGAGGAGCCGCGCGCCGGCCGCTTCGTGCGCGCGCCGGTGACGATCGAGGGCAAGATCGTGGCGCACGCGGGCGACGAGCCGGTCGCGTTTTCGCGCGGCGAGCGGGTGTTTCACCAGAAATTCGGCTACGGCGAGATCCAGGCCGTGGACGGCAACAAGCTCAGCGTGCAGTTCGACAAGGCCGGCCAGAAGCGGGTGGTGGCGAGTTTCGTGGAGCGGGTGTGAAAAACTTATTCGATTGTTGTGGACAAGATTGGGAACAGGCGTTGGAGACGGCCTAAAGGCTTTTCAATCGCTTAAGTGCTTTGAGCAGCTGACCGCCTGTCAGCGGGTCAAGTCTGGCCTCGCTTGATATTCCGGTTCGAAGGGAATGAATTGATCGGCGCACCGCGAGCGCCGAGATTCACGACATGCTCACCAACAGCCGCGACATCAAACGCCGCCTTGAAAGCGAGGGCTGGATACTCGAGCGCGTGAAAGGCTCGCATCACGTTTTCCGAAATCCCAAGACCGGCAAAATCGTGGTTTTGCCATCATCCCAAGAAGGACTTGGGGCCCGGCCTTGTCCGTGCCATCTATAAGCAGGCAGGTTGGCAGCCGGATTGAGGAAATCGTGCCCCACTACGTCGCCATTATTGAAGACGCGAGACCCGACAAGGCGGTCGGAGTTTGGTTCCCAGATTTGCCGGGTTGTTTCTCGGCCGGTGACGACGTCGACGAGGCGCTTGGCAATCGCGGGCGAAGCGATCGCCCTATACGCCGAGGCTCTTGCGAAGGATGGGCGTGCCCTTCCGGCGCCACGCCCTTGTCGGCAATCAAGAAGGATCCTGCCGTCGCATCCGAAATTCGCGATCACTTGGTCGCTCTTGTTGCGTTGCCGGATCATGCCGCCGATGCGGCTGAATAGGCGGCCATGGCCTTCAGCCAGAAAATCAAGGACTTCATCCATAACGCCTGGGCCGACGATTGCGTCTGCCTGGTCGCCACCATCGGCCCGGACGGGCCGAACGTCAGCCCCAAGGGCAGCCTGATCATTTTCGACGACAATCATCTGGCCTATTGGGAGCGCGCCAAGCGCAAGGCGCATTCGAACCTGGCGCACGATCCGCGCGTCGTGGTGGTCTACAGCAACATGAAGGCGTTCCGCGAAAAGAAGCTGCAATCGGCGGTGTTGCGGTTTTACGGCACAGCCAAGGTGCACGAGAGCGGCCCGATCAAGGACGCGATTTTCGCCAAGCTCAACGATCGCGAACAGAAGCACGAGGGCGCCGATGTCGGCTTCGGCGTGCTGGTCAAGATCGACCGCGCCGAGGATCTGCGCGGCCGGCCGCTCGAATAGTGAGCTCTACTTTTTTCGCGCGCCTTTCGGCCGATGCCGAAGCGGCGAAGCGCGTGGCCGCGCTGCTCGCCGAAAGCCTCGATGCCTATGGCGCCGCGGTTGCGGCCATCGAGGGCGAGGGGAGCTGGATCGTCGAAGCGCATTTCGTGCGCGAGCCGGACCGCGCCGTGGTCACCGAGCTGGTGCGGGTCGCGGCCGGCGACGAGGCCGCGGCGGCGATCGAGTTCGGCACGCTCGAGCCGAAAGGACTGGACCGCGGCGAGCCGCGCGGCGCTCGTGCCGGTGCGGGTCGGGCGCTTCGTCCTGCACGGCGGCCACGACCGCGAGGCGGTAGCGCCGAACGAGATCGGCATCGAGATCGAGGCGGCGCTCGCCTTCGGCACCGGCCATCACGGCACCACGCAGGGCTGTCTGCGCGCGATCGAGCGGGTCGCGCGCCGCCGGCGTCCGCGGCGCATTCTGGATATCGGCACCGGCACCGGCGTGCTCGCCATCGCCGCCGCGCGCGTCTTTCGCCGGCCGGTCGTCGCGTGCGACATCGACCCGGTCGCGGTCGAGACCGCGCGCGCGAATGCGCGGGCCAATCGTGCGGGCGCTTTCGTTCGCATCGTGCACGCGGACGGAACCAATGCGCCGGCGATCCGCGCCGGCGCGCCTTATGACTTGGTGCTCGCCAATATCGTGCTCGGTCCGCTGAAGCTGCTCGCCAAGCCCGTGGCGCGATTGCTGGCGCCGCGGGCGAGCGTGGTGCTTTCGGGATTGCTGCCGGAGCAGGCCAATGCGGCGCTCGCGGCGTGGCGCGCCGTGGGCCTGAAGCTCGTGCGCCGCGACACGCTGGAGGGCTGGGTCACGCTCACGCTCGTCGCGCTAAACGCAAACGCCCCGGCGATTGCCCGCCGGGGCGTGAAATTCGGTGAAGCGCGCCGCCTTACTTGACGAAGGGCAGGTCCTTGGAGTCGCGGAGCGTCGCGCGATAGCCGGAATTCTTCAGCACGTCCTCGGGGATGAGGTGGACGTGGTTGCGGATTTCCCGCTCGACCTGGCGCATGCGCGCCTCGACGAAGGCGTCGTACAGGCGGGTCCAGAAGCCCTTGGCGGGCAGCGTCTTGGCGGGCAGCGCCTTCGCCGGCTGCGTCTTGATGACAGCGGTAGTCGCGGGTGCGGTTCCGTAAGTGATGGTCGTCATGGGTGTGTCTCCTTCGGTTGCGGGCTCCGGGACACCCTCCCGGATTTCCCTTGTGCACTGCGATATACGCTGCGAGGCCGCATGAGAAATAGGTCAGCACGCATGTCTCACCTGCGAAAAACGCAGGGTTTCACAAAGACTTGAGTAAGGATTGGGCAGGGCGGTAGTGGGTCAGTTTGAAAAAAGATAGGGCCTCCCATCAATTCCCGCGCAGGCCCGACCGTCAGAGCGTTCTATGTTCAGGAAGTCTCCGCCTCGCATGCGGACGCTCGAATAGCAGCAGCGCAAGCCTGTTGGCACGCGCCAGCAGAAGGACGCAAGCACGCCGTGAATGACGAAGGAACGTCGGCCGACGAAAATCCCGAGCAGGATGCCCCACGTATAGACCGGCCTCATTCCACGAATTCGCAAGAAGAGGGGGGAAGAAAGCGGTTTTCTTTGTCCGCGCGACGCGCAGCATGACGAAGGCCAAAGCAACCAAGGCAAATCCGATCGACTAGCTCACTGACGCATGCGTGCATGCGCGTGGTTAGGCAATGATTGATTGTTTTGCCAATCTAGCATCTTTACACTATCAGTAAGCGTGTTACGGCAATAATTGGTCAATTACTTTGGTCGAGAGTCACCTCTGCTGAACGCAGTGTTACACTATCAGTAATCTTGCAAAGCCGGTCAGTTATTGCGCGGCGATCGCCGCTTGCTGAACGTGGGTCAGCTGTTGGCGGGCATTGCGATCCTGCGGCCGATCGCGTCGGGCAGCGGCAGGCTGCCGTGCGCCGACTTCATCGGGGCGAGGCGAATCGAGCACGTCGTCGGGGAAGGGCATGACCCTTCTCGTCTTGGTATCGACGTGCAGCGCGAGCTGCTCGGAAGTGGCCGAAATCCAGCCTTCGATCGCATGATGCAACTCGCATAAATATGCAGCCGCTTCTCATCGTAATCGATCAGGCGGATCGTCACCCGCACCGGGTCGCCGGCCTTCAGCTCGCGCAGATAGCGCACATGGGCTTCGGCGGTGAAAAAGGAAGCGCCGCGCTCGCGAATATAATCGGGTCCGAGGCCGACCAGCAGAAAAGCCTCATCCACCGCCCGGTCGATCAGCACGTTGTAATAGGCCATGTTGAGATGGCCGTTATAGTCGATCCAGTCCGAATCGACCGTCATCACCGTGGAGACGAACGGCGCAAAAAAAACCGGCTCGAAATCCATACGACCCGACATTCCGTCCGCGTCATTCTTCTTGTCTTGAATAAGCATGCATGGCGCTTTCCCCGGCGGCACTGACGCTCGCAAGCGCATCTGTTAAGGTGCGACAAAGGGAGGAAGCCGAGCCTGACGCCCTGAGCAGCGGGACACCGGACGCGATCGAGCGCACGATTGCGGCGCTGGCGGCCCGCTTCGGCAACAAACTCGTCACCTCCGATGCGGTGCGGCGCCAGCACGCCAACACCACCACCTGGCTCGCCAACGAGCCGCCGGATGCGGTGGTCTATGCGGCTTCTACCGAAGACGTGCAGGCGTGATCGGCATCTGCGCCGAGCATCGCGTGCCGGTCATTCCGTTCGGCACCGGCACGTCGCTCGAGGGCCACGTCAACGCGCCGCTCGGCGGCGTCTCGATCGATTTCTGAGATGAACAGGGTGCTCGCGGTGCACGCCGAGGATCTCGATTGCGTGGTCGAGCCCGGCGTCACGCGCAAGCAGCTGAACGAGCATCTGCGCGACCAGGGCCTGTTCTTCCCGATCGATCCGGGCGCCGACGCTTCGCTCGGCGGCATGGCGGCGACGCGCGCCTCGGGCACCAACGCCGTGCGCTACGGCACCATGAGGGACAACGTGCATCGCGCTCAAGGCGGTGCTCGCCAACGGCGAGGTGATCACGACGGCGCGGCGGGCGAAGAAGTCGTGGGCCGGCTACGATCTACGCGGCTCTTCGTCGGCTCCGAGGGCACGCTCGGCGTGATCACGGAAATCACGCTCAAGCTCGCCGGCATTCCGGAAGCGATCTCGGCCGGCGTCTGCCCGTTTCCTTCGGTCGAGGCCGCCTGCAACGCGACGATCGCCACGATCCAAGCGGGCATTCCGGTCGCGCGCATCGAGCTTGCTCGACGAGCTGCAGGTGAAGGCGTCGAACGCCTATTCCAAGCTCACGCTGGCGGAGACGCCGACGCTCTTTCTCGAATTCCACGGCCCGAAGCTCGGTCGCCGAGCAGTCGGAGAGCTTCGGCGAGATCGCGGCCGAATTCGGCGGCGGCCCGTTCGACTGGGCGACCAAGCCCGAGGACCGCACCCGGCTGTGGCAGGCGCGCCACGACGCCTATTGGGCGGTGCTGACGCTGCGCCCGGGCGCCAAGGGCTTCGCCACCGACGTCTGCGTGCCGATCTCGCGGCTCGCCGAATGCGTGGTGGCCACCCAGCGCGACATCGCCGAGATGGGACTGATGGCGCCGATCGTCGGCCATGTCGGCGACGGCAATTTCCATGTCTGCGTGATGGTCGACATGAACGACCAGGACGAGATCGAGCGCGCGCGCAAGTTCCACGAGCGGCTGGTGGAGCGCGCGATCGCGATGGACGGCACCTGCACCGGCGAGCACGGCGTCGGCCAGGGCAAGATCAAGTATCTCGCGGCCGAGCACGGCAAGGCGGCGCTCGACGTGATGCGCGCGATCAAGCGGGCGCTCGACCCGAAGAACATCTTGAATCCGGGCAAGATACTGACGCTCTAAGGAAGACGGCCTCACCCTTCGAGACGCCGCGCTCGGCGCGCGGCTCCTAACGGGTGAGGTCTCTTTTTGTTTGCCTCATCCTTGAGGACGCCCGAAGCGGTAGCGAGAGGCGTCTCGCAAAGATGGAGACCAACGGGCTTGACCTCGGGGCCACGACATCCGATGTTGCGCGCGGGGATTCCGGCGGGCGCGAGGAAGGCCGCGTGCAGCACACGCTTCTTGGTCTTGCGCTGATCCTGATCGCGGCCATCGCGGCGGCGATCTCAGCGCCGGCGTTCGTCGACTGGAACGCGTGGCGCAGCACCTTCGAGAGCCGCGCCAGCGCGCTTGCCGGCGCGCCGGTGAAGATACGCGGCGATATTTCGGCGACCATCCTGCCGCAACCTTCGTTCCTGCTGAACGACATCGAGATCGGCGGACCGGCCGGCCTGCGCGCGGCGCAGCTGCAGGGCCTGCTTTCGCTCGGGCCGCTGATGCGCGGCGTGATCGAGGCCGAGGAACTGGTGCTGCGGCGGCCCAGCATGGGCGTCGTGATCGATGCCGGCGGGCAGGTGCCGTTCCCGCTGCCGGGACCGCGACTCGCGGTGGATCAGCTCGTGATCTCGCGCATCTCGATCGTCAACGGCACGTTTCGGGTCGAGGATCGCGCCAATGGCGCGGTGCACGAATTCGAAGATATTCGCGCCAGCGGCGAGTTGCGCTCGCTGCTCGGGCCGTTTCGCCTCGACGTCAGCGCGATGCTGAAAGACCGGCGCTGGAGCGCGCGCATCAATCTTGGCCGCGTCGGGCCCGATTCTTCCGGGCGCCTGCGGCTTTCGGTCGAGAGCGCCGAAGCGGGAATTTCGCTCGACGCCGACGGCACACTCGCGCTCACCGACGCAATACCGCGTTTCAACGGCAGGACGACGCTCGCTTGGCGCGCGGGCTCGGGACCGGCGCGGATTTCCATGAACGTGCGCGCGAGCGCGGCGCTCGTGCTGCTCGAAGGATTGCAGCTGACGCTCGCCAATTCCGAGGCGCCGATCGATCTCGCCGGTCAAGTGCGCTTCGAGCCGCCAGCGCGCCGCATCGACGGTACGCTCGCCGCGCGGCGGATCGATCTCGATCGCCCGGCGGCTGCGCCGAATGCGCCGCGCGGATTCGGCCCGGCATTCGCCACGCTCAAGGACCTGGTCGCGCTCGCGGCGCGTTCCCCTATTCGGGGCGGCTCGGCTTCACGGTCGAAAATATTTCCGCCGGCGGCGGCGTGTTGCGTGAAGTGCGTGCCGATTTGCTCGTGCGCCCGGAGGGCCTTGCGCTGGAGCGGCTCGAGGCGCGGCTGCCGGGCCGCGGCCTGCTGCGCGCGACCGGCGAGCGCGCGCGACGCGCTGTTCTCCGGCGAGGTGGCGCTCGAGGCGGAGGAGCCGGCCGGGCTGGTGCGCTGGCTTTCGGGCGCGGCCGTGGCCGCGGCTCCCGAGGCCGACTCAAGATCGGCGGGCGGTTGACGATCAAGGCGGAGCGGGGGCGCGCAGAAAGCCGCACCGCGTTCGAGGCGGAGTTGCGCAAAGCCGAGGGGCTCGGCGAGACGATCGAAGCCTGGCTCGGTGAAGGCGAAACGACGTCGCTCGCGCGCCGCATCGCCGAGGCGCTGACGCCGCTCAAGATTTCCGGCACGGTCTCCGACGCGGGGCCCGGCTCGCCGGCGATGTTCCAGGCGACCGCACGGCTGGCCGAGATCGACGCCGGCCTGCAGGCCAAGTTCGATGCGGGCGCGCTGATGCTCTCGGAGTCACGGCTCGTGCTTTCGGCGGCCAACACCGGCCGCCTCGGTCACTTTCTTCGGCATTTCGCCCGGCATGGCGGTGCCGGGCGAGGCGCGGCTCGAATTCACCGCGGCCGGGCCGCGCAACGGCGCGCTGGTCGTGACCGCGCGGCTCACGGCTCCCGGCAGCCGGATCGATGTCGAAGGCGAGATCGGCCGCAGCGCCGAGGGCCGCTTTGAGCCGAAGCTTGCGCTGCGGCTCGACGCCACGGACCTGCGCCCGCTCACGGCCGCCTTTGCGCGCGCGAGCGCGCGGGCGCTGCCGGCGGTGGGAACGCTTCGTCTCGTGCGCGGCGATGCAGGTTTCGCGCTGGAAGAGATCAAGCTTTCGGTTGCCGATGCGCGCGTAAGCGGCCTGTCTCGCGCTGGCGGCCGCATCGCCGCTCTCGGTCTCCGGCCGGATCGCCATCGACCGCGCGGAGCTTCCCGCCATCCTGGCGCTAAGCCTTGGAAATGCTGGGCCGGCGAGGGCCGACGCCCTATGGAGCGACGCGGCCTTTTGGGCCGGTTCCGTTCGAGCGCGTGAATGGCGGCCTGGAGCTGGAAGTATCGAAGCTCGTCTTGAGCGGGCCACTCGTTGCCGACGATGCGCGGCTTCTCGCTGAAATTCGGCGCGGCCGAGACCGTGATCGAGGCCTTTTCCGCCACGCTCGGCGGCGGGCGCCTGACCGGCAGCGCCAAGCTCGCGCGCGGCGAGGCGCTTGCGCTCGAAGCGCGCGCGGCGCTTTCCGGCGCGGACCTCGCGCGCCTCCTCGCGGGGGCCGGGATCGTGGGACCGAATTGCGCGGGCGCGGGGACCTGACGCTCACCTTCGCCGGAAGCGGGGGAAGTCGCCTGCGGCGCTGGTGGCGAGCCTTGCGGGGCAGGGCCTTCTCACGATGGAGAGTTTCGAGATCGCCCAGCTCGATCCCGCCGCGCTCGGCGCGGTGCTGGCCACCGCGAGCAATCCGCCGCCCGACGAGAACAAGACGGCCTCGCTGCTCGCTTCGCTGTTTCACGCGCGGGCCGCTCGCGCTCGCGCGCGTGGAAGCGCCGATGACGCTGGTGGCCGGCATCGCCCGCATCAGCTCGGTGCGGGCGAACGCCGGGCCGGTGCAGGTCGCCGTGCTCGGCAGCATCGATGTTCCGCGTCTGCAGATCGATGCGACAATCGAGCTCGAGGCGCCGGCGCCCGAGGCGATCACGGTGCGGCCGGGCGCCGTCGTGCGCTGGAGCGGGCCACTCGCGGCGCCCGAGCGCGGATCGAGGCCGCGGCGCTGGCGGGTGCGATCGCGCTGCGCGCGATGGAGCGCGAGATGCGCGAGATCGAGCGGCGCGACGCCAGGCCGCCGGGCGTGCCGCCGCTTCCGGTCGAAGCCGCGAGCGGCAACCCGCCCGCGTCCCACGGCGGGCGTACCGCTGCCGCCTCTGCCGCCGCCGGTCGAGGTGCGTCCGCCGCCGGGCGCGGCGCCGCAGCGGCCCAGTGCGCCACGGCCGCTGGTGCGCGATCCGTGGGCTGACATTCCCGCGGAGCGCCGCTGATCAGCGCCGCTCGAGCGTCACGAACGTATAGGGAAACGTCGCGCCGCTTTCCCGGTGCGGGCCGTCGCGCCTGATCTCGCGCCACTCTGTGCGATCGAACTCGGGAAAGTGCGTGTCGCCTTCGGGTTTGCCATGCACTTCGGTGATCTCGAGTCGTGCAGCCCGCGGCAAGGTCTCGGCGAACACGTCGGCGCCGCCGATGATCGCGATCTCGTCGCTGCCCAGGCGCTCGGCTTCCTTGGCGGCGAGCGCCAGGCCGGTTTCCAGATCGGGAGCCACCAGCGCGCCGTCGGCGCGGAGGCCCGGCTCGCGGGAGAGCACGATATTGGCGCGGCCCGGCAACGGCCCGCCCATGGAGAGGAAGGTGAGCCGGCCCATGATCAGCGGCTTTCCCATCGTCTTGCGCTTGAAGTGCTGAAGATCGCCCGGCAGGTGCCAAGGCAGCTTGCGGCCGCGGCCGATCACGCCGTTCTCGGCGACCGCGACGACGAGGACGAGCGGAAGCGCCGCGCTCACTTCTTGCGGAACTTGTCGAGGCTGACGATCTCGGCGCCGGCCTTGGGCTTCGGCGCGGGCTCGCCCTGCTTGTCGACCTTGGCGAGCGCCGCTTTCTTCCGCGTGGCCGGAACCGAGCCGCGCACCGGCCGCGTCTCCTCGGGCTCGGAGGCGGCGCCGCGCGGCGCCGGGCGCGACGGCTTGTCGTGCGCGAGCTTCTTGGCGGCGGGCTCGCGTCTTGGCGGCCACGTCCTGGGCCGGCGCGCCGGTATCCTTGGTCACCTCGAACTGCAGACCGAACTGCACCGAGGGATCGAAGAAGCCCTTGATCGCCGTGAACGGCACCAGCAGCCGCTCCGGCGTGCCGCCGAACGAGACGCCGACTTCGAAGGTCTGCTCGGTGACGGTGAGATCCCAGAACTGATGCTGCAGCACGATGGTCATTTCTTCGGGATATTTTCGCGTGCAGGCGGTCGGAGATGCGCACGCCCGGCGCGCGGGTATCGAAGGCGACGTAGAAATGATGATCGCCCTTCAG
>CAVXXM010000011.1:0-352121 GCA_963765745.1 uncultured Alphaproteobacteria bacterium
ACCGCATGGTCGTATTTCAGCAAGGTGCGCTGTTCCCGTGGAAGACTGTTTTGTGGAACGTGACCTGCGGCCCCATCCAGCAGGGCAAGTTGAGCAGCAAAGAGGCCGAATTCCAAGGCCGCGAGCTGCTCTCGCGCGTCGGCCTCAAGGGGATCGAGCAACAGTATCCGGGCGAACCCCGGTGGGATGAAGCGACGCGTTGAGATCGTGCGCGCGCTGATGAATGACCCAAAGGTGCTATTGCTCGACGAGCCATTCCTGCGCGCTCGATGCACTGACAAAGAGTGTGGTGCAGGAGTATCTACTTGAGCTCTATGACCTAACACCCAAGACGGTGTTTTTCATTACCCACGATGTCGAGGAGGCAGTGTTCCTCGCCGACCGGGTGGTGGTGATGACAACGCGACCAGGCAGGGTGCTCAAGATCGTCGACGTTGAGATCGCGCGGCCCCGCGACTATCGCGTACTGACCACACCGAAATTTCTCAAGCTCGAAAACGAGGTACGAGCGGCAATTTACGATGAAGCACGCAAGGCCTTTGAAGCCGGTGAACGGGAGCTTGCGTAATGGCTGCACCTATCGCTTCCGCCCGACCGGAGACCTTCGGAACACGCACACGGCGCTGGTTCGCGGGTTACTGGAATCTCAATTTGCTCCTGGGCTTGCCCTCGATCGGCACACTCGGACTGTTGTGGGAGTTCGCGCGACTGCTCGGACTTCCTGCAATAAGCAATGTCCCCCCCGCCTTCGGAAGTGGTACGGGCTTCCGCAAGACTACTCGCCTCGGACCTCTATTGGGATGGGTGGGGGCTGAGTTCAGCCGGATCACCGCCGGTTTTCTGGCCGCGCAAATCGTCGGAATTCCGCTCGGGCTCATGATGGCGATGCATCGGGGCCTTTTCGATATGACGTTCCCGGTAGTCGAGATCCTTCGTCCAATTCCACCGGTTGCTTGGATTTCGATTTCGATCATTTTTTGGCCCACGCGCGAGCTTTCCGTCGTTTTCATCGTATTTCTTGGTGCGTTTTGGATCGTGTTGCTCAACACCATCGGTGGCGCCTCCAACATCGATCCCAACTATAAGACGCGCTGCGCTTTCGCTTGGCGCGACGCCGCGCGATCTCTTCTGGCGGATCATCCTGCCCGCAACCCTCCCCTCCATCATAACGGGCATGGCGGTTGGTATGGGGATCGCTTGGGAGATGGTGGTGGCAGCAGAGATGGTCGCGGGCCGAACTGGCCTTGGCTATTTGCTTTGGCAATCTTTTGAGGTCAACGCGATCGCCCAGGTTATTGTCTGCATGGTCTCGATCGGGATTGCTGGCTATCTATCCTCTGAGATCATTCGTCTGTTTGGTGGACTTGTCGCGCCGTGGCAACGGCAGCGCTGAAATGACGATCGGCCGATCCGCACCCATAAAAACCGCGAGTGCAGCAATCACGCGTCCCTCAATCGCGCGCGAGTTTCTATTCGAGCAATCACCTCTTGTTCTTATCACGCTCGCGGCCGGCGTGGCTGCCGCCTATTGGCAGCACGGCTTCCTGCCGGGAGCCGAACTCGCCTTCCCGCTCGCAGGTGTGAAGGTGCCGATCTGGCACCTGATCTGGATGGGATTTTGGACCGGCTACACTATGGCCATTGTCGGTGAAGCAGCCGGTATCTTCGCCCTGCCCTACCAGATCTCGATTTTGCAGTTCGGCAGTATCTACGTAACGCCAACGACGCAGCTCTTGACCTTTCTCAATCCGCTTGGCGCGCTCCTTGGATTCCATCGTACGCGCCAGACGAACTGGGACTTCGCGCTGTGGGTTTGTGTTGGTGGCGCCGTTGGTGCGCTAATCGGACCCTTCATCCGGTTGACGCTACTTTCCGACCCGAAGCCATTCACGATCGTTGTCGGCTTGGCGCTCGCGATCACCGGTATTCATCTGTGCATCGCTGCAGTTCGTGGGTTCCTCGTGAGCGAGGGTATCGAGGGAAAATTTGCCGCTGTCGCTCAGAGCGAGCGCACAGCTGGCCGCTCGCCATCCGGCCTGCCGGAGGATTTGCGTATTGAGACGCTTTCCAAGGGCAACGGAAGATTGACGATCGCCTATTGGGGCGAGTCCTGGACCATGCGCACACCGATCCTTTTTTTGGTCGGTTTCGGCGTTGCTATCGTTGCTTCTGCGCTAGGTGTCGGTGGAGGATTCCTGCTAGTGCCGATCTTCGCAGCATTCTATCGGCTGCCGATCTACGTACTGGTCGCAGCGTCGATTCCATTCGTGCTTTCGCTCTCAGCAGTATCTATCTTCACCTATAGCGTAATCGCGCCAGCCTTCACCGGTATCTATGTTCCGCCAGAGTGGGCATGGGGCTTGTTCGCGGCGGCAGGCGGCATCCTCGGCGCCTGGTGCGCCGCCAAGACCCAACGCTTCGTGCCGCAGCCCCTCCTCAAACTCATGCTCGGCGCGATCACTGCGGTAGCTGGTGCGCTCTACATCTTGGGCGGTTTCGTCGAACTCCCGTTCCGGATATAGGATCAACTGATGCGCTTCTCGCACAGGTTCTTGCCTTATCTTCCCTTTCTCGTCCTTGCGATCGCTGCATTGGTTGCGGTGCAGCACATTTATTTTTACTGGTAGGGCGTCATGGCAACCGAGAGAACACGCGGCCCGGGCGAGGTGATCGTCGAGAACGTCACCAAAGCATTCGGCGACGAGTTCGCGAGCAAGACCGTGGTGAGCGACTGCTCGTTCAAGGTGGCGCGTGGTAAGATCACAGTGCTCATCGGCCCCTCGGGCTGGGAAAGACCACACTCATCAATCTAATTGCGGGCTACGACCGGCCGACCTCGGGCCGCATCATGCTTGACGGAGAGGCGACCGCGGGGCCCACCAGCGACCGGCTGGTAGTATTCCAGGAAACGGCGCTCTTCCCCTGGATGAGCGTCTTGCAGAACGTGATGTATGGCCCCTCGGTGCAGCGTCATGGGACCCGACAGGAGGTCGAAGCAGAAGCCAACGCACTGCTCGCGAAATTCGGCCTCAAGGAATTCCGCGACAAGTATCCAAATCAGCTCTCAGGTGGCATGCAACGTCGCGCTGAGCTCGCGCGCGCGCTGATTAACCAGCCGCGTGTGCTGCTGATGGACGAGCCCTTCCGAGGGCTCGACGCCATGACGCGCCAGCTCATGCAGGAGTATCTCCTGCAGCTGTTTGAGGGCAGCGGGCAGACTATTTTGTTTGTTACCTCGGAGATCGACGAGGCGATACTGCTCGCTGATACGTTGGTGTTGCTCTCGCGCTCGCCGGCCTCGGCGAAGGAGGTACTTACCGTCGATCTACCGCGCCCGCGCGGCGTCTCTGTGTTTGGCTCGCCGCGCTATGCCGAACTCAAACACAAGGCGCTCTCGCTCCTTTACAAAGAAGCGGTTGAAGCCTTCGCCTCGGGTACCGGAGCAGCCGCAGACATGGTTGAAGCGTTCGAAATCCGCCATGGGGCAGGAACTTCCTGATGCAACGCGCAGCTGCGATACTGGTCATACTCAGCGTGCTTCTTGGAAGCGTGTTCGCGAATACTCAAGCGGCCGAACACGTCACAAAGCTTTCTCGACCGATCATCGCCGAGCTCTTCGCTAAGCCGAAAGCCTTTGCCGGACGCCGCGTTGAGATTTACGGGCTCGTGATCGAAAGCAACATCACAGGCACCGAGTTCCTGTTGCAGGACGTTTCGCAGCGTCCGCTCAAGATCATCGGCGGCAAGAAGCTCAAGGCTGCTGCAGGTGATCAGCTCACGGTCGTCGGCACCATCCGTGGGCATGCAGGCGTCCCCTATCTTGTAGCAAAGCGGCTCATTCCGACTGTAGTACTAGGTGGGGGAGGATGTTGCTGAGGCCATGACCCCCTCGGACGACGTCCTTTGGTGGATCATGGTCACTATAGCTGTCATGGCCGCAGGGCTGAGCGTCATGACGAACGTCCTCGACCGACGCGATAGCCTGACACCCGATCGCCGCACGCGCTTCCTAATGCATATCGTGAGCTATGTGCTGATGACGGTCAGTATTCTCATCTTCGTTTTGCGAGGACTGCTGGGCCCGGGATGATTGATTGGCGCGTTTGGCTAGCAGTTTGCCCAGGGCAGAAACGATAACTCGAAATTGTTGCTCGCTTAGTCGCGGCTTCCGCTATTTGCAGGGAATCGATCACCCGCAACAGGGAAATCCTCATCGGCCTGGGAATCGCCCCGCGGCTCGCACAAGCTGGTGCCTCACCGCGTGAACGAAGTGGAGTAATTCCATGCCCGAAAACAAGTCGAGAAAACCCAAGCAAGTTACCCGGGACGATCTATATCGCCAGGTATGGGAAATCCCAACGAGCCGGCTGGCGGCTCAATATGGGATTTCCGGAAACGGCCTCGCCAAGATCTGTAAGCGCTTACAAATCCCGATTCCGGGACGTGGCTACTGGGCGAAAAAGGCGTCCGGTCAGAATGTCGTCCCAGGCAAATTGCCAGTGCCGGACCGAGAGACACCGCTTGAGGTGACCATCACGCCGACACCACCTCCTGCGCAGCCCCCAACACTTCCGCCCGAACTGGAGCAGCAGCTTGCGGCGGCCCGAAAGGAGACAGCCGATATTGTTGTTCCCGAGAGACTGACGCGGCCCCATTCAGTGATCGCCGGATGGCTGGCTGAACACGATAAGCGAAAGCAGGATCCGTGGCTGAGGCAACATTCAAAGGTGCCGGAGTTCACAATCATTGAGCGGCGTCGGCATCGAATTCTGGACACGCTTTTTAAGACTCTTGAGCGGCATGGTTTCACGTCAAAGCAGGTGAATATCGACATCACGAGGTTTTCCTGGAGATTCACGGAGAGCGGGTCGAATTCGATCTAAGGGAAAAATATCGCCAGATTAGGAAAGAGCTCACAGCTGAGGAAAAGCGATGGAATACCTACAGCAAGTGGAGGCAGGAGAAGCAGCCGACCGGTCAGCTCGTATTCACGATCAAGACTCACCTTTCAGCAGGTCTCAAACACGAATGGATCGATAAGCCAGACAATTCGGTCGAACGACAACTTCCCGAAATTATCGCCGTCCTATTGCTTGCCGACCCAATACTTCAGGAGCGTCGACGGCAGAGACGAGAGACTGAGCACCGAAGGCTAGAGGACGAGCGTAAACGTTACGAGGAGCGACAAAGTCGCTTGCTAGACCGCAGTCGCTGGCACCGCCTCGTCGAGCTTGCACATGAATGGCAAGATGCAGAGGCGATACGTCGGTTCTTGGCAGCCCTGGCGGAGAGACCATTCGCAAACGATGCTCAAATCGGCCAAAACTCCCTGGCCGAATGGCTCGAATGGGCAGACGAGCACGTCAATTTGAGCGATCCTTTAGTGTCCGGGCCTGAGGCTGTCTTTCAAAAATTATTGGAGGTTGAGCCTTGGACATATCGGGATTTCGATAGGAACGTGGAGTTCGACGAGTAGTGCAAGTAGCTGCAGCGGGGGGATTGCAAGGGCGCCGCACTGGCTTTGATCCGACGCAGTCTGCACTCCCGTATTGGCCGCTTTTGGCACTGAACGGACTCGCGTACTAGGCCATTCCGCCAACGAAGCCCTCGTTTTTATCGTCGTGGGTGAGCGAGATGCGCACATCACCACGGCAGAATCTGTTCGAGCATTTCAGGCTTCGCTCGACCTCGTCCAGATAGGCGTGCTCCAATTCCGGCCGCTTAAGCAGCACCGCTTGGGTCTCGTAGCGGGATAGCCCACAGCTCTTGCAAACGACCTCGATCGCCGTCTTCGCGTCGAGGTCGGAGAGCTTCAGGTCGGTCTTCCAGTTCACCAGGAATCCTCTGCGCGAGGGATGCGCGTGTAACTGATCTTTGCCCCGGCGTAGCCGCCCGGAGGCGGCACCCACGGACCGATGCTGACGAGCGTCTTTCCGTACTTCCGATTGAGTGCGTCGATGGCCGCAGTCACGCGCTCCCAGCGCTGCCGGGTCCGATCGTCGTCGAGCAGGATGTCGAGCTGCCGCTCGCTCGAGCGGGTGAGATCAAGCAAGGTGACGCGGAGCCGGAGTATCCGCGCCCGGCGCGAGATCGCCGCCTCGCATCGGCCCACATGCGTTCGAGTGCGGACAGGACGGCGTGGTCGTCGTGGACCGCCGGGAGCCACGCGCTGCTGGACCACGAGTTCTCGCGGATGATCTCAAGCCACAACCAGAGGCGGCCTGCGTTCCAGCCGTCGCGCCGCATGCGCCGTGCGGCTTTCACGAGCAGGAGGCGCGAAGCGGATTTGGCGTGATCGATCGTTCGATAGTCGGGCGGCAGGACGCGACCGTGCCCGCTGTGTGTACCGAAAACCTAAACCCGGACATAATGGTGATGAAGTCCGCCAAGGATCGGGCGTGAATTGATGATTCCGGTCCGCTGAACCGGGCGAGAGACCGGCGCATCTTTGTCCAATGACCGGTGCGTTCTGATGTCATTGTAATAGCGAGCATAGGCTCGCAGGATCCGGCGCAGATGCGCCTCGCCCAAGACGATGAAATGGTCCACACACTCGCGCCGGATCGATCCGATCAGCCGTTCGGCAAAGCCATTCTGCCAAGGCGAGGCCGGTGCAGTAGGCTTGTCCCGGATGCCCATGGCGCGCAATCGGCGTGTGACGACGGCGCCATAGATCCGATCCCGATCGCGGATGAGGTAGCGCGGAGCCTCATTCCAAGGGAATGCCTCGGTTAGCTGGCGTGCAATCCATTCCGCCGTCGGGTTTGTTGTGACGTTGATCCAGACCAGGTCTCTGCGGTCCAGCCGAACGATGACGAAGGCATAGAGCAGGTCGAAGCCAATGGTCGGGACAACGAACAGGTCCATGGCGGCAATGTCCGGCGCGTGGTTACGCAGAAAGGTGCGCCATCCCTGGCTTGGCGGCCCACGTCGCTTGACCATGTACTTGGCGACGCTCGACTGCGCGACTTCAAACCCGAGCTTGAGCAGTTCGCCGTGGATGCGCGGCGCTCCCCAAAGCGGGTTCTCGATGCTCATCCGCCGGATCAGCGCACGGAGGTCCGTCTCGATCTGCGGTCGCCCTCCCCGTGGGCGCGATTTCCAACGCCAGTAGCAGCGAAAGCCGGCCCGATGCCAACGCACGAGCGTCTCGGGCCGGATGATCGTGAGGACCTGCAGGATCGACGGAAACCAGCGATACAGCTGGATAAAGAACCAGCGATCGTTGTTCGTGAGCCGGACCCGGCCCTGCACCTTGCGCCGCAAAACGATCAACTGATGTCGGAGCGCCGCATTCTCGGCTTCAAGCCGGCTCTTCGACTTGAATGGCGCGGCCAAGACGGCCAGGACGAAACAGAGCAGCGCGATCATGGTGCGCTGACGTTAGGCGATTCCTTCGGCTAATCAATGCGGATGAGGTTTTCGGTACACACACCCCAGGATTCTCTGGGCAGAGAAAGACTACGTGGCGGAGAGGATGGGAATCGAACTCGCGGTTCGCTTCTCAAAAAATGCCTTTGAAATGTCGGGGGAATTTCGCCTGATCATGCCGAAAATGGCCTCCAGAGAATCCCTCGCGAGAAAGGTGCAAAATTCTCCCTTGCACCCGACGTCCTCTTGTCTGGCCATGTCCGCTTCTGGCCCAGATGCGAAGTGTCTGAAGCAATAGCGCGAGGCGTCGCATCGGCTAAATTGTCTTTCTCGGTTCCGCGCCGGTCAGCACAGGCCGCAATCGGCTGAGGCAATAATCGAAAAACGAGGCGATGCGAGGAATTTTTCGCAAGTCGCGATGGGTGAGCAGGTATATGGGATAGTCGAGCTCTGGAATGGGGCCGATCACCTGTACGAGGTCTTGATCCAGGTCGGCGAGAGGCGCGGGCAAGAGTGCCAGCCCGACGCCCGATTTCACTGCGAGCAGCACGCTCGGAACGTTGCTCGCTTGCCCTGAGATGCGGGCCTGTGGAGCCTTCGACGGCAGCCAGCGCGCCGCCGCGAGAGCGGCAATCTCGCCGGTGAGCTCAATGATGCAGTGGCTCTTGATGTCTTCAGGGCTTCTTGGCCTGCCGTTGCGCTCGACATATGACCGGCTCGCATAAACGGCCCACGGCACGTCGGCGATTTTCTTGCCGACCAACGCTTCCTCCCGGGCCTCTCCGCCGCGAATGGCAACATCCGCCTCGCCTTTCGACAGGTCCAGAACGCGCTCGGTCATGAGCAACTCGATTTTGATGCCCGGATACCTTTTGTGGAATTTGTCGAGCAGCTCCGACCTCATCAGGCGATGCGCAATCGCCGTGGAGCATGTCAGTCGGACGGTTCCTCTCATGCCCTTGTCGAAGGTCGCGGCGTGGCGCCGAAGGGCGCTCGCAGCCTGCTCGACGCGCTCCGCGTAGGGTTGCAATTCTTTGCCGTATTCGGTGAGCCTGTAGCCGCTGGGACGGCGCTCCACCAAGGGGCAGCCGAGACGCTTCTCCAGTTCGACCAGGCGGCGGTGGACTGTCGACTGATTGACGCGCAAGGCCCTTGCTGCCGCCAGCGTACTGCCTTCCCGCGCGACCGCCAGGAAGTACCTGAGATCGCTCCAGTCGAACATTGTCAGGTTATGCATTCTTGCCCGCCCGCCGCGCAGCCTTGCTGCTCTATGCCGATCGCGGCCTATGGTATCCAGGCTTGCCCGCTTGTTCCAATGAGTTCGTGATCGGATCACTCGCCGTGTCCACGCAGAAGTATGACGTCGATGCCGGACACGGGTAGCTAGGCTCGATGTCGGTTCCTTTCACCAGCCGGAGGAATGCGACCATGAAGCTTCGTTTCCGATATGCCGTCGCAGCGCTAGCTCTGCTATCGGCCGAAGCGTCTGCGCAGGAGCAGCCGCTGACGACGAAATGCGAGTCGGCGCCTCTGATGGCTGTGTTCCAGGTGTTTAGCGAGACCGGCCGCATGCCGCCAAACTTTGTCAAATTCATTGGGGATGCTGCATTGCAGAAAATCGAACCCTATAAGGCCTTCGATAACGTCTATTATGTCGGCATCTGTTGGGTCTCTGCTTGGCTGATCACCTCACCAAATGGCCACGTGTTGATTGACACGCTTTACGGGCCGTACACGAGCCAGATGTTGAGCAATATTCGCGCGCTCGGCTTCGATCCCAAAGACATCAAGCTGGTCGTTGTCACTCACGGTCACTTTGACCATGCAGGAGGCATTGGCCAACTCAAATCAGAGCTTGCGCCCGGAACACGCTTTGCCATGACAAAAGAGGGATGGCGCGAAGGTGCGGAAGAGTCAGTGGCGCATCCGCGGTTCCCATGGAAGATGATCGAGCCTGACATCGTGCTCACCGATGGCCAGACAGTCACCGGCGGCGACATCGCGATTCAGGCGTTCGAGACACCTGGTCATACGATGGGCACCGCCTCGTTCGCATTCGATGCACGCGATGGCACTCGCACTTACCGCGCGTTCACGGTCGGCGGCCTAGCGCTGAATCGCATACGCGGGCCGGAGCAAGTGGAGGCATTCATCGCCAGCCTAAAGCGCATCCGCACCCTCACACAGGATGGCGCGCGCCCCGTGGAATTGCACCTTACGACACATGGATTCTTGACCGGTCTCAACGAAGCGAAAGACCTGCTGAAGACGCGTAAGCCTACTGATCCGCATCCTCTTGTAGACTTGCCGGGTTTCCGCAAGCAGCTCGACGATTTGCAGGCAGGCGCCGAGAAGCGGCTCATTGTCGAGCGCCAGAAGAAGGCGAACTGATGTCGATGCCGCCAATCAAGAGCCTTCAGGCATCGGGGCGCATGAAGGAACAGGATCAATGCTCGATTGAGCATGCGTGGCTCAAAGATGCTGCGTCTGCTAACGGCAGAAAGTGGCACTAAGTGGACGTTGGCGGGTCGCAACAAAGAAGCGCACCGCGAAACCGGCCACTTGAGAAAATCGCACGCAACACCCGTATTGCGAGTCCAAGCGGTGCGGTTCTCAGGAAATCTGACGCGCTAACCTACGGAAATATCGGGCTCTTCTCCCACATCCCAGGATTCTCTGGGCTGAGAAGGACTACGTGGCGGAGGGGGTGGGATTCGAACCCACGGTACGGTTTCCCGTACACACGCTTTCCAAGCGAGCGCCTTAAGCCACTCGGCCACCCCTCCGCGGAGCGCGGGACTATACTTGCCGTCGGCGCGCCGACCAAGCAAGCCGGACGTGGCGTGCGAGGGAGCGGTTGCGCGGCGCTGCGGCGGGAGTTAGGTCATGGGCGCGCGAGGCCCCGCATGGTCCGTTTTTTGTTCCGCTTCATCGGCCTTTGGCTGCTCGCCGGCGCTTTCGTAGCGCTGGTGATCGACGGCACGCGCTCGGTCGCAGCTTCGCGCATCGTACTGACCACGGTCGGTGAAGCGTGGTCGGTGGTGCATCGGCCGAGCCTCGAGCTCTTCCGCGCGCATGTCGAGGGCGGCTACCCGGCCTGGGCGTGGGATCCGGTCGCAATCAATTTTCTGCTTGCGCCGCTTTGGATTGCGCTGGCCGTGCTCGGGATCCTGTTCGCGCTTCTGGGCCGCGTGCCGGCGCGGCCGATCGGCTATTCCTCACGCGATTGAGACAAAAAGCGCGGGCCGCTCAGCGCCGCCCGCGCCGCCCGTTCTTATCGACGGCTCTTATTGAACCGTGTCGGCACCGGCCTTGGCCACCTGGGCGTCCTGCGTCGGCGACCCGCCAGAAACCCCGATCGCGCCGACGATCTTACCGCCGACCACGATGGGCAGGCCACCCTCGATCAATGTTGCGCCGCCGAGCGTGAGCAGATGCGTCGCGGTGCCGGCATTCAGGCGCTCGTGTAAGTTCTTGGTCGGCTGGCGGAACTCAAACGCCGTCCTCGCCTTGCCCGTAGCGACCCGGATCGAACCGTAGCTCGCGTTGTCCAGCTTGTGCAGCATCAGAAGATGCCCGGTGCCATCGACGATGGCGATCACCATCGCTAGATTATTCTTTATCGCTTCGGCTTCGGCGGCAGCCATCGCCTTCTTTGCCTGCTCAAGCGTCATGGAGCCGCCGTAGACCGGCGGCTGTTGCGCCGAAACCGGCACAATGGCGAAAAGCGCGATCGCACAGGCGACCGCCATCACCTTCAAGGTTTTCATGCTTCCTCCCTAGGGTTCGCCCATTGGCGGGCTTGGTCCTGCTAGCCGGAACGTGATCTAGCGCATACGTGCGGAACAACCGTGGCCGGCCTATATTTATTCCACGAAATCCCCTCTGCGCGGAGCCAACCCGATGTTCATGTTCCGGAAAAGCCTCGAAATCCCTACAGCAGACAAGGCGTTGCCGGGCCGACCGAACCCGATTCCGACCGCCGACAAGCACTTCGTCTCTGGCCGGCCGCTCAAAGGCCCCTATCCCGCCGGCGCAGAGAAGGCGATTTTCGGGCTCGGCTGTTTCTGGGGCGCGGAGAAGGCGTTCTGGAAAATCCCCGGCGTCTGGGTCAGCGCCGTCGGCTATGCGGGGGGCCCGACGCCTAACCCGACCTATGAAGAAGTGTGCTCGGGCCGCACGGGCCACAATGAAGTGGTGCTCGTGGTCTATGACCCGAAGCAGGTGACCTACCAGGCGCTGCTCAAGGCATTCTGGGAGGACCACGACCCGACGCAAGGCATGCGCCAGGGCGGCGACGTCGGCACGCAGTATCGCTCCGGCATCTATGTCTTTGACGAAGCGCAGCGGAAGGCCGCCGAGACATCGAAGAGAACGTACGAAGACGCGCTCAAGGCCAAGCGCTACGGCCCGATCACGACCGAGATCCTCGACGCGCCGGAATTCTATTTCGCCGAGGATTATCACCAGCAGTATCTCGCCAAGAACCCGCATGGCTATTGCGGCCACGGCGGCACCGGGGTCGCCTGCCAGATCGGAACCGGCGTCGCCGCGCACTGAAGGAGTTGCGCGGCGCCCGCTCGCGTGCTGGCATCTCGTCGATGGCGACCAAACCCGAAAGCGGCCCGATCGAGCGTCTGATCGAGCGCGGCATTTTCCAGAGCCGATGGCTGATGGCCCCGTTCTATGTAGGGCCTGATCGGCAGCCTGTTCGTTCTCCTCTTTACGTTCCTCCGCGAGTTCTACCAATTCGTCACTCACGTCACGACCGCGAACGAGGGGGAAGTCATTCTCGGCGTGCTGGCGCTGATCGACCTTTCGCTCGCGGCCAATCTCGTGCTGATCGTGGTCTTCTCGGGCTACGAGAACTTCGTCTCCAAGATCGATCCCGAAGGCCATCCGGACTGGCCGGAATGGATGACGCAGATCGATTTCGCCGGGCTGAAGCAGAAATTGTTCGCCTCGATCGTGGCGATCTCCGCGATCCAGGTGCTCAAAGCCTACATGAACCTGGAAAAGAGCCTGAACGAGAAAACGCTGCCGTGGCTCGTCGGAATTCACGTCGTGTTCGTGGTCTCCGGGACTCATACTCGCCTGGACCGACCGGATCGGCGACGAGTCCAAGAGCAAGATCGAAGAGAACAAGGCCAAATACGGCAGCAAGAACGGCAAGAAGTGAGTCCGGGCGGGAGTATGCGATGATCGTGGAGCTGGTTCTGTTCCGCAGCCTGCCGGGCCTGGACCGCGAAGCGGTGCTCGAAGACGCCAAGCACACGCTGCCGCGCTGGCGCGCCAACAAGGAACTTCTGCGCAAGCACTATCTCTTGAGCGACGACGGCTGGGGCGGCGGGCTCTATATCTGGCCTTCGCGCGAGGCCGCCGAGAAGGCGCACAATACAGAATGGCAGGCGGGCGTCGAGAAGCGCACCGGCGCTAAGCCGGTGATGCGCTATTTCGATCTCTTGATGCTCTTGGACAACGAAGCGGGCACGGTGACCGAATGGCCGGCGCCCGACGCGCCGGCGCAGATCGCCGCCGAATAGTTCAGATTACCGAAAGTGTGAGCTCGCCGACGCCATCCACATGGCCGTGCAGCTTGTCGCCGCGCTTGACCGCGCCGACGCCAGCGGGCGTGCCGGACATGATGACGTCGCCGGGCGCCAGCGTGAAATACTCGGAGAGATAGGAAATCATCTCCGGCACTTTCCAGATCATTTGCGCCAGATCGCCCTGCTGCTTCACAGCGCCATTCACCTTGAGCCAGATCGCGCCCTTGGCTGGATGGCCGATTTTCTCGGCGGTAAAGAGCGCCGAGCACGGCGCCGAAGCCTCGAAGGCCTTGCCGATTTCCCAGGGCCGGCCGGCTTTTTTCGCCTCGCCCTGCAAATCGCGCCGGGTCATGTCCAGGCCGACGCCATAGCCGAAGACGTATTCGAGCGCGCGGCCGACCGGAATATTGATACCGCCGCGGCCAAGCGCGACCATGAGCTCGATTTCGTGGTGCACGTCGCTGGTCTTGGGCGGATAGGGAAAGTCATGGCCGGGCGTGAGCAGGTTGTCCGGGTTCTTCTGGAAGAAGAATGGCGGCTCGCGATTGGGGTCGTGGCCCATCTCGATCGCGTGCTCGGCGTAGTTCCGGCCGATGCAATAGACCCGGTGCACAGGAAAGCGTTCGGCTGAGCCTTCGACCGGCAAGCTCACGATGGCGGGCGGCGTCACGACGAATTTCATAGCTGAAATTCCCGAGGACTTATACGGGTTTGGCGCGCCCGAAGGGATTCGAACCCCTGACCTTTGCCTTCGGAGGGCAACGCTCTATCCAGCTGAGCTACGGGCGCTTCGGCCCTGACTTAAACGAAGCCCGCCCTCCCCGCAACGGACCGCTCAGACCAAGAGATAGCGCTCCTTGGCGACCGGGTCGGCGGCGAGCGCCGCACTCGACCCGCTCCAGACCACGTGGCCTTTCTCCAGGATCACGTGGCGATCGGCGAGCGCGATCAGCGCGTCCACGTTCTTGTCGATCACCAGGATCGAGAGCTTCTCGGCCTTGAGACGCGCGAGACAGCTCCAGATTTCGGCGCGCACGCGCGGCGCCAGTCCTTCGGTCGCCTCGTCGAGCACGAGGAGCTTGGGGTTGGTCATCAGCGCGCGGCCGATGGCGAGCATTTGCTGCTCGCCGCCGGAAAGCTCGCCGCCGTAGTTCTTGCGCCGCTCGGCGAGTTCGGGAAACATTTCCAGGATGCGCGCCATCGTCCAATGCGCGCCCGAGCGCGTCGAAGCGGTGGCGACGAGGTTCTCCTCGACCGTCAGCGTCGGGAAAATCTGCCGCCCCTCGGGCACCAGGCCGAGGCCGGCCTGGGCGATCCGGTAGGGCGCGAACACCGAGCAACTCGCGGCCTTCGAAGGCGATGCGGCCGGTTTTCGCCGGCACCAGGCCGAAGAGGGTCTTGATCGTGGTGGTCTTGCCCATGCCGTTGCGGCCGAGAAGCGTCACCACCTCGCCGGCGCCGACTTGGAGCGAGACGCCGAACAGCACCTGGCTCGAGCCGTAGGAAGTCTCAAGACCCTCGACGACCAGCATCAGGCCGCCCCCTCGCCGAGATAGGCGTTGCGCACCTCGGGATTGGCGCGAATTTCGTCGGGCGGGCCTGCCGCGATCACGCGGCCATAGACCAGCACCGTGATGCGATCGGCGAGCGCAAAGACGGCACGCATGTCGTGCTCGACCAGCAGGAACGTGAAGCGGCCCTTGAGCCCGCGCAGCGTCTCGATCAGTCGTTCGCCCTCGCCGCGGCCGGTGCCGGCCATGGGCTCGTCGAGCAGCAGGAGTTTCGGCTGCAGCGCCAAGGTGATCGCAAGCTCGAGCGACCGCTTCTCGCCGTGCGAAAGGGTGCCGGCGGGCTGGCGCGCGCGAACCGAAAGGCCGACCTGTTCGAGTGCGTCTTCGGCCGCTTCCTCGAGACGCCGCTCGCGAGCGGCCGGCCACAGGAAGCGGAAGCTCGAACCCGACCGCGCTTGCACCGCGAGCGTCACGTTCTCCTGCACGGAGAAGTCGGGAATGATCGACGTGATCTGGAAGCTGCGGGCGATACCGAGGCGCGCGCGGCGGTGCGCAGGAGTGCGGGTAATATCCTTCGCTTCGAACCGGATATTTCCGGCATCGACCGGAACCAGCCCGGAAATCTCGTTCAACAGCGTGGTCTTGCCGGCGCCATTGGGGCCGATGATCGCGTGCACCTCGCCCGGTTGAATTTCGAGCGATACGCCGTCGGTGACGCGGAGCCCGCCGAAATTCTTGCGCAGACTCTCAAGGCGGAGGATCGGCTCAGCCACGGCGCCCTCCCCCGAACAGGCCCATGAGCCCGCCACGCGCGAACAGGACCACGAGCACCAGGAGCGGCCCGAAAATCACTTTCCAATGCTCGGTGAAGCCCGAAAGCAGCTCCTCGAGCAGCAGATAGACGAGGCTCCCGAGCACCGCGCCGTGCAGCGAGCCCATGCCGCCCAGGATCACCATCACGATCAGCTCGCCGGAGCGCTGCCACGACATATAGGCGGGGCTGACGAACGAATTCTGGTTGGCGAGCAAAAAGCCCGCGATCGCGCAGATGCAGCCCGAGATCACATAGGCCGTAAGGCGGAAAGCATGGACGTTGTAGCCCATGGTCTCCGTGCGCACCGGGTTCTCGCGTGCGGCCCGCAAGACGCGTCCGAAGCGCGAGGCCACGATCATGCGGCAGAGGAGATAGACGACGGCGAGCGCGACGAGCACGGCGTAGTAGAACCCACGCGGATCGGCGAGCAACGGAAGACCGAGCACCGTCGATCGCGCCGCGAGCGTCAAGCCGTCGTCGCCGCCATACTGCGAAAGCGAGGTCGCCGTGTAATAGGCCATCTGGCCGAAAGCGAGCGTGATCATGATGAAATAGACGCCGCGCGTGCGCATGGCGATGGCACCGGTGGCAAGCGCGAACAACGCGGCGGCGGCAAGTGCGACCGGCAGCACGGCGATTGCATCGGTGATGCCATACGCCGCTGCTATTCCGACCGCATAGGCGCCGATGCCGAGAAAGGCCGCGTGGCCGAAGCTCACCAGCCCGCCATAACCGAGAATCAGATCGAGGCTGATTGCGGCAATGGAAAAGATCATCACGCGGGCGAACAGCCCGATGAGATAGCGCTCACCCGGAAGATAGTGCGCAAACAGCGGCAGCAGCGCGAGCACGATAAGAAGTGCGAGCGGAAGCGCGAACACAGGGCGGGCTGCGGGAGCGCTGGATTGGGGCTCGGCCATCAGCGTCCCTTGGCCGGAAACAGACCCGCCGGTTTCAGCAGCAGCACGAGCGCCATCAAGAGATAGATCAGCATGGACGCGACGGCCGGACCGACTTGGCGCGCGGCGGACGTGTCGAGAAACAGCCGGAACAGATCGGTCGCGAACGAGCGGCCGAGCGTATCAACGAGGCCCACGAGCAGCGCGCCGAGGAAGGCGCCGCGGATCGAGCCGATGCCGCCGATCACGATCACGACGAAGGCCAGGATCAATACGCTGTCGCCCATGCCGGGTTCGACCGAGAGAATCGGCGCCACCATGACGCCAGCGAAGCCCGCGAGCATGGCGCCGAAGCCGAACACCAATGTGAACAGCCGCCGCACATCGACACCGAGCGCCGAAACCATGGCCGCATTGGTGGCGCCGGCACGGATGCGCATGCCGATGCGGGTCTTGGTCACCACGAACCACAGGCCGGCCGCGACCAACAGCCCCGAGGCGATGATGCAGAGCCGCCAGACCGGATAATTCAACCCATCCATGAGTCGCAAGGAGCCGGAGAAAAAGTCGGGTATCGGCAAATTGCGCGGCGCGGCGCCCCAGACGATCTTCACGCCTTCGTTCACGAATAGGATCACGCCGAAGGTGGCCAGCACCTGATCGAGATGATCGCGCTCGTAGAGATGCCGGAAGACGAGCACTTCGACGAGCAGCCCGATGAGCAGCGCGGCGATGAGCGCGAGCACGAGCGCATAGCCGAAATTTCCAGTGAGGCCGTAGAAGGTGACGGCCAGATACGCGCCCAGCATGTACTGCACGCCGTGGGCGAGATTGATGAAGTCCATCACACCGAACACGAGCGTCAGCCCGGCGGCGATCAGGAACAGCAGCACGCCGAGCTGCAGCCCGTTCAGCGTCTGGACGATGAAGAGGGTGGTGGACATCAGGAACGCCGGTCAATCAGAACCCTCTCCCCGCAAGCGGGGAGAGGGTTACTCGAGCGGCTCGGATCACTTCAGCGGACAATCCTTCGCATAGGCGTCGGTGTAGCCGGTGAACGCCTTGACGACGATCTCGGTCGCGAACTTGCCGTCGGCACGCTTCACCGCCTTCACGACATAGACGTCCTGGATCGGAAAGCCGTTGGTGTTGAGCTTGAACGGCGCCCCGCGGATCGACGCGAAGCTCGCCTTCTTGAAGGCATCGCGCAGTGCCGCTTTGTCCGCGACCTTGCCGCCCGCGGCCTTGATCGCGGCGTCGATCAGAAGCGCCGCATCATAGCCTTGCGCGGCATACATCGCGGGCACCTTGCCGTAGTCCTTCTCGTAATCGGCGACGAACTTCTTATTCACCGGGTTATCGAGATTGGGCGCCCATTGCGATCCACCGAGCAATCCGACCGCGGCGTCCTGGGTCGCCGGCAGCGTGGTCTCATCTACGGTGAAGGCGGAGAGGAACGGGATTTTCCCGGCCAGGCCGGCCTGGGCAAATTGCTTGACGAAGTTCACGCCCATGCCGCCCGGCTCGAAGGCGAATACCGCGTCGGGCTTGAGGGAGGCGATCTTCGCGATCTCGGCGGCGAAGTCGAGCTGGTTCACCTGATTGAAGATTTCCTCGACGATCTCGCCTTTGAAATGGCGCTTGAAGCCGGCCATGGAATCCTTGCCGGCCTGATAGTTCGGCGCGATCAGCACGACTTTCTTGTAGCCGGTGTCCTGGGCGTATTTGCCCATGGCCTCGTGGTTCTGGTCGTTCTGCCAGGCGCTGGAGAAGAACCAGGGCGAGCAGCCGCGGCCGGCGAGCGGCGACGGGCCGGCGTTCGGGCTCACCAGGATGGTGTTGGCGTCGAACACGGGCTTGGCGATCGCCATCATTACGTTCGAGAAGATCACGCCGACGACGATATCGACCTTGTCGCGCTCGAGTAGCGCCTGCACCTTCTGCACGCCGACGTCGGGCTTGAGTTCGTCATCGACCACGATGATGTCGGCAGTCAGCCCGCCGAGCTTGCCGCCCAGATGCTTGATGCCGAGCTGGAAGCCGTCGCGGGCGTGCTGGCCGAGCACGGCGGCCGGACCGGACAGCGTCAGCATCACGCCAACTTTCACCGATTGCGCTTGCGCGCCCATGGCCGCGAGCGCAAACGCGCCCGCAATTCCTGCGGTTGCGAGAAACCTACGCATGATTACCCCTCTCTCCCCGGCGGGACTTCGCCCGCTCTATTTGACGCGCACGGATCGGCCGCGCGTACCCCGGCCATAGATAAAGCATTTCGCCGCCCGAGTCCTGAGGCTAATGCCTTGTCACGAAATGGATTTCAGAGACCGGCCAGCTCGACCAGCCGCGCGGTGAGCGGGCTATCGGGCTTCGCCAATGGATCGAGCACAGTGAAATGATTGGCGCCGGCGACAGCTTCGTAACGGGTCGCGATGCCCTTCTGCTTCCACGCATCGGCGATGATCCGGCTCTGGCGCAGGAACTCCGAACTCTCGTCCGCTCCAACCCAGGCATCGAAGGTCCTGACGCCAGACGGCACCGGCCAGAGAATCGGCGAGGTGCGCCGCGCCTCGGCGGCATCAAGCTTGAGATCAGTATTCATGCTCGTCCGCAAGAGCGGCGACAGATCGAAAAGACCCGAGATCGAAAGGCCGGCAGGCGTGAGATCGGCGGGCAGATCCGTGCCGCGCTTTTTCCAGTCGGTGCCGACCAGACAACCGGCAAGATGCCCGCCGGCGGAATGGCCGCAGGCGACGATCGATCCGCCATGGCGGCGGCCGAGGAAGGCCGTGGCCTCTCGCACTTGCTCGATGATCTCGGTGATCGTCACCTTGGGGCAGAGATCGTAGCCCGCTAGCGCAAAGGCGAGTCCGCGCGCGTTGGCGCCGGCGGCCAGGTGGCTGAAGCTTTCGCGCTCGAGCGCGCGCCAGTAGCCGCCATGTATAAAGAGCGCGATGCGCGCAGTCGCGCGCGGCGCCCGGCCAGAACAGATCGATCTTCTGCCGCTCGCTCGCACCATAGGCGAGGCCGAGTTCGCTGTTCTTGTGCGAGGCGCGAAAAGCGGCGGCATCGCGCTGCCAGCGCGAGAGAATCGCCTGATGCTCCGGCACCCGCGCACGATTGTTGTATTCGATTTCGTAATCGATCGCCGTCATCCCCGCCCCCGTTCTAGGCGGGAATGTCCGCGATCGGCGTAAAGGGAGCAAGAGACCCTCTCCCCGCTTTGGGGAGAAAGTCTCAATTCTCAGTTCGTGGCCGGGCGCGTAACCTGCCTGCGCAGCGTGTCCTCGACCACGCGGTCGAAAGAGTCCTTGGCCTGCGGCTGTTTCGCGCGCTCAGCGGCGAGATGGCTGTCGCGCTGCTTGACCAGCTCCGACATGCGCTCATCGAGCATCTTGCGTTTCGCAGTCTGGGTCTCGATCAACGCTTTACGCTCGGCCGGAGCCAGCGACCGCAATTCTTCGGGAAGCTCGGCCTCGGGCACCGCTTCGAGCCGCGCGCGGCCGGCGAGCGCGTCGCCGACGAGATCGCCGCCGCCGGTGACGAGCTCGCGCACGCCCGCCTTCTTGCTCATGATAACCCGCCATGTCGGAGGCCGCGGGCGCGGGTGCCGCCACGGAGCGCGCGAGCTTATCCTGCACCGCGCGCTGATCGGCGCGCTTGCCGTAGGGAATGACGGTCTTGTTGAGCTCGATCTGCAACCCATGGATCTTGCGGTCAAAGGGCGTCTCGATCACCACGACCGCGCCGTGCTGCGGAATGCGCAGATATTCGCCGTTGGCGTGCTGGGCGATCTCGCGCCACACCCGCTCGGTATCGCGCGCGTCGCCGGCCTGCACGGCGTTCACGATAATGCCTCGCTTGCGCGCATCGGCGACCACCTCGGGATACTTGCGGTCCTGCGCGTAGTCCATGTGCGGCGGAGCGTCGCCGACCAGAAAGATGATCCGGCAGATCTCGTGGCCCTTCGACCAGTTGAGCTTGGTCACCGCCACATCGAGCGCTTCGTTCACGCTCTCGGGCCAATCGCCACCGCCGCGCGCGCGGAACCCGAGCAGTTCGCCGTAGAGGCCCTGGATGTCGGTGGTCAGGTCGAACTTCCTGGTCACGTACTCGTCGCCGATGTCGCGATAGGCCACCAGCGCCATGCGAATCTCGGCCTCGGGATTGGCGTCGACGATCGAGGTCGCGATCGACCAGATTTTGCGCTTAGCGCCTTCGATCAGCGGTCCCATGGAGCCGGTGGTGTCGAGCACGAAGGCGACCTCGACCAAAGGCCTTCCGGCAAACGCGGCCGGCATTGCGACAAGGCAGAAGAAGAGGGCCGCGAGCGCGGCGCGCAGGGCGTGAATCGGCATCGGGTCTCCCCACAAATCAGGTTGCAGCGGGGTGGATGCTCGGCGGCGATCCGGGCCCGAGCGGGAAGGAAGCGCGGCCGGCTGGCGCTGAATTCGTGGCGCGATTTTGTGCAGAAAGATCAGAATGATTGCCGGATCAGCCAATCGGCCGAGAGAGCGGGTCCGAATTGTGGCGGCGACCGGCGGCCTCGCACGCCGCTCAGCGCGGCGCGCGTTTGGCGAGGATGCGCTGGAGCGTGCGCCGGTGCATGGAGAGCCGCCGCGCGGTCTCCGAGACATTCCGGCCGCACAGTTCGTAGACGCGCTGGATGTGCTCCCAGCGAACACGGTCGGCGGACATGGGATTTTCCGGCGGCTCGGGCTTTTGTCCGGTTTTCGCCGTGAGCGCCGCGCAAATATCGTCGGCGTCGGCGGGCTTGGCAAGATAATCGACGGCGCCGAGTTTGACCGCATTCACCGCAGTCGCGATGTTGCCGTAGCCGGTAAGTACGATGCAGCGCGCGTCGGGGCGGCGTTCCTTCAAGGCGGAGATTACATCGAGGCCGCTGCCGTCGCGGAGTCGCATATCGACCACGGCAAACGTCGGCGGAGACGAGGCCACCTGCGCCAGACCCTCGGCCACGGACTCTGCCGTCTTCACGTCAAAGCCGCGGCTCTCCATTGCGCGCGCAAAGCGCTGCAGGAACGGCTTGTCGTCGTCGACGATGAGCAGGCTGCGGTCGGGAGACTTCTCGATGGTGGACACGGGGGACATCAACAAACAGGGCTCCGCCAATTTGTTTCAAATTATAACTACATTTACCCCGCTCCTACGATAATACCTACTGCCCGACCAAATCTTGGTTAGCGGCGCCGCCCCCCTTCTTAGCCAAAGAAACAGCCTGGATCGTGGACTGCTCAGGTCGCGACCGGCCGCGCGGCAAGTTCGGGCGCCTCGCCCGGACGCAAAGGCCGCGCCGGCAGCGCTGCCAAAGCCTGTTCGAGTGCGCGGCGGGGCCAGCTTATGCGCACGACGGCACCCAAGGCCGGAGCCGGACGATTGGCGACATCGAGCTTCGCGCCGGTCCGTTCCAGAAGCGTCTTGGCGATGAAAAAGCCGAGGCCGAGTCCGCCCGGGCCGCCGACCGCGGCACGGTCGCGCCGCGATCCGCGCATCGTGACGTAAGGCTCACCGATCCGGTCGATCACGGTTGGCGAGAAGCCGGGGCCGTCGTCGGAGATCTCGATCGCAATTGCATCGGCATCCCAACGGGCGGAGACCACCACCTGTCGGCGTGCGAAATCGACGGCGTTCTCGACGAAATTCCCGAGCCCATAAATGATGCCGGGATTGCGGGCGATCACCGGCTCGTCGGCGCGCTCGAGAGGCAGGTCGAGCCTGATCTCCAAGCCGAACGGCCGGTGCGGCGCGGCTACTTCCTCCAGCAAGAGCGAAATCGGCATGCGGTCGAACGGCGCATCGCCCGAGCCAAGCGTCGTAAGCGTAGCCAGGATGGAGCGGCAGCGCTCGGTCTGCTCACGCAAAAGCCTAATGTCGTCGGCATGTGGCCCGTCCTTCGGCATGTCCCGCTCGAGCTCGCGCACGACGAGCACGACGGTCGAAAGCGGCGTGCCGAGCTCGTGCGCGGCGGCGGCGGCCAGTCCGTCAAGCGCCGAGAGATGTTGCTCGCGCGCGAGCACGAGCTCGGTAGCGGCGAGCGCGGCGGAAAGCTGGCTCCCTTCCTCGGCGATCCGCCATGCATAAAGACCGATGAAGACGACCGAAACTTGCAACGAAAGCCAGATGCCGACCTGATAAATCGCCGGCACTTTCGCCTCGGATCCCGGATACCACGGCAGCGGATAATGGAAGAAAGCGAGCGCGGTGATCGTCGCGACCGTCAGCGCCCCGAGCACAATCGTCGTGCGCGGTGAAAGTGCGGCGGCTGAAATCAGAACCGGCGCCAGGAACAACACACAGAAAGGATTTGAAATGCCGCCGGTAAAATAAAGCAGCCACCCGAGCTGAACGATGTCGTAAGCGAGCAATAAGGCCGCCTCTCGATCATCCAGGCGACGGCTGGCCGCGAAGCGTATACTGAGCCCAACATTGATCGCGGCAGTGAGCGCAACGATACCCAGCGTAAGCACCATCGGCAGATCGAAGCCGAGGCCCCAGTAGACCGCAACAAGCACGATCAATTGACCCGCGACCGCCAACCAACGCAGGCGGACGAGCGTATCGAGCCGCAGCCCAAAAGGCCGCTCGGTCACGGGACGGTCGAATTCGACGGCCATGACGCCAATCTACGCACAAGCCGCAGAAGGCGAAACCGCCGTGGCGACCGGCCCCGGCCCTGGATCAAAGCAGTGTGGCTCGGCCGGCTTGCGTTTTTGCCCCTCGGCATGCGACCTCCCGGCCCCATGAACAAGACCGCCGATCCGCTCCCCGCCATTCAAGCCGAGCAGCTGACCAAGCACTACGGTGAGACCATCGCCGTGGCGGGGATTTCGTTTTCGCTGACGCAGGGCTCGGTGACCGGGTTGCTCGGCGGCAACGGCGCCGGCAAGACCACGACCATCGGCATGATGATGGGGCTCGTCGCCCCGACCGCAGGATGGGTAAAGGTGCTGGGCGCGGACATGGCGAAAGAGCCCTACAAGGTGCTCCATCGCATCAATCTGGAAAGCCCCTATGTGGACCTGCCGCATCGGCTGACGGTGCGGCAGAACCTTTCGGTGTTCGCCATGCTCTATGACGTGGCCGAAGTCGCCGCGCGCATCGCGCGTTTGGCCACGGACCTGGCGCTTAGCGAATTCCTCGACCGGCCCGCCGGAAAGCTCTCGGCCGGCCAAAAGACCCGCGTTGCGCTGGCCAAGGCGCTGATCAACGAGCCGGAAATCCTTATCCTCGACGAGCCGACCGCCTCGCTCGATCCCGATACGGCCGACTGGGTGCGGACGCATCTCGAGCGCTATCGGGAGCGGCGCGGCGCTTCGATTCTGCTGGCGTCGCACAACATGAGCGAGGTCGAGCGGCTGTGCGACCGCGTCATCATGATGAAGCTCGGCCAGATCGTCGACGACGACACGCCCGAGGGCCTGTTGGCGCGCTATGGCCGCAGCACGCTCGAGGAAGTCTTCCTCGATGTCGCGCGCAACCGGCGCCAGCCGGCGGATGAGCCTGCGAAAAAGGCCGCGTCATGAGCACAGTCTCCCCCGCTTTCTCTCCGCGGCGCGTCGCCGCCATGGTGCTGCGCCATTTTTATCTGCTGCGCTCATCCTGGCCGCGGCTCCTGGAAATCGTCTATTGGCCGGCGGTACAGATGACGATGTGGGGCTTCCTGCAGATCGGCATCGCCCCGCAAGCGGGCGCGCTCGCACAAGCCGCGAGTACTTTCCTGGCGGCGTTCCTGTTGTGGGACATCCTGTTCCGCGGCCAGCTCGGCTTCTCCATGTCGTTCCTCGAGGAGATGTGGTCGCGCAACATGCCGAACCTGATGATCTCGCCGCTCAGGCCGTTCGAGTTCGTACTGCAGCTGATCGTCATGGGCACGGTGCGCATGGCGATCGGGCTCGTGCCGGTGACGTTCCTGGCGATCTGGTTCTTCGGATTCAACTTCTGGAGTCTCGGGTTCGCCCTCGCCGCTTTCTTCGCGAACCTGCTGCTGACGAGTTGGGCGGTCGGAATGTTCTGCTCGGGACTGGTGCTCAGGAACGGCCTCGGCGCGGAGGGGCTCACGTGGAGCCTGATGTTCATTTTTCTTCCGCTCACCTGCGTCTATTATCCGGTCACGACGCTGCCGGCGTGGCTGCAGCCGATCGCCTGGGCATTGCCGCCGACTTCCGTGTTCGAAGGCATGCGCGCGCTCGTGCTCGAGCAGACGTTTCGCGCGGACTTGATGCTTTGGGCGTTCGCGCTCAACGCGCTCTGGATCATCGCTGCGTCCGTCGGCTTCTCCATGCTGTTGAATTCCGCGCGGCGCGCCGGCTCGCTCATTCAGGTCGGCGAATAAGCTCGGGACATTGCACTGCGGGCCTTCGCAATCCATTGACCGCATGACAAAAAAACGACATTCTGCTGCGGTGCAACAGAAAAACGGCTGGGATTCGACGGGGATCGGGGTTTTCGGCGGCGCGCCTTCAAGCGCGGCCGCCGACGCTGCTCATGTAACGACGCCGCTCTATTGGTTCTACGAAATGAGCCATGCTGCGCTCAATCCGTCGCGCGCGTTTGCGGATCTGACCAAGCTCTACTTCAAAAATCCGATCAATCCCCTCGCCCATACGCAGTTCGGAAAACAGATGGCGGCCGGGGCCGAGATGTTCGAGCGCTCGACCCGGCGCTACGGCAAGCCCGAGTGGGGGATTTCGTCGACGTTGGTCGGCGGCGAGCGGGTTCCGGTCGTCGTCAAGACCGTGTGGGAGCGGCCGTTTTGCCGGCTGCTGCATTTCGAACGGATGCTCGACTCACACGCCGCGTGTGCCGCAGCCGCGCGTGCTGATCGTGGCGCCGATGTCGGGACATTATCCGACGCTGCTGCGCGGCACGGTCGAGGCGTTCCTGCCCAAGCACGACGTCTACCTCACCGAATGGGTCGACGCGCGCATGGTGCCGCTCACTGAGGGCCGTTTCGATCTCGACGACTATATCGACTACGTGATCAGCATCCTGCATTTTCTGCGCGGCGACTGTCACGTGATCGCGGTCTGCCAGCCTTCGGTGCCGGTGCTGGCGGCGGTCGCGCGCATGGAGGCCGAGGACGATCCCTACGTCCCCAATACCATGGTGCTGATGGGCGGGCCGATCGATACGCGCGAGAAGCCCACGGCGGTCAACACGCTTGCGGTCGAACGCGGAATCGACTGGTTCAAGAGCCACGTCATCGCCAAGGTGCCGTGGCCGCACCCGGGCTGCATGCGCGACGTCTATCCGGGCTTCCTGCAACTCACCGGCTTCGTCGGAATGAATCTCGATCGCCACCTCGACGCGCATAAGGAAATGTTCAATCACCTGGTCGCCGGCGACGGCGACTCGGCGCAAAAGCACCGTGAATTCTACGACGAATATCTTGCCGTCATGGACCTCACCGCCGAGTTCTATCTGCAGACGGTGGATACGGTGTTCGTCCGCCACGCCCTGCCCAAGGGCGAGATGAACCATCGCGGCAAGCCGGTGGACCCGGCTGCGATCCGCCGCGTCGCGCTGCTCACGATCGAGGGCGAGAACGACGATATTTCCGGCATCGGCCAGACCGAGGCCGCGCATCGGCTGTGTGTGAATATTCCGGCCGAGCGCAAGGCGCATTATCTGCAGCCCGACGTCGGGCATTACGGCGTCTTCCATGGCTCGCGCTTCCGCGCCGAAATCGCGCCGCGCATGTCCGACTTCATGCTGTCCAACAACCGCGCCTTTGGCTCCAGCGTCGCCAAACCCAGGCGCGTCGCGGCGCGCTAGCGCTTGCCCGAATCAGGCGTTTCGATTCTTCTCCAGCGGTGCGATTCGAAACCGCCGCGCAATTTCTCCTGCCGTTCCTGCGGCCCGCGCCGCGCAGGGCTGGGAACGGCCGGGAACGGCTGCTGCTCTCGTCCGCCGATAGTGCGCTTGAAGTAACGGTGGTGCGCCACCCGCGGGCGCGGAACTACAATCTCCGCATCAAGGAATCGAGCCGCCAGGCGGTGCTGACCATGCCCCGGCGCGGCAGCTTGCGCGAAGCGCGCGCATTCGCCGAACGAAACGCGGCCTGGATCGCGGCGCGGCTTTCGCGACTACCGGCGCCGGTCCCTTTCGCATCGGGGTCTTCGATCCCGTTTCGCGGCATTCCGCACACGATCGAGCACCGGCCGAAGGCGCGCGGCACGGTCTGGACCGAGCAGCGCGACGGGCAGGCAATCTTGTGCGTGAGCGGGCCGCCCGAGCATCTGCGGCGACGCCTGATGGATTTCCTCAAGCGCGATGCGCGGCGCGAGCTCGTCGAGGCGAGCCGCCACCACGCGGCCATGCTCGGCGTAAAGATCGGCCGCATCGGCGTGCGCGACACCGGGAGCCGTTGGGGCTCGTGCTCGTTCGAAGGCTCGCTCTCGTTTTCCTGGCGGCTCGTGCTGGCGCCGCCATCCGTGCTCGATTACCTGGCCGCGCATGAAGTGGCGCACCGGGTCGAGCTCAATCATTCGCGCCGCTTCTGGCGGGTGGTGGAGCGGCTGGTGCCTGAATGGCGCCGCGCGGAAGCCTGGCTCAAGGCGCACGGCAACGGCCTGCACCGCTTCGGCGCAGGCTGATCAGCGCCGCCCGAACAGCTTGTCGAACAGCCAGCGGTCGAGCGTCATGCCGGGGCTTTCGCGCTCCGGCGTAGGCGCGAGCGTACCCGGCAGCTCGCCGGGCGGGACGGCGGCGGGCATGGTGCCGGCGCCGATGCCGGGGAGCTCCACGACCGGCACGTTCTGGTGCGCGATGCGCATGAAACGGCTCCAGATTTCGACCGGCAGATTGGAACCCGACGCGCGCTTGGTGGGCGAGCCGTCGTCGTTGCCGAGCCACACGCCGGCGACGAGCCGGCCGGTATAGCCCACGAACCAGGCGTCGCGGAAATCCTGGCTGGTGCCGGTCTTGCCGGCGGCGGTCCAGCCGGGCAGCGAGGCGCGCCGCGCCGTGCCGGTCGCCAGCGTCTCGGCGAGCATGCGGTTCATCATCGCGACATGCGCCGGCATAACCACGCGGCCCAGGCTGTTGGCGGTCCGGGCGAAGAGAATTTTTCCGTTCGGCCCGCGCACGCGATCGATCACGTGCGGGATCACGCCGATGCCGCCATTGGCGAACGGCGCGAAGGCGGCGGTGAGCTCCAGGGGCGTCACTTCCGAAGTGCCGAGCGCCAGCGAGGGAACCGGATCGAGCTTGGAGGCAATGCCGAGCCGGAGCGCGGTGGCGGCGACGTTCCTGGGGCCGAATTCCTGCGCGAGCCTGACGGCGACCGTGTTCAGCGAGTGCGAAAGCGCCGTCGTAAGCGTCACGGGCCCGGTATATTCGCGCGAAAAATTCTCCGGCCGCCAGCCGCGCACGTCGATCGGCGCGTCATCGCGAACGGTTTCGGGCATCAACCCGCGCTCGAGCGCGGTGAGATAAACGAACGGCTTGAAGGCCGAGCCGGGCTGGCGATGCGCGGCGATGGCGCGGTTGAACTGGCTCTCAGCGTATGAGCGGCCGCCGACCAGCGCACGCACGCGGCCGTCCGGATCGATGGCGACGAGCGCGCCTTGGGTGACGCCATAGCGATCGCCTTGCTTCGCGAGTTCTTCCGAGAGCGCTTTCTCGGCCGCGAGCTGGAGCGCCGGATCGATCGTGGTCTGCACCGTAACGTCGCTTTCGAGCGGGCCGATGTAGTCGTCGAGCGCGTCCATCACCCAATCGGCGACATAGCCGGTCGAACCAGGGCCGTCGTTCCGCATGATCGCCGGCGGGCGCCCGCGCGCGGTGCGCGCCATAGCGTCGGAAATGAATTTCGCATCGACCAGCGCGGTGAGCACCAGCTCGCCGCGCTCGCGGGCGGCGGCGGGATTGCGCGTCGGCGCAAGGCGCGAGGGCGACTTGACGAGGCCCGCGAGCATCGCGGCTTCGGCGAGCGTGACCGTGCGCGCGGACTTGCCGAAATAGCGTTGCGCCGCCGGCTCGACGCCATAGGCGCCCGCGCCGAAATACACGCGATTGAGATAGAGCTCGAGAATTTGGTTCTTCGAATAGACGCGCTCGAGCCACAGCGCGAGGATCAGTTCCTGCACCTTGCGCGAGATCGTGCGTTCCTGCGTCAGAAACAGGTTCTTGGCCAGCTGCTGCGTCAGCGTCGAGCCGCCCTCGCGCACGGAACGCGAAGCGAGGTTCACATAGAGAGCGCGGGCGAGGCCGATGGGATCGAGACCGAAGTGGTAGTAGAAGCGGCGGTCCTCGATGGCGATGACGGCCTGCGGTAGATAGGGCGGCAGCGCACGCAGCGGGACGGCAACCCCGCCCATGTCGCCGCGGGTCGCGATCACCTTGCCGTCTAGCCCAAGGATGGTGATCGTCGGCGGCCGCATCGGCACCACGAGCGTGGCGAGCGGTGGCAGGCGCGAACCCTGGTAGCCGACGAAGCCGACGAGCCCGAGCCCGGCCCAGATCGCGAGCACGAAGCACCAATAGAGGAGTCGGCGAAGCTTGCCGCGGCGGGGCTTCTTGCGGCGCGGCTTCTTGTTTTCGGCGCGAGCCGCTGGCGCGACGCGCGCGGCGACGTTGCCGCTCGCGCCGATGCGGTCGCGTGCGTTCAAGCCGAATGCGAAGAGCGTGCCGAAAGTGCCGAGCGCGGGCTCGCGGCGGGCCTTGCGCTTTCTGAAAAGCATTGCCGTACCCGGTCCGGCTCCCCTCGCCGGCTCGCCTCAACCCCTGAGGTTAAGGAACCCTAAAAGCGGCGATTTAAGGGGTGGTTAAGCGGTGGCCGAGCCTTGCGAATTCACCGCAGAACAGCCGGCACCGGTAGTCGGCCCGGCTTGGCGCGGGGCGCCTCTTCTTCCTTGCGCTCGAAGATCGCCAAGAGTGCCCGGCGGATCGCGGCCTGGCGCGGCACCGAGGTAATTTTCGCGCCCATCAGATCAGTGACATAGAAGACATCGACCGCGCGCTCGCCGAAGGTCGCGACATGCGCCGAGGCGATGTTGAGATTGAGCCGCGAAATCGCATGCGTGAGATCGTGCAGCAGCCCGGGCCGGTCGAGCCCCGAGACCTCGATCACGGTGTGGCGGTTCGACCAGGCATTGTTGATGTTGACCTCGGGCTCGATCGAGAACGCGGTGTGGCGCGGCTTAGCACGGCGAGCGACCGCGTCGGGCGGACGCCGCTCGCCCTTCAGCGTCTGCTCGATGCCTTCGGCGATGCGCCGCGCGCGGCGCTCTTCATCCTCGTCGAGATCGAATTCGCGCGATATCGAGATCGAATCGAGCGCGAGCCCGTCGGTGGTGGTGAAAATCTGCGCATCGACGATGTTGGCGCCGGCGGCAGCGCAGGCCCCGGCGATGATTGACAAGAGCCGCGGATGGTCGGGCGCCAGGATCGTAAGCTCCGTCACGCCGCGCGCGGCATCGATCTTGGCGGCGGTGGCGAGCCGGCGGCCCTCGGCCTCGGCATTGCGCAGGAACTCGGCGTGAGCGAGCTTGCGCTCAAGGTCCACCTTCAGCCAGTAAGGCGGATAGTGGCGGGCGACATAGCGCTCCACCTCGGCGGGCTCCCAGCCGGAAAGTGCCGCCTTGAATTCCGCCTGCGCGAACTCGACGCGGCGGGCGCGGTTCACCTCGGAGAAGCCGCCGGTGAGCGTCGGCTCGGTCTCGTAATAGAGGTTGCGCAGGAGCTGCGCCTTCCAGCCGTTCCAGACGCCGGGGCCGACGGCGCGGATGTCGGCGGCAGTCAGGATCAGAAGGAGCTTCATGCGCTCCAGATTCTGCACCACCGCGGCGAAGTCCTCGATGGTCTTGCGGTCGGCCAGATCGCGCGACTGGGCGATCGTGGACATGACAAGATGCTGCTCGACGAGCCAGGCGACGGTTTCGGTCTCGGCCGCGCCGAGGCCGAGGCGCGGGCAGAAGCGCCGCGCGATCTTGGCGCCCGCGATCGAATGGTCCTCGGGCCGGCCCTTGGCGATGTCGTGCAGGAACAGCGCGATATAGAGCAGATCGCGATTCTTGATGCCGGCCATCAGCTCGTTGGCCAGACCATATTCGGGATTGGTGCCGCGCTCGATCTCCGACAGCACACCGATGCAGCGGATCAAGTGCTCGTCGACCGTATAGTGGTGATAGAGGCTGAACTGCATCATCGCGACGACGCGGCCGAATTCGGGCACGAAATGGCCGAGCACGCCGGCTTCGTTCATCTTGCGCAGCGCCTGTTCGGGAGCGTTTTTCGAGGTGAGAATCTCGCGAAACAGCCGGTTTGCGGTCTCGTCGGCGCGCAGCTCCGCGTCGATCAGCTTCAGCGAGCGGCGCACCATGCGGAGCGCGTCGGGCTTGAAGTCGAGGTCGTAGCGCTCGGCCAGATGGAAGATGCGGATCAGGTTCACCGGATCGCGCGCGAACGCCTCGGGGTCGGAAATATTGATGCGGTCGTATTCGACGACGAAATCGGGATAGTCCTTCATCGGCCGGTGCTTGCGGCGCACCAGGCGGGCGACCATGCGGGTCAGGCCCTGAGCCGGTTTGACGTGGCGCTCCTCCAATTCGGCGCAGACGATGGCGGTGAGATCGCCGACGTCCTTGGCGACGAGGAAGTAGTGCTTCATGAAGCGCTCGACGTCCTTCTGGCCCGGATGCTCGGTGTAGCCGAGCCGGATCGCCATATCGCGCTGCACCTCGAACGAGAGCCGCTCCTCGGCGCGGCCGGCGAGGAAATGCAGATGGCAGCGCACCGCCCAGAGAAATTCCTCGCAGCGGCGAAACAGCGACAGCTCGGTGCGCGAGTAGACGCCCTTTTCCACGAGCTCGTCGGCGGTTTTCACGCGATAGACGTATTTGGCGATCCAGAACAGCGTGTGCAGGTCGCGCAACCCGCCTTTGCCGTCCTTGACGTTCGGCTCGACCAGATAGCGCGACTGGCCGGCGCGGCGGTGGCGCTCGGCGCGCTCAGCGAGCTTGGCGGCGACGAACTCGGGCGCGGTGCCCTGCACGATCTCCTTGTCGAAGCGGCGATCGAAGTCCTCGAACAAGGCGCGGTCGCCGAACAAGATGCCGCGCTTCGAGCAGCGAGGTGCGGATCGTCATGTCGGCGCGGGCCTGACGAATGCACTCGTCGATCGAGCGCGTGGCGTGGCCGACCTTGAGGCCCATGTCCCAGAGCGCGTAGAGCACGGACTCGGCGACGCTCTCGCCCCAGGCGGTCTGCTTGTAGGGAAGCAGGAACAACAGATCGATATCGGAGCCGGGCGCCAGCATGCCGCGGCCGTAGCCGCCGATGGCGACGACCGCCATGTGCTCGCTCGAAGAGGGATTGGACGAGCGATAGACGCCGGTCGCGACCTCGAAGGCGAGCCCGACGATGCCGTCCATCAGCCGCGACAGCCGCTCGGCGCAGGCGCGGCCGGAGCGGTCGGCGACGAGCAGCTTTTCCGCCGCATCGCGGCCGTCGAGGTAGGCGCGCTTCAGGCGGGCTGCGACGGCTGCGCGGAGTTCCTGCTCGTTGTTGGCGTGCTTGTCCGCGAGCGCCGCGAGCTTCGCGCGCAACCCGATCAGATCGGCGATTTCGGCGGGGGCGGCTTCGGGCCGGCGCCGGCGGCTGGTCTCGAGCATCGGATCCGTCCGGCCTCTTCTTGCGCGGCATAACCGATCGGGCGGGCCGAAACTAGGCTTCGATCAGTTACACTTATATAATCTGTATAATCTTGATATTGACATTGTATGACTGCATGTTCGATTAATTGTACGGATTTTCTCGGCTTAAAGCCCTCAGCAGGAGCACTCCCATGATTTCCACGCTTCGTCTCATCGTTGCCGCGGCCTTGGCCGCGATCCTTGCGGCGCTTCCAGTGCGCGCCGCGCCGCTCAACGAGCTGCGTCTCGACTGGGCCACCTATAACCCGGTCTCCATCGTCATCCGCACCCAGGGCCTGCTCGAAAAGGAATTCGAGAAGGACAAGATCAAGGTGACCTGGGTGCAGGCGCTCGGCTCCAACAAGGCGCTCGAGTTCCTCAATGCCGGTTCGATCGATTTCGGCTCGACCGCCGGATCGGCCGCGCTGGTGGCGCGCATCAACGGCAATCCGATCAAGTCGATCTATGTCTATTCGCGGCCCGAATGGACCGCGCTGGTGACGCGCAAGGACAAGGGCATCACCAAGGTCTCCGACCTCAAGGGCAAGTCGGTCGCCGTCACGCGCGGCACCGACCCGCACATCTTTCTGGTGCGCGCGATCGCCGACGCCGGCCTGACCGACAAGGACGTGCGTTTCGTGCTGCTGCAGCACGCCGACGGCCGCCTGGCGCTGACGCGCGGCGACGTCGATGCCTGGGCCGGGCTCGACCCGATGATGGCCGCGGCCGAGATCGAAGACGGCGCCGTGCTGTTCTTCAGGAAGCCCGAGGCCAATACCTGGGGCGTCCTCAACGTGCGCGAAGCCTTCGCCAAGGAAAATCCGGAAGTCGTGACCCGCGTGCTCAAGGTCTATGAGCGGGCGCGCGCCTGGGCGCTGAAGAACCCCGACGCGCTGACCAAGCTGCTCGCGGATGCCGCGAAGATTCCTTCGAGCGTCGCGGCCAAGCAGCTCTCCGAGCGCACGGAGCTTACGCACAGCGCCATCGGCAAGCCGCAGTACGATTCGATCCTCGCCGCGGGCCTGGCGTTGCAACAGGCGGGCGTGCTGCCGGCCAGCGTGGACGTGAAGAAGGCGGTCGATGAGCTGATCGATCCGCGCTTCAACGCCACGCTTTCCAACTGAGGCAGGGCGGCCGGGATTCCGGCGGAGCGACATGAGCGTAGCCGAGCAAACAGAGGTCGCCGGCGTGCAATCGCCGGCGGCCGCGGCGCGTCCGCGAGTGAACCGCCGTATCGGGGCCCGCTTCCTGCTCGGGCTCGCGCTGCCGGTCGCGCTCGCGATCGGCTGGGAGATCGCGGTGCGGACCGGTTTCGCCGAAGGCCGGCTGATGCCGCCGCCGAGCCGCCTCTTCTATACGCTCTACGAACTCGCGATCACCGGCGAGCTGTTTCGTCACATCTTCGCGACGACGTGGCGCGTGTTCGTCGGCTTCGCGCTCGGCGTGATCGCGGGCACGCTGGTCGGCGCGCTCGCCGGCGCGTCGCGGCTCTCCAAGGACCTGCTCGACCCGACGCTGCAGGGCCTGCGCTCGGTACCGTCGATCGCGTGGATCCCGGTCTTTATCCTTTGGCTCGGAATTTTCGAGCAGTCGAAGCTCGCGCTGATCGCGGCCGGTTGCTTCTTTCCGGTCTATCTCGGGGTGTTGGGCGCGATCCTCTCGGTGGACCGCAAAGTCGTTGAAGTCGGCCGCATTTTCCGCCTCTCGGACATCGCGCTGGTGCGGCGGATTCTGCTGCCGGCGATCCTGCCGGCCTATGTCGTGAGCCTGCGCTCGGGCCTGGGTCTTGGCTGGATGTTCGTGGTCGCCGCCGAATTCATGGGCGCATCGGAGGGGCTGGGCTATCTCCTGATCGACGGCCAGCAGCTCGGCAAGCCCGCGCAGATTCTGGCGGCGATCTTCACCTTCGCCGTGCTCGGAAAAATCACCGACGGACTGCTCGCCGCCGCCGCCGCGCCGTTCCTCACCTGGCAAGACGCCTTCGCGCCGAAACGCTGACCATGCTCACAGTCGAATCCATCGACAAGACCTACCCGAACGGCGTCCATGCGCTGGACCGCTTCTCGCTCGACATCGCGCAGGGCGAGATCGTCGCTCTCGTCGGCGGCTCGGGTTGCGGCAAGAGCACCTTGTTGCGGCTCGCCGCCGGGCTCGATCAGCCGAGCCACGGCCGCATTCGCATCGACGGCGAGACCATCAGCGGGCCGCGCCCGGAGATCGGGCTTATCTTTCAGGAGCCGCGGCTGCTGCCGTGGCTGACGGTCGCGGAAAACGTCTGCTTCGGCTTGTTCGACCGGCCGCGCGCGGAGCGGCTGAAACTCTGCGCCGAGGTGCTGCGCCGCGTCGGACTTTCCGATTACGCCAATTCCTGGCCGCGCGAGCTTTCCGGCGGCCAGGCCCAGCGGGTCGCGATCGGGCGGGCGCTGGCGCCCCGGCCCAAGGTGCTCTTGCTGGACGAGCCGTTCTCCGCGGTCGATGCCTTCACGCGCGCGAGCCTGCATGAGCATCTGCTCGATCTGTGGGCGGCGCTGCGCCTCACCCTCGTCCTCGTCACCCACGACGTGGAGGAAGCGGCTTTTCTGGCGGATCGCGTGATCGTGATGAAGCCGCGCCCCGGCCGCGTTGCCGCCGAATTCGAGATTTCCAATGCGCGGCCGCGCGAGCGCTACGGCGAGGAAGTCGAGGCCGACAAGCGGCGGATTCTTTCGGCACTCGGCAGGAGTTTCCGCACCCGGGCTGCCGGCGAGGAACTGGCGCCGGCCGCCGCGATCTGACATAGAACGCCGTCTCTTTTCCCGGGAGATTGTCATGGATGTGACCGAACTGCGTGCGCTGCAAGCGCCCCTGAAGGATCGCTACAAGAAAGAGCCGAGCGCGGCGCTCGTCACGCTCAAGGCCAAGGGCGTGCTCAACGAGGGCCTCACCTGCAAGGTGGAGACCGGGCGCGCCATCGCGATCGCCGGGCTGCATCCGGCGACCGGCGGCTCGGGCCATGAGCTTTGCTCGGGCGACATGTTGCTCGAGGCGCTTGTGGCTTGCGCCGGCGTCACGCTGAATTCGGTGGCGACCGCTTTCGGCATCGAAATCCGCTCGGGCCAGGTCGAGGCCGAGGGCGACATCGATTTCCGCGGCACGCTCGGCGTCGACCGCGAGGCGGCCGTCGGCTTCGAGCGCATCGGGGTCACGTTCAATATCGACACCGACGCGACCCAGGAGCAGCTCGACAAGCTGCTCGCGGTCACCGAGCGCTATTGCGTGGTGCTGCAGACGATCCGGAAGGGCGTGCCGGTGGCCGAGGCGAAGATCGTCCGCGAAGCGCTGAGAGCCTCACGATTAAATCAAAAAAATCAATGGCTTAGCTTAGCGTCAAATGAAAAGATAGCGCCTTACGTAAACGCTATTCGTAAATATGGCCCCAAAGCGAAGGCCGAGAAAAAGCTGAATGATAAAGAACATATCCGAGCGGTTCAACGGAAACTGCTCGGAATCTTGCGTGCGAATGAAATCCGAGCGAAAGATTTGAGCGCGTTTAACTAAAAATTGTTCCGCCTAGTGAACCAACGAGGCTCAGATCTCGAAACTCGTTACATAATAAGCGCCAGCGTTAATTCAAAACCGTAACGACCATGTGCACTTTCTGCGAATTGTCAGTGTCTTCTTTGGTCGGGGCTATCGAGCAAAGTTGTCGGTTTCTACAGAAAAATGACCTAACTTGATTGTCGTTCTCCATTAGGCAATCAAGAAAGGGTCTGTCCCACTTCGCGCAGGCGTTTCATTTCTCGCATAGCTCCGACATGTTGTCAGGCATACGCAGTGCATCAATTAGCGTTCTAATGCGATTGTCGATGTCACCGGCACTACAGATCGCTACCCGGAATATCGCGCCGTAAGAACAAAACTTCGAGCGAACAGAAGTTAGCTGAAAGATTTTTCTGAACCAGCGGATACATAACCGATCAGCCGAACTGTGGGAAATTGACTCGCATAGCCGTGCTTCAACGAACGCGGCATTCTTAGCGCGCTACTTACGAAGCGATGTCACGCTTTGATCCGCTATTGAGATGTTCTGGCAGGATACAGATTGCGGCGTCAACTGTGATGTTCTGTCAGAAACTTGTTGGTTCTCCATAGCTCTTTTAGCTCTAAGACGTGAAATTTTTGGCGGATTTGATGTCTTGTGCGCGAGCCAATGGCTCGAGGTTGCCTGATTGTCGCGTCCAATAGGAGGGCGTCCCGTACGAACGCAGGAGGCCTTCGTAAGTAACGGCGCGAATTTCATTCCAGGTATCGCTCGTGCTACAGTCGATCTTCAGGGTCCGCTTAACGTGCAAGACTTTGGTGGCGGGTCACAACTTAACCACTGCCCGCTGACCATACCCGGATACCGATTGGTACGCGAAGTCCAATAACGCGATAAAGATAGTATCTTTATCATTTTAAGCCTGCCTGCTAGGTTCGCGCCTCCTCAGCGGGAAGCCGCTCCATGTCCTGGCGTCCAGTCGTCATCGAATCCGGCATCGACGAGCGGCCCGCGCTGCCCGGCCGCGGCAGCTCGCTGTCCAACCAGATCATCGCCGAAGTGCGCGAGGCGCTGTTCGAAAAGCGCCTCAAGCCCGGCGACTTCCTCGACACCGAGAAGGAGCTGGCCGCCAAATACGGCGTGAGCCGCATCGTGGCGCGCGACGCGCTGCGCACGCTGGAAGCGCTCGGCGTGGTCGAAATCCGCATGGGCGCCAAGGGCGGCGCGCGCATCGCGCATGGCAATCCGCGCCTGTTCGCCGAGGCGCTCGCGGTGCAGCTCGAGCTCATCGGCGTCGAAGTGCGCGAGATCATGGACGCGCAGCGCGGCATCGAATGCGTCGCCGCGGAGCTTGCGGCCGAAAACGCCACCGCCCAAGACATCGCGAAATTGCGCGCGCTGCTCGAGGACGCCGAGCACAAGATCGACGACCTCGATGCGCTCACGCGCTCGAGCCGCGATTTCCACATGGCGATCGCCGAGGCCTCGCATAACCGCGTGCTGGTGGCCGAGCTCATCTCGCTGCAGCACGTCTCGTGGCCGACGCGCAACCTGACGCTGACGCCGCCGGTCGCGCGCCACGTCGTCGACGTGCACCGGGAGCTGGTGGACCTGATCGAGGCGCGCGACGCAGCCGCGGCGCGCCGGCTGATGGACGACCACGTGAAGATGATCCGCAACCGGCGCGTCACCGAGCACGCCAAGGGAAAAACCAACGATCCGAGTTGCTGCTGACTGCAAAAATCAAACAAGGAGGAAACCGTGGCTAAATTCGTCATCGAACCGCACTTCCGGCTGCAGGAATGGGTCGCCGAGGAGAAGGATTATTTCCGCAAAGAAGGGCTCGACTACGAGTTCCGCGAAATGGTGCGCAAGACCGACGGCAAGATTCACGACAAGGGCGCCAAGGTCGGCGCCTTTCAGGCGATCGAGAAAGGGCCGCGATTCGAACGTGACCTGCGCCTGCCACTGGACCGTCAACGTCGCCGCCTCCAAGGGCCATACCAAGATGTACGGCGACGTCTATTCGGTGTCGCCAGCGGGCGTATTCGTGCCGCTGGGCTCGCCGGTGCAGACGCCGGCCGACCTCGCCGGGGTTCCGATCTCGGTCGGCTACCAGTCGGGCAGCCACTACTCGACCATCCAGGCGCTCGAGCCATACATGCCGTCCGACAAGATCAATCTGTCGTTCAACGACGGCATGCTGTTCAAGCGCATGGAAATGCTGATCGACGGCCAGGTGCCGGCCTGCGCGCTGTTCAGCGGACCCTATTATTTCGCCGAGCAGCTCGGCTTCCGGAAGATCATCGACACCACCTTCATGATCTCGACCATGATCAACGGCGATCCGGACCCGGAGGATATTCGCAAGTTCTTCCGGGCACTGCGGCGCGCGCAGCGCGACATCGATCTGCGGCCCGAGCTCTATACGCACTATTACAAGAACGAGTTCCCCGAGCGCTTCCACGACCGGATGGATACGCGCCGCTGGGGACCGGGCGAGCGGCTGGTGTTCGAGCCCTACTCGAAGGAAGTGTTCGAGCAATCGTTCGACTGGATCGCCAAGCGCGAGATTTTCGCCGAAGGCGAGATGGGTTCGGGCAAATACGAGGACGCGGTCGTTTCGCTGGCTTGACCTCGTCATTCCGGGGCGCGGGCAAAGCCCGCGAACCCGGAATCCATAACCACCGACCGCGATTATGGATTCCGGGCCCGGCGCTTCGCGCCGTCCCGGAATGACAGATTAATTATTCTTGCTGTTTTCTCAACAGCTTAAGCCGATAGAGCGCCTCCAGCGCTTCCTTCGGCGAAAGCGCGTCGGGATCGACCCGGTCGAGCTCGTCTTTCAGCGGATCCTCGGGCGGCGACGCGCTCTTCGCGGCCGAGAACAGCGGCAGGTCGTCGATCAATTTATGCGTCGGCGCGGCGCGGTCGGAGGCTTCAAGCTCGGCGAGCACCAGACGCGCCCGCTCGATCACGGCCATCGGCAAGCCCGCGAGCTTGGCCACTTGAATTCCATAGGAGCGGTCGGCGACGCCCTCGGCCACTTCGTGCAGGAAAATCACGTCGCCCTGGAACTCCTTGACCCGCACCGTGGCGTTCACCAGCCGCTTCAGCCGCGCCACCAGCGCGGTCAGCTCATGGAAATGGGTGGCGAACAGCGCGCGGCAGCGGTTCTTTTCGTGCAGATGCTCGAGCGACGCCCAGGCGATCGATAGGCCGTCGAAGGTCGCGGTGCCGCGGCCGATCTCGTCGAGGATCACCAGCGAGCGCTCGGTGGCCTGATGCAGGATCGCCGCGGTCTCGACCATCTCGACCATGAAGGTGGAGCGGCCGCGGGCCAGATCGTCGGCCGCGCCAACGCGCGAAAACAGCCGATCGACCACGCCGATCCTGGCGCGCCGCGCCGGAACGAAGCCGCCCATTTGCGCCAGGATCGCAATCAGCGCGTTCTGGCGCAGAAACGTGGACTTGCCCGCCATGTTGGGACCGGTGACGAGCCAGATGCGGCCCGCCGCCGCGCCCGCGGGCGGCGACAGATCGCTGTCATTGGCGACGAAGGGGCCGTGTTCGCGCCGCAGCGACTCCTCCACCACCGGGTGACGGCCGGCTTCGATCTTGAAATCGAGCGAGGCGTCGACCTCGGGCCGGGTCCAGGCTTCGGCCGCGGCAAGCTCGGCGAGCGCGGAGGCGACATCCACGCGCGCCAGCGCATCGGCGACCGCTTCGAGGCTCTTCGCGGCAGCGATCACTTTTTCCGTCAGCTGGTCGAAGATCGAAAGCTCGAGGCCGAGCGCGCGCTCGCCGGCGGACGCGATCTTCGATTCCAATTCGCCGAGCTCGGCCGAGGTGAAACGCATGGCGCCGGCCAGCGTCTGGCGATGGATGAAGGTCTCGCGCGCGGGACCGGCCAGGAGCCGCTCGCCCTGGGCGGCAGGCACCTCGACGAAATAGCCGAGCACGTTGTTGTGCTTGATCTTGAGCGAGCGGATGCCGGTTTCCTCGGCATAGCGCGTCTGCAAACCGGCGATCACGTGGCGCGCGTCGTCGCGCAGCTTGCGCGCGGCATCGAGGTCCGCATCGTAGCCCGGGCGCACGAAGCCGCCGTCGCGCTTGATGAGCGGCAGATCGTCGGCGAGGGCGGCGGCGAGTTCGCCCGCGAGCTTGCCGCCCGGCGCCGCGAGCGCCTTGAGCGCGGAAGCCAGTTCCGGCGGCAGCTTCGCCGCGTCACCGAGCCCATCGGCAATATTCTCGGCGGACCCGAGCGCGTCGCGCACGGCGGCGAGATCGCGCGGGCCGCCGCGGCCGAGCGAGAGGCGCGCGAGCGAGCGCGAGAGGTCCGGTGTCTTGGCGAGCGCCTCGCGCAACTCGGCGCGGCGGCGGGCGTCCTCGACCAGGAGCGCCACCGCATCGAGCCGTCCGTTGATTGCATCGGGCTCGATCAAGGGGCTCGCCAGCCGCGCGGAGAGCATGCGCGCGCCGGCCGCGGTCATGGTGCGGTCGATCACCGAGAGCAACGAGCCGCGCGTTTCGCCGGAAAGCGTGCGGATCAATTCGAGATTGGCGCGCGTCGGCGCGTCGATGACGAGCACGGCCGCGGCTTCGCGCGCCGGCGGCGAAAGCGCCGGGCGTTTGCCGAGTCTGGGTGCGGTCCACGTAAGTCACCGCCGCGGCCGCGGCGGAAAGCTCGAGGCGCGAGAACGCGCCGAAGGAATCCGCCGTCGCCACGTTCGAAGAAAGCAGCCAGCCGGCGGTCGGCGGTGGCGCCATCGAACAGATCGCGGGTGACCGGGCTCACCGCCGCCAAGGATCGCCACAGCGGCTTGAGCTCCGCGTCCTCGTAAAGATTGTCGGCGATCACCACCTCGCCGGGCTCGAGCCGCGCGAGCTCGGCGGCGAGCCGCGTGCGGTCGCACTCGGCCGCGAAAAACTCGCCGGTCGAAATATCGAGCCAGGCAATGCCAAACAGCGCCTCGGCGTCGCTCGCGGGCCTGCCGCGCGCGACGGCGACCAGCCAATTGTTGCGCCTGGCCTCCAAGCAGCGTGTCTTCGGTGAGCGTGCCCGGCGTGACGAGGCGGGTGACGTCGCGGCGCACCAGCGACTTGGCGCCGCGCTTGCGCGCCTCGGCCGGGTCCTCGATCTGCTCGCAGACCGCGACGCGGTGGCCGAGCGCGATCAGGCGGTGCAGGTAATCCTCGGCGCGCTCGACCGGCACGCCGCACATCGGGATATCGCGGCCGAGATGCTTGCCGCGCTTGGTCAGCACGATGCCGAGCGCGCGGCTGGCGGTTTCGGCGTCGCCGAAGAACATTTCGTAGAAATCGCCCATCCGGTAAAAAAGCAGGCAATCGGGATTGGCGGCTTTGATCTCGATATATTGCTCCATCATCGGCGTGATGCGCGCCGGGGCCTCGGCCTCCGGACCGGCATCGGCCGCCGTTGCTGCGCGTTCGAGATCCATGCGACGACGCTAGCAGATGGCTGGAGCGCTTTCATCGGGCCTGCGTCCTTGAGCAACAGCCCGACGCTCCGCTAAGGTCGGAATTCCGGCGGCCGCGCCGGAACAAGATGCGTCAGGAGTATCGATGTCCGCGGGCAAAAAAGAGGGCACCCGGCCCCACTTCACCGACCAGGAAGCGCTGCTATTCCACAGCCAGGGCCGCCCCGGGAAACTCGAGGTCGTCGCCACCAAGCCGATGGCGACGCAACGCGACCTGTCGCTGGCCTATTCGCCGGGCGTCGCGATTCCGGTGCTGGCGATCGCCGACGATGCGGGCCGCGCCTACGACTACACGGTGAAAGGCAATCTGGTCGGCGTCATCACCAACGGCACCGCCATTCTCGGCCTCGGCAATCTCGGCGCGCTGGCCTCGAAGCCCGTGATGGAAGGCAAGGCCGTCCTGTTCAAGCGCTTCGCCGACATCGATGCCTTCGATCTCGAGGTCAATACCGAGGACCCGGACGAATTCATCAATTGCGTGCGCTATCTCGGCGCCACCTTCGGCGGCATCAATCTGGAAGACATCAAGGCGCCGGAGTGTTTCATCATCGAGCAGCGGCTGCGCGAGCTGCTCGACATTCCCGTGTTCCACGACGACCAGCACGGCACCGCGATCATCGCCGCGGCCGGCATCATCAACGCGCTCGACCTCACCGGCCGCGATCTCAAGACCACCAAGCTCGTGGTCAACGGCGCCGGCGCCTCGGGCATCGCCTGCGTCGAGCTCTTGAAGTCGCTCGGGCTCGGCTACGACAACGTCGTGCTCTGCGACACCAACGGCGTGGTCTACAAGGGCCGCGCCAAGGGCATGAACCAGTGGAAGTCGGCGCACGCGGTCGAAACCAAGGCCCGTACGCTCGCGCAAGCCGTCGAAGGCGCCGACATCGTGTTCGGTCTCTCGGCCAAGGGCGCCTTCACGCAGGACATGATCAAGTCGATGGCGAAGAACCCGATCATCTTCGCCTTGGCCAATCCCGATCCTGAGATCACGCCCGAAGACGTCGCGGCGGTGCGCGACGACGCCATCATGGCGACCGGGCGGTCGGATTATCCGAACCAGATCAATAACGTGCTCGGATTTCCGTATATTTTCCGCGGCGCGCTCGACGTGCGCGCCAAGACCATCAACATGGAGATGAAGATCGCCGCGGCCAGGGCGCTCGCCGATCTGGCGCGCGAGGACGTGCCCGACGAGGTCGCCGCCGCCTATGGCGCGCGGCCGAAATACGGGCCCGACTACATCATCCCGGTGCCGTTCGACCCGCGGCTGATTTCCTTCATCCCGCCCGCGGTGGCGAAAGCCGCGATGGACTCCGGCGTCGCGCGCCGGCCGATCGTCGACATGAACGCGTACGCGCAGCAGCTGCGCACGCGGCTCGATCCGGTCGCGAGCGTCTTGGCGCGCGTGTTCGAGCGGCTGCGGCGCCAGCCCAAGCGCGTCGTGTTCGCCGAAGGCGAGGAAGAGCAGGTGGTGCGCGCGGCCGCGAGCTTCGTCCATCAGGGGCTCGGCACGGCGGTGCTGGTCGGCCGCGAAGAGCGCGTGCGTGCAGCGGCAAAGAACGCGAATATCGATATCCATGACGGCATCGAAATCCACAACGCGCGGCTCTCCAAGCGCAATGCCGATTACGCGAATTTTCTCTACGAGCGGCTGCAGCGGAAGGGCTTCTTGTTCCGCGACTGCCAGCGGATGATCAACAACGATCGCAACATTTTCGCCTCGGCCATGGTGGCGCTGGGCGATGCCGATGCGATGGTGTCGGGCGTCACGCGCAATTACTCGGTCGTGCTCGAGGAGGTGCGGCGGGTGATCGACCCGAAGCCCGGCCACCGGGTGATCGGCGTCTCGCTGGTGCACGCGCGCGGCCGCACGGTGCTGGTGGCCGACACGGCGGTGACGGAAATGCCGACCGCGAACGAGCTGGTCGAGATCGCGATCGAGGCGGCCGGCGTCGCGCGCCGGCTCGGCTACGAGCCGCGGGTCGCCATGCTCGCTTTCTCCAACTTCGGCCAGCCGCCGGGCGATCGCGCGGCCCGCGTGCAGGAGGCGGTTCGAATCCTGCACGAACGCACGGTCGATTTCGAGGTGGACGGCGACATGGCGGCGGACGTAGCGCTCAATCGGGAGCTTGCGGCCGCTTATCCGTTCAACCGGCTCACGGGCAGCGCGAATGTGCTGGTGATGCCCGCGTTCCACTCGGCCGCGATCTCGACCAAGATGCTGCAGGAGCTGGGCGGCGCCACCGTGATCGGCCCGCTGCTGGTGGGCCTCGACAAGCCGGTGCAGATCGTGCCGCTGTCGGCGAAGGACTCCGATCTCGTGAACATGGCCGCGCTTGCGGCCTACAACATCAGCGGGTGAACCTCAGGCTTTCAGGCCGTTCTCGCGCGCGAGATCGGAGAGTTTGCACAACGGCCGCGCGCCCATGTGCGAGATCACTTCGGCCGCCGCCAGCGCGCCGAGTTGCGCCGAGGCCTTGTGCGGCAAGCCGCGCGCGAAGCCGTGCAGAAAACCCGCGGCGAACAGGTCGCCGGCCCCGGTGGCATCGACCACGCGCTCGACCGGAAAGACCGGCACTGTTTCAGTCTTGCCGCCGTCCACGACCACGGCCCCCTTCTCGCTCCGGGTGACGACGCCGAGCTTGGCGTCCTTCTTCAGGCTGGCGAGCGCGGTGTCGAAATCGGCGGTCTCGTAGAGGCTCTTCAATTCCGACTCGTTGGCAAACACGAGATCGACGACGCGGTCGCGCAGCAGCGCCACGAATTCGGCGCGATAGCGATCGACGCAAAAAGAGTCCGAGAGCGTGAGCGCCACGGTGCGCCCCGCGTCATGGGCGATTTTCGCGGCCTTGCGAAAGGCTTCCTTGGCGTCCTTGGGGTCCCACAGATAGCCCTCCAGATACGTGATGGCGGCGGCACCGATCTCCTCGGCGACGACGTCGGAGGACGACAGATTCTGCGCCGCGCCGAGATAGGTATTCATGGTGCGCTCGCCGTCGGGCGTCACCAGAATGTAGCAGCGCGCGGTCGAGGGGCCGTCCTTCGCCGCCTTGGTGGTGAAGGAAACGCCGGCCGCGCGGATATCGTGCGCGAACACCCGGCCCAAGCCGTCTTCCTTGACCTTGCCGACGAAGGCGGCGCGGCCGCCGAAGCTCGCGACGCCGACCATGGTGTTGGCCGCCGAGCCGCCGGAGATTTCGGTCGCCGGGCCCATGGCCGAATAGATCGCCTCGGCGCGCGCCTCGTCGATCAACGACATTGACCCTTTCGGCATTTTCTGGCGCACCAGAAAATCGTCGTCGGTGCGCGCGAGCACGTCGACGATCGCGTTGCCGATGCCGATGACGTCGTAGCGGGGAGCGGCCATGTTGTTCTCCAGACAGCGCATCGGCCTAGCAAGGCGTATCCGCACCCGCAACCGCGCGGCGCGAGCGGTATAAGGCTTGAGCGGTACAAGAATTGGGCCTCGGCCCATCCCCTTGCTTCGCGCGGCGTTCGCGTGGCATGAGGCGGCCCGCACGGGGGCAGCGATGGCCGAGTTCAAACAGCGCGTTTTCTCGGGGGTGCAGCCCAGCGGCAATCTGCACCTCGGGAATTATCTCGGCGCCATCAAGCGCTTCGTCGAGCTGCAGTCGAAGTACGACTGCATCTATTGCGTCGTCGATCTGCACGCCATCACGGTCTGGCAGGACCCGGACGAACTGACCAAGAGCATCCGCGAGGTGACCGCGGCCTTCATCGCCTCGGGCATCGATCCGAACAAGCACATCATCTTCAACCAGAGCCAGGTCGCCGAGCATACGGAGCTCGCCTGGGTGTTCAGTTGCATCGCGCGCGTCGGCTGGCTCAACCGCATGACCCAGTTCAAGGAGAAGGCGGGCAAGGACCGCGAGAATGTCTCGGTCGGTCTTTACGCCTATCCGTGCCTGATGGCCGCCGACATTCTCGCCTATCGCGCGACGCACGTGCCGGTCGGCGAGGACCAGAAGCAGCATCTGGAGCTGACGCGCGACATCGCGCAGAAGTTCAACAACGATTTTGCCAAACGCATCGCCGCGCTCGGCCACGGCGACGCTTTCTTTCCGCTGACCGAGCCGCTGATCTCGGGCCCGGCGATGCGCGTAATGTCGCTGCGCGACGGCACCAAGAAGATGTCGAAGTCGGACGCCTCCGACTATTCGCGCATCAATCTCGCCGACGATGCCGACACGATCGCGCAGAAATTCAAGAAGGCGAAAACCGACCCGCTGCCCTTTCCAGGCGATGAGAAAGAGCTTGAGCAGCGGCCGGAGGCGGAAAATCTCGTCGGCATCTATTCGGCACTCGCCGGCCTAACCCCGGCGCAGGTGCTCAAGCAATTCGGCGGCGCCCAGTTCTCCCGCTTCAAGGACGCCCTCACCGAACTTGCGGTCGCGAAGCTCGGGCCGATCGGCGGCGAGATGAAGCGGCTGGTGCAGGACACCGCCCATCTCGACCGGGTGCTGGCCGACGGCTCGGCGCGGGCGCGGGCCATCGCCGCCGAAACCATGAAGGCGGTCAAGGACATCTGCGGTTTCGTGCGTGCTTGATTTGTGCGCTTTGCGCGCTCGCCCCGAGCGTGGCAGCATTCGCGTGATCGGCGGACCGATTGCATGAGCCGACCCAAAGAGATGCCCGCAGAGTATCCGCGCACGTTCCTCGTCGTCATCGACGAGACGCCCGAGTGCGACCGCGCCGTCTATTACGCCAGCCGGCGCGCGGCGCGCACCAGCGGCAAGCTCGTCATGGTCGCGGTCGCCTCGCCGCCGGGCGGCAACCAGGAATGGCTCGGGGTGAGCGAACTGATGCGCGCGGAGGCGCTCGAGGAGGCCGAGAGCCGGCTCGACGAATTCGCGGCGCGCGCGCGCAACCTCGCCGGCATCGATCCGCAGCGGGTGGTCCGCGAAGGCAAGAAGCCCGAAGAGATCCTCAAGCTCATCCAGGAAAACCGGGAGATCGCGGTCCTGGTTCTGGCGGCCGGAACCGGCACCGAAGGGCCGGGGCCCCTGGTTTCCTCGCTCGCCGGGGGCGGCTCGGGAACCTTCCCGATCCCGATCACGATCGTGCCCGGACACCTGACCGACGCCCAGATCGACGCCCTTTCCTGAGCGGCCTTTCGGACCAGGCCCGGAAGCCCTACATTAAGACAGAACGTGGAATCGGGCGCGGACCCGCGCCCGGGAGATAGCAATGTTCATTCAGACCGAGACGACCCCCAACCCGGCGACGCTCAAGTTCCTGCCCGGGCGGACCGTGCTTCCGGAAGGCACGCTCGACATGCGCGACGCCGGCGCGGCCGAGCGTTCGCCGCTCGCCGCCAAGCTGTTCGCCGTGCCCGGCGTGAGCGGCGTGTTCTACGGCCAGGATTTCGTCACCGTCACCAAGGCCGATGGCGACTGGTCGCACCTCAAGCCCGCGATCCTCGGCGCGATCATGGAGCATTACCTCTCCGGCGAGCCGCTGGTGCGTGGCGACGCCGCGGCCGTGGCGGGCACCGAGGAATTCTTCGACGCCAAGGACGAGGCGCTCGTCGTCACGATCAAGGAACTACTGGAGACGCGCGTGCGCCCGGCGGTGGCCTATGACGGCGGCGACATCACCTTCCGCGGCTTCCGCGACGGCGTGGTCTATCTCGACATGAAGGGATCCTGCGCCGGTTGCCCGTCATCGACGGCGACGCTGAAGAACGGCATCGAGAACCTCTTGCGCCACTTCGTCCCCGACGTGGTCGAGGTGCGACCGGTCTGACCGGAGGCCGGCCGGTCGAAATGCGCGTCCTGGCAATCGATACTGCGCTCGAGGCCTGTTCGGCGGCATTGATCGACACTTCGGCCGCAGAGCCGCTTGCCGTCCAGTCGCTCGATCTCGATCGCGGCCATGCCGAGGCGCTGATCCCGCTCATCGAACGGGTATTGAAGAGCGCGGGCGCAGGCTTCGATTCCGTCGACCGCATCGTCACCACCATCGGGCCGGGCAGTTTCACCGGCTTGCGCGTCGGCATTTCCGCGGCGCGCGGCCTGGCGCTGGTTTCAGGCAAACCCGCGGTCGGCGTCACAACGCTGGCGGCGCTGATCGCGCCCTATATCACCGAGAGCGACGCGGTGCCGGTGGTGGCCGCGCTCGATGCGCGGCACGGAAATCTCTATCTGCAAATGGTCGGCGCCGGCGGGCGCACGCTGGTGGCGCCGCGCGCATCGAGCCTGCGCGATGCGATCCGTGCGGTGGCGCTCGGTCCGGTCCGCATCGTGGGCTCGGGCGCGGCGATGCTGGCGGCGCACTGGCCGGCCAACGTGGCGCCGCCGCTGGTGGCCGATCCGCGGCCCGCGCCCGACATCATTTGGGTCGCGCGGCTGGGTGCGGCGGCGGATCCCGCGCACGCCAAGCCGCGTCCGCTTTATCTCCGTCCGGCCGATGCCAAGCCGCAAAGCGCGAACCGCTTGCCGCGGCGATGATGGGCGTGTTCTCCCGCCTGTTTGGAAAAAGCGAGCCCGCGATTGTGGACGCGCGGCCGGCCGACGCGGCGGCGCTGGCGGCCGTGCACGGGGCATGCTTTCGCCACGGCTGGAGCGAGGTCGAGTTCGAGCGGCTCTTGTCCGATCGCTCGGTGATCGCGCAAATCGGCCGCACTGAGGGCGGCCGCGGCAAGATCGTCGGATTCATTCTTTCCCGCCAAGCCGCCGACGAGGCGGAGATTCTCACCGTCGCGGTGCTGCCCGCCGAGCGCGGTCACGGCCTCGCCTCGTCGCTCGTGCGCCGGCACTTGTCGAGACTCGCGGCGCTCGGCGTCGCGCGCCTTTTCCTCGAGGTCGAGGACGGCAACCGCCCGGCACTGCGGCTCTATGAGCGCGCCGGATTCGGTGAAGTAGGCCGCCGCGAGGGCTATTACGCCAAGCCCACGGGCGCCGCCGCCGCGCGCGTCTTGCGCCGCGACCTGATTTGAACAAGACCTAGTTTGAACAAGACAGTTGAACATGGCTTAAGCAAGATGGACGCCTCGGGTCCGCGGCCCTAAAATATGGACCTTCTGGAACGCTGAAGGATGAATATCGTGAGCGGCGCAAAGCTGAGCTCCATCGAAGCGGCGTGCGTCGCCAAGGGCTTGCGCATGACCGAGCAGCGCCGCGTGATTGCGCGCGTGCTTGGGCGCTCGCAGGACCATCCCGACGTGGAAGAGCTCTACAAGCGCGCGGTCGCGATCGACGACAAGATTTCGATTTCGACGGTCTACCGCACGGTCAGGCTGTTCGAGGATGCCGGCATCATCGAACGGCACGATTTCCGCGACGGCCGCTCGCGCTACGAGCAAATGCCGCACGAGCACCACGATCATCTGATCGATCTGCGCTCGGGCAAGGTGATCGAGTTCCGCTCCGACGAGATCGAGAAGCTGCAGGACGAGATCGCGCGGCGCCACGGCTACAAGCTCGTCGGCCACCGGCTCGAGCTCTACGCGGTGCCGGCCAAAGACAAGAAGCCCTGAGCCGATGCTGCGCACCATAGTCGCGCTCGCCGTCTCGGCGGCAGCCACGCTGTTCGGGATCCCGGCGCAGTGGATCGCGCTCAAGCTGAAACTGCCGCTGCGGCGGTGGATCCCGATGTATTACCACAAGCTCTGCCTCAAACTGATCGGCGTGCGCGTGGCTGTGCGCGGCACGCCATCGCATCAGCGGCCGGTGCTCTATGTCGCCAATCATTGCTCGTGGATCGACATTCCGGTGCTGAGCTCGATCACGCCGCTCGTGTTCACCGCCAAGTCCGAGATCGGACGCTGGCCGGTGGTGGGCATATTGGCGCGGCTGCAGCGCACCGTATTCATCGATCGTTCGCGGCGGCACGCGACCGGCGACGTCAACAAGGAGATCGCATCGCGCATGACGGACGGCGATCCGGTGGTGCTGTTCGGCGAAGGCATGGCCAGCGACGGCAACACGGTGCTGCCGTTCCGCACCGCGCTGTTCGGCGCGGTGCGCGACGCGCTCGGCGACGGCGGCCGGGTCTATGTGCAACCGGTGTCGGTGGCATACACGCGCCTGCACGGCTTGCCGATGGGCCGCCAGTTCCGGCCGGTCGTGGCGTGGTACGGCGACATCGGATTGACGAGGCATTTTTTCCGCGTACTGCGCGAGGGGGCGGTGGATGTGATCGTGACATTCGGGCCGATAATTTCAGTGGATGCAGATGCAGATCGCAAGTCGCTGGCGCGCGCGGCCGAAGCCGCGGTGCGCCGCATGACGGCGGCCGCGCTTGCAGGCCGTATCGAGTTTTCCGGCGGGGCCGTTCCCTTGCCGGCCGAAACCCGGTAAGAGGGTGCCGTGGGCGAAACCCGCAAACTCTACATCAAGTCCTATGGCTGCCAGATGAACGTCTACGATGCGCAGCGCATCGTGGACGGCTTGGCGCGCGATGGATTCGTCGAGACCGCAGAGCCCGAGGACGCCCAGCTGATTATCCTCAACACCTGCAATATCCGCGAGCGGGCGGTGGAGAAGGTCTATTCCGAGCTCGGCCGCGTGCGCCACATCAAGGAGAAAGCGGCGCGCGAGGGACGCGACGTGCTCGTCGCGGTCACCGGCTGCGTGGCGCAAGCCGAGGGCAATGAGATCGCCCGGCGCGCACCGGTCGTGGATCTCGTGGTCGGGCCGCAAAGCATCCATCGCTTGCCGGAACTTCTCGCGCGCGCGGGCAATGGAAAGACGGTCGTCGACACCGAATTCGCGGTCGAGGACAAGTTCGACCATCTGGCGCCGCCGAGCCGCGATGCCACGCGGGCCCGCGGCGTCGCGGCGTTCGTCACGGTGCAGGAAGGCTGCGACAAGTTCTGCACCTTCTGCGTCGTGCCCTATACGCGCGGCGTCGAGGTCTCGCGGCCGGTCGGCAAGATCGTGGACGAAGTGGAACGGCTGGCTGACGCCGGCGTCGTCGAGGTCACGCTCATCGGTCAGAACGTCAACGCCTATCATGGCCTCGACCGCAACAGCGGTAGTGCCAGCCTCGCCGATCTCCTGGCGCGCGTCGCACAAGTGCCGGGGATCGAGCGGCTGCGCTACACCACGAGCCATCCGCGCGACATGTCGGACGACCTGATTTTCGCGCATCGCGACCTGCCCGAGCTCATGCCCTGCCTGCATTTGCCGGTGCAATCGGGCTCGGACCGGGTGCTGGAAGCCATGAACCGGGGCCACGGCCGCGACCTCTATCTCTCGGTCATCGAGCGCGCGCGTGCGGCGCGGCCCGATATCGCGGTCTCCTCCGATTTCATCGTCGGGTTCCCCGGCGAGACGGAGGACGACTTCGCGGCGACCCTCGATCTCGTCGAGCGCGTTGGTTTCGTTCAGGCTTATACGTTCAAGTACAGCTCCCGCCCCGGCACGCCGGCGGCGGAAATGGCGCAGACCGACGAAGCCGTGAAGGCGGATCGCCTGGCGCGGCTGCAAGACCTGCTCGAGCGCCAGAAGCGGGCGTTCAACCGCTCGCTTGTCGGCCGCACGCTCGACGTTCTGTTCGATAAGCCGGGCCGGCTTGCGGGCCAGATCGTCGGCCGCTCGCCTTATCTGCAGCCGGTGCAGGTGAACGCGCCGCAAGACCGCATCGGCACCATCGCCGCGGTGCGCGTCGTCGAGGCCGGAGCCAAAAGCCTGGTCGGCGAGATCGTGGCCGCAGCGAACGAGCGCGAGCCCCAGAGGGCGGAACTCGCCGCGGGAGGCGCCTGATGCGCAATCCAGATACGCGCAACGCCGTTTCCGCCAAGGATTCCGCGAAGGATCGGGACGGCCCGGCGCGGATCGTCATTGCCTTCGACGACAACCGGCTCGCGAGCACCTTGTTCGGACGCTACGGCGAGAATCTCGCGCTGATCGAGCGCCGCCTCAATGTGGTGGCCGACCACCGCGGCAACCACGTGACGCTAGAGGGTGAAAAGATCGCCTGCGAGCAGGCTCGCCTCGTGCTCACTTCGCTCTACGAGCAATTGCGCGGCGGCCATGAGATCGGCTCCGGCGACATCGAAGGCGCGATCCGCCAGGTGGTGGCGCAGGCTTCTTTGTTCGAGAGCGACGGCGCCGGCGGCTCCGCGCCCGGCCGCTTCGAAGAGATCAAACTAAAAAAGCGCACGGTGCGCGCGCGCACGCCGGTGCAGGATGCGTACCTCAGGGCGCTGAAGCGCCATTCGCTGGTGCTCGCCACCGGCCCCGCCGGCACCGGCAAGACCTGGCTCGCGGTAGCGCACGCGGTGCATCTGTTCGAACGGCGCGAGATCGATCGCATCATCCTCTCGCGCCCGGCGGTCGAGGCCGGCGAGCGGCTGGGCTTTCTCCCCGGCGACATGCGCGAGAAGGTCGATCCTTACCTGCGGCCGATCTACGACGCCTTTTACGAGGTGATGGACCGCGGCATGGTCGAGCGCGCGCTGCAATCGGGCGAGATCGAGATCGCGCCGCTGGCCTTCATGCGCGGCCGCACGCTGGCCAACGCCGCCGTCATCCTCGACGAGGCGCAAAACACGACCTCGATGCAGATGAAGATGTTCTTGACCCGGCTCGGCGAGAATTCGCGCATGATCGTCACCGGCGATCTCTCGCAGACCGACCTTCCACCGGGCCTCGGCTCCGGGCTTAACGAAGCGGTAGAACTTCTCGCTAAGCTGGAAGACGTCGCCCACATCGCATTCACCAGCGCCGACGTGGTGCGCCACGAGCTCGTGTCGCGGATCGTCAATGCCTATGATGCCGCCACGGCCAAAGCCACGGCGAAGAAGGAGCGGAAAGAGTGAGCTTCGCGATCGAGATTTCCGTCGAAGCGGGCGCCTGGCATCAGTTCTCCGGCGCCGAGGCGATCGTGCGCCGCGCTGCCGAAGCGGCGCTCGCCGGCACGAGCGCTTCCGGAATCGAGATCGGCGTCGTGCTCACGGACGATGCGAAAATGCGCGCGCTCAACCGCACCTGGCGCGGGCAAGATACCACCACCAACGTGCTCTCGTTCCCCGCGCCCGCAAGCGCAAGCACGGAGCCGCGGCTCATGGGCGACGTGGTGCTCGCTTACGAGACCGTCGCGCGCGAGGCGGCCGAGCAGCGGATTTCCGTGCGTGACCATCTTGCGCATCTAACCGTGCATGGGGTGTTGCATCTTCTGGGTCATGACCACGAAAACGATCGCGACGCCGAAACCATGGAGAGCCGCGAGCGGGAGATTCTTGCCCGGCTCGGGGTGCCCGATCCCTATGCCCGTGCCCGCGCCGAAGCGCCTTTAGTCTGACCGCCATGAGCGCGAGCGAATCCTTTCCACCGAAACCGGCGGCCCCCGAGGACAAGGATGCAGCCGCGTCCGAAACGCAGCGCTCGGGCCTCGAGGGACTGATCGAGCGCCTGAGGACGCTCCTGGGGTTACGCAGTTCAGGCTCGCTGCGCACCGATCTCACCGAGGTGCTGGAGGAGAGCAAGACCGCCGAAGGCGAGTTCTCGCCGACCGAGCGCGCGATGCTGCGCAATATCCTGACGCTCAGGGAGCGGCGCATCGGCGACGTGATGGTGCCGCGCGCGGACATCATCGCCGTGCAGAAGGATATCGCGCTCGGCGACCTGTTGAAGCTCTACGCCAATGCCGGCCATTCGCGGCTCGCCGTCCATGGCGACACGCTCGACGACCCCGTGGGCATGGTCCATATCCGCGATCTGGTCAGCTACATGACCGAACGCGCTTCGATCGATCCGGCGAAGAACGCACGCCGGAAAAAACCGCTGCCCGCGGACCTCGACCTCAAGCACGTCGATCTCGCCTTGCCGCTTTCGGCGACGCGGATCGTGCGCCGCATTCTGTTCGCGCCGCCCTCCATGCCGGTGGTCGATCTTCTGGTGCGCATGCAGGCGACCCGCGTTCATCTGGCGCTCGTGATCGACGAATATGGCGGCACCGACGGCCTGGTATCGATCGAGGACATCGTCGAGGAGATCGTCGGCAATATCGAGGACGAGCACGATGCCGAAGCCACCCATATCCAGGCGCAAAGCGACGGCAGCTTCCTCGCCGACGCGCGCGCGAGCCTGGGCGAGGCGGCCGCGAAAATCGGCCCGGCCTTCGCCGCCACCGAGGAGAACGGCGAGATCGACACGCTCGGCGGGCTCATGGTCACGCTTGCCGGACGCGTGCCGGTGCGCGGCGAGATCCTGAAGGGACCCGAGAATTTCGAGATCGAGGTGCTGGATGCCGACCCGCGCCGGGTGAAGCGGCTGCGCATCTATCGCCGTCCGTCCGAGGCACGGCGCGAGGCGCGGCGCAAACGAGCCGAAGATGAAGCGAACGTGGTAGCCTCGCCGCCGGTATCCGAATCGGCGGGACCCCCGGCCAATAGACGGGACAAACCGCCGACCTGACAGGAAAGCGGGGCACCGTGACGCTTGCGGCGCTTGCTCATCGGGTCGTGCTCGCCTGGGGATGGCAGCGGCGCCTGATCGCACTCGCGGCCGGCGCCGCATCGGCGCTCGCCATGGCGCCGTTCGACCTTTTCCCCGTGCTGCTGGTCACGCTTCCGGTATTCGTGTGGCTCCTGGATGGCACCGGCTCGGGCCGGTCCGGGCTGCGCGCCGCGTTCGCCACCGGCTGGTGGTTCGGTTTCGGCTATTTCGTCGCCGGACTCTATTGGATCGGCAACTCGCTGCTCATCGAAGCCGACCGCTTCGCCTGGGCCTTGCCGCTCGCCGTCATCGCCATTCCGGCGGGGCTTGCGCTGTTCACCGGGTTCGGCGCCGCGCTGGCGCGCTGGCTCTGGTCGACGGGGCCGGCGCGAATTCTCGCTTTCGCCGCGGGGCTTGCGCTCGCCGAGTGGTTGCGCGGCCACCTGCTCTCGGGCTTCCCATGGAACAGTTTCGGCTATGCGCTCGCGTCCGTGCCCGCTGTCGCGCAGAGTGCGGCGCTCGTCGGACTCTGGGGCCTGACGCTCCTGGCACTCGCCGTCTTCGCAAGTCCCGCCACGCTCGCCGACGGGCGCGAAACCACGCGCCGTCCGTGGCTGCCGGTTCTTCTTTCGGCACTCGTGCTCGCCGTGCTCGGCGGCTGGGGCGCGCACCGGCTGGCGACGACGGAGGTGAGCGCCGTCGAGGGCGTGCGGCTCCGGATCATGCAGCCCAATCTGCCGCAGGACGAGAAGTTCCGCCCGGCCGCCAAGCAGCAGGTGATGGATCGCTATGTTTCGATCAGCGACCGCGCCACCGGGCCGCAGACCACGGGTGTACGCGACACCACGCTGCTGATCTGGCCCGAATCGGCATTTCCCTTCTTCCTCGAGCGGGAGGCGGACGCGCTAGCCCGGATCGGCGATCTGCTGCCGCCGGGCCTGGTGCTCGTCACCGGCGCGGTGCGGCTCGAAGATCCGCCGGCCGGCGAGAAGAACGGGCGGGTCTTCAACAGCATCCGCGTGCTCGGCGACGACGGCGCGATCCTGGCGACCTACGACAAGGTGCGGCTGGTGCCGTTCGGCGAGTTCCTGCCATTTCAGCGCTTCCTCGAAAGCCTAGGTCTGGAGCAGCTCACGCGCGTGCATGGCGGATTTTCCGCGGGCCCGCGGCTGCGCGCGCTTTCGATTCCGCGCGCGCCGCTCGCCGCGCCGCTGATCTGCTACGAGGCGATTTTCCCCGGCGCCGTCGTTCCCGAAGGTCCGCGTCCGCAATGGCTGCTCAACGTCACCAATGACGCCTGGTTCGGCCGCTCGCCGGGGCCTTATCAACATTTCGTGCAAGCGCGCCTGCGCACGATCGAGGAAGGGCTGCCGCTGGTGCGCGCCGCAAACAACGGGATTTCCGCGGTCGTCGACCCGCTGGGCCGCGTCGTTCGGTCGCTGCCTCTCGGGGTAGATGGGGTTATCGACTCGCCGCTACCAAAGTCGATAGAATCTCCGCCATACGCGCGCTACGGCGATGCGCTGTTCTTCTTCTTTCTGGTCGCATTCGCGTTGGCCGCATTTTTCTCCAAGCGTTCGCAGACACGGCGTGACGTAACGGAAAGCGGTAGTCGGCAATGAGGGATGCGCGCACAAGTCGCAGGCGAGACGGCGCCCGGCGCTTTCGCCGCACCCGCGATGGAGTAGTTTCGCCCGCATGTCCGCAGATAAAAAAGATTTCCAAGAAGTCGCCGAACCCGATCGACAAACACGTCGGCGCGCGCGTGCGCATGCGCCGTATGATGATCTCCATGTCGCAGGAGAAGCTCGGCGACAAGCTCGGCATCACCTTCCAGCAGATTCAAAAGTACGAGAAGGGCACCAACCGGATCGGCGCCTCGCGCCTGCAGAATATCGCGCTGGTGCTCTCGGTCCCGGTAGGGTTCTTCTTCGAAGGCGCGCCCACGTCGGATTCGATGTCGTCGGGCCTCTCCGAATCGCCCTCGCCGGCCTACGTCTCCGACTTCCTCGCTACCTCCGATGGGCTGGCGCTGACCAAGGCTTTCATGAAGGTCAAGGACGCCAAGGTGCGCCGCCGCATCGTCGATCTGGTCCAATCCATCGCCAACGACGACGAGCGCTGACCGCACTCTGGCCCGCATTGCGCGGGCCTGCGCCCATTCAGCCCACAGCTTGACCGCGTAAACGGACGCTGCAAGAACCGCCGCGAGCGCTCGCGGTCGCGGCGATGCTTTTCCGAGTAGAGGGGTGGCGCAAAGTGGCTCGTCAAGATTATCTGTTCACCAGTGAATCCGTTTCCGAAGGCCATCCGGACAAAGTCTGCGATCGCATTTCGGACGAAATCGTCGACGCCTTCTTCTCGATCGGGCCGAAGCACGGCTGGGATCCGCGCAACCTGCGCGTCGCCGCCGAAACGCTTTGCACCACCAACCGCGTCGTGATCGCCGGCGAGACGCGCGGGCCGGCGCAGATCACCCCGGAAATCGTCGAACAGCGCGCGCGCGCCGCGATCAAGGACATCGGCTACGAACAGGCCGGCTTCCACTGGAAGACCGCCAAGGTCGAGGTGCTGCTGCACGCCCAGTCGGCCGATATCGCGCAAGGCGTGGACGCCGCCGGCAACAAGGACGAAGGCGCCGGCGACCAGGGCATCATGTTCGGCTATGCCTGCCGCGAGACGCCGGAGCTGATGCCGGCGCCGCTCTATTACGCGCACAAGATTCTCAAGCTGATGGCCGACGCGCGCCACGCCGGCCAGACCAAGGCGCTCGGGCCGGACGCCAAGAGCCAGGTCACCGTGCGCTATGCCGGCGGCAAGCCGGTCGAGGCGACGCAGATCGTGGTCTCGACTCAGCACACCGACGAGACGCTGACGTCGGGCGACGTCAAGGCGATCGTCGAGCCGTACGTCAAGAAGGCGCTGCCCGAAGACTGGATCACCAAGAACACGATCTGGCACGTGAACCCGACCGGCAAGTTCGTGATCGGCGGGCCGGACGGCGACTCCGGGCTCACCGGCCGCAAGATCATCGTCGATACTTACGGCGGCGCGGCGCCGCACGGCGGCGGCGCGTTCTCGGGCAAGGACCCGACCAAGGTCGACCGTTCGGCCGCCTATGCCGCGCGCTATCTCGCCAAGAACGTGATCGCGGCGGATCTGGCGGACCGCTGCACCATCCAGCTCGCCTATGCGATCGGCGTGTCGCAGCCGCTCTCGATCTATGTCGATCTGCACGGCACCGGCAAAGTCGACGAGGCCAAGCTCGAGAAAGCGCTCGGCGAGATCATGGATCTGTCGCCGCGCGGCATCCGCGAGCATCTGGCGCTGAACAAGCCGATCTATGCGCGCACCTCGGCTTATGGCCATTTCGGCCGCGCGCCGGACAAGGACGGCGGTTTCTCCTGGGAGAAGACCGACCTCGCCGACAAGCTGAAAAGCGGCGTGCGCTGAGGAACTCCGTTCGTCATTGAAACGAAAGGTCGGCTGGCGGACGATACGGACGCCATGACGACCGACAAAATGACGACCGACGAGCAACACGACACACGGCGCGGGGCCTTTTTCGGCCGGCGCAAGGGCCACAAATTGCGGCCGGGTCAGACTCGGCTGATGGCCGAAGTGCTGCCTGCCCTCGCCCTCGATCTCTCAAAACCGGCTTCCGGTTTGCGCGCGCTGTTTCCGGTCCCGGTCGATCCAGTCCGGCTCGAGATCGGCTTCGGCGGCGGCGAGCATCTGCTGCACGAGGCGCGGCAAAATCCCGGCACCGGCTTCATCGGCTGCGAGCCTTATCAAAACGGCATGGCCCGCGCGCTCGCCGTGATCGAAGCCGAGGGCCTGAAGAACATCCGCCTGCACTACGGCGACGCACTCGGCCTGATCGAGTGGTTGCCGGAGGCTTCGCTCGCGCGCATCGATATTCTCTATCCCGATCCCTGGCCCAAGCGGCGCCACTGGAAGCGCCGCTTCATTTCCGATCAGCGCGTCGCGCGGCTGGCCAAACTTCTCTCACCCGGCGGCGAGATCCGCTTCGCCACCGACATCGCGAGCTACGCGGAATGGGCGCTCTTGCGCTTTCTCCGCGCGCCGGGTCTGGCCTGGACCGCCGAGCGGGCCGACGACTGGCGCTTGCCCTGGGCTGGTTTTCCGAGCACGCGCTACGAGGCCAAGGCGATGGCGGCCGGCAGACGTCCGACTTATTTGCGCTTTCAGCGCCTTTGAAGGGCTTGCGCCGCGCGCGGCCTGCGCTATATTCCCAAAACAAGAACGTACATCTCAACGCGATCCTAGGATCGAACGTGGAGAGTGGGCCCCGACCGGGACCCGCTCTTTTTTGTTAGCCCGCGCGCAAGCCGCGCACGAACGATGACGATGACCGAGATGCTTGCTGTTTCCGCTCTCGACGAGCCGCGCCTGATCGCGGAGACGGGCCTTGCCGCCCGCCTCGCAGCGATCGCGGCGCCGGTGCTCGCGGGTCTCGGATTCCGTCTGGTGCGCATCCGGGTCTCCGGCCGCGACGGCTGCACGGTGCAGATCATGGCCGAGCGGCCGGACGGCAGTTTCACGATCGAGGACTGCCAGCTTTCGAGCCGCATGCTGTCGCCCGCATTCGACGTCGAAGATCCGATCCCGGGCGCCTATCGGTTGGAGCTGTCCTCGCCCGGCATCGACCGGCCGCTGACGCGACGCACCGATTTCGAGCGCTACGCCGGCCACGAGATCAAGGTCGAAATGGCCACCGGCATCGCCGGCCGCAAGCGCTTCCGCGGCGAACTGCTCGGCGCCGAAGGCAATGGCGCGAAGCTTCGCTACGAGACGCGCGAAGCGGTAACCGAGATCGTATTACTGCCGTTCGACGATATCGCCGAGGCGAAGCTGGTGCTCACCGATGCCCTGGTCGCCCAGGCGCTCAAGCGCGGCAAACAAGCCGCGCGCAATGAACCCCAAGGCACGGCCGCCGAAGGCCGGGTCTGAAGTCAGGAGAGATCCGAAATGGCCGTCAGTGCAAACCGGCTCGAGTTGCTGCAGATCGCCGAAGCGGTCGCCCGCGAGAAGTCGATCGACCGCTCGATCGTCATCACCGCGATGGAAGACGCGATCGCCAAGGCGGCGCGCTCGCGCTACGGCGCGGAGACCGACGTCCACGCCGAGATCAACGCCAAGACCGGCGAGCTTCGGCTCGCACGCCACATGCTCGTCGTCGAAAGCATCGAGAACCCGGCGACCCAGATCGAACTTGAGTCCGCGCGGCGGCACAATCCGGCCGCCCAGATCGGCGACACCATCGCCGACGCGCTGCCTCCGCTCGAGTTCGGCCGCATCGCGGCGCAGTCCGCCAAGCAAGTGATCGTGCAAAAAGTGCGCGAGGCCGAACGCGACCGGCAATACCAGGAATACAAGGACCGCATCGGCGATATCGTCAGTGGCATCGTCAAGCGCGTCGAGTACGGCAACGTGGTCGCCGATCTCGGGCGCGGCGAAGCCATGGTGCGGCGCGACGAACTGCTGCCGCGCGAGGTGTTCAGGAACGGCGACCGCGTCCGCGCCTATGTCTACGACGTGCGGCGCGAGCCGCGTGGTCCGCAGATTTTCCTGTCGCGCACCCACCCGCAATTCATGGCCAAGCTGTTCGCGCAGGAAGTGCCGGAAATCTACGACGGCATCGTCGAGATCAAGGCGGTGGCCCGCGATCCCGGCTCGCGCGCCAAGATCGCGGTGATCTCGCGCGACTCCTCGGTCGATCCGGTCGGGGCCTGCGTCGGTATGCGCGGCTCGCGCGTGCAGGCGGTGGTCAACGAGCTGCAGGGCGAGAAGATCGACATCATTCCGTGGTCGCAGGACGTGGCGACGTTCGTGGTCAATGCGCTGGCGCCCGCCGAAGTGGTCAAGGTCGTGCTCGACGAGACGCGCGAGCGCATCGAGGTCGTGGTGCCGGACGCGCAGCTCTCGCTCGCCATCGGCCGGCGCGGCCAGAACGTGCGGCTCGCCTCTCAGCTTACCGGCTGGGACATCGACATCATGACCGAGCAGGAAGAGAGCGAGCGGCGGCAGAAGGAATTCGCCGATCGCAGCAAGCTGTTCATCGACGCGCTCGACGTCGACGAGATGGTGGGTCAGTTGCTCGCCTCGGAAGGCTTCGGTTCGATCGAAGAACTGGCTTTCGTGCCGGTCGACGAGCTCGCCAGCATCGAGGGCTTCGATACGGACACCGCGGGCGAATTGCAGACCCGCGCCCAGGAATACCTCGCCAAGCTCGAGGCCGAGCTCGATGCCAAGCGCAAGGAGCTTGGCGTCGAGGATGCGGTCAAGGAGGTGCCCGGCGTCACCAGCAAGATGCTGGTTGCCTTCGGCGAGAATGGCATCAAGACGGTCGAAGATCTGGCCGGCTGCGCCACGGACGACCTGGTGGGTTGGGTCGAGCGCAAGGAGAACGAGGCGGTTCGCCATGCGGGCTACCTCGAAGGCTTCCCGCTGGAGCGCGAGGAAGCCGAAGCGATGATCATGCAGGCGCGCGTCAAGGCAGGCTGGGTCGATGAAACAGCGCTGACGCCACCGGAGCCATCCGAACCGCCGGCCGACGCAGACGCCGAGGCGGCGCCGGCGACGGCGCCGCAAGGCTGACGGTGATGGCCCGTGCAAGCTCAGATCGAGGCGCAAGAAACCGACCAAGGCCCGGCAGCGGCACGGCGCGCGCCGGAACGGCTCTGCTTGGCCACGCGGCAGGTGAAGCCGGTCGAGGAAATGATGCGCTTCGTGGTGGCGCCGGACGGCGCCATCGTTCCGGATCTGGCGGGTAAACTTCCCGGCCGCGGCGCCTGGGTGACGGCCACCCGCAGCGCGCTCGATGCGGCGATCCGCAACAAGGCTTTCGGCCGCGCGTTCCACGGCAAGGGCGCGATCGCTCCCGAACTTTCCGATCTGGTCGAGCGGCTCCTGGAGCGGGCGGTGCTCGAATCGCTCTCGCTGGTCAACAAGGCGGGGCAGGTCGTCAACGGTTTCACCCGAGTCGAGGCGGCGCTCGCCAGCGGGAGCGTGATCGCACTCGTGCAGGCGCGCGAAGCCGCGGCCGACGGGATCGCCAAGCTCGACGGCGTCGCCGCCCGCGCCGAGAGCGCCGGAAACGCAGCACCGGCGCGGGTCCGCACGCTGAGCGGAGAGCAATTGGACTTGGCGCTTGGGCGGTCAAATGTGGTACATGCTGCCGTGCTCGCGCATCCGGCGAGCCGCGGTTTTCTTGCGCGTTGGCTTCGGCTCGAGCGCTGGCGCACCGGCTCATCCGGCGACGAGGCGGTGATCAGCCGCCGCGCGGACAATTCTTCGAAACTGGAAAGCGAATGACCGATACGAAGGACACCGGCGAAAAGACCCTGAGCGCGGCACGGCCCAAGACCTTGACGCTCAAGCGCTCGGTCGAGCACGGCGTCGTGCGCCAGAGCTTCAGCCACGGCCGCTCCAAGCAGGTCGTGGTGGAGAAGGTGAAGCGCCGCCCGGTCGGTCCCGGCTCCGAACCCGATCCGGCGCCTGCGTCTAAGCGGCCTACCGCGCGAGCGCTCCCGGCCCAGCCTGCGCCTGCGGCGCCGCCAAAGACTGCGCCGGCTATCACCAAGGCCGCACCCGCCGATCCCGCTGCCGGGCTCAAATCATCCGGCGTCGTACTGCGGACGCTGACCGAAGAGGAGCGAGATCTTCGCGGCAAGGCGCTGGCCGATGCGCGTGTACGCGAGGCGGAAGAACGCCGCATCGCCGAGGAAGACGTGCGCCGCCGCGTCGCCCGCGACGCCGGCGACCGCGCCGAGCGCGAGGCCGCCGACACGCGCAAGCGCGACGAGGACGCTCGCCGTGCGACCGAGGAAGAGAGAAAACGCAAGGCCGAGGAGGAAGCACGCAAGCGCTTCGGCGGCGACCCGACGGTTCCAGGTAAAGGTCCGGCCGGCGCGCGCGCCGTCGCGGCCGAGGAAGAGGAAGAAGGCCCGCGGACCACGCGCCGGGGCGGCAAGACCGTGGTGACGGCCAAGCCCGCGCGCACGCTCGGCGGCGAAGAGAAGCGCCGCGGCCGGCTCACCGTCGTTACTGCGTTCGCCAGCGAAGAAGAGCGCCAGCGCTCAGTCGCCGCCTTCCGCCGGCGCGTGCAACGCATCACCGGCCATCGGCCCTCCGACGAACCGAAGGAAAAAATCGTCCGCGAAGTCGTGATTCCGGAAATGATCACGATCCAGGAGCTCGCCAACCGCATGGCCGAGCGCGCGGTCGACGTGATCAAAATCCTGATGAAACAGGGGCAGATGCTGAAACTCACCGACGCGATCGACGCCGATACGGCGCAACTGATCGCCGAGGAGCTCGGCCACGCCGTTCGGCGCGTTTCCGAAGCGGACGTCGAGGAAGGCCTGTTCGACGTCGCCGACGATCCGGCGCACCTGGTGCCGCGGCCGCCGGTGGTCACGATCATGGGCCACGTCGACCATGGCAAGACGTCGCTGCTCGACGCCATCCGCGAGACCAACGTGGTGGCGGGCGAGGCCGGCGGCATCACGCAGCACATCGGCGCCTATCAGGTGACCACGAAATCCGGCGCCAAGATCACCTTCATCGACACGCCCGGCCACGCCGCCTTCACCGCCATGCGCGCGCGCGGCGCCAAGGTGACCGATATCGTGGTGCTCGTGGTGGCGGCCGACGACGGGGTCAAGCCGCAGACGATCGAGGCGATCGCACACGCGCGCGCCGCCAAGGTTCCGATCATCGTCGCCCTCAACAAGATCGATAAGTCGGACGCCAAGCCCGAGCGTGTGCGTTCCGAACTCTTGCAGCATGAAATTCAGGTCGAGACGCTGGGCGGCGAGACCCTCGAAGTCGAGGTTTCGGCCACCAAGAAGACCAATCTCGACAAGCTCTTGGACGTGATCGCGCTGCAGGCTGAATTGCTCGACCTCAAAGCCAACCCCGATCGCGCCGCCGAGGGCACGGTAATCGAAGCCAAGCTCGATCGCGGCCGCGGACCGATCGCGACCGTTCTGGTGCAGCGCGGCACGCTGAAAGTAACGGACATCGTGGTGGCCGGGGCCCAATGGGGCCGCGTACGCGCGCTGATCACCGATCAGGGTGAGCAGGTGGACAGCGCGAAGCCCTCGACGCCGGTGGAAGTGCTCGGCTTCGCCGGAACGCCCGATGCCGGCGATCGGCTCGCGGTCGTCGTGAGCGAGGCGCGGGCCCGCGAAATCACCGACTATCGCCAACGTCAGCGGCGCGAATCGCCGGCGCGCGGCGCCATGCGCGGCTCGCTCGAGCAGATGATGAGCCAGTTGAAGAGCGCCGGCCGCAAGGAATTCCCGCTCGTGATCAAGGGCGACGTGCAGGGTTCGATCGAGGCGATCGTCGGCGCGATCGAAAAACTCGGCACCGAGGAGGTCGCCGCGCGGATCATCCATGCCGGCGCCGGCGGCATTTCCGAGTCGGACGTGACGCTGGCGGAAGCCGCGCACGCCGCGATCATCGGCTTCAACGTGCGCGCGCACAAGGAAGCGCGCGGGGCCGCGGAGCGTGCCGGGGTCGAGATCCGCTACTACAACATCATCTACGACCTCGTGGACGACGTGAAAAAGGCCATGTCCGGCCTGCTGCCGCCGACCTTGCGCGAGACCATGCTCGGCAACGCCGAGGTGCTCGAGGTGTTCGATGTTTCCAAGATCGGCAAGGTCGCCGGTTGCCGGGTCACCAACGGCAAGGTCGAGCGCGGCCAGCATGTGCGGCTGATCCGCGACAACGTGGTGATCCACGAGGGCAAGCTTTCGACGCTCAAGCGCTTCAAGGACGAGGCGCGCGAGGTGGCCGCGGGTCAGGAGTGCGGCATGTCGTTCGAGAACTTCGAGGACATCCGCAAGGGCGACGTGATCGAGTGCTATCGCGTCGAATCCGTGCAGCGCTCGCTTTGATCCTTTCGTAAGCTCGACGTCTTCAGCTCGACGTCTTCGGCTCGGTCCGAATCCGGGGGGACGTATATATGGCACGTCATCGCGATCGAGAGCAGCCGGGCCCCGGCCAGCGCCAGCTTCGCGTCGGCGAGCTGGTGCGCCACGCGCTCTCGGAAATGCTGATCCGCGCCGACGTGCACGATCCAGTGCTGGCGGCGCACACGGTCACGGTCCCGGAAGTGCGCATGAGCCCGGACCTGCGGCTTGCCACGATCTACGTGATGCCGCTCGGCGGGCGCGACCAGGCCGAGATCATGGCGGCGCTCGAGCGACATAAGAAGTACCTGCGCGGCGAGATCTCGCGGCGGATCAATCTGAAATTCGCGCCCGACATCCGCTTCATGATCGACGAGCGTTTTGACGAGGCGGCGCGCATCGAGCGGCTGTTGCGCTCGCCCGAGGTGGCGCGCGATCTCGATCCGAAGAAGGACAGCAAGCCGCAATGAGCGCGCCGCGAGCCGACAAGCGCGACGTGCACGGCTGGATCGCGTTGGACAAGGACGTCGGCCGCACCTCGACCGAGGCGGTGGCCGCGGTCAAGCGTCTGTTCCGCGCTAAAAAAGCCGGCCACGCCGGAACCCTCGACCCGCTCGCGTCCGGCGTGCTTCCGGTGGCGCTCGGCGAGGCGACCAAGACGGTTCCCTTCGTGATGGACGGCCGCAAGATCTATCGCTTCACGGTGCGCTGGGGGATCGAAACCGATACCGACGACGCCGAAGGCCGCGCGCTGAAGACCAGCGAGACACGACCCGATGAGGGCGCGCTCCGCGCGGCGCTGCCGGCCTTCACCGGCACGATCGCGCAGGTGCCGCCGAGCTATTCCGCGCTCAAGATCGAGGGCGAGCGCGCCTACGATCTGGCGCGCGGGGGCCAGGAAGTTTTGCTCGCGGCACGGCCGGTGGAAATTCACCGGCTTTCGCTGATCGAGGCGCCGGACGCGGACCATGCGGTGCTCGAGGCCGAGTGCGGCAAGGGAACCTATGTGCGCGCGATCGCGCGCGATCTCGGCCGTGCGCTCGGCTGCCTCGGCCATGTAGAAAGCCTGCGGCGTGCCTGCGTCGGCCCTTTCAATGAGCGCAACGCGCTGACGCTTGCGCAGCTCGCGAAGCTCGCGCAATCGGGCGAGACGGAGCTATCCGCCGTGCTCGCAAGCGTCGAGACGGGGCTCGAGGCGCTGCCCGCTTTGAACGTCAGCCGCGCCGACGCGCAGCGCCTGATGCTCGGCCAGCCGGTGCTGCTGCGCGGCCGCGACGCACCCCTCATGCAGGGGGTCGTTTCGGTTTCGAGCGACGGCACTTTGGTGGCGATAGCCGAGGTACTGGAAGGCGCGCTGAAGCCAAAGCGCATCTTTAACCTTCCGCGTTGAGCCAAAAGACGGAGATTCACGCGGCGAGATTGTGCTGGAAGCGGGCGCAATTCTATGTATATTGCGCCGCACCACGCGGGCCTAGGCGCGCGTAGGCGACTCGGCTGGACGACATCCCGGCCGTGCCGCTCCCAAAACTCCAACGAAAGGACATCCCGATGTCGGTGACGGTCGAGCGCAAGCTTGAGCTAGTGAAAGAGTATGCAACGAAGGCGGGCGATACCGGCTCGCCGGAGGTGCAGGTGGCGATCCTCACAGAGCGGATCACGGACCTGACCGAACACTTCAAGACCCACGTCAAAGACAATCACTCCCGGCGCGGACTGTTGAAGCTCGTCTCGCTGCGGCGCAGCCTGCTCGATTATCTGAAGTCGAGGGACGAGGCGCGCTACAGCAAGCTGATCGACAAGCTCGGCATCCGCCGCTGAACCGCTCCGCGCGGAAGCTTCCGCGCGGCCGATCAACCCGGAAGAGTACAGCCATGGCAGGATCGCCGGACGCTCCAAGCCCAGCGCGCATGCGCGCCGGCGCGAGCGTCTCGCCGTCTTGCCCATGGCTTTCCCTCTCCGCAAGCCATGGAAAGAGAAAGCGAATATGTTCGACATTCATCGCGAAGAAATCGACTGGGGAGGCCGCCGCCTCGTCCTAGAGACCGGAAGACTGGCGCGCCAAGCCGACGGCGCGGTGCTCGCCACGTACGGCGAGACCACCGTGATCGCCACCGCAGTGGCGGCCAAGCAGCCGAAGCCCGGCATCGACTTCCTGCCGCTCACCGTCAACTACACCGAGAAATACTACGCGGCGGGCCGCATTCCCGGCGGCTATTTCAAGCGCGAACGCGGTCCGACCGAAAAGGACACGTTGACCTCGCGTCTGATCGACCGGCCGATCCGTCCGCTGTTCGCCGACGGCTGGCGCTGCGACACGCAGGTGATCATCACCGTACTGTCGCACGATCAGGAGAACGATCCCGACATCCTCGCCATGGTGGCGGCCTCGGCCGCACTCACGCTTTCCGGCGCGCCGTTCATGGGCCCGATCGGCGGCGCGCGCGTCGGCTTCACCAACAACGAATACGTGCTCAATCCGACGCTCGACGAGATGAAGGAAAGCCAACTCGATCTCGTCGTCGCCGGCACCAAGAACGCGGTGCTGATGGTGGAATCCGAGGCCAAGGAGCTGCCCGAGGAGATCATGCTCGGCGCCGTCATGTTCGGCCACCGGCATATGCAGCCGGTCATCGACATGATCATCCGTCTTGCCGAGAAGGCGGCGAAGGAGCCGCGCGACTTCGCGATGCCGGATACCAAGGCGCTCGAAAAGGAAATGCTCGGCGTCGTCGAGAAGGATCTGCGCAAGGCCTACGCCATCCCGCGCAAGGCAGAACGCCAGGATGCGGTCGCCGCGGTCAAGAAGAAAGCCATGGAGCACTACTTCCCGGGCGGCGTCGACAACCCCGAGCGTCCGATGGCGCTGGTCGCCGGCGTGTTCAAGGAGCTCGAAGGCAAGATCGTGCGCTGGAACATCCTCGACACCAGCAAGCGCATCGACGGCCGCGACCTGTCCACCGTTCGTCCAATCGTCGCGGAGGCCGGCTTCCTGCCGCGCACCCACGGCTCGGCGCTGTTCACCCGCGGCGAGACGCAGGCGATCGTGGTCGCCACGCTCGGCACCGGCGAGGACGAGCAGTGGATCGACGCGCTGCAGGGAACCTACAAAGAAACCTTCATGCTGCATTACAATTTCCCGCCGTTCTCGGTGGGCGAGACCGGCCGCATGGGCGCTCCCGGCCGGCGCGAGATCGGCCACGGCAAGCTCGCCTGGCGCGCGATCCGGCCGATCCTGCCTTCGAAGGAGGATTTCCCCTACACCATCCGCGTGGTGTCGGAGATCACCGAGTCGAACGGTTCGTCGTCGATGGCGACCGTGTGCGGCACTTCGCTGGCGCTGATGGATGCCGGCGTGCCGCTCAAGCGGGCGACGGCCGGTATCGCCATGGGCCTGATCCTGGAGGACAAGCGCTTCGCGGTGCTGTCCGACATTCTCGGCGACGAGGACCATCTCGGCGACATGGACTTCAAGGTGGCCGGCACCGACCAGGGCGTCACCGCGCTGCAGATGGACATCAAGATCGCCGGCATCACCGAAGAGATCATGAAGGTGGCGCTCAGCCAGGCCAAGGGCGGACGCCTGCACATCCTGGGTGAAATGGCCAAGGCCCTCACCGCGGCGCGCGCCGAGCTTGGCGAATACGCCCCGCGCATCGAAACGTTGAAGATCCCGACCGACAAGATCCGGGAAGTGATCGGCACCGGCGGCAAGGTGATCCGCGAAATCGTGGAGAAGACCGGCGCCAAGATCAACGTCGAGGACGACGGCACGATCAAGGTGGCCTCGGCCAACGCCGAGTCGATCGCCGCCGCGATGAAGTGGATCAAGTCGATCGTGTCGGAGCCCGAAGTCGGCGTGATCTACGAGGGCACCGTCGTCAAGGTCATGGACTTCGGCGCTTTCGTGAACTTCTTCGGCGCCAAGGATGGGCTGGTGCACATTTCCCAGCTGGCGGCGCGGCGGGTGAACAAAGTCAACGACGTAGTCAAGGAAGGCGACAAGGTGAAGGTGAAATTGCTCGGCGTCGACGAGCGCGGCAAGGTCCGCCTCTCGATGAAGGTCGTCGACCAGCAGACCGGCGAAGACCTGGAAGCCAAGCAGAAGGCCGAGCAGGCCGCCGAGCCGGGAGCGGCGGGAGCGGCGAGCTAACGGCGGCGTCGGAGCCGAACAGCGAAGGGCGGCCACGAGCCGCCCTTTTGCTTTTTCGCTTCCGCTTCAATCCTTTAGGCGCGGCCCGAGCAGGAAGAACGTGCGCGCGACGCCGATGCCCTTGATCTCGGTGGCGCCGCGTTCCTCGAACAGGAAGCGCTCGCCGGCGGCGGCGCGATATTCCTCGCTCACCTGGATGCGGCCGGGAACGCCGTGCGATTGCATGCGCGAGGCCATGTTCACCGCATCGCCCCACAAATCGTAGGAGATGCGCGTGTCGCCGATCACGCCGGCGATCGCCGTTCCGTAGTGGATGCCCACGCGCAGTTCGAGCTTCCGGCGGCCGAGCGGAGCGCAGCGATGCTGCACCTTCAGCATCTCGAGCGCGAGGTGCCCGATTCCCATCACGCCGCCGACGCTGCCGCCATGCAGGCCGCCGACCGCCATATAGGAATCGCCGATGGTCTTGATCTTGTCGACGCCGTAGGTCTCGCACATCAGATCGAACGCCCGCACGAACTGGTCGAGATAGTCGACGACCGCTTCCGGAGACTGCTCGTGCGCGGCGGGCGTGAAGTCCACGAGATCGGCGAACAGCACGCTCACGTTCTCGAACCGGTCGGCGATCCGCGTCTCGTTGCCGGAGCGCAGACGTTGCGCCACCGCCGCGGGAAGCACGACCGATACCAGGGCCTCGGCGCGGGCTCGTTGCCGCTCCAGCTCGTCCTCGGCCCGCCGCAGCAGGAACAGCGCGTAGAACAGCACCCCGGCGTTGATGACGATGGCATTGATCATGGATTGAATCGCCAGAAATTTGATCGCGCGCTCGTCGGCAATGAGCGCGATGCCTTGCTGCGGCGCAAAGTTGACCACCGCCAGCATCACCGCGCACGCCAGGAGCAGCCCCCCGATGGCGATTCGCCAGTGCTCCAGGCCGAACACGAACCACACGATGGCGGCGAGCAAGAAGTAGACCTGGGTCTGAGCTTGCAATCCGTAGAAGGTCGACGACAGCGTCACGGACGCCAGGAACCAGATCGTGAGGGCCGCCGGAGCCACGATATCGCCATATCGATGCAGGCGGTGAACCAGGAGGGGGAAGATCGCAATTCCGACGTATGTAACCTGCATGAGCAGCAAGTTTTCAGCGTCGTAGAGAAAATTGGCGACAATTCGCGTGATGGCGTTCAGGGAACCGGCGAGCGCCGTGACATTGGTGATCCGCTGGCGCCGGATAATTTGCGGATCAGTCGATACGATGCCGGCCGAAACGATCCGCTGGAGCCAGCGCGGCAGCTCGAAGCCGCGCGGCCGCTCATGACGAACCAGATCACGCAAGCGAGTCACGATCGGCGCTCCGCGTCGCTCCCGGCCCTTCTACTCCGCGGCCTTCGAGGCGATGCCGTTCTTGCCCTCGGCCTCGTCCTCGCCGTTCTTCAAGTCCTCGGGATTGGGCATCGAGATGACGTTGTATCCGGCGTCGACATAGACGATCTCGCCGGTCACCGCCGAGGAAAGGCCAGAGAGCAGAAAGAGCGCGGCGCCGCCGACGTCCTCGATGGTGACCGGGCGGCGCAGCGGCGAATGGCGCTTCTGGAAATTGAACATGAAGCGCGCGTTGGCGATGCCGGCACCCGCCAGCGTGCGCACCGGGCCCGCGGAAATGGCGTTGACGCGAATGTCCTTGGGGCCGAAATCGGCGGCCAGATACCGCACGCTGGCCTCGAGCGCGGCCTTGGCCACGCCCATCACGTTGTAGTTCGGCATGACGCGGGCCGAGCCGCCGAAGGTGAGCGTCAGGATCGAGCCGCCCGGCTTCATCAGGCTGCCGGCGCGCTTGGCGATCTCGGTGAAGGAGAAGCAGGAGACCAGCATGGTGCGGACGAAATTCTCGCGCGAAGTGTCGGCGTAGCGGCCCTTGAGCTCGTTCTTGTCGGAAAAAGCGATGGCGTGCACGACGAAATCGAGCCCACCCCAGGCGCGCTTGATCTCGGAAAATACGCGATCGACCGTAGCCAGATCCTCCACGTCGCAGGGCAGGATGAGTTTGCCGCCGAGCGACTCGGCGAGCGGCCGCACGCGCTTGCCGAGCGCCTCGCCCTGGTAGGTGAAAGCGAGCTCCGCGCCCTGCGCGTGCGCCGCCTGGGCGATGCCCCAGGCGATGGAATGGTCGTTGGCGACCCCCATGATGAGGCCGCGCTTGCCCGACAACAACGCCTGCACGGATTTGCTCATGCGTCGGCACGCTGCAGCACGATCGAGGCGTTGGTGCCGCCGAAGCCGAAGGAATTCGAGAGCACGCAGCCGAGCTGAACGTTGTCCTTGCGCTCGAGCAGAATCGGCATGTCGGCGAAGGCCGGGTCGAGCGTCTCGATATTGGCGCTCCCACAGATGAAGCCGTTCTGCATCATCAGGAGCGAATAGATCGCTTCCTGCACGCCGGTGGCGCCGAGCGAATGGCCGGTGAGCGACTTGGTGGCCGAGATCGGCGGGCATTTGGCGCCGAACACCTCGCGGATCGCCTCGATCTCCTTCAGATCGCCGATCGGCGTGGAGGTCGCGTGCGGGTTGATGTAGTCGACCGGCGCTTTGACGCCCTCGAGCGCCATTCTCATGCAGCGCACCGCGCCTTCGCCGGAAGGCTGCACCATGTCGTAGCCGTCGGAAGTTGCGCCGTAGCCGGCGATTTCGCCATAGATGCGGGCGCCACGCGCCTTGGCATGCTCGAGCTCTTCCAGCACCAAAACGCCGGCGCCGCCGGCGATGACGAAGCCGTCGCGGTCCTTGTCATAGGCGCGGGACGCCTTCTCGGGCCGGTCGTTGAAGCCTGACGACATGGCGCCCATGGCGTCGAACAGAACCGAGAGCGTCCAGTCGAGTTCCTCGCAACCGCCGGCGAATATGATGTCCTGCTTGCCGGCCTGGATCAGCTCGTAGGAGTTGCCGATGCAGTGATTGGAAGTCGCGCACGCCGAGGAGATCGAATAATTGACGCCCTTGATCTTGAACCAGGTGGCAAGCGTCGCGGAAGCCGTCGACGACATGGCCTTGGGCACCGCGAAGGGACCGACGCGCTTGGGGCCCTTTTCGCGCGTGATGTCGGCGGCCTCGACCAGCGTGCGCGTCGAGGGACCGCCCGAGCCCATGATGATGCCGGTTTTCACGTTGGAGACTTCGCCGGGCTCGAGCCCCGAGTCGCGGATCGCCTGGTCCATGGCGACGTGATTCCAGGCGGCACCGCCGCCGAGGAAGCGCAGTGCGCGCCGGTCCACCATGCCGACAGGATCGAGCGTCGGCGCGCCGTGCACCTGGCAACGAAACCCCAGGCGCTGATAATCCGCGGCCGCGGAAATCCCGCTCTTGGACTCGCGCAGCGACGCCAGCACTTCTTGCGTGCTGTTGCCGATGGACGAGACGATGCCCATCCCGCTGACGACCACTCGTCGCATGTCTGCCTCGTCGATCCGGGCGGCCGGCCGGGCTCGGCCGCGCGCCTTCAGGCTTTCGCCGCTTGCGTCTCCTGGTCGGCGCGGAACAGGCCGACCTTGAGGTCGAAAGCGCGGTAGATGGTCTGGCCGTCGGCGGAGAGCCACCCGTCGGCGATACCGAGCACCAGCTTGGAACGCATCACGCGCTTGATGTCGATGCCATAGACGACGTTCTTCACCGTCGGCAACACCTGGCCGGAGAGTTTGATCTCGCCGACGCCGAGCGCCCGGCCCCTGCCCGGCGCCCCGAGCCAGCCGAGGAAAAAGCCGACCATCTGCCAAAGCGCATCGATCCCGAGGCAGCCCGGCATGACCGGATCGCCCTTGAAATGGCAGGAAAAGAACCACAGGTCCGGCCGCACCTTCAGCTCGGCCCGCATCAGGCCCTTGCCGTGCTGACCGCCGGTCTCGGCGATCTCCGAAATGCGGTCGAACATCAGCATCGGCGGCAACGGCAGCTGGGCATTGCCCGCGCCGAACATCTCGCCGCGCCCGCACGCCAGCAGGTCCTCGTAATCGTAGTTCGCGCGCCGCTCGCTCATTGCTGCTCTGGGACGTTGGCCCCGTTCTCGACTGCAAATTTCCTAACACAGCAACCTGATACCCGAAAGGCGCAGAGGTCCGTGGAATCGCCTTCGATTCGCGCAAAAAGCCTTGTTGGGCCGGGTGTTGCGCCTAGGGCATCGCCTCCCTATTATCCAAGCAACATGGCAGACCCGATTACCAACGACATGCCGCGTCGCCCCGTGTTCGAGGACGACGACGTGGAACTCCCGGTCGAGCGGCTGCAAACGCAGCCGGCGGCGGGGCGGCGCACCGGCTGTCCGTTCCATGACGTGCGGCAGATGCTGCGCGAGGTGGGCCTGCGGCCTACACGTCAGCGGCTTGCGCTCGGCTGGCTGTTGTTCGCCAAGGGCGACCGGCACATGACCGCGGAAAACCTGCACGAAGAGGCACTGCGCGCGCGCTTTCCGGTGTCGCTGGCGACCGTCTACAACACACTGAACCAGTTTACCGAGGTGCGGCTGTTGCGCGAGGTCGCGGTCGATGGGTCGAAGACCTATTTTGACACCAACAATTCCGACCATCATCACTTCTTCGTCGAAGGCGAGAACGATCTCTTCGATATTCCGGGTGCCGAGCTCCTGGTCGACCGGCTGCCGAAACCGCCCGCGGGCTTCGAGGTCGCGCGCGTCGATGTGGTCGTGCGCCTACGCCGCAAGGGCTAGCCGCAAGAACACGGAGCGGATTTATCGTGGCCGGGCTTTGTCCCGACCATTGTTTTTTGCAACTCAGCTCATTGAACCGGTTCGTTGGGATAGACGCCCCAAAGCCGTTCCTGCTCGATGAAGCCGTCGAAGCCGTCGCCGAAAATGCGGCACCAGCGGCCGTTGCAGCCCCGAACCGTGCCCAAGACTCCCGGCCGCAATTGCGCGGAGACCGGCGCCGCCAAGTCCGGCCGCTCGTGCAGGGCGAAGGTCTGGCTCTTCGACCAGGGTGAGATCAGCGCCGTGCGCCGGCCCGAGAGCATGGAGTGGAAGACCCAACCCTCGGAGCCCTCGGCGTCGCGGATGCGCCGCCAGTTCTCGAATTCGGCGGTGATCTCGACGGGCAATCCGGCGCGGGTGAAGACCCAGTTCACCTCGTGCTCGCGCGAGGGCCCTTTGCGCACATTGACCTTGTCGACCTTGAGGCTGACGTAGCGCGGAACCGGCAAGCCGCTCGCGGGCCCCGCGGTCTGACCGAAGGCGCCGATCGGCGCCGCCGACAGCGCAAGCAGCGCGAGTGCCCCCGCGATCCTTGTCCATTCAAGACTTGGCCAATCAATGTGCTTGCGAATTACCATCGATCCGCCGTCCCCTCGCCGTTTGATTCCCCCGCCCCGCAGGAAGGCCGCCGGCGCCGGCGCCTGTCAAGAGCGCGCTCCAGGGTGCCGGTCTTGTTCGCGCAACCCCGTCTGCTAGAGAGAAAGCCAGTGCCCGGTTAACGAAAGGTCACCGCAGGACGATGCCGACTTCGAAGAAAAAGCCGCTCGTCGTCGTGACCCGGCGCTTGCCGGAGCGGGTCGAGACGCGGATGCGCGAGCTGTTCGATGCGCGCCTCAACGTGGACGACCGGCCGATGAGCCAGGCCGAACTCGTGGCGGCGGTGAAATCCGCCGACGTGCTGGTGCCCACGATCACCGACCGCATCGACACCGCCGTGCTCTCGCAGGCCGGCGAGAATCTGCGGCTGATCGCAAATTTCGGCAATGGCGTGGATCATATCGACGTGGCCAGCGCGCTGACGCGCGGCATCACCGTGACCAACACGCCGGGCGTGCTGACCGAGGACGTCGCCGATATGACGATGGCGCTGATTCTGGCGGTGCCGCGCCGGCTCGCCGAGGGTGCCAACGTGCTCACGAGCGACAAGGAATGGGGCGGCTGGACCCCGACCTGGATGCTCGGCCACCGCATGGGCGGCAAGCGGCTCGGCATCATCGGCATGGGCCGCATCGGCGCCGCGGTCGCCAAGCGCGCCAAGGCGTTCGGATTGCAGATCCACTATCACAACCGCCGGCGCGTGGCGCCCGAGATCGAGGAAGCACTCGAGGCGACCTATTGGGAAAGCCTCGACCAGATGCTCGCGCGCATGGATATCGTCTCGGTCAATTGCCCGCATACGCCGGCGACCTACCATTTGCTTTCGGCGCGGCGGTTGAAGCTGCTGAAGCCCGAGGCCTATGTGGTCAACACCGCGCGCGGCGAGGTGATCGACGAGAACGCGCTGGTGCGCATGGTGGAGGCCGGCGAGCTCGGCGGCGCCGGGCTCGACGTCTACGAGCACGAGCCGGCGGTGAGCCCCAAGCTCGTCAAACTCGCGCGCCAGAACAAGGTGGTGCTGCTGCCGCACATGGCCTCCTCGACGATCGAGGGCCGCGTCGACATGGGCGAGAAGGTCATCGTCAACATCAAGACCTTCATGGACGGGCATCGGCCGCCGGATCGAGTGCTGCCGGCGACGCTTTGATCTCGCACGCGTCTCAGGACGGCGGCTTTATCGCCGGCTGCTTGCCGGAAAGCGGATTGTTCTCGTCCCAGCCATAGCTGAGCGTCTCGAAGCGCATGGAGCGCGCGTCGATCATCAAGAGCTTGCCGACGAGACCCTCGCCGAAGCCGACGATCAGGCGGATGACCTCGAGTGCCGCCAGGCTGCCGGCGACGCCTGCGAGTGCCCCTAGTATCCCCGCCTCGGCGCAGGCCGGCACCGTGCCCGGCGGCGGCGGCTCGGGAAAGAGACAACGATAGGTCGGGTTCGACTTGCCATCGGCGCCCGTCTCATGGGCGCGGATCGTAGTCAGCGTCGCATCGAAGGTGCCGAGCGCCGCCGTCACCAGCGGGCGCTTGGCGAAAAAGCACGCATCGGAAACCAGATAGCGGGTGGCGAAATTATCCGAGCCGTCGAGCACCACGTCATAGGCCGAGATCAGCGCGATGGCGTTGCTCGCCTGTAGCCGCACCGCGTGCGGCTCGACCACCACGTGCGGATTGAGGCGGCGGATCGCCGCGCCGGCGCTTTCGGTCTTGGGCCGGCCGACATCGGACGGTCGCGTGGATTACCTGGCGCTGCAAATTGGAGAGCGAAACCTTGTCGTCATCGACGACGCCGAGCGTGCCGACGCCGGCGGCCGCGAGATAAAGCAGCGCCGGCGAGCCGATGCCGCCCGCGCCGACCACCAGCACGCGCGCGGCCTTCAAGCGTTGTTGCCCCGGCCCGCCCACCTCGCGCAGCACGATGTGGCGGGCATAGCGCTCTAGCTCTTCGGCGGAGAGGCTCATCGCATTCACCCGACCCACCTTAGACCAAGTTCCGGGCGCGGGAGAAAGGCTCGGCCTGGCGATTGCGCGGGCCGTGCCGGACCGCTAGCAGGATGCGCCAAGCCGCGAGAGGACCATGCCCGCAGTCAAGGTCGCCATTCTGCCCGTCACCCCGTTCGCGCAGAATTGCTCGATCCTGGTCGCCGAGGCGACCGGGCGCGCGGCGATCGTGGACCCGGGCGGCGAGGTCGCGCGCATCCAGGCCGCCATCGACGAGCTGAAGGTAACGCCTGAGAAAATCTTTCTCACCCACGGCCATATCGACCATGCCGGGGGCGCCGCGGAGCTCGCCGAAGCGCTTTCGATCCCGGTCGAGGGCCCGCATGAGGCGGATCGTTTCCTGCTCGATCGATTAGCCGAGAGCGGCGCGAAATTCGGCATGGCCGACGCGCGCGCGGTGACGCCCGGCCGCTGGCTCAAGCACGGAGACAAGATCGAATTCGGCGGGCTCACGCTCGACGTGCTGCAGGTGCCCGGCCACACGCCGGGGCACGTGGTATTCGTGCACGCGCCGTCGAAACTCGCCATCGTCGGCGATACGCTGTTTTCGGGCTCGGTGGGGCGGACGGATATGCCCTATGGCGATCACGCGCAGCTGATCTCCGGGATCAAGACCAAGCTGCTGCCGCTCGGCGACGAGTTCGCGATCCTGCCCGGCCACGGCCCGGCTTCCACGATCGGCAAGGAGCGGCAGGGCAATCCGTTCCTGCAAGAGCTGACGGAGCGCCGATGACGCACGCCATCCGCATCCACGCCAATGGCGGGCCCGAGGTGATGCGCTGGGAGGAGATCGAGCTCTCGCCGCCGGCCGCCGGCGAAGCGCGCATTCGCCATAGCGCGATCGGGATCAATTATTCGGACGTCAATGTGCGCCGCGGCGGCTTTTATCTGGCGAAGCCGCAGGATTTCCCAATCATCCTCGGCAACGAAGCAGCCGGCGTCATCGAGAGCGTCGGGGCTGGCGTCGGCGGCTTCAAGCCGGGTGACCGGGTCGTTTATGCCGGAATGAAGGGCGAGTTCTTTCAGAACACCGGCGCTTACGCGGAAGCGCGCAATGTTCCCTCTGAGCGCCTGATCAAGCTGCCCGAAGGCGTGTCGGACCGGCAGGCGGCGGCGCTGATGGTGAAAGGTTTCACGGCATCCCTCATCATCAACCGCATCTTCCGGCCCAAGCCCGGCGACAGCATTCTAATTCACACAGCCGCGAGCGGCGTCGGATTGATCCTGTGCCAATGGGCCAAGCAGCTCGGCGCCACGGTGATCGGGACCGTGGGCTCGGCGGAAAAGGCGCGGGTCGCCACGGCGCATGGCTGCGACCATGTGATTCTCTATCGCGAGACGGATTTCGTCGCCGCGGTGAAGAAGCTCGCGCCGCAAGGCGTTTCGGCGGTGTTCGACGGCGTCGGCAAGGACACGTTCCAGGCCTCGCTCGAATGCATCCGGCCGTTCGGGATGGCGGTGAACTACGGCAATGCCTCGGGCCACGTGCCGCCGCTCGATCTTCTGTTGCTCGCCAAGCGTTCGCTATCCGTGAGCCGGCCGGGCCTGAGCACCTATATCCGCGACATCGAGACGATGCGCACTGCGGCTGCCGAACTGTTCGAGCTCGTGATGCGGGGCGCGCTCAAGGTCGAGATCGGCAGTACATACGCCCTAAAGGACGCCGCCATCGCGCATCGTGACCTCGAAGCGCGGAAATCGACCGGCTCGCTGCTGCTCCTGCCCTAGACCCAACTTCGTCATGCCCGGGAAAAGCCCGGCCATGACGGGCAAGAAGAAACACTTGCTCGTTCAGACGTCGACGCTCGCCGAGAGCGCGTTCTTCTCGATGAAATTGCGCCGCGGCTCCACGTCGTCGCCCATCAGGTCGCCGAACAGGTTATTGGCCTCGTCGACTTCCTTGATCGTCACCTTCATCAGCGAACGAGCGTTGACGTCGAGCGTGGTCTCCCAGAGCTGTTCCGGGTTCATCTCGCCCAGGCCCTTGTAGCGCTGGAGCGCGAGGCCCTTGCGGCCGGTGCCGGTGACCGCCTCGAACAGGCCGACCGGGCCATAGACCGCCGTCTCCTCGCCCTTGCGCATGAGCTTGGCGGGCTTGGCGTAGATTTCCTGCAGGTGCACGGCCATGCCGTCGAGCTTGCGCGCGTCGGCCGAGCTGAGGAAGGCCTGATCGACCACGGCGACCTCGCGCACGCCGCGCACGGTGCGCACGAACTTGAAGCCCTCCGCGTCGCTCTCCCCGCTCCAGCCGCGCTCGGTTTCGTCGGCTAGCGCATCGAGCCGCCGGGCGACGTAAGCGCCTGCCGCCTCGGCCTTTTTCGGGTCGGAGAGTATTTCGGTGGAAAGCGCGCCGGCGATCGCGATCTGCTCGACGACCGCGCGGTCATAGCGCGGATGCAGGCCCCGAGCACGGTGCGGGCGCTGCGCGCTTCCTCCAGGATCGAAGCGAGATCCCGGCCCGCGCGCTCGGAGCCATTGGCGAGCTTCAGCACCGCCTCCTCGAGGCCGGCGGTCATCAGATAATCGTCGAGCGCGCGCTCGTCCTTCAGGTACTGCTCGGACTTGCCGCGGGTGACCTTGTAGAGCGGCGGCTGGGCGATGAAGAGATGCCCGCCCTCGATCAGGCTCATCATCTGCCGGTAGAAGAAGGTGAGCAGCAGGGTGCGGATATGCGAGCCGTCCACGTCGGCGTCGGTCATGATGATGATCTTGTGGTAGCGCAATTTCGAAAGATCGAAATCCTCGCGGATGCCGGTGCCGAGCGCGGTGATCAGCGTGCCGATCTCCTGCGAGCCGAGCATCTTGTCGACCCGCACGCGCTCGACGTTCAAAATCTTGCCGCGCAGCGGCAACACCGCCTGGAAGGCGCGATCGCGCGCCTGCTTGGCCGAGCCGCCGGCGGAATCGCCCTCGACGATGAACAGCTCCGACTTGGCCGGATCGCGCTCCTGACAGTCGGCGAGCTTGCCGGGCAGCGAAGCGAAATCGAGCGCGCCCTTGCGGCGCGTGAGGTCGCGGGCCTTGCGCGCGGCCTCGCGGGCGGCGGCGGCCTCGACCACTTTGGAGACGACGGATTTGGCGGCCGCGGGATGTTCCTCGAACCAAGCGGCGAGCGCGTCATTGACCACAGCTTCGACCACCGGCCGCACTTCTGAGGAGACGAGCTTGTCCTTGGTTTGGCTCGAGAATTTCGGATCGGGGACCTTGATCGAGAGCACCGCGGTCAGGCCTTCGCGGCAGTCCTCGCCGGAGAGATCGACCTTTTCCTTCTTGGAGAGGCCGGCCTTTTCGGCATAGCCGATCACTTGACGAGTCAATGCGGCGGCGAAGCCCGTGTAGTGCGTACCGCGGTCGCGCTGGGGAATGTTGTTGGTGAAGCAAAGCACGGTCTCGTGGTAGCTGTCGTTCCACGAGAGCGCCGCCTCGACGATGATCTTCTCGCGCTCGCCCTTGATCAGCAGCGGCTTGGGAATGAGCTGCTTCTTGTTACGATCGAGAAACCGCACGAACTCCTCGACGCCGCCGTCATAGAGCATTTCCTCGACGCGCGGCTCGGGTCCGCGCAGGTCTTTCAGCGTCACCCGAACGCCGGAATTCAGGAACGCGAGCTCGCGCAGCCGGTGCTCGAGCGTCGCAAAATCGAATTCGGTCTTGGTGAAGACCTTGTGGCTCGGCCAAAAGGTTACGCGGGTGCCGCGCTTGTCCTTGGCGTCGCCCACCACCTTCAGCGGCTTCTCCGGCTCGCCGTCGTGGAAGCGCATGAAATATTCTTTGTCGCCGCGCCAGATCGTGAGCTCGAGCTTGCTCGAGAGCGCGTTGACGACGGAGACGCCGACGCCGTGCAGACCGCCGGAGACCTTGTAGGAATTCTGGTCGAATTTCCCGCCGGCGTGCAGCCGCGTCATGATCACTTCGGCGGCGGAGACGCCCTCTTCCTTGTGGAGGTCGGTGGGAATGCCGCGGCCGTCGTCGATCACGGTGACGGAGCCGTCGGCATTGAGCGCGACGTCAACCAGGGTGGCGTAATCGGCGAGCGCTTCGTCGATGGCGTTGTCGACGACCTCGTAGACCATGTGATGCAGGCCCGAGCCGTCGTCGGTGTCGCCGATATACATGCCGGGCCGCTTGCGCACGGCGTCGAGGCCCTTGAGGACCTGAATCGACTCCGCGCCGTAGGCCTCGACGGGCTTCTTCGGCGTCGCTTTCGGCGTCTCTTTTTCGGTGTCCTTGCGGACCGGCTTGGCCATGAATGATCTCGAATCGCTTGGCTGATCGGAGCGAATTCTTAGCCCGGACGAGCAATGTTTTGGTGGCTGATTTAGGTGCAGATTCTACCGCATCCGGCCTTATTTCACGCGCTTCGTTTCGGATACGAAACTGCTGCAAGGCATGATCCGCAAAGGGCTTTTTCGCCCTCCCCGAGCAGGCCCCTTCAGACGGCTGGATCGATGCTCCCCGGCGTCACCAAAAAGCGCTCCGCGCCGGCGCCGAGCGATGAAAATGCCTCCGCATCCACGCCGGTCATGAACACCTGCGCGCCGAGAAAACCGAGCGCCTCGAACAGCGCCGCGCGGCGCTCGACGTCGAGGAAGGCCGCGACGTCGTCGAGCAGCACCACGGGCGCAAGCCCATGCATCGCCGTCACCAGCCGCGCGTGCGAGAGCACCAGGCCGACAAGCAGCGCCTTGCGCTCGCCGGTGGACGCGCGCGCGGCCTCGATGCCTTTGCCCGCGTGCAGCACCAGCAGATCCGAAAGATGCGGGCCCTCGAGCGTGCGGCCGGCGGCGCGGTCGCGCGGCCGGGCTTCGCGCAGGTTCTCGCGGTAGCGGTCCTCGATCTCGATCGCGGGCGCGCTCGCAAGCGCCGCTTCCATCCAGCCATCGAGGCCGATCTCGGCCGAGGGAAACAGCGAGGTCGGGTCGCGCGAGGCCGCGATCTCGGCGCGCAGCCGGCGCACGCATTCGGCGCGCGCGGCGGCGACCGCGACCGCAAGCTCGGCGACCTCGTGCTCGATCGCATCCAGCCAGCGCGGATCGGGCGACGGTTCTTCGAGCAGACGATTGCGCGAACGTAACGCTCGCTCGAGCGCGGCGACGCGGCTGCCGTGCTCGGCGTCGATCGCCAGCACCAGCCGGTCGAGGAAACGCCGCCGCTCGGAGGCGGGACCGAGAAACAGCCCGTCCATCTCCGGCACCAGCCAAACGACACGCAGGTGATCGGCGAAGGCCGCGGCCGAGCCCACCGGCTCGCGGTCGATCTTGCAGCGGCGGAGCGGCTGCGCGCCCTCGGCCGGCGGCTCGATCCCGGTGCCGAGCGAGGCGGTGCCGAGCGCGCCCTCGATTTCGGCCGCGACCGCCCAGGAGCCGTCGCCCTCGCTCGAAGCCGCATCCTCGAGCGTGGCGCGGCGCAGGCCGCGGCCGGGCGCCAGGAAAGATATCGCCTCCAGGAGATTGGTCTTGCCGGCGCCGTTGGCGCCCAACAGCACGACGGGCCCATCGCCGATCTTGAGCTCGGCGCGGCGATAGGAGCGGAAATTTTCGAGCCGCAGCCGCAAGACCCGTGCGCGGCGCGCGGGGCGCAGATCGGCGGCGGGCTTCGGCGCGGTGCGGCTCACACCCGCATCGGCATCAGCACATAGAGCGCGCCGGCCGACTCCTTGTCGCGCAAGAGCGTCGGCGAGCCGGGATCGGCGAGCTTGAGCTCGGCCTTCTCGCCCTCGAGCTGCTGCGTGATGTCGAGCAGATAGCGGCTGTTGAAGCCGATATCGAGGGCTTCGGAACTGTATTCGACCTCGAGCTCCTCGGTGGCGCTGCCCGAATCCGGGTTGGTGACCGAAAGCGTGAGTTTGCCGTCGCTGAGGGAGAGCTTCACCGCGCGCCCGCGCTCGCTCGACACCGTCGAGACCCGGTCCACGGCGGCGGCGAATTCGCTTTTTTCGACGACCAGCGTCTTGTCGTTGCCGACCGGGATGACGCGCGCATAGTCGGGGAAGGTGCCGTCGATGAGCTTGGAGGTCAGCACGGTCTTGCCGAGCGTGAAACGAACTTTGGTCGGCGAAAGCTCGATCTCGATCTCGTCGCCGGCGTCTTCCAGGAGCCGCTGCACTTCGGCCACCGTCTTGCGCGGCACGATCACGCCGGGCATGCCGGTGGCGCCCTTGGGCGCCGCGATCTCGACCTGGGCCAGGCGATGGCCGTCGGTCGCGACCGCGCGCAGCTTGGCGCCCTTCTCGTCGACCGCGTGGAGATAAATGCCGTTCAGGTAATAGCGGGTCTCTTCGGTCGAGATCGCGAACTGGGTCTTCTCCACCAGGCGCTTGAAGTCCTTGGCCGCGAGCTTGAAGCGGTGCGGCAGCTCGCCGGCGGCAAGATCGGGAAAATCGCTCTCGGGCAGCGTCTGCAGCGTAAAGCGCGAACGGCCAGCGCGGACGAGCAAGGTGGCGCGGTCGCCGGCGGCTTCGAGCTGCACCTGCGCGCCTTCGGCGAGCTTGCGCACGATGTCGTAGAGCATGTGCGCGGGAACGGTGGTGGCGCCGGGCTGCTTCACTTCGGCCGGCACGTTCTCGATGATTTCGAGATCGAGGTCGGTCGCCTTGAGCTCCAACCCGCCTTTGCCGGCGCGGATCAGGACGTTGGCCAGAATCGGAATCGTGTTCCTGCGCTCCACCACCCGGTGGACATGGGCAAGCGCCTTGACGAGCTCGGAGCGCTCCAGTGTGACCTTCATGACGGGACGATCCGGTTGGAAACCTTGATCTTGCGATCCGCGCCTTGCGCGCGCACCGGACCACCGACTTTGGCCTCTCGGCCCGCTTTAGGCAAGACTCACTCCTGCAGGAGGCGTTTCAGGACTTCGATCTCGTCGGCCAGCACTTTGTCGCCCTGCACCAGTCCCTCGATCTTGCGCACGGCATGCAGGACCGTGGTGTGGTCGCGGCCGCCGAAGCGGCGGCCGATTTCCGGCAGCGAGCGTAAAGTGAGGGTCTTGGCCAGATACATGGCGATCTGGCGGGGCCGCACCACGTTGGCGGTGCGCCGCGCCGAGAGCAGGTCGGCGCGCGACACGCCATAGTGCTTGGAAACAATGCGCAGGATGTCCTCGACCCGGATGCGGCGGGGGTCGGCGGGCCGCACCAGGTCGCGGATCACGTCGTCGGCCATTTCGATCGTCACCGGCCGGCCGCTCAACTGGTTGTGGGCCAGGAGCCGGTTCACGGCGCCGTCGAGATCGCGGCCGTTCTGGGTGACCTGGCGAGCCACGTGAATGATCACCGCGGCCGGCACGTCGAAGCCGGGGTGCTCGGTTTTGAGGGCCGCAAGACGAGTCTCCAGAATGCGCAGCCGCAGCTCTTCTTCCAGGGGCCCGATCTCGACCACGAGACCGCCGGCGAGCCGCGAGCGGACGCGCTCCTCGAGACTTTCGAGCTCGGCCGGCGCCCGGTCGGCGGCGACCACCACCTGCCGGCCGGCGTCCACCAGCGCGTTCAAGGTGTGGCAGAATTCCTGCTGCACGGTGCGGCCCTGCAAGAACTGCAGGTCGTCGATGATGAGAATCTCGATCCCCCGTATCGCTTCCTTGTAGGCGATAGCCGACTGGTTCTTGAGCGCGGACACGAAGCTGTACATGAACTTTTCCGCGGTCAGGTATTGCGCGCGGCGGCCGCGGCTCTCGGCGATCCAGGCCATGGCCTGCAGCAGGTGCGTCTTGCCGAGCCCGACCGCGGCGTGGACATAGAGCGGGTTGAAGCGCGGCTGCGCTGAAACCACGGCCTCGGCGACCTGGCGGGCCGCGGCGTGGGCGAGCGCGTTCGAGCGGCCGACGAGGAAGCTGGCGAATGTGAGCCTGGGGTCGAGCGGCGAGCCAGCCTGGCCATCGCCGCGCTGAGCGCTTGCTTGCGCCGCGCGGGCGGCGGCCTGGCGGGCCGCGGCGAGCGCGGGCGGAACGGCGCTTACGGGTTTGGCCTCATGGTTCGCGCTGCCGATGATGGCCGAGCGCATGACGAGATCGATCTTCTTGATCTCGGCGATCTCATCGCGCCACAGCACGAGCAGGCGGTCGGCATAGTGCGACTGGATCCAGTTCCTGAGGAAACGCGTCGGTACCGAGAGACGCACGACGTCGGACGCAACCGCGTCGAGTTCCATACGGGTGAACCAGCTCGAATAGACGTCCTCGCCTACTTCGACGCGCAGGCGGCGGCGCACACGGTCCCAGCGACCTGCATCGTTTTCGCTACCGGGCTCTCTCGGTTCGCGTGGCGTCATTGCGAAGAAATCCTGCTTCGGCAAGTGGCTCGTGTTAATCGGGATACGGACGAAACAGCTGCGTGCGGCCAAGGTTGCGCCGCGATACGCGTCGGCGTTACCCAAAACCGGTTTTTACAAAAGCTGAAGGTCAGAGAACCAGCACGCGGGTACGCTTCGACGGCGGTCCCACGGCCAAGCCACATCGGAAATGAGCAGCGAAGAGCGTCGTCGCGCTCGCTGCCCTGCAGGCATCACTCCGCACCGTTCGCGAATGCCGATCCGCAGCACGCAACGCGCGCGCGGAATTCATGTCCCGTCCATAATTCAGTAAGCCCATTGCCGCCCCATTCCGCCGCTCGCCTCCGAGCGGCTGTTTTCGTTCTTGCCGTGCCGATATCCCGGTCAGAAAAACGCCTCGACCGATCGGCGAACGACGCTACCCCCGGTCGTACGCAACGAAAGCTACGATGCCGGCCGCGACACCCGAACCCGACGCGCCGGCGATCCACACTAGGACAAGCATTTTTATCCGCTCCAACTCATCGAAGATGAGCGACCACACGGAGCTAAACCACATCGCCCCCGGGCAAGCGCCCGAGATCGTCAAAACGATAGGCATAGTCGCCGGAGGGGCGCAATGGGAATCTCGGTGGGAACCCTTGCGGCAGAGCGCTTGCGCGACCATTCGAGACGGCGAGCGCCGCCCTCTCCATCGATCAAGGCTCTGAGCGCATTTGGAGAATCCAAGGTCGCCGAGCAAGCGATGCAGAAAACGCGCAGTCGAATAAAATCTTTTTCAGCACGCCGCCAAATGCGCGCCGTCTTCGCAAATGTACCGTCGCGCACGGCGCTTTGCGCTCAAGCTTCTGTTGACTCTTGAATTTTCTTGCGCGGCAACGAGTTTTTCCACCGGCGAGCGCCGCTGCGCGCGAAGTGCGCAGCGAAGCAGCCTGCGATCGGACCCCCGATCCGTCCCACGACCCGGGACCCGGGACGGGCGGAGCGCAAAGACGAAAAAATCCGGCCGCAGGCCGGATTTTCACTTAGGAACGCTGCGAAATAGCCGGTCAGCCGCCGAGCTTGCGCACGCGCTGGCTGAGGCGGGAGACCTTGCGCGAGGCGGCGTTGCGATGAATGATACCGCTCTGCGCCGCGCGCATGATCTGCGGCTCGGCGGCAGTCAGTGCTTCACGCGCTTTCTTGCCGTCACCGGCAGTGATCGCTTCTTCCACCTTGCGAAGATGGGAGCGCATGTGGGCGCGGCGCACCATGTTGATCTTGGTGCGTTGCGCGATCTTGCGCACCGCTTTTCTCGCCGAAGAAGTATTCGCCATTGCCCGTCCTGTATCCGCGCGGCGGGACGCTTACACTCCGCCGCAGCAACCCGTTTGCACTTGAGAGAACGCGGCGACCCTACGGCCGCCGCGATTGAGGCGGACCATAGTGGCGCGTCCGGAGCCCGTCAACGGCGCCAAATGGCCTCAGCGGTGCTTGAAATCGGGCTTGCGCTTCTCGACGAAGGCACTCATTCCCTCGCGCTGATCGGCCACCGCGAACATGGAGTGGAACAGGCGCCGCTCGAAGCGGATGCCCTCGGCGAGCGGCGACTCGAACGCCCGGTTCACGCTCTCCTTGGCCATCATCACGATCGGTAGCGACATGGCGGCGATGGTCTCGGCCACCTTCAGCGCCTCCTCCATGAGCTTCTCGGCCGGTACGATGCGGGCCACCAGACCCGCACGCTCGGCTTCCTCGACGCCCATCATGCGCCCGGTGAGCACGAGATCCATGGCCTTGGCTTTGCCGACCGCGCGCGGCAGCCGCTGCGTGCCGCCGATGCCGGGCATGACGCCGAGCTTGATCTCGGGCTGGCCGAACTGGGCGTTGTCGGCGGCGATCACGATGTCGCACATCATGGAAAGCTCGCAGCCGCCGCCGAGCGCGAAGCCTGCGACGGCTGCGACGATCGGTTTCCTGATGCGCGCGATGCGGTCTGCCGGGGTGAAGACGTCGCCGAGATAGGATTCGGGATAGGTGAGATTCTGCATCTCCTTGATGTCGGCGCCGGCGGCAAAGGCCTTGTCCGAGCCGGTGAGCACGATGCAGCCGATGGCGGGATCGGCGTCGAACGCCTCGAGCGCCGCGATCAGCTCGGACAGCAGCGCCTGGTTCAGCGCGTTCAAGGCCTTCGGGCGATTGAGCGTGACGAGGCCGACACGGCCGCGGGTTTCGACCAGGATAGTCTCGTAGGCCATGGCAACCTCCTGCAGACCAGTAGAATACGCTTTGGCCGCGCGCTCAATGCTGGCAGACGGGACAATAGAAGGTCGAGCGGCCGGTCTGCACGATGCGGCGGATCTTCCCCTTGCAGCGCGGCGTCGGGCACGGCGCGCCTTCGCGGTCATAGACGCGGAACTTGTGCTGGAAGTTGCCAAGCTCGCCATCGGCCCTGACGTAGTTGCGCAGGCTCGAGCCCCCGGCCTTGATGGCTTCGCCTAGGACCTGCCGGATCGCCTTGACGAGATTGCTCGCCGCTTCCGTCGGCTTGCCGCGGCTGGAGAGAACGGCGGCCATGCGCTTGGGCGACAGATGTGCGCGATAGAGCGCCTCGCAGACATAGATATTGCCGAGCCCCGCCACCACGCGCTGATCCAAGAGCGCGGCCTTGAGGCTCGTCTTTTTGCCATCGCAGGCCGCAGCCAGCACGGCGGCGGTGAAGCTCGCGTCGAGCGGCTCGGGCCCGAGCGCACGGAACAGCTTGTCCTGCGTGAGCCTGTCGCTCCGCACCAGCAGCATCGCGCCGAAGCGGCGCGGGTCGTTGAAGGTGACAATGGCGCCCGAGGACATATGGAACACCACGTGGTCGTGGGCGCCGGCCTTGCCGCGCTCGTGGTGAAATTCTCCGGGCGTCTTCTCCTTAGCGTCGTGCGCGATCCGGAACGAGCCGGACATGCCGAGATGCATGACCAGCACCTCGCCATCGTCGAGCGCGGTCAGGAGATACTTGGCCCGGCGGCCAAGGTGTGTGACGCGCCGGCCGGTGAGACGCTTCGCGAAGTCCTTGGGCAGCGGCCAGCGCAGATCCTTGCGCCCCGCCTCGACGGCCAGGAATTTCGCGCCTTCCATGACGGGCGCAAGGCCGCGGCGCACGGTCTCGACTTCGGGAAGCTCGGGCACGTTTACCCTCAAAGGTGATGGCGGCGACGGTGATAGCCTCTCGCCGGACCCCGCGCTATGGTCCGGCCGCTTCGAGGCGATGATGTCCGACACCACCCATTTCGGCTTCCGCGACGTGCCGCTTGCCGACAAGCAGCGGCGCGTGGACGAGGTGTTTCACAAGGTCGCGCGGCGCTACGACCTGATGAACGACCTGATGTCCGGCGGCCTGCACCGGGCCTGGAAGGACGCTCTGGTCACGGCGCTCGGGCCGACGAAAAGCGCTCGGGCCTATGAGCTGCTCGATGTGGCGGGCGGCACCGGCGACATCGCCTTCCGCACTGTGGCTGCCGGCGGGCCGAACGTGCGGGCGCTGGTGGCCGACATCAATGGCGACATGCTCGCGGTCGGCCGCGCGCGCGCCCAGGAGCGCAAGCTTTCGGGCCGCATCGAGTTCGTCGAGGCCAATGCGGAGGCGCTTCCGTTCACGGACAAGCGCTTCGACGCGGTGACCATCGCCTTCGGCATTAGAAACGTGCCCCGGATCGAGGCGGCGCTCGCTCAGATGTATCGAGTGCTCAAACCCGGCGGGCGGTTCCTGTGCCTCGAGTTCTCCAAGGTCGACGTGCCGGGGCTGGATGCGCTCTATGAGGCTTATTCCTTCCACGTGATCCCCGAAATCGGCCGCGTGGTGGCCGGCGACGCCGAAGTCCTATCGCTATCTGGTGGAATCGATCCGCCGCTTCCCCGACCGCGAGACCTTCGCCGCGATGATGCGCAAGGCCGGCTTTGGGCGCGTGACTGCCACGCCGATGAGCGGCGGCATCGTCGCGCTCCATTCCGGCTGGCGGCTCTGAGGACCCCGTGATCGCCACGGTCGTGCATCTGACGCGCCTCGCCCGCGCCGGCCTCGTGCTGGCGCGGGAAGGCGTCTTCGCGCTAGTGGAACCGGCGTCACTGCCCGCAGGCGCGCGGCTCGGCCTCAAGCTCGCGCGCATGCTGGAGCGTCGCAACGCCGGCCCGGGCTCGGCGCGGCTGGCGGCCGCGCTCACCAAGCTAGGGCCTTCTTACGTCAAGCTCGGCCAGTTCATGGCGACGCGGCCGGACGTCGTCGGCAAAGCCATCGCCCGCGATCTTGAAACCTTGCAGGACAAGATGGCGCCCTTCCCGCAGGCGGAAGCCGAGGCCGCCATCGCCGAAGCGCTCGGCAAGCCGGTGGCGGAACTCTTCATCAAGTTCGGACCGCCGGTTGCGGCCGCTTCGATCGCGCAAGTCCACCGCGCGGAAGTAAGCGGCCCGCAGGGCGCGCATCCGGTCGCGGTCAAGGTACTGCGGCCCCGGATCGAGCAGCGCTTCCAGCGCGATCTCGATACTTTTTTCTTCGCCGCCAAGCTCGGCGAGCGGCGCTCGGCCGATGCGCGGCGGCTGCGGCTGCTGGCGGTGGTGGAAACCATGGCGCGTTCGGTCGCGATCGAAATGGATTTGCGGCTCGAAGCCGCGGCGCTGGTGGAACTCGCCGAAAACACCAGCAGCGACCCGGATTTTCGCGTGCCGACGGTAAACTGGGAGCGCACCGCGCGGCGCGTGCTCACGACCGAATGGATCGACGGCATCCCGCTCGCCGACCGCGCGGCGCTGCTGCGCGCCGGCCACGACCCGGTGCGGCTCGGACGCGTGCTGATCCAGTCGTTCCTGCGCCAGGCGCTGCGCGACGGCTTTTTCCACGCGGACCTGCATCCGGGAAACCTGTTCGTCGATGCGGAAGGCCGGCTGGTGGCGGTCGATTGCGGGATCATGGGCAGACTCGGGCCGAAGGAGCGCAAGTTCCTGGCCGAGATTCTGTTCGGCTTCATTACGCGCGACTGGCACCGCACCGCCGAAGTGCATTTCGAGGCCGGCTACGTGCCGGCGCACCATTCGATCGAGGACTTCGCGCAGGCGATCCGCGCCATCGGCGAGCCGATCCACGACCGGCCCGCCGACGAGATTTCCATGGCGAAGTTGCTGACGCTCTTGTTCGAAGTGACCGGGCTGTTCGACATGCGCACGCGGCCGGAGCTTCTGCTCCTGCAGAAGACCATGGTGGTGGTCGAAGGGGTCGCCCGCGGCCTCGATCCCAAGCTCGATATCTGGACCACGTCGGAGCCCGTGGTGCGCGAATGGGTCGAGCGGCATCTGGGGCCGGTGGGGCGGATCGAGGAGGCAGCGATCGAGCTCGGCGGTATCGGGCGGATGATCGGCACCGCGCCGGCGCTGCTGTCGCGCGCGGCGGCCACGCTGCAGCGGTTCGACGAACAGACGCGCGAGGGCCTGGTGCTGGCGCCCGAGACGGTCGAGGCCATGGGTCGCTCCGAGGCCAGGCGCTGGCGCTGGACCTCGCTCGCGCTGTGGGTGATCGCGGGCCTGATCGCGGTCTGGCTGTTTCGTTAAGCAAGAAAAGCGTTTCGGCTGCTTGTCGGCGTCCGGCTATTTGCTCTGCCGCCCGTAAATGGGATAATTGTACAGGCAAGTTATGAGTTTTAGCGGGCCCCTGCCCGAGAGGCCTAGACCCGGTTCCACCATGTCTCTCAAGAGCAAGCGTATTCTGCTCGTGATCGGCGGCGGCATCGCCGCCTATAAGAGCCTCGACCTCATCCGGCGGCTGCGGGAGCGCGGTGCGCACGTGCGAGTGGTCATGACCCGCGCGGCGCAGGAATTCATCACGCCGCTTTCGGTCGGCGCCATCGCAGGCGAGCGCGCCTTCACCGATCTGTTCGATCAGGCGAGCGAGCTCGATGTCGGGCACATCCGTCTGGCGCGCGAAACTGATTTGGTCGTGGTGGCGCCTGCCACCGCCGACCGCATGGCCAAGATGGCCCACGGCATCGCCGACGATCTCGCCGCCGCGGTGCTGCTCGCGACCGATAAGAAGATTCTCTTGGCGCCCGCCATGAACCCGCAAATGTGGGCGCACCCGGCGACGCGGCGCAATCATGCGCGGCTGATTTCCGATGGAAGATTTTTCGTCGGGCCGAACAAGGGCGAAATGGCCGAGTCCGGCGAGGCCGGCATCGGCCGCATGGCGGAGCCCTTGGAAATCGTCGCCGCGATCGAGGATATTTTCTCGATGGAGCCGGAGCGCACCGCGCTCGCGGGCCGCCGCATGCTCGTCACCTCCGGCCCCACGCGGGAGCCGATCGATCCGGTGCGCTTCCTCTCCAACCGCTCCTCGGGCCGCCAGGGCCATGCGATCGCGCATGCGGCGGCTCGCGCGGGTGCCGATGTCCTGCTCGTGTCGGGTCCGGTCGATATTCCCGATCCCGAGGGCGTGAAGACCATTCACGTGGAAACCGCGCGCCAAATGCTGGAAGCCGCGGAAGCCGCGCTGCCGGCCGACGCCGCGGTCTGCGTCGCCGCGGTCGCCGACTGGCGGGTCGAGGCCCGGGCGATAGAGAAGCTCAAGAAGACCGGCGACACGCCGCCGGCGCTGTCTCTCGTCGAGAACCCGGACGTGCTGGCGCGTATTTCCCACCATGCGCTGCGGCCCAAGCTTGTGGTCGGCTTCGCCGCCGAGACCGAAAAGCTCCTGGAGCACGCGCGGGTGAAGCTCAAGAAGAAGGGCTGCGACTGGATCGTCGCCAACGACGTCTCCGACCAATCCGGGGTGCTCGGCGGCGAGGCCAACCAGATTCATCTGGTGACCGAAAAGGGCGTCGAATCCTGGCCGTTGCAGACCAAGGAAGCGGTCGCCGGCGAGCTGGTGAAGCGCATCGCCGATGCGTTGCGCCGCGGCGCCAATTCATGATCTCGGTTCCGTTCAAGCGACTCCCGCACGGCGCCGATCTGCCGGCGCCCGCTTATGGCAGCGAAGGCGCGGCCGGGCTCGATCTCAGCGCCGCCGTCCCCGACCATCCCCCGATGACGCTTGCGCCCGGCGCCTGGGCCGCGATCCCGACCGGGATCGTGCTGGCGATTCCCTCCGGCTACGAGGGCCAGATCCGGCCGCGCTCGGGACTCGCGCTCGGCAAGGCGGTGACGGTCCTGAACGCGCCCGGCACCATCGACAGCGACTATCGCGGCGAGGTGCGCGTGCTGCTGATCAACCATAGCGCCGAGCCGTTCGTCATCACGCGCGGCCTGCGCATCGCGCAGATCGTGTTCGCGCCGGTGATCCGCGCGACGCTCACCGAGCGCGCCGAGCTGCCCGCAACCGCGCGCGGCGAGGGCGGCTTCGGTTCGACCGGCCTCGGCAAGACCGGAACCGGGTGAGCCATGGCGCGTCTTTCGGAAAAGAGCCTGCTTGCGGTCGCCGCCGTCATCGACGTCGCGATCCACGCGCGCGGCCAGCCGGTGGCGGCCAAGGCGCTCGCCGAGCGGCACAAGTTGCCGCCGCGCCATCTCGAACCGGTGTTGCAGGCGCTGGTGCACGCGGGCGTCTTGAAGGGCGTGCGCGGCCCGCGCGGTGGCTATGAGCTGGCGCGCGAGCGGCGCCGTATTTCCGTGGCCGAGATCGTCCGCGTCGCCGAAGCGACGGCCGCCGCCGAGGCCGGTCCAGCACCCGCACTGGTCAGCCGAGTCGTGGGCCCGGCCATCGCCAACGCGGAGCGAGCGTTCGAGAGCGCCCTCTCCGGCGTCAGCATCGAGAGCCTTTGCCAAGAGGCCGAGAAGCTTGGGCTTGCCGATGCGGAGGCCTCCGCCGATTTCAACATCTAAAATCGGTTGTTTTTTGTAAAATCGACATTTGACCCGTGGATATGCTAGGGCCTGATCAGAGCCCTGCATCGACCCTCAGGTAAGCCCAGGAATTCCAATGGCCGAACCGCAGCGTAAGCCGAGGAAAGAAGCCGCCCCCGCCCGCGAGTCGGGCCGCGGCCGCATCTTCAATTCGATCACCGAAACCATCGGCGACACCCCGCTCGTGCGCTTGAACCGGCTACCGCAAATGCGCGGGGTCAAGGCCAATATCCTGGCCAAGCTCGAGTTCTTCAATCCGATCGGCAGCGTCAAGGACCGCATCGGCGTCTCGATGATCGACGCCATGGAGGCCGCCGGCGCGATCAACGCCGACACCGTGCTGGTGGAGCCGACCTCGGGCAATACCGGGATCGCGCTCGCCTTCGTCGCCGCCGCGCGCGGCTATCGGCTGATCCTGGTGATGCCCGAGACCATGTCGATGGAGCGGCGCAAAATGCTGGCGCTACTCGGCGCCGAGCTCGTGCTCACCGAAGGCCCCAAGGGCATGAAGGGTGCGGTCGCCAAGGCCGAGGAGTTGCTGCGCGAAATCCCCAATTCCGCGATGCCGCAGCAGTTTCGGAACAAGGCCAACCCCGAAATCCACCGCCGCACCACCGCCGAGGAGATCTGGAACGACACCGGCGGCGCGATCGACGTGTTGGTCTCCGGCGTCGGCACCGGCGGCACCATCACCGGCGTCGCCCAGATGCTGAAGCCGAGGAAGCCCTCGATCCGCATCGTCGCCGTCGAGCCCGAGGACAGCCCGGTGCTGTCCGGCGGCCAGGCGGGCCCGCACAAGATCCAGGGCATCGGCGCCGGTTTCGTGCCCGAGGTGCTCGACCGCTCGGTGGTGGACGAGGTGGTGACCGTCGGCAATCAGACGGCTTTCGACACCGCCCGCGCGGTCGCCCGCTACGAGGGCATCCCGGTCGGCATTTCATCGGGCGCCGCGATCGCCGCCGCCTTCGAGGTCGGCAGCCGGCCCGAATATGCGGGTAAAAACGTGGTCGTCATCGTGCCATCCTTCGCCGAGCGCTACCTTTCGACCGCCCTGTTCGAGGGTCTGTGAGGCACTAAGCCCCTCTTCTGCCGCGACTCCGCACGCCCTAGAGTGGCCCGATTCGCTGACGGCAGCGGCAGCGGGCGGGTCCGGGGAATGTCGGAACAGGCAGAAAATCGCGCTCTACGCGGCGCGCGGCGCCGCATCGGTGCCGCGTTCCTGCTGGCAGCTTTCGCCGCCATCACTCTCTCTTCCCAGGCCCTTGCCCAAGCATCACCGGCGGCGGGCACTTCTTATCTTCATGTGCTCGCCAGCCTCGAGCGCCACGAGATCGCCTCGCTCGCGCTCACGCTCGGCATCCTGGTCTTCGCCGTGGTGGTTTCGATCGCCTACCTGCGAACCCGCGTGCGTGCGAGCGGTGCGCTCGATCGGGCACAAGGCGAGATCGCGCGCCTGAAAGACGAGCTCGACCGGGCCAATGCGATCCTCTTGAGCGAGCCGCAGGTGATCGTGGCCTGGCGCGAAAAGGAGGCCGAGCCGCTCATCCTCGGCGACGCGGCTAAGCTCACGGGTCAGCCGGCGGCGCGGCGGCTCTTGGCGTTCGGCACCTGGCTGGAGCCCGAGGCCGCGCGCGAAATGGAAGCGGCCATCGATGCGCTCCGGCGCCGCGGCGAAGCCTTCGGCCGCGTCTGGCGCACCCGCGACTCGCGCCATGTCGAGATCGAAGGCAGGCCGATCGCGGGTGCCGCGGTGTTGCGGCTGCGGGAGCTCACCGGCACGCGCCTCGACCACGCGGCGCTTTCGGAGTCGTTCAGCCGGCTCGAGGCCGAGGTGCAGGAAATGCGCGCACTGCTCTCGGCGGTGCCGGCGCCGATCTGGATCCGCGACGCCGAGGGCCGCCTCGTCTTCGCCAACCACGCTTATGCGCTGGCCGTCGAAGCGCGCGACGCCGATGACGCGATCGCGCGCGGGCTCGAGCTGCTCGATCGCGGCGCGCGCGAGGAAGCGCTGCGTGCGCGCGCCGAGGGCCGCACTTTCGCCAAGCGTCTGCCGGCGGTCGTCGCGGGACAGCGGCGCATACTCGACGTCGTCGAGGTCTCGGGCACGCGCGGCGCCGCCGGTGTCGGCATCGACGCGACCGAGGCCGAGACGATCCGGGCCGAACTCACGCACGTCGTCGCCGCGCACCGGCGCACGCTCGACCAGCTGGCAACCGCAGTTGCGATCTTCGGCGCCGACGGGCGGCTGGTGTTCTATAACGCCGCTTATCGCGCGCTGTTCCAGCTCGATTCCGCCTTTCTCGACGAGCGGCCGACGGATTCGGCGATCCTCGACCGGCTCAGGACCGAGCGCCGGCTCCCGGAACAAGCCGACTTCCGCGCCTGGAAGGCGCAGTTGCTGCAGGCCTATCGCGCCGTCGAGCCCAAGGAGCACCGCTGGTATCTGCCCGGCGGCCGGCACTTGCGCGTGGTCACCAACCCCAACCCGGAGCACGGCGTCACTTATCTGTTCGACGACATCAGCGAGCGCATCGAGCTGGAGAGCCGCTTCAACGCGTTGAACCGGACGCAAAGCGAAACGCTCGAGGCGCTGACCGAAGCCGTCGCCGTGTTCGGCACCGACGGCAGGCTCAAGCTGCACAATCCGGTCTTTGCCCAGATGTGGAAGCTTTCGCCGCAAGCGCTCGCAACGCGGCCGCATATCGATACGGTTGCCGGCTGGGCCCGCGCGCTCCTGGGCCGCAGGTTGGGCGGCGAGGAAGCGCTCGGCGCCATCAAGCTCGCGGTAACGGCGCTCGAGCATCGTACGCCGGTCGAGCGGCGGCTGGAGCGGGTCGACGGCAGCGTGCTCGATTGCGCGGCTTTGCCGCTGCCCGACGGCGACACGCTCGTCACCTTCCGCGACATCTCCGACAGCGTGAACGTGGAGCGGGCGCTGGTCGAGCGCAACGAGGCGCTGATCGCGGCCGATGCGCTGAAGAGCGCGTTCGTGCATCACGTGTCCTACGAACTGCGTTCGCCGCTGACCACGATCATCGGCTTCGCGCAGCTGCTGGACGATCCGGTGATCGGCCCGCTGAACACCAAGCAGCGCGAATATGTGGGCCACATCACCGAGTCGAGCGCGGCGCTGCTCGCGATCATCAACGATATTCTGGATCTTGCCACCATCGACGCCGGCGCGATGCAGCTCGAGCTCTCCGACGTCGATGTGCGCGAAACGATGCAGGCCGCGGCCGAAGGCATCCGCGACCGTCTGGCCGAGCAGAACCTGAAACTCGATATACGGGTGCGGCCCGATATCGGGGCGCTGCGCGCCGACGCCAAGCGCGTGCGGCAGATATTGTTCAATCTGCTTTCCAACGCCGTCGGCTTTTCGCCGCGCGGCGAGACGATTACGCTCGCGGCCGAGCGGCGCGACGGCGCGGTCATCTTCCGTATCGCCGACAAGGGGCCGGGCGTGCCGCCGGAACTCTTGGAGCGCGTGTTCGGCCGTTTCGAGACGCACACGCGCGGCTCCAAACACCGCGGCCCGGGCCTCGGGCTCTCGATCGTGCGCTCATTCGTGGCATTGCACGGCGGCAGCGTCGCGATCGACAATGCGCCCGGCGGCGGCACGGTCGTGACCTGCATCTTCCCGCCCGCGGCCGTGGCCGATCACAAGGCCGCCGAGTAAGCCATGCTCACTGTCAACGCCCCGCGCTCGACCTGGGACGTGGCGTTGCCCGACGAGGGCGCCACCGAGCGGCTCGCCATGGACTTGGCCGTCGCGCTCGACCCGGGCGACGTGATCACGCTCTCGGGCGACCTCGGCGCCGGGAAGACGACGCTGGCGCGCGCGGTGATCCGGTATCTGGCGGGCAACGCGCGCCTGGAAGTTCCGAGCCCGACTTTCACCCTCCTGCAAGCCTATGACCTGCCTCAGTTTTCCATCGTGCACGCGGATCTGTTCCGGATCGAGACCCTGGCCGAGCTTGCCGAACTCGGCTGGGACGAGGCGGCCGACGGCGCGGTGCTGTTCGTGGAATGGCCCGAGCGCGCCGGCACTTTGATCCAGACCGACCGGCTCGATATCGCGCTCTCGATCGCCCCCGATCTCGGCCCCACGCACCGGCAGGTGCGGCTCACCGGATTTGGCACGTGGATCCAGCGGCTCGAGCGGCTGCGTGCGGCGCGCGCGCTGATCGATGCGGCGGGCTTCGGCCCGGCACGGCGGCGGCGCATCCAGGGCGACGCCTCGACCCGGAGCTATGAGCGGCTCGCGCTATCGGGCACCAGCATAATCCTGATGAACGCGCCGCCGCGGCCCGACGGACCGCCGGTGAAGAACGGCCTGCCCTACAGCGCCATCGCGCATTTGGCCGAAAACATGCGCCCGTACGTGGCGATCGCGCGCTATCTGCGTGAGAAGGGCTTCAGCACGCCGGAGATCATCGCCGCCGACATCGAGAGCGGACTCCTGCTGATCGAGGACTTCGGCAACAAGGGCGTCGTCGCCGGCGATCCGCCGACGCCGGTCGAAGAGCGCTACGAGGCGGCGATCGACGTCCTGGTCGAGCTGCACAGCCTCGAGCTTCCTACAAAACTGCCGGTGGCGCCGCGCATCGAATACGAAATCCCGCCTTACGATCTCGACGCTTATCTGATCGAGCTCGAGCTGCTGCTCGACTGGTACCTGCCCTATCGCGGCGCGGTGCTTGCCGCCGATGCGCGCGGGCAATTCGAGACGCTGTGGCGCGCCGCGCTGGAGGAGCCGCTCAATGCGCCCAAGACCTGGGTATTGCGCGACTTCCATTCGCCCAATCTGCTGTGGCTGCCGGATCGGGGCGGGATCGCGCGCATCGGCATGCTCGATTTCCAGGATACGCTGATCGGCCCGCACGCCTATGACGTCGCTTCGCTGCTGATGGACGCGCGCGCCGATGTCTCGGAGGGCTTGGAACTCGCCTTGATGTCGCGCTACGCGTTCGGCCGCGGCGAGAAAGATCCGTCGTTCGACCCCGCCGTGTTCGCGCGCCAGTACGTCACGCTCGGCGCCCAGCGTGCGACCAAGATCATGGGCATTTTCGCCCGCTTGGAGCGGCGCGACGGCAAGTCCCAATATCTGAAACATCTGCCTAGAGTACGAAATTACCTGATGCGCGCGCTCGGCCATCCCTCGCTCGAGGGCCTCAAGGCGTGGTACGACACGCACGTGCCGCCGCCCGCCGAAACCTGATCGGCCAGCCGAGCCCGCTCGCGCCGTGACCGCCACCAACCACCGCCAAGGGGTGCCGAAGACCGCCATGGTGCTGGCGGCGGGTCTTGGCGTGCGGATGAAGCCGCTCACCGATACGAAGCCGAAGCCGCTGATCGAAGTCGCCGGCAAGACGCTCCTCGATCACGCGCTCGACCGGTTGGCCGCGGCCGGCGTCGAGACCGCCGTCGTCAACGTGCATCACTTCGCCGACGCGCTGGAGCGGCATCTGAAGGCGCGGAAGCAGCCAAGGATCGTGATCTCCGACGAGCGCAGCGCGCTGCTCGACACCGGCGGCGGAATCGTCAAGGCTTTACAAAGGCTTGAGCCCCAAAGGCTTGGCTCGGCGCCGTTCCTGCTGATGAATTCCGACAGTCTTTGGCTGGAAGGCACTGCGTCGAATCTGAAACGCCTCGGCCGCGCATTCGACGCCGCGCGCATGGACGCACTGCTTCTTCTGGCGCCGAGCGCCGGCGCGATCGGCTATCGTGGCCTTGGCGACTATGAAATGGATGCGCAAGGAAAACTGCATCGGCGCGGCGAGCAGGAACGCGCGCCCCTGGTCTATGCGGGAGCGGCCGTGCTCGCGCCGCGTCTGTTTGCGGGTGCGCCGGCCGGCGCATTTTCGCTCACGCGGCTGTTCGACCGGGCCGAGGCGGAGGGCCGGCTCCATGGGCTCGCGCTGGAAGGCATGTGGATGCATGTCGGCTCGCCCGAGGCGATCGGAGCCGCCGAAGAGGTCATGCGCCGCGGCTCGATCTGAGCCATGAGCGCGCCCCGCGTTTTCACCATCCCGGCTTCGGCGCCGTTCCTGCCGACGCTGGTGAACGCTTTGCTCGACGGCAAGCTGGTGCCGGGCTTCGAGCCGCGCAAAAACCCGCTGGCGCTCGCTTCCGCCACGATTTACCTCCCAACCCGGCGCGCGGCGCGCGCGCTTTCTCACGCGATCCTTGACGCGCTCGGAACCGACGCCGCGCTGCTTCCCAAGATCGTCCTGCTCGGCGACGTGGACGAGGACGAATTCGCCTTCGAGGACGCAGTGGGCGAAGGACGTCTGCCGCCGCCGATCGAGCCGGCCCAGCGGCGGCTCGCACTGGCCAAACTCGTGCTGAAATATGCAAGCGTGAGCGAGCGCATCGCGACGACTCCATCGGCCGCGATCGCGCTGGCCGACCAGCTAGCGCGGCTGTTCGACGATTTCACGATCGCGAAACTCAAGCCTGAGGATCTCGACGGGATCGTTCCCCCCGAACTCGACAAGCATTGGGAAGTTTCGCTCGAGTTTCTGAAGTTCGCGCGCACGGCCTGGCACGATCACCTGATCGAACAGAAGCTTTTGGACGGTGCCGCGCGACGCGACGAGCTGCTGCGGCGCGAAGCCGAGCGACTCAAGAGCGACATCGCGGGCCCGTTCATCGCCGCCGGCTCCACCGGCACAATTCCAGCGGTCGCCAAATTGCTCGCCGCCATCGCGCTACATCGGGAAGGTGCCGTAGTGCTGCCCGGACTCGATCAGAGCTCGATGATGAATCTTTCGCCTTGATCGAGGGCGGCGAGGACGACCGAACCGTCGCAAGGCCATCCGCAGTTCGGCCTGAAGCGGCTCCTGCACCGGATCGGCATTGCGCGCGCCGACGTGAAACGGATCGAGGCCCCCGGGAGCCCTGCCCGCGAGCGCTTTCTCTCGCACGCCTTCCGGCCGGCGGCGACCACAGAACGATGGCGGACGGACAAGGATACGCCGCCCGAGGCTGAAATTGCCGAGGCTTTCTCGGGGGTTACAGTCATCGAGGCGGCCGATCCACGCGCCGAGGCGCTCGCCATCGCGCTCTCGCTTCGCGAAACGATCGAGCTTCCGGGCAAGCGCGCGGCGCTGGTAACGCCCGACCGCACACTCGCGCGCCGGGTCGCCGCCGAGCTCGCGCGCTGGCAAATCGAGGTCGAGGATTCGGCGGGCCTTCCGCTCGGCGACACCGAAGCCGGATTGCTCGCCCGCCTGGTGGCCGTGGCCGCCGCCGAGCGGCTGGCGCCGGTGCCCTTGATCGCGCTGCTGCGCCATGCGCTGGCCGACCTCGGCGCTTTGAGCGGCGACATTGACCTGTTGGAGATCGCGGTGCTGCGCGGCCCGCGGCCGGCGCCCGGCGCCGGCCTGATGCGCGCGGTCGAGGATGCGCGCGGGCGCGATTTTCATCCGCGCGATCCGCGCAGCCGCTTGAGCGCCGAGAATTGGGACAGCGCGCTCAAACTCGCGCAGACAATCGTCGAAAAATTGCAGCCGCTGCTGGATCTTGCGGAATCTCGTTTGCACTCGGTCAAAAAGCTGGTCGAGGTGCACCGCACAGTGCTTGCGGCCATCGGACTCGATCTGGTTCGGACGAAACGCGAAGACGCGCGCAAGCTCGACGAGGCCTTCGCGAGTCTGGCCAAGGCCGCGGCGGCGCCGGAGCTTTCGCTGGCCGACTATTCCGAAGCCCTGCCTGCGCTGTTGTCCGACCAGAAGTTCCGCCCGCCGATCGATCCCGCGTCGCGCATCTGCATCCTGGGCGCGTTGGAAGCGCGCCTGCTCGACTTCGACCGCATGGTGATCGGTGGCGTCAACGAGGGCGTCTGGCCGCCGGAGGCGCAGAACGATTCCTGGCTGAACCGGCCGATGAGGAAGCGCCTCAAGCTCGATCTGCCCGAGCGGCGCGTGGGCCTGAGCGCGCACGATTTCGTGCAGTCCACGTGCGCCCGCGAAGTCGTCCTCTCACGGGCGCGCAAACAGAACGGGGTCGAGACCGTGGCCTCGCGCTTTCTACAGCGGATCAAGGCGATTGCACCGGAGAAAGCATGGAGCGCGGCGCTCGAGCGAGGCGAACATTACCTCGCGCTCGCGCGCGTGCTGGAGACGCCGGCGCAACGGGGCCGCATCCAGCGGCCGGAGCCGCGCCCGCCGGTAGAACTGAGGCCGGCGCGGCTGAGCGTCACCGAGATCGAGGCGCTGATCCGCGATCCCTACACGATCTATGCGCGCCACGTGCTGAAGCTCTTGGCGCTCGAGCCGCTCGATGCGGAACCGGATGCCGCCGCGCGCGGCACGCTGCTGCACGACGCGATCGGTGATTTCACCAAAGAATTTCCAGAGAAACTCCCCCCCGACGCACTCGACCGGCTGCTTCAGTTCGGCAAGCAAGCCTTTGCGGAATATGAGGATTTTCCAGAAGTGGTCGCCGTCTGGTGGCCGCGCTTCGAGCGGGTGGCGCGCTGGTTCATCGGCCAGGAGCCGGAACGCAGAAAGAACGTCGCACGCATTTTCGCCGAGACCAACGGGCGCATCACATTTGCCGCCGGCGGACGCGACTTCACGCTCTCGGCGCGCGCCGACCGCATCGACCTGCACAACGACTCGGTCGTGATCCTCGACTACAAGACCGGAACCCCACCGAGCGCCAAGGAGGCGATCGTCGGGCTGGCGCCGCAATTGCCGCTCGAGGCCGCGATCGTGCGCGCCGGCGGGTTCAAGGAAATCCCCGCGGGTACGCACGTCGCCGACATCCAGATCATGCGGCTCTCGGGCGGCGACCCGCCGGGCGAGACCAGCTCGTTCCATCCCGATGAAGTAGGCGGCCCGACCAAGAAGCTGTTCGACGAATTGAAGCTTGCCGATCTCGACGCGCTGGCCGACTTCAGTCTGAAAAAGTTGAAGGTGCGGCTAGAGCAATTCGCCGATGCCAAGACGCCTTATCTGCCGGTGCCGCGGCCGAAATGGAAACTGCGCTTCGGCGAGTACGATCACCTGGCGCGCATCAAGGAATGGTCCGAGAGCGGCGGAGGCGAGGACACATGATCGCGCTTCCGGAAGATACCCGGCAGGCGCAAGAAAACGCCTCCGATCCGGCGGTCTCGGCCTGGGTTTCCGCCAATGCGGGCTCGGGCAAGACCACGGTGCTGGTGCGCCGCGCGATCCGCCTGATGATGGCCGGCACGCCGCCGGCGCGCATCCTGTGCCTCACCTACACAAAAGCCGCGGCCGCGCACATGGCGAACGAAGTGCTGCGCGTGCTTTCGGCCTGGGTAAGGCTCGACGACACCGCGCTCGAAAAGAAACTCGCCGAGATCGATCCGGCGCCGGTCTCCGACGTGCGCCGCGTGAAAGCCCGGCAGCTATTCGCCGCGGCGCTGGAGACGCCGGGCGGACTCAAGGTGCAGACGATCCATGCATTCTGCGACCGGGTGCTGCACCAGTTTCCGTTCGAGGCGTGGGTGCCGGCGGGCTTCGAAGTGATGGAAGAAGTGGGCGAGCGGGATTTGCTGGCCCGCGCTCGGCTCTCGGTACTCTTGGAGGCCGCGTCCAAGCGCGACGGCGAGCTTGGCCGAGCGCTCGCGCGCGCCGTGGCGGTCGCTTCGGATCAGGGGCTCGCCGCCGCGCTCGACGAGGCCGTTCGGGAGCGGCGCAAGCTGCAGCGCTTCTTCGATCACCACGGCACGAACCCGAAAGCGGCTATTTCCGCCGCGCTTGGGCTCGCCGCGAGTCAAACCTTGGAAGCGCTCGACCGTGAAATTGTCGCGGGGCCGAATCTTCCGAAGAGCCGCTGGGCAAAGGCGGCAGAGGCTTTGCGCTCGGGCACCGCAAACGACCAGAAGGTCGCCGAGCGCCTGGAGGCCGCGATATCCGCAGCGACCGGCGATCTCATATTCCGCTATCTCGACGTTTTTCTCACCGGTCAGGGCGAACTCCGCAAGGCGAAAAGCTTCATCACCAAGGCTTTTCGAGACTCGCATCCCGATCTTGCAAAGCGGCTGGACGATGAGCTCGCACGGATCGAGGGCCTGCTGGATACGCGCCATGCCATCGCCGCGCGCGAGCGCAGCGCGGCGTTGCTCACGCTCGCCGGAGCGGTCATCGGCCGCTACGAGAAGATGAAGGCCGGGCGCGGGGTGCTCGATTTCGGCGATCTGGTGGGCAAGACCGCGGATCTGTTGTCCGACACGGCCGCGGCCTGGGTGCATTACAAGCTCGATGGCGGCATCGATCACATTCTGATCGACGAGGCGCAGGATACCAGCCCCGAGCAATGGACCGTGATCGAAAGGCTCGCCGAGGAGTTTTTCGCAGGCCGCGGCGCCCGCGAGGACCGGACCCGCACGATCTTCGCCGTCGGCGACGAGAAACAGTCGATTTTCAGCTTCCAGGGCGCCGATCCGGCGCGCTTCGACGAGATGCGGCGCAAATTCATAGGCCGCTCCGAAAGCGCAAAGCTGAAGTTCCATAACGAGAAGCTCAAGCTCTCGTTCCGCTCCATGCCAGGCGTGCTCACGGCAATCGACACGGTATTCAAACGGCCGGAAGCGCATGTCGGTCTTTCCAGCAGCGATCCGGGCAAGACCGTTCACGAGGCGATCCGTAAGGAAGCGCCGGCGCTGGTGGAATTGTGGCCGACACTGAAGCCCGATCCCAAGGACGACGAGGATGGGCTGGCTTGGGACGCCCCGCTCGACGCGCAGGCCGAGACCAACCCGGCGGTCAAGCTGGCGCGGCAGATCGCGGCCGCGATTGCGCATTGGACCGGCGGCGGGCTCGCGGTCACCGACCGGCGGACGCGGAAGACGCGCGCGGCGCGGGCCGGCGACATCATCGTGCTGGTGCGGCGGCGCGGCGTCTTGTTCGAGGCGATCCTGCGCGCGCTCAAGGACAAGGGTGTGCCGGTCGCCGGCGCCGACCGGCTCGATCTGGTGGAACACATCGCGGTCATGGATCTAATGGCGCTCGTGGATGCTCTGCTCCTGGAGCACGACGATCTTTCGCTCGCCTGCGCCTTGAAGAGTCCGCTGTTCGGCTTGACCGACGACGACCTCATGGCGCTGGCGCCCGGCCGCACCGGTTCGCTCGCCGCGGCGCTCGATGAGAAAGCCAAGACCGACGCACGGTTCAAGCCGGCCGCCGGGAAACTCGCACGCTGGCGCGCGGAGGCACGCAAGCTGCGGCCGTTCGATTTTCTCTCGCGCGTGCTCGGGCGCGACCGCGGGCGCGAATTGATCCTGGGCCGGCTCGGCGACGAGGCCGCCGACGCGATCGACGAATTGCTCGCCCGCGCGCTCGCCTATGAGCAGACCGAGGCGCCGACGCTGGCGGGCTTCGTGGCGTTCCTGCGCCGCGCCGGCGCCGAGGTGAAGCGCGACCTTGAAATCGAGAGCCCGGCGGTGCGGGTGATGACCGTGCACGGGGTCAAGGGGCTCGAGGCGCCGATCGTGGTGCTCGCGGACACGACCGGAATTCCGGCCGACGGCCGCCACGACCCGAGGCTGCTGACGCTGCCGGTTCCAGGCGCGCCGCCGGGCGCACCCGAGGCGCCGGTCTGGGCGCTCGGGCGCAAGCTGGATTCGAAAAATCTCGGCGGCGCCCGCAGCGCCGCGCACGGCAAGCGCGAGGAAGAATACCGGCGGCTGCTCTATGTCGCCGTCACCCGCGCGGCCGATGCGCTCGTGGTGTGCGGCTACGAGTCGGAACGATCGAAGCTGCCCGAGGGCTGCTGGTACCAGCTGGTCCATGACGCGCTTAAGGCGGACATGGAAGAGCAGGACGCGCCCGGTTTCGCAGGCAAGGTATGGCGGCTCAAGCCTACGCCGCCGCAGAGCGCCGAGAAACAGCCCGCGCCGGCCTTGGCGCGGATCGCAGAGCCTGCATGGCTCAAGCGCCCGGCGCCGCCGCCCACACCGCTCACGCAGGTCATCGCGCCGTCGCGGGCGATGGCCGATGCCGTTTTCGAGCGGTCGCGCTCAGCACCGGCTGCCGGCCTCGACCCGTTGCGCCGGGGCAAGCTCGTGCACGCGCTGCTGCATGCGCTGGTTCCGATTCCGCCGTCCGAGCGCTCGGATCGGGCCAAACGCTTTCTTGCCGATGCCGCCGATGTGACGGAGGTCGAGCGCGGCGCACTCGTCGCCGAGGCGATCGCGGTGCTCGACCATGCGGATTGCACAATGCTGTTTGGCGAAAACAGCCGGGGCGAGGTCCCGATTTTCGCGCGCCGGCTGATCGAAAGCGGCCCGATCGAAATAGCCGGCCGGATCGACCGTCTGGCCGAGACGGCAGACGCCGTGCACATCGCCGATTTCAAGACCGACCGCGAACGGGCTTTGCCGGGCGACGAGCGGTTCAGCGCCTATGTGGGGCAGCTCGCGCTCTATCGCGAAGCGCTGAGGCCGCTCTACCCCGGCAAGGCCGTGCGCGCACATCTTGTGTGGACGGTTAAGCCGGCAATCGAGGAAATCCCCGGGGATGCGCTGGATGCCGCTTTTCAGCTCGCGATCCGCGACTTAGGCGCATCTTGACCCTGGGGGCCCGCGTCCCTAGGTATCTCCCGCCCAAGGGCCCCGATTCCCCACGCCATTACCGAGGTATGCCATGGCTGTCGCCAAGGTTTCCGACTCGTCTTTCGACGCGGACGTACTCAAGTCCGCCGATCCTGTGCTGGTGGATTTCTGGGCCGAATGGTGCGGGCCCTGCCGCGTGATCGCGCCCATGCTCGAAGAGGTCGCGGCCGAATTGCAGGGCAAGCTCAAGATCGTGAAGCTCAATGTCGATGAGAACCCGCAGACCGCGTCCAAATACGGGATCATGTCGATCCCGACGCTGATGATCTTCAAGAACGGCCAGATGGCCTCGCGCCAGATCGGCGCGGTGCCCAAGCCCAAGATCGTGCAGTGGATCCAAGGCGCGATCTAAGTCGCGATCTTCTGAAAACGAATTCTCTGATGATGGCCGGGACGTCAGGCGCGAAGACGGCGCGGCGTTTACCCTTGGGCGCGCCAAAGGCGCGACCCGAGGGCGCCTTTTGCCCGGCCATCGCCGTTTCTAGACCGGCGGCGTGCCGTTCAGCGCCAGTACCTGTCCCGCCAGATAAAGCGAGCCGGTGATCAACACCCGCGGCGGCATTTCGAGGCCGAGCGCCTGAACGCGGTCGAGGGCGGCTTCCACGCTGGGCGCGGTTTCCGCCATCAGGCCTGCACGAGCCGCCGAGGCCGCAACCTGCTCCGGCGTGCGCGCGGTTTCGGCCGGAACCGGCACCGCGAACAGGTGGCGCGCCAGACCGGAAAAACAGGCGAGGAAGCCGTCGGCGTCCTTGGTGAACAAGAGACCGGCGACCAGCACGAGCGGGCGCGGGACTTTTTCCTCGAGCTCCGCGAGCGCGATGGCGACCGCGGCGGCGCCGGCGACATTGTGGCCGCCGTCGAGCCACAGTTCCGAGCCTTCGGGAAGCCGCGCGGCGAGCCTTCCGTGACCCAGGCGCTGCATGCGCGCCGGCCAATCGACCCGGATCATGCCGGCTTCGACGGCCGCGGCGGGCACGGCGAACGCGTTGGCTGCGCGCAATGTTGCGATCGCGGCACCGGCGTTCTCGATCTGATGGGGGCCCACCAGACGCGGGCGCGGCAGATCGAGCAGGCCCGATTCATCCGAATAAACCAGCCGCCCGCGCTCCTCATAGGCCTGCCAGTGCTCGCCCGAGACGAAGAGCCGGGCGCCGATGCGCGCCGCTTCGCCGCTCGATCGCCGCAAGCGCGTCCGGCTCCTGGCTGCGCGAGGATCGCGGGCGCGCCGCGGCTTCAGGATTCCCGCTTTCTCGGCGGCGATCTCGTTCAGCGTCGGACCGAGGAATTCCGTGTGGTCGATCGAGACCGGCATGATGAGGCTGGCGAGCGGCCGCTCGATCACGTTGGTGGCGTCCAGCCTGCCGCCGAGGCCGACTTCCAGAAGCAGCACGTCGGCCGGATGGCGCGAAAACAGCAGAAACGCCGCCGCGGTCGTGATCTCGAAGAACGTGATCGAATCCTCGGCGTTGGCGCGCTCGCAATCCATCAGCGCCTCGGCCAGCGCCTCGTCGCCGACCAGACGGCCGGTGCCCCGGTGCGCGAGGCGGAAGCGCTCGTTGAAGCGCACCAGATTGCGGCGAGGTATAGACGTGGACGCCGTGGCCGGCCGCTTCCAGCATCGCGCGCAGGAAGGCGATGGCCGAGCCCTTGCCGTTGGTGCCGGCGACGTGGATCACCGGCGGCAGCTTGCGCTCGGGATGGCCGAGGCGGGCCAGTAAACGTTCAAGCCGGCCGAGCGAGAGGTCGATGCGCTTGGGGTGCAGCCGCCCGAGCCGCGCGATGACGGCCTCGGTAGCCTCCCGGGCGCGCGCCGCGCCCGCGCTCATGACGCCTCCGCCGGCGCCCCCACGGGCACCGGCAGCGAGCGGGCGGCCGCGGGCGCCTTGGTCATGAGGCGGCACAGGCGCGAGATCGTCGCGCGCAGCTCACGCCGATGGACCACCATGTCCACCATGCCGTGGTCGCGCAGGTATTCGGCGCGCTGGAAGCCTTCCGGCAGCTTCTCGCGGATGGTCTGCTCGATCACGCGCGGCCCGGCGAAGCCGATGAGCGCGCCGGGTTCGGCGATCTGCACGTCGCCGAGCATGGCGTAGGAGGCGGTGACGCCGCCGGTCGTGGGATTCGTCAGCACGACGATATAGGGCTGCTTGGCCTGGCGCAGATTGAGCACCGCGACCGTGGTGCGCGGCAGCTGCATCAGCGACAGAATTCCCTCCTGCATGCGCGCGCCGCCCGAGGCCGCGAACAGGATGCAGGGCGTGCTCTTCTCGGCCGCGGTGTCGAGCGCCTTGATGATGGCTTCGGCCGCCGCCATGCCGAGCGAGCCGCCCATGAAATCGAAATCCTGCACGGCGATGACGACCGGCAGGCCGTCGAGCTTGCCGAAGCCGACTTTCACCGCGTCGTTCAAGCCGGTCTTGGCGCGGGCGTCCTTCAGGCGATCGGCATAGCGGCGCTCGTCGCGGAATTTCAGCGGATCGACCGGCACCTGCGGCAGTTGCACGTCGAACCAGGTCTCGCCGTCGAACATGGACTTGAGGCGGGCCGCCGCGCCCATGCGCATGTGGTAGTTCGAGCCTGGGATCACCCACTGGTTCGCCTCGACGTCCTTGTGGAAGACGAGCTGGCCGGTCTCCGGACACTTGATCCAGAGATTCTCCGGCACTTCTCGGCGCTGCAGGAAGTTTCGAAGCTTCGGCGCGACTTTGGAAATCCAGTTCATGTTCACTCCGCCGCGACCCGACGCGCCGAGCGTACGCCACGGGCAAGCTCGGCGACGAGATCGGTGACGCTCTTTACAGTGCGCGCGCTGGCCTTGCCGCTTGCGTCGAGGCTTTGCCGCACCGCCTCGACCAGCGCCGATCCTACCACGACCGCGTCGGCGCGCTCGGCGATGCGCTGCGCATCCGCGGCGGTGCGCACGCCGAAGCCGACCGCGATGGGCAGCTTGGTGTGGCGCTTGATGCGGGCGACCGCGGCATTGACCTTGCCCGAATCGGGCGCCGCGGCGCCGGTGATGCCGGTGATCGAGACGTAATAGACGAAGCCCGAGGTGTTCTTCAGCACCGTGGGCAAGCGCTTGTCGTCGGTGGTGGGGGTGGCGAGCCGGATGAAGGCGATGCCGGCCTTGAGCGCCGGCAGGCAAAGCTCCTCGTCCTCCTCGGGCGGCAGATCGACGACGATCAGCCCGTCGACGCCGGCGCCTTTCGCGTCCTTGAGGAAACGATCGACGCCATAGACATAGATCGGATTGTAATAACCCATGAGCACGATCGGCGTGGCGTCATCCTGCTTGCGGAAGGCGCGCACCAGCTCGAGCGTCTTCTTCATGTTTTGGCCGGCATGCAGCGCGCGCAGCGACGATGCCTGGACCGCCGGGCCGTCGGCCATGGGATCGGTGAACGGCATGCCGAGCTCGATCACGTCGGCGCCGGCCTTGGGCAGCGCGTTCAGGATCGCAAGCGAAGTCGCGTAATCCGGATCGCCGGCGGTGACGAAAGTCACCAGCCCGGCGCGGCCTTCGCTGCGAGCGCGGCGAAGCGGGTGTCGATGCGCGTGGTCATGTGTGTTCAGACTCAACCGCGGCTCGGCAATCATCTTCTACTCTATCGTCTTGTCCCCGCTTCTCCTTTTTGAGGCCGATACTGCGATGTTGATGGTGCCGAGCCATTGTGCCAAGCTGACGAAGCTATAGATCCATTCTTTGTGCGACGTCATCGAACAAGTGCGCGCTGGGACTTAGTCGCCATCTTTGGCGAAATACATCAATGAAACCGGCCGAGACTGGCGGCTAAATCGCCAAACGAAGATAAAAATTCCCAGTGCAAGCAGCTCCAACCATGAGAGGCTGCGCTCACAGCTTGCCCCCGAGATGCTCCGCGACGGTGAAAATGTCCTTGTCGCCGCGGCCGCACAGATTGACCACCATCAGATGGTCCTTCGACTTCTTCGGCGCCAGCTCGGCGACCTTGGCCAGCGCGTGCGCCGGCTCGAGCGCCGGGATGATGCCCTCGAGCGTGGAGAGCAGCTGGAACGCCTTCAGCGCCTCGTCGTCGGTGGCCGAGAGAAATGTCACGCGGCCCATGTCGTGCAGCCAGGAATGCTCCGGGCCGATGCCGGGATAATCGAGGCCGGCGGAGATCGAATGGGTCTCGGTGATCTGGCCGTCGCCGTCCATCAGCAAATAAGTGCGGTTGCCGTGCAGCACGCCCGGCTTGCCGCCGCCGATCGAAGCGGCGTGCTGGCCGGTGGGAATCCCCTTGCCCGCCGCCTCGACGCCGTAGAGTTCGATCGCCGGCATCGTCGAGGAACGGATGGAACAGGCCCATGGCGTTGGAGCCGCCGCCGATGCAGGCGACCAGCGAATCCGGCAGCCGGCCCTCGGCTGCCATGATCTGCTCGCGCACTTCGTTGCCGATCACCGACTGGAAGTCGCGCACCATCGCCGGATAGGGATGCGGCCCGGCGACCGTGCCGATGCAATAGAAAGTATTCTCGACGTTGGTGACCCAGTCGCGCAGCGCCTCGTTCATGGCGTCTTTGAGCGTCTTGGAGCCGGAGGTGACCGGCCGCACCTCGGCGCCCAGCAACTTCATGCGGAAGACGTTCGGCTTCTGCCGCTCGATATCGGTGGCGCCCATATAGACGACGCACTCGAAGCCCGAAGCGCGCGCAGGCGGTGGCGGTGGCGACGCCGTGCTGGCCGGCGCCGGTCTCGGCGATGATCCGCTTCTTGCCCATGCGGCGCGCGAGCAGGATCTGCCCCATCACATTGTTGATCTTGTGCGCGCCGGTGTGATTGAGCTCGTCGCGCTTCAGGTAAATCTTCGCGCCGCGAAAATGTCCGGTCAGCCGCTCGGCGAAATACAAGCGGGCTCGGCCGGCCGACATAGTGTTTCAGGAAATAGTCCAGCTCCGCCTTGAAGGCGGGATCGTTCCTGGCCTCCGTCGTAGGCGCGCTCGAGATCGAGCACGAGCGGCATCAGCGTCTCGGCGACGAAGCGGCCGCCATAGATGCCGAAATGCCCGCGCTCGTCGGGCCCGGTACGGAGGCTGTTGGGCTTCCCGTTCACGACGCCTTCTCCCGCACGGCATCGAGGCTGCCAGCCGCCTGGCGCGCGGCGGCCACGAAGGCCTTGATCTTGTTCCCGTCCTTGACCCCGGGGGCGCTCTCGACGCCCGACGATACGTCGACGGCGTCCGGCCGCACGATGCGGATCGCGTCCACGACGTTCTCCGGCGTGAGCCCGCCGGAGAGCATGATCGGCTTGTTGCGCTCGACGCGCGACAACAGCGTCCAGTCGAAGGCGCGGCCGTGGCCGCCGGGCCGGGTGGCGTCCTTGGGTGGGCGGGCGTCGAACAGCAGCCGATCGGCGACCGCATTATAGGAAGCGACCGCCGAAAGGTCGGCGGCCTCGGCGACCGCGATCGCCTTCATCAAAGGGCGCGTGAAGCGTTTGCGGATCTCGGCGACGCGGGCCGGACTCTCGGCGCCATGCAGCTGCAAAATGTCCGGCGAAACCTCGGTGACGATGCGCGACAGCAGCGTATCGTCCGCATCGACCACCAGCGCGACCACCAGCGCGCGGCCCCGCGCGCGCGCGGCGAGCTTTGCCGCATCAGTGAGCGAAACGGCGCGCGGGCTCGGCGGAAAAAACACCAGCCCGACCAGATCGGCGCCGGCGGCAAGCGCCGCGTCCATGGCGCGCGGCTCGTTGATGCCGCAGATTTTCACCTCAAGCATGCTGTTCGATGACATGAGGCCGTACCGATGTCCACCGCCGCGGAAAGCGGCGGAAACTTCGTCGGATCAAGCGCTTAGTCGCGGTCCTGGCCGAACACGCCCGGCCGCGCCGGCAAGGCCGGGATGCGCGCCGCGGTCTGGAAATCGGCCTTGTTGCGTTGTTCGACTTCGGCCTTGAGCCGCGCATTCTCGCGCTCGGCGCGGCGCGCGGCGAACCGCCAGCGCAGTTTGCCGAAAGAGACCACGATGCCGCCCACCAGCACGCCGACGATCACCGCGCCGAAAATCACCGCGAACAGCGGCACGGTGAGCGCGAAGGCCGGGCTCGCGCGCGAGAACGGGTCGAAGGAGACGACGACGTCGGCGCGATTGGCGACCGCGAACAGGACGATCGCGACCGACAAGGGCAGCAAAAGTATCCAGGCGAGGAGTCTGCGCATTGGAGACTCCGTTGCGGCGCGGTCTGCGAGGGTCAGCGGCGCGGGCGGTTCAACCGCTCGCGCATTTCCTTGCCGGTCTTGAAATAGGGCACGACCTTCTCGGCCACCTTCACCTGGGCGCCGGTGCGCGGATTGCGCCCGAGGCGGGCCGGGCGCGCCTTGGTCGAGAACGCGCCGAAGCCGCGCAATTCGACGCGGTCGCCGCGCGACAGCGCGTTGGTGACCTCATCGAGGATCGCGTCCACGATGTTCTCGACATCGCGCTGATAGAGATGCGGATTGGATTCCGCGATCTTCTGAACGAGCTCGGATTTGATCATTTCGCCCAGCCCCCCCGAGCGGAATATGTAAACGATCCGAAAGACTTGGCAGACCTTCAGTCGGTCAAGGGAGGCTGCCAGATGGCCAAAAGGCCGTCAAGTTGGGCCCGCGCGGCGGCACTGATGATGGCTTCGCCGCCGACCAGCGCACCGAGCGCGGGCAGGCCGAGCGACTCCGCGACGGCCGCGAGCGCGCCAAGCCAGCGGAACTCGGAACCGAGGCTGCGGGTCCGCCAGTCGCGCACCACGAGATCCTCACTGACGCCCTTGTTGGCCTTGAGCCAAGCGCGCGCCGCGCGCTCGTCGCCGATCTGGTCGACGAGATTGATCGGCATGGCCTGGGCCGCGCTGAACACGCGTCCGTCGGAGGCGAGCGCGAGCTTGGCGTCGTCGAGACCGCGCCTCTCGCGCACCAGATTCTTGAACCAGCCATAGGTGTCGTCGACCAGATTCTTGATCGCAGCCTTGGCCTCGGGGCTGGTCGGCTCGAAGCCGTTGGGCGAGGCCTTGAGCGGCGACGATTTGATCTCCTCGACCGCGACGCCGACGTGCTTCAGCAGCTCGTAGAAGTTCGGATACTGGAAAATAACGCCGACCGAGCCGACAATCGCCGTGCGCGGCGCAAAAATGCGCTCGGTGCCGAGCGCCGCGATATAGGCGCCCGACGCTGCGATGCCTTCGACCACGGCGACGGTCGGCTTTTTCCCGGCGAGGCGGCGGATTCCTTCATAGAGCGCCTCGGAGCCGGCGACCGTGCCGCCCGGGCTGTTGATCGAGATGATCACCGCCTCGGCGCCGGACTTGCCGATTTCCTCCAGTAGTTCGAGCCGCACGCGGTCGCTGCGGATCAGGCCGCCGATGGTGACGCGCGCCACATGCGGGCTGCTGTTGCCGAAGTAGCGATTGTCGCCCGACGCGGCGGCCCAGCCGATGCCGGCGACGATGGCGAGCAGCGCGATCACGCGCCAAAAAGTGAGCTTGCGCCGCAGGCGGCGGCGATCGACGATGGCATCAACCTCGAAGGACATTTTGGGCCTCCATGGGCGGCGCGAAGGGGCGCCTCCCCGATTCGCGCGACTGTAGCCCGCCCTGCGGCGGCTTCAAGGCATTGTTAGAAAAGGGGTAATCGAAACGGAAACGGCGGGCATGCAAGCCGGGCCGGGCCGGCTTGCGCAGCTTAACTGCCGAAGTCGCGCAAGTGCGACTTCGGCCGCCCGCCGTTACGTCCCGAAGGGCCGTTCGCGGCCTATTCCTTCTTGTCGGTGCGCTTGGTGAGCGAGGGCCCGAGAATGTCGCCGAGCGTCGCGCCCGAGTCGGACGAGCCGTACTGGGCGACCGCTTCCTTCTCCTCGGCGATCTCCAGCGCCTTGATCGAAGCCATGACCTTGCGCGCGCGCTTGTCGAACAGCGTCACGCGCGCGTCCACCTTTTCGCCGACGACGAAACGCTCGGTGCGCTGATCGGAGCGGTCGCGCGCAAGGTCGGAGCGCTTGATGAACGTGGTGAGATCGGTGCCGACGATCTTGGCCTCGAGTCCGCCTTCCTTCACCTCGGTGATCTCGCAGGTGACCACCGCGCCCTTCTTGAGATCCCCGGCCTGAGCGAACGGGTCGCCCGAGAGTTGCTTGATGCCGAGCGAAATGCGCTCCTTCTCGACGTCGACGTCGAGCACCATGGCCTTGACCATGTCGCTTTTCTTGAACTCCTCGATCACTTGCTCGCCGGGCCGGTTCCAGTCGAAATCCGAGAGATGCACCATGCCGTCCACTTCGCCATCGAGGCCGAGGAACAGGCCGAACTCGGTCTTGTTCTTGACCTCGCCCTCCACAATGGTGCCGACCGGATGTTTCTCGGCGAACACCTCCCACGGATTGGCCAGCGTCTGCTTGAGGCCCAGCGAGATGCGGCGCTTGACCGGATCGACCTCGAGCACCTGAACCTCGACCTCCTGAGAGGTAGAGACGATCTTGCCCGGGTGGACGTTTTTCTTGGTCCACGACATTTCGGAAACGTGCACCAGTCCCTCGATGCCGGGCTCGAGCTCCACGAAGGCGCCGTAGTCGGTGATGTTGGTGACGCGGCCCTTCACCTTGGTGCCGACCGGATAACGCGCCTCGATGCCCTCCCAGGGATCGCCCTGCAGCTGCTTCATGCCGAGCGAGATGCGGTGGGTTTCGTGATTGATCTTGATGATCCGCACCTTGACCTGCTGGCCGATGGTCAGGACGTCGTTGGGATGATTGACGCGGCGCCAGGCGATGTCGGTCACGTGCAGCAGGCCGTCGATACCGCCGAGATCGACGAAGGCGCCGTAATCGGTGATGTTCTTCACGACGCCGTCGATGGTCTGGCCCTCCTCGAGACTCGACACCAGCTCGTGGCGCTGGCCGGCGCGGGTCTCCTCGAGCACGGTGCGGCGCGAAACGACGATGTTGCCGCGCCGGCGATCCATTTTCAGGATCTGAAACTGTTGCGGCGTGTGCATGAGCGGACCGATGTCGCGGATCGGGCGAATATCCACCTGGCTCCTGGGCAAGAAGGAAACGGCGCCGTCGAGATCGACGGTGTAGCCGCCCTTGACCTGGTTGAAGATGACGCCGGTGACCTTCTCGTTGGCCTGGAACGCCTTTTCGAGACGGCCCCAGCTCTCCTCGCGCCGCGCCTTGTCGCGCGACAGCACCGCCTCGCCCAGCGCGTTCTCCACCCGCTCGAGATAGACCTCGACCTCGTCGCCGACCTTGAGCGCGCCCTCGCGGCCGGGACCGGCGAATTCCTTTATCGCCACGCGGCCTTCGGTCTTCAGGCCGATGTCGATAACGGCGATGTCCTTCTCGATGCCGACCACCTTGCCCTTGACGACCGAGCCTTCATGCAGGTCGACGCGGCCGAAGGATTCCTCCAGCATTGCGGCGAAGTCTTCGCGGGTGGGCTGAGCGGTCTGTTTGGCGGCGGCGGGCATCGGTTCTCCTGATGGTGGATCGGGTTCGGGTGTCGGTGAAATAAACGTCGCGTGCGGCGCGGCCGATCCGGGCAACAGCCCGGAGCCATGACTTCGTTGCGGCAAAACTGCCGCGCGGCACGAGACGATTGGGCGTTCCGGCGCGAAAACGCGAGGCGGAGCGGGCCTGCCTCCTACGCTACGAGGGCGCGGGTGAACCCCGCCCTCGGCCCGCCCGGACAGCCTCCACGATGGAAAGAACCGCCCGGAACGCGGCCTCTATATCGAGATCGGTGGTATCGAGCAAGGCCGCATCCGGCGCGGCCTTCAGGGGCGCGATGGCGCGCCCGGAATCGCGGGCGTCGCGCTTCCTGATCTCGGCCAGCACCGCGTCATAGGCCAGCGTCTCGCCGCGTTCCGTTAGTTCCCTATGGCGCCGCCAGGCGCGCACTTCGGGCCTGGCGGTGACGAATATCTTCGCCTCGGCCTGGGGGGCGATGACGGTACCGGTGTCGCGGCCGTCGAGCACGGCGCCCCCGGGCCGGCCGGCGAAATCCTGCTGCAAGGCTAGAAGTGCCGCACGCACCTCGGGGATCGCCGCGACGCGCGAAGCAGCTTCGCCGAGCGCCGCACCCGAGAGCCGCTTCGCATCGAGCCCTTCGAGGGAAAGCGTGCGGGCGACGGCCGCCGCCGCCGCCGAGTCATCGAGGCGCTTCTTTGCGTCGAGTAGCTCGGCCGCAACCGCGCGATAGAGCAGCCCGGTATCGAGATGCGGCAGGCCAAGATAGACCGCGATTCGGCGCGCGAGCGTGCCCTTGCCCGACGCCGCCGGCCCGTCGATGGTGACGATCATCGCTTACCCGATATCGGCGCCGAGCTTGTGCATCAGCTCGGAGAAGCCCGGAAAGCTGGTGGCGACGAAGGAAATATCGTCGGCGCCGACCGGCTTGTCGCTGGCGAGTCCCATCACCAGAAAGCTCATGGCGATCCGGTGATCCATGTGGGTCGCGACGTTGCCGCCGCCTTCGACCTTGCGCTTGCCGTGCACGATCAGATCGTCGCCGCAAATCTCGTGGACGACGCCGTTCACTTTGAGGCCGGCGGCGACCGCGCCCAGCCGGTCGGATTCCTTGACACGCAATTCGGCAAGTCCACGCATCGCTGTGGTTCCTTCGGCGAAAGCCGCGGCGATTGCGAGCACAGGATATTCGTCGATCATCGAAGGCGCGCGCGCGGCGGGAACCTCGACGCCCTTGAGCGCCGAGGCGCGCACGCGCAGATCCGCGATTGTCTCGCCGCCCTCCTCGCGCAGTTCCAACTCTTCGATCTGCGCGCCCATTTCCTTGAGCGTCACGATCAGGCCCGAGCGCAGCGGATTCATCAAGACGCCTTGCAGAACGATGTCCGACCCCGGAACCAGAAGCGCCGCTACGAGCGGAAAAGCCGCCGATGAGGGATCGGCCGGCACGCGCACGCGTTGCGGCAAGAGTTCCGGCCGGCCCTTGAGCACGATTCGCTTTCCGTGCGCATTATGCTGCGTGACTTTCAGCTCGGCGCCGAAATAGGCGAGCATGCGCTCGGTATGGTCCCGCGTCGCCGCTTCCTCGATCAAAGTAGTCTCGCCCGGCGCCGCCAGCCCGCAAAGCAGCACCGCCGATTTCACTTGTGCTGAGGGGACCGGGCTCTTGAACTCGATCGGGATCGGGTCGCGCGCACCCTTGAGCTTGAGCGGCAGCCGGCCGCCCTCGGCCTGCTCCATGACCTCCGCACCCATGCGCGCGAGCGGATCCAGCACGCGCCGCATCGGCCGCTGGCGCAGGCTGTCGTCGCCGTCGAAAGCGGCCTCGATCGGATGACCGGCGACGACGCCGAGCATTAGCCGCGTGCCAGTGCCGGCATTGCCGAAATCGAGTGGCGCCCAGGGCGGCAACAGCGAACCGATGCCCACGCCGTGCACGCTCCAGACGCCGGTTCCGCTACGCTGAAGCTTGGCCCCGAGCACACCACAGGCGCCTGCGGTGGCAAGCACGTCGGCGCCCTCCAGAAGGCCCTCGATCCGGGTCTCGCCCACCGTGAGCAGGCCCAGCATCAGCGCGCGGTGGGAGATCGACTTGTCGCCGGGCACGCGAACGCGGCCCTTGAGCGCGCCCGCGCGGCGGGCGACGGCGGGCCTAGCGTGGGCCTTTGGGTGCGCCGGAGCTACGGACATCGTTTTCTCGTTTCGGCGCGAGGCTCTAGCACGCAGCCGAGAGTCCGTCACCGATGCAGGCCAGCGGCTTTTCGGCCTTGACAGGCAGGGGGCAGCGGTCCAATTGAGGCGCCCATTTTCCAGCTATTTCCTGCAAGCGGAGGAGTTTTGGTGGCCAAGCCCGAACTCGGCATCAAGCGCGTGTGTGGCAGCTGCGGGTCGAAATTCTACGACCTCGCGCGCAGTCCAATCGTCTGCCCGAAGTGCGGAACCGTGTATCAGGTCGCGGCCGTCACGCGGGCGCGAGCCGAGCCGGTCGCACCCAAGCCGGTCCCGGTCGAGGAGCCGGAGGTCAAGCGTCCCGCCAACGTCATCTCGCTCGAGGATGCGGATGCGGAGGCGAGCGGCAAGAAGAAAACTGCAGCGACACCGGATGCCGATGACGACGAGACGGAGACTCCCGCTGCGACGGAGGACGATACGTTCCTCGAGCAGGAGGAAGAGGAACCCGGCACGGTCTCCGAAATCATCGGCGAGAAGGTCGAGGGCGACGAGGAGCCTTGAGGGGCGGAACGCCCCGTGCTTAGTCCGAATGCTTAGTCCGAACCGCCCGGGACACCCAGCACCCGGGCTCGCCGCCGTAGCCTGAATTCCGGCTTTCCAACCGGCGGCCGTGTGGGGCCATAGCTCAGTTGGGAGAGCGCTTGAATGGCATTCAAGAGGTCGGCGGTTCGATTCCGCCTGGCTCCACCAAATCCCCTCCCGATAGAAGCAGCGCCGCCACCCTCGCCTTGCGAAGGGCCGCGCGCGATCCCATATCTTTCGTGCATCGGGTTCGACCGAGCCCGGTCCGGGGCGCCCATCTGGGGCCCCACAAAGTCGCTTTGGCGAGGACTTTGCGATGTCGCGCGTACCTACGCTTTCGAGTCCGTTCCTGCTCGGCTTCGAGGAGATCGAGCGGGCGCTCGACCGGGTCGCCAAGGCGGCCGACGGTTATCCGCCCTATAACGTCGAGCGCTTGCCCGCGGCCAAGGACCGGCCGGAGCGGATCCGGATCACGCTCGCCGTCGCCGGATTCTCGCGCGCGGAACTTGAAATCACCGTCGAAGAAAACGAGCTGGTGATCGCCGGCCGCCAGAGCGACGACAGCGCCGGGCGCACCTTCCTGCATCGCGGCATCGCCGCGCGGCAGTTCCGGCGAACCTTCGTGCTCGCCGACGGCATCGCGATCACAGGCGCCGATCTGAAAGACGGACTCCTGTCGGTCGATCTGGAACGGCCCGAAGCCGCACGGCCCGTGCGCCGGATCGAGATCGGGGCCAAGGACGGAAAGGACTAAGACCATGAACACGCAACACGAAGATCCGAAGGCGATGGACCCAAAGGCCACGAACTTCACGCCCGAGGCGTTCGCGGCGCTCGGCGGCGGACGCATCGCTTATGTGCGGGCGCTCCGTTCCGAGGACGTGCGCACGATTTTCCCGCAGGCGCCGAACATGGCGCCGGGCTTGGCGCTGTTTTCGCTGCACGCGGCCGACGGCACGCCGATCATGCTCACCGACACGCGCGAGGCCGCGCTCGCCAACGCGCGCGAGCACGAGCTCGTCACCCTCAGCGTTCATTGAACGGAAACCGTTCACTGAACGAAACCGTGTTCGATCAGGCGGCGTGGGTCGCCGAGGGCGGCTGCGTGGTGAGCAGTTCATGGAGGGTCTGCGCGTCGGTGATCGCACGCAACTTCGCGGCGGTCACCGGGTCGCGCAGCAGGCGCGCGATGCGCGCCAGCGCCTTCAGATGATCGGCGCCGGCCGCTTCGGGGGCCAATAGCAGAAAAATCAGATCGACCGGGTGGCCGTCGAGGGCCTCGAAATCGATCGGCTTCGCCAGCCGCGCGAACAGGCCGACGAGCCGGTCGAGCTTGGGCAGCTTGCCGTGCGGGATCGCGACCCCGTTGCCGATTCCGGTCGAGCCCAGGCGCTCGCGTTGCAGCAGGATATCGAAAATCTCACGCTCCGCACGGCCGGTGGAACCCGCGGCCCTAGCCGCGAGTTCCTGCAGCGCCTGCTTCTTGTTGGCCGCCTTCAGCGCAGGAAAGATCGCGTCGGCGGCGAGAAGGTCATCGAGTGGCATGATTTTTTCGTGATCCAGCCGAACTGCGTTCGGGGGAATCGAGAAGGCGCGGAACATAAGAGCCGATCTCTACCGGGTCAATGGGCCATAGCCCGCGCGGCGTTCAGAGGATGTGGCTCACCTGTTTCTCGCGCCGGCGCTGCACCGAGGAGGGGATGCGCATGGCTTCGCGATATTTCGCGACCGTGCGGCGAGCGATATCGACGCCGGCCTCTTTCAAGCGCTGCACGATGGTGTCGTCGGACAGCACCGTTTGCGCAGTCTCGGCCTCGATCAGCTCCTTGATGCGGTGACGCACGGCTTCGGCCGAATGCGCTTCGCCGGTGCCGGTCGCGGCGATGGACGAGGAGAAGAAATATTTCAGCTCGAAAATTCCGCGCGGCGTAGCCATGTACTTGTTCGAGGTCACGCGCGAGACCGTGGATTCGTGCATGCTGATCGCGTCGGCGACCATGCGCAGGTTCAAGGGCCGCAGATGCTGGACGCCATAGGCGAGGAAGGCGTCCTGCTGGCGCACGATTTCGGTCGAGACCTTCATGATCGTCTTGGCGCGCTGGTCGAGCGAGCGGGTCAGCCAGTTGGCGGTCTGCAGGCATTCGGTGAGAAAGGCCCGCTCCTTCTCGCTCTTGGCGGTCTTGGAAACCGTCGCGTAATAGGTCTGGCTGACCAGCACGCGCGGCAAAGTGTCGGCGTTAAGCTCCACGGTCCAGGAGCCGTCCGGAGCCGCGCGCACGAATACATCGGGCACGATCGGCTGCACCACGCCCTGGCCGAAGACGAGGCCGGGCTTGGGATTGAGCATGCGGATCTCGCCGACCATCTCGGCAAGGTCATCCTCGTCGACATCGCACACTCGCTTCAGTGCCGCGAGGTCGCGCTTGGCCAGCAGATCGAGATTGGCGATCAGCGACGCCATCGCCGGGTCGTAACGGTCGCGATCCTTGAGCTGGATCGCGAGACATTCGGCCAGATCCCGCGCGCAAACGCCCGAAGGGTCGAACTCCTGCAGCGTCGACAGCACCGCCTCGATCTCGGCCATGGGCGCGCCGAGTTTCTCGGCGATGGCGGCAAGATCGCCGCGCACATAGCCGGCCTCGTCGACCAGATCGACCAGATGCTGGCCGATCATGCGGCGCACCGGATCGGTGATCGCCAGATTCAGCTGCCGCGACAGGTGTTCGGTGAGCGTAATCTCGGCGCTGACGAAGGCCTCCAGATTATAGTCCGCGTCGTCGCGGCCGCCGGCACCGACGCCGGCCCATTCGGAATAGCCCGGCGTCTCGGGCGGCGAGGCGCGTTGCACCGGCTCGCCCGAGTCCTCGGGAAATACGTTTTCGAGATTGGCGTCCATCTGGTTCTCGATGGCGCCGCGGCTGGTCTCAAGCTCCCCGCCGAGCCATTCGTCGGCGGGCGCGGCACCGCCTTCGGCCGGCGCGCCCTCGCCCTCCGGTTCGGCTGCGGCCTGGACTCCCGAAGTCTCGTCGGACGAGCGCGCGCCTTCGGGATCCTCGACGCGTTCGAGCAACGGATTGCGCTCGAGCTCCTCCTCGACAAAGGCCACCAGATCCAGGTTCGACAGCTGCAAGAGCTTGATCGCCTGCACCAGCTGCGGCGTCATCACCAACGCTTGGCTCTGGCGAAGCTGAAGTTTTTGCGAAAGCGCCATTACGCATGCCGCCCCGCGGGCGGCTCCAAACCCGATCGAATTCATTATAGCGGTAATTGCCGGGATCGGGCGGTCGATCCCGCAACGGCGTTAAAGCCGGAATTCCTCGCCGAGATAGAGCCTGCGCACGTCCGGATTCGACACGATCTCGTCCGGTTCGCCCTCCATCAGGATTTCGCCGGAGTGCACGATATAGGCGCGGTCCACCAGGCCGAGCGTTTCGCGCACATTGTGGTCGGTGATCAGGACGCCGATGCCGCGCGCGGTGAGGTGGCGCACCAGTTCCTGGATGTCGCCGACGGCGATCGGGTCGATGCCGGCGAAGGGCTCGTCCAACAGCATGAAGGCCGGGCGCGTGGCGATGGCGCGCGCGATTTCGACGCGCCGCCGCTCGCCGCCGGAGAGCGCGATGGCGGGCGAGCGGCGCACACGATCGATGTTGAACTCGTCGAGCAGCGCATCGAGGTCGCGCTCGCGCTTCTTGGCGTCGGGCTCGATCACCTCGAGCACAGCGCGAATATTGTCCTCGACATTCATGCCGCGGAAGATCGAGGCCTCCTGCGGCAGGTAACCGATGCCGAGCCGCGCGCGCCGATACATGGGAAGCTGGGTCACGTCGTGGCCGTCGAGCTCGATGCGGCCGGAATCGGCGCGGATCAGCCCGGTAATCATGTAGAACACCGTGGTCTTGCCGGCGCCGTTGGGCCCCAACAGGCCGACCGCCTCGCCGCGCTCCAGATCGATGCTGACATCGTTCACGACGCGGCGGCCGCCGTAGCTTTTCACGAGGCCGAACGTCGCAAGCACCCCCTGGCCGCTCTGGGGCACCGGCACGGGCTTGCGGCGCGGCATCGCGCGGGGCTCCGGCATCGGAACGATTTCGGGAAGCGGGATCGGACGCCGGTCGGGCGGCCGCGAAGGCCTTCTCGATTCGGGCGGTCTCGATTCAGGCGGCGTGCGCTCCGGCCGGGGACGACGATCGGCGCGGCGCGGCACATCCTCGTCGAGCTGCCAGGCGTCGGGAAGCAGTTCGCGCCCGGAGGCTTCGGGGTCGGCCTTGGAGCGGAACCAGGAAAGAACCTTCAGCACGGACTCTCCGCTGCAGTGCTGCACTGCAATCGGGGCGTGATAGGCCCTTCGCAGCGTGGAGGCAACGCGAACGCCGGCGCCGCGATCATTGCCGCTGCGGGATCGGCAAGGGCTTGGGTGGGCTGCCGGGCGGCACCGGCGGCTCCTCGCGCGGCGGCTGCTTGACCGAACCCGGGACGAACAGGCCGTGCACGCGGCCCGGGGTCGTCGATTTGCCTTCGGCATCGAGGCGCGAAAGGCCGGACGTAAGATCCACGACCAGCCGGTCGCCGCGCATCAGGTTCGGCCCCTGGAGCAGCACCACATTGCCGCTCAGCGTCATGGTGTTGGCGCGCGCGTCATAGATGCCGGTATTGCCGGTGGCGCGCTGATCCTTGGAGGTGATGATCACCCCGCCGTTCGCCACCAGGCGGCGAATCTGTTGCGACGCGACGGGCTGGGCATTGGCCGGCTGCGTGGGTACCGCGCCGCCCGTGTAGTAAACAATGAGCTCCTTGCAGCGCATCTGCGTGTCGCCCTGCTGCACCATCACGTTGCCGGTGAACATGGCGGTCTTGTCCTTGTCGCGCACCTCGAGCGCATTGGCTTCGATCTTTATCGGATCGTTGCGATTGCGCTGAAAGCCCTGCAAGGCGTTGGGAAATCCGGTCGCGGTTTGCGTGCTCTTCGTCTTGGGCGCGCCTTGCGCCTCCGCGGCGCCGTTTCCGGCCGCAAGAAGGAGCGCGGCGAGCAGGAACCCGGGCCAGATCGAGGAATGCACGACGATCATGGTTTCGGTTCCGCCGTCGCCGTGGCAGCCGGCGCGTCCGGGGAACTCATGCGGATTTCCGCGGTGACGCGGCCTTCGAACAGCGCGCGTTCGCCGTTGTCGAAGATTTCGAGGCGGTCGGCCTTGAGCCAGCCGTCCTGATATTTGAGATCGACCGGTGCGGAGGACAGTATGTGGCCCAGGCGCATATCGACGATCGCCTCGCTGAGCTTGCCGCCGTAGCCGTTGGTGGAGGTGATGTCGATTCCATCTACGAGGCGCAACTGCTCGGCCTTGGAATCGAACGTCCCTTTGGCGGCTCGGAGCATGGTCGTTCCGCCGCCGACAAGTTCGAAGCGCGCCTCGATCCCGATCATCTCGATCACGCCGGGCTTCGTGAGATCCTGCGCGGCGGATTCGGCGGTCACGCTATAGGCCCGCCCGTCGCCGGTGTAGCCGGATAGTTTCGGCGCCTCGATCTTGAGCTTGCTGCCGGAAATGGCGAGGCGGGCGAATTCGATCGGAAGCTCGCGCAGCAGCCGCAGCGGATCGAGCCAGGCGCCGAACACGATGATGGATAGGAACAACAAGATCGCCGCCGGCAGCGCGCGGCGCAGGAAACGGACACGCCTGGTGTGGCGCAGCGCCGCCTTGTAGGCCGTGACCGTGTCGCGCCGCTCGCCCGCGGCGGCGAAAATCGTTTCAGTGGAAGGCACGTTGGGTCCCCTGCTTCGCCCAATGTCTCATCGAGAGATGGCGCATCCGTGGCGGATGGGCCGGCGCCGGAGATGACCGCGAGGGCTTGGTGCGCAAAGACTTGGTGCGCAAAGACTTGGTGCGCAAGGAATTGGCGCGCAAGGGTTCCCGCGCGTCAGCCATGCGCGAAAATGTCCTCTTCCGCCCAGCCGCCGAGATCGAGGCGAACGCGCGTGGGCAGAAAACGGAAACACGCCTCGGCGAGTTCTTCGCGGCCTTCGCGGGCGAGCATCTCGTCGAGCCGCTCGCGCAGCGCATGCAGGTGCAGCACGTCGGAAGCGGCGTAGGCGACCTGGGCTTCGGTGAGCGTCTGCGCGCCCCAGTCGGAACTCTGCTGCTGCTTGGAAAGATCGACGTTGAGCAATTCCTTGACCAGATCCTTGAGGCCGTGCCGGTCGGTATAGGTGCGCGCGAGGCGCGACGCGATCTTGGTGCAATAAGCCGGCTGCGGCATCACGCCGAAGGTCTTGAACAAGACGGCGAGATCGAAGCGCGCGTAATGGAAGAGCTTCAGCCGTTGCGGATCGGACAGCAGCCGCACCAGATTGGGCGCCGAGGTGTCGCCGACCGGCATTTGCACGACGTCGGCCGAGCCGTCGCCGGCGGAGAGCTGCACCACGCACAATCGGTCGCGCAGCGGATTGAGGCCGAGTGTCTCCGTGTCGATCGCCACCACGGCGCCGTAGCCGGAAAGATCGGGCAGGTCGCCGCGGTGCAGGCGGATCGTCATCTAAAGTTCATCCGGTCTTGTGGGTGTCGAGCGCGCCCGATGCATCGCACGCCACGGTCAAGAAATCGTTTAGCTGGTGCCCAGGAGAGGACTCGAACCTCCACGCCTTGCAGCGCTAGTACCTGAAACTAGTGCGTCTACCAATTCCGCCACCTGGGCTCGGCGCGATAGGTAGGACTTGGCTCCGAGCCTTGTCAATCGAAGCGGCCGGACGGCGCGCGCTTTGACGGGCGGGAAACGATCGAGTAACGCTCGGCCCGCGCAACGGAAAGCGGCGTAAGGTTTTCGGCGATGGCGCAGGCGATCGATCGGCTGGTGACGATCTACGGCGGCTCGGGATTTTTGGGCCGGCATCTGGTGCGCGCGCTCGCCAAGGGCGGCTGGCGTATCCGCGTCGCGGTGCGCCGGCCGGAGCTCGCCAATTTCCTGCAGCCGCTCGGCATGGTCGGGCAAATCCATGCGGTGCAGGCCAACCTGCGGTTTCCGGAGTCGGTCGCGAGCGCGGCCGAGGACGCCGATGCGATCGTGAATCTTGCGGGAATTTTGTTTCGAGAGCGGCCGGCAGACATTCGAAGGCGTGCAGGCAGCAGGGCGCCCGCGCCGTCGCCGAGGCCGCCGCCAAGCGCGGCGCCAAGCTCGTGCATGTCTCGGCGATCGGCGCCGATGCGAACTCGCAATCGGCCTATGCGCGCACCAAGGCGGCGGGCGAAGCGGCGGTGAAATCCGCGGTGCCGCAGGCCGTGATCTTCCGGCCTTCGATCCTGTTCGGTCCGGAGGACGGCTTCTTCAATCGCTTCGCCGCCATGGCGCGCATCGCGCCGGCGCTGCCGCTGATCGGCGGCGGCGCGACGCGCTTCCAGCCGGTGTTCGTCGGCGACGTCGCCACGGCCATCGTCGCGGCGCTGGAAGATAAAGCCAAGCCCGGCACGACCTACGAGCTCGGCGGCCCCGAGGTGAAGACGTTCCGCGAACTGATGGAACTGATGCTCGCCGAAATCGGCCGTCGGCGTCTCCTGGTCCCGATCCCGTTCGCGGTCGCGCGGCTGCAGGCGTTCTTCCTCGAGCTCTTGCCTAATCCGCTTGCTCACGCGCGACCAGGTGATTTTGCTCGAGCGCGACAATGTCGTCTCGGCCGAAGCCGAGCGCGAAGGCCGTACGCTCAAGGCAATGGGCATTTCGCCGACCGCGCTCGCTGCGGTGCTGCCGAGCTATCTTGGGCGCTTCCGCAAGGCCGGCCAGTTCACGCGCGCGAGCTGAGGCTCAGCGCACCAAGAGCAGACCGACCAATCCCAGGCCGCCGACCACGATCCGCCACAGCGCGAAGAAAGCGAAGCCGTTCTTCCCGACGAAATCGAGCAGCATGCGCACCACCACGATGGCGGCGCAGAAGGCGGCGACGAAGCCGGCCGCGATCAGCAATCCGTCGTCGAACGAAAGGCTCGCGCGGTTCTTGTAGAGATCATAGACGAAGGCGCCGAGCATGGTGGGCATGGCGAGGAAGAATGAAAATTCCGCAGCCGCGCGCCGCTCGACGCCGAGAAGCAGCGCGCCAACGATGGTCGAGCCCGCGCGCGACACGCCGGGGATCAACGCAAGCGTCTGGCAAAATCCGATCTTCAGCGCCAAGAGCGGCGGCAACTGCATCGCGTCGGAATATTTCGGCTTGAGATCGAGCCGGTCGACCACGAACAGGATCACGCCGCCGACGATCAGCATGACGCAGATCAGCACCGGCGTCTCGAACAGCACGCCCTTGATGAAGCCGTGCAGCGTGGCGCCGATCACGGCCGCGGGCAGGAATGCGATCACGACGCCGATGGTGAAGCGGCGCGCGGCGGGGTCGTTCGGCAGCCGGATGAAGACGCTCCACAGCTTGGAGAAATAGAGCACGACAATGGCCAGGATCGCGCCGAGCTGGATCAGCACCTCGAACACCTTGCCGGTCGATTGGAAACCGAGGAAATAGCCGGCGAGCAGCAGGTGCCCGGTGGAGGAGACCGGGATGAACTCGGTCAGGCCCTCGAGCAGGCCGAGAAGCGCGGCTTCGATCAACTTGGCGACGGTCATGGGGATTTCCGGGCGGGAATAGCGGACAAATCGGCGCGCATCTTCGCGCCGCCCGCGCGCCGCGGCAATTGCCCGGGAGGCGCATGCGGCCCTAGGATCGCCCGCTTTTCGAACGAGTCGCCCTTTCTCAACGCCGGACGCCGATGCAGCTCTATCATTTCCCGCTCTGCCCACATTCGCGCTTCGTCCGGCTCGTGCTCGGCGAATATGGCATCCCGTTCGAGGCGATCGACGAGCCAGTGTGGAAGCGCCGCCCCGAGTTTCTCGCCATCAATCCGGCCGGCACGACGCCGGTGCTGGTGAGCGCTAGCGGCGCCGTTCCGGGCGCCACGGTGATCGCCGAATTCCTCGACGAGACCCAGGGCCCCGACTTCGGCGAGCGCCGCCTGATGCCGCTCGGCTTCGAGGAGCGCGTCGAGGTGCGCCGGCTGGTGTCCTGGTTTCACGACAAGTTCTTCGCGGAAGTCACCGACCATCTGGTGCGCGAGAAAATCTTCAAGCGGCATATGACGCTTGCCGAAGGCGGCGGCCCGCCGGATTCGGCGGCGATCCGCGCTGCACGCGCCAATTCGGGCTATCATCTGCGCTATATCGGCTGGCTGTTGCGGACCCGCAAAGCGCTCGCCGGCGAGCGGCTGTCTTACGCGGATCTGGCCGCCGCCGCGCACTTTTCGACCGCTGATTATCTGGGTGACGTGCCGTGGGACGAGGACGAGACCGCAAAGGGATGGTACGCGCGGATCAAGTCGCGCCCGTCGTTCCGTCCGCTGCTCGCGGAGACGGTGCCGGGGCTGGCGCCCTCGGCAAGCTACGCCAACCTCGACTTCTAGATCCGCACGCGATCAAGCAGGCGCTCGCCAAGAGGGCGCAGGCCGAGGGCTTCGATGCCTTCGGCGTGACCCGGCCCGGCGCCATCGCCAAGGCCGCGCCGCGGCTCAATGACTGGCTCGATGCCGGCGCGCACGGCGACATGGACTGGATGGAAGCCACGCGCGAGCGGCGCGCGAGTCCGTCCGTGCTGTGGCCGGAGGTAAAGAGCGTCGCGGTGTTCGGGCTCAATTATGCGCCGGACGAGAATCCACTGGCGATCTTGGAGCGGCGCGAGCGCGGCGCGATCTCGGTCTATGCGCAGGCCGACGATTATCACGACCTGATCAAGGGCAAGCTCAAGCGCATCGCGCAATGGCTCGCGGCCGAGGCCGGCGGCGAGTTGAAAGTCTTCGTCGATACGGCGCCGGTGATGGAGAAGCCGCTCGCCGAAGCCGCCGGGCTCGGCTGGCAGGGCAAGCACACCAACGTGGTTTCGCGCGAGTTCGGCTCATGGCTGTTTCTGGGCGCGCTGTTCACGACGCTGGAACTGCCGCTCGATGTGCCCGAGCCCGACCATTGCGGCTCGTGCCGCGCGTGTCTCGACATCTGCCCGACCGCGGCGTTCCCGGCGCCCTACCAGCTCGATGCGCGGCGCTGCATTTCCTATCTCACCATCGAGCACAAGGGACCGATCCCGCGCGAGTTTCGGGAAAAGATCGGCAACCGTATCTATGGCTGCGACGATTGCCTGGCGGTCTGCCCGTGGAACAAGTTCGCGCAGGACGGACGCGAGGCGAAGCTTGCCGCGCGCGCGGAGAACCGGGTGCCGACGCTGGCCGAGCTTTCCCGCCTCGACGACGCGGCTTTCCGCGAGCGCTTCACCAAAAGCCCGATCAAGCGCACCGGCCGAGAGCGCTTCGTGCGCAATGTCCTGATCGCGATCGGCAATTGCGGCGACGCGGCGCTCGCGCGCGAAGCCGAGCGGCTCTTGGACGATGCCTCGCCGCTGGTGCGGGGGGCCGCGGTCTGGGCGCTGTCGCGGCTCGTGACGCGCGATGCCTTCGCAAAGGCCGCCGCCGCCCGAAGGCCTGTTGAGAGCGACACCAGCGTGATCGAGGAATGGAGCGCAGCCTAGGCGGCGGCGAGCTCGTCCACGATGCGCAAGAGCCGCTCGATGTCCTCGGGTCTGGACAGCCTATGATCGCCGTCCTTGACCAGCGTCATCGCCACATCGTCTTTCGGCAGGCAGGCGACGAGCTTCATGGCATGCCGCCAGGGCACATCGGGATCGAGCGAGCCCTGAAGAATTCGCACCGGGCAGCCGGTCTCGAACGGCGCCTTCAGAAGCAGATGCTTCCTGCCGTCCTCGATCAGCGCGCGCGTGATCGGATAGGGGCCGTCGCCATAGGCCGAGGGCCGCATCCAGACGCCCTTGTCCTCGATCTCGCGTTTCACTTCGTCCGGCAGCGCGGCCCACATCAGCGCTTCGGTGAAATCCGCCGCCGGCGCGATCAGCACGAGTCCGGCGATGCGGCCGCGCGCGGCCGGGCGCTGCGCGAATTCGCGTGCCAGCAGCAAGGCGATCCAACCGCCCATGGAAGAGCCGATCAGAATCTGCGGCCCGGCGGCAAAAGTCTCGAACACGGCGCGCGCCTCCTCGAGCCAGCGCGTCACGGTGCCGTCCTCGAAGCGGCCGCCGGATTCGCCGTGGCCGGAATAGTCGAAGCGCACGATGGCGCGGCCGGTGTTCTGCGCGTGCGCGGCCAGCGCCTCGGCCTTGGTGCCGCCCATGTCGGACTTGAAGCCGCCGAGCCAGAACAGGCCGGGCGCGGCACCCTCGCGCACACGCACGGCGACCGGCCGCGCCGCGTCGCCGGTGCCCACGCTCAATCGGTGCAAGGTCTCGTTGATCATGTTGTCGCCGCGACCCCGTATTACGCCGGACACAAGCGGGCAAGCCGCCCGTTGACTTCGCCCCGGTTTGTCTCAATCCTGCCCCCTGCTTCGCGCAATGCCAGCGGGAAGCGATACGGCAACTACACAGGAGACGATCACCATTCGCCGCCCCATGAGAGCCCCTATGCCGGCCCAGAAGGACGGGCCGCGCATCAACCAGGAAATCCGCAGCCGCGACGTTCAGCTCATCGACGACACCGGAGCCAACCGCGGCATCACTCCAACCCAAGAGGCCATCGCGCTCGCTCAAGCGGCCGGGCTGGACCTCGTCGAAATCTCCCCCAACACCACGCCGCCGATCTGCAAGATCCTCGACTACGGCAAATACAAATACCAAGCGCAGAAGAAAGCCGCCGAGGCGCGCAAGAAGCAGAAGACGGTCGAGGTCAAGGAAATCAAGCTCAGGCCCGGCATCGACACGCACGATTACGACGTGAAGATGCGCTCAATGCGCCGCTTCTTCGAAGAAGGCGACAAGGTGAAGGTGACGCTCCGCTTCCGCGGCCGCGAGATGGCGCACCAGGACCTCGGCTACAAGCTCTTGGACCGCGTCAAGGAAGACACCGCGACCATCGCCAAGGTCGAGCTGTCGCCGATGTCCGAAGGCCGGCAGATCGTCATGATCCTCGCGCCACGCTGAACGGCGGAAAGCGCGCGGCTAAGGCATCCGCCTCCTTCGCTTGCCAAGCCGAAGCCCGTCTTGTATCGAAGCGCCTTCGAGCCGACCGGCCATAAGGGCTGCCGTGGCGGCTTCGAGCGCTCAAACCAGCTCATTCGAGAGCACATTGGGAAGGCTGCGGGCTTGCCTGCTTGGCCTTCCAGGAGACGGAGCCAAATGCCCAAGATGAAGACCAAATCCGGCGCGAAGAAGCGTTTCAGGCTCACCGCGCGCGGCAAGGTGCGATCCGGCCAGGCCAACAAGCGCCACGGCATGATCAAGCGCACCAAGAAGCAGATCCGCCAGCAACGCGGCACCACGATCCTCTCGCCGCAAGACGCGCGGATCGTGAAGCGCTTTCTGCCCTACGGCGTGTAGCCGGGGCTCATCAGACATCGAGGAGATTGAGCCATGGCCCGCGTCAAACGCGGCGTGACGTCCCACGCCAAGCACAAGAAAGTCTTCAAGGCCGCCAAGGGCTTCTACGGCCGGCGCAAGAACACGATCCGCATCGCCAAACAGGCGGTCGAGAAGGCCAAGCAATACGCCTATCGGGATCGCAAGAATAGGAAGCGCAGCTTCCGCGCGCTGTGGATCCAGCGCATCAACGCAGCGACGCGCGAACAGGGCCTGACCTACGGCCGATTTATCGATGGCCTCGGCAAAGCCGGGGTCGCGGTCGATCGCAAGGTGCTGGCCGATCTCGCGGTGCGGGAGCCGGACACCTTCAAGGCGCTGGTGGACAAGGCCCGCGCCGCGCTCGCCTGACGCATCCCCTGCCGAGGCCGGAAATCCGCGAGGCGCTGAACCAGCGCCGCGCGGCTTCCGTTCGGGTATAGGTAGCGAATCAAGAGACTCGCATGGCCGATATCGCCAAACTGGAATCCGAGCTTCTGGCCGCGGTAGCCGCCGCCACGGATGACGCCGCGCTCGAGGCCGTGCGCGTCGCGGCACTCGGCAAGAAGGGCTCGATCTCGGAGCTGCTGAAATCGCTCGGCACGATTTCGCCCGAGGAGCGCAAAGTTCAGGGCCCGCTCATCAATAGGCTCAAGGATCAAGTAACCGAAGCGATCGCCAAGCGGCGCGCGGCTTTCAAGCAGGCGGACATCTCAAAGCAGCTGGAGAACGACACCGTCGATGTGACGTTGCCGGTGCGGGAAGCCCCGGCGCTCGCCGGCCGCATCCACCCGATCAGCCAAGTCATCGAGGAGCTGACCGCGATCTTCGCCGACATGGGCTTTTCGATCGCGGAAGGTCCGGACATCGAGACGGATTTCTATAATTTCACCGCGCTCAATTTCCCGCCGGAGCATCCGGCGCGCGACATGCACGACACGTTCTTCTTCGCGCCCAAGCCGGACGGTGAGCGCATGCTGCTGCGCACGCACACCTCGCCCGTTCAAATCCGCACCATGCAGACGCAGAAGCCGCCGATCAAAGTCATCATTCCGGGCCGTACCTATCGTTGCGACTCCGACCAGACCCACACGCCCATGTTCCATCAGGTCGAGGGGCTGGTGATCGACAAGGGTTCGCACATGGGCCACCTGAAGTGGATTCTCGAGGAGTTCTGCAAGGCGTTCTTCGAGGTGCCGAGCGTCAACATGCGCTTCCGGCCCTCGTTCTTCCCCTTCACCGAGCCCTCGCTCGAGGTCGATATCCAGTGCGATCGGAGCCGCGGCGAGATCCGTTTCGGCGAAGGCAACGACTGGCTCGAGATTCTCGGCTGCGGGATGGTGCACCCGAACGTCTTGAAGAACTGCGGGCTCGATCCCGACATCTATCAGGGCTTCGCCTGGGGCATGGGGATCGATCGCATCGCGATGCTGAAATACGGCATGCCGGATCTGCGCGCCTTCTTCGAGGCCGACGTGCGCTGGCTCAAGCACTATGGCTTCCGGCCGCTCGACTTCCCGACGCTGGCTGGAGGATTGAGCGCATGAGACGCTGGCTCGACGAGAAGCTGTTCAACTCCCTCACCCGCAAATGGGAGAGGAAGGCGGTCGACGGTTATTCGAAGACGCTGCAGGTGCGCGTATCGGCGACGCCGCCGCACGTCAACGAGATTTTCCACCGGATCGACGCCAAGGCGACTGCGCTGCTGACCTATGTCGCGATGATGATCGCGGGGCTCGGAATCATCGCGCCGATCGTCTCGCAGCATCCGATCGAGGAAGCCGTCGTCATCGGCCAGATTTCGATCTTTCTGCTGATCGCTATCGGCTGCCTGCGCTGCCTTTCGGTATTCGGCTCGCTGGAGAATTCCACCGATGCGGCGGCGGTGCGCAAGAGCGCCGAGCGCGAGCTGATCATCCGGCAGGAATTGTTTCGCCTCTGTCATCGCGCTGCGATCATCTTCACCTTCGGCGTCGTCGTGAGCTTGCCCGTGATGCTGGTGTGGAGGCCGGGGATTTAGCGGACTGCAGAACGGTCCTCTGCCCGAGCGCACGCGATGAAATTCACCCTCTCCTGGCTCAAGATGCATCTCGACACGAGCGCTTCGCTGGAAGCGGTCGCCGAGAAGCTCACCATGATCGGGCTCGAGGTCGAGAGGATCGAGGATCGCGCGAAAGCTTTGGCGCCCTTCACCGTCGCCCGCGTGCTCTCGGCCGAAAAGCACCCCAACGCCGACAAGCTCAGGGTCTGCATGGTGGAGACCGGCGAAGGCGCGCCAGTGCAGGTGGTATGCGGCGCGCCGAACGCGCGCGCGGGCATGATGGCGGTGTTCGCTCGGCCGGGCGCGCATATTCCCGGCAGCGGCATGGAGCTCAAGATCGCCGCGGTGCGCGGGGTCGAGAGCCGCGGCATGCTGGTCTCGGGCCGCGAGATGGGGATTTCCGAGGACCATCAAGGCATTATCGAGCTGCCGGCGACCGCGCCGCTCGGCAAGCCGTTTGCCGCCTTGATGGGGCTCGACGACCCGGTGCTCGATGTCGCGATCCCGACCAGCCGGCCCGATTGCCACGGCATCGACGGCATCGCGCGCGATCTGGCGGCGGCGGGGCTCGGCACCTTCAAGACCAAAGCGCCCGTCTCGGTGCCCGGAAAATTCCCCTGCCCCGTGCAGGTGAAGCTCGAATTCGGCGCGACGCCCTCGCTCTGTCCCGCTTTCGCGCTGCGGCTCATTCGCGGCGTGAAGAACCGGCCCTCGCCCGACTGGGCGCAGCACAAGCTGCGCGCCATCGGCTTGCGCCCGATCAACGCGCTCGTGGACGTTACGAATCTCCTCACCTACGACCGCGCGCGGCCGCTGCATGTATTCGACGCCGCGAAGGTCAAGGGCCATCTCACGGTGCGGCGCGCCAAGAAGGGCGAGAAGCTCACCGCGCTCGACGGGCGCACCTATGAGCTCGACGAAACGATTTGCGTGATCGCCGACGAGAAGGGCGTCGAGTCGCTTTCCGGAATCATGGGCGGCGAGGCGACCGGCTGCTCGGACTCCACCACCGACGTGCTGGTCGAATCGGCGCTATGGGTGCCGATCAATATCGCCGAGAGCGGCCGCAAGCTCGGCATCAATTCGGACGCACGCGCGCGCTTCGAGCGCGGCGTCGATCCGGCCTTCACGGTGCCGGGCCTGGAGATGGCGACCAAGCTCATCTTGGAAATGTGCGGCGGCGAGCCGTCGGAGATCGTGCTGGCTGGAAAAGTCCCGGACCTTAAGCGCGTCATCGACTTCCCGCTCTCGGAGACCAAGCGTCTCACCGGCCTCGATGTGCCGGCCACGGAGAGCAAGCGGATTCTCACCGCACTCGGTTTCACCGCTTCCGGCACGGGCGAAACCTTGAAAGTGACCGTGCCGTCGTGGCGCAGCGATGTAGAGGGTAAGGCCGATCTCGTCGAGGAAATCGTGCGCATCCACGGCGTCGACCGCGTGCCTTCGGTCGCCTTCGACCGCGGCCCGGATGCGCGGAAGCCGGTCCTGACCGTGATTCAAAAGCGCACGCGGGCCGCCAAGCGCGCACTCGCCGCGCGCGGACTGATCGAGGCGGTGACCTGGTCCTTTATTTCCAAGCCGCAGGCCGAACTGTTCGGCGGCGGCAAGTCGGAGCTGGCGCTTTCCAATCCGATCGCGGCCGAACTTTCCGACATGCGGCCGAGCCTGATCCCGGGCCTCGCGCTCGCCGCGCAGAAGAACGCCGATCGCGGCTTTCCCGACGTCGCTCTCTTCGAGGTCGGGCAGATATTCATGGGCGACCGGCCCGAGGATCAGCTGATTGCCGCGAGCGTCGTGCGCCGCGGCGCCGCCAAGGCACAAGGTTCCGGCCGGCATTGGTCGGGCTCGTCCGGGCCGGCCGACGCGTTCGACGCCAAGGGCGATGCGCTTGCCGTGCTCGCCGCCGCGGGCGCGCCGGTGGACAAGCTGCAGATCGTTCCCGGCGGACCGGCCTGGCTGCATCCGGGCCGCTCGGGCACGATCCAGCTCGGGCCGAAAAGCGTGCTCGGCATATTCGGCGAGCTGCATCCGGCCGCGCTGGCGGCGCTCGATATCGAGGGTCCGGTCGCGATCTGCGAAGTGATCCTCGACCGGCTGCCCGAACCCAAGGCGCGGCCGACGCGGATCAAATCTAAACTTGAATTGTCGCCGTTCCAGCCGGTCGCGCGCGATTTCGCGTTCGTCGTCGATCGCAAGGTGCTCGCCGCGGAAGTGGTGCGTGCGGCGGAGAACGCCGACCGGGTGCTGATCGCCGCGGTCGAGGTGTTCGATCTCTATGAAGGCAAGGGCATCGGCGAAGGCAAGAAGTCGATCGCCATCGCGGTCAGTATTCAGCCGCGCGAGAAGACGCTGACCGACGCGGAGATCGACGCCATCGCGGCCAAGATCGTGGCGGAAGTCATCAAGCGCACCGGCGCGACGCTGCGCGCCTAGCTCAGTTCCGTTTCTTCTTCTTTTTCGCCGCCTGCTCGCGCGCCGTTGCCGGGGCCGCGGCAAGAGTCCGCAATGCAGCGTTTGCCGCCCGCTCGCCCGAGGCCCAGGCGCCGCCGACCGTGCCCCATTGGGTCTCATGCGCGGCTTCGCCGGCGAAGAACAGACGATCGCCGGCCGGCTCGATCAAAACGCGGCGGCTCGAAGCGGCGCCCGGCGCCGCCACCGAAAAGCCCCCCATCACGAAAGGCTCCGCACTCCAGCGGATCACTTCGGTGCGGCCGATTTTTCCGGGCGCTTCGGAACCGAATTGCGCGGCTATGAGCTCGGAGAGAAACGCGAGCATGGCCGGTTCCCCGGCCGCGGCAAGCTCGCGCCCGAAGCGGCCGGCGATGTCGGCATAGGCCAGATCGCTGCCGCCGGCGCGGCCCACCAGCGCGGCGGTGCGCTCGTTTCCGGCCCCGAACACGATGCGCTCGTCGGCGCGGAAGCCGAACGGATTGCCGGAGAGCTCGAACACGATCCGGTCATAGGTGCCGAGCGAAAGGCGCTCGATCGCATCGCTGAAGCGCTTGGGCAGGCCCTGCCTGAACTCGATGCGACGCGCGGCCAGCACGCTGGTCGATACGGTCACAATCACGGCGCGGGCGCGCAGCGTGCCGCGCGCGGTATCGAGCACGATGGCGCGCCCGCCGGTATCTATGTTGCGCACCGGCGTATCGAGCTCGACCGAGAGCGGCTTGGCCGCCGCCGCCAGCACGGCACCGAGCCCGTCGCGGCAAGCGACTTCCTCGCCGCGCTCCTCGGCGCGGGCAAAATCGACCGTCGATACGTCCTCGAGATCCTTGGCGCAGGTGAGCGGGCCGAGTACGAAGGAAATGCTTTGCTGCCAATTGCCGAGATCGGGCATCACGCGCGCGGCAGCGACGTCGCGCCCGGCCTCGCCGGTGGCGACGATGGCGCGGCTGGCGCGGCGCAAGGCCACGGTGAAGTCGTCGTATTCGTTGTCGCGCGCTTCGCGGCCGCCGACATAGAGGCGCCGGCCGGCCGGCGGATCGAACAGCCGCAGCCGCTCGGCGCGCCCGAGCGCGACCAGGGGATTCCTGCCGCCGCCATAGAGCCGGTGCGCGCCCTGATCGTGAACGAAGCCGAATTTTCCGGGACCGCTCCTCACCCGGCCACCGACACGGCCGGCCGCTTCGAGGAGCGCGTAGCTGCGGCCGGCGGCGGCAACGCGGCGGGCGGCGGAGATTCCTGCGGCACCCGCGCCGACGATGGCGATTTCGACTTCGCCCGAGGCCGGCAAGGCGCCAAGCGCGGGCGTCGCCGCGAGCGCTGCCGCTCCGGCCAGAAACTCGCGTCTGGTGACTTGCCGCCGCATTGAAAAAACGCTTCTAGACCAGCAACCTAGCACGAATTGCGGCGACTATAGCGTGGCCGGCGCGAGCCTGTGAACTTTGCGGAAACTTCATCCGCATAAACTGCCGGCTCACGAGACCATGCAGGGACGGGCCGCGGCGGCCCGGGGACGTTTGCAGGAATGGGTGCGCGGTTCTTCGACTTCGTTGGGCAGCGGATCGTCCGCTACCTGGAACAGCCTTCGCCGGGTTACGAGCCCTATACGCCGAGCGACATCCATGCGCTCGAGCACACGCTGATGCCTGGCGACGTGCTTTTGGTCGAGGGCAACAGCCGCATTTCCGGCGTGATCAAGTACCTGACGCAGTCGACCTGGTCGCACGCGGCGCTCTATGTCGGAGACGTGATCGGCAAGAAGACGGAAACCGGCGAGCCGCACGTCCTGATCGAAGTGCTGCTCGGCGAAGGTTCGATCTCCGCGCCGTTGTCGAAGTACCAGATTTTTCACACCCGCATCTGCCGCCCGGTCGGCCTCACCGAGCGCGACCGCGGCAAGGTCTGCCGCTACATGCTCGACCGGCTCGGCTACGAATACGACGTCAAGAACATCGTCGATCTCATCCGCTATCTGGTGCCGCTACCGGTGCCGCAGCGCTGGCGCCGGCGCATGATCGCGCTCGGCTCGGGCGTGCCGACCAAGGCGATCTGTTCGAGCATGATCGCGCAGGCTTTCGAATCGGTGCGCTATCCGATCCTGCCGCGCATCGAACTGATCGAAAGCATGGAGACGCGGCGCGAGGTTCTGCACATCCGCCACTATTCGCTCTACATGCCGCGCGACTTCGACATCTCGCCCTATTTCGCGATCGTAAAACCCACGATCGAGACCGGATTCAACTACCGCAAGCTGCGCTGGGCCAACCTGCCGCTGCCGCCGCAGGAGGAGCGCGTCCAAGCGCCCCGCCCTTTAGCGGTGGCCGGCCGCGGAACTCCCGCCGCCGGCTCCCGCGCAAAATCTGAGAGCGAGGACGCGCTACCGCTCTAACGAGCGCGATCAGCCTGAAACCGCCCTCGACATTTCGACAAGCGGATCGTAAGCGTCGGCGATGATCATCGACGCTTTTGCCGCCTTCGCCGAAACCTTCTCGCCGCCTTTGCGGCGGATTCTCTTCAAAGCGATCGGACTCGCGCTGCTGTTGCTCGTAGTGCTGGGCACGATCCTGCACGGGCTGCTCACCGGTCTGTTTTCGCTTCCGGGGATATTCGAGACCGCGCTCGCGATCGTCGCGGGTCTCGGGATTTTCGCCAGCGCGATCTTTCTAGTGCCGCCGATCACTTCGCTCATCGCCGCGTTCTTCGTCGACGACATCGCCGAGCACGTGGAGCGGGCGAATTTCCCGGCCGACCTGCCCGGCCGGCCGCTGCCGTTCGTGCAATCCATTGTAATATCTACGAAATTCTTCGCAATCGTGCTCGCGGTGAATTTCCTGGCGCTGCTCCTGCTCTTGGTGCCCGGCATCAATATCGCGATCTTCTTCTTCGCCAACGCGTATCTGCTGAGCCGGGAATATTTCGAGCTCGCCGCCATGCGCCACCGGCCGGTCGCGGAGGCGCGCGCCTTGCGGCGGAGCCATGCAGTGCAGATTTTCATTGCCGGATTCATGATCGCCGGAATCGTGGCAGTGCCAGTGCTCAATCTCATTACACCTGTATTCGCCACTGCCTACATGGTGCGCCTGCATAAACGGCTTTCGCCTTCGCGCGAATTGTTGCCGCCAGAACGAGTCGCCTGAGCTAGACCGTCTTCTCCGGCCAGCGGCAGAGGTCGCTGATAAGACAGCGCGCACATTCGGGCTTGCGCGCCTTGCACACATAGCGCCCGTGCAGGATCAGCCAATGATGCGCGTGGCGCTTGAAGCGGTCGGGGATCGCGCGCTCGAGTCCCAACTCCACTTCCAGGGGATTCTTGCCCGGCGCCAAGCCGGTGCGATTGGCGACCCGGAACAGATGGGTATCGACGGCGATCGTCGGCTCGCCGAATGCGATGTTGAGCACCACGTTCGCCGTCTTGCGGCCGACGCCGGGCAGCGCCTCGAGCGCCGCGCGCGTATTTGGAACTTTCCCGCCATGCTCGGCGATCAATAGCTCTGAAAGCGCGATGATGTTCTTCGCCTTGCCGCGAAACAGCCCGATGGTCTTTACGTAATCGCGCACCCGCTCCTCGCCGAGCGTGATCATCCGCGCGGGCGTGTCGGCGGCAGCGAAACAGCGCCGGCGTCGCCTTGTTCACGCCGGCGTCGGTGGCTTGCGCCGAGAGCACGACTGCCACGAGCAGCGTGTAAGGGTCTCGATGCTGAAGCTCGCCCTTGGGCTCGGGTTCGGCGCGCGAGCAAAGCGCGAAAACGCCTTCACCACCTCGGCTGCACTCCATGGTTTGCGATGCGGGGGCTTGATACGCCGCGACCCCGGACGCGAGGCGCGAGCCTTGGCGGCCTTTTCCTGCTTGCCCGGAGCTGCCCGCTTTTTTCCCGCCATGCTTCCCCTATAGTGAGGAGCCATGCAGGAAGGCAACGAGCAAGACGAGCCCACGCTCTATTCGGCGACGCTTGCACCCTATCGCTCGCTCGGGCGCTTGGGCTTCATCGTGCTCATGGCGGTGCTGTCGGGTGCGAGCTTTGCCGCGGGCATCGCCTTCCTGCTGATCGGCGCCTGGCCGGTGTTCGGCTTCCTCGGGCTCGACGTGCTGCTCGTTTATCTCGCGTTCCGGGCCAATTACCGGGCCGCGCGGGCCTTCGAGGAAATCCGGGTCACGCCCAATCAGCTGCTGGTGCGCCAAGTCTCGGCCAAGGGCCAGGCGCGCGAAGAGCGCTTCAATCCGCGCTGGGTGCGCCTGGAGACCTCGCGCGACGAGCTTTCCGGGGTGACACGAGTGGCGCTGGTCTCCAAGGGCGTACCGCTTGTCATCGGCTCCTTCCTGCCACCCTTGCACAAGGAAGAGCTTTCCAACGCGCTCGCCGGCGCGCTTGCTTCCGCCCGGCGCTGAGGCGGAATCGGGTGGCGCCGAGGGCGCCGATCTGATTTCTACGGTCCATGCAAACCATGCTCGCCACCGACACTCCGCACTTTTCGCCGCTCAAGACCGCCGCCGAGGATTACGAAACCGTGCGGCAGGCGATCGCCTATGTCTCGGAGCATTTTCGCGCCCAGCCCGAGGCCGAAGCGATCGCGCACGCGGTTGGAAAGAACCCCCGCGCATTGACGGAACTGTTCCGCCGCTGGTGCGGCCTCACGCCCAAGGAATTTCTGCAAGCGGTGACGCTCGATCATGCGCGCAAGATCTTGCGCGAGACGCCGAGCTTGCTCGAAGCGAGCTTCGAACTCGGCCTTTCCGGCCCCGGCCGGCTGCACGATCTGTTCGTGGTGCACGAGGCCATGTCGCCGGGCGAATGGAAGACCGGCGGCGCGGGCATGACGATTTCCTATGGCTTTCACCCCTCGCCGTTCGGAACCGCGCTGGTGCTGGCGACCGGGCGCGGCCTGTGCGGGCTCGCGTTCGCCGACAAGAGCGAGCGGGCGGCGCTCGACGACATGCGCGGCCGCTGGCCGAACGCACGCCTGGTCGAGAACAAGGCACAGACGCTTCCCTATGCCCGGCGCGTGTTCGAGACGGGTCTGTGGCGCGAGGACCAGCCGCTGCGCGTGGTGCTGATCGGCACCGATTTCGAAGTGCGGGTGTGGGAAACGCTGCTCACGATCCCGCTCGGCCGCACCTCGACCTATGGAAAAGTCGCGCAGACCATCGGCCGGCCCAAGGCGGCACGCGCGGTGGGCGCGGCGGTGGGGAAAAATCCGGTTTCGTTCGTGGTGCCGTGCCACCGCGTGATCGGCGCCAACGGCGCGCTCACCGGCTATCACTGGGGCCTCACGCGTAAGCGCGCGATGCTCGGCTGGGAAGCGGGCCGGGTTCAGGCGGCGAGATCGACCTTCTCGGCGACCGTCGAGTCGGCATTGAGCCGATAGAGAATCGGGACGCCAGTCGCAAGCTCCCGCTTCAGGATACCTTCGGGCGAGAGCCGCTCCAGCACCATCACCAGCGCGCGCAGCGAATTGCCGTGGGCGGAGACGAGCACCCGCTCGCCGCGTAAAACGCGCGGCAGGATTTCCTGCATGTAATAAGGCAGCGCGCGGGCGACCGTGTCCTTCAGGCTCTCGCCGCCGGGCGGGGCGACGTCATAGGAGCGGCGCCACTTGTGTACTTGTTCCTCGCCCCATTTCTTGCGGGCGTCGTCCTTGTTCAGGCCGACGAGATCGCCGTAGTCGCGCTCGTTCAAGGCCTGGTCCTTGAAGACCGGGATATTCGTCTGCCCCATTTCCTCGAGCATGAGGTCGAGCGTGCGCTGGGCGCGCACGAGCGCCGAGGTGAAGGCCACGTCGAAACGGATGCCCTGCGCTTTCAATTTTTTGCCCGCCGTGCGCGCTTCGGCGATCCCCTGCTCGGTCAGGTTCACGTCGCGCCAGCCGGTGAACAAGTTCTTGAGATTCCACTCGCTTTGGCCGTGGCGGACGAGCACGAGCAGGCGTTCGGTCATCGGCGAGCCCGATCAGAAATCGGTGAGGCCAAGCACGTCGGCCATCGAGTAGATGCCAGGCTTCTTGCCGCGGCCCCAGCGGGCTGCGACGAGTGCGCCGCGTGCGAACAGCATGCGGTCCTCGGCGATGTGCTTGAGTTCGATCCGCTCATAGGGCCCGGCGAAGATCACCGAATGATCGCCGATCACCGTGCCGCCGCGCAGCGCAGCGAAGCCGATATCGCCGCGCTTGCGCTCGCCGGTCTCGCTGTCGCGGGCGCGCACCGAGTGCTTGGCCAGATCGATGCCGAGGCCTTCCGCCGCGGCGCGGCCCAGCATCAGCGCGGTGCCCGACGGCGCATCGACCTTCTTGTTGTGGTGCATCTCGATGATCTCGATATCGAAATCCGCACCCAGCGTTTTGGCGACGCGCTTGGTGAGCGCGGCCAGGAGATTGACGCCAAGGCTCATGTTGCCCGAGCGAATGATGACGGCGTTGCGGGCGGCGGCCTCGATCTTGTTGTCCTCGACGTGCGTAAGGCCCGTGGTGCCGAGCACGTGCACGATGCTTGCGCCTGGGCCGCGATGGCGGCGAACGCGGCGCTTGCCGCCGGCGTGGTGAAATCGACGATGCCGTCGGCGGCGGCCGTGAGCGGCGTGGGATCTCCGGTCACCTTGATGCCGCAGGGGGAAAGGCCCGCGAGCGTGCCCACGTCCTCGCCGAAGCCGGGTGCATTGGCGCGCTCGACCGCGCCGGCGAGCGCGAAGCCCGGCGTCTCCAGAATCGCGCGCGCGAGCGCGCGGCCCATCCGGCCGCCGGCGCCGGCGATGACTAGTCGCATGTCGGACATGGAATCCACCTTCTCTGCGCCGGTATAACGCGCGCAATCAGGCGGGGGAAGCAGAACCCCAAATCAGGGTTGAGGGCCTTCGTAGCCTTCGATGATGATCAGATCTCCGCTGGAGGCGCCTTCGCGCAGCTTCAGCGCCGCCTTGTATTCGGGCGAGCTCCAGCAATCGAGCGCGGCCTGATAGGTGGGGAACTCGATCACCACGTTGCGGCCGCGGCTGTTGCCCTCATGGGCCTCGAACTTGCCACCACGCACGAGGAAGCGGGCGCGGTATTTCTTGAAGGCGACGCCATTTTGGGCTCGGTAGTTCTCGTAGGCCTTCGCATCCAACACCTCGAAGCTCGCAACCCAATAACCCTTGGGCATCATTCTCTCCCTATTTCAGCGCCGCTTCGATTTCGGCGACGATGGCTTGCGCCGCGGTCTTGCGGTCCTTCGCCTCGATAACCGGCCTGCCGACCACGATGTGATCGACCCCGGCCTTGATCGCGGCGGCTGGCGTCATCACTCGCTTCTGATCGCCCGCAGCTACGCCCGCGGGCCTGACGCCCGGCGTTACGATCAGCATGGACTTGCCGGCCGCGCGCCGAAGCTCGCCGGCCTCCAGCGGCGACGCGACCAGCCCGTCGATGCCGAGTACGGCGGCCTGCTCGGCGCGGCGCAGCACCAGATCGCGCACGCCGATGCTATAGCCCGACTCCTTCAGGTCGGCGTCGTTCCACGAAGTCAGCACCGTGACCGCCAAGAGCTTCAAGCCGCTCTTGCCGCGGCCCTCGACCGCCGCCTTCATCGTCGGCGGAAAGGCGTGGATGGTAAGAAAGGTCGCGCCGAGCGCGGCGGCCCGCTCGGTCGCGCTGGACACGGTGTTGGCGATGTCGTGCAGCTTGAGATCGAGAAAAAGCTTCTTGCCGGAGCGGGCGAGCGAAGCCGCGAATTCGAGTCCGCCGGCGAGCACCAGCTCATAGCCGACCTTGTAGAAGGTGACCGTATCGCCGAGATCGGCGACCGCCTTCTCGGCCTCCGCCACGCTCGGCAAGTCGAGCGCTACGATCAGGCGGTCGCGGGCGGATCGGGTCACGGGGTCCTCATTCAGATATCGGCATTGGCGAGCGTAACAAGCCGCTGCACGGAATTGCGCAGCATTTTCGCGAGCGGCTCTTCCTTTAGATCGCCGGCGGCGTCGAAGGCATATTGGGCGTCGTGCACCGCCACCTGCTCGGGGATGACGAGGGCGCCGAGCCCAAGCTCCAGCACCTGCCGCAGCGCCATCAACGCGCGATAGCCGCCGCGCCGGCCGTTCGAAGTGGCGCCCAGCGCGAACACACAATGCTTGAACGGGCTTTTCGTATCGCGGATGCGCGAAACCCAGTCGATCGCATTCTTCAAGAGCGGCGGGAGCGAAGCGTTGTATTCGGGCGTCGCGATGTAAATGCCGCGGTGCGCAAGCATCATGTCGTGCAGTTTCCTCGCCGCCGCCGGCGCGCCCGACTTCGCCTCGTGATCGGCGTCGAACAACGGCATCGGATAATCGGCAAGTGAAATCAAGCTCGCCGCCATATCCATGCGCACGAGCTCCTTGAGCGCGGCGCCGGCGAGCTGCGCGCTGAACGATCCGCCGCGGATCGAGCCGGCAAAAACGAGAACCCGCGGTTCAAGCATTTTCGGCGGCGCGCTTCAGCGCGCACTGCGATAGACCCAGACCCGGGCCGGTGGGAAATTGCGCCAGATGCGCGGCGAGGAGCCGATCGCGTAACGGCCCGGCCGCGGCGGGATCGGCGATACCGGCCCATAGCTGAACTGGATGAAGGGCGCGCCGTGGGAAAGCAGGCGAAACGCGGTCTCGAGCAACCGCACGCGTGCGATCAGCGGCCGCGTCAGCAGCGGCAGCCCCGAGACGACGGCCGCGAGGGGCTCGTGGACGACGTCCGCGAGCGTATGGCGCAGCCGATAGGCGTCGCCACGCACGACATTGATACCGGGCCAGCGCTTCTTCAGCAGATCGCAGAATTGCGGATTGAATTCGACGAGCACGAGCCGCTCGGGCGCGATGCCGCGGGCGAGCAGCGCCGCGGTCAAGGCGCCGGTGCCCGGGCCGAGCTCGACGATGGGGCCCGGGATGCCGAGGTCGACCTCCGCGGCCATGGCGCGCGCGAGCTCCGGGCCCGATGGCGAGATCGCCCCCATGCGCAGCGGGTCCTGCAGCCAGGAAGAAAGGAACCGGGCCTCGTCGTTCAGACGAAGCCGCGGCTTTTTCGAGCTCACGGGCTGCAACATGGGAAAAGCATCCCCCGGGTGCGAGCGGGATACAAGGCGTTACTCCCGCGCGCGAGGCGCGGTCAAGGTTGAGCCTCGAATCATTCCTTGAGCCCGTCGAAGAATTCGCGAACCCGCGTGAAGAACCCGCTGGTTTCAGGCTGGGTTTCCTTCGAGCTCTGGCTCTCGAACTCCTTCAAGAGCTCGCGTTGGCGCTTGTTGAGCTTCTGCGGCGTTTCGACCGCGACCTGCACATACATGTCGCCGCGCGCCTTGGAGCGCAGCACCGGCATGCCCTTGTTCTGCAGCCGGAAGCGCTTGGCGGTTTGCGTGCCTTCGGGAACCTTCACGCGGCTCTTGCCGCCGTCGATGGTCGGCACTTCGAACTCGCCGCCGAGCGCCGCCGTCACCATGGAGATGGGCACCCGGCAGTGCAGGTCCGCGGCTTCGCGCTGGAAGATCGGATGCGGCGCGAGCGACAGGAATATGTAGAGATCGCCCGCGGCCCCGCCGCGCAAGCCCGCCTCGCCCTCGCCGGCGAGCCGGATGCGGGTGCCGTCCTCGACGCCGGCCGGCACGTGCAGCTCGAGCGTGCGTTCCCTGGTCATGCGGCCGGCGCCGCCGCAATTGGTGCAGGGCTGCTCGATGACGGAGCCGCGGCCCTGGCAGGTGGGGCACGCGCGCTCCAGCGTGAAGAAGCCTTGCGCGTGGCGGATGCGGCCGCTGCCGCCGCACGAGCGGCAGGTGACCGGCTGGGTGCCGGCCTTGGCGCCGGAGCCCGAGCAGACTTCGCAGGTCACGCTGGTGGGCAGCTTCACCTGCGCGGTCTTGCCCGCATAGGCGTCTTCGAGCGTGATCTCGAGATTGAAACGCAAGTCCGCGCCGCGCTCGCGGCCTGGGCCGCGGCCGCGCCGGCCGCCCATGCCGAACAGGTCGTCGAAAATGTCGTGGAAGGCGGAGGTGAAATCGCCGCCGAAGCCGGCCGTCGTGCCCGCGCCGCCGTGCTCGAAGGCGGCGTGGCCAAAGCGATCATAAGCCGCGCGCTTCTGATCGTCCTTCAGGACGTCATAGGCCTCGTTGATCTCCTTGAAGCGATGCTCGCAGGCCGTATCGCCCGGATTCTTGTCCGGGTGCCATATCATCGCGAGCTTGCGGAACGAGGCCTTGATCTCGTCGTCCTTCGCGGTGCGGGCGAGCTCGAGGATTTCGTAATAGTCGCGCTTGGCCATGATGCCGCCGGTCCGTCAGGCCGCAACTGAAACGCCGACCCCCGGGACCAGCCCGGGGGTGAGGGATATGTCTCGTGCGGTGGCCATGAACCGCGCGTCGAAGCTCAGGCCGACTTCTTGTTCTTCTTGTCGTCGTCGACCTCGGTGAACTCCGCGTCGACGACGTCCTCCTTCTTGGCACCGGTGCCGTCGGCGGGTCCGCCGGGCTGGCCGCCGGAAGCGTCGTCGCCGCCGGGCTTCTGCGCGTACGCGGCTTCGCCGAGCTTCATGGAGACCTGGGAGAGCGTCTGGGTCTTGGCCTGGATCGCGCCTACGTCCTCGCCCTTGGCCGCTTCCTTAAGGTCGGAGAGCGCGTTCTCGATCGCGGTGCGGTCGCCGGCCGAGACTTTCTCGCCATATTCTTTCAGCGATTTCTCGGTTGCGTGCACCAGCGCATCGGCCTGGTTCTTGGCCTCGGCCAGCGCGCGGCGCTTCTTGTCGTCGGCGGCGTGGGCCTCGGCGTCTTTCACCATCTTCTGGATATCGGCCTCGGAGAGGCCGCCGGAAGCCTGGATGCGGATCTGCTGCTCCTTGCCGGTGCCCTTGTCCTTGGCCGAGACGTTGACGATGCCGTTGGCGTCGATGTCGAACGTGACCTCGATCTGCGGCACGCCGCGCGGCGCGGGCGGAATGCCGACCAAATCGAACTGGCCCAGCACCTTGTTGTCGGCCGCCATTTCGCGCTCGCCCTGGAACACGCGAATGGTGACCGCGCCCTGACTGTCCTCGGCGGTCGAGAACACCTGGCTCTTCTTGGTCGGAATGGTCGTGTTACGATCGATCAGGCGCGTGAAAACGCCGCCGAGCGTCTCGATGCCGAGCGAGAGCGGCGTCACGTCCAAGAGCAACACGTCCTTGACGTCGCCCTGCAGCACGCCGGCCTGGATCGCCGCGCCCATCGCGACCACTTCGTCAGGATTGACGCCCTTGTGCGGCTCCTTGCCGAACAACTGCTTGACCACTTCCTGCACCTTGGGCATGCGGGTCATGCCGCCGACCAGCACCACTTCGTTGATCTCGGCGGCCGAGAGGCCCGCGTCCTTCAGCGCCTGGCGGCACGGCTCGACCGTCTTCTGGATCAGGTCGTCGACCAGCGCCTCGAACTTGGCGCGGGTGAGCTTCAAGGTCAGATGCTTGGGGCCGGTCTGATCGGCGGTGATGAAGGGCAGGTTGATCTCGGTCTGCATCGCCGACGAGAGCTCGATCTTGGCCTTCTCCGCCAATTCCTTCAGGCGTTGCAGCGCGAGCTTGTCCTTGCGCAGATCGATGCCCTGCTCCTTCTGGAATTCATCGGCCAGATAGTGGACGAGGCGCATGTCAAAGTCCTCGCCACCCAGGAACGTATCGCCGTTGGTGGACTTCACCTCGAAGACGCCGTCGCCGATTTCCAGGATGGAGATGTCGAAGGTGCCGCCGCCCAGGTCATAGACCGCGATGGTGCCGGCCTTCTGCTTATCGAGGCCATAGGCGAGCGCGCCCGCGGTCGGCTCATTGATGATGCGCAGCACTTCGAGGCCGGCGATCTTGCCGGCGTCCTTGGTGGCCTGGCGCTGGGCGTCGTTGAAATAGGCGGGAACGGTGATGACGGCCTTGTCGACCTTGGCGCCGAGATAGGCCTCGGCCGTCTCCTTCATCTTCTGCAGGATGAAGGCGGAAATCTGCGAGGGGGAATACTGGTTTTTGCCGTCCGAGAGCCAAGCGTCGCCATTGGAAGCGCGCACGATGGAATACGGAACGAGTTTCTTGTCCTTTTCTGTTATGGGGTCGTCGTAGCGCCGGCCGATCAGGCGCTTGACCGCGAAGAAGGTCTTTTCGGGATTGGTGACCGCCTGGCGCTTGGCCGGCTGGCCGACGAGCCGCTCGCCATCGTCGGTGAAGGCGACGATCGAAGGCGTGGTGCGCGCGCCCTCGGCGTTCTCGATCACCTTGGGGGTGGACCCCTCCATGACCGACACGCACGAATTGGTGGTACCGAGGTCGATACCGATGACCTTGGACATTTCGGACCTCTTCTTTCCGGCGAGCCGTCCGGGCCTTGGGTAAAGCGCCCGGCAAAGGAAGGGGTGCGAGCCGCTGCCCGCAACCGCCCCCACACGGCCCCCGCGTTGGGGATTCGCCGCCAATGGCAGCGACGCAATTCATATAGGGAGAGGCTTTTCGGCCCGCAAGGCAAGTCTGCGGGCTATTTGCCGGACGGCTCCTCCTCGGCAACTACCCGATCCTTCGGAGGCGCTTTGCTACCTCCCTTGGCGACCGCAACCAGCGCCGGACGCAGCACCCGCTCGCCAATGGCATAGCCCGGCTGCATCACCTGCGCGACGGTGCCGGCGGGCACATCCGGGGTCGGGATCTCGAACATGGCCTGATGGAAATTGGGGTCGAATTTCTCGCCGAGCGGCTCGAGACGGCGGACCCCATGCTTTTCCAAGGTCTTGTGCAGCTCGCGGCGCGTCAGCTCGACCCCGTCGAGCAGAGCCTTGAACGTTCCGTCCGCCGCGGCGCGGGCTTCCGGATCGAGCAACTCGGTGGCGCGGGCGAGATTGTCGGCGACCGCAAGCACGTCGCGAGCGAATGCGGCAATGCCATAGGCACGCGCGTCGGCGACGTCGCGCTCGGCACGCTTGCGGAGGTTCTCCACTTCGGCGACCGCGCGCAGGTATTTGTCGCGCAGTTCCACGACCAGCGGTTCCAGCGACGGCTTCTCAGCCACGGCTGGACCGTTTTCGTTCGCGGGCGCCAAATCCAGGTTCGTGTCCGGGTTCGGTTCGAGTTTGTCTTCGTCGGCCATGGGTCTCGTCAATACAGCAGGATTGTTAACGCGATATCGGGGGGTGAGTGCAAAAAATCAAGCGGTCTCAGCGGCCGAGCACTTCGCTCACGATGCGGGCGGTATAATCGACCATCGGGATGACGCGGGCATAATTGAGCCGGGTCGGGCCGATGACCCCCAGCACGCCGACGACGCGGCCGGCGCCGTCGCGATAGGGCGCGACGATGGTGGAGGAGCCCGATAGCGAGAACAGCTTGTTCTCCGACCCGATGAAGATACGAAGCCCTTCGGCCTCTTCGGCCTTGCCCAGGAGATCGGCCACTCCGCGCTTGGTATCCATATCGTCGAACAGGAGCCGCACCCGCTCCAGATCCTCCATCGCCTTGACGTCCTCGAGCAACTTGGCATGCCCGCGCACGATGAGCTTGCGCTCGGTCATGTCGCCGCCGGACCAGCTGGCCAGCCCGCCGGCCACGATCTTTTGCGTCAAGCTATCGAGTTCGGCGCCGGCGGCGGCCAGCGAGCGCTCGAGCTCGGCCTTGGCTTCGGTGAGCGTCTTGCCGCGGATGCGGGCGTTCAGGAAATTCGTGGCTTCGACGAGGTTCGCCGCGGTAACGTCGACCGGCAGATCGAGGAGCCGGTTCTCGACCTGGCCTTCCTCGGAGACGAGCACCGCGAGCGCCCGGCCGGGCTCGAGCTGCACATATTCGATCTGCTTCAACCGCGCATCGGTTTTGTGCGCGGTGACGACGCCGGCGCCGCGCGACAGACCGGAGAGAAGCTGGGAGGCTTCCGCGAGCACCGCTTCGAGGCTTTCGCCGCGGGTGGCCTTCACCTGCGCCTCGATTTTCTTGCGCTCGTCGCCGGAAAGATCGCCGATTTCCATCAGTGCATCGACGAAGAAGCGCAGCCCGAGCTCGGTCGGCAGCCGGCCCGCGCTGGTGTGCGGCGCATAGACGAGGCCTAGCGCCTCAAGGTCGGCCATGACGTTCCTGACCGAAGCCGGCGACAGCGCCATCGGGATCAGCCGCGAGATATTGCGCGAGCCCACGGGCTCGCCGGTCGCCAGATACGACTCGACGATCTGGCGGAAGATCTCGCGCGAACGCTCGTCGATCTGCGCCAGGCTGATCTTCGCCGAGCCGATGGGCACGTCGATGGACAAGGGCCGCTCCGCTCTACCCGATCTGCGTTCCAAGGCCCGACTATCTGCAGCCACGGCACTGTTTCGGCAAGGCCGGCCTTGTCGGCGCAGGCGCAACCCCCGTACAAGGCTGCCCATGAAGGATAACGCAATCCGGCCGAGCGGCCGCGCCACCGACGCCATGCGCGCGGTCCACTTCGAGCGCGGGCTGCTGCGCCACGCCGAGGGCTCGTGCCTGGTCAAGTTCGGCGACACCCATGTGCTGGTCGCGGCGACACTCGAAGAGCGGCTGCCGCCCTGGCTCAAGGGCCAGGGGCGCGGCTGGATCACCGCCGAGTACGGCATGCTGCCGCGGGCGACGCACGAGCGCACGCGACGCGAGGCTTCGGCGGGAAAGCAATCGGGCCGCACGCTCGAGATCCAGCGGCTGATCGGAAGAAGCATGCGCACGGTGAGCGATCTGGAAGCGCTCGGCGAGCGGCAGATCACGCTCGATTGCGACGTGCTGCAGGCCGACGGCGGCACGCGCACGGCGGCGATCACCGGTGCGTGGATCGCGCTCTACGACTGCCTGGCCTGGATGAAGGCGCGTTCGATGACCACCAAAACCGTGCTCAAGGATCACGTGGCCGCGGTCTCGTGCGGCATCTACAAGGGCACGCCGGTTCTCGATCTCGATTATGCCGAGGATTCGGAGGCCGACACCGACGCGAACTTCGTCCTCACCGGCGCGGGCGGCATCGTGGAAATCCAGGGCACGGCCGAGAAGACGCCGTTTTCGGAACAGGATCTGGCGACGCTGATGGCGCTCGCACGCAAGGGAATCGGCGCGGCTGGTCGAGCTGCAGAAGCTCGCCGTCGCCTGATGGGCCGCAAGCTCACCGGCCGCGTGGTGATCGCAACCCATAACCCGGGAAAGCTCACGGAAATGCGGGCGCTGCTTGCGGCCCATGGCGTCGAAGCTATCTCCGCCGCCGAACTAAAGCTCGCGGAGCCCGACGAGACCGGCAAAAGTTTCATGCAGAATGCCCGCATCAAAGCGCGCGCGGCGGCAAGTGCCGCGAAGCTTCCGGCGCTGGCCGACAATTCCGGGCTCGCGGTCGAAGCGCTCGGTGGTGAGCCCGGCATCCATTCCGCGCGCTGGGCCGGGAAGGACAAGGACTTCGCGCGCGCCATGCGACTTGTCGAAGAGAAGCTCGCCGCCAAAGGCGCAAAGATGCCCGACCAGCGCCGCGCCGCCTTCGTCGCGGCACTTTGCCTGGCCTGGCCCGACGGCGCCGAGGAACGTTTCGAAGGCCGCGTCGAAGGAGCGCTGGTCTGGCCGCCGCGGGGGAAAATGGGTTTCGGCTATGATCCGATGTTCCTGCCCAACGGTTTCGACAAGACTTTCGGCGAGATGAGCGCAGAAGAAAAACACGGGCTGCCGCCGCGCGGCCGTGGGCTTTCGCACCGCGCGCGGGCGTTCATGAAACTCGCGGAGGCCTGCCTTGGCTAACGCCGCGACGCTCGCGCGCCCGATGGCGCACGCTTCGGCCGACGATCCGGCGTTCGGCGTCTATGTGCATTGGCCGTTCTGCCTTTCGAAATGCCCCTATTGCGACTTCAACAGCCACGTGCGCCACGAGAAGCCCGACGAGACGCGCTTCGCGCGCGCGATCGCGGCCGAGCTCGCGTACACGCGCGCACGCACCGGACCGCGCACGGTGAATAGCGTCTTCTTCGGCGGCGGGACGCCGTCCTTGATGAAGCCTGCGACGGTTGCGTCGATTTTGCAGTCGATCGAAACGATGTGGCCGCTGGCGGCCGATTGCGAGATCACGCTCGAGGCCAATCCGACCAGCGTCGAGGCCGAAAACTTCCGCGGCTATCGCACGGCCGGCGTGAACCGGGTCTCGCTCGGCGTTCAGGCGCTCCATGATGCCGATCTCAAAGCGCTCGGCCGGCTGCACACGGTCGACGAGGCGCTGAAAGCTGTCGCCATCGCCAAGGCCGCGTTCCCGCGCGTTTCCTTCGACCTGATCTATGCCCGTCCCGACCAGACGCCCGCTGCCTGGCGCGCAGAGCTGATGCGGGCGATCGACCAGGGGGTCGAGCATCTTTCGCTCTACCAGCTCACCATCGAGGAAGGGACGCCCTTCGCCGCGCTGCATCGGGCGGGAAAGCTCAAGATTCCCGACGCGGACGCCGCGCGAACGCTGTGGGACGTTACACAGGAAACCTGCGCCGCCGCGGGTCTTCCGGCGTACGAAATCTCCAACCACGCCCGGCTAGAGGCGGAGTCGCGGCACAATCTGGTCTATTGGCGCTATGGCGAATATGCCGGCGTCGGGCCCGGAGCGCACGGCCGCATCGACCAGGAAAGCGAGCGCTTCGCCACCGAGACCGAACGCCATCCGGAATCCTGGCTCGCGCGCGTCGAGCGCGAGGGCCACGGGTTGATCGTGAACGAGCGTTTGAGCGCGCTGGAACAAGCCGATGAATTCCTGCTGATGGGACTGCGGCTGCGCGAAGGCGTCGATCGCGCGCGCTATGCGCGGCTGGCCGGCCGGCCGTTCGATCCGGCGCGCGTCGAGGTGCTTGAGCGCGAAGGCCTCATCGAAATCGTGGGCGAGCGGCTGCGTATTTCCGGCGCGGGATTCCCGATCCTGAACGCGATCGTCGCCGATCTCGCGGCCTGAACGTCAGAGTCCGGGGCCGGTGAAGCTCTTGGGCGATGGGCTGATGACGCGCGCCGCGTTGCCGCGAATTTCGAACACCGCGAGCCCGCGCTCCGAAGTGCCGTCGGCCTTGAAGCGGAACACGCCGTCGATGCCGGCGAAGCCCGAAGGATTGATCAACGTCTCCGGGGAGAAGCGGGCCGGACCTTGCGTCTTGACCAGCGCGGCGATGAGCGAGACCGCGTCATAGGCAAGGCTCGCGGTGCGCACCGGATCGCGCCCGAAGCGCGCCTTGTAGCGCTGGGCAAAGGCCTGGTAGCCGGTGGCCTCCGGCGCCGCGAACCAGGCGCCGGCGAGATTGGGATTGGAGAATAGCTTGGCGTCGTCCCACAGGCCGGTGCCGATGAACTGCACGCGGCCGGGTTTGATCCCGTTTTGCGCGAGGAGCTGCAGAATCTGCGGCGTGGTGTCGGCGGAATCGGCGATGAAAAGCGAATCGGCCCCACGCAACGCGGCGGCGACACGCTTGATCTGTTCGGTGAGCTGCGGCTTTTCTGCCGAATAACGCTCGAGCGCCACCACGCGGCCGCGCTTCTCGGCCACCGTCTCCTGGAAGCGGGCCTCGACCACGCTGCCATAGGCGTTGTCGGGCAGCAGCGCCACGAAAGAGCGCTTGTTCCTGGTGGCGGCGAAAGCGATGACGCGCTCGACGTCCGACTCCGGACTGAAGCTCAAGAGATAGATGCCCCGCCCGGCGACGCTGGCGTCGGTCGAAAACGCGATCATCGGCACGCTGCGCCCGCGCGTGACTTGACCCGCGGCCGCGACTGCGTGGCTGAACAGAGGCCCGATGATGATCTCGGCGCCCTCGGCGAGCGCCGCCTGGGCCGCGGCCTGCGCGCTCTGGGCAGAACCGCCGTCGTCCTTGACGATGAGCTGGATTTCCGGATTGGCGAACTCGGCAAGTGCAAGCTCGGCCGCGTTGCGCATGGATTGGGCGACGATGCCGGCGTTGCCCGGCGCGCTGAGCGGCAGAAGCAGCCCGACCCGGACGCCGCCGATGCCGATCGTGGCTGGTGCCGGCGCGTCTGCCGCCGGCGCGCCGAAGGGCGAGCCGCCGCTGCTGAAAGGATTGAATTCGGGTAGCGAACCCGAGCAGCCGCCGGCTGCGAGCGTAAGCGCGGCTGCCGCGCCGGCAATCCACCGCACGAATGCACCCCCGCTTGAGCGGCTATCTTGGCGCATTCGCATGCGCATTGCTTGTTGGTTCTCCGCGCGAGAGGCCCCGGCGGCCGCAATTTGGGGCAGAGCCATGCCCGTGTCAAAGAAGCGTCACAAGAGCTGTCGCGGGCGCTTCATGACGGGTAAAATTGGAAAAATTCAGCCCGGCAATCCGCCCATGCCCGCAGACGAACACGCCAAGATTCGAGGCGCCGGCGCGCCCCGCCCGGTCCCGGCCGAGCCGGGGCGGCTTGCGCCGGGACTCTATGTGGTGGCGACGCCGATCGGGAATTTGTCCGACATTACGTTGCGCGCGCTCGACACGCTTGCGGCCGCCGATCTCGTGCTGTGCGAGGACACGCGCGTGACGCGCAAGCTCTTCGAGCGCTACTCGATCAAGGCGTCGCTCTTGGCCTATCACGATCACAACGCGGACACGGTGCGGCCTCGGGTGCTTGCGAAACTCGCCGAAGGCGCGGCGGTCGCGCTGGTGTCGGACGCGGGCACTCCGCTGGTTTCCGATCCGGGATACAAACTCGTGGCCGCGGCACTCGACGCGGGCCACCGCGTTTTTCCGGTGCCGGGCGCGTCGGCGGTGCTCGCCGCGCTGGTGGCCGCCGGGCTGCCGAGCGACCGGTTCCTGTTCGACGGATATCTGCCAGCCAAGTCCGGGCAGCGGCGCACCCGCATCGAGGAGCTCGCCGCGATCCCGGCGACCCTGATCCTCTACGAGACCGGCCCGCGGCTGGCGGCGAGCCTCGCGGCGCTCGCGGAAATTCTCGGGCCCCGGCCGGCTTCGATCTGTCGCGAACTGACCAAGCTCTTTGAAGAGACCCGCCGCGGCACGCTCGACGAGCTCGCCGCCCATTACGCGGCGGCCGGCAGACCCAAGGGCGAGATCGTGATCGTAATCGGGCCGCCGGGGGAACGCGCCCCCGACGCCGACGATCTCGACGCGCGTCTTGAGGCCGCGCTCGCGCGCTCCTCGCTCAAGGACGCGGTCGCCAGCGTCACCGCCGAGACCGGCCTCAAGCGCAAGCAAGTCTATGCCCGCGCGCTCGCGCTCACGGGCAAGGGAGCGAAGCGATGAAAAGCGCCCGCCCCGCCCCCGATGCGCGCCGCACCAAGGCCTTCAAGCTCGGCGTATCGGCGGAAGCACGAGCGGCGCTTTATCTTGCGGCCAAGGGCTTCCGGCCGATCGCGAAGCGCTGGAAGAGTCCGGCCGGCGAGCTCGATCTCGTGGTCAAGCGCGGGAAGCTCATCGTGTTCGTCGAGGTCAAGGCGCGGGCGCGGCTCGAGGAGGCCGCCGAAGCCGTGTTGCCGCGCCAGCAGCGGCGTATCGTTGCCGCCGCCGGGGCCTGGCTTGCGGCCCACCCCGAACATGCGGGATACGACATGCGCTTCGACGCCGTGCTGATCGCACCGGGCCGGCTGCCGCAGCACATCGTCTCGGCCTTCGAGGCGGAATTCTAGGAGAATTCTATGACGCTCCGCGTCGCCGTGCTGATGGACCCGATCGAGAAGATCAAGATCGAAGGCGACTCGACGTTTGCGCTGCTCTTGGAAGCGCAGACGCGCAAGCACGCGCTCTGCTATTTCACGCCCGACCAGATGGCGATGCTGGACGGCCGCGTGTTCGCCACCGCGGCGCCGCTCAATGTGCAGGACAAGGAGGGCGATCACTTCACCCTCGGCGAGCCCAAGCGCGAAGAGCTTGCGGCCTTCGACGTGGTGCTGATGCGCCAGGACCCGCCTTTCGACCTCGCCTATATCTCGGCCACGCACCTGCTTGAGCGCATTCACCCCAAGACGCTGGTGGTCAACGATCCGGCCCACGTGCGGAACGCGCCGGAAAAGGTGTTCGTCACGGAATTTCCGGAGCTGATGCCGCCGACGCTGCTCACGCGCAACCTCGACGAGATCAAGCGTTTCCGCACCACACACGGCGACATCGTGATGAAGCCCTTGTACGGCAAGGGCGGCGAGGCGGTGTTTCTGCTGCGGCGCGAGGACCTCAATTTCGGCTCGCTCTACGACCTGTTCAGCGCGACCTTCAAGGAGCCGTGGGTGGTGCAGAAATTCCTCCCCGCGGTGAAGGAGGGCGACAAGCGCATCATTCTGGTGGACGGCGAATACGCGGGCGCGATCAACCGCGTTCCGGCGCCGGACGATCTGCGCTCCAACATGGTGCGTGGCGGCGTGCCCAAGGCCACGGAGCTGACGGCGCGCGAGAAGGAAATCTGCGCGCGCATCGGCCCCTCGCTCAAAGAGCGCGGGCTTTTGTTCGTCGGCATCGACGTGATCGATGGGTTTCTCACCGAGATCAACGTCACGTCGCCGACCGGAATCCGCGCCATCAAGAAGCTCGGCGGGCCGGACGTCGCGGCATTGATTTGGGACAAGATTGAGCAGAAGCGCGCGAAGCGCTAAGCGCTATTCCGGCGGCCGGCGGGCATCCTTGCCACAGCGGAAGCGGCGCACGAAACTGTCCGCCAGTGCTCGCGCCCGCACATTCGCGTCGGCGCGCGTGCCGTCAATGCTCGCGGCAATGCAGGAACGGCGCTTGCCCTCGAGCCGAAACAGCACGAGTTCGGGCCGGCACGGGCCGCCGATCGAGCGGCAGAGCTGGAAGCGTACGATGGCGGCGTAAGGCTCGATCCGGCCGGCTTTACGGGGTCCGCGCCATTCGATCGTGTTCTCGACCACGGCGAAGGTGAAACGCTCGTCATAGGAGCCGTCGGTCACGCCCTCGGTGCCGAAGGCGATGGAGGTGGAATCGGGCTCGTTGATCCAAAAGACCGGAATACCGGCATAGCCGATGCAGCGCCGCTCGGTCACCGGATCGTCGTCGCGCACCAGCGCGCACTTTTCGAAATCGTGCTTGGTATAGGCGCTGTCGATCGCCTGGGCCTGCGCAGGCACCGCGGCGAGCGACGCAAAAACTGCGAATGCGATTATCTTGTGCATGGCTATGACTGCATGGATTTCAGACGATAGACTGTCGCGCGTGTCAGCCAAATTCAATCCCGCCAGATTCATGTTCTCATGCGCCATTGCGCTGGCAATCTCGGGCGCAGCGATGCCCGATGCCTGGGCCGCGGGCATCTGCCGCTTTCCCAAACAGCCCCCGGTGATTCTGAAGAACATGGGACCGTGCAATTTCGACCCGGCGGAGCTGCGCTTCGCGGGCGATGCCGAGCAACAAGCGCGCTGCCTGCTCTCGCCGGTGTACAAGATCGGCCATCTCGGGCCGCCGCTCGAGAGCCTTCCGCCGGTCTTCAAAGATCGCGTCGGGCGCGGGTCGGGCCTGCCCACGCGCGAGGCGTTGCTCGCGCTCTTGCGCGAGGAAAACCTCGACAACCAATTCGGCGGAGAGCTTTTGCTGCCGGTGGCGCGCGCGCGCGACAACGATCCGCTGGCGCCCTTGGCGCGCTACATGGTGATCCACGACACCAGCTCGCCGAACCTGCGCGGCCGGCCCTGGCCCAAGGACATCGACGAGGCGCGCTCGATCAACCAGCTCGCGCGCTATAGCTGCTCGAACAAGATCGAGCGGGCGCACGTCTTCATCAATCGCACCGGCGCGATGCTGCTGCCGCACGACTTCGCGGTGCCCTGGCGCGCGACGAAATTCGAGATGGCGGTACAGTTCGGCGCCGCGCTGAAGGGTCTGTTCCTGCATGTCGAGCTCATCCAGCCGCGGCGGCATGAACCGCGGCGGGGAAGGAACAACGATTTCCAGGCGCCACGGCCCGGCTTCACGCCGGCGCAATACGACCGGCTTGCGCTGGTCTATGTGATCGCCAGCGTGCGGGCGAGCGCATGGCTGATCCCGGCGTTTCATGCGGTGATCGACGAAGGCATCCGCAACAAGCACGACGACCCGCAGAATTTCGAACTCGAAACCTTCGCCGGCAGCTTGGAGCGGCTTATCCAGCGCTTAAAGCCATGATATTGCTTGATATTACTGTTCACTGAATGTTCTTGCCGCCCTACAACCACGCGGCTAATCTGAGCGTGGAGGGGTTGCATGGTCCAGCACGTCGCGACGGTGGCCTTCGAAGGCGTCGAGGCGCGGCCCGTGGACGTGCAGGTGCAGATCGCGCCGGGACTGCCCGCTTTCAATCTCGTAGGGCTCGGCGATAAGGCGGTCTCCGAAGCGCGCGACCGCGTGCGGGCGGCGCTCATCGCCTCGGGCTTGGCGCTTCCAGCCAAACGCATCACCATCAATCTGGCGCCCGCCGATCTGCCCAAAGAGGGAAGCCATTACGATCTCCCGATCGCGCTCGGACTGATGGCCGCGATCGGCGCGATCCCATCGGACGCCTTGAGCGGCTACACGGTGATCGGCGAGCTCGGACTCGACGGCTCGCTGGCGCCGGTCGCCGGCGCACTGCCGGCCGCGGTCGCCGCCAATGCGCTCAATCATGGTCTTATTTGTCCCGCGTCCTGCGGACCGGAAGCGGCCTGGGCCAGCCCAGAGATGGAGATTCTCGCGCCGTCCACGCTCTTGCAGCTCGTAAACCACATACGTGGCACGCAAGTGCTGGCGCGGCCGACGCCCAAGATCCGCGAGCAGGTCGAGGATGCGCTGGACCTCTCCGAAATCAAGGGCCAGGAGAGCGCCAAGCGTGCGCTCGAAATCGCCGCCGCGGGCGGGCACAATATCCTGTTTATCGGTCCGCCCGGCGCCGGCAAGTCGATGCTGGCGGCCCGGCTGCCCTCGATCCTGCCGCCGCTTTCGCCCTCCGAACTGCTCGAAGTCTCCATGATCGCCTCGGTCGCGGGCGAGATCGAGGGCGGCGAACTCACCAACCGGCGCCCGTTCCGCTCGCCGCATCATTCGGCGAGCATGGCCGCCATGGTCGGCGGCGGGCTGCGCGCGCGGCCGGGCGAGGTTTCGCTCGCGCATCGGGGGGTTCTGTTCCTCGACGAATTCCCCGAGTTCGCGCCGCAAGTGCTGGACTCGCTGCGCCAGCCGCTTGAAATCGGCGAGGTGATGATCGCGCGCGCCAACCACCGCATCACCTATCCGGCGCGCTTTCAGCTGGTGGCCGCGATGAACCCCTGCCGTTGCGGCCGCGCCTATGATCCAAGCTTCAACTGCAAGCGCGGGCCGAATGTGCGGTGCGCCGCCGAATACCAGACGCGGCTGTCGGGGCCACTTTTGGATCGCATAGACCTGCATGTGGAAGTGCCGGCGGTCACCGCCGCCGACCTGGTGTTGCCGCCGCCCTCGGAGGGCAGCCGCGAGGTCGCGGCCCGCGTCGCCGCTGCGCGCGCCATCGCGGCCGAGCGCTTGCGCGCGCTGGGCCGGCCGGAGCTGCGAACCAACGCGGAGCTGCAGGGCTCTCTGCTGGAGGCCGCGGCGGCGCCGGAGGGCGCCGGGCTCTCGCTGCTGCGCGACGCGGCCGAGGCCATGCGGCTCTCCGCGCGGGGCTATCATCGGGTCTTGAAGGTGGCCCGCACCATCGCCGACCTCGATGGCGCCGAGCGGATCGGCCGGCCGCATCTGGCCGAGGCCTTGGCCTACCGCGCCCTCAACGACCGGATCGCGATTGCGGCCTGATCGTCCGAAAGCGCCCGAATTCGTAAACCAATCGTAAACCAAGGGGCGTGAATCCAGCGCCCGCAGCGCTTTCCAGAATATCCCTGTTAAGCTCGTAAATGGCAGGTTGCCCTCAACCAACAAGGGGGCGGCCATGCTCAAACCCGGGACGAAATCCGTCCAGGCTCAGGCGCGCGGCGAACACCGGCTTTCGGCGCTACTCACGCGCCTGTTCGTGCTGGCCGCGGCGCTCGCATTCGCCTGCTTGCAGTTCTCCGGCGAGTCGCGCGCGCAGGAAACGGCGCCGATGGGCCCATTCGACGCGATCGGCGATCTCGGCTTCGCCGGCATGCTGGCGGGACTATTGGTATTCGCGATCGCGGCGCTGTGGAACCATCATCGCACCCTCGGCAATTCCAGCGAACGGGTAACCGCGCTCGAAGCCGCGATCGAGGCGCGCGACGACAAGATCTGGGCGCTCGAAGAGCGGCTGGCCAACGCAAACGAACTGGTGGACGCGCAGGGCGACGTTGTGCTGCGCCAGGACGCCGATGGCCGCGTGACCCACGCGAGCGCCGCGGCGGCCGCGCTGATCGGCAAGAAGCCGAGCGAACTCGTCGGCCAAACCGTGACGTTTCGCGTCGTCGCCCAAAGCGAGCGGGCGACGCTCGCCGACGGTTCGATCAGCTACGACCAGGAAATCCATACCAAGGAAGGCCCGCGCTGGATCGCTTGGAAGGAAGCGGCGGTGCACGACGACCTCGGCCGCATCAAGGAGCTGCAACGCGTCGGCCGCGACGTTTCGGCCCGCGTCGCCACCGAGCGCGCGCTCGCCGACGCGCGCACCAAGGCGGAAGCCGCGAGCCGCGCCAAGTCGCGCTTCCTCGCGGTCGTGAGCCACGAGGTGCGCACGCCATTGAACGGAATCCTCGGCATGACCGGGCTGCTGCTCGACACACAGCTTTCGCCCGAGCAGCGCACCTACGCGCAAGCGGTGAAGACCTCGGGTCAGGCGCTACTCGGGCTCATCGAGGAGGTTCTCGATTTTTCCAAGATCGAAGCCGGCCGACTCGATCTCGAATCGGTTCCATTCGATCTCGTCAGCCTGGTCACCGTCGCGGTCGAGTTGATCGCGCCGCACGCGCAGGAGAAAGGCGTCGAGATCGCCGCCGATTTCGACGACCGGCTGCCGCGGCGCGTCACCGGCGACGCCGCGCGGCTCCGGCAGGTGCTGCTCAATCTCGCCGGCAACGCGGTCAAGTTCACCGACCATGGCGGTGTCGCCGTCGTCGTCGAGCGCGAGGAGGGCGACCGCATTCGCTTCTGGGTCAGCGACTCCGGGCCGGGCATCGGCGCCGACGCGCAAGCGCGCATTTTCAAGGAATTCGAGCAGGGAGATTCGACGCTCGCGCGCCGCCATGGCGGCACCGGTCTCGGGCTCGCCATCGCGGCCCGCATCGTCGAAAAGATGGGCGGCGAGATTCAGCTGGAGAGCTCGACCGGCGAAGGCTCGAACTTCACTTTCGTGATCGAACTGCCGGAAGTGGTCGATGCCAACACGATGCAAAAGGCGCCGGATCTCTCGGGGCTGGAAATTCTGGTCGCCTCCCCCTCGCCGGTCGTCGGCCCCTTGCTGGTGCGCCGGCTCAACGCCTGGCACGCCAAGGTCGTGATCGCGCCGGAAGTGGCGATCGCAAAAGCGATTATCCCGGAGCGCGAATGGGCCGCGGTGATCATCGACCGCACCTTCGGTCTGGAGGCGACCGCGGAACTCGCGCGCCTGAGCCAGGATCATTCCGAGCATCGCCACGTACTGCTCGGCCCGGCCGAGCGCGGCGAGTTGGAGACGCTCAGGGAAGCCGGCTTCGACGGCTATCTGGTGAAGCCGGTTCGGGCCGCCACGCTTGCGGCCCGCCTCACGGCGCCGGAACTGGCGCCCCCCCTGGTGCCGCAAGGCGACGCCGAGGCGGATGCGGAAATGCCGGGCGGCCGCCGCCTTGCGATACTCGTGGCCGAAGACAACCAGATCAACGCGCTATTGGCCCAAGCGATGCTCGCGCGCCTTGGCCATGCGCCCACCGTCGTCTCTGACGGCGTATCGGCGCTGACCGCAGTGGCGACCGCGCACGCCATAGGCGCGCCCTATGACCTCGTGCTCATGGATCTGCATCTGCCCGGAATGGACGGGCTCGAGGCGACGCGGAAGATCCGCGCGCTCGGCGCCGCCGAGGGCGGCACGATTCCGATCGTGGCGCTGACCGCCAATGCGGCGGTCGAAGATCACGAAGCCTGCCGCGAAGCCGGAATGAACGCGTTCCTGGTCAAGCCGATCGACCGCGAGCGGCTCGATCAGATCGTCGCCGAGACTTGCGGCACGCGGCCGGGCGCCCTGGTGGGCCACGCCGCCTGAATTTTAGAGTTTGCGCAGCGCCACTTCGTCAACGAGGTGATTTTCGCCTTTTCGGAGGATCAGGCTCGCGCGCTGGCGCGTGGGCAGGATATTTTCGCGCAGATTGACCAGATTGATCCGCGTCCAGATCGAGATCGCCGTTTGCGTCGCCTGTTTCTGGTCGAGCTTCGAATAGCGGTGGAAGTAGGATTTCGGGTCGCGGAACGAAGTTTCGTAGAGCCTGAGGAACCGCTCCACGTACCAGCGCTCCAGCACGGCCTCGTCGGCGTCGAGATAGACCGAGTAGTCGAAGAAGTCGGAAACGAACGGGATCGCCTTGCCGTCCTTGGGTAGCCGCCCGGCCTGCAGCACGTTCAGTCCTTCGACGATCAGAATATCCGGCCGGTCGATTTCCACGCTCTCGCCCGGCACCACGTCATAGACGTGGTGGCTATAGACCGGGGCGCGGGCCGGGCGGCGGCCGGCCTTGACGTCGGTGAGGAAGCGCAACAGCGCCGGCAGATCGTAGGATTCCGGAAACCCCTTCTTCTCCATCAAGCTTTCGCGCTCGAGTACGGCGTTGGGGAGCAGAAACCCGTCGGTGGTGATGAGATCCACTTTCGGCGTGTTGGGCCAGCGCCTGAGCAGCGCTTGCAGCACGCGCGCGGTCGTCGTCTTGCCGACCGCGACCGAGCCGCCGATGCCGATGACATAGGGAACTTTCACGTCCTCGGTGCGAAGGAAGCGCCGCATGTCGCGGAAAAGTTTTTGCGCCGCGCCCACGTAAAAGGACAGCAGCCGCGAGAGCGGGAGATAAATCTCCTCCACCTCGTTCATCGAGAGCTGGTCGTTGAAGGCCTTGAGGTTGGCGACCTCGGCGGCCTTCAGCGTCATCGGCGTGTCTTCGCGCCGCGCCGCCCACTCGGCCCGCGAGAAGACGTGATAGGGCGAAAGCCCGTCGTCGGTGCGCTGCTCCATCGTGGCCCCGTTCAGCCCTTGCCGCGCGACGCTTTTTCCTCGAGGCCCGAGCGTGCGGTGCGCCGCTCGAGCTCGGCGAGCACGTCGGAAAGCGGAACGCCGCGCGCCTGCAACAGCACGAGCAGATGGTAGAGCAGATCGGCGCTCTCGGCGACGAGCGCTTCGGGCTTGCCACCGACCGCGGCGAGCGTCGTTTCCACCGCTTCCTCGCCGAGCTTTTTCGCGCATTTCTCGACACCGGCGTCGAGCAACTCCTTGGTATAGGACTTCCCCGCGCCGGAGCGCGCGCGCTCGGCGATGATTTCTGCAAGCTGTTCCAGGGTGAAGAGCATGGTTGCGAGCGGCCCTATCACGGATCGAGCCGCACGGGGAGACCGGCTTTCGCCATGTACCGCTTGGCCTCGGCGATGGTGAATTCGCCAAAATGGAAGATCGAGGCGGCAAGTACCGCGGTGGCGCCGCCGTCGCGGATGCCCTCGACCAGATGATCGAGCGTGCCGGCCCCACCCGAGGCGATCACCGGCACGGTCACGGCGTCGGCGATGGCGCGGGTGAGCGCAATGTCATAGCCGGATTTGGTCCCGTCACGGTCCATGGAAGTGAGCAGGATTTCGCCCGCACCCAGCGCCACCACTTCCCTGGCGTAGGCCACCGCATCGAGGCTAGTCGGGTTGCGGCCGCCATGGGTGAAGATTTCCCAGCGCGCTTTCTCGCCGGGGTTTGAGACTTTCTTCGCGTCGATGGCGACCACGATGCATTGATCGCCGAACTTCTCCGCGGCTTCTTTCACAAAAGCTCGCCGCTGCACGGCGGCGGTATTGATCGAAACCTTGTCGGCGCCCGACGCAAGCAAGGTGCGTACGTCCTCCACCGTGCGCACGCCGCCGCCGACGGTGAGCGGCATGAAACAGGCTTCGGCGGTTCGCGTCACCACGTCGAGCAATATCGCGCGCTCCTCGTGGCTCGCGGCGATGTCGAGGAAGCAGAGCTCGTCGGCGCCGGCCGCGTCATAGGCCTTGGCCGCCTCGACCGGATCGCCGGCATCGCGCAAATTGACGAAATTGACGCCCTTGACGACGCGGCCGTCCTTGACGTCGAGGCAGGGGATGAGGCGGACCTTGAACATTTCACGACCGCCTTGGCCGAGGCGATCAGCGCGAGCGCTTCCTTCGCGTCGAGCCGCCCGTCATAGAGCGCACGGCCGGCAATGGCGCCGGCGAGCTTGCGCGCGCGAGGCTCTAGTAGCGCGCGCACGTCGTCGAGCGAAGCAAAGCCGCCCGAAGCAATCACCGGAATCTTCACGGCGTCGGCCAGCGCAATCGTCGCATCGAGATTGAGGCCCTGCAACATTCCGTCGCGCTCGACGTCGGTATAGATGATCGCCGCGATGCCGTTGTCCTCGAACAGGCGGGCGAGCGCCGTCGCCTCAAGCAGCGTCTCCTCGGCCCAGCCGGACACCGCCACCTTGCCCGCGCGCGCGTCGATGCCGACGGCGACGCGGCCAGGAAACTGCTTGGCGGCGGCTTTCACAAGATCGGGATCACGCACCGCGGCAGTACCCAAGATCACGCGGGCGACGCCCTCGCTGAGCCAAGACTCGATCGTGCCGAGGCTCCTGATGCCGCCGCCGAGCTGAACCGGAATCTTCACCGCCTTCAGAATCGCCGCGACCGCGAGCGCATTCATTGGCTTGCCGGCGAAAGCGCCGTCGAGATCGACCAGATGCAGCCATTCGAAGCCCAGCGCTACGAACGCGCGGGCTTGCGCCGCCGGATCGCGGTTGAACACAGTGGCGCGCGCCATGTCGCCCTGCTGCAGCCGCACGGCTTCGCCGTTTTTCAAGTCGATCGCGGGAAAAAGGATCACGGCTTCCAGCGCAGGAAGTTCGTGAGCAACGCGAGCCCGAGCTTCTGGCTTTTCTCCGGGTGGAACTGGGTGCCGGCCATGTTGGCGCGCGCGACCATCGCGGTGAGCGGCCCGCCATAGTCGGAGTCGGCAACCAGGTCGTCCCGGTCCGCAGGCGCGAGCTGATAGGAGTGCACGAAATAGGCGTGCAGGCCCTGCGGCCCGGTCGGGATGCCGTCGAGCAGCGGGTGAGCGTGGCGCGAATTCAGGGTGTTCCAGCCCATGTGCGGAATCTTGAGCGCGGAGTCCGATCGGCTCGATGCGATCGACCTCGCCTTTGATCCAACCCAACCCCTCGGTCACCACATATTCGCGGCCGCGCTCGGCCATGAGTTGCATGCCGACGCAAATGCCGAGAAACGGCCGGCCCTTCGCGCGCACCGCTTCGGTCATCGCGGCGACCATGCCCGGCACCGCATCGAGCCCGCGCTTGCAGTCGGCGAACGCGCCGACGCCGGGCAGCACCACGCGATCGGCGCGGCGTACTTTCTCCGGATCCCGCGTGACGACGATCGGCTCGTTGGCGCCGCTCTCGCGCGAGGCCCGTTCCAGCGCCTTGGCGGCCGAGTGCAGATTGCCCGAGCCGTAATCGACGACGGCGACGGTCATCGGTTCGCTCCGGGCTGTGGGAACAAGCCGAGCACCGGCGAGGGGTCAAGCGGCGGCAGCCGGCCCGGCGGCGGAGCCGGCCGCTCGTTCGTCGCGACTTGCGCGCGCTTGGCCCAATCGGCGAAGAAGCGCCGCTCGGCGATCTCGATATCCTGGGCGATGACGACGCCGGCGTCGCGCATCCCCTTGCGCAGGAGTTTGCGCCGCCGCAGCGCCGTCGCCTCGAACGCAACGATCAGCGAGGGCACGACGAATGTCGCAAACATCATCGAGGCCTTGAACCCGAGCGACGCCATGACGATGCCGAGCGCGAAAGAGGCGACGACCCAGAGCAGAAGCCCGAGCCACAGGTAGTGCCACAGGAGCCAGAGCGGTCCGAAGAACAGCGCGGGCCAGGAGAATTTCTCGCGCAGAAAAACGACGCGCTCGGCGTCAGCCAGCGTCGGCGCGTTCTTGAGCCCGTCCTTGGGCTCGAACACGAGGAAGATCATTTCTGCCTCCGTTCAGCCGAGGCTGCCCTTGGTCGAGGGAATTTCGCCCTTGGCCGCGGGATCGAGCGCCACCGCCGCGCGCAGCGCGCGCGCCAGGCCCTTGAAGCAGCTCTCGGCCACGTGGTGCGAATTGTCGCCGTAGAGCGTCTCGACATGCAGCGTGACGCCGGCGTTGGCGGCGAAGGCCTGGAAGAACTCGCGCACCAGATCGACGTCGAACTCGCCGATCTTGTCGCGCGGGAATTCGACCTTGAACACCAAGACGGCGCGGCCCGACAAGTCGATGGCGACGCGGGTCAGCGCCTCGTCCATCGGCATGTGCACGTCGGCGTAACGCACGATGCCGCGCATATCGCCGAGCGCCTGCTTCACCGCCTGGCCGAGCACGATGCCGGCGTCCTCGGTGGTATGGTGCTGATCGACGTGCAGATCGCCCTTGGCCATGAGCTTGACGTCGATCCGGGAGTGGCGGGCGAGCAACTCGAGCATGTGCTCGAGAAAGCCGATGCCGGTCGTAATCTCGGCCCGGCCCACGCCATCGAGGTTCACCTCGACCGTGACTTCGGTCTCCTTGGTGGCGCGGGTGACCTTGCCCGTGCGCATCGCGAACTCCTTGAAATTGCGCCGCCTTCTACCAGCAAGATAGGCTCGGCGCCACAAGCCGCGGCGGCCGGATCGGGTTATGGTTTGCGGAATGCGCGCGAGCACCTAGATAAACGGATGCTGGAGCAGACCATGTCCAATCCCGAAGTGTTCCACGGCACCACCATTCTCGCGGTCCGCAAGGGCGACAAGGTCGCCATCGGAGGCGACGGCCAGGTCAGTTTCGGCGCCACCGTGGTCAAGGCCAACGCCAAGAAGGTGCGCCGGCTCGGCCAGGGCGACGTGATCGGCGGCTTCGCCGGCGCCACCGCCGACGCGCTCACGCTGTTCGACCGGCTCGAACAGAAGCTCGAGCAGCACAAGGGCCAGCTCGCGCGCGCCTGCGTGGAACTCGCCAAAGACTGGCGCACGGACCGGTATCTGCGCCGCCTCGACGCCATGATGCTGGTGGCCGACAAGGACGTGACGCTGTTGCTGGCCGGCACCGGCGACGTGCTGGAGCCCGACGCCGGGGTCGCCGGCATCGGCTCGGGCGGGCCCTATGCGCTCGCCGCGGCGCGGGCGCTGCTCGACGGCAGCCTCGACTGCGAGGCGATCGTGCGCCGCTCGCTCGAAATCGCGTCCGACATCTGTGTCTATACCAACCGCAATCTGGTCGTGGAGACGATCGGAAAGTGACGGTAAACGTAAGCCTGCGGAACCCGAACATGCAAAGTCTCACTCCGCGCGAGATCGTGTCCGAGCTCGACCGCTATATCGTCGGCCAGAAGGACGCCAAGCGCGCGGTCGCGATCGCGTTACGCAACCGCTGGCGGCGGCTGCAGCTCGACGACAAGCTGCGCGAGGAAGTGCTGCCGAAAAATATCCTGATGATCGGCCCGACCGGCGTCGGCAAGACGGAGATTTCGCGCCGGCTCGCCAAGCTCGCGGGCGCGCCGTTTCTCAAAGTAGAGGCTACCAAGTTCACCGAGGTCGGCTATGTCGGCCGCGACGTGGATTCGATCGTGCGCGATCTGGTCGAGGTCGGCATCGCGATGGTGCGCGAGGGCAAGCGGCGCGACGTGCAGGCGCGGGCGCAACTCAACGCCGAGGAGCGCGTGCTTGACGCGCTGGTGGGCCAGAACGCGAGTCTGGCGACGCGCGATTCGTTTCGCAAGAAGCTGCGTGCCGGCGAACTCGACGACAAGGAGATCGAGCTCGAGATGGCCGCGGGCCAGAGCGGGATGCCGATGTTCGAAATCCCCGGCATGCCGGGCGCGCAAATGGGCGCGATTTCGCTCGGCGACATTTTCGGCAAGGCGATGGGCGGCCGCACCAAGCCGCGCCGACTCACCGCGCGCGAGGCGCATCCAATGCTGGTGGCCGAGGAATCCGACAAGCTCTTGGATCAGGACGCGCTGGTGCAGGAGGCGATCCATTCGGTCGAGAACAACGGCATCGTGTTCCTCGACGAGATCGACAAGATTTCCGGCCGCGAGGGCCTGCGCGGCGCCGACGTGAGCCGCGAAGGCGTGCAGCGCGATCTATTGCCGCTGCTCGAAGGCACCACGGTCTCGACCAAGTACGGGCCGGTGAAGACGGATCACGTGCTATTCATCGCCTCGGGCGCATTCCACGTGGCCAAGCCCTCCGACTTGCTGCCCGAGCTGCAGGGCCGTTTGCCGATCCGGGTCGAGCTCAACCCGCTGACGCGCGACGATTTTCGCCGCATTCTCACCGAGACCGAGGCGAGCCTGATCAAGCAATCGATCGCGCTGATGCGGACGGAAAACGTGGAGCTCGTCTTCACCGACGATGCGATCGACGCGCTCGCCGACGTCGCGGTCGAAGTGAACACGAGTCTCGAAAACATAGGCGCGCGGCGGCTGCAGACCGTGATCGAGCGCGTGCTCGATGAAATCAGTTTCACGGCCACCGACCGCTCGGGCGAGAAGATCGTCATCGACGGCGCCTATGTGCGGGCGCAGGTGGCCGATCTCGCGAAAAATGCGGACCTGTCGCGCTATATTCTCTGACGGCTCAATGGGCTTTCCTGACGCGCACATAGAGCGCGCCGGTGCCGCCGTGGCCGATCGAGGCCTCGGTGAAGCCGACCACGAGCGGCCGCAAGCCGGGAAGCGAAAGCCATTGCGGCACTTGACGCCGCAGCACGCCGCGCTCCTCCTCGCCGTAGGAATCGCGGCTTGGCGGCCTGCCCTTGCCGGTGATGACGAGCACCAGGCCGTGGCCCCGGGCCTGCGCCGATTTCAGAAACGATTCCAGCCGCGTGCGGGCCGCGGCTTGGGTCATGCCGTGCAGATCGAGGCGCGCATCGATCTCCGTCCTGCCACGCGAGAGCCGCTGCTTGGTGCGCCGGTCGATATTGGCGAGCGCGGGCGCCTTGGGCGCCAACTTCGGCGGCGGAGCAGGCGGGCGCGGTGGCGCTGCCTTTTTCGCCAAGCGCGGCGCTTCTTCAGCGGGTTCAATCGGTTGCGAAGGCTGCGGGCGAGCGCGCAAGGGCGCGATCGATTTCGTCACCTCGCCCCAGAGCGCGTGGTCTTCGCGGCTTAAAGCTGCCCGGCGCGTCTCCTTGCGGCCGCCCTTGCCGCTCATGGCTTCGGTCTTGGCAGTGGTGTGCTTTCGGCGCCGAGTGCAGGATCGATCGCGCGCGGCACCAGCATGAAGAAACGGCCCGCATGCTTGAGCCGCCCGGCGATGGTGCCGGCGTCGATGCCGGCGCCAAAATAGACGTCGGCGCGCGCCGGGCCGACGATGGCGGAGCCGGTATCCTGCGCCAGCATCAGACGGCGGAATTGCGTCATCGTGGTCTCACTTTCGAGCGGCAGCTCGGCCTCGATCCAGAACGGCGTGCCATAGGCGTGGATGGCGCGATCGACGGCAATGGAGCGCTCACGCGTCAGCGGCAAGCCTTGCGCGCCGACTGCTTCGGCGTCCGGCGCGAGCTCGGCGACTTCGCGGAAGAAGATGAAGGAGCGGTTCATGCGCATGATCTCGCGGCCCTCCTCCGGGGTCTCGGCGAAATAGGCGCGAATCTTGTCCATGGTCATTTCAGCGCGCGGGACGACGCCGCGGTCGGCGAGCACGCGCCCGACGGCTAAATAAGTGTGGCCGTTATGGGCGGCGTAGTTCAGGCGGAGAATCTTCCCGTCCTCCAGGCGGACGCGGGCCGAGCCCTGGATATGGATGAAGAAGGCGTCGATCGGATCCCTGAGCCAGCAGATTTCGAGGCCGCGGTTCTTGAGCGCGCCGTCCTCGATGGCGGCGCGGTCGTGATATTCGACCAGCTTCTTGCCGACGCGGCGGCCGATCTTGCCGCGATTGGGGAACCCGTGCGTACGTGCGTGCTTCTTTCTCACTGCACTCGCTACCAGCTCGGCAGGCTGGGCATACATCGGAATCGTGAATCCGTCGCCCGGCTTTCTGCGTCCCTCGACCTCCGGCTCGTAATAGCCGGTCAGAAACCCGTCGCGCTCGCCGAGTTTGGAAATGCGCACCGGCCGGAACGCCGTCTCGAAGAAGCGCCGCGCGCTGAGCCGATCGACATTGTCGCCAAGTCCGGCGGCTGTCTTGCAAGCCGCGCTCAGCGGCTCCTCGATCGGCTTGGGTTCCCGTCGATTGCGGCCGGCATCGCGGCGGTCGGCACGGCGGCGCACGGCGACGCAGCTGGCGCGGAAGGCAGCGAGCGCCGCCAGATGATCCTCGGCGGCCCAGCCGTCGAGCTGCTCGAAAGCCATGGGCTCGAGCTCGGTCTCCGGAATGCGCAGCGGCGCGGCCGCCGCAAACGCCGGATCGATGGAGAGAAGCGAGACGCCGAGAAGAGCCGCGAGAGCGCCGTGCCGATTCATGACGCGCCCGGTCAAGCGGATTCGGTGGCGACGAGCTTCCAGTTCGGGTCGCGGGCGCCGATCTCGCGCGCGAAGGTCCAGATGTCGGTGACGTCGGTGACGCGATCCGGGCTGCCGTCGATCGCCTCGCCCGCGCTATTCTTGGTGACGGAGACCAGCTGGGAGACGAAGCGTACGATGATCTGCGCGGTTTTGCCCTTGAGCTCGGCGGCGGCCACTTCGGTCTTCTCGATCGCGACGAAGCGCGTCTCCATCTTCTCGCCGCGGCTGTCACGCTCGGCGATCGCCGCCGCGAAGCCGTCATAGACGTCCTTGGCGAGCAGGTTCTTCAGAGTCTTGGTGTCGCCCTCGGCGAACGCAGTGACGATCAGCTCATAGGCGCTCTTGGCACCGGTGAGGAAATGACCGACGTCGAACTCGCGATCCTGGGCGGCGATAGCGTCGAGACCGACGGCCACGGCCGAGCCCGGTTCGGCGATGCCGGCCCAGCGCTCGCCGGGGGCCTGAGCGGCTTCGCCCTCGCGCTGCGGCGCAGGTGCGGTGCGGCCCGGAAGCGTCACCACTTTGTCGCGGGAATTGGTCGGCTTGGCCGCTGGATCCGGCGCCGAGAACGGGTCATAGGGCGGCCGCTCGCGGCCGGTGCGACTGCCGAGCACGCTCCTGAGCCGCACGAAAATAAATACGGCGAGCGCGAGAAAGATGATCGTATAGAGGTCGAACACAGTCGTTCTTGTCCAGCCGAACTTTGCCAATCCGCCCGTCACGGGCGCCCGCCGGCCCCAAGGCCCCATATGGGGCCCTCGCGCCGCGATTCCAATGCCGGTGCAGCGCTCTTAATCGTAGAGGTTAGACGATCCGCGGCGGCACGCCAACCGACGAAGCCGTGAGCGCGCCGTTTCCTTGTGCCGCCGGGGGAAAGCGTGGTAGCGACTGCCGCCGCGGCGGCAATCTGCGGCGGTTTTGGGGCGTACGGAGACAGTGATGACCACCACAAATGGCGGCCCCGGCGAGGCCAAGAGCCCGCTTGCCCCCTCCCTCAACGTGCTCGGCCAGTACGTCAAGGACTTCTCGTTCGAGAACCCGAACGCGCCGCAGTCGCTGATGCAGCTCACCAAGCCGCCGGCGATCAATGTCCAGATCAACGTCAATGCCAAGCCGCTGTCGAACACCGATTTCGAGGTCGAGCTGGTGATCGAGGGCAAGGCCGAGAACGAAGGTACGGTGCTGTTCAATGTCGAGCTGATCTATGCCGGCATTTTCCGCGTGCTGAACGTTCCGCAAGAAAGCATCCATCCAATGGTGCTGATCGAATGCCCGCGGCTGTTGTTTCCGTTCGCGCGCGGGATCGTCAGCGATGCGGTGCGCGACGGCGGATATCCGCCGATGATGCTCGACCCGGTCGATTTCGCCGCGCTCTACCGGCAGCGCGCCGGGCAATTGCAGGGCCAGCCGCCGCAGGCCGTTAGCTCCTGACGGCGCATCACTTTTCACCGGCCGGGCCGGCGTCCTCGTCCGACAGATAGTCGCGCCAGATCGCAGCGGGCCCCAGGCTCGCCGCGAAAACGCGATGTGCCGCGAGCTCGGCTTGCGTAAGGTTCGCGACGCGGCGCCGCGTGCGCCGCGGCACGGCTACAGAGGGGCCGCGGCGCGCGGTTGCGGCCGCTTCGCCTAGGCCGAGTTTCGCCTGGCGGCCGCCGACGAGCTCGGCATAGACCTCCGACAGAAGCTCCGCGTCCATCAACGCGCCGTGCTTGGTGCGGCGTGAATTATCGATGCCGTAGCGAACGCACAGGTCGTCGAGCCGGTTCGGCCCACCGGGATGGCGCCGGCGCGCAAGCGTCAGCGTATCCACCGCGCGCTCGCGCACGATCCCCGGACGGCCCACGCGCGTGAGCTCGGCGTTGAGAAAAGCGAGATCGAAGCCGGCATTGTGGATGACGAGCACCGCGTCGCCGAGAAACGCGATGAGATCGTCGGCGACTTCGGCAAAGCGCGGCTTGTCGGCGAGAAACTCGAGGGAAAGCCCGTGCACCGCCTCGGCTTCCCTCGGCATATCGCGCTCGGGATTGAGATAGATATGGTAGGTCGCGCCGGTCGGGATGCGGTTGGCAAGCTCGATGCAGCCGATCTCGACCACCCGGTGGCCCGAAGACGGGTCGAGGCCCGTGGTTTCCGTATCAAGCACGATCTCGCGCATGGCTCTCCTTATATATTCTTCTTCTGCGGCGGCGCTGTATTCGCAAGCGTGCGCAGGATCGCGCGCACTGCTTCGCGCGCTGCTTCGACGCCATGGCTGGTGTCGATCACGAAATCGGCGCGGCGTCGTTTTTCCGAATCGGGCACTTGGCGCTCCAGCATGGCCTCGAATTTCTCCTCCGTCATCTCCGGTCGCGCCAGCACGCGATCGCGCTGAACGTCGGCGGGCGCGCTCACAACTACGATCTTGCTGATCAGACCATGCCCGCGGGTCTCAAACAGCAAAGGAATGTCCAGGACCGCCACCGGAGCGCCTTTTTCCTCGGCTTCGGCGAGGAATTTCTCCCGCGCGTCGCGCACCAAGGGATGAACGATGGCTTCGAGTTTCTTGAGCGCTTCGGTCATGCCAATCACGCGGGCGGAAAGCCTCGTCCGATCGACGCGGCCGTCGGCTGTCGTACCCGGGAAGGCCGCTTCGATGAGCGGCACGGCTTCACCCTCGTAGAGCCGGTGCACGATGGCGTCGGCATCGAACACCGGCACGCCCTCGTCGGCGAACATTTTCGCCGTCGTGGTCTTGCCCATGCCGAGTGAGCCGGTGAGACCGAGCACGATCATGGCCGCTCCTTATCCCCAAGGTCAGCGAGCAGAAGCATACGCAGCGCAGGCGTCACAATCGGCCGCACGCCGAACCAGCGCTCGAAGCCGGGAACGGCTTGGTGGAGGAGCATGCCTAGACCGTCAACCACGGGATTGCCACGCGCACGGGCGGCGGCCAAGAGCGGCGTTTCGAGCGGTACATAGACGATGTCATAGACCGCCGCGCTGTTCTTGAGTGGCGCCAGATCGAGCTCAAGCGGCGGCTGGCCTTTCATGCCGAGCGAAGTGGCGTTGACCAGAACATCGGCCTTGGCCAAAGCCTTGGAAATGCTGGCCCAATCGGCAACCGTGACTCTAGCGCCGAAGCGCTCGGCCAAGACTTCCGCACGCGCCCGGGTGCGGTTCGCGATGACGACGCTATCGACGCCGCGCTCGAGCAACGCATAGACAATGCTGCGCGAAGCCCCGCCGGCGCCGAGCACCAGCGCGGTCCCGCTGCGCCGGTCCCAGCCGGGAAGACTCGCGTCGAGATGGGCGAGAAACCCGTAAACGTCGGTGTTGGTCCCACCGAGCGTTCCGCTCTCGAACCAGAGCGTATTCGCGGCGCCGAGCGCGCGCGCCACCGGATCGGGATGTTTCAACTTCGCGAACGCCGCTTCCTTGTGCGGGATCGTGACATTGGCTCCGACATAGGTTTCGCCAAGCCGGTCGAGAAAACTCCCGATCTGCGCCGGCGGCACGTCCTCGCGGACGTATTCGCCGTCGATGTCGTGCTCGCGCAACCAATAGCCGTGGATCAGCGGCGAGCGGGAATGGGCCACGGGATGCCCGATCACGCAGGCGCGGCGGCTCATGACAGCATTCCTTCGCGGCGCAAGAAGGCGAGCAACGGCAGGAGCGGCAGACCCAGGATGGTGAAATGATCGCCCTCGATTTTTTCGAACAAATGCACGCCCAAACCCTCGAGCTGATAAGCGCCGACGCTCAAGAGTATTCGCTCGCCGGCGGCGGCGAGATAGGCGTCGAGCGCCTCGTTCGAGAGCGCGCGCATGGTGAGACGCGCGGTAGCGACGGTCTCGAACAGGATCTTGCCATCGCGGGCGACCGCCGCGCCTGTATGAAGTGCGTGCGTCTTGCCGGCGAGCGACGCGAGCTGCTCGCGCGCGGCTGAAATCGTCGCGGGCTTGGAGAAGCGGCGGTTAGCCAGCGCAAGCGTCTGGTCGGCGCCGAGCACCAGCAAGCCCGGCCGGCGGCGCGCGACGGCGAGCGCCTTCTCGCGCGCAAGCAGTAGCGCGATTTTCTCAGGCAGAGCGCCCGCGTGCGGCGTCTCCGCTGCGCGCTCGTCGATATCGGCGGGTTCGACCTCGACCGGAATGCCGGCCGCATCCAGCAGCATGCGGCGCACCTTGCTCTTGGAGGCGAGCACGAGCGGCGCTCCGCGCCACAGATTCACGGCCCGGCCGCCGCGTCGCGGCGGCGCTCCTGCAGCAGCGAGGCCACCGCCGCCGCGGTCTCCTCGATCGAGCGCCGCGTCACGTCGATCGACGGCCAGCCGTGGCGGGCGCAAAGCTGTTTGGAGACGGCGATCTCCTCGGATACCGCCTGGCGATCCACGTAAGCCGAGTCGGGCTGCGGCGAATTGAGACCAAGCAGCCGGTTTTGGCGAATCTGAACGATGCGCTCGGCCGAGGCATAAAGCCCGACCACCAAGGGCCGCACCAGCGTCTCGAGTTCCAATGGAAGCGCCACGCCCGGCACCAAGGGTACGTTCGCGGTCTTGATGCCGCGGTTGGCCAGATAGATGCTGGTCGGCGTCTTGGAAGTGCGCGAGACGCCGACGAGAACCACGTCGGCGTCCTCCAGGTTCTCCGGATGCTGGCCATCGTCGTGCATCATGGTGAAATTGAGCGCGTCGATGCGGCGGAAATATTCGGCGTTCAGCACATGCTGCCCGCCCACACGCGGGGTCGTTTCGGCTCCGAGATAGCTCCGAAAGAGCGCCAATACCGGCGCAAGCACGGAGAGCGAGGGCACCCCCAGCTCGCGGCAGCGATTTTCGAGCTTCTGCGCAAGTTCCTGATCGACCAGCGTGTAAAGCACCACGCCGGGATTGGCTTCGATCTCGGCGACGACTTGATCGAGACGCTTGGGCGAGCGCACCAGCGAATAAATATGTTCGACCGGCGACACCGTCGCGTATTGCGCGGCAGCCGCGCGGCCGACCGCTATCAGCGTCTCGCCGGTCGCGTCGGAAATCAGGTGGAGATGGAAATAGCTCTCGGCTTGCGGCGATTTGGCCATGTCAGCTGCGGTATAAGCTGTGAATTCGCGGGGAGAAGGCCACGGTAGTTTGATGGGCGCAAGAGCGCCCTGGGGACGTTACGGTTCGGAATGCACAGGATGTCCTGCGGGAGGCCAATTCAGGCGGATCGGTGATCTATAGCGAAGAGCGGGCAATCCAGGCTGGACCGATTGATCTATATAAGTAATCCAACGAAGGGATTTCGTGCTCATCTGTGTATGTATTGTGAATTAGGCGAATTATCGTTATCCGGCCCTCTAACAGACATAACAATAAGATTCCTAAGAGATTGGAATTGAAGAACTCAACTCAAGTTCGGAGTGCTGGATCGTTCATCGCCGTACTCGATGGAGCGATCATCGATCCTCCGCCGATCTGGATGATGCGCCAAGCTGGCCGTTATCTTCCTGAATATCGAGAGGTGCGAGCGAAAGCTGGCGGGTTCGTCGAACTCTGTCTCAATCCGGCGCTTGCTGCGGAAGTAACGTTACAGCCGGTGCGCCGCTTCGGCTTCGATGCGGCGATCTTGTTCTCGGATATTCTGATTGTTCCGCATGCGCTTGGCGTAAAGCTCTGGTTTGAGGAAGGCGAAGGACCGCGGCTCGAGCCGGTGGCGGAGCGGGCAAGCTTTGCGCGGATGCGAAATATACTCGACCCGAAGATCGTCACGCCGGTCTATGAGGCGATCGGACGAGTGCGCGCGGCGCTCTCCCCGGATCAGGCGCTGATCGGCTTCTGCGGTGCGCCCTGGACGGTGGCGACCTATCTGGTGGCCGGGCGAGGTACCGAGGATAAGCAAGAAGCACTAGGGCTCGCAGCCGGCGATCCAGCGCTGTTTCAGGAAATCATCGAGCGGCTGGTCGAGGCCTCGGCGGCGCATCTGGTGGGACAGCTGCGAGCGGGCGCCGATGCGGTGCAGATTTTCGATACCTGGGCCGGCGCGCTCGCGGGCGAGGCCTTCGAGCGCTGGTGCCTGCGGCCGACCGTGGAGATCGTGCGACGGGTGCGCGAGGAAATCCCGAAGGCCCGGATCATCTTGTTCCCCAAAGGGGTGGACCTCGTGGGATTGACGCGGCTGGTGCGGGAAAGCGGCGCCAATGGCATCGGCATCGGCTCGGAGACCGACCGCAGGCGCGCGCGCGATAGTCTCGGGCATGCTTGCGGCAATTCAGGGGAACCTCGATCCGCTGGCGCTGGTCGCCGGCGGCGAGACGCTCGACCGGGCGGTGGACGAGGTGCTGGCGGATTTCCGTGGCACGCGGCACATTTTCAATCTCGGCCACGGCATTCGTTCCTGGACGCCGGTCGAGCACGTCGAGCGCATGGTTGCGCGCATCCGGGGAGGCTGATGCTCTATCTCTGGATCAAGGCATTCCACATCGTATTCGGTGATCGCGTGGATGGCGGCGATGCTCTATCTGCCGCGGCTGTTCGTCTATCATTGCGAGGCGGAGCCCGGCTCGAAACAGTCGGAGACCTTCAAGCTGATGGAGCGCAGGCTGCTCAGGTTCATCGCGACGCCGGCCATGATCGCGGCCTGGGCCTCGGGCCTGTGGCTGATGTTCGAGGCCGGGTTGCTACGCTCGGGCTGGATGCACGGAAAGCTGGCGCTCGTGTTCATGCTCACGGTGCTGCACGGCCTCGACGCCAAGTGGGTCAAGGATTTCGCCGCTGAGCGCAATACGCACTCGGCGCGCTTCTATCGTTTCGCCAACGAAGCCCCGACCGTTCTGATGATCCTGATCGTCGTTCTCGTCGTTGTGAAACCGTTCTGATGCGGATGGATGCGGCCGATGGCAGGTAAAATCGAGCTCACGATCCTGATGCCCTGCCTCAACGAGGCGGAGACGATCGGCCGCTGCGTCGAGAAGGCGAAGTCGTACCTGAAGCGCAGCAAGATCGCCGGCGAGGTTCTGGTCGCCGACAACGGATCGACCGACGGTTCGATCGAGCTCGCGCAGGCCAGAGGCGCGCGCGTCGTGCACATCCGCGAACGCGGCTATGGCGCGGCCTTGCGCGGCGGCATCGTGGCGGCGCGCGGGCGCTACGTAATCATGGGCGACGCCGACGACAGCTACGATTTCTCGAGACTCGAAGGCTTCGTCGCCGCGCTGCGCCGGGGCGTGGATCTGGTGATGGGAAACCGCTTCCAGGGCGGCATCACGCCGGATGCAATGCCGTTCCTGCATCGCTATCTCGGCAACCCGGTGCTGAGCTTCATTGGCCGGCTTTTTTTCGGCACCAGCGTCGGCGACATTTATTGCGGGCTGCGCGGGTTCAATCGCGCGCGTGTCGTCGCGCTAAATCTTCGCGCCGAGGGTATGGAATTCGCCAACGAGATGGTGGTCGCGGCGGCGCTGCGGAAATATCGCATTACCGAAGTGCCGACGACGCTCAGGAAGGACGGCCGCTCGCGGCCGCCGCATTTGCGCACCTGGCGCGACGGCTGGCGTACGCTGCGCTTTCTCCTCATGTTCAGCCCGCGCTGGCTGTTCGTTTATCCGGGCATGGCGCTGATCGCGTTCGGGCTGGTGTTCGTCGTGTTGCTGTTCCCGGGCCCGGTACATGTCGCCGAGGGCGTCGTGCTCGACGTGCATACTTTCATCGTGGCGGCGGTCGCGATCCTGATCGGAATCCAGAGCATCGGTTTCGGCGTCATGGCGCGGCGTCTGGCGACGGCGCACGGCTTCCTGCCCCGCTCGGAGCGCTATGGCGGAATGCTCGAGGCGCTGACGCTGGAGCGCGGACTGATTCTGGGCGGAATCATCGCGGCGGCAGGTCTTGTCGGCCTGGTCTGGTCGCTGCTGACCTGGGCCCAGGTGGACTTCGGGCCGCTGCGCTATCCGCTGGTGCTGCGGGTTCTGACGTTGTCGTTGACCGGCATCGCGGTGGGTTGTCAGCTCGGCTTCACCGCGTTCCTTTCGGCCATGATCGATCTGCCGATCCGGCGGGAGGCGCCGGACGCGCGTTGACCGGCCGTTTACTTTGGCGGCAGCAGGACTTGCGCGCCGCCGCCGCTTTCCCTATGTTGATTTTGCCTCCCTGAACGCAGGCATCGCGCCACAGCCGATCGGCTCTTGCCCGATCCGGCCGGCGCATCGGCCAAGGCCAATCGCCTGGCCGACAGACCTGCGAAACCCCTCCCCACCTCTACCGGACGAGATTTTTCATCCGTCCAGAAGGTCTTATCCCCCATGCGGGAAATGAAATTACAGGACTTGAAGTCCAAGACTCCGACCGAGCTGCTCGCTATCGCCGAGGAACATCAGGTCGAAAACGCGAGCACCATGCGCAAGCAGGAGCTGATGTTCGCAATCCTGAAGCAGCTCGCCGCCAAGGAAGTCGATATCGTCGGCGAAGGCGTCGTCGAGGTTCTGTCCGACGGCTTCGGCTTCCTGCGCTCGCCGCAGTCGAACTATCTGGCCGGACCCGACGACATTTACGTCTCGCCTTCGCAGATCCGCCGCTTCTCATTGCGCTCGGGCGACACCGTCGAGGGCCATATCCGCAGCCCCAAGGACGGCGAGCGATATTTCGCGCTGCTCAAGCTGAACACGATCAATTTCGAGGATCCGGAAAAGGTCCGCCACAAGGTACACTTCGACAACCTGACGCCGCTCTATCCCGACGAGCGGCTCAAGATGGAGCTCGACGATCCGACCAAGAAGGATCTGTCGGCCCGCGTCATCGACATCGTGGCGCCGCTCGGCAAAGGCCAGCGCGCGCTGATCGTCTCGCCGCCGCGCACCGGCAAGACGGTGCTGTTGCAGAACATCGCCCACTCGATCACCGGCAATCATCCGGAATGCTTTCTGATCGTGTTGTTGATCGACGAGCGGCCGGAGGAAGTGACCGACATGCAGCGCTCGGTGAAGGGCGAGGTGATCTCGTCCACTTTCGACGAGCCGGCTTCGCGCCACGTGCAGGTCGCCGAAATGGTGATCGAGAAAGCCAAGCGTCTCGTCGAACACGGGCGCGACGTGGTGATCCTGCTCGATTCGATCACCCGCCTCGGCCGCGCCTACAACACCGTGGTGCCGAGCTCGGGCAAGGTGCTCACCGGCGGCGTCGACGCCAACGCACTGCAGCGGCCCAAGCGCTTCTTCGGTGCGGCGCGCAACATCGAGGAGGGCGGCTCGCTCACCATCATCGCGACCGCGCTGATCGATACTGGCAGTCGCATGGACGAAGTGATCTTCGAGGAGTTCAAGGGCACCGGCAATTCGGAGCTCATCCTCGATCGCAAGGTTTCGGATAAGCGCACCTTCCCGTCCATGGACATCACGCGCTCGGGCACGCGCAAGGAAGAACTCCTGGTGTCGCCTGAAGTGCTCAAGAAGATGTACGTATTGCGCCGGATCCTGAACCCGATGGGCACCGTCGACGCCATCGAGTTCCTGCTCGACAAGCTGCGGCAGACCAAGAGCAACGCCGAGTTCTTCGAGTCGATGAATGCCTGAGACGCGCTAGCGCGTCAGTTCCGCAAGGGCCGGGGCCAAACGCCCCGGCTCGACTATCGGCATCGAGCAGCGCTCTCCCTGACAGACGAAAGCCGCGCCCTCTTTTGGCGCCGAGGCAATCATCGCGCGCGCCGGGTGGCGCGCGGCAAGCGCGCCCGCGTCGGGCGCGCGTATGAGCGTGCGGTCGAGGAACGGCAGCTTCAGCGCGGCCTCGGCAAATTCCCCGGCGCGGGCGCCGACGCACACAATCTCGGCCTGGCGGAGCCGCAAGTCGAGCGCCGACAGAAGCGCGGCGTGGCCAAAGTAGTTATCTCCCGCGAGCGGAAGCAGCCCGTCGAACAGCCGATCGGCGCGCTCGCGATAGCTGTTGTCACCCGTGAGCACCGCGAGGCGGACGAGGTTCTGCGCCTGCAGCGCGTTCGGGTTCGGGATCGCGTCGTCGATGGTGACGTTGAGGCGCACGATCAGGCTCTCGGCGTCGTCGGCACCGAGGAAATAGCCGCCGGCGGGGTCCGTGTGATGCCGCTCGAGCGCCGCGGACCAGGCGACGGCGCGGTCGAGATAGGCGTCTTCGCCGGTCGCCTGATGCAGTGCGATGGCGGCGCCGATCATGGCGCCGTAATCGGACGAAAGACCCGGGAAAACGAGGCGGCCCTCGCGCCAGCTATGGCCGAGACGGTCATCCTTGCTCATCGATTCGGCGACGAAACGGAACGCATGGGCCGCAAGCGCGATCCATTTCTTTTCGTCGAGGAGAGCGCCCCCATTGGCGAGCGCCGCGATCATCAGCCCGTTCCAGTCGGCGAGTACCTTGTCGTCGAGGCCGGGGCGAATGCGCTTTGAACGCGCCGCAAGCAGTTTCTCGCGCAGCGGCGTGAGCCGTCTTTCATCCTCTATGCTGCGCGGTAAGTCCTTCAAACGATTGAGAATAACGTGTTTTTCGAAGTTGCCCTCGGGGGTCGCGTCGTAATGCGCAGCAAAAAACGCCGCGTCTTCTGGTCCCAAAATTTGCTGCAGCTCGGCGAGCGACCAGACGTAGAACTTGCCCTCCTCGCCTTCGGAATCCGCGTCCAGACTGGAAGCGAAGCCGTCTCCGGGAAGCGTCATCTCGCGCTCTAGCCAGCCGACCAGCTCAACCGCGCGGCGGCGAAAAAGATCGTTTCCGGTGCGGGTGTGCGCAAGCGCCAGCAGCTCGAGAAGCTGCGCGTTGTCGTAGAGCATTTTCTCGAAATGCGGCACCAGCCAGCGCTCGTCGACCGAGTAGCGGGAGAAGCCGCCGCCCAGGTGGTCGTAGATGCCGCCCTCGGACATTCGCTCCAGAGTCTTTTCGACCGGCGCGAAGAAGCGCTCGTCGCCGCTGCGCAGCCCCGCGCGCCACATCAGCTCCAGGATGCTGCACTGGGGAAACTTGGGGGCGCCACCGATACCGCCGTTCTTGGGGTCGAAGATTCCGAGAAAACGCTCGGCGATCTTGTCGAGCTCCGTGCGCCCGAGCACGACCTTACCCGGAGGACGCGCACGCTCGGCAATTTTGTTCAGCAGCGCCGAGCGGTTCTGCTCGATCTTGGCGGGCTCCTCGCGGAACACACGCGCGACCTCCCGCAGCACGTCCACGAAGGCCGGCCGGCCATAGCGGGCCTGGTTTGGAAAATACGTGCCGCCCCAGATCGGTTCGCCCTTGGGCGTCAGGAACATGGTGAGCGGCCAACCGCCCTGCTCGCCCAACGCATGCAGCGAATGCATGTAGATCTGGTCGATGTCGGGCCGCTCCTCGCGGTCGACCTTGATGTTCACGAACAGCTCGTTCATCACCGCGGCGGTCGCTGGGTTTTCGAAGCTCTCGTGCGCCATGACGTGGCACCAGTGGCAGGCGGCGTAACCGACCGAGAGCAGGATCGGCTTTCCCGCGCGCTCGGCTTCGGCGAGCGCCGCCGGGCCCCACGGCCGCCAGTGCACGGGATTATGCTTGTGCTGCAGCAGGTAGGGGCTGGTCTCGCGGGCGAGAAGATTTTCCGACATTGGTGTTCCGGGACCGGGCTGTTAACGAGCCTTAACACGGGATGACGCCGACGGGTTTGCAATGCCGCTTCAGCGTGAAGACACCATCTACGCGCTCTCCAGCGGCCGGCTGCCGGCGGCGATCGCCATCGTTCGGATCAGCGGTAGCAGGGCTCGAATCGGACTCGAAACGCTCGGCGGAAAAGTCCCTGAGCCGCGGCGTGCGGCCCGCGCCATCTTTCGCGATCCTTCGACCGGGACGGTGATCGACGACGGCCTGGTGCTCTGGTTCGCGGGGCCGGCGAGCGAGACCGGCGAGGACGTGGCGGAACTGCATCTGCACGGCGGGCGGGCGGTGGTCGCTGCGGTATTTGGAGTGCTCGGCAGGCTCGACGGTTTCCGCCCGGCAGAGGCGGGCGAGTTCACGCGGCGCGCGTTGTTGAACGGCAAGCTCGATCTCGCGGCGGTCGAGGGGCTGGGCGATCTGGTCGCGGCCGAAACCGAGGCGCAGCGGCGCCAGGCCATGGCGCAGTTTCGCGGGGCACTTTCCGCAAAGGTGGAAACTTGGCGCGGGCGGCTCGTGGAAGTCATGGCGCGGCTCGAGGCCGGGATCGATTTTTCCGACGAGGGAGACGTGCCCGACGATTTGCTGCGGCCGGCGGTCGAGATTGCGCGCGAGTTGGCCAGCGGAGATCCGCGCGGTGCTGACCGATGCGCCGCGTGGCGAGCGGCTGCGGGAAGGCTTCGTGGTGGCGATTGCCGGGCCGCCGAACGTGGGGAAATCCACGTTGCTGAACCGGCTCGCCGAGCGCGATGTCGCGATCGTCTCGGCGATCCCGGGCACGACACGGGACGCCATTGAGGTCGCGCTGGACCTCAAGGGCGTGCCGGTCGTGCTGGTCGATACGGCGGGCGTGCGCGAGACCAAGGACCCGATCGAGCTTGAGGGGGTGAAGCGGGCGCTGGCGCGGGCCGCATCCGCCGATCTGGTGTTGTGGCTCACCGAAGCGGGAGGCCCCTCGCCTGCGCCGCCGTGCCGGCGCCAAGACTATCGCGGTGCGGACCAAGGCGGACTTGATCGATTCAGACTTGGTCGATTCGGAAGCGCAACGAGGCATACAGAATAAAGAGTCGATTTCGATTTCCGCCAAGACCGGCGCGGGCATGGAGCGCTTGCTCGACTTGCTTGCGCATGAAGCGGAGGCCCTCGGCGGCGAGCCGGCGCTGGTGACGCGGGAGCGGCAACGAATGGCGCTGGCTGAAGCACTGAAGCGGCTTGAGGCGGCGGTCGATATTGCGGCGACCGGCAAGGAGGAGTTGGTCGCCGAGGAATTGCGCATGGCCGCCAATGCGTTAGGCCGTATCACCGGGCGCATCGGCGTCGAAGAGGTTCTCGGCGAGATTTTCCGCTCGTTCTGCATCGGCAAATAGATGGTTAATGAAAGGTTAACGGCACCCGTTCGCGGGTGGTTTTGTTTCACGTGAAACGGGGCGCGCGGCGGCAACTTTGACGGACCGATTCGGCTCCGATAGATCGCGCGTGCTGGAGGAAGTGATGCAGCGTTTTGACGTCATCGTCGTCGGCGGCGGGCACGCAGGCTGCGAAGCGGCCGCGGCCTCGGCGCGGCTCGGCGCGCGTACGGCGCTCGTCACGCATCGCTTCGCCACCGTCGGCGCCATGTCGTGCAATCCGGCGATCGGCGGGCTCGGCAAGGGGCACTTGGTGAGGGAGATCGACGCGCTCGACGGGCTCATGGGCCGGGTCGCGGACGCGGCGGGAATCCAGTTCCGCGTACTCAACCGCCGCAAGGGTCCCGCCGTGCGCGGACCGCGCGCGCAGGCGGACCGCGAAGCTCTACGCGGCGGCGATGCAGCGGGCGATCTCTGAGACGGCGAAGCTCGAGCGTGATCGAGGCCGAAGTCGACGATCTGATCGAGGCCGGTGGAAAAGCTGTGGGTGTCCGGCTCGCCGATGGCCGCGAGATAAGCGCCGGCGCTTGTAGTGTTGACTACGGGGACATTTCTTCGCGGGCTGATCCATATCGGCGAGCGGCAGATTCCGGCCGGGCGCGTCGGCGAGGCGCCGGCGCTCGGTCTGTCGGCGACGCTGGCGCGGCTCGGGTTCGCGCTCGGCCGGCTCAAGACCGGGACCCCTCCCCGTCTCGACGGCCGCACCATCGACTGGGCAGGCCTTGAACTGCAGCCTGGCGACGATCCGCCGGAGCCGTTCTCGACGCTGACCGAGCGGATCGAGAACCGCCAGGTGCCTTGCGCGATCACGCGCACCACCACGGCGACCCACGACCTAATCCGCGCAAACGTCCACCGCTCGCCGATGTATTCGGGCCAGATCGAGAGCCGCGGGCCGCGCTATTGTCCTTCGATCGAGGACAAGATCGTCCGCTTCGGCGATCGCGAGGGGCATCAGATTTTCCTCGAACCCGAGGGGCTCGACGATCCGGCGGTCTATCCGAACGGAATTTCGACCTCGCTGCCCGAGGACGTTCAACGCGCCCTGATCGCCACCATCCCGGGCCTCGAGCGCGCCGTCATGCTGCGGCCGGGCTATGCCATCGAATACGACCATGTGGATCCGCGCGAGCTTAAGCCGACGCTGGAGACCAAGCGGCTGCCGGGCCTGTTTCTGGCCGGGCAGATCAATGGCACCACCGGCTACGAGGAAGCGGCTGCTCAGGGCCTGGTCGCCGGGCTCAACGCGGCGCGCCGCGCTGGCGGCCAGGATGGCATCGTGTTCGACCGGGCGGACGCCTATCTCGGGGTCATGATCGACGACCTGATCACGCGCGGCATCACCGAGCCCTACCGCATGTTCACCTCGCGGGCCGAGTACCGGCTGCGGCTGCGCGCCGATAATGCGGATCAGCGGCTCACACCGCGCGGGATCGAAATCGGCTGCGTTGGCGCAAACCGGGCCGTGCGGTTTTCGGAAAAAATGACGAAGCTGGACGCGGCAACCGCCCTCGCCCGCTCCCGCTCGATCACGCCGGATCAGGCCATTCGATTCGGACTCGTTCTGAACCGCGACGGCCAAAGGCGCACGGCGTTCGAGCTGCTTTCTTACCCGCATCTCGGCATGGCCGACATCGCGCGCATCTGGCCGGAGTTCGGCGCGATCGAGCCGAAGATCGCCGAGCAGCTGGAGACCGACGCCAAGTACGCGGTTTATCTGGAGCGCCAGGGCGCCGACATCGAGCGGTTTCGGCGCGAGGAAGCCATGGGCCTGCCGGAGAGCATCGATTATGTGTCGATCCCGGGGCTTTCGAACGAGCTCCGGCAGAAGCTCGTCGCGGTGCGGCCGTCCACGCTGGGCCAGGCCAACCGCATCGACGGCATGACTCCGGCAGCGCTGGCGCTGGTGGCGTTGCACGCACGCCGTCGCGCCGGATGAATTCCGCCGAGCTTCAGAAGGATCGTGCAGCAGCACTCCAGCTCGTGCCTGTTTCACGTGAAACGGCTGCACGGCTCGACGAGTTCGCGACGTTGCTGCTGCGCTGGCAGAAGGCCGTGCAGCTCGTGGCTCCATCGACACTGCCGAAGCTGTGGACCCGCCACATCGCCGATAGCCTGCAGATTCTCGAATACGCACCGGCGGCGAAGCGCTGGATCGATCTCGGCTCGGGCGGCGGATTTCCAGGACTCGCCGTTGCGATTGCGCTCGCGGAGACGCCGGACGCGATCGTGCATCTGGTGGAGAGCGACGCGCGCAAAGCCGCGTTCTTGCGTGAAGCCGTACGCATCACCGGCGCGCCGGCAAAAGTTCATCACGAGCGGGTCGAGTCGGCTGCGGAACGATTCGCCGGAAATGTTGATATTGTCACCGCGCGGGCGCTGGCGCCGCTCGCACGGCTGCTGGAGCTTGCGGCACCCTTGTTAAGTGCCGGTGCGCGCGGCGTTTTTCTCAAGGGTCAAGATGTTGATAACGAATTGACCCAAGCCGCTAAATCTTGGAACATCAGCGCCGAGGCATTTCCAAGTCGCACCGAACCGCGCGGAAGAATCCTAATCGTAGAGCGCGCAGTGCGTCAAAATGTCGCAGGCCCGCACTAGGTGGGAGTTCGGCCGATGAACAAAGCCAAGCGACCCCGCGTACTCGCGCTCGCCAATCAAAAAGGCGGCGTCGGCAAAACCACGACGGCGATCAATCTCGGCACCGCGCTGGCGGCGATCGGCGAGCGCGTGCTGATCGTCGATCTCGATCCGCAGGGCAACGCCTCGACCGGACTCGGCATCGACCGCAAGAGCCGGACGCACTCGACCTACGATGCTTTGACCAATGACGAGAAGCTCACGGCGATCGCGCTGGAGACCGCGGTGCCGCAGCTGCACATCGCGCCGGCGACCATGGATCTTTCCGGCTTCGAGCTCGAGGTCGCGCAGCAGCGCGACCGCGCGCACCGGCTGCGCAAGGCGATCGACGCCGTGCCGCCGGCGAGCGAAGGCGGCTACAGCTACGTGCTGGTCGATTGTCCGCCATCGCTCAATCTTCTGACCATCAACGCCATGACCGCGGCGGATGCGATTCTGGTGCCGCTGCAGTGCGAGTTCTTCGCGCTCGAAGGATTGTCGCAGCTCTTGAAGACGGTCGAACAGGTGAAGGCGACGCTCAATCCGTCGCTCAGCATCCACGGCATCGTGCTCACCATGTACGACGCGCGGAACAATCTTTCCGACCAAGTGGTGGCCGACGTACGCCAGTTCATGGGCGACAAGGTTTACGACACCATCATTCCGCGCAACGTGCGCGTCTCCGAGGCGCCGTCCTATGGCAAGCCGGTGCTGCTTTACGATCTCAAGTGCGTCGGCGCGCAGGCGTATCTGAAGCTCGCTTCCGAAATCGTGCAGCGCGAACGCACGCTCGCCGCCGCTTGACCGGGCACAAAGCCAACATGGCCGAGGAACATCGCTCGCGACTGGGCAGGGGACTAGCCGCACTCATCGGCGACGTCGGCGACGAGAACGCCGCGGTCGAGCGCGCGCGCGGCCAGCGGCGGGTGCCGATCGAGTTCCTGAAAGCCAATCCGCGCAATCCGCGCAAGACCTATCCCGAGGAAGAGCTCGCGGAGCTTGCGGCCTCGATCAAGGAAAAAGGCATCCTGCAGCCGATTTTGGTGCGCACGATGCGCGGCAAAGCCGACGCCTACGAGATCGTCGCCGGCGAGCGGCGCTGGCGGGCGGCGCAGCGGGCAGGGCTGCACGACGTGCCCGTTCTCCTGATGGAGATCGGCGACCGCGAAGCGCTCGAGATCGCCATCGTCGAAAACGTGCAGCGTTCCGATCTCAACCCGATGGAAGAGGCGGCCGGCTACGAGGCGCTGACCGAGCAATTCGGTCATGGGCCCGCCGATCTAGCCCGCGTCGTCGGCAAGAGCCGCAGCCACGTCGCCAACACGCTCCGGCTGCTGAAGCTGCCGAAAAGCGTGCAGCGCTATCTGATCGATGGAAAATTGACCGCGGGCCATGCGCGCGCGCTCCTGGCGCATGGCGATCCGGAAAAGCTCGCGCGTCAGATCATCGCCAAGGGCCTGAGCGTTCGCGAGGTCGAGGCGCTCGCGCAAGAACGGGCAGTGGCGCGCGGCAAGCCTACACGCGCTCGGCCGCGCAAGGCCAAGGACGCCGATACGGCCGCGCTCGAAAAGCGGCTATCCGACGCGCTGGGGCTGGTGGTGCAGATCGCGCACCGCGGCAGCGGCGGGGAGCTCAAGGTTCGCTACAAGACGCTCGAGCAGCTCGACGCGCTCTGCCGCCGTCTCGGCGTCCGCACTTAATACATAGAGTCGGTCTAGGCGCGACCGCGCCGCTTGCCCATGCGCGCAAGCGACAACAGCGCGCGCTCGGCTATCGCATCGGCAAGCGGGGCCTGGCGGCGCGCGGAAAGCGAGGCGCCGCCGAATGCGACCAGCGCTTCGGCCAAAGCAAGCGTGCCCAAGCGTGAAAGCGCCTTTTCCATCAATGGCTTACGACGGAAGTGGATTCTGGGCTGGGCGCGGTCGAGCACGTCGGAAGCGCTTCTTGCCTGTTCAAGCTCCAGGCTCAGACGATGGAGCAACGCCACGTTCCGGATCGCGGCGCCAATGACTACGCTTGCCGGAATTCCGGCAGCCTGGGTCTTGGCGAGCGCAGTGAGCGCGGCTTCGGCTTCGCCCGCGGCGGCGGCATCGACCGCGTCATCGAGCGCGAGCGCCGAGGCATCGGCGATCACCGCCTGCACATCGTCGAGCCCGATGCGCTTGTTGCCGGCCGAGAACAGCACCAGCTTATCGAGTTCGGCCCGCGTCGCCAGACGATCGGCGCCGAGCAGGCCGACCAGCGCTTCGCGCGCGTCGGCATCGATCGACATGCCGGCGTTGCTCAAGGTGCGCTCCACCAGGCGCAACAGATCGCGCTCGGTATCGGCATAGCAGGCAATCGCCGCGGCGGCCGGCGAGGATTCGCAAAGCGTGCGCAGCGGCGCGTTCTTCTTGAGGTCGGCGGCCTCGATCACGATCAAGGCGCCCATTGGCGGATCGGAAAGCAGGGGCTTCAACGCTTCGGCGAAGTTCTTGCTGCCCGCGCGCACGCGCACCACGCGATTGCCGCCGAACAGGCCGATGGTGCGGGCCTCGTCGGACAAGCGCGCCGGATCGGCGGCGATCGCATCGCCCTCCAGCGCAACCACCGAGAACGCGTCGTCGGTTTTGCCGCCGGTCGCGGCGTTCACGATGGAATCGGCGCGCTCGCGCACCAGGCCGAGATCGGGTCCGAAAACGAGGATGACGGGCCGGCGCGGATCGGGCCGGGCGAGGAAGGGCTCGATCTCAGCCGCCTTTCAGCGCCACCACGGCGAGGGCGCCTTCAGGTTCGGGTGAGGAAATAGGTCGCCAGCCGCGAACGGATTTGCTGCGCGACGGCCTTGGCCGCGCGATTTTCCGCATCGCGGGCACCGCGCAAGCGCGCGAAGCGCTGCATGCTGCGGTCGACCGACACGCGGGCGAGCGCGGAATCGGTGAGCACCAGCTTGTTGGTGGCGGCATCGATGAGCCGATAGTTGACGGTGAGCGCGACGGTATCGACCAGGGAAATGCCCGTCGTCGTATCGACGATCGGGGACAGCGTGCGGATCGAGATCGTCATGGTAAGCTTGAACGGTGCGCCGGCCGGATTGCCGTCGCCGCCGGTGAGCTCGAAAATAATGTCGTTGCGGATCTCCTGGCCGACGCGCCCTTCGATCTCGGCGATCTCGACGTCGCGCAACGCGTCGCGCAGCGAGGGCCCGCCGCCAACGGGCAGTTCGCCGTACATGGGCTGAAAACAGCCGGCGAGCGCGATCGAGAGCGCGCCGATCGCGGCAAAACGGCAGCAGGCGCCGTCGATCCGGTTACGCCACGACATTCACGATCCTCTGCGGAACCACGATGATACGCTTGGGTGCGCGCCCTTCCAAGGCGCGCTGGACCGGCTCCAGCGCCAGTACGGCCGCCTCGACGTCCTTGATCGCGGCATCGCGCGCCACGGTGACATCGGCGCGCTTTTTGCCATTGATCTGCACCGGCAAGGTGATGGTCTCCTCAAGCAACAGCCCGCGCTCGACTTCGGGCCAGCGCGCCTCGGCGACGAGCGTCTTGTGACCCAGCGCCTCCCAGCATTCTTCAGCTAGATGCGGCATCATCGGGGCGGCGATCTGAACGAGGATTTCGGCCGCTTCGCGGAACGACCAGGCGAGGTCGGCGGGAACCGCGCCGGCCGCGCGGGCCTCGGAAAGGGCCGCGGATAGGGCATTGGCGGCCTCGTAGATGTGGGCAACGCAGCGGTTGAAGCGCAGCCGCTCGATATCCTCGCCGACGTGCGCAAGTGCCGCATGGGCCGCCTTGCGCACGGCCGTGGCTTTTGTGCCGAATTCCTTGGGCCGCGCGGCGTCCACGGGGGCGGCGATTCCCGGCGAGATCGTTGGTCAGCCGCCATAGCCGCTGCATGAAGCGATAGGCGCCCTGCACACCATCCTCGGTCCAGATCACGTCGCGCTCGGGCGGCGAGTCGGAAAGCATGAACCAGCGCGCGGTGTCGGCGCCGTGGGTCGACAGGATGTCGTCGGGATCGACGGTGTTGCGCTTGGACTTCGACATTTTCTCGATGTCGCCGATCTCGACCTCATCGCCGGTCGAGATCAGGAAAGCGCGGCGCGTGTCGCCCGAAACCTCGATCCGCACTTCGGCGGGCTCGGCAAAGGTGCCGTCCTTCTTCCGGTAGGTTTCGTGCACGACCATGCCTTGGGTGAACAGCCCGTTGAACGGCTCGTCGATATGGGCGTGGCCGGTGGCTTTCATGGCGCGGGTGAAGAAGCGCGAATAGAGCAGATGCAGGATCGCGTGCTCGACGCCGCCGATATATTGATCAACCGGCATCCAGTAGCGCTCGGCGTTCGCTTCGGTTGGCGTTTTCGCGTCCGGAGCGGTGAAGCGCAGGAAATACCAGGACGAGTCGACGAAGGTGTCCATGGTGTCGGTCTCGCGCCGCGCGGGCTTGCCGCAGCGCGGGCAGGGGACGTGCTTCCAGGTCGGATGACGGTCGAGCGGATTGCCGGGACGGTCGAAGGTGACGTCCTCGGGCAGCGTCACCGGCAGATCCTTCTCCGGCACCGGCACGGCGCCGCAGGTCTCGCAATGGATCACCGGGATCGGGCAGCCCCAATAGCGCTGGCGCGAAATGCCCCAGTCGCGCAGGCGATAACTGCACGTGCCGCTCGGCCACCGGCCGGTTGCCGCGCTGTTCGTGCTTTCCAGCCGCTTGGCGACTTCTTCTTTCGCTGCTTCGATGCTCATGCCATCGAGGAAGCGCGAGTTGACCAGCTTGCCGTCGCTCGTCAAAGGCATCGTCAGTCGATCACGAAGGTCTTCGGGTCCTGTCCCTGCGGGCACGACGACAGGCGAGCTACCGGAAGCTTGTATTTACGGGCGAAGTCGAGGTCGCGCTGGTCGTGCGCCGGGCAGCCGAAGATGGCGCCGGTGCCGTAGTCCATCAGAATGAAGTTGGCGACATAGACCGGCAGCTCCCAGTTCGGATCGAACGGATGCAGAGCGCGCGATCCGGTGTCGATGCCTTTCTTCTCGGCCTTGTCGATGACTTCCTGCGCGGTGCCGTGGCGGCGGCATTCCTCGATGAAGGCGGCGAGCTTGGGGTCGCGCTCGGCGCAGCCGCATTTGGCGAGCGGATGATCGGGCGCGATCGCGACGAAGGACGCGCCGAACAGAGTATCGTGGTCGCGTGGTGAAGACTTCGAATCTCGTTTCGAATCCGCATAAGGCGCTGTTTTTGGACGCAAGCGCGAAGCGGATACAGGAGGCCTTCGGAGCGGCCGATCCAGTTCTTCTGCATCAGCCGGACTTTTTCCGGCCAGCGATCGAGCGTGTCGATCGCCTTGCAGGAGGTCCTCGGAATAGTTCGATGATCTTGAAGAACCACTGCGTCGAGCTCGCGCTGCTCGACCTCGGCGCCCGGAGCGCCAGCCGCGGCCGTCGATCACCTGCTCGTTGGCAAGCACCGTGTGATCGACCGGGTCCCAGTTCACTTTCGACGATCTTGCGCTCGACCAGGCCCTGCCTGCCAGAAGTCGAGGAACAGCTTCTGCTGGTGGCGGTAATAGGCCGGATCGCAGGTCGCGATCTCGCGGCTCCAGTCGAGCGAAAGGCCCATGGACTTGAGCTGCTTCTTCATCGCGGCGATGTTGTCGTAGGTCCAGGTCTTGGGGTGGACCTTGTTGGCCATGGCGGCGTTTTCGGCCGGCATGCCGAAAGCGTCCCAGCCCATGGGGTGCAGCACGTTGAAGCCCTTGGCGCGCATGTAGCGCGCGACCACGTCGCCCATGGTGTAGTTGCGCACGTGGCCCATGTGGATGCGCCCCGACGGATAGGGGAACATCTCGAGCACGTAGTATTTCGGGCGCGGGTCCTCGTTCAGCGTCGTGAAGATGCCGCGCTGGTCCCAGACCTTTTGCCAGCGAGGCTCGGCCTCGCGCACGTTGTAGCGTTCGCTCTTCATCGTTTCGAAGTGTAAGACGGTGGACCGGCGCGACTAGGACACGAAAAACCTTCTGCGGTCAACGCTTTAGAGGAAATCGCGTTGTGTGCCGGAGGCCGTTCCGTAGAATGGCGTGCTGCAGAGGAGAGAATCTTGCCCGCCGATCCGCACCCCAGCGCCGCGCGGCTGCAAATCATCCGCGCGGAAATCCGCAAGGCCGCGCTCGGCAGCGGGCGCGATCCGGCTTCGGTCACGCTCATCGCCATCAGCAAGACGTTCGGGGTCGAGAATATTCTCCCGGTGCTCGAGGCGGGCCAGCGCGTGTTCGGCGAGAACCGCGTGCAGGAAGCCAAGACCAAATGGCCGGCGCTGAAGGAGCGCTTTCCGGATATCGAGCTGCATCTGGTGGGGCCGCTGCAATCGAACAAGACGCGCGAAGCGGTGGCGCTGTTCGACGCCATTCACACAGTGGACCGGCCGAAGATCGCCGCCGCGCTCGCGGAGGAAATGGCGCGGGCGGGCCGGAAACTGAAACTCTTCGTGGAGGTCAATACCGGCGCCGAGCCGCAGAAGGCGGGCGTGTTGCCGGAAAACACCGATGCGTTCGTCGCCGAGTGCCGAAATGCGTATCAGCTTTCGATCGAAGGCCTGATGTGTATTCCGCCTTTGGACGAAGCACCGGCGCCGCATTTCGCGCTGCTCGCCAAGATCGCCAAACGTAATGAGCTCGCGGCGCTTTCCATGGGCATGAGCGCGGATTTTTCGTCCGCCATCGCCTTCGGCGCCACGCACGTGCGGATCGGGACCGCGATTTTCGGCGCGCGGACCTGATCTCAGCCGATCTCGATCACGGTGTTTCTTGCGATTTGCACGAGCAAACGCCTAAGCGCCGGCGCGGGCAGCGCCACGCATCCGGCGGTCGGCGAAAGATTCACGCGCGCCACATGGATAAAGACGGCGCTGCCGCGGCGGGCGACGCGCGGACGCGTGTTGTGGTCGAGCTCGATGACGAAGTCATAGAGCCCGTCCTTGCGCCACAGGCGATCGGCCTTCCCGTCGGGCAACGCCGTGACCGCTCGATTGTAGTTGCGGTCGGAAGCATCCTCGCACCAGCCGTCGTCGATACAGATCGGCCGCGTGCGTATCAGGGTCATTGGGCGCGGCGCGCGATCCGCCCGCCACCACAGGCGCACCAGCCGAAAGCGGCCGCGCGGGGTCGCGCCGTCGCCCTCGAATTTGTTTGCGCGAATGCCGCCGCGGCCGAGCGCGACCGGGATCGCGTGCGGCCCCGCGCGCAAGACACCCGTCGCGGGACCCGTCGAGGCGCGCATGACCCGCAGCGTGCGGAAGTTTCGTTTAACCATCGGCACTTGCCTCCGGGTACCGGCGTGGTCTACTGCCGCCGCTTCGGGCGGGGCAAGCCGAGAAGGAGCCTAAATGGCCAATGCGCGCAAAATCCTCGTGGTCGACGACGACGCGGAGCTGCGCACTACGCTGGTGGAGCAGTTCGCGCTGCAGGAGGAGTTCGAGACCGACACCGCGGATACGGCGCAGGCGGCTCTGCAGCACGCCAAAAGCGGTCATATCGACCTCGTGCTGATGGACGTGGGCCTGCCCGACATGGATGGCCGCGAGGCGGTGCGGGTGCTGCGCAAGAACGGCTTCAAGGCGCCGGTCATCATGCTTACCGGCCACGACACGGAGTCCGATACGGTGCTCGGACTGGAGGCCGGCGCCAACGATTACGTGGTCAAGCCGTTCCGTTTCGCCGTGCTGCTCGCGCGCATCCGCGCGCAGCTTCGGAGCCACGAGGCGAGCGAGGACGCGGTCTTCACCATCGGGCATTACAGCTTCCGCCCCGGCGCCAAGCTTCTGATCAACGAGCGCGGCGCCAAGACCCGGCTGACCGAGAAGGAGACCGCGATTCTGCGCTATCTCTATCGCACCGGTCAGAAGCCGGTGGCGCGCGAGGTGCTGCTGCAAGAAGTCTGGGGCTACAATTCCGGCGTCACCACCCATACGCTGGAGACCCACATCTACCGGCTGCGCCAGAAAATCGAGAAAGACCCTTCGAGCGCGGTGCTGCTGGTGACCGAAGCCGGCGGCTACAAGCTGGTGCCCTGATCGCCGATGGCGCTGGATGCCGACATCGATCTCCTCGCAAGCGTGCCGGCGCTGAGTCTGCTGGGGCCGGAGGCCCTGCGGATTCTGGCGATCAGCGCGCAAGCGCAGGAGATCAAGATCGGCGACACGCTCTATAAGGACGGCGAGCCTGCGGATTGCGGATTCGTCGTAGCCAGCGGCGGCTTCACGCTGCGGCACGAGCGCAAAGGGCGCGATGCGGTCGTGGTGCGTCAGGGCGCGCTGCTCGGCGAAACCGCGCTCATGGTCGTCACCGCATGGAGCGGAAGCGCCACCGCGATCGAGACGTCGACCGTATTGCGCATCCCGCGGACCGTGTTCCTGCGCGTGCTCGAAGGCGTACCGGAAGGCGCCGTGCGCTTGCGCCGCTATATTGCCGAGCGGCTCGCGGTTACGATCGACGAGATCGATGCGCTCAGGCCGCGCTTCGAGTCGGAAGACGACGACCCCGACGATCGCAACCGGCACTGAGCCAAGTCGCTGGAGATCGAAGCCGCTAGAGATCGAACACGGCGATCACCGGCGCGTGGTCGGATGGCCGCTGCCAGGCGCGGGTCTCGCGCGCGACCGTCATCTTCTTGGCCGATCCATCGAGCGCCGGGCTCGCCCAGATATGGTCGAGGCGGCGGCCCTTGTTGGCTTTCTTCCAATCGGGCGCGCGGTAGCTCCACCAAGTATAGAGCTTCTCGGTCTCCGGCACGAAGCCGCGCATCACGTCGAGCCAGCCGCCGGCGCGTTGCACGCGGCCGAGCTTCTCGACCTCGACCGGCGTATGGCTCACCACGTCGAGCAGCTGCTTGTGACTCCAGACGTCGTGCTCCAGGGGCGCCACGTTCAGATCGCCGACCAGGACCACGCGCTCGCCGGCCTTGGCCGCGCGCGAGGCGCTGCAGCTCTTGAGCTCGTCGAGGAACGCGAGCTTGTGGGCGAACTTCGCATTGATCTCGGGATCGGGCTCGTCGCCGCCGGCGGGCACATAAAAATTATGGATCGTCAAAGGCTTGGAGAGGCCGGCGTTGCGCTCGAGCGTGACCGCCACGTGGCGGGCGTCGTTCTTTTCGCAAAAGCGGTCGCGCGCGATGTCGGCGAAGGGCTTGTTCGAGACGATGGCGACGCCGTGCCAGCCTTTCTGTCCATGCAGCGCGATGTGGCCATAGCCGATCCGCTCGAACTCCGCGCGCGGGAAGCTCTCGTCGGGGCACTTGGTTTCCTGCAAGCACAACAGGTCCGGTTGATACCGCGCGAGAAAGCGGGCGACCTGCGGAAAGCGCAGACGCACCGAGTTGATGTTCCAGGTGGCGATGGTGAATGGCATCGGAATTGGCCCGACGAGCGGCCGCGAAGAAATCGTATCCGGCCGGACGGCTACTGCAGCGTGCGCTCGAAATTGATGACGAACAGGCGAGGATCCGGCCTGCGGCTGACGTCGAGATTATAGATCGCGATCGTGGTGTCGTAGCCCTGCGGATCGGTGATGGTCCATTGCTTCAGTTGATTGTCCTGCACGCCGAACATGATCATCAGCCGGTGCGTGCCGGTGACCACGGTCTTTTCTTCGATCACGACCGAGATGAACAGGTCATCCTGCGAAATGCCGACGACGTTGGCGTCGCGCAGCAGGTCGATCTTTTCCGCGAGCAGGAAGCGAAGCGGCGTCTGCGAAAGGGGATAGATGTCCTGGGTCGCGAGCTTGCGGTCGCGCACCGCGACGGCGGAGCCGTTGGCGATCAGCTCCACCGGGCTCGGCGGATTATATTCGAAGCGAATCTTGCCGGGTTTTTGCAAATAGAAATTGCCTTCGGTGCGGCCGCCGTCGGGTCCGACCTGGACGAAATCGCCGACCAGGAAGCTCATGCCGTTGAGATACGCGTTCACGCGCTCGAGGGCCGTGCGTTGGGTGGCGTCGAACGCGGTGGCGCTACGCGGGCCGGGCGCGGCCGGGGTCGCGCCGGTGATGGCGGCCGGCGGCGCGGGCGGCGTGACTGCTTGGGCGGCCGGGCCGATGGCTTGGGGTGCGAGCGGCGCGAGCGCTCCCTCCTTGGGCAGCGGCGCCGGGCGCGGCAGCGGCGCGGTCGCGGGCAGATTTTGCGCCATAGCCGGCAGGCCAAGCGCAACGCCCAGAATGAGCATCAAGATCGGGGCCGAGGCGGTTCGCAAGGCCGTGCCGCGCATTGCTCTCCTCCGGGAGGGGGCTTGGCCCCAAGCTTTGGCCCCTAACTCATTGCGCTAGGGCTCGCCTGTGGCGATTTCGCGGCCCGGAGGGGGTCTCGTCAATAGGCTTCTAGGCCCGTTCCTCGATCAAAATCTCGCGCTTGCCGGCGTGGTTGGCCGTGCCGACGATGCCTTCCTTCTCCATGCGCTCGATGATGGAGGCGGCGCGGTTGTAGCCGATTTGCAGCCGGCGCTGGATGTAGCTGGTGGAGGCCTTGCGGTCGCGCAGCACGACCTGCACGGCCTGGCCATAGAGATCGCCGCCGCCCTCCTCGCCGAAGGCGCCCTTGTCGAACACCGAGCCGAAATCGGAACCTTCCTCGGGCTCGGCCGTGACCGCCTCGAGATATTCGGGGGTGCCCTGGCTCTTGAGGTGGCGGACCACGCGCTCGACCTCCTGGTCGGAGACGAACGGCCCATGCACGCGGCCGATGCGGCCGCCGCCCACCATATAGAGCATGTCGCCCTGGCCGAGCAGTTGCTCGGCGCCCTGTTCGTTCAAGATCGTGCGGCTGTCGATCTTGGAGGTGACCTGGAACGAAACCCGGGTCGGGAAATTCGCCTTGATGGTGCCGGTGATGACGTCGACGGACGGACGCTGCGTCGCCATCACGAGATGGATGCCGGCCGCGCGCGCCATCTGCGCGAGCCGCTGGATCGCGCCCTCGATATCCTTGCCGGCGACCATCATCAGATCGGCCATCTCGTCGACCACGATCACGATGAAGGGCAGCGGCGAGAGATCCATCTCCTCTTTCTCGTAGATCGCCTCGCCGGTCTCCCGGTCGAAGCCGGTCTGCACGGTGCGGACGATTTGCTCGCCGCGCGCGGCGGCCTCGGCGACGCGGATATTGAAGCCCTCGATGTTCCTGACGCCGAGCTTCGACATGCTCTTGTAGCGCTCCTCCATTTCGCGCACCGCCCACTTGAGCGCCACTACCGCCTTGCGCGGGTCGGTGACGACCGGGGTCAGCAGATGCGGGATGCCCTCATAGACCGAAAGCTCGAGCATTTTCGGATCGACGAGAATGAGGCGGCACTCTTCCGGCTTCATCCGGTAGAGCAGCGACAGAATCATGGTGTTGATCGCCACCGACTTGCCCGAACCGGTGGTGCCGGCGATGAGCAAGTGCGGCATGCGCGAAAGATCGACGATCACCGGATCGCCGGCGATGGTCTTGCCGAGGCAGAGCGGCAGCTTCTGCATGCCGGCCGTGAGCTCCTCGGAGCCGAGTAGCTCGCGCAGCATCACCCGCTCGCGTTTCGGATTGGGCAACTCGATTCCGATGGCGTTCCTGCCGGGCACCACCGCGACGCGGCAAGCGACCGCGCTCATGGAGCGGGCGATGTCGTCGGAGAGGCCGATCACGCGCGAGGACTTGATGCCGGGCGCGGGCTCCAGCTCGTAGAGAGTGACCACGGGGCCCGGGTGCGCATTGACGATCTCGCCCTTGACGCCGAAATCGTCGAGCACGCTTTCCAGCACGCGGGCGTTTTCCGAAAGCGCCGCCGGCGATAGCGCGGGCGCGCGTTCGCGGCCGGGCGGGGTCAAGAGTTCGAGCGAGGGAAACTCATAGCCGCCGGAGCGGCGCGGCCGCGGCTTGCGGCGGCGCTCGGCGGCGCGAGGATTGGCGCGGCGGCCGGGGCGGGCGGCTTCTTCTTCATCAGGTGCGTCCTCGTCGTTGATGAAGCCAGGCTCGTGGCGGCGCAGGGGCGCCTCCTCGGGGTGACCCAGAATCTGGCGCACCGCCGAGCGAACGGCTTTTTGCCGGGCGCGGCGGCGGAACAGGCGCGCCTTCAGCGCGAGCAAGCCGTGGGTGAAGGCGCCGAGCCAAGCGGAGGGGCTCCAGCCGAGGCGCTCGGTGGCCTCGTCTTTGCCCTCCGGCTCCTCGTCGGCCTCGTATTCGCGGTTGAATCCGAAACCGATGGAGACGCTGAGCGTTGCGAGCGCGGACAATCCGAAAATCAGGCCGAGCACGATGCGGCCCCAGCCGAGCAACAAGATCGCCGAACACACGCTCAAAGAGCCGCACGATGGCGTCGCCGGTCACGCCGCCAAGCCCGCTGGAGAGCGGCCAGGAGGCGGTTGGTACGATGCAGGCGGCAAAACCCGCGGCGAGCACGATGCCGAGCGCAAAAGCAGGAATGCGCACGCGCAATCGCCCCGGCGTCCGGTGCGTCATTATCCACCAGCCCCAGACCGCCAGCGGCAGCACGGCGGCGAGGCTGGCCGCGCCCAGCATCTGCAACATGAAATCGGCCAATGCCGCGCCGGGCCGGCCGAGCAGATTATGCACCGGCCGGTCGGCGGCGTGGCTCATGCTCGGATCGGCGGCGGACCAGGTGGCGAGCGCCAGCGCCGCCAGCGCCGCCAAGAGTACGATGGCGAGGCCGCAGAGTTCGAGCAGGCGCCGGCGCACGACGCCCATCAGATACTCGGGCAGCCAGTCCATCAAACGGTACGAGGTGGTACGCATCATTTCACTCTTTTCAGCCGAGGCATTGATTGAGGCGGTGCAGCGCAGTTTCGGTGGTGGCGAGATCGTCGACCAGGGCGGCGCGGATATAGCCGGCACCCGGATTGCCGCTCTCGGTATCGAGCGCGAGGTAGCTGCCCGGCACGACGCGCAGGCCCGCCTCGCGCCACAGCTTCTGCGTTGCCGCTACGTCACCGCCGGCTTCGGTGGTGTCGAGCCAGAGAAAGAATCCGCCTTCCGGGCGGCGATAGCCGTAGCGGCCGCCGAGGATGCGGTCGGCGAGATCGAACTTCGCCGAGTAGAGCCGGCGGTTCTCCTCGACGTGCGCTTCGTCGCCATAGGCGGTGACGGCGACCTCTTGCAGGGGCTCGGGCACCTGGGGCGCGGCGAGATTGCGAAAATCGAGGAACGCTTTCAGGAAGCCCGCGTCGCCCGCGCAGAAGCCGAGGCGCAGGCCGGGCAGGCTCGAGCGCTTGGAGAGCGAATTGAACGTGATGACGTTGTCGAAGCTCTTACCGGCGGCTTCGAGCGCGCCGGCGGGCGGCGTTTGGCCGAGCCAGATTTCCGAATAGCATTCGTCGGCGAATACCAGCGCGCCGTGCTTGCGGGCGCGCGCGATCAGGCGCGCGAGTATTCGCGCGAAAGCACCGCACCCTGCGGGTTGCCCGGCGAGCACAGATAAATCGCGACCGTGCGTGCGAGCAAGGCGTCGGGCAGCGCGTCGTAATCGGGCAGAAATCCGTTCGCGCGGGTCGCCGGCAGCGCGATCGGCTCGCAATCGGCAAAGTCCGCGCCGGCGGCATAGGCTTGATAAAAGGGATTGGGCATCAGCACGGCAGGAGTTCCGGCGCGCGCGCCGACATAGCGGCGCGCGACCAGGGCCGCGAGAAACAGGCCTTCGCGGCTGCCGTTGAGGACGAGGATTTCCGTATTGGGGTCGACCGGCTTGGCGAGCTTGTAGCGGCGATCGAGCCAGGCGGCGGCGGCGGCGCGGAAGCGCTCGGTGCCGCGCGTCATCGGGTAGCGGCCGAAGCTCGAGAGGTTCTGCTGCAAGACCGGCCCCACGAAGGAAGGAATCGGATGGCGCGGTTCGCCGACCGCCATGCTGATCGGCGGCTTGCCGGGCGCGACGCCCTCGAGCAGCTCGTTGAGCCGCACGAACGGCGAACGGCCGGCCAGTTTCGCCGCCGGTACCGCACGCTCGGCGCGATCGCCCCTTTGCATCCGTTACGCCCGCTCGCCCTAGCCGTCCGGAGGCGACCTTAGGAACCGGCTGGTTAAGGGCCGATTAACCATCGGCAACCGGTGTCCGCGAAACAAACAGGGCCCCGGTTGCGCGGCCGGGGCCCTGGCACTTGCGGATCGGCGGGGAGGAGACGCCGATCAGCTGTAGGCGCGTTCGCCGTGGTCGGTGATGTCGAGGCCTTCGCGCTCCTTGTCGACCGGGGCGCGCAGACCGACGATCAGATCGACGATCTTGTAGAGGATCGCCGAGACGATGCCCGACCACAGCAGCGTGATGATCACCGCCTTGAACTGGGAGATCATCTGCGCGCTGAAGTCGTAATCGGCGACCTTGTTGATGGCATAGTCGAATATGCCGGTGCCGCCGAGCACGGGATTGACCAGGATGCCGGTCAAAAGCGCGCCGACGATGCCGCCGATGCAGTGGACGCCGAAGACGTCAAGCGCGTCGTCGTAGCCCAGCGCGTTCTTCACCGTGGTGCAGAAGAAGTAGCACACCACGCCGGCGATGAAGCCGAGCACGAGCGCCCCCATTGGTCCGGCGAAACCAGATGCAGGTGTGACCGCCACGAGGCCGGCGATGGCGCCGGAAACGATGCCGAGCAGGCTCGGCTTGCCCTTGGCGATCCATTCGATGAGCATCCAGCCGAGCGCCGCGGTCGCGGTTGCGATGAAGGTGTTGGTCATCGCGATGACCGCGCCGCCCGCGGCTTCAAGGTTCGAGCCGGCATTGAAGCCGAACCAGCCGAACCACAGAAGCGTGGCGCCGATGAAGGTCAAGGGCAGCGAGTGCGGCGGCATCAAATCCTTGCCGTGCCCGATGCGCTTGCCGACCATGATCGCGCCGACGAGCCCGGCGATGCCGGCGTTGATGTGCACCACCGTGCCGCCGGCGAAGTCGATGGCGCCGGCCTTGAACAGGTAGCCCGCATCGGCGAGCACTTCGTCGAGCGCCGCCTGCGCCTTGGCCTTGGCGGCTACGTCGGCGCCGGCCGCGGCGAGCGCCTTGGCGGCGTCGGCGATGGCGTCCGGTCCGCTCCAGTACCAGACCATGTGGGCGATCGGGAAATAGACGAAGGTGATCCAGAGCGGGATGAAGAGCGCGAGCGCGGAGAACTTCATGCGCTCGGCGAAGGCGCCGACGATGAGGGCCGCGGTGATCGCCGCGAACGTCATCTGGAAGACGACGAACACCGGCTCGGGAATGGCGACGCCGACCGTGAAGGTCGCCGCCGGCGTCTCCGGGGTGAGCCCGGCCATGAAGGCCTTGGACAGGCCGCCGATGAAGTCGCCGCCGCCGGTGAAGGTGAGGCTGTAGCCGTAGAGCATCCAGATCGTGAAGACGATGCATACGGTGTACATCACGTGCATCAGCACCGAGAGCGTGTTCTTGGCGCGCACCATGCCGGCGTAGAACAACGCGAGCCCGGGAACCGTCATCACCAGGACGAGGACCGTCGCGGTCATCATCCAGGCGGTGTCGCCCTTGTTGATGGTCGGCGCGGCGAGCGCCGGACCGGCGGCACAGATCGCCGCGAGGAGCGCGGGAATTCCCGCGCGAAGCCATGTCTTCGACGTCATGGGAGAGATCTCCGTCACATCGTGTTGGGTTTCAGAGCGCGTCGGCATCGGTTTCCCCGGTGCGGATGCGCACTGCGTTTTCGATCGGGTAGACGAAAATCTTCCCGTCGCCGATCTGGCCGGTCTTGGCGGCCGCGGTGATCGCTTCGATCACCTTCTTCACCTGATTGGTGGCGACGGCGACCTCGATCTTGATCTTCGGCAGGAAGTTCACGGCGTATTCGGCGCCGCGATAAATCTCCGTATGCCCTTTCTGGCGGCCGTAACCCTTGACCTCGGTGACGGTCAGTCCGTGAACGCCGACGCCGGTGAGGGCGTCGCGCACCTCCTCCAGCTTGAACGGCTTGATGATGGCCATGACGATCTTCATGTGGTTCCTGTCCCCGTGTTCTCAGCTCCTGGGCGGGTACGCCGGAGAACCAAGTTCAAGCTCCGTGCCAAGGCGGCGCGGGCCGTTGCAAACCTTGGGTTCTCGGGCGGATTCACCCCGCCCGGCGGCCGCTGCCACGGCGGTACGCACGCATAACAACGCGCCAGCGCTGCCTGAAAAATGGGCGGTATGGCCGGGCTGAAAAACAAGCGCGCGCCCCTTTTTGGGAGGCGCGCGTCAGTTCCGGGTCTCTGTGAAAAAAGGCGGCGTTGAGCCGCCCCGGTTCATTGCACCGCTTCGCCGTGCTGGGTGATGTCGAGGCCGATGCGCTCGGCTTCGTCGCTGACGCGCAGCCCAATGAGCGCGCCGATTATCTTCAGCAGGATCCAGGTCACGACCCCGGACCAGACGATAGTGGCGGCGACGCCGATGAGCTGGATATAGACCTGTCCGGCGTTGCCTTCGAGCAGCCCGGGCGAGCCGCCGGGCGTCTCGGGGGTCGCCGAAAGGACGCCGACCGCGAACACGCCGGTGAGCAAAGTGCCGAGCACGCCGCCAACGCCGTGGATGCCGAACACGTCGAGCGAGTCGTCGTAGCCCAGGCGCTTTTTGAGCTTGGTGCAAGCCCAGAAGCAGATCAGCCCCGCCAACAGGCCGATCACCACCGCGTGCCAGGGCAGCACGAAGCCCGAGGCCGGCGTGATGGTGCCGAGGCCGGCGATGACGCCGGAAATCATTCCGAGCACCGAGGGCTTCCCGCGCGTCGCCCATTCGGCGAACATCCAGGCGAGCGCGCCGGCGCAGGCGGCAAGGTGCGTGACCAGGATCGCCATGGTCGCGCGCGAGCCGGAGCTGAGCGCCGAGCCGCCGTTGAAGCCGAACCAGCCGACCCACAACAGCGCGGTACCGACGACCGCCAAGGTGAGGTCGTGGGGCGAAAGATTCTCGTGCGGATAGCCGCGCCGCGCGCCGAGCACGAGGGCCGCGACGATGCCGGCGATGCCGGCATTGATGTGCACGACCGTGCCACCGGCGAAGTCGAGCAGGCCCATGGTGCCGAGCCAGCCGCCGCCCCAGACCCAGTGCGCGATCGGCACATAGACGAAGAGAATCCAGAGGATGCAGAACCAGAGGAAAGCGGAGAATTTCATCCGGTCGGCGACCGCGCCGGCGACGAGGGCGACGGTGATGATGGCGAAGGTCGCCTGGTAGAACATGAAGAGCGACTCCGGGATGGTCTTGGCCAAGGCGCTGACCGAATCCAGACCCATGCCGATCAAGAGCGCGCGATCGAGCGAGCCGATCCAGGGGCCGTCGCCGGTGAAGGCCAGGCTGTAGCCGACGATCGCCCATAGCAGCGAGACGACGAGCACGGCCGCCAGCGACTGCGCCATGGTGCCGAGCATGTTTTTCTTGCGCACCATGCCGGCATAGAAAAGCGCGAGGCCGGGAATCGTCATCATCAGCACGAGCGCGGAGGCGACGATCATCCAGGCGGTGTCGGCGGAATCGATCTTGGGCGCCTGGGCCTGAGCGAGCGCGGGCGTGGCGACGAGCATCGACAAGACCGCAAGCATGGCGATCGTGAACAAGGATGCGGCCGGGCGCGATGACGCAAGTTTCTTCATGGTGTTCCCCCTTAAATCTTGAGCGCGCCCTCAGAGGGCGTTTTCGTCGGTTTCGCCGGTGCGGATGCGCACGGCGCTTTCGATATTGGTGACGAAAATCTTGCCGTCGCCGATCTGGCCGGTCTTGGCGGCCGCGGTGATCGCTTCGATCACCTTCTTCACCTGATTGGTGGCGACGCCGACCTCGACGCGAATTTTCGGGAGGAAGTTCACCGCGTATTCAGCGCCGCGATAAATCTCGGTGTGGCCCTTCTGGCGGCCGTAGCCCTTGACCTCGGTGATGGTCATGCCGTGCACGCCGATCGCGGTCAGCGCGTCGCGTACCTCGTCGAGCTTGAAGGGTTTGATGATCGCGATGACGAGCTTCATGGAACGGATCCCCGGTAAGGGAGCCCTGCGGCTCCGGAACGCGAACCTCAGGAACGAAGGCTCCGGGCCCGCCCCGGCGAGCGCCGGGGAGGCCATCGCCTAGGATATCGACATTCTGGCTGAAAAATAAGCGGCCGGGACGGGCAGACTCGCAGAATCGAGCCAAAACTGTGGGCAAATGCCCAGCGCGCGGGCGATTATTCGCTCGGGGTCCCGGGTGTATCCCGGCGTTTCCGGATCAGGCCTTCCTGTGCGACGGATGCGACGAGTTTGCCGTCGCGCGAGAAAATGAGGCCGCGCGACAGCCCGCGGGCGCCGATCGCGTTCGGCGACTCCTGGGCATAGAGCAGCCAGTCGTCGGCACGGAACGGGCGGTGGATCCAGAGCGCGTGGTCGAGGCTGGCGGCCTGGATCGAGCGCGAAAAGACCGAGCGGCCGTGCGGGATCAGCGCCGAATCCAGCAGCGTCATGTCGCTGGCATAAGCCAGCACGCACTGGTGGATGGTGGGGTCGTCGGGCAGCTTCTCGGTGGCGCGGATCCAGACATTGAAGCGCGGCTCGCGATAATCGCGCGAGAAATAGCGCTGGAATTCGACCGGCCGGAGCTCGATCGGGCGCTCGCGCTCGTAATATTTGCGCACCGGGTCGGGCAGGCTCGGCAAGATCTTCTCCCGGAAATCCAGCTCGCTCGGCAGCTCCTCGGGCATGGGTACTTTCGGCATCTCGGCCTGATGCTCGTAGCCCTCCTCCAGGCGCTGGAACGACACGCCCATGGAATAGATCGCCTTGCCGTGCTGGATCGCCTTGACCCAGCGGGTGGTGAAGCTCTTGCCGTCGCGGATGCGGTCGACCTCGTAGACGATCGGGATCGATGGGTCGCCGGGCAGCAAAAAATAAGCGTGCAGCGAATGGACCTGGCGCTCCTCGACGGTGCGAATTGCCGCGACCAGCGCCTGGCCGATCACCTGGCCGCCGAACACGCGCTGCCAGCCGGATTGCGGGCTCCTGCCGCGGAACAGGTTCACTTCCAATTGTTCGAGATCGAGAATCTCGAGCAGCGATTTCACGGCGCTCGTCATGGGAAACCCCGGCAGTAGCGGGCAGGGATGCAGGTCCGGCCGGTGGGCGTCAAGGGCCGGACCGGGCGCGGCCCGGCGTGCTATCTGGTGGCTTCCAGGATCGGGTCAAAGCCGATGAGCGTGCGCGTTGAAATCGTCATCGCCGGTGCCGGGGTCGCGGGACTTGCGCTCGCGGCCGCGCTTGCCCGCGCACTCGGACCGGACTTCGCGATCGCGGTTTGCGATCCGGCGCTCTCGATCCCGCCGCCCGCCGACGATCGGGTGTCGGCGATCGCCGCCGGTGCGCGGCGGCTCCTGCAATCGGTCGGCGCGTGGCAGCGGCTCAACGAAGCGCAGCCGATCCGCGAGATGTCGATCACCGACAGCCGGCTGCAGGACGTAGTGCGGCCGGAGTTCCTCGGCTTCGACGGCGAGGTCGCCGACGGCGAGCCGTTCGCGCACATGGTCGAGAACGGTGCGCTCAATCGCGCGCTGCGCGAGGTGGCGGCCGAGGCCGGAGTGAAGCTCTTGCCGGTTACGGTCGAGAGCTTCGAGGCCGGAAGCGATGCGATTGCCGTCGTGCTTTCGGACGCGACGCATCTTTCCGCGCGCTTACTTGTCGCCGCCGACGGCGCGCGCTCGAAACTGCGCGGGCTTGCCGGAATCGCAACGGTTTCATGGTCTTACGGGCAAGCGGGGATCGTCGCCACCATCGAGCATGAGCGCGAGCATGGCGGCCGCGCCGAAGAGCATTTCCTTCCCGGCGGGCCGTTCGCGATCTTGCCGCTCACCGGCAAGCGCTCGTCGATCGTCTGGACCGAGCCGGCCGAGGAGGCCGAGCGGCTGATCCGGCTTCCGGCGTCGAACTTCCACGACGAGCTGGAGCGGCGCTTCGGCCTCAAGCTCGGCGAGATCGAAGTGGTGTCGAAGCCCGCGGCGCACAAGCTCGAATTCTCGGTGGCGCGGCGCTTCATCGCCGACCGGTTCGCGCTCCTGGGCGACGCCGCCCACGTGATCCATCCGATCGCGGGCCAGGGACTTAATCTTGGGCTGCGCGACGCGGCGGCGTTGGCCGAATGCATCGCCGACACGGCCCGGCTCGGGCTCGATCCGGGCGCGCCGGAGGCGCTGTTGCGCTACGAGCGCTGGCGGCGCTTCGACACTTTATCCATGGGGATCGCCACCGACGGGTTGAACCGGCTGTTCTCCAACCGCTCCGATCTGTTGCGCTTTGCGCGCGACGTGGGGCTCGGAATCGTGGACCGGGTGCCGATATTGAAGGATTTCTTCGTCGGCGAGGCGGCGGGGCTGACGGGTGAAGTGCCGAAGCTGCTGCGCGGCGAGGCGCTGTGAGTCCCTGTCATCCCGGCCGAGCGACGCGGAACGCGTCGCAAGAGCCGGGATCCAAATCCACTGGCATCGACGCGATATTTTGAGTCCGGCGGACCTGGGTCCCGGCTCGCGCTCGCCCGCTTGCGCGGGCTCGCTTGGCCGGGATGACAGAGTAGTAAGTCAGCGCTTCAGCTCGTTCTCATCGAGCTTGCGGGCCTCGTCGGGCAGCATGATGGGGATGCCGTCGCGGATCGGATAGGCGAGCTTGGCCGCGCGCGAGATCAGCTCCTGCTTGTCCCGGTCGTATTCGAGCGTGCTCTTGGTCAGCGGGCAGACCAGGATTTCCAAGAGCTTCGGGTCGATGCTGCCGGTCGGGCGGTCGGCCATGGTGCGTCTCCTGAGGAAAGGTTTCTAGCAAGAATATCATTTCCCGTCATTCCGGCTGAGCCGCTGTAGCGGCGAGGGCCGGAATCCATAATCCCAGACGGTGGTTATGGATTCCGGGCTCGCGGGCTATGCCCGCGCCCCGGAATGACGAGTTGAGATCACTGCAGCGGCGTTTCCGAGCCGCCGCGCTGCGCCAGCGCCATCTCGGTCACCGCGATCAGCGTTTCGGCGCGGGTCTTGAGGTCCGGCGCTTCCAGGAGCGCCTGTTTCTCGCGCGCGCCATAGGGCGACATCATGGAGAGGCCGTTGACCAGCGCCTCGGTCGGCGCGTTCTTGATGTCGCTCCAGTCGGCCTCCATGCGATTGGCCTCCAGATACGCCTTCAAGGTGCGCATGAGCGCGGGCCGGTCGACCGCCTCCTCGCCGTGTTGCGGGACGAAGTCGCCGGCGAACGGCGTGAAATCTGCGTGGCATTGGCGGTAGGCCGTCGTTACCGCCAGCTCGTCCAGGATGCGGAAGCGCGCGATGCCGGTCAACGTAATGAGATAACGCCCGTCGCCGGACTCGGCGAGCTGGGTGATGCGCCCGGCGCAGCCGACCTTGAACAGCGCCGGCTGCGCGGCGGAAGATTCTCGGCTCTCGTCGGGCTGGATCATGCCGACCACGCGTTCCGCCTTCATCGCGTCGTCGATCATGGCGAGATAACGTGGCTCGAAAATATTGAGCGGCAGTTCGCCGCGCGGCAGCAGCAGCGCGCCGGCGAGCGGGAAGATCGCAAGCTTGGCCGGCAATTCCGCAGGCGATCGATAGACCGGGTTCATCGGCATTGCTGCCTCCCGTTCCGGGACGAAAGCTTCACGCGAACAAGATCGAGGAAAGACGGCGTCTTCCCTCGAGCGTCATGGCGTCGGTCGGCCCCCAGGCTTCGAAGAATTGCACGAGTTGCTTGCGCGCGCCGTCGTCGTTCCATTTGCGGTCGCGCCGCACGATCTCGATCAGATGATCGAGCGCCTTGGCGCGCTCGCCCTTGGCGTTGAGCGCGACGGCGAGATCGAAACGCGCCTGATGGTCGGCCGCGTTGGCCGCGAGCTTGGCTTCGAGCACGCTCACGTCGCCGACTTTCGCGGCCTGATCGGCGAGTTCGAGCGCGGCGCGCGCGGCGGAAAGCGCCGGGTCGTTCTCCTTGCCCTTGGGCACCAGCGAAAGCGTCTGGCGCGCGGGCTCCAGATTGCCCGCGGCGACATGGGCGCGCGCGAGGCCGCCGAGCGCCCGCACGTTCGCGGGATCCTCCGCGAGCACATGGGCGAAGTGATCGGCGGCGCCCGCCGCATCGCCCTCGGCGAGCAATCCTTCGGCGGCTTTGAGAATCTCCGCGAGGTCGGCCCCGGCATCGGCCGCGCCGCCGCCCTTTGCGAGCGCGCGTTCGATGAAGGCCGCGACCTGGCTCTCGGGCAGCGCGCCGAGGAAGCCGTCGACCGGCTGGCCGTTGGCGAAAGCGAATATGGCCGGGATCGACTGGACGCCGAGCTGGCCCGGGATCTGCGGATGCTCGTCGATGTTCATCTTGACGAGCTTCACCTTGCCCTTGGCCGCGCGCACCACCTTTTCGAGAATGGGCGTCAGCGTCTTGCACGGGCCGCACCAGGGCGCCCAGAAGTCCACGAGCACAAGACGCTTCTTCGACTCCTCGATCACGTCCTTCATGAAGGCCTGGGTCGTGGTGTCGGCGACGAGGTCGTCGGCCGCCGGTGCGCCAGGGGCTTGGTTTAATTGCATGATCTGCTCCAAAGCCGCGCGGCTTCTCGCTCCGCCCCGGCCCGTTCCGCCAATAGATGGGCGGTTTATAGCCGGATTGCAATTGCCGCTCATGAGGGCGCGGAAGCGGCGACGATCAGGGGTTGGTGGCCGGTGGCGGCGAGGAAGCGGAGAAAATCCTCGCGCCCGATCCGGGTGGTGCGCGAATTGATCAGCGGATGAAAATTGATGGTGTCGTGGCGCATCAGCGCCTCGTCGAGCACGATGGTGACGAAGTGATCCTTGTCGTTGATCGCGGCGAAGGGGCTGACCGAGCCCGGCTCGATGCCGAGCGCGCTGCGCAGCAGCTCCGGCTTGCCGAACGAGAACCGGCCGGAGGCGCCGACCTTGGTGTGCAGCCGCTTCAAGTCGACGCTCGCATGCTCCTCGGCGGAGACGAGAAAGAGACGATCCTTGCGGTCGATCAGGAAGAGGTTCTTGGTGTGACCGCCGGGGATCGTGCCGCGCAGCGCGCGCGACTGCTCGACGGTGAAAAGCGGCGGATGCTCGACCGTCGTCGTCGAAATGCCGAGCCGGTCGAGCAGGGCGAAGAGGTCTTCGGGCGAGGCGGGCATGGTGGCTTCTAGCGGGGCGGTGAATGCGGCCGCAAGCGGGTGGTTGCCTTGTCCGGCCGCTTTGCTCTAGAACCCGCGCTGCGGGGCGCAAGCCCTCATGGATGCGGGTGTAGCTCAGGGGTAGAGCACAACCTTGCCAAGGTTGGGGTCGAGGGTTCGAATCCCTTCGCCCGCTCCAGTTTCTCTCGAAAATCCGAGATCGCCCGGCGGCTCTATTTGGTATAGAGCCGCGCCGGGTTGTCGACGAGAATTTTCTTCCGCACCGCCTCGTCGGGTGCCCAATCCAGCAGCATGTCGAGCATCCAGGCGTCCTTGGGGATCTTCTCCTTGGGCGTCGCGACGTAAGGCCAGTTCGAGGCCCACAGCATGCGCTCGGGGGCATGCCTTGACGAGCGCTTTGGCGATCGCGCCGACGTCGTCGTAGTTCGGCGGGCCGATCTTCGAGGTCTCGTAGGGCGCCGAGAGCTTCACATAGAAGCGGCCGGTATCGACCACGCGCAGGAACGCCTTGAACGCCGGCGTCGTCGGGCGTCACCGGCTCGATGAATTTCCCGACGTGGTCGATGACGATGGTGCCGGGCAGCCGCTTCAGCATTTCCTCGCGCGCCGGGAACTCGCGGCCGTCGAATTGCACGATGGCGTGCCAGCCCAGGCGCTGGATGCGCGCGGTGAGCGGCGCCACCATCTCCCATTTCAGGAAGCCGCCGGCGAAGAAAAAGAACCGCAGGCCGCGGATGCCGGCCGCATGCAGCCGCTCGAGCTCGGCGTCGGTGACGCTGTCGTCGGCCACCGCGATGCCGCGCGAGTCCGGGCCCATCATCTGCATCGCCGCGATGGTGCAGCTATTGTCCTTGCCGTAGGCGGAGGGCTGCACCACGACGGTGTGCGCGATGCCCAGATTCTTGCGCACCTTCAGGTATTCGGCAGTCGGCGCGTCGTGCGGCTTGGAGACCGCAGTCGGCGCGATCGCATAGCCCGGCTCGTAGACGTGCATATGCACGTCCCAAGTGCCGGGGGGCGCTTTCAGACGCGGGGCGGGCTGGTTTTCCGGGGTGCTCATGGCGCTTGCGTAACAACGGGCTCGCGCGGCGACAACCTGAATCTCGCGGCGTGGAATGAAATCATCAATGCCCTGCGGCGAGCGCGCCGAGGCGCCGCTCGTCGGCCACGCCGACGAGGCCTTCGGGCGTCGCCAGGATCGAGTGCGCCGCACCGCCCGGCGGCCGCACGGCGAACTTGTGGCCGCGGGCCTCGAGCGCGCGGATGATCTCGGGCGCGAACCCCGCTTCGATCGTCGCTTCGTCGGGCAGCCATTGGTGATGGATGCGCGGCATGGCGATGGCGTCGCCGAGCGGCATTTCGAACTCGATCACGTTCAGGAGCACCTGCAACACGGTGGTGATGATGCGGCTGCCGCCCGGCGAGCCGGTGACCAGGAACGGCTTGCCGTCCTTGAGCACGATCGTCGGGCTCATGGAAGACAACGGCCGCTTGCCTGGGCCGGGCGCGTTGGCGTCGCCGCCGAGCAGCCCGAAGGCGTTCATGGCGCCGGGCTTGGCGGCGAAATCGTCGAGCTCGTTGTTCAAGAGAAAGCCCGCGCCTTCGACCACCAGGCCGAGGCCGTAGTTGAAATTGAGCGTGTAGGTATTGGCCACCGCGTTGCCGTATTGATCGACGATCGAGAAATGCGCGGTCTGGTCGCCTTCGCGCGGCGCGGGATTGCCGGCGCCGATCTCGGCGGCGGTCTTGGCGCGCTTGGGATCGATGTTGGCGCGCCGGGTCGCGGCGTAGGGCTTCGAAATCAGGCTCTGCAGCGGCACTTTCACGAAGTCGGGATCGCCGAGAAAGACCGCGCGGTCGGCATAGGCGAGCTTCATGGCCTCGACCATCAAGTGCAGCGCCTCGGGGCTGCCGGCTTTCAACGCGCGCAAGGGAAAGCCCTCGAGAATATTCAGCATCTCGATGATGTGCACGCCGCCGGAGGAGGGCGGCGACATGGAAGCGATCTCAAGGCCTCGATAGGCGCCGCGCACCGGCGTGCGAATCGTCGGCCTATATTTCCTGAGATCGTCGAGCGTCATGACGCCGCCGGTGGTGCGGATCGCGGCCACGGTCTTCTCAGCAACCGGGCCCTCATAGAAGGCGCGCGGGCCAGCTGTAGCGATGAGTGCGAGCGTGTCGGCAAGGTCGGTCTGCACCAGCCGGTCACCGGGGGCGAGCGCGCTGTTGTCGGGCTTTAGAAAAATCTTCGCCGACGATGGCCAGCGCGCCAGCCGCGCGGCCGCGCGCGGCAGCGTCGCCGCCACGTCGCCTTCGATCGCGATGCCCTCGCGCGCGAGCTTGATCGCGGGCGCCAGCAGCTCGGCGAGCGTGAACTTGCCCGAGCCATAGCGCTCGAGCGCCAGTGCCAGGCCCGCGACCGAGCCCGGCACGCCGACGCCAAGCGCCGAGTTCCTCGATTTCTCCGGGTCGGCCTCGCCTCTGGCGTCGAGGAAGCTCTCGCGCGTGATCGCTTGCGGCGCGGTCTCGCGATAATCGATGGCGATGGTTTCGTTGCGGGCGGCCAGATGCACCAGCATGAAGCCGCCGCCGCCGATATTGCCGGCGTCGGGCTGAGTGACCGCCAGCGCAAAGGCGACGGCCACCGCGGCATCGACTGCGTTGCCGCCCGCCTTCAGGATATCGACGCCGATCATGGTGGCGTGGCGCTCGGGGCCGGCGACCATGCCGTGGCGCGCCAGCGCGGGCTTGGCCGAAAACAGCGGCTGCGCCGCCTGTGCACGGGCGACGTTCGGAAATAGAAGAAGTGCGACAAACGCGAATGCCGCAAGTCGGCCGACCCCGAGGTTCATATCGATTTCCCGATATCGCGCCAGCGCCGCTTCAGCGCTGCATCGAATAATACTCGCGATTGGGTTCTTTTGCGGTCGCACTGGAAACGCGGTTCGACATGGCAAAGAAGCCCGCCACCGCCGCGATGTCCCAGATATCGCGCTCGGAGAAGCCGGCCTTGCGGAGCGCCGCACGGTCTTCCTCCTCGATCAACCAGGGCGTCTCGGTGAGCTTCCAGCAAAAATCGAGCATGGCGCGGGTGCGGGTGTCGAGTTTGGCCGCGCGATAATTGGCGACCAGCGTTTCGGCAAGCACCGGATCGCCGGACAGTCGCCGCACCGTGGCGCCGTGCGCGACCAGGCAATAATGGCAATGATTGGCGCACGACACGACGACAGCAATCATCTCCCGCTCGAGCTTGGAAAGCCCCGAGGGCGCGAGCATCAAGTCGTCGGCCATCGCGACGAACGCCTTGAGTTTGGCGAGATCGAACGAATAGGCGTGCAGCACGTTGGGCACGAAGCCGAGCTTCTCCTCGCACTTAGTGAAATATGCCTGCATCGCCGCGTCGAGCGGTCCGGGCGCAAGCTCCAGCGCCATTACTCGCCCTTGCGGCGCTTTCTTCTCGGCCATGACCTTATCCTCCGCTCTCTCGGCGGCAGCAGGCTAGCAGCCGCAACGCCGAGGGAGAATGCCGGGCCTCGACAGCGCGGCCGATCCGGTCGAATCTGCCGCCCGCATGAATTCCGGCCCAAACGATCCAGCATCCGCCCGCTCCGCCTCGCGTCTGGCGATCGCGGGCTGGGTGATGTTCGACTGGGCCTGCCAGCCGTTCTTTACGTTGATCATAACCTTCGTTTACGCGCCCTATTTCGCGTCGGCGGTGGTGGGCGATGCGGTGCACGGCCAGGCGCTCTGGGGTTTTGCCACCGGCGCCGCGGGCATTTTCATCGCGCTCTTCTCACCCGTGCTCGGCGCCATCGCCGACGCCACCGGACGGCGCAAGCCGTGGATCGCTGCATTCGGGATACTGCTGGTCGTAGGCTCCACGTTGCTCTGGTTCGGCAAGTCCGGCGATGCCTCGACGATTCCGATCGTGCTCATGGCCTTCGTCATCGGCGCGATCGGCGTCGAGTTCGCGACCGTATTCAACAATTCGATGATGCCGAGCCTGGTGCCGAAGGAGCGTCTCGGCCGGCTCTCCGGCCTCGGTTGGGGCATGGGCTATGTGGGCGGGCTGGTTTCGCTCGTGGTCGCGCTCGGTTTCCTCGCGGCAAATCCGGTGACCGGAAAGACGCTCTTCGGTCTCACGCCGCTGTTCGGTCTGGACCCGGTGTTGCGCGAGGGCGACCGGGTGACCGGGCCGCTCACCGCGCTCTGGTTCATCGTCTTCGTGCTGCCGTTGTTCCTGTTCACACCGGACGGCGCGCGCGGGCTGCCGCTAGCGCGGGCGATCGGATCGGGCTGGGCCGCGATCCGCGAAACGTTCCGCGAAGCGCGCCGTCACCGGAATCTCGGGCTCTTTCTTCTGGCCAACATGATTTATGCCGACGGGCTGGTGGCGCTGTTCGCCTTCGGCGGCATCTATGCGGTCGGCACCTTCGGGTGGCACACGATCGAGCTCGGCATTTTCGGAATCCTGCTCACGATCACCGGCACGATCGGCGCCATCTCGGGCGGTTGGCTCGACGACCGCTTTGGGCCGAAGCGGGTGATCCTGGGCGCGCTCCTGCTTCTGCTGCTTGCGACCGCAACGATCCTTTCCGTCGAGCGCGACAAGATTCTATTCGTGATCGCGGTGACGCCGCCCGTGACCGGCGGCGGTCTGTTCGGGAGCGCGGCGGAGAAGCTTTATCTCGCGCTCGGGTTGTTGATCGGGTTGGCGGCGGGCCCGCTGCAGGCGGCTTCGCGCACGCTGCTGGTGCGGCTGGCGCCGCAAGAAAAACTGGCCGAGTTTTTCGGCCTGTTCGCGCTGTCGGGAAAGATCACTTCGTTCGCGGCTCCAACACTGGTCGCGACGGTGACGGCGCTGACCGTGAGCCAGAAAGCGGGTGTCTCGGTTCTGCTCGTATTCTTCACCGTCGGCGCGCTGCTGCTCGCGCGCGTGCGGATCAATGGCGGAAGTGCCGGACGCCGGTGAACACCATGGCGATGCCGGCTTTGTCGGCGGCGGCGATCACTTCCTCGTCGCGGATCGAGCCGCCGGGCTGAATGACGGCGGTGGCCCCGGCCTCGATCGCGGCTAACAGCCCGTCGGCAAAGGGAAAAAAGGCGTCGGAAGCCACCACCGAGCCCCGCGTCGGCGCCTCCTTTTTTCCCGCCGCTTTTGCCGCATCGAGCGCTTTCAGCGCGGCGATGCGCGCGGCGTCGACCCGGCTCATCTGACCGGCGCCGATGCCGACCGTGGCGCCGTCTTTGGCATAGACGATGGTGTTCGACTTCACGTGCTTGGCCACGCGGAAGGCGAACTTCAGATCAGAAAGCTCGCGCGCGGTCGGCGCGCGCTTGGTCACGATCTTGGGTTCGATGTCGTCGATCGAAGCGTCATCGCGCGATTGCACCAGCATGCCGCCGGCGACGGACTTGAAGACGATACCCTTGGCGCGCGGATCAGGCAGGCCGCCGGCGAGCAGCAGCCGTAAGTTCTTTTTATTGCCAACGATGCGGATCGCCTCTTCGCTGGCGTCGGGCGCGATGATGACTTCGGTGAAAATCTCGACGATGGCGCGTGCGGCTTCGGCATCGAGCGGCCGGTTCAGCGCGACGATGCCGCCGAACGCCGAGACCGGATCGCATGCCAGCGCTTTCTTGTAGGCGTCGAGCAGCGAGCCGCCTTCGGCGACGCCACACGGATTGGCGTGCTTGACGATAACGACGGCCGCCGTGCGCTTCGGGTCGAATTCGGCGGCGCATTCATAGGCCGCGTCGGTGTCGTTGATGTTGTTGTAGGAAAGCTCCTTGCCCTGCAGCTGCCGCGCGGTGGCGACGCCGAAGCGCCGGTCCAGCCCTGAGTAGAACGCCGCCTCCTGGTGCGGGTTCTCGCCATACCTCAATTTTTCCACGAGCTTGCCGCCGAAGGCGCGCCAGACCGGCGCGCTCTCGCCGGTTTCGTTCGAGAGCCAGTTCGAAATCGCCGCGTCGTAGGCGGCGGTGCGCGCATAGGCCTTGGCGGCGAGGCGGCGGCGAAGCGTCAGCGAAGTGCCGCCGCGCGCTTCGATCTCCTTCAGCACTTCTCCGTAGTCGGCGGGGTCGACCACCACGGTCACGTCATTGTGGTTCTTGGCCGCCGCGCGCACCAATGCCGGACCGCCGATGTCGATATTCTCGACGCGGTCGGCAAACGAAGAATCCTTCAGCAGCGTCTGCTCGAACGGATAGAGATTCACCACCACGAGATCGATCGGCTGGATCGCGTGCTCGCGCAGCGAAGCCTGGTGGCCCGCATCGTCGCGGATCGCGAGAATGCCGCCATGCACCTTGGGATGCAGCGTCTTCACCCGGCCATCCATCATTTCGGGAAAGCCGGTGAACTCGGAGACTTCCAGCACCTTCAGGCCCGCTTCGAGGAGGGCTTTCCGCGTGCCGCCGGTCGAGACCAGGACCACGCCGCGGCCCGAGAGAGCGCGAGCGAATTCGGCTAAGCCGGTCTTGTCGGAGACGGAGAGAAGCGCGCGGGCAATGGGGCGGACGCGTTCGGGCATCGGCCTGCTCGGTGAACAGGGCGTCGCAATAGCACGGAGCAGGCGAACAAGAAACGGCCGTCAACGCCTTAGAGCGGCAACTGGGGCTCCGGCACGCTGCGCTTCTCGGTGGCCGCCGTTAGCTCGGTGCGTTCGGCGCGGATCAGCGTCCATACGACGCGCGGAACCCGGTGCGCGCGGCCGGGGATCACGATTTGACTGGTGCGGCGAGGGCCGTCGATGGCCGACAGGAACACGCTTTCCTCGAGGTCAACTTGCAGCGCCGAGCTGGTGAACAGCCAGCTTTCGTGCCCGGGCAGCAGCAGCAGCACGCTCTTTCCATCGGCGCGGCGGCTCGCCTTCACGCCCGGATGCAGATGAAAGCGAACCGCGTAGAGATCGGGCACCCCGGCCGGGATTTCTTCGCCGTTGGAGGCGAAGAATATGTCTTCGCCGTCGAGCCGGCTGCCGTCGTTGGCGAGCCGCCAGGAGCGCTGGTGCATGATGCCGAAGCGCTCCGCATAACCGTCGTGGCTGGCGCGGCAAAGATGGGCGCCATCGCGCTCGGTCCGCACCAGCTTGATCTCGGTCGGCCCGGCAACGATCGGCGTGCCGAGCAGGCGCGCGAATGCCTCGCTCACGAGGAATCGGCAGGACGAAGTATCGTTGAAGCTCGCCGTGGAATGCGCGGCGGTGGCGCGCGCGGCCTGCCGCCAAGCGTCGCGATTATTGACCGGCATGCCGCAATTGACGAACACGCGGTGGCGGCCGGCGGAGAACTCGAAGGAAAGACAGCCGGCGTGCGCCTCGTAGCTCACGAGGAAGGGCGGCGGCGCGCCGGTGTCGGCGATGACGAGGCTGGTTCCCGCGTCGAGCCGCTGGTAGCCCGAGTAGCTCGCGTTCGATACCGGTGCGCCGCGCGCGTCGTCATAGGCCAGCACCGTGGCGAGCAGATCGGCGGGCGTCGCGCCCATGCCGTTGAATTGTGCGAAGGCGCCGTCGCCGTGACGGAAGAAGCGCAGCATCGGCATCATGCGGTCGATGGCGTTCTGCAATGCCGGCGGCGGCGGCACGTTGCGCGCCTCGAACGCCTGCCGCAGCGGCAGCAGATCGAGCAGAATCTCGATCAAGACGCCCGGGTTGCGGCCGATGTGGCCGCCGTCGGGCAGGATCTGCCGGTCGAGTTCTTCAGCGAGCCGCTTGGTCGCGGTGCGCAGGAGCCGCGTCTGATCGGCAAGGCAGAGTCCGGCGAAGGCGAGCGCCACCGCCGCAAGCAGCCGCGGATAGCCGTCGCGGGTCTCGCCCATCGTGCGGCGCAGGTAGCGCACCTGGCGGGTCAGGCTCTTCAGGAAAGCGCGATAGAAAGCATGTTCGGCATCTTGCAGGATCAAGGGCGCCTGGGTGATCCAGGACACGATGCGGCGCGCAACGATCTCCGGCTCCCAGCCGAGCCGATGGTAGCCGCCCTGCAACGAAATCCAGTCGGTCACGAGCACGCGCGCGTTCTGCCGCGCGATCGAGGTGCCGGCGGAGCGCAGGTGCCGAAGCCACGCGAAGCCGAGCAGCACTTCCGCCCATTCACGCGAGGGCGGCTCCAGCTCGAACGGCGAGCGGCCCTCGGTCGCCACCGCCTTGCCGGCGAAAGCGAAACGGCCGGCGTAGATTTCACTCGCCAAAGTCGGGTCGCCGGTGCGCAGTTCCTGCGGTGCGATCAGGAGGCGGTCGGGAATCTTCAGCGCCAGGCGCCAGCGATAGAGCGGATTGGCGGTGACGCGCGTGACCAGACGCCGCCAGCGCTGGCCGGCGACGAAGAGTGCAAGCCGTGTGCGTTCCGCCATAGCCTCACTGGCCATCGCCGCCATCTCGCCTCAGCCCCGATTTTCCCATCTCAAGCAGGGTGCCACACCATAGCGAAGCCGGCGCGCGTCTCCAATTGTGGCGCTATTGTCACTGTTTACGAAGGCGCGCGGCATAGAAGCCATCGCAGCCCGCCAACCGCGGCTCCGGGTCGGCCAGTTGGCAAGGCAGCGTGCGCAGATCGCCCGCGGCGCCGACAAAATCGTTAACGCCGCCGATTTCTTCGGCCCGGATCGGCACGCGCACGAAATCGTTGCGCCGCGCGAGCAGGGCCTCGATTTGCGATTCGTTTTCCTCGCGCTCCAGCGAGCAGGTGGCATAGACGAGGAGCCCGCCAGGGCGGACGAGCCCGGCCGCGTGATCGAGCAGACGCGACTGCAATGCAGCAAGCGCCAAGAGGTCCTCGGCGCGCCGGTTCCACGGCAGGTCGGGATGACGGCGAATGGTGCCGGTGGCGGTGCAGGGCGCATCGAGCAGCACGGCGTCGAACGGTGTGGTGCGAAATTTCGTGGCGTCGGCCTCGACGACTTCGGCATCGAGCCTGAGGCGGGCGAGATTTTCCCTAAGGCGGGCGAGGCGAGCCGGCGAGCGATCCACCGCGGTGACATGCGCGCCTCGTGCTGCGAGTTGCGCGGTTTTCCCGCCGGGCGCGGCGCACAGATCGGCGACCCGAAGCCCTTTGACATCGCCGAGCAGCCGCGCGGGCAGACTGGCCGCCGCATCCTGCACCCACCAGGCGCCCTCCGTGTAGCCCGGCAGGGCCGGAACCGGCCCGTGTCCGAGCAGACGAACGGTGCCGGTTGCAAGCAACTTGCCGCCGAGCCGCTCGGCCCAAACGGGGGCGTCGCCCTTGACCGAGAGATCGAGCGGCGGCTCGACGCGGTGGGCGGCGGCAATGGCGTGCGCGGTGTCGGCGCCATAAGTTCGCGTCCAGCGCTCGAACAACCAAGGCGGCGTGTCGATCGAGGGATCGAGCGCTTCGAGCGCGGCGCGGCCCTCGCGCACGAAGCGGCGCAATACCGCGTTGACGAGTCCGGCATAGCGGCCGCCCTGTTCGGCTTCCACGAGGCGCACGGAGAGATCGACGGCGGCGTGATCGGGTACACCGAGAAAAAGAATCTGCCCGGCGCCCACGAGCAGCGCGGCTTCGATGCGCGGCAAATTATCGGGCAAGCCGCGCGCGAGAAAACCATCGAGCAGCGCGCGGATGCTGCCGAGGCGGCGCAATACGGTCGCCACGATCATGCGCACCAGCGCGCGGTCGCGCTCGGCAAGCGCGTCGAGACCCGGCAATGTGGATTGGTCGAGGGCGCCCTCGAGCGGCCGGTGTCGGTGCAGCACTTCGACCAGCGCCAGCGCGGCGAGGCGGCGGGCGGCAAGGCCCGGCACGTCCGATTGCGCGCCGGGCGCGGTGTTCACGAGATCGACTCAGCCCCAGGGTCCGCGTGCGCGGGCACGCTGCCAGGGATTTCTCGGTGAGTCGGCGGCCAGCGTAGATACGCGGCCGGTATCGCCCATCTCTTGGGCGATCACTTCGAGCGCGGCGACGCGGTTCTCGGTCGCCGGATGGGTCGAGAACAGATTGTCCATGCGCTGGCCCGACAGCGGATTGACGATGAAGAGGTGCGCGGCCGCCGGGTTGGCCTCGGCGGCTTCGTTCGGGATCTGCTCGGCCGCGTGAGAAAGTCTCTGCAGCGCCGAAGCGAGCGCGAGCGGCCGGCCAGAAATCTCTGCGCCGCCGCGGTCGGCTTCATACTCGCGCGAACGGCTGATCGCCATCTGCACAACCATGGCGGCGAGCGGCGCCAGGATCACCATTGCAATGGTACCGATGGCGCCGAGCGGGTGTTGTTCCGGTTGCCGCGAAAGAACATGCCGAAGTTGGCAAGCATCGAGATCGCGCCGGCGAGGGTGGCGGTGATCGTCATCGTCAGCGTGTCGCGGTTCTTGATGTGCGCAAGCTCGTGCGCAATGACGCCGGCGATCTCATCGGGTTTGAGATTCTGCAGCAGGCCGGTGGTAGCCGCGACCGCGGCGTTCTGCGGATTGCGGCCGGTGGCGAAGGCGTTGGGTTGCGGATTGTCCATCAGATAGACGCGCGGCATCGGCAGTCCGGCGCGCTGGCTCAGCTCGCGGACGATATGAAAAAGCTCCGGCGCGGTGGACTCATCGACCTCCTGGGCGCCCTGCATGGAGAGCACCATTTTGTCGGAGTTCCAGTAGGCGAAGAGGTTCATGCCCGCCGCTACGACGAGCGCGAGCAGCATGCCGGCCTGGCCGCCGATCAGGAAGCCAACGCCCATGAACAGGGCGGTCATCCCGGCGAGCAGAATCGCGGTCTTGAAGTAATTCATGGTCTCCTCCGGCGCGGCGCTGGAATCCGCGTTCCGCCCCCGCTGGAAGATGGGATGGCGCCCAGGTGCGCGCAAGGAGTGCCTGCAAGGAGGCGGTTGCCGGGCCGGGCGTGGCACGCTAGACCCGAGCCCGCAATTAGATTTACGGGCTCCTTAGGAACTCAGTCGCGTGCGTAGTAAACCGACCAAGCCTTCGCCCGCCGCCGAGCGCGCCATCGCCGAAGCCGAAGCGCGCCGCGGCGAGATTGACGCGCGGACCAAGAGCCGCCCGACGGAACATGGCGGCCCCAAGGGGCCCGATCCCATCCGCTACGGCGACTGGGAGAAGAAGGGGATCGCCTCCGACTTCTGACCGCCATCCGCGCCGATCCACCGAACAAGATTGTGATCATGAGTTCAGCCAAACGGCTCGAGAGCTTCCGGCGGTTGCTCGAACACGCGCACGAGCGGCTCAAGCTCGAATTCGGCTTCCGGCTGTGGGACGGCTCGCGAGTGCCGGCGGACTATCCGCGCGATGGTCTCGCGATCTCGTTTGCCGACGAAGGCGTGGTCGCCGCGCTGTTGCGCAAACCCAAGATCGACACGCTCGCCAATCTGTGGGCCACGGCGCGCGTCGATGTGGTGAATGGTACGCTGCTCGATCTCGTAGCGCGTCGGCCGAAAGTGCGCACCAGCGAAATCCGCGGCGAATTGCAATGGGGGACGCTGCTCGGCACCGCGCTGCAATTCCTGTTCGTGCCGCGCGGCGGGCCATGGCCGCTCGAGAATATCCGGTCCGACCGGCCGAGCCAGCGCGACGCCGTCGAGGACAAGGACAACATCCACTATCACTACGACGCCTCCAACGAGTTCTACGCGCTCTGGCTCGACAAGGAGATGGTCTACACCTGCGCCTATTTCCACGACTGGAACGAGGACATCGACCAGGCGCAGCAGAACAAACTCGAAATGGTTTGCCGCAAGCTTCGCCTGAAGCCCGGCGAGAGCATGCTCGATCTCGGCTGTGGCTGGGGCGGGCTCTTGATCTATGCGGCGCAGAAATACGGCGTCAGCGGCTACGGCGTGACGCTCGCCGAAGAGCAGGCGCGTTATGCGCAGGAAAAGATCAAGCGGCTCGGGCTCGAAGGCCGGGTCAAGGTCGAATGCAAGGACTATGCGTCGGCCAAGGGAGTCTACGACAAGGTCTCCGCGATCTGCATTCTGGAGCACGTCGGCGAGAACAATTTTCCGCTGTTCTATCAAACGGTGCACCGCTCGCTGAAGCCCGACGGCCTGTTCCTCAACCAGTCGATCGCGCGCCCCGCGAAAAAGGACGACAAGCAATACCGCAAGCGCAATCGCGATTACGCCGCGCTTACCAAATACGTATTTCCGGGCGCCGAGCTCGACTATATCGGCCGCACCACGACGAACCTCGAGCGCTTCGGCTTCGAGGTGCACGACGTGGAAGCTTGGCGCGAGCACTACGAGCTCACCTGCAAGCTATGGCACGACCGGCTGCTGGCGAACCGCGCCGCCGCCGAGCGCGAAGTGGGCGCCGTCACCTACCGGGTGTGGCTGGCGTATCTCGCCGGCGTCACCGTCGCGTTCGAGCGCAACACAGCGCTGCTGTTCCAGACGCTGGCGTCGAAGCGCAAGCGGGGCCCGTCCGGTTTGCCGCCGACGCGGGAATATCTCTATCGTTAAGCGCGGTCCAGCGGGGCGGCGATTTCAGGGGGAATGACATGGCGAGCGGTGCCGCGGCCAAGCGACTGGCGAGCCTCAAGAAGATGCTCGCGCACGCGCACGAGCGCTTGAAGCTCGATTTCGGCTTTCAGCTGTGGGACGGCTCGCGCGTGCCGGAGAATTATCCGCGCGACGGATTGGCGATCGCGATTGCCGACGAGGGTGTCGTGGGCGCGCTGATGCGGCGTCCCAATCTGCATACCTTGGTCAATCTCATGGCCGCGGGGCGTCTCGACATCAAGAACGGCACCATGTTCGACATGGTGGACCGCCGGCCCAAGGGCAGGACCAAGGAGTTCCTGAGCTTGAAGACGTTCGATTTCGGCCTGGCGCTCTCGATGGGACTGCGCTTCCTGTTCGTGCCGCGCGGCGGGCCGTGGCCGCTCGAGAACATCAAGCCCGACAAGCCGAGCAGCGGCGACCCGGAAGAGAACAAGGAGAATATCCATTTCCACTACGATCTCTCGAACAAGTTCTACTCGCTCTTCCTCGATCCGGAGATGGGCTACACTTGCGGCTATTATCACGACTGGAACGACGACCTCGCCACCGGACAGCGCAACAAGTTCGATTATGTCTGCCGCAAGCTGCGGCTGAGGCCCGGCGAACGGATGCTCGACATCGGCTGCGGCTGGGGCGGATTGATGCGCCATGCCGCGCAGAACTACGGCGTCACCGCCCACGGCGTGACGCTGGCCGAGGAACAGGCCGCCTGGATTCGCGAGAAGGCCACCAAGCTCGGGCTTTCGGACCGGGTCACGGTCGAGCTCAACGACTACACCGCCGTCAAGGGACAATTCGACAAGATTTCGCAGATCGAGATGTTCGAGCACGTCGGCATCGCCAACCACCCGACCTTCTTCCAGACGATCCATCGGCTGTTGAAGCCCGACGGGCTCTACCTGCATCAGGCGACCACGCGCGTGGGCAAGGACAGTTTCAAGAAGAAGCGGACCGAGCTGAAAGTCGTCACGCGCTATCTGTGGCCGGGCGCCGAGTTCGACCATATCGGCATGACGCTGACCAATCTCGAACGCTTCGGCTTCGAGGTGCAGGACGTCGAGAATTGGCGCATGCACCAGGCGCGCTCGTTCAAGCTCTGGCATGACAAGCTTCTTACCGTGCGCGAGGCGGCCGAGCGCGAGGTCGGGCCGGTCAATGTGCGGATGTTCCTGATGTGGTTCGCGGCCTGCTCGATCGTGCTGGAGCGCGCCGAGGCGTTCCTGTTTCAGACGCTGGCATCCAAGCGCCGGCGCGGCCCGTCGGGCCTGCCGCCGACGCGCGCCGATCTTTATCGTTAAGTCCGAAGGAAGCAGCATGACCGCCGCGCAAAAGCGTCTCGACAGCCTGAAGCGATTGCTTGCCGACGTGCATGGGCGCCTGAAGCTCGACTTCGGCTTCGCGCTTTGGGACGGCTCGCGGGTGCCGGCGAACTACCCGCGCGACGCGCTCGCCATTTCGATCGCCGACGAAGGGGCGATCGCGGGCCTGGTGCGCAAACCGAATTTCGACACGCTGCTGAATCTGTGGATCTCGGCGCGGGTCGACATCAAGAACGGCACGGTGTTCGACATGGTCGAGCGCCGCCCGAGCGTGAGAACCAGGGAAATCCGAAAGCAGGTGAACTGGCGGCTCGCCTTCGAGGTCGCGCGGCGCTTCCTGTTCGTGCCGCGCGGCGGGCCGTGGCCGCTCGAAGCCATTCCCGACCACAAGCCGGCGACCGGCGATGCGGCGGAGAACAAAGAAAACATCCGCTTCCACTACGATGTCTCCAACAAGTTCTACGACACCTTCCTCGATCCGGAGCGCGGCTATACCTGCGGATATTTTCACGACTGGGACAAGGATAGCGACCAGGCCACGATCCAGAAGAACAAGTTCGACCATGTCTGCCGCAAGCTTCGGCTCAAGCCCGGCGAGAAGATGCTCGATATCGGCTGCGGCTGGGCCGGGCTGCTGACGCACGCGGTGCAGAACTACGGCGTTACCGGCCACGGGGTAACGCTCTCGGAAGACCAGTTCGCCTGGACGCAGGACAAACTCAAGCGGCTCGGGCTCTCCGACAAGATCACGATCGAGCTTGCGGGATTACGCGTCGCTCGAAGGCGCGGAGCGGTTCGACAAGATCTCGCAGTGCGAAATGTTCGAGCACATCGGGCTCGAAGCGCATCCGAAATATTTCACCACCGTGCACCGGCTGTTGAAGCCCAACGGCTTCTACCTGCATCAGGCCTCGGTGCGCGTCGCCAAGCGCGATGCGAAGACGTTCCTGAAGAAGCGGCCCGAGGTGCTCGCGCTGACAAAATATATTTTCCCCGGCGCCGAGTTCGATCATATCGGCATGCTGCTGACCAATTTCGAGCGCTTCGGCTTCGAAGTGCACGACGTCGAGGATTGGCGCGAGCATCACGCGCGCACCTGCCGCATCTGGTATGACGACCTCTACAAGAATCAGGAAGCGGCGATCCGCGAGGGCGGGCTGGTAACGACGCGCATGTGGCTGACCTGGATGGCGGGCTGCTCGATCGCGTTCGATCGCGGCGGCGCGCTGGTCTATCAGACGCTGGTATCGAAGCGCCGCCGGGGCCCGTCCGGCCTGCCGCCGACGCGGGCCGATCTCTATCGCTGAAGATTTAGCGCAGCACCACGACCGGCGCGCCGACGCGCACGCGGCCGAACAGATCGAGCACGTCGGCGTTGAACATGCGGATGCAGCCGTATGAAACGAAGCCGCCGATCGAGCCCGGCACGTTGGTGCCGTGGATGGCGTATTCGCCGCCGGAAAGCGTCAGCGCCGCGGCGCCCATGGGGTTCTTGGGGCTGCCGCCGGGGATCACCTCGGGCAGGCCGGGCCTGTCGCGGCGGATTTCCACCGGCGCGGACCAGTCCGGCCGCAGATATTTGCCATCGACGAATGCGTGGCCGCTCCATTGCCGGCCGTTCTTGCCGACGCCGACCGGATAGCGCAGCGCGGCGCCGTTGCCGAGCACGAGATAGAGCTTCCGCTCGCCGGTGCGCACCACGATGGTGCCGGCGGAATAGCCGCCGCTGAAAGCCACGACCTCGCGCGCGGCGGCCCGATCATAAGTCGCGAGCAGCGCGAGAACAGTGAGGGCAATCGCGGTGAGGATACGCAACACGGGCGGACTCGCAGTGAGAAAGCGAGCCGTTTCTAGTCCCGGCAGCGTGGACGCGCAGGGCAATCGGCGAAGAGCGTGAATTTCGATAGGGCGAAAAGACGCGGGAAACTGCCGCGCCCTTTACCATAAGGGCGGCTTCGAGCGCGCTAATAGGCCCCGAGAAAGTCGCGCTTGCCGAGCTCGACGCCGTTGTGGCGCAGAATCGCATAGGCCGTCGTCAGATGAAAAAAGAAATTCGCAAGCCCGGAATTGAATAGATACTGTTGTCCCTTGAACGTCGTGGGCTGGCCGGCGATGGGAAACGTGATTTCCTTTTCTTCGGTCCCGTCGATTTGGCCGGGCTTGAGGGTCTTCAGAAATTCAGCGGTCTTGGCGATCCGCTCCTTGAGTTCTGCGAAGCTCGTTTCGGTATCGGCAAATTTCGGCAGCTCGACGCCCGCGAGCCGGGCAGACGTGTTTTTTGCAAAGTCGGCCGCAAGCTGAACCTGACGCACCAGCGGAAACATATCCGGGTAAAGCCGTGCATTCAGAAGCGCTGCGGGCTCGAGCTTGCGCGCGGCTACGTGCGCTATGGACTTGTCGAGCACGACGTTGAGGTTCGACAGCAGCCGCAGGAATACCGGAACCGAAGCCTGGTACATGGAGAGCGACATGAGGTTTGCATCCATTTCTTGATAGGAGGGAAGGGAAGCCGATCGGTATTTCGCCGCGGCTGTCAGCCTGTTTTGCGGTTCTGCCGATTATTGACGAGATCGTCGACCACGGCTGGGTCCGCCAACGTCGAGGTGTCGCCAAGGTTCTTGTATTCGTCCTCGGCGATCTTGCGCAGGATGCGGCGCATGATCTTGCCCGAGCGGGTCTTGGGCAGGCCGGGCGCGAACTGGATGAGATCGGGCGATGCGATTGGGCCGATTTCCTTGCGCACCCACTGCACGAGCTCTTTCCGCAGCGTCTCGCTGGGCTGCTCGCCGGTCATCAGGGTTACATAGGCGTAGATGCCCTGGCCCTTGATATCGTGCGGATAGCCGACGACGGCGGCTTCCGACACCTTGGTGTGAGCGACCAGCGCCGACTCGACTTCGGCGGTGCCGAGCCGGTGGCCGGCGACGTTGATCACGTCGTCGACGCGGCCGGTGATCCAGTAATAGCCATCGGCGTCGCGGCGGCAGCCGTCGCCGGTGAAATACTTGCCCGGGTAGGTTTTGAAGTAGGTGTCGATGAAGCGCTGATGGTCGCCATAGACCGTGCGCATCATGCCGGGCCACGAGTCGGCGATGCAGAGATTGCCGCTGGTGGCGCCTTCCTGCACCTTGCCCTCGGCGTCCACGATCTGCGGGATCAGGCCGAAAAAAGGCAATGTCGCGGAGCCGGGCTTGAGCCGGGTCGCGCCGGGCAGCGGCGTGATGAGGATGCCGCCGGTCTCGGTCTGCCACCAGGTATCGACGATCGGGCAGCGGCCGTCGCCGACCACGCGATGATACCACTCCCAGGCTTCCGGATTGATCGGCTCGCCGACGGTGCCGAGGAGCCGCAGCGACTTGCGCGAAGTCCTTTTCACCGGCTCGTCGCCGGCCTGCATCAGCGCGCGGATCGCGGTCGGCGCGGTGTAGATGATGTTGACCTTGTGCTTGTCCACGACCTCCCAGAAACGCGACACGGTCGGGTAGTTCGGCACGCCCTCGAACATCATGCTGATGGCGCCGTTCGAAAGCGGCCCATAGACGATGTAGCTGTGGCCGGTGACCCAGCCGACGTCGGCGGTGCACCAGTAAATGTCGCCGTCGTGATAGTCGAAGACATATTGGTGGGTGATCGAGGTATAGACGCCGTAGCCGCCGGTGGTGTGCAGCACGCCCTTGGGTTTTCCGGTGGAGCCCGATGTGTAGAGGATGAAAAGCGGATCCTCGGCGTTCATCGGCTCGCACGGGCAGTCGGCCGGCACGGTCTTGGCGATCTCGTCGTAATAGACGTCGCGGCCCTGCTTCATTTCAACGGCGCCACCGGTGCGGCGAACGACGAGGATGTTCTTGACGAAGCCGGCCTTGTCGGCGGCGGCGTCGGAATTGGCCTTGAGCGGGATTTTCTTGCCGCCGCGGATGCCTTCGTCGGCGGTGATCACGATCGTGGACTTGCAATCCTCGATGCGGCCGGCGAGCGAGTCGGGTGAGAAGCCGCCGAACACCACCGAGTGGACCGCGCCGATCCGCGCGCAGGCGAGCATGGAAATCGCGGCCTCCGGGATCATCGGGAGATAAATGGTGACGCGGTCGCCCTTCTTGACGCCCAATACCTTCAGGACGTTGGCGAAGCGGCATACCTCGGCGTGCAGCTCACGATAGGAGATCTTCTTGTCTTCCTTGGGATCGTCGCCTTCCCACAGGATCGCGGTCTGATTGCCGCGCTTGGCCAGGTGCCGGTCGATGCAGTTATGCGCGAGGTTGAGAACGCCGTCCTCGAACCATTTGATCGAGACGTTGTCGGCGGCGAATGAGCTGTTTTTGATCTTGGTCGGGGCCTTGATCCAGTCGAGGCGTTTGGCGTGCTCGGCCCAGAATCCGTTCGGGTCCTTGATCGAGCGCGCGTACATCTCCTTATATTTTGCGTCGTCGAGATATGCGCGTTGCTTCCACTCGGCCGGAACCTCGTATATTTTCTCGGACATCACACCCCTCCTTGTGCATCCCTGCGCGCCGGTTTTTCGCCAGCGTTCGTCTTTTCACATCTAGATTATGCGTGATGACCTTGATGGGACAAGGCGAGACGGCTATCGACTTTCGGACAGCATGAGCGCGGCCGGGAGTCCGGCCGCGCTCGAATACGACGGCTCACTTACCGAAAGCGCCGATCACGCCGCCCATGATGACGAGGCTGCCGAGCCAACCGCCGGCGTCGATCAAGGTGAGCTCGATCGGGCGCCTCTGGAACACGTAATTGATCGCCGTGACCGGCAGCGCGAAGCCGAGCCAGATGAATGCGCCGGAAATCACACCGGCTCGGAGCGTGATCGGGCCCACGTAGTTCATGATCGCCGCGAGCATCCAGGCGGCGAGCAGATAGCCGACGATGAGAAAAATCCAGGCCAGCGGCGGTGGGCCGTTCTTGACGGCGGACTGCTTCAGACCGGCCGCCGCGAGCCATTGTTTCATCAACAGCCAGTAATAGGCCCAGCAGAACGCGATCCCGACGATCGCGGCCACCAGCACGGCGAGATATTTGACCGACATAGGTACCTCCCAGGAGCTCCCCGAAGGGCGGCATGCTAGCGCTTCGCGGCTGCAAACGCTTACGATTTCAACCCGCCGAGCGCGCAAATCGTACGCCATTCGTCCGCCGCCACCGGCTGCACCGACAGGCGCGAATTGTTGAGCAGCACCATCTTCTCGAGCTTGGGTTCGGTCCGGCATTCGGCCAGCGTCATGGGCTTGGGCAGCGGGGCGCCGGCCTTGAAGTCCACGAGGCCGAACGCACCGGTCTTGTCGGAGGGGTCGGGGCGATATTCGCCGAGCACCTCGACTGTGCCCATGATCCGCTTCTCCTCGCCCGAATGATAAAAGAAGGCGCGGTCGCCGCGCTTCATCTTCATCAGGTTCTGCTTGGCTTGGTGATTGCGCACGCCTTCCCAGGCGGTGCCCTTGGCGCCGGCTTTCACCTGATCGTCCCAGGACCAGGTGCCGGGCTCGCTCTTGACCAGCCAATAGGCCATCTCACGCCTCCGCCTTGAGCGGCCGCGCGAGCAAGCGCGCTATCGCCTCGTCGATGCCGACGCGGCCGGCAAGCAGCGCGTCCACGGTCTCCGCGATCGGCATGTCGACGCCTTTCTTGCGCGCGAGTTCGACCAGTACCGGTGCGGTGAACGCGCCCTCGGCCAGCGGGCCTTTACTGACCGCGGGCTTCTCGCCGCGGCCGATGGCGAACCCGAGCGTGAAATTGCGCGACTGTGGCGTGGAGCCGGTGAGGATCAGATCGCCAAGGCCCGAGAGGCCCATCAACGTCTCGGGCTTGGCGCCATAGGCGCGGCCGAAGCGGGCGAGCTCGGCGAAGCCGCGGGTGATCAATGCGGCCTGGGCACTGGCGCCGAGGTTGCGCCCGGCGACGACGCCGCCGGCGATGGCGAGCACGTTCTTGGCCGCGCCGCCGATTTCGACGCCGCGCACATCGGTCGAGTGATAGACGCGGAACGTCGGCGAGCTCAGGGCCTCGGCGAGTTCGGCGGCGAGCTTTTCGTCAGCGGATGCGAGCGTCACGGCCGCCGGCAGGCCCTTGGCCACGTCGCTCGCGAAGCTCGGGCCGGAGAGGATCGCGGTACGCGCTTGCGGGATGAGTTCCGCAATGATCTCGGTGACGAATTTGCCGCTGCCGCGCTCGATGCCCTTGGCGCAGGCGACCAGCGGCGTGCCCGGCTTGGCGTGCTTGGCGAGCGCCGTGACGAGGGCGCGGAAGTCCTGGGTCGGGACGATAAGAAGGAGCGCGTCCTGCGCGGCGGCCTGGCTGAGCTGCTCGGTAACTTCGACAGCCGCCTCGATGGGAATCCCGGGCAAGCGGGTCGAGTTCATGCGGTTCTTCTTGATGTCGGCGAGAACCGCAAGGTCGCTGTCATAGAGCTTCACCGTACACCCGGCGCGTGCCGCGGCATTGGCGAGCGCCGTGCCGAAGGCGCCGGCGCCGAGAATCCCGATGCGCTTGTACCCGCTCATCCGCGTGCGCCGCCCTTGACGCCACTCTTGGCGCGGTCGGCCACGCCGTCGAGCGGCCAGCGGGCGCGCGGACTGGTGTCGAAGCCGTCGGTCATGCCGCGGGCGAGCCGCTCGGCGCCGGCCCAGGCAATCATGGCGCCGTTATCGGTGCAAAGCTCGGGCGGCGGCAGCACCAGCGGCATGCCGATCTCGTCGGCGAATTCCTGCATCGCGCCGCGGATGGCGCGGTTGACCGCGACGCCGCCAGCGACCACCAGCGCGTTCGGTGCGCGCCGGCCGTCGCGCATGACGGCAAGTCCCGCGCGCACGCGGTCGAGCACGACGTCGACGACTGCCGCCTGGAAGCTCGCGCACAAATCCGCCACGTCCTCGTCGGAAAGCGGCGCCGCGCGCTCGGCCTCGATCCGCACGGCGGTCTTCAGGCCCGAGAGCGAGAAGTCTGGCTCGGGCCGGCCGAGCATGGGGCGCGGCAGTTCGAAGCGTCGCGGGTCGCCCTGCTTGGCGAGCCGCTCGACCTCGGGTCCGCCCGGATAGGGCAGACCCAGCATTTTTGCTGTCTTGTCGAAGGCCTCGCCGATTGCATCATCCACGGTGCCGCCGATCAGCCGGTAGCGGCCGACGTCCTCGACGGCGACGAGCTGGGTATGTCCGCCGGAGACCAGAAGCAGGAGATAAGGGAACGAGAGCCCGTCGGTGAGCCGCGCGGTGAGCGCGTGGGCTTCGAGATGATTGACCGCGATCAGCGGCTTGCCGGCGCCGAGCGCGATCGCCTTGGCCGTCGTCAGGCCCACGATTACCCCGCCGATCAGCCCCGGACCCGCGGCGGCGGCGATGCCATCGAGGTCGGCGAACGCAAGCCCGCTTTCGTCCATCGCCTTCCGGATGATGCGGTCGAGATGCTCGACATGGGCGCGGGCGGCGATTTCCGGGACCACGCCGCCGAACGGGCGATGCTCCTCGAGCTGCGACAGCACCACGTTGGAGCGGATTTCGCCGGGGCCCTCGTTGTCGCGATAGACCACGGCGGCGGCGGTCTCGTCGCAGGTGGTCTCGATGCCGAGTACGAGCATGGTTTCGGTCTTGACCCCCGCGAGAGGCGGCGTTTCCGAAGCTCTCGCCGCCGCGTATGATCGGCTCACGAGCGCGAACGCGCGCTCGTCCGCCTAGCATCGCAACGCCGCATGAAGCAATCCTCTGTCCAGTTTCGCATCGGTACCCGCGGCAGCCCCTTGTCGGCGGTACAGACCGAGGCCGTGTGCGCAAGGCTTTGCGCGGCAAGCGGTCTGCCACGCGAGGCGCTCCAGATCATCGTGCTCAAAACGAGCGGTGATCAGGCGGGCGACCGCAGGCTCGCCGATCTCGGCGGCAAAGGGCTGTTCACCAAGGAGATCGAGGAGGCGCTCTTGGAGGGCCGCGTCGATCTTGCGGTCCATTCGGCCAAGGACGTGCCGACCTTCTTGCCCAAGGGCCTGACGCTCGCCTCTTTTCCCTTTCGCGCCGATCCGCGCGATGCGTTCGTGAGCGCACTGGCAAAATCGCTGGTCGAGCTCCCGAATGGCGCCATTGTCGGCACCGCCTCGATCCGCCGCGAAGCGCTGGTGCGGCGTCTGCGCCCGGACCTGAAGACGGTGCTGCTGCGCGGCAACGTCGGCACGCGACTGGAGAAGACGTTACGCGGCGAAGTGGACGCTACGGTGCTCGCGCTCGCGGGGCTGCAGCGGCTCGGGCTCGCGGGCCAGGCGACTGAAATCCTCGATCCGATGCGTTTCCCGCCGGCCGCGGCGCAGGGCGCCATCGCCATCGAAATCCGCGAGGGCGATCAACGCACGGCGGCGCTGGTCGCGGCGATCGACGACGCCGACGTCGCGACCGCGGTCAAGATGGAGCGCGCGTTCCTGGCCGAACTCGACGGCTCCTGCCGCTCACCGATCGCGGGTCATGCCGCTGTCGCCAATGGGCGCGTAAGCTTCTATGGTCTGGTGATCGCGCCCGACGGAAGCGAGGCGGCGGAGACGCGGCGCGAAGGGCCGGTGCACGACGCGGCACGGCTCGGCGCCGATGCGGGCAAGGAGCTCCGCGCGCGCGCACCCAAAGGCGCGTTGTTGAACGCGGTCTGAGCCATGCGCATCCTTCTCACTCGCCCGGAACTCGAAGCCGCCAAGACCGCGGCGAAGCTCAAGGCATTGGGCCACGAGACGCTGATCGACCCGGTGCTGGTGATCGAGCCGGTCGTGTTTCGCATGCCGGCCGGGCCGTTTGACGGGCTCGCCGCGACGAGCGCTAGCGCGCTGCGCGCGACGCAACGCGACGCCGGTGTTTCGGCGCTGCGCTTGCTGCCCTTGTTTGTGGTCGGTGCGCATACCGGCGGTACTGCGCGCGCGGCTGGGTTTGCGACAGTCGCGGTCGCCGAAGGCGACGCCGACGCGCTGGCGCGGCTGATCGCGACCAAGCTCGCGCCGGGCGCGCGCGTGCTACATCTGGCCGGCGAGAATCAGGCCAAGGATCTCGCAGCCATGCTGGAGCCCCAGCGCATTTCGGTGGAAACGCTCGTGGTCTATCGCGCGCGCGCGGCGCGCGAGCTCTCGGCGGCGACGCTCTCGGCGCTCGCGCAGGGATCGCTCGACGCGGTGCTGCATTTTTCGCCGCGCAGTGCCACGAACTTCGTGACGCTGGCCGAGCGGGCGGGGCAGACCGCGGCCATGCGGCGACTGCAGCATTATTGCCTTTCGGTCGCAGTGGCGGCGCCGCTCGAGGCGGCGGGCGCGACCACCGAAGTGGCCGCAAGCCCCGACGAGACGGCGCTCCTTGCGCTGCTAGCGCTTTGAGGCGGTTGCGGGAATCAACCGAGCGTTCTATCCCCACGCCAGTGGAGCTAGCCAACCATGGCGCCCGACGACGGCAAGGACGATCCCCCCGCGCCGAAGTCACGGCGGCGGAAGCCGCCAGTGATCGAGCTGGAGGCCACGGAAATTCCGAGCGCGGCCCCGCCACCGAGACCCGAGGCAGTCGCTTCAGCTGCCGACCCCGATGAGCGCAGCTTCGAGTGGCGCGCGCTCCTGTCGTTCGCGCCGGCTGCCACCGCGGCCGCGGCGATCGTCGGCGCGGTGGTGGCGATTCTCGTGGTGTTCCTGTTCGACCGCGGCAACGATCCACGGGTCGCGGCGCTGGTGAACGAGGTCGCGGCGCTGAATCAGCGTGTGGATGCGACGAGCCGCGCGAGTGGCGCCGACCCCGCGGCGCTCGCGCAAATTTTGGAAAAGATCGACCGCATCGCGGGAATGCTCTCTGAAGCAGAGAAGCGCGTCGCGGCCATCGAAGGCCGTGCTGCCCCGGCAATGCCCGATCTTTCGCCGCTCAATACGCGGCTCGATGCGACAGCCGCGACAATCAATGCGCTGGGTAAGCGCATCGGCGCGCTCGAAGATCGGGTCAATGCGGTTTCCGCCAGCGCGCGCGCTGCGGTCGCGCCGACGCTCGCCGCCGAGATCGTGGCGCTGGGGACGCTTCGGGACGCAATCCATAGCGGTGCGCCGTTTTCGACCGAACTTGCCGCCGTGCGTACGCTTTTGGGCGAACGGGCGGTGAAACTGCAATCCTTGGAAAGTTTGGCGAATACGGGCGTTCCAACCATGGCGCAGCTTTTGCGCCGTTTCGCGGAGCTTGCGTCCGCACTCGCGCGCGCGCCGGACGCGGACGGTGGATATTTCTCGCGGCTGGTGACGAGCGCCACGCGGCTGGTGGAGGTACGGCCGGTGGGCGAAATCAGGGGCGAAAGCGCGGGCGCGGTCGTGGCGCGGATCGAGGCGCGGCTGCAGCAGAACGATCTTGCCGGCGCGGTCGACGAAGCGGCGCACTTGCCGGCTTCGGCCAAGGCGGCCGCCGCGGACTGGATCGCGGCAGCCGCGCAAAAGCGCGACGCCGATCGCGCGATCAAGGATCTGATCGCGGCTTCGCTCGTGGCGCTCGGAGCGGAGCGGCGGCCATGATTCGCATCGTCGTTTTCCTCCTGGTCGTCGTGCTACTCGCGTTCGGCGCGGCCTGGATCGCCGACCGGCCGGGCGAGGTCGCCATCACCTGGCAGGGCTGGCGCATGGAGACGTCGGTGACGGTCGCCGCGGTCGTGCTCTCGGTGCTCATCGCGTTCGCGATCCTGTTCTGGGGTTTCGTCCGTTTCATCCTGCGTTCGCCCGACCTGATCTCCTTCTTCCTGCGCGAGCGCCGCCGCGCCCGCGGCTGGCGGGCGATCTCCAACGGTCTGATCGCGATCGGAACCGGGAATCTGGCGCTGGCGAGCCGCTCGGCGGCCGACGCGAAAAAGCTCGCTGGCGACGAGCCGCTGACGCTGCTTCTGGCCGCCCAGGCGGCGCAGCTCGAGGGTGCCAGCGAGCGCGCCGAGGCCGAGTTCAAGGCCATGCTCGGCCGGCCCGAAACGCGGCTCTTGGGCCTGCGCGGTCTTTATGTGGAGGCCAGGCGGCGCAACGATGACGGTACCGCCCGTGCGGTCGCGGAGGAAGCCGAGCGCGATAATCCGGCACTTTCCTGGGCGAGCGAGGCGCAGATCGAGTTCCAATGTCTCGCAGGAAATTGGGCGGGAGCGCTGGAGACCGTCGAGCGCGCCGGCCGCGCGGGCGCCATCGACCGGGCGACGCTGAAGCGCCGCCGCGCCGTGTTGCTCACCGCGCTCGCGCAGGCGAACGAAGAGAAGGACATTGGCAAGGCGCGCGCCGATGCGGGTGAGGCGTCGAAGCTTGCGCCCGATCTGGTGCCGGCCGCTGCGCTCGCCGGGCGGCTCCTGGGCGCCGAGGGCAAGCATTGGCGCGGCGGGCGCATCGTGGAGGCCGCCTGGAAGGCGAGCCCGCACCCCGATCTTGCCGAGGTCTATACGGATTTGCGTCCGGGCGATTCCGCGCGCGACCGGCTGAAGCGGGCGAAGAAGCTCGCCAAGAAATCGCCCGGTCATATCGAAGGCGCGCTGGCGATGGCGCGCGCCGCGCTCGACGCCACCGACTTCGACCAGGCACGCAAGGCGCTGGCGCCATTTCTCGAGGACCCGACTCAGCGCGTGTGTTTGCTCATGGCCGAGATCGAAGCCAGCGAACGCGGCGATCACGGCAAGGCGCGCGAATGGAGCGGGCGCGCGATGCGCGCCCGGCGCGATGCGGCCTGGGTCGCCGATGGTTACGTGTCGGAGCGCTGGTTGCCGGCTTCGCCGGTGACCGGAAAACTCGACGCCTTCGTCTGGGCTGCGCCGTCACAAGACAAGGCGCCAGTGCTCGAGCAGGCGACTACGGCCCGCCCGAAGCCGCTCACCAAGGTGGCTTCGGCGCCGCTCGTGCCGGCGCCGGGTGCGGCCGAAGAAGCGGCGGCACGGCGGATCGCCCCGCCGCGCACGCCCTTGGAGCGCGAAGCCGCCGAGCCCATTGTGGCCGAGCCGCCATTGCCCGACGACCCGGGCCCCGAGCCCGCCGCCGATGCTCCGCCGCGGCGATTCCGGCTGTTCGATTGGCTGGCGCGGCCGAGTGCTTGATAATCGCAGACCGGGCCGCTACCAAGTCGCGCCTGCACTCAAGCAATGCCGCAATAGCTCAGTTGGTAGAGCACCGCATTCGTAATGCGGGGGTCGGGGGTTCGAATCCCTCTTGCGGCACCAATTCTTGCGGCACCAATCTCAAAGAATCTCGAACACCTGGTAGACTGGTCCAACCGGCAATCGATGGCCGAGCGCGACCGTGACGATTCGATTGAGCCAGCCGTATTTTTCGGAAGCGGTCTCGAAGAACGGCGACGCCCGCAAATAATATTCGGACGGGCTCACGGTCTCGCCGCGGGCGATGCGTTCCATGACCGCAGGAGGGCCGTGCCGCATGCCGCGATAGGTCATGCCGATCAGCTGCGCGTCGTCGGTCTCCATGACGACACGCACATCGAGCGTCCAGGCGCCGTCGGTCCGCACGGTCTGCCAGTCGCTGCCGCCGTGCAGTAGCCTACCGCGCAAACGCTCGCCCTCGAAGCGGCCGCCGGCGATGACGCCGACCCGGCGGTCGCAGCCCGGCGTCGCGCCGACGACGCTCGCCTTTTCGACGTCGAGTTGGAAGACGAATAGAGGCTTGGAGCGAAGTTCCGTCATTTCGCGCGGAAGCATCGAGGAGAGAGAAGGCGTGTTCATGCTGCACCTGCCCATATGCCCAACCTAGGTTCGTCGATGTAACACGCCCTATCAATGGCCGCGTCGCAGCCATCCAATTGCGTGGGCGAAGGGTGGGCCGCCGCGCGCCCGTGCGGCTGGACCTGCTTCGGGGCTTCGATCATTATTCCATATCATCAAGTGTGCTGGGGGAGCGGGCGAGGGCGATGAGTAGCGTGGCGTCGAATTTGGTCGGCAGTTTCGATTACGTGATCGTCGGCGCCGGTTCGGCGGGCTGCGTGCTCGCCAATCGCTTGAGCGCCGATCCCACCGTGAGGGTTCTGCTGCTCGAGGCGGGCGGCAAGGACGACTATTACTGGATTCACGTGCCGGTCGGGCTGCCGTTTCTGCTCGGCAATCCGCGCGTCGATTGGTGCTTCCAGAGCGAGCCGGAGCCGTTCGCCGACAATCGTGTCACTCCGGTGCCGCGCGGCCGGGTGCTCGGTGGCAGCTCTTCGATCAACGCCATGTGCTACATCCGCGGCCACGAGCGCGACTACGACATCTGGCGTCAGCTCGGCAATGCCGGATGGTCGTGGGACGATGTGCTGCCGTATTTCAAGCGCATCGAGAATTATCCGCGTGAGAACGCCGCGCACGGCACCGGTGGCGAGCTCGGCGTGCAGGAAAATCGGATTCGCTGGGAGATCGTGGAAGCCTGGCGGCAGGCGGCGATCGATTACGGAATTCCGGAGACCGACGATCACAATGCCGGCGACAACGAGGGCGTCGGCTATTTCCAAGGCACGGTCAAAAACGGCCGCCGCTCGTCGGCGGCGCAGGCGTTTCTGAAGCCCGTAATGAACCGGCCGAATTTACGCGTCCTCATCAACGCGCATGTCAAGCAATTGCGCTTCGAGGGCAAGCGGGTCACCGGCGTCGAGTTTTGGCAGGGCGATCAGTTGAGCTATGCCGAGGCGACGGGCGAGACGATCCTGGCCGCCGGCGCGATCGGCTCGCCGCAGATTCTCCAGCTTTCTGGCATCGGCCCCGCGGCGCTGTTGCGCGAGCACGGCATCGCGGTGCGCCTGGATCTGCCCGGCGTCGGCGAGAACATGCAGGACCATTGGCAGGTCCGTTGCATGTACAAGGTCAAGAACACCGTCACGCTGAACGAGTGGGTCGCCAATCCGCTCCGGCGCTACGCCATGGGCGCCTATTACACGCTGACGCGGCGCGGGCCGATGAGCGTGCAGCCGCCGCAGCTTTGCGCCTTCACGCGCAGCGATCCGTCGCAGGACACGCCGAACCTGCAATACCACGTGTCGCCGGCGACCTCCGACCGCTTCGGCGGCCCGCTGCACTCGTGGCCGGGGCTGGCGTGCGGCATCGCGGTCGTGCGGCCGCAGAGCATCGGCTATTGCCGGATCAAGAGCGCGGACCCGCGCGCGCATCCGGCGATCCTGCACAATTTCCTGCAGACGCCGGAGTCGCAGCGCGTGGCGGTGGACGCGGTTCGTCTTACGCGGAAGATCATCGAAGGCCGGGCGCTCGCGCGCTTCGAGCCGGTCGAGCACCTGCCGGGACCGGACGCGCAGACCGACGAGGAAATTCTCGCCTATGTGCGGCAGACGGTGATTACGGTGTTTCACCAGTCGGGCACCTGCAAGATGGGCAGCGACCCGCTGGCGGTGGTGGACGAGCGGCTGCGGGTGCGTGGAATCGAGGGGTTGCGCGTGGTGGATGCCTCGATCATGCCAAACGTGGTCTCTGGCAATACCAATGCGCCGACCATGATGATCGCGGAGAAGGCTTCCGATATGATCAAGGCTGATCGCAAGGCGGGCCAAAGGGCCGCAGCCTAGGCGTCCAAAATACTGAAACAATTCGTCCGGCGGCAGATCCGGGCACCAGGGAGACGAATGTCATCATGAGCAACGAGAGTTTCGATTACGTCATCATCGGCGGCGGCACCGCGGGCTGCATCCTCACGCGGCGGCTGACCGAGGACGGCAAGACCACGGTTTGCCTGATCGAGGCCGGTCCGCAGGACAAGCATCCCCTGATCCACATGCCACTCGGCTTCGTCCGCATGCTGTTCGAGCCGAGGCACAACTGGATGTTCATGGGCCCGCCCGACCCGAACATGAAGAACCGGCCGACCTTCGCGCCGCGCGGCAAGGGGCTCGGCGGGTCGAGTTCGATCAACGGCATGATCTATATGCGCGGCCACAAGCGCGATTATGACGAATGGGCGAGCTTCGGCAATTCCGGCTGGGGCTGGGACGACATGCTGCCCTATATGCGGAAATCCGTCTTCAACGAGAATTACAAGGACGGCAAGCTGCACGACCAGAAGGGCGAGCTGCACGTCAAATATCTGGAGGAGCCCAACAAGCTCAATCACGTGTTCGTCGAAGCGGCGCAATCGCTGCAGAAGAAGAAAATCCCCGACTTCAACGCGGGCGACAACGAAGGTTTCAGTATTTTTCAGGTGACGATCTCGAACGGCCGGCGCACCACGGCGGCGACCTCTTTCCTGCATCCGATCGAGAACAAGCCGAACCTGAAGATCCTCACCAATGCGCAGGTCTCCAAAATCGTGCTGGAGAACGGCCGCGCCACCGGCGTTGAATTCAGCGTGGGCGGCGAGACGCGCCGCATCAATGCGAAGAAGGAAGTGATCCTGTCGGCCGGCGCCTTCCAGTCGCCGCAAGTGTTGATGCTGTCGGGGATCGGCGATCCGGCCGAGCTCAAGAAGCACGGCATCGAGGTCAAGCACGCGCTGCCCGGTGTCGGCAAGAATCTGCAGGAGCACATCTCCGCGCCGATCCACTTCATGAGTCCGCGCACGACGTCCTATGGCGTCTCGTTCGCCGCCTTGCCGAAGATCGCGTGGAATTTCCTGCGCTACATCACCACGCGCAAGGGCTTCTTCGGCAACAACATCGTGGAGAGCGGCGGCTTCATCAAAACCGATCCGAGTCTCGACCGGCCCGACATCCAGCACATTTTCGTGCCGACCCATCAGGGCAAGCCGGGCCAGCTCTTGGCCTGGGGCCACGGCTATCGCATCACCTGCTGCCTGCTGCACCCCAAAAGCCGCGGCGAGATCCGGCTCGCGAGCGCCAAGGTGAACGACGCGCCGGTGATCGATTTCAAGTTCTTCTCCGATGCGCCCGGCCCACGTTCCGACATGGAAGTGCTGATCAAGGGCATCAAGGACGGGCGGCGCATTCTGCTGGCGCCGGCGTTCGACTATTACCGCGGCGAAGCGGTGTGGCCGGCCGACAACGTGCAGACCGACGACGAGCTGCGCGATTTCGTGCGCGAGTTCTCCTCGACCGTGTTCCACCCGGCCGGCACCTGCAAGATGGGCAAGGACGACATGGCCGTGGTCGACGACCGGCTCCGGGTGCGCGGGCTCAAGGGGCTGCGGGTGATCGACGCCTCGATCATGCCGACGGTGACGACCGGCAACACCAACGCGCCGACCATGGCGATCGCCGAGAAAGGCGCCGACCTGGTCAAGGCCGACGCGCGCGGGTAATCGAAGCCCGATGAGCGCCCAAGCCAAGCCGTCGCTGCGCGTCGTCATCCCGGTGCCGGAGCCGGGGTTGACGCCGAAAGAATTGGTCGCGCGGGCGGCGGCGTTCAGGGCGAGGCTGCGCGCCGAGCAGGACGAGAACGATGAGCGCGGCACTTATTCGGAGGAACTGCACAAGGAGTTCCTCAAGGCCGGGTTCTACCGGACGACCCAGCCGCGGCTGTTCGGCGGCTACGAGTTCGATCTCACGACGTTCTATCGGGTGATGCTGGAAATCTCGCGCGGTCACCCCGGCGCCGGCTGGTGTCTGGCGCTCGCCGCCTCGCACGCGTTCGAGATCGCCTCGCACTGGCCAGAGCAGGCGCAGATCGAGCTGTTCGGCAAGGACGGCCACTTCATCGCGCCGCATCGCGCGCCGCCGCTCGGCACGCTGAAGCCGATCGAGGGCGGCTACATGATGAGCGGCACCTGGGACTATTGCTCGGGAATTCCCTACGCCACGCACTTCATCGGCGGCGCGTTCATTCGCCGCGACGGCGAGCCGCCGGTGCACGGACACGCGGCGGTGCCGCGCGCCAAGGTCACCGTGCTCGACGACTGGGGCGGCGACAAGGTGCTCGGCATGAAAGCGAGCGGCTCGAACAGCGTGCGGGTCGACAACGTGTTCGTGCCCGAGCATCACGTCGGCTACCTCTCGCCGGGCTTGGCCGGAACGCCGGAGAGCATGACCAACGGCACGCCTGGCACGCGGCTGCATGGCAACCCGATGTATCTCGGGCGCCTGGCCGGGCCGTTCCACGCGACGCTGGTGGTGCCGGTCGTCGGCGCCGCGCGCGCGGCGCTCGACGAGTACGAGGAGATCATCCGCACGCGAAAGACCATGTCGGTGCCGCAGATTCCGCGCTTCGAGCATTTCGATTTCCAGCGCCCGTTCGGCCAGGCGCTGACGCTCACCGACGCCGCCGAAGCGCTGATGCTCAAGGGCTGCGAAATGTACGCGGACTACTGCAACCGCTGGGCCGCCGACGGCAAGCCGATCACGACCGAAGAGAACATGCGGCTCTGGGGTATGATCCAGCACGCAGGCTTCATGGCTTGCGAAGCGGTGGAGCTTCTGTTCCACACCGGCGGCTCGTCGGTTGCGCGCAAGGGCAGCCGGCTGCAGCGCTATTTCAACGACGTCGCGATGTATCGCGGCCATTCGTCGTCGCAGCCGCTCGACTTCGCCTCAGGGCTGGCACGGCTGCACTTCGGCCTGCCGTGGGGCATGTACGGGCTCTAGAAGAGGCCGAACATATAAGGCTTGCTGCCGTCCGGGCCTTTGGAGCCGGCAGGCTCGTTCGCCACGATGAACTGCAGCTCGATCACGATCCCGTTCGGATCGCGGATGAACAATTGCCACTGGCCGAGCGCGCGGACGTTGTTCTGCCGGTAGTCGACGCCGTGCTTGGTCACGTGCGCCTTCCAGGCATCGAAGCCGACTGCGCGGATCGCCATGTGGTCGAGATTGCCCCCGCCATAGGTCTTCAGGTCGAACTCGCCATAGGCCTTCGGCCCGGCGATCACGTGGATCTGGCAGTCGGCGAAATTCAGCCAGGTACCGGGCGCGGGGATGCTGTCGGGGCGGTTGGGGTCGAGCTTCAATTGAAGCACTTCGGTGTAGAATTTGTTGGTCGCGTCGATATCCATCGTCCGGATGGCGACGTGGAGAATGTTCTTGAGCTGCATGCTGTCCTTCCTGGCGCCATGTTGCCTGGAAATCTATCACGGTGATCTCGGCCACGGGTAAACGCGCGACGGCTCAGAGTCCGAACGGATAGGTGTCTGGGAAGCCCTGCAGCTCGTGGGCCGCGAACGGCGTTACCGCGCGCGTCGTGTCGAACCAGATGTATTCGTCGAACTGGCGCGGCAGCACGGCCTGGAAGTAGTGACTGGCGAGCTCGGTCTCGGGCCGGTAGATCACGCCGATGGCGCGCTCGAGCCGCGGCTTCAGGAGCGCAGCAATGGCGCCGCCAGCCGAGCCTTTGCGCAACGGCAGGAAGAAGTTTTCGCGGCCGCTATCGTGACACTGGCGCTCGTAGCTCTGCGGCAAGGAGGGACGCACGTCCTTGATCTGCATGGGCTCGTCCCACTCCGAGGCGGCCGCGACGGTGCCGGTGTGGGTACCGAAGCCGATGAGATAGGCGGCGTCGCCGAAGCGCTTGCGACACAGATGCCCGATATTGTGCTCGCCGCGCGAATGCATTTCGGTCGCCGCGGCGTCGCCTACATGCGAGTTGTGCGCCCAGACGACCGCCTTGCTCTTCGGCCCGTAGAATTTCAGCAGATTCTCCAGCGTCTCGAACATATGGGTATCGCGCAAATTCCACGACGCGCGCGAGCCGTAGTACATGATGCGATAATAGCGCTCGGCATTGGCGACCAGACGTGCGTTCTGCACGGCATCGAGAAAGCGCTCGCCGTCATGCTCGGCATATTCGCGCCGCTTGCCGGAGAGACGCTTCAGCATCTCCACCACGTCGGTCTCGCAATCGGGATAGGTCCCGCTCATGGCGGCGCGGCCATAGGTGGCCGGATCGCCCTGCCAGGGGGTGAGGCAACCATAGCGCTCGCGCGCGACCTTGGCGGTCTTTGGATCCACCTCGTCCAGGAACTTCAGGATCGAGCGGATCGAATCATAGAGGCTATAGAGGTCGAGCCCATGAAAGGCGGTGCGCTCCTCGCGCTTTCTGCCTGCGTTGTGCTCGCGCAGCCAATCGACGAAACCGCGCACTTCGTTATTGCGCCACATCCAGGTGGGGAAGCGGGCAAACGCGGTCCATTCCGAGGGCGGGAACTCGAAGTGGCGCACATAGTGGTCGATACGGGCCGCGTCCGGCCAGTCGCCCTCGATGGCGACGAAGGTGAAGCCTTTCTTCGCAATCAGTTCGCGCGTGATGCGCTCGCGCATCAGATAGAATTCTGAGGTGCCGTGCGTAGCCTCGCCGATCAGCACCAAGCGCGCGTCGCCGATGCGCGCGAGCAGCGGTTCGAGGTTCGCGCTTTCGAGCGCGGCGAACGGTTCGCAGGCGCCGGCGATCGCCCGGGCGAGTTCCGGCGCGGGCGCGCGCACTTCGCGCGCTGGCTCCGGCTTGCCCGGCGGCGTCCAACCTTCCTCGCCGATCAACGGGACGAAGCGGACGTCGGCAAGGTCTTCGCGGCGATACTCGTCCTCTTCAACGCGGGTGACGCGCACGAGCTCCTGCACCCGAGCTTCCTCCCCCACGGGGATCACAAGGCGGCCGCCGATGCGCAGCTGCTGTTTCAGCGACTCGGGAACTCTCGGGCCGCCGGCGGTGACCACGATCGCGTCATAGGGCGCGTGCTCGGCCCAACCGCGCGTGCCGTCGCCGTGCAGCACATGGACGTGCTCGTAACCGAGATCGGCGAGTGCGCTTGCGGCCTTCTCGGCGAGCGGGCCGTGACGCTCGATGGTGTAGACCTCGCCGGCGATCTCGCCGAGCACGGCCGCGGCGTATCCCGAGCCGGTGCCGATCTCGAGTACGCGCTCGCCACCCTTGAGCTGCAGCGCCTCGGTCATCAGCGCCACGATGTAAGGCTGCGAGATGGTCTGGCCTTCGGCGATGGGCAGCGGCGCGTCCTCATAGGCGAACTCGTGCATGGACCGGGGCAGGAACGCCTCGCGCCGTACCTTGCGCATCGCGGCGAGCACGGGCTCGGAGCTCACCCCGCGCGGCGCGATATGGCGGTCGACCATCTCAGTGCGGAGCTTGGCGAAGTCGGATTTGGTGAAGTCGAGCATCGCGGGCGTCCTAGTGCGCTCGATCCTTTTAGATGCGCAAAGCGGTGCGAGGCTTGACCTGCATCAATCCAGGCGTGCGAACGGTGGTCGTTCAGCCCGCCCGCCCATAGAATGGCTCCGGTTTAGTTCGGAACCCGGCGCAGGCGACGCTCGCTACCGGGTTCTATTGCTTACCCAGCGGAGGAATCGATGGATAAGAAAACCTACGAAACCGGCCTCGGCATCCGGACCGACGTGCTCGGCAAGGACTATGTCGAGAACGCGCTCAGGACCGCCGACGACTTCAACAAGCCGTTCCAGGAACTGGTCACCGAATATTGCTGGGGCGCGGTGTGGGGGCGCGAGGGACTGTCGCGCAAGACCCGCAGCATGCTGAATCTGGCGATGATCGGCGTCTTGAACCGGCCGCACGAGCTGCGCGCCCACGTCGCCGGCGCGCTCAGAAACGGCGTCACCAAGGACGAAATCCGCGAGGTGTTCATGCAGCTTGCGATCTACGCGGGCGTGCCGGCGGGCGTCGATGCGTTCCGCGTGGCGCGCGAGGTGTTCGCGCAAGAAACGAAGAAATCCTGACGCGCATAGAGCCATAAGCGAGGACGAAGATGGAAATCGGATTCATCGGGCTCGGTACGATGGGCTTTCACATGGGCCGGCGGCTGATCGAAGCCGGCCATAAGCTCACGGTGTTCGACGTGCGCCCGGAGGCGATGGCGCGGCTCACCGCGCTCGGCGCGGCAGCGGCGAAATCGGCACGCGAGGTGGCGAGCCGTACCGAGACGGTGATGGCGAGCCTGCCGTCGCCCGAGGCCTCGCTTGCGGTCGCGACCGGCAAGGACGGCGTGATCGAGGGCACGCGGGTGCGCCGGTTCGTCGATCTTTCGACTACCGGCGCGCGCATGGCCGTGCGCATCGCCGAGGCGCTTGCTGCGCGCGAGATCGTGCAGATCGATAGCCCCGTGAGCGGCGGCCCCGGCGGCGCTGAGAAGGGTACGCTTGCGGTCATGGTTTCCGGCCCGCGCACGGAGATCGAGCGGGTGAAGCCGGCGCTTTCGGTTTTCGGGAAAGTATTTGTGATCGGCGAGCGGCCGGGCATGGCGCAGACCATGAAGCTCGCCAACAACCTGCTCTCGGCCACCGCGATGGTCGCAACCTCCGAGGCCGTGGTCATGGGCGTTAAGGCCGGGCTCGATCCGGAAGTAATGATCGAAGTGATCAACGCCGGCACCGGCCGCAACAGCGCGAGCCAGGACAAGTTTCCGCGCGCGATCCTGACCCGCACGTTCGTCTACGGCTTCACCAACGGTCTGATGGACAAGGACCTGCAGCTTTGTCTTTCGGAAGCCGAGGCGCTCGGGCTGAAGCTTCCGGTCGCCAGCGCGGTGGGCGCCATGTACCGGCTGGCGGCAAGCGAGCTCGGGCCGGAGAAGGATTTCACCACCATCATCCAGCCGATCGAGAAAAAGGCTGGCGTTGTCGTGCGCGGGAAGGGGACGAGCTGAAATGGCCGACGATATCCATGAAATCTACGCGATCCGCTACGGGCACCACGAGCGCCGCTCGTCTGAGAATTTCATCGGCGGCGATCCGCACGACCATCTCTCGGCGATCAATTATTTCGTCTGGATCATCAAGGGCGCCCACGGCACGTTCGTCGTCGATACCGGCATGGACGAAGCGATGGCGACGAAACGCGGGCGCACGGTCGATAAGCCGATCGCCGAAGGCCTGCGCGCGCTCGGGATCGCGCCGGATACGATCGCGAAAGCCGTCGTGACGCATCTGCATTTCGATCACGCCGGTAACTACGATCTCTTCCCGCGCGCGCGTTATCACATGCAGGACACGGAGATGTTCTACGCCACCGGCCGCTGCATGTGCCACGCGCAGCAGCGCTGGGCGTTCGAAGAGGAAGACGTGGTGGCGATGGTGCGAAAAGTCTTCGCCGGCCGGGTCGAATTCCACGACGGCGACGACGAGCTTGCGCCCGGCATCACGCTGCACAAGATCGGCGGCCACTCCATGGGCCTGCAATGCGTGCGGGTGAAGACCCGGCGCGGCTACGTGGTGCTCGCCTCGGACGCGACCCACCTCTATCGGCACATCGAGGAAGGCCGCATCTTTCCGGTCGTGCACAATGCGGCCGACGTGCTCGAGGGCTACAAGACGATCAAGCGCCTGGCCGCATCGCCTTTGCACATCATTCCTGGGCACGATCCCAAGGTGCTGGAACTCTTTCCGGCCGCGCGGGCGGGCCTTGAGGGATGGGTCGCGCGGCTCGACGCCGATCCGAAATAGATCAGCGCGAATAGATCAGCGTACTGGGCTTCCTGGCCGCGGACCGGGACGCGGCCGCGAGGTGATGAAGGCGGCGAGGTCCCAGGCCTGCTGCTCGGTCAGCAGCGGCGAATTGTAATCGATACCGAGCGGCATGTTGGAACGAATGAACGCCGCGGCGGTCGCTGGAATAGCCATGCCGGCGGCGGCGTTGAACGAGTTCGGTCCCCAGAGCGGCGGGATGGCGTAGCCGATGCCGGGCGGCGTGCGCGGATCGCCTTGGCCGTTCGGGCCGTGGCAGCGCGCGCACCATTGCGTGAAAACGGCGGCACCTCGCTGAGCATTCGGCGTCTGCTCCGCGGGCTTCAACGGCTTAAGTCCTGATCCGGGCACGCGCACGCCGACAGGGCTGTCGCGGGCGATGAACTGCATGTAAGCGACGAAGGCTTCCATCTCGCGGCCGTTCCTCGGCAAGGGCGAGCCGTTCATGCTCCGCGTCATGCAGCCATTGATGCGCTCGGCGAGCGACAGCACCATGTCGTTGAACATCATCGGAAACGACGCGAAGGCGGAAACGAGCGGCGCCGCGAAGGGCTTGAGCCCCGCGTTCATGTGGCAATGGGTGCAGGCGAGATCGTTGCCGGCGAAACGCTTGGCGGGATCGGTCGCGCTCTTGCCGATATGGCGCGGCGTCTCGACCACGAGCTGCCAGCCATAGCGGATGAGGTCGGTCTCGGGGCCCGGCGGAAGCGCCGTGAGATCGCGGTGGCCGTACCAATTTTGCTGGCGGCCCCATTGGTCGTAGCCGAAGCCCACGCCCAGCAATACCGCCACCGCAAGCATGCCCACCCGGAGGATGTTGGACCAGTTGCGCTTCCAATAGCTCGTGCGGGCCATGGGGGCTCCGAATCATGCGCTGCTGCGGAGTTTACAGGCTTGTCGATCTTGCTGCCGCGCGGCGTTTCCTTCGCTATACCTTGCGGGACAAGGAGCCGGTTCGAATGTTCCAATCGATCGGGGAATTCATCAGCGAAATCGCGGGCGGCAGCCGCCAACCGCAAGCATTCGGCGAGACCGATCTGCGCCTCGCCGCGGCTGCGCTGCTGGTGCACGTCGTCACGCTCGATCAGAATTTCGACGCGACCGAGCACGCCAAATTGCGCGACGTGCTGGCCTACCGCTTCGATCTCGGTCTCGAGGAGGCGGAGAAGCTCGTGCAGGCGGCGTTGCGCGCCGACAAGGAGGCGGTCGATCTCTATCGCTTCACCAGCGTGCTCAATCACCACCTCGACGAGGAAGGCCGCACGCGCATCGTCCAGATGATGTTCGAGGTCGCCTATGCCGACGGCACGCTCAGTGAATTCGAGGACAACGTGGTCTGGCGCGCGTCGGAACTGCTGAACGTGCCGGCGCGCGAGCGGGTCACGCTGCGCCGGCAGATGCGGGAAGAAAAAGGCGAGAAACAGAGCTAGCCATGCGTCGAAGTGCGATCTTGCGCCGGCCGGGCCGGCCCGCTTGAATGCGATCCAAATCCATGCGCGTCCGATGAAGCCGATCCTCGTCCTTCTCCACCAGGAGCACTCGACCCCCGGCCGGGTCGGGCACATGCTCGAAGCGCGCGGCTTTCCGCTCGACATCCGCAAGCCCCGCTTCGGCGATCCACTGCCGGACACGCTCGCAGGCCATTCCGGCGTCGCCATATTCGGCGGCCCGCAGAGCGCCAACGACAGCGAGGAATACGTGCGGCGCGAGATCGAGTGGCTCGAAGTGCCGCTCAAGGAGCAGACGCCGTTCTTCGGCATCTGCCTTGGCGCCCAGTTCCTGGCGCGAAAGCTCGGCGGGCGCGTCGCCTTCCATCCCGAAGGACTGATCGAGGCCGGCTATTATCCGCTGAAACCGACGCCGCAGGGTGCGGCGCTGATGAACTGGCCGGACCACGTCTATCATTTTCATCGCGAGGGCTTCGATCTTCCCGCCGGCGCCGAGCTGCTGGCGGCGGGAGATATTTTCGAGAACCAGGCGTTCCGCTACGGCAATGCGTTCGGCGTGCAGTTTCATCCGGAAGTGACGCATCACATGATGTGCCGCTGGACCGTGCGCGCCGCGCACCGGCTCGATCTTCCGGGCGCGCGTCCGCGCGAAGCGCATTTCGAGGACCGGCCGCTGCACGATCCGAAGGTGCGGTCGTGGCTGGCGAATTTTCTCGATTTCTGGACCGGACTGGCGCGCAAGCACGAGCGCGCGCCGGCAGCCTGAGCGTTTGCAAATTGCGATAGGTATCGCAATTTGCAACGCGCCGATGGTTAAGCGCAGGTAAACGCTTCCGACATCTGGTGGCTTACGAAATTTTCGCCACGACCCTTTGCGGTGCGCGCGACGATTCCGTCTGGCCGCGGCCTTGCTCATGCGAGCCCAGCCGGCATCAGGTTGTGCGTAGCCGGTGTGAATGATGGGAGACGGCCGCATGCGACCCCATTGGCCGTCTCCCGTTTTTCTTTTCCGGATTTGGAGAATCTCGCCTCAGGCCGGCCGCCTGTCGAGATGACCTGGTGGAGCAGAGGGGAGTTGAACCCCTGACCTCCGCATTGCGAACGCGGCGCTCTCCCAACTGAGCTACTGCCCCGGCCGAGGTGGGCGCCATCTAGGCTAGGGCCCCAAAGAGTGTCAAGCAAACGGCAGCCCACGGGATTTGCGTGGGCGACTTCGTGCAGTCCGTGCGTCGACAAATACCGGCTTCCCCCGCGCGCCGCGAAACGCTATTCGATTGGCGCCTGTGCCGGGCCGGAGCTTCACATGAATCCCTTCCTTTGGCTGATAACGACCCTGATCAGTCTCTACATCTGGATTCTGATCGCCGCCGCGGTGTTGTCGTGGCTGGTCGCTTTCAACGTGGTCAATCCACACAATCAAATCGTGCGCGCCATCGGCAACGGGCTTTTTGCCATGACCGAACCGGCGCTGAGGCCGATCCGCAGCGTGCTGCCGAACTTGGGCGGGCTCGATCTTTCGCCGGTGATCCTGATCCTTCTGCTCTTGTTCGTGGAGCGGCTGCTGTTCTGGATTTTCATCTAGGTGAATGCGAGCTCGGTGCGTCCCTGGAAATCGGTAGCGGACGGAATCGTCATCATGGTCCGGGCGACGCCGAAGGCCGCGCGCGACGCGATCGAAGGCATCGAGCGGCTGGCGGACGGAAGTACGGTGTTGAAAGCGCGCGTGCGCGCGGCGCCGACCGATGGCGAGGCCAATGATGCGCTGGTGCGACTGATCGCGCGGGCGGCCACGGTACCGCCTTCGGCGGTCACGCTGGTGCGCGGCGGTGCCGGCCGATTGAAAAGTTTTCGCCTCGATGGCGATCCGGCCAGGATTGCAGCGGCGCTCGAGGCGGCTTTGAGCGAGGGGAAGCAGGAACGATGAGCGCGCGAATTCTCGACGGCAAGGCGCTGGCGGCGGAAGTCCGCATCAAGGTCGCCGCGGAAGCCAAGCGTATCGGCGCGCTCTTGAAACGCCCGCCGGGGCTCGCCGTGGTGCTGGTCGGCGAAAACGCGGCAAGCGTCGTCTATGTGCGCAACAAGGTGCGCACAACGGTCGAGCTCGGCATGGCATCGTTCGAGCACAAGCTGCCGGCGGACACTTCCGAAGCCGATCTTCTCGCTATTGTGGCTCAGCTCAACGCCGATCCCAAGGTCGATGGAATTCTTGTGCAGCTTCCATTGCCGAAGCAGATCAATTCCGATCGCGTGCTCGCGGCCGTCGATCCGATGAAGGACGTGGACGGCTTCCATCCGGTCAATGCCGGGCGGCTGGCCACGGGTCTGCCGGCGCTGGTGCCCTGCACGCCGGTCGGCTGCGTGATGCTGGCCAAGCTCGTCCACCCGTCGCTCGCCGGTCTCGAAGCGGTGGTGCTGGGGCGGTCCAACATCGTTGGCAAGCCGCTGGCGCAGCTTCTGCTGCAGGAGAATGCGACGGTGACGATCGCGCATTCCAAGACGCGCGATCTTCCGGCCGTATGCCGGCGCGCGGATGTGCTGTTCGTAGCGATCGGCAAGCCCGAATTCGTGCGCGGCGATTGGATCAAGCCGGGCGCCACTGTGATCGATGTCGGCACCAATCGCGTACCGACGCCCGACGGCAAGGGCCGGCTGGTGGGCGACGTGGCGTTCGCCGAGGCGGTGAAGGTCGCGGGCGCGATCTCGCCTTCGCCGGGCGGCGTCGGGCCGATGACGATCGCGTGCCTGCAGGCCAATACGCTGCGCGCGGCCTGCATGCGCGCGGGGCTGCCGGCGCCAAACATTTGAGCCGTCATTCCGGCCGAGCGGCCTCTTGGCCGCGAGAGCCGGAATCCATAAACGCAAACGGTTCGATTTTCTCAGGCGATGGTGGCTATGGATTCCGGGCTCGCCGCAACCCAAGTCGGCTATAGCCGACTTGGGAAATACGAATTGCCGATCTCGGATTTATCCGAGATCGGTGGCGCCCCGGAATGACGTTAGCGCGACCAGCAGAAGGCGACCTTGTCGAGTACCTTGTCGCCGAAGCGCTCGGTCGAGCGCGCGATCGCACGGCCGCCGAGCGCGCGATAGAAGCTGACCGCCGCTTCGTTGTCGGAGAGCGCCCAGACCACCATGCTCGACTGGCCGCCTTGCGCGAGCTCGCGCTTGGCGGCGACGAACAGGCGGCGGCCGAAGCCGAGCCCTTGATACTCGGGTCGCAGATAAAGCTCGTAGATCTCGCCGGCATAAGGGAGGCTGCGCGCGCGGTTGCGGCCGAAATTGGTGTAGCCGGCGATGGAATCGCCGAAAGTGAGGAGCGCGATGCGCGAGCCGCGGCGAATGGCGGCATCCCACCAGGCGGGGCCGCGGCGGGCCACGAGCTTTTCGAGTTCGGTGCCCGGGATCAGGCCGCGATAGGCCGTGCGCCAAGCCTCGTCATGGGCTTCGGCGAGCTGGGGCGCGTCGTCGGTTTGGGCGCGCCGGATGTCGATTACGACCGTGCTCATGGCCTAATCGAAGCAAACTCGCCTGGGGGCTTCAAGAACTTCGTTAGCAAAAGGTGAATTTAGCCGCGCACCGAGGCATTGCGGTCACACCCCCTCGAGCTCGCGCCGGCGGTCCTCTCGCTTGCGCTCATGAGGGTCGAGCAGCTTCTTGCGCAGGCGGATCGACTTGGGGGTTATCTCCACCAGCTCTTCGTCGTTGATATAGGCGAGCGCCTTTTCGAGCGTCATCCGAATGGGTGGCGTCAGCCGCACCGCCTCGTCCTTGGAGGTGGTGCGGATGTTGGTCAGCTTCTTGCCCTTCAAGACGTTCACTTCGAGGTCGTTGTCGCGGGTGTGCTCGCCGATGATCATGCCGCGATACACTTTCCAGCCGGGTTCGATGAGCATCGGTCCGCGCGCTTCCAGGTTCCACAGCGCATAGGCGACCGCCTCACCGTCGTCGGTGGAAATCAGAACGCCGGTGCGCCGGCCGGGAATGTCGCCCTTGTAGGGTGCATAGGCGTGGAACAGGCGGTTCATTACCGCGGTGCCGCGCGTGTCGGTGAGCAACTCGCTTTGATAGCCGAGCAATCCGCGCGTTGGAACGTGGAACACGAGCCGAACGCGTCCGCCGCCCGAGGGACGCATCTCCATCATCTCGGCGCGGCGCTCGGAGAGCTTCTGCACGACGATGCCGGAATGGATCTCGTCTACGTCGATGACGACTTCCTCGATGGGTTCCAGGATCTCGCCGGTCTTCTCGTCGCGCGAAAGCACCACCTTGGGCCGCGACACCGACAGCTCGAAGCCCTCGCGGCGCATGGTCTCGATCAGGATCCCCAATTGCAGCTCACCGCGGCCGGCGACCTCGTAGGCGTCGTTCTCGCTCGATTCGGAAATGCGCAGCGCGATGTTGCCCTCGGCCTCGCGGAACAGCCGGTCGCGGATCATGCGGCCGGTGACCTTGTCGCCCTCGGTGCCGGCGAGCGGGCTGTCGTTCACGCGGAACGTCATCGCCAGCGTCGGCGGATCGATCGGCTGGGCGGGGAGAGGTTCGGTGACCTCGGGATCGGCGATGGTGTCGGCGACGTTGCCGAGCTCGAGCCCGGCGACGGCGACGATGTCGCCGGCGTGGGCCTCTTCCACCGCTACCCTGTTGAGACCGCGGAAGGCGAGCACCTTGGTGGTGCGCCCGGTTTCCACGAGACTGCCATCGCGGGCGAGCACTTTTACGTTCTGACCCGCCTTGATCGAGCCCGACGTGATGCGGCCGGTGAGAACGCGGCCGAGATAGGGGTTGGCCTCGAGGATGGTGGCGAGCAGGCGGAGCGGCCCCTCCTCGATCGTGGGCGGCGCCACGTGGCGCACCACCAGATCGAACAAGGGCGCCATGCCTTGGTCCTTGGGGCCCTCGGGCGAGGTCGCCATCCAGCCTTGCTTGGCCGAGCCGTAAAGCAGCGGGAAGTCGAGCTGGGCTTCGCTGGCATCGAGCGCCGCGAACAGGTCGAACACTTCGTTGGCGACCTGCTGCGGGCGGGCGTCGGAACGGTCCACCTTGTTGATGACGACGATCGGCTTCAGCCCGATCTTCAGCGCCTTGCCGACGACGAACTTGGTCTGCGGCAGCGGGCCTTCGGCGGCGTCCACCAGCACCAGCACGCCGTCGACCATGTTGAGAATCCGCTCGACCTCGCCGCCGAAATCGGCGTGGCCGGGCGTATCGACGATGTTGATGCGCGTATCCTTCCACAGGACGGAGGTGACCTTGGCCAGGATCGTGATGCCGCGCTCGCGCTCCAGCTCGTTGGAATCCATCGCGCGCTCGGCCACCCGCTCGTTATCGCGGAAGGTGCCGGACTGCTGCAGCAGCCGGTCCACCAGCGTGGTCTTGCCGTGGTCGACGTGTGCGATGATGGCGACGTTGCGCAAAGGCATGAAGCGGTCCGAAACGGAGTGAGGAGCGGCGCAATCTACTGACGGATCGCGCCGTGGCAAGCATCGATTTCTTCTTAATTGGTTATTAGGCGGGCGCTGCGCGGCCCCAGGGGCCCGCGCCGGTGCTGGCGCGGGCGGCGCGCACCATCATCATCTCGCCGAGATTCTCGGCCGTCAGCAGCCCCACCAACTTGCCCGCGGCGTCGGTCACGCCGATCACGCCGGCGGCCTGTTCGGAGAGCGGCTTCAGGGCGCTTTCCAGCATGGCGCGGGATGAAATCACCGGCACATCCGGCTGCATGATCTCGAGCACCGGGGTCGCCGGCCCCTTGTCCTTCAGCGCCTTGATCATGGCGTCGCGGGTCAATACGCCGCGCAGGCGGCCGCCGCCATCGACCACCGGAAACTCTTTCTGCGTGGTGCGGATCAGGCATTCGACCGCGTCGTTCACGCTCGCATCGGTGCGCAGCGTCTCGAACTTGGTGATCATCGCGTCGGCAACGAGCGCGCCGCGCGACACTTCGCGCAGCTGCACGTGGCCGGCCTCGCCGGAAGCGGCGAGGAACACGAAAATGCCGATGATGACGAGCATCGGGTTGGTGAAAATCCCGAGGATGCCGAGCGCGATGGCGAAGCCCTGTCCGACGGAGGCCGCGATCTCGGTGGCGCGGGCGAAGCCGAGGCGAATGGCCAAGAGCGCACGCAGCACCCGGCCACCGTCCATGGGGAAGGCCGGGATCAGGTTGAAGAGGGCGAGAAAGATATTCGCGCCGGCGAGCTTGGCCGCCATGCCGATTTTCGGATCTTGGATGTTCGCAAGATTAGCGGGATCGACGGTGGCGCCTAGCAGCAGAATGAGAATCGCCGCGATCACCACGTTCACCAGCGGGCCCGCGATCGCGATCACGAGTTCTTCCTTCGGTTTCTCGGGGATGCGCTCGAGACTGGCGATGCCGCCGAAGAACCAGAGCGTGACGTCCGGGGTCTTTACGCCGTAGCGGCGCGCGGCGAAGACATGGCCGAACTCGTGCAGCAGCACGCACAGGAACAGGAGCGAGACGAAGAGCACCCCCTCATAGGCCGCGCTGGCGCCGCCCTGGCGGTAATAGGCCGTGCCGATCCAGATCAGGAACAGCAGGAAGGTAAAATGAATCCGCACCGCCGTTCCGGCGACGGTGCCGACCTTGAGCGACCAGGACATGACGAACTCCAGCGCACGTTGCGTGCGGCAGCCTCTAGGTAGGGATTTGCGGCGCTAAGTGCCAGCAGTCGGCAGAATCAGCGCTTTTCGATCTTGCGCTTGCGCATGCCGAGCGTGCGCAGCCGCAGCGCGTTGAGCTTGATGAAGCCCGCGGCGTCGCGGTGATCGTAGGCCACCGCGCCCTCTTCGAAGGTGACGAGCTCGGGGTCGTAGAGCGAATAGGGGCTCTCGCGGCCGACGACCGAAACGTTGCCCTTGTAGAGCTTGAGCTTGACGCGGCCGGTCGACGAATTCCTGGCTCTTGTCGATCAACGCCTGCAGCATCTCGCGCTCGGGCGCGAACCAGAAGCCGTAATAGATCAGCTCCGCGTAGCGCGGCATCAGCGAGTCCTTGAGATGCGCGGCTTCGCGGTCGAGCGTGATCGACTCGATGCCGCGATGCGCCGCGAGCAGGATCGTGCCGCCCGGCGTCTCGTAGACGCCGCGCGATCTTCATGCCGACGAAACGGTTCTCCACCAGATCGAGCCGGCCGATGCCGTTCTTGCGGCCAAGCTCGTTGAGCGCCGTGAGCAAGGCCGCGGGCGAGAGCTTCTTGCCGTCGATCGCAACCGGATCGCCCTTCTCGAAATCGATCGTGATGGACGTCGCCTTGTCGGGCGCGTCCTTCGGATCGATGGTGCGCTGATAGACGTAGTCGGGCGCTTCCGCGTTCGGGTCCTCCAGCACCTTTCCCTCGGAGGACGAATGCAAGAGATTGGCGTCCACGGAGAACGGCGCCTCGCCGCGATTATCCTTGGCGATCGGGATCTGGTGTCGCTCGGCGAATTCGAGCAGCTTTTTCCGTGAGGTCAAATCCCATTCGCGCCAGGGCGCGATCACATGGATATTCGGCTCGAGCGCGTAATAGGCGAGCTCGAAGCGCACCTGATCGTTGCCCTTGCCGGTGGCGCCGTGGGCGACCGCATCGGCGCCGACCTTGCGCGCGATCTCGATCTGCTTCTTCGCGATCAGGGGCCGCGCGATCGAGGTGCCGAGCAGATACTGCCCTTCATAGAGCGCGTTGGCGCGGAACATGGGGAAGACGTAATCGCGGACGAATTCCTCCTGCAGGTCCTCGACGAAAATGTTTCCGGGCTTGATGCCCAAGAGCGCGGCTTTTTTGCGCGCCGGCTCGATCTCGCCGCCCTGGCCGAGGTCGGCCGTGAAGGTCACCACCTCGGCGCCGTAGGTGGTCTGCAGCCATTTCAGGATGACCGAGGTGTCGAGCCCGCCGGAATAGGCGAGCACCACCTTCTTGATGTCCTTGGCCATGGGAATTTCCCGCAAGCGCGGGGCCGGCCCCGCGAAGTGGCGCACTTATAGGCGGAAGCCGGGAGCGCGCAAGCCGCGGGCCTGTGGCTTGGCGCAGCGGGCCAATCGCTGGCGCGCAAACTTATGCTTTTGGTGAACGCGAGCCGAGATTGCGGAGATCATGGGCGAGGCTTTCGAGCCGGCGCTGGATCCTCTCCTCGGAAAGCCGGGTTCGCGGCCAGCGGTAGATCAGTCCGTGCAGCAGCCACACGACGAAGAACATAAAGACCCCGGCAAAAACCACGTCGGTGAAGAAATGCGCGCCCATGACGATGCGCAATCCGCCGACGGCGAGCCCGTAGAGGATCGCCCCGGCATAGGCGAGCCCGCGCCAGGGCGGCGGCACGAGCGATGCGGGTGCCAGCATCCAGAAGGCGCTGGAAGCTTCGCCGGAGACGAACGAGCAATTATATTCGCAGGTGCTGCGCGGGTCCCACCAGGCGACGAAGCGCTCGACGCCGCCGAACTGCACGACCTCGTTGGGCCGCGGCCGCGGCCATTCGGACTTGAGGATTCCGTTGACCAGCAGGCCGGGTCCGAGCGTGAGCGCGGCCAGGAAAAAGATCGCGGCCCGGCCCGGAATCAGCATCTTCTTTTGTGGGGCGACGAGCTTGAGGACGAGCGCGAGCAGGATGAACGCGACGATCAGGATCGTCACCCACTCGGCGCCATGGCGCAGCGACTGGACCGGCGCGGCTTTGTCCAGCGGGAACCCCTTCAGTCCCGGATCGTAGAACGCGGCGCTGATCGCAAGATCGAGATCGGGGCGCAGGCCGAAAACCAGCCCCACCACCGCCGCGATCACGAGCGCAATCAGGAGACCGGTGCGGGACAAATTGGCTTCTCCGGCGGATGCGGGCAGGGTCTAGCCCAGGCGGAACGCGATGAGAAGGCAGGCGATCGGCGTCTTGCGCTGCTGCGGAAAGCGGGGGAAAGATCGGCGCGCCGCGGTCGGCGGCGCATGGGGATGGAATGAAGCCGCGGATCGATTTCTGGTACGACTTCGCATCGACCTATTCGTATCTGGCGGCCTCGCGCATCGGGCCGCTCGCCGAGGCCGCCGGCGTTTCGCTCATGTGGCGGCCGTTCCTGCTCGGGCCGATCTTCAAGTCGCAAGGCTGGGATTCGTCGCCGTTCAGCATCTATCCGGTCAAAGGCCGCTACGCGTGGCGCGACATGGAGCGGCTCGCGGCGCGGCTGGGTCTGCCGAAGTTCTCGCCGCCCGTTCCATTTCCGGCGCATTCGTTGCTCGCCGCGCGCGTCGCGCTCGCGCTACCGGACGAAGCGCGGCCGGATTTCACGCGCGCCGTATATCGGGCCGAGTTCGCCGAGGGCCGCGATATTGCCGACAAGGCGCTGCTTGCGGAAATCCTGCGGGGGCTCGGGCACGACGCGGAGGCAGTGCTCGCCAAGACCGGCGAGCCGGCGCTCAAGGACAAGTTGCGTACCGAAACCGAGGAAGCGGTGCGGCAACGCATTTTTGGGGCGCCCAGTTTCATTACCGAGGACGGCGAGCTGTTCTGGGGCAACGACCGGCTCGAGCAGGCGCTGGAGTGGGCACGCGGCAAGAAATCCTGAGCTTCAGGGCTTCGGGTTCTCGGTGGCGGCAGGCTGGTGCCAGCGGCCGGCATTACGCCCGGCGAACAGCCAATAGACCAGCCCGGCCGCGACGCCGGCGCCGGCCATGATCTCGGCCCCGCGGGTCAAGAATACCCGGCCCGGCTCGTCGGTCGGCAGAATCGTTCCGAACAAGAAACCGATCGCGCCGCCGACGAGCGCGTAATAGAGAATCGAGCGCCAGGAAAAGCTCTCGGCGAGTAGAATTGCGATCATGGCCGGGACAAAGGCGAGGAAGGCGATTCCGGCGCTGGTCGCCAGCGTGAAAATCCAAAACAAGCTCACCTCGACGCGCTCGAACGGCGGCTGCACATCGGCCCAGACGGCCGCGCCGATGGTGATCGTGGCGGCGGCAGCGAAGCTCGCCAGACAGAACGCCAAGGCAACCATGAAGAAGTGACCGATGATTTTCATCGTCAATCCGTCATCGCCATGGCGCGCAGCGCCAGGCGCTCGCGGGCGGAAAGCTTCTGACTCTCCGACTTGAGCTGGCCGCAGGCGGCCAGGATATCGCGGCCGCGCGGCCGGCGCACCGGCGAGGCGTAGCCGGCGCGGAACACGATCTCGGAGAAGCGCTCGATCGTCGCCCAGTCGGAGCATTCGTATTTCGTGCCGGGCCAGGGATTGAACGGGATCAGGTTGATCTTGGCCGGGATGCCCTTCAAGAGCTGCACGAGCGCGTGGGCGTCCTGCTCGCTGTCGTTCACGTCCCTCAGCATCACGTATTCGAAGGTGATACGCCGGGCATTGGAGAGGCCCGGATAATTGCGGCAGGCCTCGAGCAGGTCCTTGATCGGGTACTTCTTGTTGAGCGGCACCAGCTCGTCGCGCAGCTCGTCGCGGGCGGCGTGCAGCGATACCGCCAGCATGGTGCCGAGCTCGCCGAGATTTTCGATCTCCGGCACCACGCCGGAGGTCGAGACGGTGATGCGGCGCTTGCCGACCGAGAGTCCTTCGCCGTCGGACATGGTCTCGACCGCGCGCTTCACCGCGTCGAGGTTATAGAGCGGCTCGCCCATGCCCATGAAAACGATATTGGTGACGAAGCGGCCGCCGCCCGGCACGATCGAATCGGCGGGCGGTGTGGCACCGGGCCATTCGCCAAGCCGGTCGCGGGCGATCATCAACTGCGCGACGATTTCTTCGGCGGTGAGGTTGCGCACCAGCCGCTGCGTGCCGGTATGGCAGAAGGTGCAGGAGAGCGTGCAGCCGACTTGCGACGAGACGCAAAGCGTGCCGCGCCCGGCCTCGGGGATATAGACGGTCTCGATCTCGTAGGCTCTTTTTCGCCGGGATGATCGGCGGGAAGGCGAATGAGCCATTTGCGGGTGCCGTCGGCGGAGACCTGCTCGATCGCGACCTCGGGCCGATCGAGCGAGAAGCATGCGGCGAGCCGCTCGCGCATTTCCTTGGCGACATTGGTCATGGCGTCGAAGTCGCGGGCGCCGCGGAAATAGATCCAATGCCAGAGCTGCGCGACGCGCATCTTGAGGTCGCGCTCCGGCACGCCGAGTTCGATCAACGCCGCGCGCAGGCCGTCGCGGTCGCGGCCGGCGAGCGAAGGCTTCACGCCGGCGCTCGCGGGCGCCGTCTCAGGTTTCACGGTTTCGATGGTGGCGCTCATGACAGGCTCTTAGTGCGCCCGCGGGCGCCCCGCCGTCAACGGCGCGCGATTAACGACACGCCTTCAACGACATTCTTGCGCCACGCGGTCGAGCGCCTGGGCAAAGCCGGTGAGCGAATATTTATCGGTGGTCACGTTGCCGCGCGCCGACGTGCTCTTGACGGTGAGATCGCGTCCGCGGCGCAGCGCGTCCACCAGGCGGGCCTCCTCGGCGACGTTGCGCACCCAGGCGCTGTCGGTCTTCGTATAGAGCGTGAACGCGGTGCCGCCGATGTCGGCGGTCGCGTCGCTGCCGTCCTTGATGGTGAAGCCGGCGATGATGCTCACCTCGTTCTTGACGTTCTCGCCCGGGCGGGTGCTGACGAAGAAATAACCGGGATCGCGCTTCAAGGTGGCGGGCTGGCGCTCCTTGGGCTGCGAAAGCGCGTAGCAGATCTTGGTGCGTGCGGCCTGGCTGACATAGACGCCCCAGTCGCCGTATTGCGCGATGAGCGCGGGGCCGGCGGGCGCTTGCGCCAGTGCCGGCAGTGCGAGTGCCACGAGGATCGCGGCGGCAAGAGCGGCGCGGATGGCATGCATGGTCGTTCCTTCCGGCGCGAAGCAGTCGAGCGAGAAATACTCGCCACCGGCCCCGTTTGCAAAGGCCTCGGCAAGATCGCTAACGATGGACGCCGCCGAAAAAATGGCGCAACAAACGCAAAACCAAGGAGGGGGCATTGAAAGCTTTGCTTTGCCTGCGTTACGGGCCGCCCGAGGCGCTTGAAATCAAGGACATTCCGGAGCCCAAGGCGGGGCCCGGCGAGGTCGTCGTCGAGGTGGCCGCGGCGGCGCTCAATTTCTTCGACACGCTGGTGATCGCCGGCAAATACCAGGTGAAACCCGAGTTTCCGTTTTCGCCGGCGGCCGAACTCGCCGGCACGGTCGTGGCGCTCGGTGCGGGGGTGAAGGGCTTCCGGCTCGGCGAGCGCGTCGCCGGCAGCATCGGTTTCGGCGCGGCGCGCGAGAAGGTGGCGGTGCCGGCGACGCAGCTCATCCATGTACCCGAGGGGCTGGCGCTGGAGAAGGCCGCGGGCCTGTTCGTCACCTATGGCACCACGATGCACGCGCTGAAAGACCGCGCGAAGCTGAAAACCGGCGAGACGCTCGCGGTGCTGGGCGCCACCGGCGGCGTGGGACTGGCCGCGGTCGAGCTCGGCAAGCATATGGGCGCCCGCGTGATCGCGTGCGCCTCGTCGGCCGAGAAGCTCGAATTCGCGCGCGCGCACGGCGCGGCGGAAGTCATCGACTATTCGAAGGAGGACTTGAAGGAGCGGCTGCGCGCGCTCACCGGCGGCAAGGGCGTCGACGTCGTCTATGATCCGGTCGGCGGCGCCTATGCGGAGGCGGCGTTGCGCGCGCTTGCCTGGCAAGGACGGTTTCTCGTCATCGGTTTTGCCGCGGGCGAAATTCCGAAAATTCCGCTCAATCTTCTGCTCCTGAAAGAACTGGACCTGCTCGGCGTCTTTTGGGGCGAGTTCACCCGCCGTACGCCGGAGAAACAGAAGGCCAATATGGAGGAGCTTCTTTCGCTCGCCCGCGCCGGCACGATCTCCGCGCACGTGGACGCGGTCTATCCGCTGGAGCGCGCGGTCGAGGCGCTCAATGCGCTGGCCAACCGCAAAGTGAAGGGCAAGGTCGTGCTCAAGCCCTGATCAGGGCCGGCCGGGATCGAGGTCCGCGAGCGCCTTGCGCGCGGCCGCGCGGTGCTCCGGCCGCATGTGCGAGGCGATGAGCTGGAGCGTCGCGGCCAGCACCGCCGCATCGTCGGTGAAGCCAAGCGCCGGAATGAAATCCGGGATCACGTCGGTCGGAACGACGAAATAGGCGAGCGCCGCGAAGATCATGGCGCGCACGCGCGTAGGCGTCGCCGGATCGAAGGCGCAGAAATAAGCCGCGACCGCATCCTCGGCGAAGGGAATGTGTCGGGTCACCGCCTTGAGCTTGCGCCAGAAGCCGCGCTCGACGCGGGCGCGGTCGCCGGGACGGATCACGATCGGGAGATTGGCGGCGTTCGGCATGGGAGCTTCCTCGTATCCCAGATAGGGATCAGACGAACTTCTTGCCAGCCAGGATCAGCAGCCCGAGGAACAGCCAGACCGCGCCGCGTGAAACGGCCTCGGAGGGCTTGGCGTCGGCGGTATAGCGCGACAGGAAGCCCGCGACGAACAGCGTCGCCAGACCCAAGTAATAGATGAAGTTGTAGGCCGCGGCCTGGCCGATTCCGAGCGGGTGCGAGGCGCCGAGTACAATGACGGACGCGAGCGGGAAGGCCGCGGTCGGGAACGACTCCCGCCACAGTTCACGGCGGGCGGGCTGGTTGAGACGGGCGCCGAGCTCGGTCTCCTTCTTGGAGAGCTCGATGAAGAACTTGCTCACTATTGTGATGCCGGCGAGCACGAGGCCGCCCACGATCGCGTCCCAGGTCGTCACCTCGCCGGGCTGGACCGCGATCAGCGCGGTCAGCACCGCGATCACGCCATAGAGCGTGCCCGCGATCAGCAGCGCCCGGTCGTGACGCAGGCGAAATCGCGCTTTTGCCGTTGGTGAATTCATCGCTCAGTGCCCCGCGATCTTGTCCATGGCCTCGGCCAGACGAATATCGAATTCGGTGAGGCCGCCGGCGTCGTGGGTCGAAAGCGTCACCTCGACAATGCGCCAGACGTTGCTCCATTCAGGATGGTGATTCATCTGCTCGGCCACGAGCGCCGCGCGCGTCATGAAGCCGAAGGCTTCGTTGAAATCCTTGAAGGTGAATTTTCTTGCGATCGCATCGCGGCCGGCGACCTCTTTCCAGGCGGGAATGCGAGAGAGCGCCTGCGCGCGCTTGATGCCGGTGAGCTTCTCGCGGGAGGCTTTTTCTTGGGCCATGGCTCATTCCTATTCGAGCGGGTAGGCGGCCTCGACCACATAGGGCCCGCCGCCGGTCGAGGCGCGCGATGAGAACAGAACGAAGCGCGGGATCGCGAACGCGGGGCTTCTGAAATAGCCGTGGCTTGCAAGATATTCGGCGACTTCGCGGGTGGAGGCGTCGCGCAGCCGTGCGAGCGTCACGTGCGGCGTGTATTTGCGCGACTCGGGCGGCAGTCCCATGCGCTGCAGCAGGCGCTCGTGCTCGGCTTGCAGCTCCAGGAGCGCCGGACTTGCGCTTGCGGCGGCGAACACCGCGCGCGGCTTCCTGCCGCCGAATTGATCGAGGCCGTTGAGCGCCATCTCGAAGCCGCGGCGGCGCACGCGGCCGAGCAGTTCGCCGATTTCGTGGGCGATCACATCGTCCACGTCGCCGATGAAGCGCAGCGTCAGGTGATAGTTCTCCGGATCCACCCAGCGCGCGCCCGGCAGGCCGCCACGCAGCAAAGCGAGGCCATCGGCCACTTCGCGGGGAATCTCGACGCCGGTGAAGAGCCGCGGCATGACATCATCCCTTGCGCGTCTTGGCGCGCGCGATCAGCGCCTCGACCGCCGGAAGAATGCGCTCGACGATGACGGCGACGCCGTCGGCGGTCGGGTGCAAGCCGTCTGGAAGGTTGAGCTTGGGCTCGGCGGCGACGCCGTCGAGGAAGAACGGATAAAGCGCCGCGCCGTGGGTCTTGGCGAGGTCCGGGAATATGGCGTCGAAAGCGGCGGTGTAAGTGGTGCCAAGATTGGGCGGCGCGCGCATGCCGGCGATCAGCACCTCGATGTTGCGCTCCTTCAGGCGGCGAACGATGGCGTCGAGGGCGTTCTTCGTGACTGAGGGCGAAATGCCGCGCAGCGCGTCATTGGCGCCGAGTTCGAGAATCACCGCGGCCGTCCCGTCGCGCACCGACCACTCCACGCGTGCAAGACCGGCCGAGGCGGTGTCGCCGGATACGCCGGCGTTCTCGATCCGTACGTCGTAGCCCTTGGCCTTGAGCGCGGCCTCGAGCCGGGCCGGGAAGGCTTGCGGCGCCGTGAGGCCGAAGCCGGCGCTCAGGCTGTCGCCGAACACGACGATCCGCATGGGCTCGGCGGCCGCCGGGAAGGCGAGCAAGGCCAACGCACACAATGCCGCGAGCCGTGCTAGCAGGGCTTGGCGCGGCATCCGCCGTGCCCCATTTAAGGCCGAAGCGCCGGCCAAAAATCCACCTGTCGAACGAAGCGAACGCATGAACGTCTCTCCGCCGCCGCGCCGCCAGGAACCGCCCGCGATCCTGCTCGAAGGCGTCGATCTTACGCTCGGCAGCGGCGCTGCGCGCGTACATATCCTCAAAGAAATAGTGCTTCAAATCGGCCATGGCGAGGCCGTCGGCCTGGTCGGCCCCTCGGGATCGGGCAAGTCGACGCTTCTGATGGTGATGGCCGGCCTCGAGCGGCCGGATCGCGGGCGCATCGTGGTCGCCGGGCAGGAGCTGGGCCCGCTCGACGAGGACGGACTGGCGCGCTTTCGCGGCCGGTCCATCGGCATCGTGTTCCAGTCGTTCCACCTGATCCCCACCATGACCGCGCTCGAGAACGTGGCGGTGCCGCTCGAACTCGCCGGCATCAAGGATGCGCTGGCGCGGGCGACGCATGAGCTCGAAGGGGTCGGGCTCAAGGACCGGCTCGATCATTATCCGGCGCAGCTCTCCGGCGGCGAGCAGCAGCGGGTCGCGCTTGCCCGCGCGCTCGCACCCGCTCCGGCGCTCCTGATCGCCGACGAGCCCACCGGAAACTTGGACGAAGCGACCGGGCGCGAGGTGATGGATCTGCTGTTTATTAAGCGCGCGGAGCGCGGTTCGACGCTGATCGTGGTTACGCACGATGTCGCCTTGGCGCAGCGCTGCGGCCGGATCGTGCGCATGCGCTCGGGCCGGATCGAAGCGGAAGCGGATGCCCGGAGCGGTACATGAGCGCGTTCGCGCCGGCCGCTCCCGCCATCGGCGGCGGTTTTCGTAGCGCGTTGCGATTTGCGCTGCGCGAGATTCGCGGCGGCGTGCGCGGCTTCGGCGTCTTTCTCGCGTGTCTGGCGCTGGGCGTGGCCGCGATCGCCGGCGTCGGTTCGTTCGCGGCGGCACTTTCCGACGGGCTCGCGCGCGAGGGCGGAACGATCCTGGGCGGCGACGCGGCCTTTTCGCTGGCCAACCGGGAAGCAAGCGCCACGGAGAAGAGTTTCCTCGCAGAGCGCGGCACGGTTTCCGCGGTCGCTACCATGCGCGGCATGGCGCGCAGCGGCGAAGCCACCGCGCTGGTGGAATTGAAATCCGCCGATTTTCGTTACCCGCTGACCGGAACCGTCGCGCTCGATCCGCCCGGCCCGCTGCAGCAGGCTCTTGCCAAGCGCGACGGCGCGTTCGGTGCGGTCGCGGAGCCGGCTCTGCTCGTGCGTCTTGGCATCGGGCCCGGCGCGCGCATCCAGGTGGGAGATGCAATTCTGGAGATCACTGCCAGGATCGCATCCGAGCCCGACCGGCTCTCGGTCGGTCTCGGATTCGGGCCACGGCTTCTGGTGTCGGACGAGGCGCTGCGTGCGACCGGGCTCCTGCAGCCGGGAAGCCTCGTGCGCTGGTCTTACCGGGTCAAACTCCCCGATGCGCGCGAGACGGCGTTGGCCGCGTTGCTCACCGACGTGCGCGAGCGTCTGCCCGAGGCCGGCTGGGAAGTGCGCACGCGCACGGGAGCTTCGCCGCAGCTCGAACGCAATGTGCAGCGCTTCGCGGATTTTCTGACCCTCGTGGGGCTCACTGCGCTGCTGGTGGGCGGCGTCGGCGTCGCCAACGCGGTCAAGCATTATCTCGATCGCAAGCGCGAGGCGATCGCCATCTTCAAGGCCGTGGGCGCTACCGGCGGCACCGTGTTCGCGGTGTATTTGACCGAGATTGCCCTGATCGCGTTCCTCGGCATCGCGATCGGGCTCGTGGTAGGGGCGGCCCTGCCGTTCGCGATTGCGGGCCTGTTCGGCACGCTGATCCCGCTGCCGCTCGCGCCCGCGATCCAGCCCGAGGCGCTGATGACCGCGCTCGCTTTCGGCTTCCTCGTCGCGCTCGCCTTCGCGCTATGGCCGCTCGGGCGCGCCCATGACGTGCCGGTGTCGGCGCTGTTTCGCGACGTGGTCGAGCCCGACAAGCGCTGGCCACGGCCGCGCTATGTGGTGCTTGCCGCGCTTGCGGTCGTGTCGCTGGTCGGTCTTGTGATCGGGACCGCGGTCGAGCGGCGGATTGCGATCTTCTACGTGCTCGCTGCGGCCGGAGTGTTCATCGTCTTGCGGCTGCTGGCTTCGGGTCTGATGGCGCTGGCGCGGCGTCTGCCGCGACCGCGTTCGACTACGCTCAAGCTCGCGCTCGCCAATATCCACCGGCCCGGCGCATTGACGCCGACCGTGGTGCTGTCGCTCGGGCTCGGGCTATCGCTGCTGGTGACGCTCGCGCTGATCGAAGGAAATTTGCGGCGGCAGTTGACCGCGACGCTGCCGGAGCGCGCGCCGAGCTTCTTCTTCCTCGACGTGACGTCGGCCGAGGTGCCGCGCTTCAACGCCTTCATCGGGGAGAACGCACGCGGAGCAATGCTCGCAGAAGTCCCGCTGCTCCGTGGGCGTATCCTCCGGCTCGCCGGAAGGTCGGTCGATGAGATCAAGCCCGACGCCGATCAAGCCTGGGTGCTGCAGTCCGACCGCGGCATCACATTTACCGATGCGCTTCCGGAAGGCTCGCTGCTCGCCGACGGCACCTGGTGGCCCAAGGACTATTCCGGCCCGCCGCTGGTCTCGTTCGAGAAGCGCGCCGCCGACGGTCTGAAGCTCAAGGTCGGCGACGTGATCGTGGTCAACGTGCTCGGCCGCAATATCGAGGCAAGGATCGCGAATCTGCGCGTGGTCGAATGGGAGACGCTGGCGATCAATTTCGTCATGGTGTTCTCGCCGAACACATTTCAGAGCGCGCCGCACTCGGTGCTGGCGACGCTCACCTATCCCGACGGCGGCACGGCGGAGGCGGAGCTGGCGCTTCTGCAGAAAGTCGCGGCCGCCTTCCCGGCGGTGACCACGGTGCGCGTGAAAGAAGCGCTCGACGCGATCAATGCGGTCGTCACCGATTTGGCGCTCGCGGCGCGCGGGGCGACGGCGGTGACGTTGATCGCAAGCGTATTGGCGCTGGCCGGTGCGCTCGCCGCCGGCCACCACACGCGGGTCTATGACGCGGTGATCCTGAAGACGCTCGGCGCCACGCGCGGGCGTCTGGTGCTGGCCTATGGTCTCGAATACGCGATCCTCGGATTGGCGACCGCCGTCGTCGCCACCGCGGCCGGAGCGTTCGCGGCGGCCTATATCGTCGAGCGGATCATGCGCTTCCGCTTCACATTCGATCCGTGGACCGCGGGGATGGCGGCGGGCGTCGCGATCCTGCTCACCGTCGCCTTCGGGCTGATCGGCACCTGGCGGGCGCTCGGGCAGAAACCGGCGCAGGTGCTGAGGAACCTCTGATTCGCGCCGATTCATGCCGATTCGGGACCGGCGCCATAAACCCTTCATAAACCTCGCGGTTTATTCACTTGCCGCCACAAGCAGCGGTCCCCATATTAGGGTTCGAATTACCGCTGAGCGATTGAAACATAAGGCTCGGCGGTTAAAAGGGAGAGAGAGGACCCAATGTCCGACTACAACACCAATCCCACGGCGCGTTACGCCGCGACGGTCGCGCGCGAGCGCGCCGGCGTCGATGCGGGCCTGCGCGCCTACATGCTGCGGGTCTACAACTACATGGCGCTCGGTCTCGCGATCACCGGCGCCGCCGCGCTCGGCATCTACATGCTGTCGGTGACCACCGATCCGGCCATGGCGGTAGCGACCTATCGCGGCATCCGGCTGACCGCGCTCGGCGCGTTCCTGTTCACCAGCTGGTTCCAGTGGGTGGTTATCCTGGGGCCGCTCGCCTTCGTGCTGGTGCTGAGCTTCGGCATCAACCGCTTGAGCGTCGGCACCGCGCAGCTCCTGTTCTGGCTCTATGCGGCCACGGTCGGCGTGTCGTTCGCGGTGCTGCTCATGGTCTATACCGGTCAGAGCGTGGCGCGCACGTTCTTCATCACCGCGGCCGCCTTCGGCGCGCTCAGCTTGGTTGGCTACACCACCAAGCGCGATCTCAGCGGCATGGGCTCGTTCCTGTTCATGGGCCTGTTCGGCATCATCATCGCCTCGGTGGTGAACATCTGGCTCGCCTCGAGCATGATGCAGTTCATCATCTCGGTGGTGGGCGTGCTGGTGTTCGCGGGCCTCACCGCCTACGACACCCAGCGCATCAAGGAGATGTATTTCGAGGGCGACGAGGAGGTCGTGGCCGGCCGCAAGGCGGTGATGGGCGCTCTCTCGCTCTACCTCGACTTCATCAATCTGTTCCTGATGCTGCTGCAGCTGTTCGGCGGTCGCCGCGATTGAGGCGCGCCGTAGCGACGAATGCGAAAGGCCCCGGCTCGACCGGGGCCTTTTGATTCAGGAGCGCAGAATCAGTCGACGACGGTTAGGCCGCGGTCGAGTGTGCGCAGCACGCGGCGCAGATCGTCGCCGCGCCGCAGCACCCGGCCCGAGGCGCTGACACACCGCATAGGCGCTCTGGCGGCGCGGCACGCGCAGCACCTTCTCGATCCGGTAGAGCGGCACCTCGGCGGCGCGATGGAATACGGCGAACACCGCCCGGTCGCGCAGGAACGCGATCGCGTAGTCGCGCCATTCGCCGGCGGCGACCTTGCGGCCATAGAGATCGAGGATGCGGAGCAGTTCGCCGCGATCGAACGTGACGCGGGGAGCGGGGGGCCGGAAGGATTGGCGCCTGGCGGCCCCCGGGAAAGCTATCGGCTCAAGATCGCTCAATGGCGCCTCCAGAGTCGGACCATAATCGCGCCGCCAGGGCGCGCCGACAAGCCCTCCCAAGTGCCTGTTCCGGCACACATCCGCGGGGCGGCAGGGCTTCACGGCTTTGTTAGCGAATTCACAATGTCGCCCGATTTCGGCCCCGGGCATGCCTAAGCGGACGGTAAAATTCGCTGCAGTAGCCTATGGGTCGGCCTTGCCGGAGTGCCGGATAATCCCAGCCCCCCAGCCCCCCGGGCTTCAGCGGGCCGACCCAACAGTTCCGCGTACGATTCAATCCCCCAACGCGCTTCGGGCCGGCTCACGCCGGCCCGTTTTCTTTGCGCTTGCGTGGAAGCGATCAGCGCAGCGAAAGGTGCGCGGCGCCGCGGATCGGGCCCGGCACCTCGACGCTGCCGGCCTGGATGATGACCACGACGCCGTCGGCGCCCGATCCGGTCATCTCGCTCAGCGGCACCGAGGCGAGCATCTGCGCGCCGTTCCATTCGCCAAGCCTGCGCCAGCTCCGGACCGCGTTGTAATAACTGACGGTCTTGCCCCGGTTCTCGCCGCGGCCGATAGCGACGGCGGTCTCGCTGGTGACGGTGAGCAGGAACACGGGCGCTCGCATGCCCGATCCGGCGCCGACCACGATGTCGATCTTGTCGCCGTTCTTTTTCAGCGTGACCGGGATCGCCGGCACCCGGTTGGCTTCGGCCGCGGCTATCGCGCTCATGATCGCGCGGCGGTCGCTGCCGATGGCCTGCGCCACGCCATTGATGATGACTTGCGGCGTGTAGACTTGTCGGTCGCCGCGGGCGTCGGCATAGGCCTTCTGGCGCACGCCATGAGCGTGGAGCGCGAGCGTGTCGCGCCAGCCGATGTAATCCCAGTAGTCAACCGGGAGCGACAGCGCGACCACGCGCTCGTTCTTGGCGAGTTCACCGAGCAGCTTGTCGGCCGGCGGGCAGGACGAGCAGCCTTGGCTGGTGAATAGCTCGACCACGGTCTTGATCTCGCCCGTCTTGGTATTGTCGGCGGCGGCCGGAAGGGGCCCGGCAACCATGGCGAAGGCGGCAAGAATCAGAAGCGGGCGAGCGAGCATCGGGATCATCGAGCGATGCTTAGGCTTGCCGCCGCAGCATCGCCAGTCAATTCATGTCAAACCGCCGTGAGCGACGCCGATGGTGCGGCGTCAGGCGGCGAGGTGGCGCAGCACGTAGTGCAGAATGCCCCCGTTCTTGAAATAGTCGAGCTCGTCGAGGGTATCGATGCGCGACAGCAGCGGCACCTTCTTCACCGTGCGGTCGGCGAACGTGATCTCGGCGGTAAGCGTCTGGCGCGGCTTGAGGCCGATGGCGAGCCCACGGATGGTGACCGACTCGTCGCCCTTCAAGCCAAGGGTTTGCCAGGAGGTGCCGTTCTCGAAGGTCAGCGGGATGACGCCCATTCCAACCAGGTTGGAGCGGTGGATGCGCTCGAAGGACTGGGCGATGACCGCCCGGATGCCCAAGAGATTTGTGCCCTTGGCCGCCCAGTCGCGCGACGAGCCGGTGCCGTATTCCTTGCCGGCGAACACGACGAGCGGCACCTTCTCGCGCTTGTAGCGCATGGCCGCGTCATAGATCGACATGCGCTCGCCCGACGGATATTGCACCGTGACGCCGCCTTCGACGCCCGCCACGATCTGGTTCTTGATGCGGATATTGGCGAAGGTGCCGCGCATCATCACTTCGTGATTACCGCGGCGCGTGCCGTATTGATTGAAGTCGATGACGTTGACGCCCTTGTCGACCAGGTACTTGCCGGCCGGCGAGGTGGCCTTGATCGAGCCGGCGGGCGAGATGTGGTCGGTGGTGATGGAATCGAGGAACAGCCCGAGCACGCGCGCGTTGATGATATCGGTCACTGGCTCGGGCTTCTTCGGCATGCGGGTGAAATAGGGCGGGTTCTGCACATAGGTCGATTTCGGATCCCAGGCATAGGTGTCGCTCTTGGTGATCTTGATCCCGCGCCAATGCTTGTCGCCCTTGAACACGTCGGCGTATTTTTTCTGGAACAGCCGCTTGTTGATGGAGCGGCGCATGAAGGAGGCGATCTCCTTCGATTTGGGCCAGATGTCCTTGAGGTACACGTTTCGCCCGTTACGGCCGCGGCCGATCGGGTCGCGTGTCAGGTCGATCTGCATCGAGCCCGCCAGCGCATAGGCGACGACGAGCGGCGGGGAGGCCAGATAGTTCGCCCGCACGTCGGCGTTCACCCGGCCCTCGAAGTTGCGGTTGCCGGAGAGCACGGCGGCGGCGACGATGTCGCTCTCGTTGATCGATTTGGAGATCGGATCGGGCAGCGGCCCCGAATTGCCGATACAGGTGGTGCAGCCGTAGCCCACGAGATTGAAGCCGAGCTTGTCGAGATCCTTCTGCAGACCGGACTTGGCGAGATACTCGCCGACCACCTGGCTTCCAGGTGCCAGCGAAGTCTTGACCCAGGATGGGACCTTCATGCCCTTCTTCACGGCCTTGCGGGCCAAGAGTCCGGCGCCGATCATCACGCTCGGGTTCGAAGTGTTGGTGCAGGACGTGATGGCGGCGATCACCACGTCGCCGTGGCCGATCTCGAACCGCTTGCCCGGCACCTTGAAGCGCTTGAGCAATTCGGCGCCCTTCCTGAACTCGCGATCGAGCGCCTCGCCGAAGCTCTGCCGAACGTCGGAGAGCGCGACCCGGTCCTGCGGCCGCTTGGGGCCGGCCAGCGAGGGCACGACGGTGCCGAGATCGAGCGACAGCGTGTCGGTGAAAACCGGATCGGGTGTCAGCTTGGTGCGGAAAATGCCCTGCGCCTTGGCATAGGCGGCCACCAGCGCGACCCGGTCCTTGGGGCGGCCGGTGTCGGAGAGGTAGCGCAGCGTCTCGTCGTCCACCGGGAAGTAGCCGCAGGTGGCGCCATATTCGGGCGCCATATTGCCGATGGTGGCGCGGTCCTCGAGCGATAGCGTGCCGAGACCGGGGCCGTAGAACTCGACGAATTTCCCGACCACGCCTTTCTGGCGCAGCATCTCGGTCACCGTCAGCACGAGATCGGTGGCGGTGACCCCTTCATTGAGCTTGCCGGTGAACTGGAAGCCGACCACTTCGGGGACGAGCATGGAGATCGGCTGCCCGAGCATCGCGGCTTCCGCCTCGATGCCGCCGACGCCCCAGCCGAGCACGGCAAGCCCGTTCACCATGGTGGTGTGGCTGTCGGTGCCGACCAGCGTGTCGGGATAGGCGACCTCGACTTTTTCTTTTTTCTTGTCCTTGCCGACGACCTCCTCGGTGCGAGTCCAGACCACGTGGGAGAGATATTCAAGATTGACCTGATGGCAGATGCCGGTGCCGGGCGGGACGACGCGGAAATTATTGAACGCCTCCTGGCCCCATTTGAGGAAGCGGTAGCGCTCGCCGTTGCGCTGGTATTCGCGGTCGACATTGTGGCGCAGCGCCGCGGTATTGCCGAAATAATCGACGATCACCGAATGATCGATAACCAGATCGACCGGCACCAGGGGATTGATCCTGTTTGGATCGCCGCCGAGCGATTTCATCGCATCGCGCATGGCGGCCAGATCGACGACCGCCGGGACGCCGGTGAAGTCCTGCATCAGCACGCGGGCCGGGCGGAAGGCGATTTCGCGGTCGCTGCGGCGCTTCTTGGCCCAGTCGGCGACCGCGCGGATGTCCTGCTTGGTGACGGAGCGGCCGTCCTCGTGGCGCAACAGGTTCTCCAGCAGCACCCGCATGGAGATGGGCAGCTGCGAAATGCCGTCGAGCCCGTTCTGCTCGGCGGCTTTCAGGCTGTAATAGAGGTAGGTCTTGTCGCCGACTTTGAGCGGTTTGCGGCACCGGAAGCTGTCTAGGGCGGACACTGCGACGATTCCTCGAACTTTCTCAGTCACTTAGGACCAACCCGGCAGGCCGGAAGTGGCCGGGCCGGGCAAACGACGGGATTTGTACTGCCTTATAGTGCGAAATAGCGCGGTGGTCCAAACCTAAACGGGATCAAGGCCTTGTCGGGCCGGAGGGGCAATGCGGTTGATCGCTGAGAATCTGGCCTGCCAACGCGGGGGCCGGACCCTGTTTCAGGACCTGGCTTTCAGGCTCGAGGCGGGCGAGGCGCTGCGGATCGTCGGGCCGAACGGTGCGGGCAAGACCTCGCTCCTGCGGCTGATCGCCGGGTTGCTTGTGCCCGCGCACGGCCGCGTTGTCCTCGAAGGGGCGGAGGGTGGGGCCGGGGAAACAGCGCACCTCGTCGGCCATCAAGACGCGATCAAGGGTGCGCTCACAGTCGAAGAGAATCTCGAATTCTGGCGCGCGGTATTTGGCGGCGGGGCGGCGGTGGAGATGGCGCTTTCAGCGCTTGGGCTTTCAGCGCTCGCGCAATTTCCGGCGCGCGTGCTCTCGGCCGGGCAGCGGCGGCGGCTCGCGCTCGCGCGGCTCCTGGTGGCGAGGCGGCGGCTTTGGCTCTTGGACGAGCCGGCATCGGGACTCGACGCGGACGGACAGAAAACTCTTTCACGCATGATCGCGGAGCACGTTTCCACGGGCGGCATCGTGGTGGTGGCGGCGCACGGTGCGCCGGAGATTTCCGGCGCGCATGAGATTCGGCTCGGGGGCGGCGCATGAGCGAAGCGCTCAAAGCGATTTTCGCGCGCGATCTCAAGCTTGCGTTGCGCGCCGGGGGCGGCGCCGGCATCGGCGTGATGTTCTTTCTTGCGGTTGTTGTCATCACGCCGTTTGCGATCGGACCCGACATGAAGCTCTTGGCCCGCGTCGGCGCTGCGGAGCTGTGGATCGGTGCGCTGCTGGCGTCGCTGCTCGGTCTCGATCGTATTTTCGCCGTGGACCAGGAAGACGGAAGCCTCGATCTGCTGCTCATGGCGCCCTTGCCGCTCACACTGGTGGCCGCGGCCAAGGGTGCGGCGCATTGGTGCGCCACCGGGTTGCCGTTGGTCATCGCGGCGCCCGTGCTCGGACTTCTGCTGGGCTTGGAGCCGGCGGCGCTCGGGGCGGTGGCGCTGACGCTGCTCGTGGGCACGCCGGCGCTGACTTTCCTCGGACTGGTGGGGGCTTCGCTATCGGCGATGCTGCCGCGCGCGGGCATGCTGGTGGCGGTTCTGGTATTGCCGCTGGCCATCCCGGTCTTGATCTTCGGCGTCGCGGCGACCGAGGCGGCGGCGAGGGGAGAGCTGTTCAGCGCGCCGTTCCGGCTGCTGCTGGCGCTCTCGCTCTTTTTCCTGGTGCTCGGGCCGGTCGCTGCCGCGGCGGCGCTGCGGAATGTGCGCGATTGAAGCGAAGGAAAACGGGGACTAGAAGACGGCCATGCCGCTGATCGATCTCGCCAATCCGCACCGCTTCATGCAGCTCGCGCGCGTGGGGGTGCCGGTTTTCGCAGTAATTGCGGCCGGCTTGATCGCGCTTGGGCTCTATCTCGGCTTCCGGGCGCCGGCCGACGCGCTGCAGGGCGATGCCGCGCGGATCATGTACATCCATGTGCCTGCCGCGTGGCTCGCGCTTGGCATCTACACGCTGATGGCGATCGCGGCGCTCGGCACGCTGGTGTGGCGCCATCCGCTGGCCGATGTCGCGGGCAAGGCCGCGGCCCCCATCGGTGCGGCATTCTGCTTGATGTGCCTGCTCACCGGCATGCTCTGGGGCCGGCCGATGTGGGGGGCCTATTGGGTCTGGGACGCGCGGCTCACTTCGGTGCTGGTGCTGTTTCTCCTTTATCTCGGCGTGCTGGCGCTGTGGCGCGCGACCGACGATCCGCTGCGCGCGGGCCGCGCCGCGGCCATTCTCACGCTCGTGGGTTTCATCAATGTGCCGATCGTGAAATTCTCGGTCGACTGGTGGAACACGCTGCACCAGCCCGCTTCGGTGTTCCGCCTCGACGGGCCTACGATCCATCCCGATATCCTGCAGCCGCTGCTGGTATCGGCATCCGGTTTCGCTGCACTTTTCCTCGCGCTGCTGCTCGCCGCCATGCGCAACGAAATCCTGCGCCGGCGCGTGCAGACGCTGACATTGCTCGCTGCCGCCGGCGCCAGGGGAGGCTGAGTTGGGAGCGAACGCCGGCTTCATCATCGCCGCCTATGGCGCGGCGGCCATCGTCATCGCGCTGCTGGTGGCCTGGGTCGCGATCGATCACCGCATGCAGAAGCGCGCGCTCGCCGAGCTAGAAGCGCGCGGCATCACGCGCCGGGCCGTGCGCTGAAATGGTCCGGCGGCGGCTCGTCGTTCTCATTCCGCTGGCGGCTTTTCTGGCGCTCGCGGCGCTGCTGTTTTTTCGGCTCGGCGCCGGCGATCCGTCGCTGCTGCCCTCGGCGCTGATCGGCAAACCCGCGCCGGCATTGGCGCTGCCGCCGCTTGCGGGCGCTAACGTACCCGCCTTCACGTCCGCGGAATTTCAGGGCCGCGTCACGCTGGTCAATGTCTGGGCGTCCTGGTGCGCGCCGTGCCGCGACGAGCATCCGTTGCTGGTGCGGCTCGCCGCCGATCCGCGCATCCGCCTCGTGGGGATCAATTACAAGGATGCGCCGGACAATGCGCGGAGCTTTCTCGCGCGCTACGGCAATCCATTCGCGGCGATCGGGGTCGATGAGGCGGGGCGCGCGGCGATCGAATGGGGCGTCTATGGCGTGCCGGAGACGTTCCTGATCGGCCGCGACGGGCGGATCGTCTACAAGCACGTCGGGCCGATCGACGAGCAGTCGTTGAGAACGCTGCTGCAGCCCGCGATCGAGAAGGCGCTCGTCGGCTGAGATCAGCCGCCGCTCTTTTCCTCGATCGCGTAGCGCATCAAGAGCGGCGTCTGCGCCAAAGCAAACGCAACGGTGAGCGGCAGGAAGCCGAAGGTCTTGAACGCGACCCAGGTATCGGTCGAGTAGGTGCGCCAGACGAACTCGTTCACCACCGCCATCACGATGAAGAACATCGCCCAGCGGAACGTGAGCTTGCGCCAGCCATCGTCCTTCAATTGGAACACGCTGCCGAGCACGAAGGAGAGCAGCGGGCGGCCGACGAAGAGTCCGCCGAACAGCACGGCCGCGAACAGCGCATAGATGATGGTCGGCTTGATCTTGATGAAGGTCTCGTCCTGCAGCCAGATCGTGAGCCCGCCGAACACCAGCACGACGCCGGCGGAGACCAGCGGCATCATCGGAATCTTGCGGATCATCGCGTAGGTGAAGGCGAGCGAAAACAGCGTCGCCGCCATGAAGGTGCCGGTGGCGGCGAAAATGCCCCACTTGGCGTTGACGAAGAAAAACAGCAGCAGCGGCCCGAGATCGAGAGCGATCTTGAGCCCGGGATGAAGCTCCTGCTGGCCCGGCGGCGGCGTCTTTCTTGCTCATGGCGTGGAGATGCTCCCGAAAAGTTGCCGGATCAAGCCGGGCGCTCCGCTTGAGAGACCCACGATCCCGTGAGCGAAGGCCTTGGCGTCGAACGGGGTCAGATCCTCGATCGCCTCGCCGACGCCGACGAAGTGCACCGGCAAGCCGAACTTGCCGGCCAAGCGCCACCAGGATGCCGCCCTTGGCGGTGCCGTCGAGCTTGGCGATCACGAGGCCGGTGATGCCGGCGACCTCGCGGAAGGTCTCGACCTGCGAGAGCGCGTTCTGGCCGACGGTGGCGTCCAACACCAGCAGCGTCGCATGCGGCGCGCTTGCGTCCTGCTTCTTCAGGACGCGGACGATCTTCTCGAGCTCGGCCATCAGCTCCTGCTTGTTCTGCAGCCGCCCGGCGGTATCGACGAGCAAGACGTCGGCGCCTTCGGATTTCGCGCGTTCCAGCGCCTCGAAGGCGACGCCGGCGGGATCGGCGCCCTGTTCGCGCGCGACTACCTCGGCGCCGGCGCGCTTGCCCCACAATTGGAGTTGCTCGATCGCGGCCGCGCGGAACGTGTCGGCGGCGGCCAGCATCACGAACTTGCCTTCGTGATTGAGCCGCGCGGCGAGCTTGCCGATGGTCGTCGTCTTGCCCGAGCCGTTCACGCCGGCGACCAAGCACCACGAAGGGCTTCTTGGCCGGATCGATGGTGAAGGGCTGCTCGACCGGCCGCAGCACATTCTCGATCTCGCCGGCGACGAGCCCGCGGATTTCCTCGTTGCCCAGCGCGCGGTCGCTGCGGTGCTTCTTCATGGCAGCCGCGACCTTGCCCGCCGTATCGACGCCGAGATCGGCCTCGATCAGAAGATCCTCGAGTTGCTGCAGGGTCGCGGTATCGAGCGGCTGCTTGGAAAGATTGGCGAGCCCGTCGCCGAGCTTGGACGCGGTGCGGGCGAGGCCGCCCGCGAGCCGCCGGAGGAATCCGGTGCGCGGCGTGTCGGCGTTCATGCGGCGAGCAGCCGCCGGCCGTCATGGCCGGCGATGGTGACATCAAGGAGCGTGCCGGGCGCGGCAGGGCGGGGCAGCAGGACGCGGGTGAAATGCTCGGTCTTGGCTTCCGCCTTTTCCATCAGCACCCGGCGGCGGCGGCCGATCTCGCTCGCCAGGTGCCGCTGCAGCACGATCTCGCCGATCTCGCGCAGGCGCCGCGCGCGCTCCTTGGCGATTTGGCGCCCCACCTGCGGCATGCGCGCGGCCGGGGTGCCCTGGCGCGGCGAGAACGGGAAGACGTGCAGGTGAGTGAGATCGCAATCATCGACGAGCGAAAGCGTGTTCTGGAACTGGGCTTCGGTTTCGGTGGGGAAGCCCGCGATCAGGTCGGCGCCGAACACCAGATCGGGGCGCAAGCGCCGCGCGTCTTCGCAGAAGCGGATCGCGTCGGCGCGCAGGTGCCGCCGCTTCATGCGCTTGAGGATGAGATCGTCGCCGGCCTGCAAGCGAAAGATGCAGATGCGGCATCAGCCGCGCTTCTTCCGCAAGAGCGCGCATCAGGTCGGCGTCGACTTCGACCGGATCGAGCGAGGAAAGCCGCAGCCGCGGCAGTTCCGGCACATGGCGCAGGATCGCGCGCACCAGCGCGCCCAGCCGCGGCCGGCCCGGCAGATCGAGGCCATAGGCGGTCAGATCCACGCCGGTCAGCACGATCTCGCGATAGCCGTTTTCGGCGAGGCGGCGGGCCTGCGCCACCACTTCGCCGATCGCAACCGAGCGCGACGGCCCGCGGCCATAAGGAATGATGCAGAAGGTGCAGCGGTGATCGCAGCCGTTCTGCACCTGCACGAAGGCCCGCGTGTGCCCTTCAAGGCCGTCGATCAGATGGAGCGCGGTATCGTGCACCGACGCGAGATCGTCGATGACGACTTTTTCCTCGGCGGCGATGCCGAAATCGAAGGCGCGTTTCAAATCGATCCAGGCCGCGGGCGAGTTTTTCGAAAGATTTCCGAGTACGCGATCAACCTCGGGCATCGCGGCGAACGTAGTGGGCTCGGTCTGGGCGGCGCAGCCGGTAACGACGATCTTGGCGTCCGGGTGCTGCCGCTTCAGGCGGCGGATGGTCTGGCGCGCCTGGCTGACGGCCTCGGCGGTCACGGCGCAAGAATTGATGACGATCGTATCCGCGAGTCCTGCCGCTTCCGCATTGCGGCGCACCAGCTCCGACTCCGCGGCGTTCAGCCGGCAACCGAAGGTGACGACTTCGACCATCGCGTCCCTCACGCTGCCGCAAGCATGGTTTGGTTAAGCCTGCCTTCGAACTCGGTCTCGACCGGGCCGGTCATGAGCACATGATCATCGGACGCGCGCCATTCGATCATAAGATCGCCGCCGGGCAGTGACACCTTCACCTTGCGGCCGGTGCGCTTGGTGCGCGCGGCGGAGACCGCCGCGGCACAGGCGGCCGAGCCGCAGGCGCGCGTCAGCCCCGCGCCGCGCTCCCAGGTGCGGAGCAAGAGGTGATCTTTGTCCTTCACTTGCGCGAGCGAAATATTGGCGCGCTCAGGGAAGATCGGATGGTTTTCCAGCATCGGGCCCGCACGGGCGAGATCGTAAGCATTCACGTCGTCGACCCAGAAAATGGCGTGCGGGTTGCCCATGTTCACCGCCGAGGGCGAATGCAGGATCGGCGCGTCGATGGGTCCGATCTGCAGCTCGATCATGCGTGTGTCGCGGAATTCCTCGGCCAGCGGAATTTCATTCCAGGCGAAACGCGGCTTGCCCATGTCGGCGGTGATCGTGCCGCCTTTGACCTCGCAGAGGATGAGCCCGGCGGCGGTTTCGAAGGCGAGCGCATCCTTGCCGGATTGCTTGGCGGCAAGCGCCGCGATGCAGCGCATGCCGTTGCCGCAGGCGCCGGCTTCGGAGCCGTCGCTGTTGTAGATTTTCACGAACGCCTCGGTGCCCGGCGTCTTCGGCGGATAAAGCGCCAGCAACTGGTCGAACGGCACCGCTTCGGGCCGCGCGATGGCGCGGGCGTCGGCCTCGGTCACCGGCGCCGGGTCGGCGCGCAGGTCGAGCACGACGATCTCGTTGCCGATGCCGTTCATCTTGACGAAGGGGCGGTTGAGGAGCGCGCTCATCGCGAATCCGACACAATCCCTGCGACTTATAGGGGAATTCGCGGCCCCAACGCGAGTCCGGCGCCCTGCTTGCGGAAGCCGCGAACGAACGATGCTAGACAAGAAATGAATCGAGCGCCGCCGATTCGAGAGACCCCGATGATCGCCCGCCTCGTACTGGCTTTTTTCCTCCTCGCCACGGCCGCCCAAGCCCAGCAACCGCCGCCAACCGTGCCGCCCATAGTGACGCGCGACGCGTTCGGCGAGGAACTGACGCTGCCGGCGCGCACCGTGATCTTTAGGAAGGGCAGCGCCAACTGGGACGAGGGCTGGGAGAAGGTGCGGGAAGCATTTCAGATGGTGCAAGCCGCAGCCGCGCGCGTGGGCGCCAAGGTCAACGGCCTGCCGCTGCTGATCTATCGCGCGACCGACGACGACGGCTTCGAGTTCGAAGCGGCGCTGCCGATCGAGGCGGCACCGGCGCAGGCGCCGGGCGGTGATATTTCGGTCGGTCCCGCGCCGACCGGTCGTGCGCTCAAGTTCGTGCATCGCGGCGCGTTCGACGGCATGGAGACGACCTACGAGTCGATCGCCAATCATATCGAGGGCAAGGGGCTTACTGCCGAAGAGCTGTTCATCGAGGAATTCGTCACCGATCCCTTGACCACCAAGCAGGATGCACTGGTGATCAATGTCTATGTGCCGCTGAAGAAATAGCGGCCCAATCACGTCATCGCCGGGCTTGTCCCGGCGATCCCCGTAAGGCGAGCAAAGCCGTGCCAATTGCTCGGGATCACCGGGTCTCGCTGCTTCGCGGCGGCCCGGTGATGACGAGGAAGGGCGCGTTCTTGACGGAAACGCACGGGGGGCGTAGGCCTCCCGCACTCTCGACCGACGAGCGAACCTCGCGGCCGACCGGGTCAAGAACCCGGAGGTTATCGCCCGACAGCGCGTTGCGCCCTCGGGCGCGTTTTGCGTTGGGCATGGGTACGGAGTCTGAACGGCACGATGTTCGACACGCTTAGCGAACGCCTCGGCGGCATTCTCGACCGCCTCACCAAGCGCGGCGCGCTCGCCGAGCGCGACGTGGACGAGGCCATGCGCGAGGTGCGCCGCGCGTTGCTCGAGGCCGACGTCGCGCTCGAAGTGGTGCGCGCGTTCATCGACAAGGTGCGGGCGCGCGCGATCGGCGCCGACGTGATCCGCTCGGTGACGCCCGGCCAGCAGGTCGTGAAGATCGTGCACGACGAGCTGGTGGACGTGCTCGGCGCTGACGCGAAATCGATCGAGCTCGATGCGACGCCGCCGGTGCCGATCCTCATGGTCGGCCTGCAAGGCTCGGGCAAGACCACGACCACGGCGAAAATCGCCAAGCGCCTCACCGAAAAGCAGAAGCGCAAGGTGCTGATGGCTTCCCTCGACACGCGTCGGCCGGCCGCGATGGAGCAGCTCGCCGTGCTCGGGCGCGAGATCGGCGTCGATGTGTTGCCGATCGTCGAAGGCCAGAGCGCGTTGCAGATTGCCCGCCGGGCGCTGGAAGCCGCGCGGCTGGGCGGTCACGACGCGGTGCTGCTGGATACCGCCGGCCGCGTCACCGTAGACGAGGCGCTGATGGCCGAGGTCGCCGAGATCGAACGGGCGACCAAGCCGCATGAAATCTTGCTCGTTGCCGATGCGCTCACCGGCCAGGATGCGGTGGCGACCGCGCGGGCGTTCGCGGCGCGGCTGAATCTGAGTGGCATCGTGCTCACGCGCGTCGATGGCGACGGCCGCGGCGGCGCCGCGCTCTCCATGCGCGCGGTCACCGGCAAACCGATCAAGCTGATCGGCACCGGCGAGAGGATGGACGCGCTTGAGGAATTCGACCCGCGCCGTATCGCCGGGCGGATTCTGGGCATGGGCGATGTGGTCTCGCTCGTGGAAAAAGCCGTCGAGACCGTCGATTTCGAGCGCGCGCAAAAGACCGCCGAGCGCATGAAGAAGGGCGTGTTCGATCTGACCGATCTGCGCGCTCAGCTGGAAGAAATGGAGAAGATCGGCGGGATCGGCGGCATGCTTGGGATGCTGCCGGGCGTTGCCAAGATGAAGAACCAGATCGCGGCCGCCAATCTCGACGAGTCGGTGCTGAAGCGCCAGAAGGCGATTATCGACTCCATGACACCGCAGGAGCGGCGGAACCCTGACGTGCTCAAGGCCTCGCGCAAGAAGCGCATTTCCGCGGGCTCCGGCACCCGCGTCGAAGAGGTGAACCGGCTGCTGAAAATGCACCGGCAGATGGCCGACATGATGAAGGCCATGGGCAGCGGCAAGCGCGGCGCGCTTGCGGGGCTCGGCAATCTCTTCGGCATGGGCGGCGGCGGTGCGCCGAGCCCGGAACAGCTCAGGCAATTGGCGGAGAAAATGCCGGGTCAGCTCGGCGCCTTGCCGCCGAATTTCCCGGGCGCGCCCGGCGCGCTGCCCGGTCTCGGCGGAAAGATAACGGGGCTTCCGGGCCTGCCCGGTCTCGGCGGCTCCAAGGACTTCAAGAAGAAATGAACCCGAACCAAAGCTCACGAAAGGAAATGCAATGCCTCTGAAAATCCGAATGGCCCGCGCGGGGGCCAAGAAGCGCCCGCAGTTCCGCGTCGTCGTTGCCGACTCGCGGTTTCCGCGCGACGGCCGCTTCATCGAGAAGCTCGGCACCTATAATCCGATGCTGCCCAAGGACTCCAAGGAGCGCGTGCAGCTCGATCTCGAGCGCGTGAAGCACTGGCTCTCCAAGGGCGCGCAGCCTTCCGACCGGGTGTCGCGCTTCCTCGATGCGGCCGGGCTCATGAAGCGCAAGCCCCGCAACAATCCGGAAAAGGCGATCCCGCGCAAGGAGAAGAAGGCGGCCGCCGAAGCCGCAACGGCAGCCGCGGCTGCAGCTCCCGCGCCGGCGACGGCAGCTCCGGCCGCGGCTCCCGCTCCGACGGCACCCGCCGCGGAGCAGCCGGCAAGCTAAGGCTGAGCGATGGCCGACCGCATTTGCGTCGCCAAGATCGGCGCCGTCCACGGTGTGCGCGGCGAGGTAAGGCTATTCGCCTTCACCGAGGATCCGCTGGCGGTCGGCCGCTATGGGCTGCTCGAGGACGAACGCGGCGCCCGCACGTTCAAGATCGCGTCGTTGCGGCCGGGGAAGGATCACTTGATCGCGCGGTTCGACGGCGTCGAGGACCGCGAGACCGCGGCCAAGCTCACGAATGTGGAACTTTACGTTCCGCGTGAGCGGTTGCCGGAAATCGATGAAGAAGACAGCTACTATCACGCCGATCTTGTCGGGCTTCGGGTCGAGACTCCGGATGGCCGTGCGCTCGGCACGGTGCTTGCGGTGCGCCGCTATGGCGGTGGCGATCTTCTGGAGGTCGCACCGGCTGGCCTTGGCGAGAGCGTGATGCTGCCTTTCGTCGGCGCGTTCGTGCGGGAAGTGGATATCGAAGGCGGCAAGATCGTCGCCGATCCGCCGGGGGGATTGTTCGCGGAAGCAGGAGCAAAATGACCTGGCGCGCGTCCATCCTCACGATTTTCCCCGAGATGTTTCCGGGCCCGCTCGGCGCCAGCCTTTCGGGCAAGGCGCTCGGCGCCGGAATTTGGTCGTGCGAAGCGATCGATATCCGAGACTTCGCGCCCGACAAGCACCGCACGGTCGACGATACGCCGGCCGGCGGCGGGCCGGGCATGGTGATGAAGGCCGACGTGCTGGCGCGCGCACTCGATGCGACCGCGCCGGGCGGCGACGAGCGTGCGCGGGTGTTGCTCACCCCGCGCGGCCGTCCATTGACCCAGGCGCGCGTGCGAGAGCTCGCGGCTGGCTCCGGCATTGTGGTCGTCTGCGGCCGGTTCGAGGGCGTGGACGAGCGGATCGTCGAGGCGCGCGCGCTGGAGGAGATTTCGATCGGCGACTACGTGCTTTCGGGCGGCGAGATCGCGGCGCTGGTGCTGCTCGATGCTTGTGTCAGGCTGCTGCCGGGCGTCATGGGCAAGGATGCCTCGAAGGCCGAGGAGAGCTTCGAGGCGGGGCTGCTCGAATACCCGCAATTCACCAAGCCGCAGCTGTTCGAGGGCCGGGTGATCCCGGAGGTGTTGCTCTCGGGCGACCACGGCAAGGTCGCGGCTTGGCGCCGGGCGGAAGCCCTGCGCATTACCCGGGAGCGGCGGCCGGATCTGGCGCCCCGCAAGGGGCAAGGACCTGAAAGAGAATGACAAGGCGTCCGCTTTGTCGTATCTAGCGCGCCGATCCCATAGCCAAGAAGCGGCGGCGCCCGGTGGGCGGGCCCGGAGGTTGCCATGAATATCCTCGAGACATTCGAGCGCGACGAGCTCGCCAAGCTCACCAAGGGCAAGGAAATGCCCGCGTTCGAGCCGGGCGACACCGTCCAGGTCAACGTCAAGGTGGTCGAAGGCGAGCGCAGCCGCATCCAGACCTACGAGGGCGTCTGCATCGGCCGCTCCGGAAGCGGCCTCAACGAGAGCTTCACGGTGCGGAAGATTTCCTACGGCGAGGGCGTCGAGCGCGTATTCCCGCTCTACTCGCCGATGATCGACTCGATCGAGGTGGTTCGCCGCGGCAAGGTGCGCCGCGCCAAGCTCTATTATCTGCGCGAGCGCCGCGGCAAGAAGGCGCGCATCACCGAGAAGCAATCCGCGCGCGGCGGAATCGAGGACGCGGCTCCGGTCGAGGCCATCGAGGTCGCCGAGGCCAAGTGAGTGAGCGTGCGATGAAGCCCCGCACTCTTCACGACAAAATCTGGGACGACCATCTGGTCGATCGGCAGCCGGACGGCACTTGCCTGATCTATATCGACCGACACCTCGTCCATGAAGTGACGAGCCCGCAGGCCTTCGAAGGGCTGCGCATCCACGGCCGCAAGGTGCGGGCGCCGGGCAAGACGCTCGCGGTGGTCGATCACAACGTGCCGACCACGGACCGCTCCAAGGGCATCGCCGATCCCGAATCCAAACTGCAGGTGGAGACGCTTGCGGAGAACGCGCGCGAATACGGGATCGATTATTTCAGCGAAACCGATCGCCGCCAGGGCATCGTCCACATCATCGGGCCGGAGCAGGGCTTCACGCTGCCCGGCACCACGATCGTTTGCGGCGACAGCCATACCTCGACGCACGGCGCTTTCGGCGCGCTTGCGGTCGGCATCGGCACCTCGGAAGTCGAGCACGTGCTGGCGACCCAGACGCTGATCCAGCGCAAGGCCAAGAATCTGCGCGTGACGGTCGACGGCAAGCTGCCGTACGGCGTCGGCGCCAAGGACATCATCCTCGCCATCATCGGCGAGATCGGCGCCGGCGGCGGCACCGGGTACGCGGTCGAATACGCCGGCGAAGCGATCCGCTCGCTCTCGATGGAAGGGCGCATGACCGTCTGCAATATGTCGATCGAAGGCGGCGCGCGCGCCGGCATGATCGCGCCCGATGAGAAGACGTTTGCTTATTTGAAGGACCGGCCGCGCGCTCCCAAAGACAAGGCCTGGGACCAGGCGATGCGTTATTGGGAGACGCTCGGCACGGACGCCAATGCCGCCTTCGACCGCGAAGTGAAGCTCGATGCCGCGGCGCTGCCGCCGCTCGTCACCTGGGGCACGAGCCCGGAGGACGTGGTGTCGGTCACCGGCCAGGTACCGGATCCGGATCAAATCGAGGACGAGGACCGGCGCGCCACCAAGCGGCGCGCGCTCGCCTATATGGGGCTCAAGCCCGGCACTAAGATCGCCGACATCAAGCTCGACCGCGTCTTCATCGGCTCCTGCACCAACGGACGCATCGAGGATCTGCGGCTGGTGGCCAAGCTGGTCGGCGACAAGAAGGTGCATCCGGATGTCAGCGCAATGATCGTGCCGGGCTCGGGGCTGGTGAAGGCGCAGGCGGAGGCCGAAGGGCTCGACAAGATTTTCAAGGCCGCGGGCTTCGACTGGCGCGAGGCGGGCTGCTCGATGTGCCTGGCGATGAACGCCGATAAGCTCGCACCCGAAGAGCGCTGCGCCTCGACCTCGAACCGAAATTTCGAAGGCCGTCAGGGCCACAAGGGAAGAACCCACCTGGTATCGCCGGCGATGGCGGCGGCGGCGGCGATCGCCGGACGTTTCGTCGACGTGCGCGAGTGGCCGCGCAACTGAGCGAGCGCATACGCTAAAAAAGCAACGGGCGCGCACTTGGCGCGCCCGTTTTCGTCAGACTTGATTTGTCAGACTTGGCCTGACCTCAACGGCAGCGCCAACGGCTCCACGAACGAGTGTGGACCATGATGCAGCGGCGCGGACCCCAGCTGCCCCAACGGTTGTGGCGGCGGCTGCCCCAGCGCCAGTGCTGGACCTGCGTGACGTCGGTTTCGATCTGCGGGGCGATCAAACCGGTCGTGGCGAGCGGGCTCGCCTGTGCCGGAGCGGTCGCGAATGCCGCGAGGCCGATTGCGCCGGCTGCGGCGGCGGTGAGAACGAACTTCCTCAGCATTGTCGTCTCCTCTTCGATTTCGTCGCCCGGCGCAAGTCGCGGTCGGACGTCGGCGATCTGACTAGTGTTTGCAAAATGACGTGAACCAGCCCTTATTCGAGCATTCACCTGCCGTTCAGGAAAACGGCGACTTTTCCAACGATGCCTTTCGAAGCCGGCACGCGGCAGCTACGCTGGCCGTATGGTTATGAAGGATGAAACACGCGTAGCCGAAGCCCGTTCCAGCCTCGATCGTCTCAAGGCTGAAGGAGGGGCTTTCGACAGTGCGATGTCTTCCGCAGAGTCGAAAATCGGCTATGACCCGGAAGGCTCCGTGCCGGCCGAGGACGCCGTCGAGCGCTGGGGCCGGATCGTCGGCCGTATGCTCGGCTGGGGTGCAGTGCTCTTCCTCGCCTGGCAGTTTTTCCGCAGCTTTGGCGCCTGAGCGGTGCGAAAAACATAAAGCGCAACCCTTGCCGTCGAAATCGGCGGGGAGGGAGTGCGTCAAGCCCACGTCAGTAGTTCAGAAGGCCGGTGCTCAAGCCATCGGGCTGTGCCAGCCGGTGTAGATTTCCTGAAGTGCCATCGCCATCATCCCCGTACTCGGATCGAGAATGGAGTCCGGACAAGCATTGTATACCCAGGCCAACTGCGCCGATCATCGGGCACGATCAACATGCCGGCATACTAGGCGTTGTTGGTGCCTTCGTGCCAAATCGCGGACTTGCTGATTCCGGTTGCTTCCGCCGGCGCCGGATAATCTGGGTGCATGTCATAGCCGTGTGCGGCGAACAGCGGCGCGAGCGGGACGTCCCATTATGGCCGAGAGCCAGCCGCGGTTCGCTGCGACCCAATTGTAGATCGGATGGCCGAACAGGCGGCTGAACACCGGCACGTAGAAGAACGGAATCTGCCACCACAATCCGGGTACGCGCAGGACGACGTAGCGATAAGCCTCGAAACCCGGCAGCGCCCGGCCGTCAGGCAGGACGAGATAGAGCGCCTTCTCCAGTCGCGCTTTGCTGACGACGAGGGAAGGATTGCTGCGGAAGTCGCGAATCCTGATTTGCTTGAGCCCGTCGAACGCCAGCAGCCACGCCATCGACCGCACGCAGAAGCCGCAGCGGCCGTCATAGATCATCTCCATGTCGCCGATCTTGCGCTTCCACCATGCGCCGAGGCTCTGCAGCCACTCCGGACGCACGAAGCTGATGTGCCCCATGATCATGACGAAGGAGAAGTAAATCAGTGCCAAGAAGACGGCGAACTGGACGTGGAGTGCGACGGCCGCTGCCAGCAGATAGGGCCGCGTGCGCCGCTGCCAGATCAGGAAGGGGTAGGCAACCTCGATAAAGATCGTCGCATAGGTCACGACATTGCTCAGCCAATATTGTCGGGCAAAGAGGTCCAAGATGAGGGAGTTGTAATAGTCGTTGGTGATGAAAACCAACCATACAGCATCGCCGTCCCGCCACTCTTCCCATTTTATCTTGCTGACGCCGGTGTAGAAGAAAATCACCGCCATCTGGATTTGCATTAGCCTGATGCCGGCGCCCGCCCACGGGCTGGTATAGGGCGGCAATGTGGCCTTAAGGTTCTTGCGTTTGGCCGCACGCACGGCGCGCACGCGGTCCAAGCTCATTGCGCGCCCGACCGGCGAGAAGCACATGATGAGAAGCAGCGCGCAGAGAACCATGTCGACCCCGTATGCAAGCTGCGGGTTGCGACCGTCGTAAGAGATCTTGCCGATAAGTACGATCCATTTGACCCACGATGTCCGCCACCCGACCATGAAGGCGGCGCAGGAAAACAAGAAGAACGCGTGAAAGGCAGCCAGCTGCCAGGGCGCCGAAAAATAGATGAACAGCGAGAATGTCCACGGCTCGCGTTGTGGCCACGCCACCGACAGCGGCATGAAGCCTGCATCGCTCCAAAACTCGAATAGATAAGGGATCGCCATGGAGTAGTGGACTAGGAGCGCTGCGCCGAGGCCCACGCGGGCGATCTCAAGGGGCATCGTCGTCATGCTTTGAAACCAAAGCTGCGACCAGGCCCGGCCGAGCGCGGCAAGAGATTCTCGGATCAAACGTGCAAACGTTGCTAGCGGGGGCATGTGACGCTTCTTGCAGTGTTTAAGATGGAAATAAGCGAGCGCAGTTGCCCTTTCTTGTCGCGGTGAGCGGTACTTTCTATTGACATTCGAAGCGGATCAACGGGTTGTAATCCGCATACTGAGAGATGAGGTACTGAGGATCATTGGGACGACTGCCACTCAAGTGATCGTCCGGCCAGTACCGGCTTTCCGGTATCTCGAGGAGGGTGACTGCAACCGGTTTGAGTGAAGCGTGCTTTCGGCAGTAAGACGCAGCGAAATACCCGCCATAGAGATGCGGTTCGTTCATAACTGTCTCAAAGATTCTTTCGAACCATCGACGAGTTGGAAGCAACCAGTTCACGTCTAGAATCGGCATGAAGGTATGCGCTTTTCCGTCGGCGTCTTCGATGGTGTAGGCGAATTGATGGCCCCAACCGATCGGCGAAAAGAAGTCCCAGTTCCCGTCCAGCCCAAGCGGCGTCAGATAGGGTTGGTACACAGAACGGAATGCCCGCACGATCGGATTATTCTGCGGCACCGGCGCGAGCATCATTGCAATGGTGTGCCATCCTAGAAATAGTGACAGCGCCAGATAGCCTAGGCGCTCCCGCCATCGTTCTGAAATCATGGCCGGCAGCCTCCCGGCGCGCTGGCTCGGCAGGCTTCGCAAGAACCTCTTTGTTCGCGGCATGTCACCCACCGTCGTTCCTGAACAGAGGTTGGTCCGAATGTAATGTGAAGCCTTACGCATTTCGCAGTGCGGCAGTGTCGATGATACCGGATCGGCATCGTGAGATTCAACGGGACGTTGGGCTGCAGTGCTGTCGGATGGCGGCAACGGTGGTGTTTCGTGGACGTAAAGGGGACGTACTCGGACGAAAGCGCGCATGAATGCCAGATGAACGAGAACGCTATTTGCCGAGCGTGCCATCAACTCCATGTCATAATGGTTGTAAAATTGATTGTTCTAAAGAATTCGCCATCGACATGGAGGGTGCCGTGCTCGATACACTCAAGGCAATCACGAAAATCGGTCGATCGGTCTTTGGTCATGCGGCGCGCAAGGACCGCGCAGGTGTACGGCTCTGGCCCGGGGTGGTGATCGCCACATTCGTGCTCAGTCTGGTGAGTGTTTCGGCCCACGCCCAGGAACAGTTCTATAATTTTAGATCCATGCTTTCTGCGGGAGGCGCCAATTGGTGCATCGATGTTCCCGCATCTCAGTATCAACCCGGTACGCGCCTGGCGATTTCGAACTGCACCGGAGCGCCCAACCAGACGTTCCAATACGAGAGCGGCATCAACCTGGTCGCTGGCGGCCTTTGCCTTAGCGGTGTTGCCCCAGACCCCAACGCACCGGTTGGCCTTACCGATTGCACTGGCAGCGACAACCAGGTTTGGGAGTTGCACCCATTCGCGAACGTCAGTGGCGTGTTCTCAATCGTCAACACCGATGGCTTGTGCGTCACGGTCGCCCGCGATCCGATCGGACCGGGAGTACCGCTCGCTCTGGCAGAATGCGCAGAAGCGCCGGCCCAGGGCTGGGTGAGCAACCAAGTCGGCCGTGTCGTGTACGGCGCCTATACCGAGCCCACATACTATTGGCGCGGCGGCCGCCGCCATTGTTGGTACGGCAATGGCTGGAATGGCCCCGGGTGGTACTGGTGCGGTGAAAACCTCAATGCAGGGATCGGCTGGGGCGGGCCGATGTTCTGGAACAACTGGTGGTTCCCCGGCCAGGGTGTTGTCCCACCGCCCGTAGTCAGGCCGGTAATCAGGCCGGTAATCAGGCCGGTAATCAGACCGGTAATCAGGCCGGTAATCCGTCCGGTAATCCGTCCGGTAATCAGGCCGGTAATTAGGCCGGTAATCAGACCAGTAATCCGTCCGGTGATCAGGCCGGTAATCCGTCCAGTAATCCGTCCAGTAATCCGTCCGGTAATCAGGCCGGTAATCAGGCCGGTAATCAGGCCGGTAATCAGGCCGGTAATCAGGCCGGTAATCAGGCCGGTAATCAGGCCGGTGATCAGGCCGGTGATCAGGCCGGTGATCAGGCCGGTGATCAGGCCGGTGATCAGGCCGGTGATCAGGCCAGTGGTCCGTCCGGTGATCAGGCCGGTGATCAGGCCAGTGGTCCGTCCGGTGATCAGGCCAGGGGGCCGTCCCGGCGCGTTGGTCAGGCCAGGGGGCCGTCCCGGCGCGTTGGTCAGGCCAGGGGGCCGTCCCGTCGGGCCAGGGGGCCGTCCGCTGCCGCCTTCCGACATTCAGCTGAAGCACGATGTCGTCAGAGTCGGCACCGTCGCCGACGGCATCGGTCTGTATCGCTTCCGCTACATATGGAGCGATCAGGTCTATGTCGGCGTGATGGCGCAGGAGGTGCAGACAGTCAGGCCCGACGCCGTTGTGCGCGGGCGTGACGGTTACCTCCGCGTCGACTACGAGCGGATTGGAGCGCCCTTCCAGACCTGGGATCGCTGGTTGATCTCGGGCGGACAGCCGACCGGCAACTGACATGCTGACCAACGCGCCGGAAACGGCGCGTTGGTAACATGCCAGACAGTGAATCGACGGGCGGCCAGACCGCCCGTCTCTTTTTGCGAGCGCGGCGCGTCGAGCCCCTTGGATTAGCGCAAATAACCGTCAAGGCGCTGGGCAAGCCGTCTGCGACTTGGTTTGCTATCGGCGGCGCTGAACGAGGGGTTCGCGGGGCAGAATTCGGTCGCTTCGCCGAGACGCTTGAGTGAGAGCAGGGGAGTTTACAATGGCTAATGTTGAGCAAGCGGAAAACGAATCCGCATCCAAGCGGGTCCTTCCCCTCCTACTGTTGCTTTTCGTGGCCAGCGGCTGCTCGGCGTTGATCTACGAAATCGTCTGGTTTCAGCTGCTCGAACTGGTGATCGGCTCGGCCGCTGTTTCGCTCGGCATACTCCTCGGTACCTTCATGGGTGGACTGTGCCTGGGCAGTCTTGCGCTGTCGCGCGTGGTTTCTGCCCGGTGGCATCCGCTGCTCGTCTACGGCGTACTTGAGCTCGGCATCGGCGCTTCCGCGATCGCAGTGCTGTTCGGATTGCCGTCCGTTGCAAGCATTTACGTGGCTTACGCCGGTTACGGCCTCGCGAGCATCATGCTGCGCAGCGCGATCTGCGCCCTGCTTCTATTGCCTCCGACCATCCTGATGGGCGCAACCTTGCCCGCCATCGCGCGGTGGGTCGAGAGTTCGCCGAAGGGCGTGTCCTGGTTAGGAATCTTATACACCGGGAACATCGTCGGCGCGGTGTTCGGCTGCCTGCTCGCCGGATTCTACCTGCTGAGGGTCCACGACATGGCGGTTGCAAACTATGTCGCGGCGACGATCAATGTTGCCCTGGCGGTGATCGCCTTCGCCCTGGCCGCGATGACCGCCTACCGGGCGCCTGTCGAAGCGCAGCCCGCCGCTAGTCCTGCAGCGCGTCCATCTGACGTGTGGGTGGTCTATGTCGTGACCGCTCTTTCCGGACTGACTGCACTCGGCTGCCAGGTAGTCTGGACCCGGGTGCTGGCGCTGCTTCTGGGCGCCACCGTCTATACCTTCTCCATCATCCTGGCGGTGTTCCTGATCGGTCTTGGGGTCGGCAGCGGTATTGGATCGTTTCTCGCCCGCACGCGCGCTCGGCCGCGCCTCGCGCTCGGCATTTGCCAGTTGCTGCTTGCGGTGTGCTTGGCCTGGGCCGCCGCGACGATTAACGGCTCGCTTCCGTACTGGCCGATCGATCTGACGCTGACGATGAGCCCTTGGTACAATTTCCAACTCGATCTGGTCCGCGTCATGTGGGCCATTTTCCCGGCCGCGTGTCTGTGGGGAGCGAGCTTTCCGTTGGCGCTTGCGGCGGCTGCCTCTCCCGGCGAGGATGCGGGGCGGATGATGGGTGCGGTTTATGCCGCGAATACGGTCGGTGCCATTATCGGTGCACTGGCGTTCACCCTCGTGCTTATCCCGGCCATCGGCACGTTCCAGTCCCAACGCCTTCTGATGGGGATTTGCCTGGCGGCGGGACTGCTGATGCTCATGGCGCTCATGCCGGATGGAAAAGGCGCGGTCGCCTCGGGAGAGCAGCCTATGTCCGCGCGCGTCGGGATGAGCATCGGGGTGGGGGCGCTCGTCATCACGGCCATGTTGGCGTGGGCGATTCCTGGCCTGCCGGGAGGCCTGGTCGCCTTCGGTCGCATGCTGCCAAGGTCGCTTCCCTTGCCGAGCGTGCTTTTCGTGGGCGAGGGGATCAATGCAACGGTCGCCGTGACGGAGTGGAAGGAATGGAACATTCGCGGCTTCCATGTCAGTGGGAGGCCGGAGGCCTCGACCGAGCCGCATGACTTGCGGGTGGAGCGTATGCTTGGGCACGTTCCGGCCTTGCTTCACCGCAAGCCGCGCTCGGTGCTGATCGTGGGCTTTGGCGCCGGGGTGACGGCCGGCTCATTCGTTCTCTATCCGGGCATCGAGCGCATCGTCATCTGCGAGATCGAACCGCTGATCCCGAAGATCGTCTCCGGCTATTTCAGCAAAGAGAACTATGATGTTGTGAAGGATCCGCGGGTCGAGGTCATCTATGACGACGCGCGTCATTACCTGCTCACGACGCGGGAAAAGTTCGACATCATCACGTCCGATCCTATTCACCCATGGATCAAGGGCTCGGCCACGCTGTACACCCGAGAATATTTTGAGCTGGTGAAGAAACATCTCAATCCAGGCGGCGTGGCCGTTCAGTGGGTGCCGTTCTACGAAAGCACACCCGACGTGGTGAAGAGCCAGCTTGCCACCTTCTTCAGCATCTTTCCCCGCGGCGTCATTTTCGCCAACAAGGGCGAGGGCTGGAACAGCGACACTGTTGTTTTCGCGGAGGCGGACCCGCAGCCGATCGAGCCGGATCTGATTCAGCAGCGGCTCGATAGTGCGGAATACGGACGCGTGAAAGAGTCGCTTGCCGAGGTGGGGTTCAATTTCGCAGTGGACCTCTTGGCCACTTATATCGGGCGGGCGTCCGATCTGGAGAATTGGTTGAAGGACGCGCAGATCAATACCGATCGTAACTTGAGGCTCCAATATCTGGCCGGGATGGGCTCCAGCGCTGGACAGGCAGATGCAATCTACGAGGATCTGCTGCGCCAACGCCGATTTCCAGAGGATCTGTTCGTCGCCTCGGACGAAACCAAGAAGATGTTGCGGGAAGCGCTGCCGCCTCACGACCCCGGGCAATGACCTCCTGGCTAGGAGCAGGTAGCGTTTCTGGATTTCAAAGGTTAATTTCGGGCGTCACCCAGTTGCTGCAGGCGGCATGGAGTGTGGAATATAGTCTGCATCAGGGGCGCCGAGCCGCTCCGGCACAAGACACAAGAGCCGATACCCGTGAAGACGTTGAACACGTTAGAGCCGTTGGATTGGCAGGGCGCGACGGCGCCTTCGCTCGCGGAATTCGAAGTGCTGGCCGATGCCGCCTATCAGCGCCTGCCGATCCGATTCCGGGCGCTCTGCAGCGGGCTCGTGATCCGCGTCACCGATTTCCCGACCGACGACGTCCTCAAGGAAATGGAGATCGACGACGAATTCGGCATCCTGGGCCTGTTCTCAGGCGTCGGCCTGCCGCACGACGGTGCGGTGCCGGAGACGGGGCGGCTACCTAACCTCATCCATCTCTACCGGCGGCCGATCTTCGATTACTGGGCCGCGCATGAAGAGGCGTTGGGCGCGATCATCAGCCACGTGCTGGTGCACGAGATCGGGCATCATTTCGGCCTGTCCGACGACGACATGGAGCGCCTCGAGCGCGAGGCCGATGCGGCGCAGGGGTCCGGCCTGCGCTAGTTTCCGTTCCGGGTCCGTGCTAATTTTCGCCACGTTTCGGCCTTGGTCAGACTTGGGGGGAAAATATGTCGCGCACTGATCTTGCGTGGCTCGCGGTCGCGGCCTACGCGTTGCACATTATGGAAGAGCGTTTCCTGGACTGGCTCGGCTCCGCCCGCCGGTCCATCGATCTCGTGTTAGAGCAAGAAAACTACCGGGTTGCGGAAGCGACGTTCATCATTCTTGGTGCTGTTTCGGCAATGGTGGCGGGGTCGATGCCGTTGCTCGCTCTCAGTTTCGCGGCGTTCCTCTTGATCAACGCGATCTACTTCCACATCTGGCCGACGGTCCGGATGGGCCAGTATTCGCCGGGCTTGATCACGTCGATCGTCTTCTTCCTGCCGCTTGTTTGGCTTCAGTTCAGGCTCGTCCCAATGCCGCCAATGGATTGGATTCTGCCGGTCATCATCGGTGGGGCACTGATCCTGTCGCCAATGGCATTGATGTATATGCGCGGGACCTCCGTCGCTGGTGGCAGTGGCGGGACGCCGAAAGCCCGGCGCGGCCGAAAGTAACGGCGACACCAGTACCCGATCGAGATTCAGGGCGGCGCGCCCCGGCGTGCCGCCCTTTGCTTGCGCCTCCGGCCATGAATGGCTAAAGCGGCGCGCAAGGGAGCCTGAGGTAATGGAAAAGTTCACCAAGCTAACCGGCGTCGCGGCGCCGCTGCGGATGGTCAATGTCGACACCGACATGATCATTCCGAAGCAGTACCTGAAGACGATCAAGCGCACCGGTCTCGGCAAGGGCCTGTTCGCCGAGATGCGCTACAACGACGATGGCACCGAGAATCCGAGCTTCGTGCTCAACAAGGCGGCCTACCGGAATTCCAAGATCCTGGTCGCCGACGACAATTTCGGCTGCGGCTCCTCGCGCGAGCACGCACCCTGGGCGCTGCACGATTTCGGCATCCGTTGCGTGATCTCGACCACGTTCGGCGACATCTTCCACAACAACTGCCTGAAAAACGGCATGTTGCCGATCCGCGTCTCCAAGGAGGATCTCGGCAAGCTGTTCGACGACGCCGAGCGCGGGTCGAACGCGACGCTCACGGTCGATCTCGAGAAGCAGGAAATCAGCGGGCCGGACGGCGGCGTAATCAAGTTCGAGATCGATGCGTTCCAGAAGCATTGTCTGTTGAACGGGCTCGACGATATCGGGCTCACGCTCGCCAAGAGCGACAAGATCGACGGCTTCGAGAAAAAGGCGGGAGCTGCGCGGCCGTGGACCTGAGGGCCGCGGCGCTGGCGCTGCTCGTTCTCGCCGTTCCGCTTACCGTTCCGGCGGCGGCCCAGGAAGTGGACGGTCCGCCACTCGCCAATTGCCTCGCGCTGATGAAGCCGGAAGCGCTGGCGCGCGGCGTGCCCGATGCGCTCTATGACCGGCTCACTGCCGGCATGCTCTCCGATGTCTCCGTGCTCGGCTTTCTCGACGATCAGCCGGAGCAGGTGAGCCCGATCTGGGATTATCTGGCGCTGCTGGTGGACGCCGAGAAGATTGCCGACGGCAAGCGCGCGCTGGTGGAGCATCGCGAGATTCTGGAGAACGTGAGCCGCGCCTATGGCGTCGATGTCCATACGCTCGCGGCGCTCTGGGGCGTCGAGGCCGATTTCGGCAAGACCACCGGCCGGCGCTTGATTTTCCGCTCGCTTGCGACGCTCGGCTGCATGGCGCCGCGCCGGCGCGACTATTTCAAGAGCGAATTCATCGCGGCGCTGCGCGTGGCGGCCTCGGGCGAGGTGGACCCCGCCAAGATGCGCGGCTCCTGGGCCGGCGCTTTCGGCCATCCGCAATTCATGCCGACGGTCTGGTTCCGGCTCGCGGTCGATTTCGACGCCGACGGCAAGCGCGACATCGTCGGCTCCATGCCGGACTATCTCGCCTCCATGGCCAACTACCTGAAACGCGCGGGCTGGGTTTCCGGCCAGCCCTGGGGCTTCGAGGTGAAGCTGCCGGCGAATTTCAACGAAGCGCTGGCTGGACGGACGAAGAAGCGGTCGCTCGCGCGTTGGGCGGCGCTTGGCGTGAAGCGCGCCGACGGGCGGCCGCTCGCGGGCGCGAGTGAAGCCGGCGTGATCCTGCCGGCCGGGAAGGGCGGGCCGACGTTCCTCGTGTTCAAGAACTTCGACGTGATCTTCACCTACAACGCGGCCACCAGCTACGCGCTCGCCATCGGGCATCTCACCGACCGCTTGCGCGGCGGCGGGCCGTTTGCGACCGCTTGGCCGACCGACGAGAAGCCGCTCGACCGCAAGGGACGGCGGGAATTGCAGACGCTCTTGTTGCAGCGGGGCTTTCCGATCGGCGAGGCCGATGGCGTGATCGGCAAGCGCACGCGGGAAGCAATCCGGGAGATCGAGGGCCGCGCCGGCCTGCCGCTCACGGGGCGGGCGACCGAGGCGGCGCTGCAAGCGCTGCGCCGCGGCCGGTGACGGTTGCGGCCAGGTTAGAGCCCCATCTCAGATAATTATCATATTATACACTGATTTCTTGTATTGGATATCACCCTATAGACTGATATTTAATATATGATATCATACTGTAATCTGATCGAATTCTTACAGGTTCAGGTGGCAATATGAAAAGCGAAGCGCGGCGGCGAGCACGGCAACGCTTGGACGAGCGGCTGTTAGCGATTAAGCCCGAAGACCAATTTCATCGACCGCCCAAGGGCTGGATACGCGCGATACGGGATGCACTCGGTATGTCGGGCAGTCAGCTAGCGGCGCGGCTTGGCGTTCGTCCGCAGACGGTCGAGGCAATCGAAAAGTCTGAGGCAAGCGGCACTATCCAACTCAACACACTCCGCCGTGCGGCTGAAGCGCTCGATTGTACGCTTGTCTATGCGCTCGTTCCCAAGACTTCACTCGACGATGCAGTCAAGAAGCGGGCACGCAAAATTGCGGTGCGGGATCTGAATAGAGTTGCCCATACGATGAGCCTCGAAGCGCAAGGAACCGACGACGTTGATATGGAGACGCGTGTCGAACAATATATGCGCAATGTCGTCAAAGATCGCAAACTTTGGAACGAACTGTGACGGACTTATTTCAGGAACCGATCGGAGCAACGCCACTAGAGCCTGCAGAGCGCGAAGGCCTTTTGCAAAGCTGGATCACCCATCGTCGCGATCTGAATGAGGCTGAGCAAGAGAATATTGTCAAAGGTGCGGTTTGGGCGCGGGGCAGCAGAAGCCGCAAAGCGGTTGATCTATTGCCGGAAGATTTCGTCAAATCACTCCATAAGAAAATGTTCGGCGAGGTCTGGAGCTGGGCAGGAACGTATCGTCAGACCGGAAAAACCATCGGGATTGATGCAAACCGGATTCCGGTTGAGATGCCGACGATGCTGGACGACATTCGCTATTGGATCGAACACAAGACATACTCGCCCGACGAGATTGCGGTTCGATTGCATCATCGCTTGACGGCCATCCATCCCTTTCCGAATGGCAACGGGCGCCATGCGCGGCTCATGGCGGACCTGCTGATAGAGCGCCTCGGAGGTCGGGTTTTCAGTTGGGGCGGTGGCAGTCTAGCGGATGCTAGTGAGCTGCGGGCTGGATATGTTGCTGCCGTGCGGGCTGCCGACAACCATGATTTCGGACCGCTCCTTTCATTCGCCCGGTCTTGATCTTCTAGTCCGGCAGCTTGGAAAAGAATCAGCATATCTGGTTGCGAGCCTGTGCGTTGCCGTCTAGGGAAGCATGAAATTCGGGAGGCAGTCGTGGCGTCATTCAAGCTCTTGTTGTTGCCGGGCGACGGCATCGGGCCCGAAGTCATGGGCGAGGCCCGGCGCGTCATCGCCTGGATCGAGAAGCGGAAGCTCGCGTCGTTCTCGATCGAGGAGGATCTGGCCGGCGGCTGCGCTTACGACGCGCACGGCAAGGCGATTTCCGAATCCGCCATGGCCAAGGCGCTCGCGGCCGATGCCATATTGTTCGGCTCGGTCGGCGGGCCGAAATGGGACAAGGTGCCCTACGACGTGCGGCCCGAGGCGGGGCTGCTTGCGGCTGCGCAAGGATCTCGCGCTGTTCGCCAATATTCGTCCGGCGATCTGCTACCCGGCGCTCGCCGACGCCTCGAGCCTGAAGCGCGAACTGGTCGAGGGCCTCGACATCGTCATCGTGCGCGAGCTCACGGGCGGGGTTTATTTCGGCGAGCCCAAGACGATCACGGATCTGGGCAACGGCCAGAAGCGCGCGGTCGATACGCAGGTCTACGACACCTACGAGATCGAGCGGATCGCCCGCGTCGCCTTCGATCTGGCGAGGAAGCGGCGGAACAAGGTCACGTCCATGGAGAAGCGGAACGTGATGAAGACCGGCGTGCTGTGGCACGAGGTCGTCAACCAGGTGCATCAGCGCGAATTCAAGGACGTGCAACTCGAGCACCAGCTCGCCGATGCCGGCGGCATGCAGCTGGTGCGCGCGCCCAAGCAGTTCGACGTCATCGTCACCGACAACTTGTTCGGCGACATGCTCTCGGACGTGGCGGCGATGCTGACGGGCTCGCTCGGCATGCTGCCCTCGGCCTCGCTCGGCGAGATCGACCCGAAGACCAAGAAGCGCCGCGCGCTCTATGAGCCGGTGCACGGCTCGGCGCCGGACATCGCCGGCAAGGGGCTGGCCAACCCGATCGCCATGATCGGCTCGCTCGGCATGGCGCTGCGCTACAGCTTCGGGCTCGGTGCGGTGGCCGACCGGATCGAGCAGGCGATCGCGGGCGTGCTCGCGGCGGGGCTGCGTACCGCCGACTTGCGCGGCGAGGGCACCCGGACGGTCGGGACCGTGGAAATGGGCGACGCGATCCTGGCCGAGCTCGACCGGCTTCAGTAGTTGCCCGGCAGCCCGTCGAACGGTCCCGGCAGCGGCCAGCGCGAGCCGAGCGGATCGGGCCCGTAGCTGGGATAGCGCGACCAGATCGGTTCGGCGTAATCGCGATACCTGAGAGCGCCCGGCTTCACCGTGGTGCCGGCGTCGAGATAGCTGCGCTTCTTCTTCACGGTGATGCGGGGGCGCTGCCGCTCGACCTGCGCTTCCGCCGGCAGCGTCGCCAGCGCGAACGCGGAAAGGGTCGCCAGAGCCACAATCGACACGAAACGCATAGGAACCTCGCCGAATCTCGGGGTCGCACCCCACTGCGCACCATAGCCCGCTTCGGCCGCATACGACAGGGGCGATCCGCGCTTGCTGCGGCGCATGTTGAGCGAGCGTGAATGGAGGGTTACGCTGAAAATCGCGCCATGACGCTTTTCTGCGGCCTGTGTCGCGAAAACAACAAGGACGGCTGCAATGAAAGCTGCCGCATTCGGGAGACGCCATGCGCCGCAAGACGACCGGCAAGATCGAGCGCTCGCTCCACGAGCTCTATCGCGACGATCCCGAGCGCGCCGAAGCGCTCGCCTTCGGCCGCAAGACCGGCCCGAGCCGGCGCGGATTCCTCGAAGGCGCCGGGCTCGCCGCCTTCGGCGCGGCCGTGGGCGGAGCGGTCCCGTTCTCCGCGAATATTCCGTCGGGCCTGTTCCCGGCGGCGTTCGCGCAAGGCACGCCGCCGCCGGCGGCTGCCCCGGCGCCCGCGCCCGCTCCGGCTCCGGAGCGCAAGGGGCCGCAGCTGCTCAATTTTCCGGGCAAGGACGGCAACCTCGTCGTGCTCGGCGAGCGGCCGCTGGTGGCCGAGACGCCCGAAAGCCTGCTCAACGACGACACCACGCCGGTCAGCAAATTCTTTATCCGCAACAACGGCCAGATTCCCGAGACTTCGCGCGATCCGGAAAAGTGGAAGATCGCCTTCGACGGCGAGGTGAACAAGAAGCTCGAGCTCACGCTCGGCGAGATCAAGCAGCGCTTCAAGCCGGTGACCATGCGCATGGTGCTGGAATGCGGCGCCAACGGGCGCTCGTTCTTCTCGCCGCCCGTGCGCGGCAATCAGTGGACCAATGGCGGCATCGGTTGCGCCGAATGGACCGGCGTCAGGCTCGCCGACGTGCTGAAGGCTGCGGGGCTGAAATCCTCGGCCGTGTTCACCGCCAATTTCGGCGCCGATCCGAGTCTCTCCGGCGAGCCGGGCCGGCAAGCGCTCTCGCGCGGCGTGCCGATCAAGAAGGCGCTGGAGGAGCACAATCTCCTCGTCTGGGCGATGAACGGCAAGCCGCTCGAATTGATCCACGGCTTCCCGGTGCGGCTGGTGATCCCGGGCTGGCCCGGTTCGGTGTCCGAGAAGTGGCTGACGCGCATCTGGATCCGCGACAAGGTGCACGACGGCATCGGCATGGGCGGCACGTCCTATCGCGTCGCTGTGCGGCCCATGGTTCCCGGCAGCCGGCCCGACGAGAAGAATTTCCGCGATCTCGAGTCGATGCCGGTGCGCTCGATCGTCACCAGCCCGGCGAACGGCACGAAGTTCGCGGCCGGCACGCGCCAGCTGAACCTGCGGGGTGCGGCCTGGGCCGGTGACTACGCCGTGCGCGCGGTGCACGTCTCGACCGATTACGGCGCGAGCTGGCAGGCGGCGCAGATGGCGCGGCCGACCAACAAATATGATTGGACGCGCTGGACCGCGACGGTGCGGCTACCCTCGGATGGCTATTTCGAGATTTGGTCGCGGGCCACGGATTCGCGCGGCACCATGCAGCCGCATATCGTCGGCAATTGGAACCCGCAGGGTTACGGAGCCAATCCGATCAACCGGGTCTCGGTGCTGGTCGGCTGAGCGACTCGCATGTCGCTCGCGACGATGCCGCCACCCGACGCTCAGGAGCACGGGAAGATCTTCGGTTCATCTTGCACGCACGTTTCCCGAACAGCCCGCAACGCAGCATGCCAGGCCGAATCCGTTTTTGAAGAACTAATTTTCGCTGTCATCCCGGGCGAGCCGCGTGACACGCGGCGAGACCCGGGATCCAGGGCCACAAGCGGCGAGATTGGAACGATGCGGTAATCCTGGATCCCGGCTCGCGCTCGCGCTTTGGTGCGCTCGCTTGGCCGGGATGACAGGAGAGACGTAACGCGGAGAGCGTTCAGCGCCCGCCCAGCCGTCCGCGCAGCTGGGGCTCGGCCTTGGCGAAAATCCAGTCGTCGGGCCGCTTCGGCGTGGTGCCGAGGATCGGGGTGGTGCCGCAGAATTCGCGCTCGCGCTCGGCGCGGGCGAAGAAGGCCGCGAGCTTCCCGTTGCCGCCGGCGCTCATCAGCATCAGGCGGTCCATGAGGCAAGCGACGTGGCCGCGCTGGACGAGTTGCCAGTCGCGATTGCACCACCAGGCGACGAGCGAAAGGCGCGGCTCGTTCCAGCTGTGGGCGACGGCCATGCAAGCGCGCGGGCCGTTCTTGCCCCAGGTATGCATGTTGACGATCGGAAGATCGCCGAACTTGGTCTTGAGCTCCCCGGCGGGACCGGAAAGCTCGGCGTCGATTCCGGATTCGGCGGCGGTCGCGGTCGCGATATCGAGCGGATCGTCGAGGAACGCCGATTCCGTACCGGGCCGATAAATCACGACGCGCATATAAGCGCCGTCGCCGTCGACCGATCCCCAGGTCATCAGATCCTTGCGGCCGCCGCCGACGCGATGGCGGCGCACCAGGTAGGAAAGCTCGAGCCCTTCGAGCACGGGCGACTCGAGCGCGAATGCGCCATACACGCGCGTGATTTCGTTCCACAGCGGCCGCTCCGGCAGGCGCGTAACCGAGGAGTTCGCCGGCGTCGGACCGATCAGATCACGGCCGATGATCGAAACCATGAACAAGATCGATGCGAAGGCAAGCGTGCGCGACAGCGGCCACGGGCCGAAATCCGGCAAGCGGTCGCGCAACGCAGCGAAGCGTTCGCGGGCGACGATGAAGATGCCGCTGAGCGCGGCGAAGCGGTTCGAGAACACGCCTTTTCCCCCTCCCTGCGAAAGGTCGGCGTTGCGGTTTCTCCTCTTCTCGCGTAGAAGCCGCTGCGTTTCGGTTTCTTCCGCGCGCATGGCGCGGCGAATTTCCGCCAGAGAGTCAACGATGGGTTACAAGGTCGCGGTCGCAGGAGCCACCGGCAATGTCGGCCGGGAGATGCTGAATGTGCTTGCCGAGCGCGGCTTTCCCGCCGACGAGGTGGTGGCGCTCGCCTCGCGCCGCTCGATGGGAACCGAAATTTCCTATGGTGATCGAATCCTTAAGGTGAAGGCGCTGGAGAATTACGACTTCGCCACCACCGACATTTGCCTGATGTCGGCGGGCTCGGCGGCCTCCAAGGAATGGTCGCCGAAGATCGCGGCCCAGGGCTGCGTCGTGATCGATAACTCGTCGGCCTGGCGCTACGACCCCGATGTGCCGCTCATCGTGCCGGAGGTGAACGCGGCCGCCATCGACGGCTTCAAGAAGAAGAATATCATCGCCAATCCGAACTGCTCCACGATCCAGCTCGTGGTGGCGTTGAAGCCCTTGCACGACCGCGCCACCGTGAAGCGCGTGGTGGTCGCGACCTATCAGTCGGTTTCGGGCGCCGGCAAGGAGGGGATGGACGAGCTGGAACGGCAGACCAAGGCGCTCTATCAGCTCAAGGACGCCGAGCCGAGCAAGTTTTCCAAGCGCATCGCCTTCAACGTGATCCCCGAGATCGACGTCTTCGTCGAGGACGGCTACACGCGCGAGGAATGGAAGATGGCGGCGGAGACCAAGAAGATTCTCGATCCCAGGATCGAGCTGGTCGCCACCTGCGTGCGCGTGCCGGTGTTCATCGGCCACTCGGAGGCGGTGCACGTCGAATTCGAAAAGCCGATCACGGCCGAGCAGGCGCGCGCGATCCTGCGCGAGGCGCCCGGCGTGCTCGTGATCGACGAGCGCAAGCCCGGCGGCTATATGACTCCGCAGGAGGCCGCGGGCGAGGACGCGACGTACGTCTCGCGCCTCCGCCCGGACAAGACGGTGCCGCACGGGCTCGCCTTCTGGTGCGTCGCGGACAATCTGCGCAAGGGCGCGGCGCTCAACGCGGTGCAGATCGCCGAGGTGCTGGTGAACCGCAAGCTCCTGCTGCCGAAGAAGAAGGCGGCCTGACCGGCGGCCAGCGATGAACGTTCGCCCGCGCAGGAGCGTCCTCTACATGCCGGGCTCGAACGCGCGCGCGCTCGAGAAGGCCAAGACGCTTCCCGCCGACGCGTTGATCCTCGATCTCGAAGACGCCGTCGCGCCCGACGCGAAAGCCGTGGCGCGCGAGCAGGTGGCCGCGGCGGTCAAGGCCAAAGGCTTCGGCGCGCGCGAGATCGTGATCCGCGTGAACGGTCTGCATACGCCGTGGGGTATGGATGATCTGAAGGCCGCGGTGGCGGCCGGGCCGGATGCGATCCTGGCGCCGAAGGTCTCCTCGGCCGAGGATCTCATCCATTTCGGCGAACGGCTCGTCGATCTGCACGCCGCGCCGGAGCTTTCGGTCTGGGCCATGATCGAGACGCCGCTTGCGATCCTGAACGTGCGCGAGATCGCGGCCGAGGCGCGCGATGCGCTGGCTTCTCTTAAAGTGCTGGTCATGGGCACCAACGATCTCGCGAAGGAAACGCGGACCAAGATCGTTCCGGGCCGCGCGCCGATGCTGCCCTATCTCATGCCGGCAATTCTTGCGGCCCGCGCCTATGGCATCGACATCATCGACGGGGTCTATAACGATATCGCCAATGCCGAGGGCTTCGCGCGTGAATGCACCGAAGGACGCGATCTCGGCTTCGACGGCAAGACCTTGATCCATCCGAACCAGATTGAGCCGTGCAATTCGACTTTTTCGCCGTCGGCGGAGGAAGTCGAGCAGGCCAGGAAGATCGTCGCCGTCTTCGAGTTGCCGGAGAACCGCGACAAGGGCGCCATCGCCCTTGACGGGCGCATGGTGGAACGGCTGCATGCGGATATGGCGCGGCGGACAGTGATGCTTTCGGAAGCGATCGCAGCACGGGCAACGGGTTGAAAATCATGAGCAAGAGCGGCGGCGGCAATTTCTTCGAGGATTTCAAGCTCGGCCAGGTGATCCGCCACGCGACGCCGCGCACGGTGACAACCGGCGATGTGGCGCTCTATCAGGGCCTGTTCGGCGGCCGTTTCGCGGTGCAGTCGTCGGACGCCTTCGCGCGCGGCATTGGATACCCCGCCGCGCCGATCGACGACCTGCTCGTGTTCCACATCGTGTTCGGCAAGACGGTGCCAGATATCTCGCTGAACGCAATCGCGAACCTGGGCTATGCCGCCTGCCGCTTCCGTGCCGCGGTCTATCCGGGCGACACGCTTTCGGCGGTGTCCGAGGTGATTGGGCTGCGCGAAACCTCCAACAAGCAGTCAGGCGTGGTTTATGTGCGCTCGACCGGCTTCAAGGCCGACGGCACCGAAGTGGTCGATTACGTGCGCTGGGTGATGGTCCGCAAGCGCGATGAAAAAGCGCCGTCCTCTGAAGCGCACGTGCCGCAGCTGCCCTCGCACGTGCAAGCGAACCAGCTCGGCGACGCGGTGCCGGTGATCGACGGTGCGGCCTATGACACCGGGCTTTCCGGTAGCGAGCGGCGCTTCGAGAGCTACAAGGCGGGCGAGAAGATCGACCATGTGGACGGCATCACGGTCGAGGAAGCCGAGCACCAGATCGCGACCCGGCTCTACCAGAACCCGGCGCGCATCCATTTCAACCAATGGGCCGAGGGCCAGGGGCGCTTCAAGCGGCGGCTCATTTATGGTGGCCACGCGATTTCGCTGGCGCGCTCGCTCTCCTTCAACGGCTTCGAGAATGCTTTCCACGTCGCCGGCATCAATGCCGGGCGGCACGTGGCGCCGCTGTTCGCCGGCGATACGGTATTCGCTTGGAGCGAGGTGCTGGAGGCGCAGGAAATCCCCGGCCGCAACGACGTGGGTGCGCTGCGCCTGCGCACCATCGCCACCAAGGATCGACCTTGCGACGACTTTCCCTGGAAGGCGGGCGAGGAATACGGGCCTTCGGTGATCCTCGATCTCGATTATTGGGTTCTGATTCCGCGCTGAAGAATTTCTCCGTCATTCCGGGGCCGAGCCCCCGGGTCCGGCCTTCGGCCGGCCCGAGGATAAACTCCGCGAGGAACCCGGAATCCATAATCACAGACCGCGGATATGAATTCCGGGCCCGGCGCTTCGCGCCGTCCCGGAATGACGAGGAGGGAAAATCACGCGCCCGCCCGCAGATGCGCGACGAGCTCGCGTGCGTAGGTCGGCAGTTCTTCCAGGTTGCGGACGCAGATCGTCAAATCGCGCACCGCCCAGGCGTCGGTGAGTTCGACCGCGGTAATTGCCATGGCCGGAACCACGCGGCGCGCCGTGGTCTCCGGCACGATTCCAATTCCGACATTGCGCTCCACCATCCGGCACACGGCGTCGAAGCTGCGCAATTGGACGCGCAGGCGAAGCGGCCGGCCGATGCGCGCCGCCTTGTCGGCGAGGAAGCGTTGCAAGGCGCTGACGCGATCGAGGCCGACGAAGTCGCGATCCAGCACATCGGCGAAGCCGATCCGTTTGCGCTTGGCGAGCGGATGATCGCGCGCGACCGCGAGCACGAACCTGTCCTTGCGGAATGGAAAAGTTTCGAGCGCGCCGGGATCGACGGTGCCGGCGATGATGCCGAGATCGGCGACGCCTTCGGCGATCAGGCTCACGATCTCGTCGCTCAATCGCTCTTCGAGATCGACGCTCACGTTCGGATGCGCGGTGAGGAACGAACTCAAGGACTCGGGCAGGAATTCGGTGAGCGCGTTGGTGTTGGAGAGCATGCGGATCTGCCCGGCGAGCCCGCCGGCATAGGCGCCGAGGTCCTCGCGCAGCTGCTCGGACTGGCGCAGGATCGTGCGCGCATGCTGCAGGAGCGTGCGGCCGGCGTGCGTGAGCGAAACACCTTGCCGTCCGCGCACGAGCAGCTGAGAGCCGAGCGCAATCTCCATGTTGCGGATGCGGGTGCTGGCGGCGGCGAGCGCGAGGTTCGCACGCTTGGCGCCGTGGGTTATGCTGCCGGCCTCCACCACGTCGCGGAACAGGCTGAGATCGGCGAGATCGAAGCGCATCGTGTGGCCTTCGTATTTGACGAAGGCAGAGTACGTCTAATCCTTATTGTAATCCAGTATTTTAGGGCTATTGTTTCGCCATTCACGAAGCATGAGGCCCGGCCCCGCAGCCGAACCGGCCGGAGGATGAGAATGGCCGACGCGAAGATCCGCACCGAGCGTCCGATCTCGCCGCATTTGACGGTCTACCGGCTCACGCTGACCATGGCGATGTCGATCGCGCACCGGATCACCGGGGTCGCGCTCTATTTCGGCACGCTGCTGCTGGTCTGGTGGCTGGTGGCGGCTTCGACCTCGCCCCGGAACTTCGATCTCATCAATGGCTTCTTCGGCACCTGGATCGGGCGGCTGGTGCTGTTCGGCTACACCTGGGCGCTGTTCCATCACATGCTCGGCGGCATCCGGCACCTGATCTGGGACACCGGGCGCGGGCTCGGCGAGCACGAGCGCAATCTGTTCGCGCGCCTCACCCTCATCGGCTCGGTCAGCCTCACGATCCTCGTGTGGCTGATCGGCCTCATGTTGCGAGGCTGAGATGCGCAGCTCGCCTCGCAATGTCCGCGGCCTCGGCTCGGCGCGCTCGGGCACCGAGCATTTCTGGATGCAGCGGCTGACCGCCGTCGCCAATATCCCGCTGGTCGCCGCCTTCGTGGTCATTCTCGTCGCGCTCTCGGGCCGGCCGCATGCGGCGGTGGTCGCCACGCTCGGCCAGCCGACGGTGGCGATCTTGATGCTGGCGATGCTGTTGTCGGTCATCGTCCATATGCGGCTCGGCATGCAGGTGATCATCGAGGATTACGTGCATTCGGAAGGCCGCAAGATCGTGCTCCTGATGGCCAACACCTTCTTCTCGATCGCGATCGGGCTGGCGTCCGCCTTTGCGGTGTTCCGCATCAGCTTCGGGCTCTAGTCGTGGCCGGCAACGGAAGCTCAGCGCCTTCGATCAATGGCCGGGCCTACCCGGTCACCGATCACGTCTATGACGTGGTGGTGGTCGGCGCCGGCGGCGCGGGCTTGCGCGCGGTGGTCGGCTGCGCCGAGGCCGGGCTCAAGACCGCGTGCATCACCAAGGTGTTTCCCACGCGCTCGCACACGGTGGCGGCGCAAGGCGGCATTTCGGCCGCGATCGGCAACATGGGCGAGGACGACTGGCGCTGGCACATGTACGACACGGTCAAGGGTGCCGACTGGCTCGGCGACCAGGACGCGATCGAGTATCTGTGCCGGCACGCGCCGTCGGCGGTCTATGAGCTCGAGCACTGGGGCGTGCCGTTTTCGCGCACCGACGAGGGCAAAATCTATCAGCGCCCGTTCGGCGGCATGACCACGCACTATGGCAAGGGCACCGCGCAGCGCACTTGCGCCGCCGCCGATCGCACCGGGCACGCGATGCTGCACACGCTCTATGGCGCCGCGCTCAAGCACAAGGCCGAGTTCTTCATCGAGTATTTCGCGATCGACCTGATCATGGACGAGGACGGCCGCTGCCGCGGCGTGGTCGCGCTCAAGCTCGACGACGGCACGATCCACCGCTTCCGCTCGCACGTGACCATGATCGCCACCGGCGGCTATGGCCGAACCTATTTCTCCTGCACGTCAGCGCACACCTGCACCGGCGACGGCAACGCCATGGTGCTGCGGGCGGGGCTGCCGTTGCAGGACATGGAGTTCGTGCAGTTCCACCCGACCGGGATTTATGGCGCGGGCTGTCTGATCACCGAGGGAGTGCGCGGCGAAGGCGGCTATCTGGTCAATTCCGAAGGCGAGCGCTTCATGGAGCGCTATGCGCCCTCGGCCAAGGATCTGGCGTCCCGCGACGTGGTCTCGCGCTCGATGACCATCGAAATCCGCGAGGGCCGCGGGGTCGGCAAGCTCAAGGATCACATCTATCTGCATCTCGATCACCTCGATCCGGCGGTGATCCACGAGCGGCTGCCCGGCATCGCGGAGTCGTCGCGCATTTTCGCGGGCGTCGACGTGACCAAGGAGGCGATCCCGGTGCTGCCGACCGTGCATTACAACATGGGCGGCATTCCCACGAATTATCACGGTGAGGCGCTGACCAAGGTGAACGGCGAGCCGGACAAGGTGGTGCCGGGGCTGATGTCGATTGGGGAAGCCGCCTGCGTCTCGGTGCATGGCGCCAACCGGCTCGGCTCCAACTCGCTCACGGACCTCGTGGTATTCGGCCGCGCGGCGGCCGAGCGTTGTGCCGAGCTGGTGACGCCGGGCGAAAAGCATATGGATTTGCCCGCCGATTCGGCGGAGCGCGCGCTCTCGCGCCTCGACCGTTTCCGCTACGCCAATGGCGGCACGCCGACAGCGCAACTCAGACTCAACATGCAGAAGGTGATGCAGACCAATTGCGCCGTGTTCCGCACCGACAAGGTGCTGGAAGAGGGCCATAGCCTGATCCACGACGTGTTCGCGGGCGTCAGCGACATCGGCGTCAGCGACCGCTCGCTGATCTGGAACTCGGACCTGGTGGAGACGCTCGAGTTCGACAACCTGATCGCGCAGGCGGTGGTCACCATGGATTCGGCGCTGGCGCGCACCGAAAGCCGCGGCGCGCACGCGCGCGAGGATTTCCCCGAGCGCGACGACAAGAACTGGATGAAGCACACGCTCGCATGGGCCGATCATGAGACGCGCGAGGTCAAGATCGACTACCGGCCGGTGCATACCTACACGCTCACCAACGAGGTGCAGTACATCGAGCCGAAGAAGCGGGTTTATTGAGCTGAACAACGCGAAACGAAACGGCTGGGACCGATGGTCGAACTGACGCTGCCGAAGAATTCGAGAGTCACCGAGGGCAAGGTGTGGCCCAAGCCCGCCGGCGCCAAGCGGCTCGCCGAATTCCGCATCTATCGCTGGAATCCGGACGACGGCGCCAATCCGCGCATCGATACTTTTTTCGTCGATCGCGACGATTGCGGGCCGATGGTGCTCGACGCCATCATCTGGATCAAAAGCAAAATCGACTCGACGCTCACCTTCCGCCGCTCCTGCCGCGAGGGCGTGTGCGGCTCCTGCTCGATGAACATCGACGGCGTCAACACGCTGGCCTGCACGCTCGCGCTCGACGACGTGAAGCAGCCGGTGCACATCTTCCCGCTGCCGCATCTCGAAGTGGTCAAGGATCTGGTGCCGGACATGAGCGGCTTCTACACCCAGTACGCCTCGATCGAGCCTTGGCTCAAGACTGTCTCGCCGACGCCGGAGAAGGAACGGCTGCAAAGCAAGCAGGAGCGCGAGAAGCTCGACGGCCTCTACGAGTGCATCCTGTGCGCCTGCTGCTCGACCTCGTGTCCGAGCTATTGGTGGAACCAGGACCGCTATCTCGGGCCGGCAACGCTCTTGCAGTCGTATCGCTGGATCATCGACAGCCGCGATGAGGCCACCGGCGAGCGGCTCGACGAGCTGGAGGACCCGTTCCGGCTTTATCGCTGCCACACCATCCTCAATTGCGCGAGCGCCTGCCCGAAGGGGCTCAACCCGGCCAAGGCCATCGCTGAAATCAAGAAGCTGATGGTGACGCGGCAGCTTTGAGCGCGACCCGACGCGGCAAATCCAAATGATGATGCAGAACCAAGCCGCCGCGGCGGACGTTGCCGCACACTATGCCGCGCGCCTCGCCGCGCGCGAGCTCGAGCGCGACGGCGCCCAGCGCGCGGTGATCGATCGCCTGAGCGAGCTGGCCGATGCGCTCACGAGCTATCGCCCCGCCAACGGTTCGACCGCGCTCGGGCGGCTGCTGCGGCGCGCGCGCAGAGGCGCGCCGCGCGGGCTCTATCTCTACGGCGACGTGGGCCGCGGCAAGACCATGCTGATGGATCTCTTTTTTGCCGTGGCGCCGGTCGCCAAGAAGCGCCGCGTGCATTTTCATGAATTCATGGCCGAGGTGCATGAGCACATCCAGGCCGAGCGCCTGAACGCCAAAGGAAATGTTGCCGCGAACGGCGACGCGATCACGCAGGTCGCGGGTCAGCTCGCCGACGAGTGCTGGCTGCTGTGCTTCGATGAATTCCACGTCACCGACATCGCCGACGCGATGATCCTGAGCCGGCTGTTCGAGCGGCTGTTTCAGCGCGGCGTCGTCTTGGTCGCGACCTCGAACCTGCCACCCGCGGAGCAATACCGCGACGGCCTCAACCGCGCGCTGTTCCTGCCTTTCGTGAGGATGCTTGAAGAAAAACTAGAAGTGATCCGGCTCGACGCCCGTACGGATTACCGGCTGCTCAAGCTGAACGGTGTCGCGGTCTGGCACGTGCCGGCCGATGCGCGGGCGCGGGCGGCGATCGACGCGGTGTGGCGGCGTCTTGCAGGCGAGGGCGGCGGCGCGCCGATGGAGCTTCCGCTCAAGGGCCGCAGCATCCATGTTCCGCATGCCGGCGGGGGCGCGGCGCGCTTTTCGTTCCTGGAGCTTTGCGAAGCGCCGCTGGGAGCGGCCGATTTCCTTCGTATCGCGCACGCTTTCCACACCCTGATCGTCGACGATATTCCGGTGATCGGCCCCGACGAGCGCAATCAGGTCAAGCGCTTTATACTTTTGATCGACACGCTCTATGACAACGCGGTCAAGCTCGTGGCCTCGGCGGCGGCGGCACCCGAGCGGCTCTATCTCGGCACCGACGGCTTCGAGGCGGCCGAATTCCGCCGCGTCGTCTCGCGGCTCGCGGAAATGCAAAGCGCCGACTATCTGGCGCTCCCGCACGGAAGGCGTGCTTGAACCTGCGGAATAAACCGGCTAGTCAAACGCGCACTCACGCGCTTTAGTCGGCGTCTCCAAACGTCTCCCTCCAAGCATTTCACTCCAAGCGCTTCTCATGGCCAGATCGAAAATCGCACTCATCGGCGCCGGCCAGATCGGCGGCACGCTCGCGCTGCTCGCGGGCCTGAAGAACCTCGGCGACGCGGTGATGTTCGACATCGCCGAGGGCGTGCCGCAGGGCAAGGCGCTCGATATCGTGCAGGCCTCGCCGGTCGAGGGCTTCGACATGAAGCTCACCGGCACGCAATCCTACGAGGCGATCGAGGGCGCCGACGTCGTAATCGTCACCGCCGGTGTCCCGCGCAAGCCCGGCATGAGCCGCGACGATCTGCTCAGCATCAATCTGAAGGTCATGGAGCAGGTCGGCGCCGGTATCGCCAAATACGCGCCGAAGGCTTTTGTCATCTGCATCACCAATCCGCTCGATGCCATGGTGTGGGCGCTGCAAAAGGCCTGCGGGCTGCCCAAGCCGATGGTCGTCGGCATGGCCGGCGTGCTCGATTCCTCGCGTTTTCGCTATTTCCTGGCCGACGAATTCGCGGTTTCGATCGAGGATGTGACCGCCTTCGTGCTCGGCGGCCACGGCGACACCATGGTGCCGCTGGTGCGCTATTCGACGGTCGCGGGCATTCCTCTGCCCGATCTCGTGAAGATGGGCTGGACCACCCAGGACCGGCTCGATGCCATCGTGCAGCGCACGCGCGACGGCGGCGCCGAGATCGTGAACCTCTTGAAGACGGGCTCGGCCTTCTATGCGCCGGCGGCAGCGGCAATCTCGATGGCCGAAAGTTATCTGCGCGACAAGAAGCGCGTGCTGCCCTGCGCCGCGTGGCTGCAAGGCGAATACGGCGTGCGCGGGCTCTATGTCGGCGTGCCGGTCGTGCTCGGCGCCAAGGGCGTCGAGCGCATCGTCGAGATCGAGCTCGACAAGCCCGAACGCGTCATGTTCGACAAGTCGGTCGCCGCGGTGCAGGGCCTGGTCGATGCCTGCATCAAGATCGCGCCCAATCTCGCGAAATGATCGAACGGCTCTAGGCCGCACGTAACCGCGCGGATCGCATGAATATCCACGAGTACCAGGCGAAGGCGCTACTGGCACAGTTCGGCGTGCCGGTGCCGCGCGGGCTGGCGGCCCTTTCCGTCGCCGAAGCCAGCAAGGCCGCGCGCGAGCTCGGCGGTCCGGTATGGGTGGTGAAAGCGCAGATCCATGCCGGCGGCCGCGGCAAGGCCGGTGGCGTCAAGGTCGTGAAATCCCTGGAAGACGTGGAGCGCGAGGCCAGGCGGCTGCTCGGCTCGGTGCTGGTCACGCATCAGACTGGCCTGCAAGGCAAGCAAGTCAACCGTCTCTATATCGAAGAGGGCGCGGCGATCGAGCGAGAATTCTATCTCTCGCTTCTCGTGGATCGCGAAACCTCGCGCGTCGCTTTCGTGGTCTCGACCGAAGGCGGCATGAACATCGAAGAAGTGGCGGCCAAGACGCCGGAGAAAATCCTCACCTTCTCGATCGATCCGGTCGCCAATATCTGCCCCTATCACGTGCGCAAGGTTTCTAAGGCGTTCGGGCTTTCGGAGATCCAGCCCAAGCAATTGAGCGCGCTGCTCACCAATCTCTACCGAGCGTTCGTCGAGAAGGACATGAGCCTGTTGGAGATCAACCCGTTGATTCTCACCAAGTCGGGCGATCTGGTCTGCCTCGACGCCAAGGTCGGCTTCGACGGCAATGCGTTGTTCCGCCATCCGGATATTCTGGCGCTGCGCGATGAGACGGAAGAAGATGCCAAGGAGGTCGAGGCCTCCAAGTCGGACCTGAATTACATCGCGCTCGACGGCACCATCGGTTGCATGGTCAACGGCGCCGGCCTCGCCATGGCCACCATGGACATCATCAAGCTCTATGGCGAAGCGCCGGCGAACTTCCTTGACGTCGGCGGCGGCGCCACCAAGGAAAAGGTCGCGGCCGCGTTCAAGATCATCACCTCCGACCCGAAGGTGAAGGGAATTCTCGTGAATATCTTCGGCGGCATCATGCAATGCGACGTGATCGCCGAGGGCGTGATCGCGGCGGTGAAAGAAGTCGGGCTCAAGGTGCCGCTGGTAGTGCGACTCGAGGGCACCAACGCGGACATGGGCAAGAGGATGCTGGTCGATTCCGGGCTCAACGTCGTGCCGGCCGACGACCTCGACGACGCCGCGCAGAAGATCGTCAACGCGATCAAGGGGAAGCGTTGATGTCGGTCCTCATCGACAGGAACACCAAGGTCATCTGCCAGGGCATCACCGGCAAGACCGGCACGTTCCATACCGATCAAGCGATCAAGTACGGGACCAAGATGGTCGGCGGCGTGGCGCCGGGCAAAGGCGGTTCGACGCATGTCGGGCTCCCGGTGTTCGATACGATGGCCGAAGCCATGGCGAAGACCAGAGCCGACGCGAGCGTCGTCTATGTGCCGCCGGCGGGGGCCGCCGACGCCATCGCGGAAGCGATCGACGCCGAAGTGCCGCTCATCGTGTGCATCACCGAGGGCATTCCGGTGCTCGACATGGTGAAAGTGAAGCGCTCGCTCGCGGGCTCCAAGTCGCGGCTCTTGGGCGCCAATTGCCCGGGCGTCATGACGGCCGGCGAATGCAAGATCGGCATCATGCCGGGCATGATCTTCAAGCCGGGCAAAGTGGGCATCGTCTCGCGCTCGGGCACGCTCACCTATGAAGCCGTGTTCCAGACCACGGCCGAAGGGCTCGGCCAGACCACGGCGGTCGGCATCGGCGGCGATCCGGTCAAGGGCATCGAGTTCGTCGAGGTCTTGGAGATGTTCCTCGCCGACAAGGCGACCGAGGCGATCGTCATGATCGGCGAAATCGGCGGCTCGGCCGAGGAAGATGCCGCGCAATTCATCAAGGACGAGGCCAAGCGAGGCCGCAAGAAGCCTATGGTCGGCTTCATCGCGGGCCGCACCGCGCCGCCGGGCCGGCGCATGGGTCATGCCGGTGCCATCATTTCAGGCGGTAAAGGGGATGCGGCGTCCAAGATCGCGGCCATGGAAGCGGCAGGCATTGCCGTGTCGCCCTCGCCGGCACGGCTCGGCAAGACGCTCGTCGAGGTCCTGAAAAGCCGATAATCAAGGGCTTTCCTCGAGTTCACCGGAGAGTGACGGGCGGCCGCTAGGTTCGCGGCGCGGCGGCAAGGAAATCGCAACTCCCTATATTAGGGATGCGGGAGCGGACCGGACGGGCCATGGCGCGCGAAGACAAAAACGAAGCGTTCCTGAAGACCTCGTTCCTCTATGGCGGCAATGCCGCTTATATCGAGGACCTCTACGCGCGCTTCGAGCAGAACCCGGCTTCGGTCGATGCCGGCTGGCGCGAATTCTTCGCCGCGCTCAAGGACGAACGCGCCGATGTGATCAAGAGCGCGCGCGGCGCCTCGTGGAAGCGGCCGGGCTGGCCGATTCTGGCCAACGGCGAGCTGGTCGCGGCGCTCGACGGCAACTGGATCGAAGTCGAAAAGACGGTCGGCGAAAAGGTGCGCGCCAGGGCGCAAGCGACGGGCGTCGAGCTGTCACAGGAACACGTGCAGCAGGCGACCCGCGACTCGGTGCGCGCCTTGATGCTGATCCGGGCGTTCCGCATCCGCGGGCATCTGGCCGCCGATCTCGATCCGCTGAAGCTGCAGCCGCCGCAGCCGCACGAGGAGCTCGATCCCGCCTCCTACGGCTTCACGGAAGCCGATCTCGACCGCAAGATTTTCCTCGACCACGTGCTCGGGCTCGAGTTCGGGACGCTGCGCGAAATCGTCGCGATCCTGAAGCGCACCTATTGCCAGACGCTCGGCGTCGAGTTCATGCACATTTCCGATCCGGCGCAGAAGGCCTGGCTGCAGGAGCGCATCGAGGGTCCGGACAAGGAGATCTCGTTCACGCGCGAGGGCAAGCGCGCGATCCTGAACAAGCTGATCGAAGCCGAAGGCTTCGAGAAATTCTGCGATCTGCGCTTCACCGGCACCAAGCGCTTCGGTCTCGACGGCGCCGAGGCGACGATTCCGGCGCTCGAGCAGATCATCAAGCGCGGCGGCGCGCTCGGCGTCAAAGAGATCATTCTCGGCATGGCGCACCGCGGGCGCTTGAACGTGCTGGCGCAGGTGATGGCCAAGCCGCATCGCGCCATCTTTCATGAGTTCAAGGGCGGCTCGGTCACCCCAGACGAGGTCGAGGGGTCGGGCGACGTGAAATATCACCTGGGTGCGTCCTCGGATCGCGAGTTCGACGGTAACAACGTGCACCTCTCGCTCACCGCCAATCCGTCGCATCTCGAGGCCGTGGTGCCGGTGGTGCTCGGCAAGGTGCGCGCCAAGCAGGATCAATATGGCGCAACGCGCGACGACCGCACTTCGGTGATGCCGCTCCTGATCCACGGCGATGCGGCGTTCGCCGGGCAGGGCGTGATCGCGGAAAGCTTCGGGCTCTCGGGGCTGCGCGGGCACCGCACCGGCGGCTCGGTGCATTTCATCGTCAACAACCAGATCGGCTTCACCACCGATCCGCGCTATGCGCGTTCCTCGCCGTATCCCTCCGACGTCGCCAAGATGATCGAGGCGCCGATCTTCCACGCCAACGGCGACGACCCGGAGGCGGTGGTGTTCGCGGCCAAGGTGGCGGCCGAATTCCGGCAGAAGTTTCAGAAGCCGGTGGTCGTCGATATGTTCTGCTACCGCCGCTTCGGCCACAACGAGGGCGATGAGCCGTCGTTCACGCAGCCCTTGATGTACCAGAAGATCCGCGCGCACCCGACCATTGTCGAGATCTACGGCAAGAAGCTCGAGACCGAGGGCATCGTCACCGCCGGTGAAGTGGAGAAGATGCGGGCCGACTGGCGGGCGCGGCTGGAGGCGGAATTCGAGGCCGGCCAAGGCTATCGCTCGAACAAGGCCGATTGGCTCGACGGCCGCTGGTCCGGCATGAAGAGCGCCGGCAGCCTCGACGACCCGCGGCGCGGCGTCACCGGCGTCGCGCTCGATCGGCTGAAAGAAATCGGAGAGAAGATCACCACGGTGCCCCAGGGCTTCACGGCCCATCGCACGATCGCGCGGTTCCTCGAGAACCGGCGCAAAATGCTGGACGCGGGCGAGGGCATCGACTGGTCCACCGCCGAGGCGCTCGCCTTCTGCTCGCTGCTGGTCGACGGCAATCCGGTGCGGCTCTCGGGCCAGGACAGCGAGCGGGGCACGTTCTCGCAGCGCCATTCGGTGCTGGTGGATCAGGCGAACGAGGACCGCTACACGCCGTTCAACCACGTGCGCGAGGGTCAGGCGCGCTACGAAGTGATCAATTCCATGCTCTCGGAAGAGGCGGTGCTCGGCTTCGAGTACGGCTATTCGCTGGCCGAGCCGAACGCGCTGACGCTGTGGGAGGGGCAGTTCGGCGACTTCGCCAACGGGGCCCAGGTCATCATCGACCAGTTCATCTCGTCGGGCGAACGCAAGTGGTTGCGCATGTCGGGCCTCGTCATGCTGCTGCCGCACGGCTACGAGGGCCAGGGGCCGGAACATTCGTCGGCCCGCCTCGAGCGCTTCCTGCAGATGTGCGCCGAGGACAATATGCAGGTCGCCAACTGCACGACGCCGGCCAATTATTTTCACATCCTGCGGCGACAGCTGAAGCGCGAGTTCCGCAAGCCCCTGATCCTGATGACGCCGAAGTCGCTGCTGCGCCACAAGCGCGCGACTTCGAAGCTCGCCGAGATGGGCCCGGAGACGACGTTCCACCGCGTGCTGTGGGACGACGCGCAGCTGTACCCCAACGGCGGCATCAAGCTCGCCGAAGACGGCATGATCCGCCGCGTGGTGCTGTGCTCGGGCAAGGTCTATTACGATCTCTACGAGGAGCGCGAGAAGCGCGGGCTCGACGACATTTATCTGCTGCGGCTCGAGCAGTTGTTTCCGTTCCCGCTCAAGGCGGCGGTGCATGAGCTCTCGCGCTTCAAGCAGGCGGAAATCATCTGGTGCCAGGAAGAGCCGCGCAACATGGGCGCCTGGGCTTTCGTGCAGCCATATTTGGAATGGGTGCTGGAGCAGACCGGCGCCACGAGCGCGCGGCCGCGCTACGTCGGTCGGCCGGCCTCGGCCTCGACCGCGACCGGGCTGATGTCGAGCCATATGAAGCAGCTTGCCGCGTTTCTCGATGAAGCGCTGGGTTGAGCCGGGAGCGCTAGAGCATGGCCATCGAAATCCGCGTCCCCACCCTCGGCGAGTCGGTGACCGAGGCCACGATCGGCCGCTGGTTCAAGAAGGCGGGCGAGGCGGTGGCGGCGGACGAACCGCTCGTCGAATTGGAAACCGACAAGGTGACGGTCGAGGTGCCTTCGCCGGTCTCCGGCACGCTCGCCTCGATCGCGGCCAAGGACGGCGATACGGTCGCGGTCGGCGCGCTCTTGGGCGCGATCAACGAGGGTGCCGGCGGCGCCAAACCCGCGCCCAAGGCCGAAGCGAAGCCAGCGCCCGCCAAGCCCGCCGGTGCCCCTCAACCTGCGCCTGCCCCAGCCGCTGCAAAGAAAGTCGCGGATGCCCCCCTGATGCCTTCGGTGCGGAAGCTTGCCGCCGAGTCCGGCGTTAGTCCCTCAAGTATCTCCGGCAGCGGCAAGGACGGCCGCGTGATGAAGGGCGACTTGCTGGCGGCGATCGCAAGCGCCGCGCCTGCACCGGCTCCCGTCAGCGTACGCGCGCCCACGCCTCCGAGCGATGCCCCGCGCGAAGAGCGCGTGCGCATGACGCGGCTGCGGCAGACCATCGCGCGACGGCTCAAGGAAGCGCAGAACACCGCCGCCATGCTTACCACGTTCAACGACGTGGACATGAGCGCAGTGATGGACTTGCGCGCGCACTACAAGGAGGGCTTCGAAAAGAAGCACGGCGTGAAGCTCGGCTTCATGGGCTTTTTCGTGAAGGCCTGCGTGCTCGCGCTCAAGGACGTGCCGTCGGTCAACGCGGAGATCGACGGCGCCGATATCGTCTACAAGAATTATTATCACATCGGCGTCGCGGTCGGCACCGAGCGCGGGCTGGTGGTGCCGGTGGTGCGCGATGCCGACGCGCTCTCGCTCGCCGAGATCGAGAAGACCATCGCGGAATTCGGCAAGCGCGCGCGCGAAGGACACTTGACCATCGAGGATATGCAGGGCGGTACGTTCACGATTTCGAACGGCGGCGTCTATGGCTCGCTGTTATCGACGCCGATCCTGAACGCCCCGCAATCGGGCATTCTCGGCATGCACCGGATCGAGGAGCGGCCGATGGTGCGAGAAGGCAAGATCGTGGCCCGCCCGATGATGTATCTGGCGCTGTCCTATGATCACCGGCTGGTGGACGGCCGCGAGGCGGTGATGTGCTTGGTGCGCATCAAGGAAAATCTCGAAGACCCGGCGCGCATGGTGCTGGATCTCTGAGCGATGGCCCACGACCTCATCGTCATCGGCACCGGCCCCGGCGGCTATGTCTGCGCGATCCGCGCGGCGCAGCTCGGGTTGAAGGTCGCCGTCGTCGAGAAGGACGCGACCTTCGGCGGCTGCTGCCTGAACGTCGGCTGCATTCCGTCCAAAGCGCTGTTGCAGGCCTCGCACCTGTTCGAGGACGCGGGCCACGCGTTCGGGGCCATGGGGATCGGCGTGCCGGCGCCCAAGCTCGATCTGCAACAGATGATGAAATTCAAGCAGGAGGGCGTCGACGGCAACGTCAAAGGCGTCGATTTCCTCTTTAAGAAGAACAAGATAGAGGCGTTTCGCGGCACCGCGCGCATTCTCGGGCCGGGCCGCGTCGAAGTGAAAGGCGCCGACGGCAAGACGCAGACGCTCGAGGCCAAGAGCATCGTGATCGCCACCGGCTCCGACGTGGCGAAGCTTCCGGGCATCGCCATCGACGAGAAGCGGATCGTGTCCTCGACCGGCGCGCTGGAGCTTGCGGAAGTTCCGAAGAAATTGCTCGTGGTCGGCGCCGGCGTCATCGGCCTCGAATTGGGCAGCGTGTGGCGGCGGCTCGGCGCCGAGGTCGAGGTCGTCGAGTTCCTCGACCGCATCCTCCCCGGCATGGACAACGAAGTGGCGCGCGCGTTTCAGCGCATTCTGGAAAAGCAGGGCATCAAGTTTCGTCTCGGCTCCAAGGTCACGGCCGTCGACGCCAAGGGCAAGACGCTGAAGGCCTCGGTCGAACCCGCCAAAGGCGGAAAGAGCGAGATCGCTGGAAGCCGACGTGGTGCTCGTGTCGATCGGTCGCGTGCCTTACAGCGACGGCCTCGGGCTCAAGGAAGCCGGTGTCGCGCTCGACGAAAAGAAGCGCGTCGTCGTCGACGCGCATTACCGGACGAACGTGGCGGGCATCTACGCGATCGGCGACGTGATCGCGGGCCCGATGCTCGCGCACAAGGCGGAGGATGAAGGCATCGCGGTCGCGGAAATTCTCGCGGGCCAGGCCGGCCACGTGAACTACGACGCGATCCCGAACGTGATCTACACCTTCCCCGAGGTCGCATCGGTCGGCAAGACCGAGGAGGAGCTCAAGGCCGCGGGCATCGCCTATAAGACCGGCAAGTTCCCGTTCACCGCCAACGGCCGAGCCAAGGTGAACAAGACCACCGACGGTTTCGTGAAGATTCTGGCCGACGGCGTCACCGACCGCGTGCTCGGCGTGCACATCATCGGCGCCGACGCGGGCACGCTGATCGGCGAAGTGACGCTGGCGATCGAGTTCGGGGCGTCCGCCGAGGACATCGCCCGCACCTGCCACGCGCATCCAACGCTCTCCGAGGCGATCAAGGAAGCCGCGCTCGCGGTCGACGGGCGGCCGATCCATATGTGATTTCGTGCGAACCGCCCGCGGGTAGTGGGCTGGTGCGCCGGTCAGATCAGATGCAGCGCGTGCAGCAGCTCCGGCCGGAACAGGCCGAGCGCCATGATCGCGATGCCGAGGAGGCCGAGCCCGCCGGCGGTAAAAGCCAGCACGATCATGCCGGTGATCACCGAGGCGGAAGCCAGCACGATCCCGATCTGCAGCGCGGCCGAGGCGATCTCGTAATGATGATATCTCGTCAGCGAGTCGTCGCGCTTCTTTTCGGCGGCGATCGCGCGCGCGGCGAGTTCTTTTCTTCCTTCCTGCGTCTCGGGCTCGGTGTCGTAGCGGGCCGCGGTCTTCTGCCAATTCTCGATGCGCTTCAGTTTCGCGTCGCGTTGCGCCGGATCGGCGGTGGCGACGATGTCGAGCTCGACCGCTTCGGCGGCGGTGCGCACCGCGGTCATGCGGATGGTCTTGGCCTGGAAGAAGGCCCAGAGATTCGAAGCTTCCACGTTGTAGCCGATGCCCGCGGTCTGCGCGGATTTGCCGAGCGTTTCGGAAAAGGCGAGGAAGAGCGCGATCACCGAAATCAGGAGCGCGATCTTCTTGCTCGAGCCTTCCAGATGCATCGCCTCGTGGGCGGCTTCTTCGGATTTGGCGGCCATGACGTTCTCCCCGATAGTTCGGTCGATACGCTTTCATGAAGAGCGGAGATTTCGCAAGGGTCAGCCGCGCGCGCGCGGATGCGCCGCCTTGTAGGCCTCGATCAGCCGCGTCGAATCGACCGCGGTATAGATCTGCGTGGTGGAAAGCGACGCGTGGCCGAGCAGTTCCTGTATCGCGCGCAGATCGCCGCCGCGCGACAACAGATGCGTCGCGAAGGAATGGCGCAGCGCGTGCGGCGTCGCGCTGGGCGGCAGGCCGAGGGCGCCGCGAATTTCGCTCATCGCGAGCTGCACGATGCGCGGCGAGAGCGGCCGTCCCCCGGTGCCTCTGAAAATCGGCGCGTCGGGCTCGAGATCGAACGGGCAGAGCCGCACGTAGTCCTCGATCGCCTGCAGGACGGGCGCCAGCACCGGCACCATGCGCGTCTTGTTGCCCTTGCCGAGCACGGTGAGCGCGTCGCCGGCGCCGGGTTTCGGCACGTCGCGGCGCTTCAGGCCGAGCGCTTCGGAAATGCGCAGGCCCGAGCCGTAGAGCAGCGCGAGCACGGCGGCATCGCGCGTGAGCACCCATTGTTCGCGCCGCTCGCTCGGAGCGCAAGGCGGGATCGGAAACGGCCTTGGCGGCGCCGATGGTGAGGGGCTTGGGCAACGAGCGCGGCACGCGCGGCGCCCGCACGGCGGAGAGTGCCGCCACCTTGCCCTTGCCTTCGCGCTCGAGGAAACGGGCGAAAGAACGCGTCGCCGCGAGCGCGCGCACCAGGGTGCGGGCCTCGATGCCGTCGCGGCGGCGGTGCGAGAGCCAGGCGCGCACGTCGGCCGGCGACAGCTTGGCAAGCTCCGTGAGCTTCGGCTTGCCGCCCAGATGCTCGGTCAGGAACGCGAGAAAGGCCGCGACATCGCGGGCATAGGCTTCGCAGGTCTTCGGCGCCAGGCGGCGCTCGATGCCGAGAAACGCGAGCCAGCGGGCGGCTTCGCGCGCCACGTCGGGTGCTGCGACGGCTGCGACCATTGCGGTCGCCTCTTCGAGGTTAGAGCCTTTCGTCCGCCGCTTGACCATGGCCGGTCCCTTGACAGCGCCGCGCGCAATCGGTCCGCTCGCAAGAACTCTGACGAGACGAGCGGAACCATGGCCGAGCGGACCGTCGACGTGCTCGTCCCCGTCGCCGTCGACTCACCCTATACATACCGCGTTCCCGAGGCGCTCGTCCTTGCGCCCGGCGACATCGTCGCCGTGCCGCTGGGGACGCGGCGGGTTTTCGGCTGCGTCTGGTCTTCGGAAGGTGCCGGCGAAGGCAAGAAGCTCAAGGCGGTTACGGGAAAGCTGGATCTCCAGCCGCTCACGCCGGAGTTCATGCGTTTCATCGATTGGCTCGCCGACTACACGCTGGCGCCGCGCGGCATGGTGCTGCGCATGGCGTTACGCTTCGATGCCGAGGGTGGCGAGGGGCGGCCGCGCGTGGGTGTCCGGCTCGCGGGACCGCCACCCCAGCGAATGACCGCAGCGCGCGCCAAGGTATTGGCGGCGCTCGCCGATGGCCTCGTGCGCACCAAGGCTGAAGCCGCGCGGGAAGCTGCCGTGTCGGCGGGCACGATCGATGGGCTGTTGGACGAGGGGACGCTCGAAGCGATCGTGCTGCCCAAGGAACCCGTTACGCTGCCGCCCGAGCCCGAGCATCCGGGCGCGACGCTTACCGAGCTGCAGGCGGCGGCCGCCTCGGTGTTGCGCGAGGCGGTGCGCGGGGCCGAGTTCTCGGTGCATCTCTTGGATGGCGTGACGGGCTCGGGCAAGACCGAGGTCTATTTCGAGGCGGTCGCCGAAGTATTGCGCCGCGGCAAGCAGGCGCTGATCCTGTTGCCGGAGATCGCGCTCACCAACCGCTTTCTCGATCGCTTCGCCGAGCGCTTCGGCACGCGGCCGGCCGAATGGCATTCGCAGGTCGCGCCGCGCAAACGCGCGCGCACCTGGGAGGCGGTGGCGAGCGGCGAGGTGCAGGTTGTCGCCGGGGCGCGCTCGGCGCTGTTCCTGCCGTTCAAGCAGCTCGGCCTCATCGTCATCGATGAGGAGCACGATCCGGCCTACAAGCAGGAAGACGGCGTGCACTATCACGCGCGCGATATGGCGGTGGTGCGCGCGCGGCTGAACGCGGCGCCGATCGTGCTGGCCTCGGCCACGCCGTCGCTCGAAACCGAGGTCAATGCGCGGCGCGGGCGCTACAAGCGCCTGGCGCTGCCCGAGCGGTTCGGCGGCAGCTCGATCCCGCCGCTCGAAGCGATCGATCTGCGTAAATCGCCGCCGCCGCGCGGGCGCTGGATTTCGCCTCGCCTCGAAGCGGCGGTGAGCGAAACGATCGAGCGCGGCGAGCAGGCGTTGCTGTTCCTCAACCGGCGCGGCTATGCGCCGCTGACGCTGTGCCGCACGTGCGGCCACCGCATGCGCTGCCCCAACTGCGATTCGTGGCTGGTCGATCATCGCTTCCGAAACCGCCTGATCTGCCACCATTGCGGTTTCGCGCTGGCGAAGCCCGAGACCTGCCCCAAGTGCAGCGCCGCCGATTCCTTCGTCGCCTGCGGTCCGGGCGTCGAGCGGCTGGAAGAAGAGGTGCATGCGCTGTTTCCCGAAGGCGCGCACGCTGGTGCTGTCGAGCGATCTTTCCGGCGGGGTCGAGCGGCTGCGCGCCGAGCTCGATGCGGTGACCAAGGGCGAGATTGACCTCGTGATCGGCACGCAGCTGGTGGCCAAGGGGCATCATTTTCCGTCGCTCGCGCTGGTCGGCGTGATCGACGCCGATCTCGGGCTCGCCTGGGGCGATCCGCGCGCGGCCGAGCGCACGTTTCAGCTGCTGCATCAGGTGGTGGGGCGCGCCGGGCGCGCGGCCGCGGCCGGGCGCGGGCTGTTGCAGACCCATCAGCCGGAGCATCCGGTGATGGCGGCGCTGATCGCGGGCGATCGCGCCGCGTTCTATGACCGCGAAATCGCCGCGCGCGAGGAGGCCGGCCTGCCGCCGTTCGGAAGGTTAGCCAGCCTCATCGTCTCGGCTTCCGACGTGCCGAGCGCGCAAGGCTACGCGCAGCGGCTCGCGGCATCGGCGCCGCAGGCCCCGGAAGTGCGGGTGCTCGGCCCCGCCGAAGCGCCGCTCGCGGTGGTGCGCAAGCGGCACCGGTTCCGGCTGCTGCTCAAGTCGAAGCGCGGCTTCGATCTTTCCGCCTATATTCGCGGCTGGCTCGCCTCGGCGCCGCAGCCCAAGGGCAGCGTGCGGGTCGTGGTCGATATCGATCCGCAGAGTTTTCTCTGAGTTCTCAGGGGCGGGTATACCGACGTCAAACCGGTTTCCTGCCGAGCACGTGCCAGATCTCCAATTCGCCGGCGCCTCTTACCTTGACCGTCCCTTTGGGGGTGAGGATGAAGTCGCGTTCGATCAATTCATAGGTGTTGCGCGTGATCTGAATCGTTCCGCTTTCGCCATAGGTTTCCATCCGGCTGGCGACATTCACCGCGGCGCCCCAAAGATCGTAGCTGAATTTCTTGCGCCCGATGACGCCGGCGACCACCGGGCCCGAATTGATGCCGATGCGGAATGCGAGCTGCCGCCCGCCGAATGTGCGTTCGGCTACGGCTGCTTGCATATCGAGGGCCAGTTGAACGAGAGCCCCGGCGTGATCGGGGCGCGCTCGCGGCACGCCGGCGGCGACCATGTAGCAATCGCCGATCGTCTTGATCTTCTCCAGGTCGTATTTCTCGACCAGAACGTCGAAGCACTGGAAGACCTCGTTGAGGAGATCGACCAGCCGGAGCGGCGTCATGGTCGCGGCCATCGGCGTGAAGGCGACAACGTCGGCAAACAGGATGCTGGCGGCGTCATAGTGTGCGGCGATCGTCTTCTGCTCGGCCTTGAGCGCCTCCGAAATCTCCTTGGGCAGAATATTGAGGAGCAGCATCTCGGAGCGCTCCTGGAAGAAATTGCGTTGACCGACGAAATAATAGAGTACGGCGAAGCCGAGCGAGATCACCACGCCGACATTAAGCACGAAGAACCAGGTCACGAACTGCTCCGGCAGGGCCGGTGCGGTCAGGTAGGGTTGCGCGATTCCGCTCAAGATCAGGAGCGCCACCAGGCCGAGCAGCCAGAACACGGTTCGCCGCAAGTCCTCCAGCAGGAGCGCCGCGAGCGGGGCGAGCGTCGCCCAAATGATCACCGCGCTGGAATTCTTGAAGCCGCCGAGGCTCGTCATCAGAAGCCAGGGCAGGATCAGAAACATCAGCAGTTGGCCGAAGCGATAGAAGCCGAGGTGACGGGTGAACGCGAAGATCGCCGTGGTGATCGGCGTGATGACCGAATAGGAGAGCGGAATGGTGGCGGCGAGCGGCGCACCCGCCGCGAAATAGACGCCGCCCCAAAACCAAGCCAGCGGCACGATCACCAGCGAGAGGGCGACGGTGAGCTGCTTTTGCAGGGCGATATCGCTGCTATCCGCGGGGTCGGCGCCGATCTGCAAGACCCGCGCGACAAGCCGCTGAAAAAGGGAGGAGCCCATCCAGATGACTCTATATCCTCAAATCCGCGCAAAATTCCCTGTGAGCTTTGGCTGCGGTTCGCCGGCGGCCGGATGTCTGCAACGCATTATCCTACAAGGCTTTGTGAGTTGTCGGCCGCATCGCGTCTTGTTGCGCCGCAAGAAAGCCTGTGTTACGGAACCGCAGCCTGCAGGGGCGCGGGGGCCCGCGCCCTTTTTGATGATAATCGAGGCCGAGGGGCCTCCGCCCGACCGGGCTGGAGCGCTCCCTCCCCAAGTCCGAGAGCCGAGGCGTGGCCGACGAACCCATCGTATCCGGCATGGCCGGTCGTTACGCGACCGCGCTGTTCGAGCTTGCGCTCGAAGAGAAGTCGCTCGACGCGATCGCGCACGACCTGTCGCGCTTCGAAGCGATGGTCGAAGGCAGCTCAGACCTCAAGCGCCTGGTGACGAACCCGATCTTCGGCGCCGAAGAGCAAACCAAGGCGCTGAAAGTAGTGCTCGAACGGGCTGAGATCGGCGGCCTGACCGCCAAGTTTCTGCTCAGGGTCGCGGAGAACCGGCGGCTGTTTGCAGTCAGCCTCATCATCAAGGCGTTTCGCACGCTCGTCTCGCGTCATAAAGGCGAAGTGCGCGCCGAGGTCACGGTGGCAGAACCGCTCGCGGAAAAACATCTCGCTTCACTTAGGGAAATGCTCGCCGGCACCACCAAGAGCGACGTCGCGCTCGATGTGAAGGTCGATCCGAAGATTCTCGGTGGCCTCGTCATCAAGCTCGGCAGCCGCATGGTCGACGCCTCGCTCAAGACCAAGCTCAATTCGATCAAGCTCGCCATGAAAGAGGTCCGTTAATGGATATCCGCGCCGCGGAAATTTCCGCGATCCTGAAAGAGCAAATCAAGAATTTCGGCGAGGCCGCCGAAGTCTCCGAAGTCGGCCAGGTCTTGTCGGTCGGCGACGGCATCGCCCGCGTCTATGGCCTCGACAACGTGCAGGCCGGCGAGATGGTCGAGTTCGAGAACGGCGTGCGCGGCATGGCGCTGAACTTGGAGACCGACAACGTCGGCATCGTGATCTTCGGCGAGGACCGGGCAGATCAAGGAAGGCCAGACGGTCAAGCGCACGCGCGCGATCGTAGACGTGCCGGTCGGCAAGGGCTTGCTCGGCCGCGTGGTCGACGCGCTCGGAAATCCGATCGACGGCAAGGGTCCGATCGAGGCCAAGGAGCGCCGCCGCGTCGACGTGAAGGCGCCCGGCATCATCCCGAGAAAATCGGTGCACGAGCCGATGGCGACCGGCCTCAAGGCGATCGACGCGCTGATCCCGATCGGCCGCGGCCAGCGCGAGCTGATCATCGGCGACCGGCAGACCGGCAAGACCGCGGTCGCGCTCGACGCCATCCTGAACCAGAAGTCGCTCAACGCCAGCAACGACGAGAAGGTGAAGCTCTACTGCGTCTATGTCGCGATCGGCCAAAAGCGCTCGACGGTGGCGCAGTTCGTGCGCGTGCTGGAAGAGCAAGGCGCGCTCGACTATTCCATCATCGTCGCGGCGACCGCCTCGGACCCCGCGCCGATGCAGTTCCTGGCGCCGTTCGCCGGCTGCGCCATGGGCGAGTATTTCCGCGACAACGGCATGCACGCGCTGATGATCTATGACGACTTGTCGAAACAGGCGGTCGCGTACCGCCAGATGTCGCTGCTGTTGCGCCGGCCGCCCGGACGCGAGGCTTATCCGGGCGACGTGTTTTATCTGCATTCGCGGCTGCTGGAGCGCGCGGCCAAGCTCAACGACGAAAACGGCGGCGGCTCGCTGACGGCGCTGCCGATCATCGAAACCCAAGCCAACGACGTTTCGGCCTATATCCCGACCAACGTGATCTCGATCACCGACGGGCAAATTTTTCTGGAGACCGACCTGTTCTATCAGGGCATCCGGCCGGCGGTGAACGTCGGCCTCTCGGTGTCGCGCGTCGGCTCCTCGGCGCAGACCAAGGCGATGAAGAAGGTCGCCGGCCGCATCAAAGGGGAGCTCGCGCAATACCGCGAGATGGCGGCTTTCGCGCAGTTCGGCTCCGACCTCGACGCCACCACGCAGCGGCTCCTGAACCGCGGCGCGCGGCTGACCGAGCTTCTGAAGCAGAGCCAGTTCTCGCCGCTCAAGATGGAAGAGCAGGTCGTGGTGATCTATGCCGGCGTCAACGGCTATCTCGATCGGCTGCCGGTCAATCGCGTGAAAGCGTTCGAAAGCGGGTTGCTCACCAATATGCACGCCAGCCACGCGGGCATCCTGGACGCGATCCGCAGCTCGAAGGACTTGGCCGACGACACCGCGGCGAAGCTCAAGGCCGCGGTGGAAGCCTACGCCAAGGCGTTTGCCTGAGGCTGGAGACGCGCGGAAATGGCTTCGCTCAAGGACCTGCGCAATCGCATCGCCTCGGTGAAGGCGACGCAGAAGATCACCAAGGCGATGCAGATGGTCGCCGCGGCGAAGCTTCGGCGCGCGCAAGTGGCGGCGGAAGCGGCGCGGCCCTATGCGGATCGCATGAACCGCGTGCTCGGCAATATCGCCGCAGGCATCGATGCGTCCCCGGAATCGCCGAAGTTGCTGCTCGGAACCGGCAAAAGCGACGTGCATCTGCTGGTGGTTTGCACCGCCGAGCGCGGTCTGTGCGGCGCCTTCAACTCGTCGATCGTGCGGCTCGCGCGCGAGCGCGCAAATTCTCTGGCGGCGCAAGGCAAGCAGGTGAAATTCCTCTGCGTCGGGCGCAAGGGTTTCGATCAGCTGAAGCGGCAGTACGAGAAGCAGATACTCGAGACCGTTGATCTGCGCGCCGTGCGCAGCCTCGGCTATGGGAATGCGGACGCGATCGGAAAGAAGATCGTCGCGCTGTTCGATGAGGGCGCCTTCGACGTCGCCACGCTCTTTTTTGCACGCTTCAAATCGGTGATCTCGCAGATCCCGACGGCGCAGCAGATCATTCCCGCGGAGTTCCCCGAGACGAAGAAGGAAGCCAACAGCGCGATCTACGAATTCGAGCCCGAGGAGGATGAAATCCTCGCCGAGCTGCTGCCGCGCAACATCTCGACGCAAATCTTTAGTTCGCTCTTGGAAAACGCGGCCTCGGAACAGGGCGCGCGCATGAGCGCCATGGACAACGCGACCCGCAACGCGGGCGACATGATCAAGAAACAGACGCTGAAATACAACCGCACCCGCCAGGCGATGATCACGAAAGAACTGATCGAGATCATTTCCGGCGCGGAAGCGCTATAATCCAATTCGGTACGAGGACAGAATGGCGACGCAAGCAGGCACCAACAAAGTCGGACGCATCACCCAGGTCATCGGCGCGGTCGTGGACGTGCAGTTCCCCGACCAACTGCCGGAAATCCTGAACGCGCTGGAGACCCAGAACCACGGCAATCGCCTGGTGCTCGAGGTGGCGCAGCACTTGGGCGAATCCACCGTGCGCACCATCGCCATGGACTCCTCCGAAGGCCTGGTGCGCGGCCAGGAAGTCACCGATACCGGCCAGCCGATCGAAGTTCCGGTCGGCGACGAGACGCTCGGCCGCATCATGAACGTGATCGGCGAGCCGGTGGACGAGGCCGGCCCGATCAAGACCAAGGCGCGGCGCGCCATTCACCAGCCGACGCCGTCCTATACGGATCAATCGACCGAGGCGGAGATTCTGGTCACCGGCATCAAGGTCGTCGATCTGCTCGCGCCTTATGCCAAGGGCGGCAAGATCGGCCTGTTCGGCGGCGCCGGCGTCGGCAAGACCGTGCTCATTCAGGAACTGATCAATAACGTCGCCAAGGCGCACGGCGGCTATTCGGTGTTCGCCGGCGTCGGCGAGCGCACGCGCGAAGGCAACGACCTCTATCACGAGATGATCGAGTCGGGCGTCAACAAGAAGGGCGGCGGCGCCGGCTCGAAGTGCGCGCTGGTGTTCGGCCAGATGAACGAGCCGCCGGGCGCGCGCGCCCGCGTCGGCCTTTCCGGCCTCACCGTCGCCGAGCATTTCCGCGACCAGGGCCAGGACGTCTTGTTCTTCGTCGACAACATCTTCCGCTTCACGCAGGCGGGCTCGGAAATGTCGGCGCTACTCGGGCGCATTCCCTCGGCGGTGGGCTACCAGCCGACGCTGTCCACCGACATGGGCGCGCTGCAGGAGCGCATCACCACCACCCACAAGGGCTCGATCACTTCGGTGCAGGCCATCTACGTTCCGGCCGACGACTTGACCGACCCGGCGCCGGCGACCTCGTTCGCGCATCTCGACGCCACCACGGTGCTGTCGCGCTCGATCGCCGAGAAGGGCATCTATCCGGCGGTGGACCCGCTCGATTCGACCTCGCGCATGCTGTCGCCGCTGGTGGTCGGCGAGGAGCACTACGCGATCGCCCGTCAGGTGCAGCAGATCCTGCAGCGCTACAAGGCATTGCAGGACATCATCGCGATTCTCGGCATGGACGAGCTCTCCGAAGAGGACAAGATCGCCGTCGCGCGCGCGCGCAAGATCGAGCGCTTCCTGTCGCAGCCGTTCCACGTGGCCGAAGTGTTCACCGGTAGCCCCGGCGTGTTCGTCGATCTCGCCGACACCATCAAGGGCTTCAAGGGCTTGTGCGAAGGCAAGTACGATCACCTGCCGGAGGTCGCCTTCTATATGGTCGGCACGATCGAGGGCGCGGTGGAGAAGGGCAAGAAGCTCGCGGCGGAGGCTTGAGCCGCGCCGCGCGGAGATTGAGCGATGCGCAACATGAATAATAAGGTCGTACTTCTGTTACTTCGGCCTCGTCGTCGGCGGGATCATCGGCTATCTGACGCGGCCGGAATCGGCCGAGATTCGCATTGGCCCGATGAGTGTCCAGATTACCGGGCCCGGGCCCGCGCAGAGCGGGCCGCTCACCTCGGACCAGATGCAGCACATCACGCTGCATCGCGGTTCTGGGCGCCATCGTCGGCTTCGGTCTCGGCATCGTGGCCGAGCGCGGCGGCTTCCGCACGTGAGCATCGAATAGACCATGGCCACCTTCTCCTTCGAACTGGTTTCGCCCGCGCGCCTCGTCCATTCGGGCGAGGTCGAGGAAGTGATCGTGCCGGGCCTCGAGGGCCAGTTCGGCGTGTTCGCCAATCATGCGCCGTTCGTCTCGTCGCTCGGCCCGGCATCCTCACGATCAAAGCCGCGGGCGGCGAGAAGCGGCTCTATGTGCGCGACGGCTTCGCCGAGGTGAATCCGAAGGGGCTCACCGTGCTGGCCGAGGTCGCGGTGCCGGTCGAGGACATCACCGCCGCTAACATGGCCGACGAGGTCGCGGATGCGGAGCGCGCGCTTGCCGAGGCCAAGGAAGGTCCCGCGCGCGACAAGGCGGCGGAGCGGGTCGATCAGTTGAAGACGGTTGCCGCACAGATGGGCGCGGCTGGCGGCGGGGCGAGCCGGCACTAGCAAAAAAAGCGACGGCACCCTGAGGTGCGAGCGCGCGCGAGTCGCGCGAGCACCTTAGGATGACGGATCGGGTTTCGCGCTCCCCCTACAGCGTGTTCACGTCGATCTTCGAATAGATCTCCCGCCAGAGCGCGTCGGCGAATTTCTCCACGTCGGTGCCGATCTCTTTCTCCAGCTTGCGCCACTTCACGAGATTCTTCTCGTATAGATCGAGGATCGCGTCCGGGTTCTTCACGCCCAGTTGCTTCGCGGCCTCGACGTTGCGGGCGCGCTCGCCGGCCTTGTACTTGGCGATCCATTCGTCGAAGTCCTTGCCAGCCGGCAACACCTTCACGCCCTTGGTCTTCTTCACCTCTTCGAGCGACATCTTGTTCTTGATGATGAAGTTGCCGATCGAGTGTTTAGCGGCGAACAAGGCCGCGTATTTCAGCGTCGAAGTCCGCTGCGCGGGCGTCATTTCCTTCCAAGCCGCGTAGTTCAGCATCACGCCGATCGCCGGGCCGGTCGTGCCGAGCGAAACGTCGATCACGTACTTGGCGAAGTCGCCGTAGCCGAACGTCTTCAGCCACTCGGTGATGCCGTAGAGGCAATCGAGGCCGCCGCGCTGCAAGAGGCTCACTGCCTCGGGCAGCGTCGCATTCACGGGTACCGCGCCAGCAAGGTTCATCAGGAAGGTGCTGCCGCCTGCGGCGCGAATGCGCTTGTTCTTCAGCCCCGCCACCGTGTCGATCGGATCGCGGCAATAGAGCGAGTAGGGCGAACTGGCGTAGGGCCCGAGCGGCAGTGAGTTGATCTTGCGCCACTCGTCCAGGCACTCCTTGCAGTCGATGAACAGCGTCTCCGCCGTTGCGCCGGCTACCGCCACGGTTTCGCCGATGAACTCGATGGTGCTGTAGATCAGGTTGGACGAGGGCACGAGGTTCGGCACATAGATCGGAATGGCGAGGCCTGCTTCCATCACCCGGTCGGTGACCGCGCTGAACGTGCCCTTGCAGTCGGCGAGCGCACCACCGGCGATCGATTTCCACTTGATCGCGCCGTTGGTCTCCTTGTCGATGCCGGCGAACATCGCCGGCAGGGCGTCGGAGGTCAGATAGTCCGCCGCCGGCACGCACGATCCGTAGATATAGTCCTTGGCACGAGCCTGTCCCGCGGCAACGGTCAGGAGCGTGGCGACGGCACACAGAATCGTTCCGACGATGCGAAAGCGCATGGCAATTCCTCCACTCTCCCGGCGGAGCCATTCTTGCGTATTGCGCCGCCTTTTCAAGCGGGTGAGGCGCATGCCCACCCTAAAGGACGCGATGCATTGTGGGCAGGACCGCCGGGCAACCAGCTTAGGCTTTGGCGAATCCGCGGAATTCCTCCACTACCTGCTCGTAGACCTTGCGCTTGAACGGCACGACCAGGCCGGGCAATCGCTCCAGCTTCTCCCATCGCCATTCGACGAATTCCGGCTCATGCCCGCCGGCGGGATGCTGCCACGTCGATCTCGGTATCCGCGCCGATGAAGCGCAGCGCGAACCATTTTTGCGTCTGGCCGCGGTACTTGCCTTTCCACGCCTGGCCGGCGATCGCGCGCGGAATGTCGTAGCTGTACCAGCCCCTGGATTCGGCGAGCTTCTCGACCGAGTGCACGTTGGTTTCCTCGTGCAGCTCGCGCAGCGCCGCCTTGTAGGGATCTTCCTTGGGATCGACGCCGCCTTGCGGCATCTGCCACACGTGAGTCGCGTCCACGTGCTCGGGCCCGCCGGTACGGCGGCCGACGAACGCGAGCCCGGCGCGATTGATCAGCATCATGCCGACGCAGGGGCGATAGGGCAGTTGCTCGTACGGGGGCATCGGACCGCGCAGGATTGAAGCCGGGCGTTCAGCCCTGCTGCTTAGGCCGCAGGTACAGCACGCTCAAGGGCACGAGCTTGATGCCGCGGGATTCCGCGGCCTTGGCCCAGCGCGCGATGCGCTCGATCGCGACCGGCGATGCCGAGGCAATGCCGACCGCGCTGCCGTGCTCGGCGGCGATGGCCTCGAGCTTGGCAAGTGCCGCGTCGATCTCGCTCCAGTTCGGAGCCGTATCGATCACGAGATCGGCCTTGAGGAAGGGGGCCTGGATCGAGCCGGCGATCTGCGCGGCGACGCTCTTTGGCGCGGTGCCGTCGTCGAGATAGAGCAGCCCGCGTTTGGCCACATCGCGCAGAATGGGTGAAAGCGCCGCTTCGTTCTCAGTGAAGCGCGCGCCCATCAGATTCATGACCCCGACATAGCCCTGCAGCCGCGACAGCAACCAGTGCAGCCGGTCGAGGTTCTGCTCGGCGGTCAAGGCGCTGACCAGCGTCTGCGGGCCGGGATCGTTGTCGGGATAGTCGGCGGGCTCCATGGGAAGCTGCAGCAGCAGCTCATGGCCCTTGGTGCGCGCGCGGCCGGCCCAGCGCGGCATCCCGGTGCCGTAAGGCGCGAACGCCAGCGTCACGCTCGGCGGCAGCTTGGAGATCGCGTTTCCGGTGGCGGCGGCGCCGATGCCGAGACCGCCGATGACGATGGCGATGCGCGGGCCGCGCGCCCGCTCCAGTGTCGGATCGACGCGGGCATATTGCTCGAGCGGCCGCTTGCCCTCGGGCGACACGCGCGGGATCGTCCCGTGGCGCGAAGTCTCGACGAAGCGCGGGTCGGCGATGGGGGCGGCGGCACGCGGATTGACGGTGCCCACGATCTCGGGCTCGACCTCGCTCGTGCCGATGGCGACTTCCCGCCGCTCGCCGGTGCGGCCATCGATGACGGTGACCGTGCGGCCGGGCTTGGTGTTGTCGACGACGCGCGAGCGTGCGTCCTGCGCGGATGGCGTCGTGCCTTTGGTGGCGTCCTCGATCGCGACCACCATGCGCGGCTCGCCGCCGAGCGGATCGTCGACCACCAGGACCCAGCCGATGCCGGCGGCCACGACCACGGTGAGCGCGACGGTGACGACCGAAAGAAACGAGAACGGCAGCCTGCTCGCACGCGGGCCGGTGCGCGGTTCAGTGCCGAGAGGCGAGTCGAGATCGTCTGCCGCCACGTTGCGATCCCCGCTGAACGAATCAATCGCAATTCTAGCACGCCGGAATCCGAAGCCCCGCCCGGTTGCCCGGGCGGGGCTTGGAAAGGCGCGAAAGCGGCGCGGGCCGCTCAGTTCGGCGTGGCCTTCGAGCTTGGCGGGAAGGCGGCATGCTTCTCGACGCCGCGCATGAGATCGAGCGCGAGCTTGAGCTGCTTGTCGTCCTTCGGGTCGAGCGGGACATAGGCGGGGGAGCCCGCCTTTTCCTCTTCCTCGTCGCCGCTCTTCAGGTGGCCCTTCAACTGCGCCTCGCCCTTGGTCTCGACCTTGCCCTTGAGCTCATCGGGCAGATCCTGGATCAGCTCGATCTCGGGCGAGATCCCCTTGGCCTGGATCGAGCGGCCGGAGGGAGTGAAGTAGCGAGCGGTGGTGAGCTTCAGGGCGCCGAAGGTGCCGATCGGAATCACGGTCTGCACCGAGCCCTTGCCGAACGAGCGCGAGCCCAGGAGCGTCGCACGCTTGTGGTCCTGCAACGCGCCGGCAACGATCTCGGAGGCCGAGGCCGAACCGCCGTTGATCAGCACGATCAGCGGCTTGCCGTTCGTGAGATCGCCCGGCCGCGCGTTGTGACGCTGGGTGTCCTCGAGATTGCGGCCCCGCGTCGAGACGATTTCGCCGCGCTCGAGGAACGAGTCGGTGACCGCGATCGCCTGGTCGAGCAATCCGCCGCCGTTGTTGCGCAGGTCGACGATATAGCCCTTGAGCTTGTCGGCGGGAATTTCCTTGGCGATCTCGGCGATGGAACTGCGCAATTGCTCGAGCGTCCGCTCGCCCTGGAAGCTGGTGATGCGGATATAGCCGATGTCGCCGCCTTCGATGCGGTGGCGCACGTTGCGGATGGAGATCACTTCGCGGACGATCTTGATCTCGATCGGCTTGTCGGCGCCTTTGCGCTGGACGCGGAGCGTGATCGCGGAATTCACCGGGCCACGCATCTTGTCGACCGCCTGCTCGAGCGTCAGACCTTTCACTTGCTCGTCGTTGAGGTGGGTGATGAGGTCATTGGGCTGGATGCCGGCCCGCGCCGCGGGAGTGCCGTCCATGGGGGAAACGACCTTCACCACGCCGTCTTCCATCGTCACCTCGATACCGAGACCGCCGAACTCGCCGCGGGTCTGCGTCTTCATGTCGTTGAAGTTCTTGGCGTCGAGGAAGGCCGAATGCGGATCGAGTGCGTTGAGCATGCCGTTGATCGCCGACTCGATCAGTTTGGCGTCGTTCGGCTTCTCGACATATTGCGCGCGCACGTGCTCGAAGATGTCGCCGAACAGGTTGAGTTGGCGATAGGTATCCGACACGGCCGCGCGTGCGGTCTGTCCGAGCAGCAGCTTCGGCTGCACGATGAGGGCGACCGCGAACGCGCCGGCCGCCGCACCCAGGAGGAATAGCGAGGTTCTGCGCATCATCCGCGTGCCTTTTCCGTTTCGGTTGCCGCCCACCAGGGGGCGGAGTCGATCGAGTTCCCGTCCTTGCGGAACTCGACATGAAGTACCGGTTGTGAGGAGCCGAGCGTCACGGCGCTCGCCGTCCGCGGCCCGTTACCCATCACCGCAACGGGTTCTCCGGTGAGCACGAATTGTCCGAGCTCCACGGTGATCCGTTCCATTCCTGCCAATAGCACATGATATCCGCCGCCGGGATTGATGATCAAGAGTTGTCCGTAGGAGCGGAAGTTCCCGGCGAATACCACCCAGCCGTCGCAAGGGGCGGTGACTTGGGCGCCGGTGCGGGTCGTGATTAATAGGCCTCGCTCAGAGCCCCCGAGGCCGTCGGGTGCGCCGAACTCACGCACTCGTGTTCCGGCGACCGGCAAGAGCAGACGGCCTTTAGCCTGAGTGAAAGCGAACGCCGGCGCGATTCGGGCGGGATCGGCCAGCGCCGCGGCGGAGGTCTTCTCCGCCGTCTCGCGCCGGGCGATCTCGGCGGCGCGGGCGGCGCCGGCGATCTCTTTCTCCATACGGGCGATCAATTCGCGCACGGTCTCGACCTGTTTGGCGAGCGCCAGGGTCTTGGTGCGCTCCGCCTCGAGGGCCTTCTCGTTCTCGCTCTGCTGCCGGCGGCGCTCCTCACCGAATACGGTGATGCGGCGGCGCTCGTCCTCGAGCGCGGCGCGGTTCCGCGCCAGCGCGTCGCGCTCGGCGGCGATCTCGCGGCGCAAGCGAGCGAGCTCCGACAAGTCCGCGGCAAGCGCTTCGGCCTCGGTCTTCAACTCGGGAATGATGGCGCCGAGCAGAATGGCGCTGCGCACAGAATCGAGGGCGTCCTCGGGTCGCAGGATCAGCGCCGGCGGCGGGCGGCGGCCGATCTTTTGCAGCGCCGCCAGAACCTCGACCAGTACGGCGCGGCGGGATTCGAGCGAGGATTTGATTTTTGCTTCGCGCTTGTCGAGCTCGGGCAGGCGGTTCTCGGCCACCGAGAGCCTGGTCTCGACAGTGCGGATTCGTGCCGCGGCATCGAGGAGAGCTTGCGCCAATTTCTTGCGATCGTCCTTGATCGCATCGATTTCGGTCTTGAGCCGGGCTTCGGTATCCTTGGTGCGCTCGACTTCGCCGCGCAGGACCTCAAGCTGGCGCTGGCGCTCGGTCCTCTCGGCTTCCAAGCCCGGCGGTGCCTGGGCGAAGGATGCGGCGGAAAGCGCGAACACGGCAAGAAGCGCCGCGAGCGGCGCGGCGGCAGACGAGAACGAGCGGGCGGTGCGAATCATTCCCCCCGATGATAAGGGTGGCCGGACAGGATCGTCACGGCCCGATAGACCTGTTCGGCGAGCAGGATGCGCGCCAGCTGGTGCGGAAATGTGGCCGTGCCGAAGGCAACAACCAGCTCGGCTTTCTTGCGGATCTCCTCGCCGAGACCATCGGCGCCGCCGATGAAGAATACCGTTACCGGCGCGTTCTCCGAGCGGAAGGCGGCGAGCTTGGCGGCAAACGCCTCGCTCGCCAGACTCCGGCCGCGGCCGTCGAGCGCGACGAGGCGTGAGCGCTGCGGCGCGAGCGCGAGCAATTGCTTCGCTTCCTCGGCCATCCGGTCCTTGGCGAGGCGCTTGGCGCTCTCGGCGATTTCGCGCACTTCGACCGGCGCCAAGCCCACCGCGCGGCCAGCCGCGTTCGCGCGCTCGATATAGCGCTCGCAGAGAATCCGCTCAGGGCCGTTTTTAAGCCGTCCAACGGCGGCGATCAGGAGCCGCATGGCGCGCGCTCCGTGCTCAGTCCTGGGCCGGCCGAGCGCGCGCCCACATCTTTTCGAGATTGTAGAATTCGCGAACCTCGGGGCGAAACACGTGGACGATCACGTCGCCAGCGTCGATCAGCACCCAGTCGCAGTGCGGTACGCCTTCGACCCGAATATTGCGCAGGCCCTGCTTCTTCAGCGCCACTACCAGATGCTCGGCGATGGCGCCGACGTGCCGTTGCGAGCGGCCGGAGGTCACCACCATATGATCGGCGATCGTAGTCTTGCCGCGCAGATCGATGGAGGTGATGTCTTCGGCCTTGTTGGCGTCGAGATTGCCGAGGATGAACGCGAGAGTTTCCCGAGCCTCGGAGCGAGCCTCGAAACGATTCTTGGAGCGAGCCTTGGAGCGAACCTTGGAAACCGGTGCGGTCCTGCTTTTGCGGGCGGCCGCGGAACGCGGGGAGGGGGACAGAGTTCTTTTACCTCTCGGTTTCGTCGCGCATGCGACCCGGTGAGCCTGTTAGGCCAAGGTGCTTGCTCGAAGATATCGGGTTCATGCGTACGGTTTCAACCCTTCCGCTTCGGCTTTGCACGGATTGCCGTCGAAGAAAGCGGCGATTTCATGCCGTGCAGGAATATCCAGGCGGGCGGCTTCGAGCGCGCGAGCACGGATGCCTTGGGCTCGCCGAGCCGCCAGCGTGCGAGCGCAAGTGCTGCCGGCGAGGCCAGCGCGGTCAGACTCAAGCCCCGCGCGGTCCATGACGGCGATCGGCACCATGACATGCGAGTTCGCGCCAGCGCTTCCAGCGATGGAACTGCGGCCAGGTTGTCGGCGCCCATGAGGAAGACGAATCGCACATTGGGATAGCGTGCACGAAGCTTGGCGACAGTATCGTGACTGAAGACGGTGCCGAGCGCCGCCTCGATCGCGGTGACGTCGATGCGCGGGTCGGCGGCGAGCGCGCGGGCGCGCTCGATGCGCTCGTCGAGCGGCGTAAGTTTCTTATTGTCTTTGAGCGGATTGCCGGGACTCACCAGCCACCAGACGCGATCGAGGCGGAGGCGCTTCAGTGCCAAGAGGCTCACGGCGCGGTGCGCGGCATGCGGCGGGTTGAAGCTGCCGCCGAGCAAGCCGATGCGCATGCCTGGGGCGAGGATAGGCATTCGAGAGGAGAATTCCCGACGACTCACGGCCGAGTCTGGCCCGAGCCGTGCACGCGATACTTGAACGACGTGAGCTGCTCGGCGCCCACGGGACCGCGCGCGTGCAGGCGGCCGGTGGCGATGCCGATCTCGCCGCCGAAACCGAACTCGCCGCCGTCGGCGAACTGGGTCGAGGCGTTGTGCAGCACGATGGCGGAATCGACCTCGCGCAGAAAAGTCTCGGCGGCTTTGTTGTCGCCGGTGACGATGGATTCGGTGTGGCTCGATCCGTAACGGCCGATATGGTCGATGGCGGCCTTGAGGCCATCGACCACCTTCACCGACAGGATCGCGTCGAGATATTCGGTGGACCAGTCCTGCTCGATGGCGGGCACCACGCGTTTGTCGGTGGCGCGGGTCGCGTCGTCGCCGCGAATTTCGCAACCGGCTTCGATCAGCATCTGCACGAGCGGCTGCAAGTGCGTAGTCGCGAGCGCGCGATCCACCAGCAGCGTTTCGGCCGCGCCGCAAACGCCGGTGCGGCGCATCTTGGCGTTCAAAACGATCTTCTTCGCCATATCGAGATCGGCGGGCGCGTGGACATAGACGTGGCAGATGCCTTCCAGATGCGCGAACACGGGTATTCTCGCCTCGGCCTCGACGCGGCCGACGAGTTCCTTGCCGCCGCGCGGCACCACGACATCGACATTGCCGTTCAGGCCCGCAAGCAAATGCCCGACCGCGGCGCGGTCGCGTGTGGGTACGAGCTGGATCGCGTCGGCGGGCAGGCCTTCGGCGGCGAGGCCGTCGGTCAGCGCCTTATGAATCGCGCGCGAGGAACGGAAGCTCTCGGAGCCGCCGCGCAGGATCACGGCATTGCCGGCCTTGATGCAGAGCACGCCGGCGTCGGCGGTTACGTTCGGGCGGCTCTCATAGACGACCGCGACAACGCCCAAGGGCGTGCGCACGCGCTCGAACTTGAGGCCATTCGGCCGCGTCCAGCTCGCGATCACCTGGCCGACCGGATCAGGGAGCGCAGCGACCGCATCGACGCCGTCGGCCATGGCGGCGACCCGCTTGGCGTCGAGCGAGAGCCGGTCGAGAAAGGCAGGCGTGGCGTTCTGCTCGCGGGCGGCGGCGATGTCTTCGGCGTTGGCCTGCAGAATCGCCGAGGATTGCGCGCGGATCGCCTTGGCCGCTGCGCGCAGCGCCTTTTCCTTGCGCGAGGAATCCGCGAGCGCCAGCACGTGCGCGGCGGCGCGGGCGCGCGTGCCCATGTCGCGCATCAGCGCGGCGATGTCGCCGGTCTCGGTCTTGTCGGCGCGCGCGTTCATCAGCGCCTCACTCGCTGCCCAGCGCGAGGTCGTCGCGGTGGATCATCTCGGAGCGGCCACGATAGCCGAGAATCGCCTCGATGCGCTCGCTGTTTTGCCCGACGAGCCGCGCGGCGTCGTCCCGGTCATAGGCCACGAGCCCGCGGCCGACCTCGGCGCCGTCGGGCCCGCGGATGACGACCGCGTCGCCGCGGGCGAAGACGCCTTCGACCCGCACGACGCCGACGGGCAACAGGCTCTTGCCGCGCCCGAGTGCCGCGACCGCGCCGGCGTCCACGTGGATGATGCCCTTGGGCTCGAGGCTGCCGACGATCCATTTCTTACGCGCGGTGACGGGGTTCGCGGGCGTCAGGAACCAGGTGCAGCGGCCGCCCTCGGCGATCGCACGCAGTGGATGCTCGCCGTGGCCCGGCGCGATCACCATGTGGGTGCCTGCAGTGGTCGCGATCTTGGCGGCCTCGATCTTGGTGCGCATGCCGCCGCGCGAGAGGTCGGAGCCGGCGGCGCCCGCCATGGCTTCGATCTCGGCGCTGATGCGCGGCACCACGGGAATGAGCTTCGCGCTCGCGTTCTCGTGGGGCGGTGCGTCGAACAGGCCGTCGACGTCGGACAAAAGCACCAGGAGATCGGCGCCCATCATGGTGGCGACGCGGGCCGCGAGGCGATCGTTGTCGCCGTAGCGGATTTCGGTCGTGGCCACCGTGTCGTTCTCGTTGATGACGGGAACGGCTTTCAATTCGAGCAGTTTGCCGATGGTGTTGCGGGCATTGAGATAGTTTCGCCGTTCCTCGGTGTCGCCGAGCGTCAAGAGAATTTGCCCGGCGGCGAGGCCCTGCTTGGCCAGCATCTCGGCCCAGATGCGCGCGAGCGCGATCTGGCCCACGGCGGCGGCGGCCTGGCTCTCCTCGAGCTTGAGCGCGCCCTTGGGCAACTTCACGACGCTGCGGCCGAGCGCGATGGCGCCCGAGGAGACGACCAGCACATCGGCGCCCCTTTTCGTAAGCCCGCCGATGTCCTCGACGAGCGCCGCGAGCCACGCGTCGCGCAGCGCGCCGCGTTCGCCGTCCACCAGGAGCGACGAGCCGACCTTGATCACGATGCGGCGGAAGTTTTCGAGCTTCGGAGTCATGGCTGCCATGGCCGCGCCTCCTTCGGTGTTTCCTTGCGTCGGCGCTTCTCGATCAGAACGACCAGCGCGCGCAAGGCTTGCTTGATGCCTTCGCCGCTATGGGCCGAAAGCACGAGCGGCTCACGCTTGATGGCGCGCTTGAGTTTCGCCTTCTTCTCGGCGAGCGCCTTCTTGGTCAGTGCGTCGGATTTAGAAAGCGCGACCAGCTCGGGCTTTTTCGCGAGACCTTCGCCATAGGCCGAAAGCTCGGCCCGCACCGTCTTCCACGCGCCCACGACATCGTCCTCGGTCGCATCGATCAAATGCAGGAGCGCGCCGCAACGCTCGACGTGGCCGAGGAACCGGTCGCCGAGCCCCGCGCCTTCGTGGGCGCCCTCGATCAAGCCGGGAATATCGGCGAGTACGAACTCGCGGCTATCGATGCGCACGACGCCGAGCTGAGGATGCAGCGTAGTGAAGGGGTAGCCCGCGATCTTGGGCCTGGCCGCGGAAACCGTCGCCAGAAACGTGGACTTGCCCGCGTTCGGCAGGCCGACAATGCCGGCGTCGGCGATCAGCTTCAGGCGAAGCTGGATCCTGCGTTCCACGCCGGGTTGCCCGGGATTGGCGCGGCGCGGCGAGCGGTTGGTCGAGGACTTGAAGTGCTCGTTGCCGAATCCGCCGTTGCCGCCCTCGAACAGCACCACGCGCTCGCCGATCTCGGTCAAGTCCGCGAGCAGCGTCTCGCCGTCCTCGTCGAAGACTTGCGTTCCCGCCGGAATCTTCAGGACGGCGTCTTTTCCGTTGGCGCCGGTGCGGTTGCGGCCGGCGCCGTTCACGCCCTTGGCCGCCTTGAAATGCTGCTGGTAGCGATAGTCGATCAGGGTATTGAGGCCGCCCACGCATTCGAGCACGACGTCGCCGCCGCGGCCGCCGTCGCCGCCGTCGGGCCCGCCATATTCGATGAACTTCTCGCGCCGGAACGACACGCAGCCGTTGCCGCCGTCACCGGAGCGCACATAAACCTTGGCTTCGTCGAGGAATTTCATCGCGCCACTCCGTAGCGGCTCGCGGCGGCGGCGGCAATCGCGCGCTTGCGGCAAGGCTTTGCCATGCCTACCGTCACGGCCGTTTCAAGCCTCTCCGGTAGCTTCCATTCATGATTCCGCAGTCCAGGACGGTCAGGACCGCCGTGCTCGCCGGCATCGGATTGATGCTGGCCGGCATGTTCCTGTTCTCGATCAACGACGCCATGGGCAAGTGGCTGGTCGGCACCTATTCGGTGGGCCAGCTCCTGCTGATCCGCAGCGTCGCGGCGCTCCTGCTGCTCGCCCCGTTCGTCTGGCGGGAGGGCATCGCCGCCTATACGAACATGGAGCGGCCCGGTCTGCAGACGCTGCGCGCGCTGCTCTCGACCGTGGAAGTAGCCTTCTTCTACTGGGCGGTCGCGTACCTCCCGCTCGCCGATGTGGTGACCTTCTATCTCGCCGGGCCGATCTACGTGACGGCGCTCTCGGTGATCCTGCTCGGCGAGCATGTCGGTTGGCGGCGTTGGACCGCGGTGATCGTCGGGTTCATCGGCGTGCTGATCGCATTGCGTCCATCGGCTGCGAGCTTCACCTGGCCGGCGCTGATCGCGCTCGCCGGCAGCGTGTTCTTCGCCTTCCTCATGATCATCACGCGCATGGTGCGCGGCACGTCCGACGCCGTTCTGGTGGGCACGCAGACCGTGGGCGCGCTCGTGTTCGGCATGGTCGCGGCGCCGTTCGGATGGGTGACGACGAGCTGGCGCGATTTTCTGCTGCTGTCGCTCCTCGGCATCATCGCCCTCGTCGCGCATGCATGCGTCAATCGTTCGCTGAAGCTCGCGCTGGCGTCGATCGTGGTGCCGTACCAATACACGCTGATCATCTGGGCCGTCGTGTTCGGATATTTCGTGTTCGGCGACGTGCCGGAGACGCTATTGCTCGTGGGCGCGGCCATCATCGTGGCCGCGGGAATTTTCATCTTCTTGCGCGAGCAAGCCACGGCGCCGCCGGACCGGCCACCGGTCCCGCCCGAGCCGCACGCGTGAGCTTGCGCCGCGCTGGAAGAGCTCATCTTGCTTTCCTTGCCGCTCGTGTCCGCTTGGGCAGAGATGTCGTGCCCCAGGCACGCAAGGATACCCACGTGCGCTGGTCGAGCCGGAAGCGGTCCGAGGGCACCGAGGCGCCGAGCGCGCGCACGCGGCACAGGCCCGCACCGGTCCATTGGAAGCCGCACTTCTCCAGCACCCGCCGCGAGGCGAGGTTGGTGACGCGGCAGCTGCTGTTGAGGAGCGTGAGCCCGCCCTCGGTGAAGGCGTGGTCGATCACCGCGCGCGCGGCTTCCGTGGCGATGCCCCGGTTCCAATAGGGCTCGCCGATCCAGTAGCCGATCTCCGGCGTCGCTTCCTCGCGCGGCGCGTAGCCGCACGCGCCGACGAACGCGTTGGTCTCTTTCAGGAAAATGCCGAACGTCGCACCGCCTTCGGCCACGACGATGGTCGTGAGCCAGGCCTGCGCGTCCTTGACGCTATAGGGATGCGGGATCGTCGAGGTCATCTCGGCGATCTTGCGGTTGTTGGCGAGCGCGGCGATCTGGTCCATGTCCTCGAGACGCGGCGCGCGCAGCACGAGCCGCTTGGTCTCGAGGACGGGAATACTCGGCTCCGCGGACGGAGACCCACTGAAAATTTCGAGCGCGGTCATTGACAGGTCCTCCAAAAACACGAGGGGAGACGCAACTCGTCTCCCCTGGATTTCGGACCCGCTTTTTCGAGGTCCACCGGTTTGACGAGATGCCGGTGGGATCCTCGCTGATCTCCACCGCTATTTGGCCGTAGCCTCCGGCATCGAGACTACGGACACGACGACACGGGCGGCTTTATTGGTGAACTCGACTCGCCCGGCCCGCAAGCGCGAAAAGGGTATGGTCTTTGCCCACGCCCACGTTCGCGCCCGGATGACATTTGGTGCCGCGCTGGCGCACGAGGATGTTGCCGGCGAGCACGTCCTCGCCGCCAAAGCGCTTCACGCCCAGCCTGCGACCCTTGGAGTCGCGGCCGTTGCGCGAAGAACCGCCTGCCTTCTTGTGCGCCATAACTAGGCTCCGAATTCGGGGTCTTTATACACGGATTTTGTGACGGACAAACGAATTCACTTCTTCTTTTTGTCCTTGGCCGAGGACTTGTTGGCTTCAGACTTCGCTGATTTCGCGGATTTCTTGGCCGCCTTCTTGGATTTCTTGGACTTGGCCTTGGCTTCCGCCTTCTCCTCGGCCGTCCTGACGGGCTTCGGCTCGGCCTTGGGCCGGGCGGCCTTGGTCGGCTTGGCGCCGCCGGTGAGGATCTCGGTGAACCGCACCAATGTGAATTCCTGCCGGTGGCCGCGGGTGCGGCGCGAATTCTGGCGCCGGCGCTTCTTGAAGGCGATCACCTTGTCGCCGCGGGTGTGCTCCACGACCTCGGCCGCGACGGATGCGCCGGCTACCATGGGGGTGCCGATCTCCATCTTCTCGCCGCCCAGAATCAGCACCGGAAAGGTGACGATCTCGCCGGGCTCTGCCACGAGCCGCTGGACCGTGAGCGTCTGGTCGGCGGCGACCCGATATTGCTTGCCGCCCGTCTTGATCACCGCGAACATGGTTTTGTTCCGAAATTGGCGCAGGCCAAGGGCCCGGCAACAAACGCGCGGGCCTTTGCCCGCGCTTTCGGCGATGTTTATGGCGGGGGTCGCCCACCCTGTCAAGAAAAGGCCGCGGGAGGGGCTATGCGGCTCCCTCGCCCACCGGCGTGCCCGCATAGCCTTCCGCGTGAAGAGGTCGCGGCAAGCCTGAGTCGAGCGAGCGCGCGGAACGTGCGAAACTGGCCAGCGGGCCGTTCGCGGCTCGCGAGCGGCACGGGTATGAACGCATGAGTGAAGTGAAAACCAAGCCGGAAGCGGGCAGGGCGGCCAAGCCGTTCGAGGTCGCGCCGATCGATTGCGACGTGCACATCGCCGTGCCGTCGATGCAGGCGCTGGTGCCCTATCTCGACGACTACTGGCAGGAGGCGGTGCGCACGCGCGGGCTCGACCGCCACCTGATGAACGTCACCGGCTTTGCTGCCAATGCGCCGATCTTCGCGCGGCCCGATTGGCGGCCGAAATCCGGCGCGCCCGGCACCGATCTCGAAGCGCTGCGTACGCCAATTGCTCGATCCGTTCGGCACGAAGTTCGCGATCTGCAACTGCGTCTATGGCGCCCAGGTGTTGCACAACGAGGACATGGCCGCCGCGCTCTGCCGCGCGGTGAACGACTGGATCGCGCGCGAATGGTTGGACCGCGAGCCGCGGCTGCGCGCGTCGATCGTGGTTCCGGTGCAGAACCCGCAGCTCGCCGTCGAGGAGATCGAGCGGCGCGCGGAGGACAAGCGTTTCGTGCAGGTGCTGCTGCCGGTCATGGGCGAGATGACGCTCGGCCGGCGCAACTATTGGCCGATCTACGAGGCGGCCGAGCGCCACGGACTTGCGATCGGGATTCATGCCGGCTCGAGCTATCGTTATGCGCCGAGCTCGATCGGCTGGTCGTCGTATCAACTGGAAGACTACGTGCTGCAGTCCGGCGCGTTCGAGAACCAATTGCTCAGCCTGATCGCCGAAGGCGTGTTCGCCAAATATCCCGAGCTCAAGGTCGTGTTCATGGAAGCGGGCTTCATGTGGCTGCCGGCCTTTCTGTGGCGCGCCAACAAGACCTGGCGCGGCACGCGGGCGGAGACGCCCTGGCTCAAGCAGCCGCCGGCGGAGATTTTCCGCGAGCATGTGCGCGTGACCATCCAGCCGATCGACGAGCCGCCGCATCCGGGCCAGCTCGAGCGGGTGCTGGAACATATCGGCTCCGACCGGGTGCTGCTGTTCTCCTCGGACTACCCGCACTGGCACTTCGAGGGCATGAACGCCTTGCCGGAGGCCATGTCCGGGGTACTGGCGAAGAAAATCCTTCTCGAAAATCCGCTGGAGACCTATTCTCGGCTCGGACAGGCCGTTTCCGCCAAGGAGCGCCGGTAATGAACGTCACGGTTCGGGAACGAAAGCCGCAAGCGGCACCGCACGCCGAAGTGCGCCAGGCGGTGGTCGATTGCGACATTCATCCGGCGACGAAATCGCCGCGCGAGCTGTTTCCGTTCATGGCCAAGCGCTGGCAGGAGCACTCTGCTCACTTACGGCAATCACATCCGCCAGGGACTTTCCAACGCGCTCGCGCATCCGCGCATGCAGCCCGAAGTAGCGCGCGCCGATGCCTGGCCGCCCGACGGCAGCATTCCGGGCTCGGACCTAGCGTTCATGCGCGAGCAGCATCTGGACGGCAACGGCGTCGAGTACGGCGTTCTCATTCCGCTCGGCAGGAGCGGCGCCTCGCAGCGCAATCTCGATTATGGCGCGGCACTGTGCTCGGCGGTGAACGACTGGCAGCTCGCCAAATATTGCGATTTCGACAAGCGATTCCGCGCCTCGATCACGGTGACGCAGGAAGACCCGGCGGCGGCGGTAGCTGAGATCGACAAGCGCGCCGGCGACAAGCGCTTCGTGCAGGTGCTGCTGCCGCCGCGCACGGTCGAGCCCTTGGGCCGGCGGCGCTATCGGCCGATCTTCGAGGCGGCGGTGCGCAACAAGCTTCCGGTCGGGCTGCATCTCGGCGGTGTCGGCGGGCATCCGTCGACGGGCAGCGGCTACCCGAGCTACTACATCGAGGAGCACACCTCGCAGGTCCAGACCATGCAGGCGCTCATCATCTCGCTCGTGGTCGAGGGTGTGTTCGAGGAATTCCCCAGCCTGCAGATCGCACTGATCGAAGGCGGCTTCTCCTGGGTGCCGGCGCTCTCCTGGCGGCTCGACAAGCACTGGAAGAGGTTCAAGAGCGAGGTGCCGCATCTGAAGCGGGCGCCGTCGGAACAGGTGCGCGAGCATTTCCGCTTCACCACGCAACCGATCGAAGAACCGGAGAATCCGCGCCACCTGCGCGATGTCATCGACTGGGTCGGCGTCGATCGCCTGATGTTCTCGACCGACTACCCGCACTGGGACTTCGACGATCCGAGACAAGCGCTCAATAATGCAGGCTTGAGCGAAGCCGAGAAGAAGAAAATCTTCAGCGGCAACGCCAAGGCGTTCTACGGACTATCATAGACATGAGCCGGCACGTGGTGGCGACCGTCGGCGAGATCGCCGAGGGCGAACGCAAGCTTGTCAATGTCGAAGGCCGCGAGATCGGCGTCTTCAACGTCAAGGGCGAGTTCTACGCGCTGCTGAACCGCTGCCCGCACGCGGGCGCGTCGCTCTGCCGCGGCACCGTCATCGGGCTGGCCGAGGCCGACCTGCCGGGCGAGTATCGCCTGACTAGGCCCGGCGAATTCCTGCGCTGCCCGTGGCACGGCTGGGAGTTCGACATCCGCACCGGACAATCCTGGTTCGACCCGCAGCGCGTGCGTACGCGCGCCTACAAGGCGACGATCGAGCCGGGCGCGGAGCTGATGAAGGGCCCGTACGTGGCCGAGACCTTCGCCGTGATGGTCGAAGAGAACTACGTCGTCATCGAAGTGTGAGGGCGCGGTGTCGCGCGGCGGCTAGCGGCGGCGAGCGGGTTGTGCCGCACTGGCCGCTTGGCTATGGTCCGCGCCTTGCGGAGAGGTGCCAGAGCGGTCGATCGGGGCGGTCTCGAAAACCGTTGTGCGCGCAAGCGTACCGTGGGTTCGAATCCCACCCTCTCCGCCACGACTTAATATGTTGATATTGCTGGTGTTTTTGTCATTTCGATAGCGCGGATTCACGCGATTTTTCCGCGGCTTTGCCGCGTAGCGCAGTTGGCGCTGGACCGACAGAGACGAATTGCTCCGCGAATCCGGGTCCCGAAAGCGCACAGAGTCTCGTTCTCGGGTTTCGGTGGTACGGCAGTCTCTGCGTGAGCGGCAAGATTTCTGGCGAGCGAGCCGGAATGAAAAGAGAGAATGGAACGAGATAGAGCCGCGCAACTTGTTGCGAGAAGCGCGCTGACGCCTCAGGCGAAGCCGAGAGCTCGCCGCTGCTCGTTCCAATCGAGCGGCAACCGCGTGTCGTCCATCAGCTTTCGTGCTGTGAGCTCCGGCGGTTGGCTGCCGTTGAGGATCGCGCCGACAATACTGGGGGCTAATAACGTGAGACGGAGAAGACGCGTCGCATAGGAGGCGACCATTTTCTCCTCCTTGGCGATCTCCGCGAGGGTCACGCTGCCGTCGGCAAGCAGCCGGTCGCGGATCGCATTGGCGCGAATGAGCAGGCGCAAGAGGCTCGGATCGGGAGCTGCGGAATCAGACCCATCTTCGAGGACAATCCGCATCTCCTTGCCGGCTCTCCTGAGGCGGGCTGGGACGGTGAGTGTCAGAAGGAGACCCGCGGATTCCGCCGAGGCCCTTGCCCCAGGCTTCAACTCATCGAGGTCTCCCATGAGCCACCGGGCGACTTGGGCTTGGTCCGCGATGATATCGATCCGGTCGGCAAACACCTGGACGCGAGCAATCGATTGGCGGCTGTTGCGTGCCCTGAGTGTTGCATCGCTACCGGCGGCATTTCTTGGGGGCTTGATCGTTTTGGAAGGTCGCCTTTATCCAATTCTAACCGGATCTCTTCTCCTGCTGGCGGCGGCTTTCATCGTGTTTCGCGTCAATGCTAACGCCGCCGACAATCACGTAGTACCACGCAGCTTTGCGGCGTTGGCTGGGGCAGGAACCGGCTTTGTATCCGGGCTAACCGGCATTGGAGGCAGGGTCTTTCTTGCTCCGCTACTGATAGTGTTGGGCTGGACATCACCCAAGCGTGCGGCAGGTCTTTCAGCACCGTTCATTCTGGCAAATTCTGTGCTTGGCTTGGCTGGCGTGCTTATCGCAGGTCAGCGAGTTGCCACTGATATTCTTGTATATGCTCCGGCCGCACTTTTGGGAGCGATCGTCGGAACGGCAATCGGGCTTCGCTGGATGTCCCAGACGGCCACGCGTGCAGCATTTGGCGCCATACTATTGGCCGCGGCGCTGCGCCTACTAATCATAGGCTGACTAACCATCGAATGGGCGGCTGTCTTTCTCGTTTGCAGGTCGACTATTGGTGTTGGTGGCCGCCCAGTTGGTGCTTAGGCTGCTGGCCGCTCAAATAGCCCCGCAACTCGGCATAGTGTTGGATCTGCGCCGGCGCCAGCACTGCGGTCGCGAGATGATATTTGAGGTGAGCGGTTCTGAGTGCCGCTTGCGTCGCTGCTGATCGCCTGCATCGCGGCTGCAAGGCTTGCCTCGGTAATCGTCTTGCCCGCGAACTGCCGCTCGAGATCGGCCTCCTGCGCGATCAGTTTTTCGCCGAGCGGAACCGTCTCGGCCTTCATCGCCGCAAAGAGTTCCTGCATCTTCGCCTCGCTGCGCCTCGGACAGTCCCAGAGGTTCAGCGAGTTCCAGGACATGGGCGGGACCCGGATAGCCGTTGAGCTCGGCCGCGAGCGCCAAGCCCATGCCGCGGCCTGCCCTCAAATCAGCGAGCTGCTGATCGGAGAGCGCCTTGATCGGCCGCGTCTCGAAACCGGCATAGGGCTGTTGCGCTTCCGCCGACGAAATGTACGTCGCCAACGTGAATGCGATCGCGGCCAATGCTGCCAATCGCTTCATGTTCATTTCTCCTGATGCTGTCGTTCATCACAATATCACGATGTCACGGATCAGCTACTTGCCACATCGGATGTCGCCACCGGAACCTCCGGTGGCGACGATCGGTCCAGCTTGGCAAACTCCAGCGGCAGCCGTGCGACTATCGTTAACGGCGCCCGTAACCGCGGCGATCACGACCAAAAGCTGCCGCTTGGCGCCTTTGCATCATTGAGCCCTGGGGCCGCGCATCATGGGCCCGTGCATCATGCCGCCGCCGTTCTTCATCATGGCTTCGTGCGCCGCAACCATCCCGCGTTGGGCGAGATCGCTCACCTCTGCGGCGTGATCCTGGAGAGCTTTGACGGCACTCGCGTCGGTCGAGGTCTGGACGACGATGATGCCTTTCTCGGTCACCTCATACGTGCTCTTGATCTTGTCCTTGTCTCGGAAGATCGAGTGCAGCGCCGGGCTCTCGATCGGCAAGCCCGGGTCACGTCCTTCCTCGACCCGCTGTCCCATTTCCGCGACGTGTTTCTTGATCACCTCTGCAACCTGCGGATCGTCCGATTCGGTGACGGTGCGGATGCCGTCGGGAAGGTTCGTCACCGTGCGCTTGATGCGATCATGGTTGAAGAACAGTTCGCGGATGTCGCTATGCTCAGCCGTGGTCGCGGAGCCATGGTTCATGCCCATCATTCCGGGCCCCATCCCGCCATGCCGCATCATGCCCGGGCCCATCTGGCGCATCATGCCTGGGCCCATCTGCGCCATCCGGGCCCATTCCTGGCCCATGTGCTGTCGCATGCCCGGTCCCATGCATCCGGGCCTTCGCGTCCATGAACCGGGGCCCAAATGACCGGGCCCGTGACCGATTGACTGCGCCAGCGCCCATCCGCCGACGAGCACGGCGGCGGTCGCGATGCCGCCGATCACCAGAACTTTCTTCTTCATGATCTGTCTCCAATGCCTGGGCAACAGAGAGGTCCGTTGCTCGCGCGCATTGGAGCGGTCGGATTTCACCCAAGTTTTTCAGACGCGTTTTTTGTGACAAAGTGTGTCAGGCGCGGCATCCGCAACAATCCGACACACATTCCGGGAAACAGGCCATGAGCCGTTGGTCTATATTCCCGCCATGCAAGGGGCGCCGCACATCCTGATCGTCGACGATCATCGCGAAATCCGCGATCTCGTCTCGCGCGCGCTGACCAAGGAGGGCTTCCGGGTCAGCACCGCGGCGGATGGCCGGGCCATGCGCAAGGTCCTGGCCGACGGCCGGATCGACCTCATTCTGCTCGATCTCATGCTGCCGGGCGAGGACGGGCTGTCGCTCTGCCGCGCGCTGCGCGCCGAATCGAACATCCCGATCATCATGCTGACCGCCAAGGGCGACGAGGTCGACCGCGTCATCGGCCTGGAAATGGGCGCCGACGATTACCTGCCGAAGCCGTTCGGCAGCCGCGAGCTGATCGCGCGCATCAAGGCCGTGCTGCGCCGCAGCCGGGAAGAGCGGCAGCGGCGAAGCCCGGAGCATCGACCCAAGCGCTATCATTTCGATCGCTGGGGGCTGGACACCGGTGCGCGCGAACTGCTTCGCGACGACGGCGTCACGGTGCCGCTCAGCACCGGCGAATACGATCTGCTGATCGCCCTGGTCGAGCGGCCGCAGCGCGTGCTGAGCCGCGACCAGCTTCTCGACCTGGCGCGCGGCCGTTCCGCGGCCGGGCTCGACCGCAGCATCGACACGCAGGTCAGCCGGCTGCGCAAGAAGCTCGAGCTCGACCCCGGCGATCCGAAGATCATCAAGACGGTGTGGGGCGGCGGCTACATGTTCACGCCCGCGGTGAGCCACGAATGAGCCGGCTTCTTCCCAAGAGCCTGTTCGGCCAGACCCTGCTCATCCTGCTCGCCGGGCTTGATCGTTTCGCATGCGGTCGGCTCGTGGATCTACACCGCGGATCGCGAGCAGGCCGTGCGCGCGGTCGGCGGATTTGCCGCTGCGCAGCGCATCGCCAATCTGACCCGGCTCGTGCAGGAGACGCCGCGCGAATGGCGCGAGCGGATCGTTGCCGCGTTGAGCGACCAGACGTTCCGCGTCTCGCTCTCGGCCCAGCCGCCGGCAATCGACGTCCGGCAGACGACGACGCGCCGGTTGCGCAGGCGATCAAGGAGTTTCTCGTCGATCAGCTGTCGCTCGGCGCCGGCGCGGCAGCCCCGCGTGTCCGCCTCCGCGGCCGGACGGCCCGCCGTTCGGAGGCTGGCATCCGATGATGGGGCGCGGCCCGATGATGCACGGCTTCGGCGCGCTTCGGCAGGCTTTCGCGATCTGCAGGTCGCGATGCCCTCTGCCGGATGGCCAGTGGCTCTCGTTCGCGACGGCTCTGCCCGAGAGCGGCCCGTCGTTCTCGCAGTCAGTTCCTGCTGTCGATGGGAATCATGGCGATCATCATTCTGGGCGTGTCGATCTGGGCGGTGCGACGCGTGACGGCGCCGCTTGCCTCGCTGTCGGCGGCAGCCGAGCGGCTCGGCAACGACTTGAATGCTCCTCCGATGCCCGAGACCGGCACGATCGAGACGCGGCAGGCCTCCCGCGCCTTCAACGCCATGCAGGCGCGTCTGCGTGGTCTGATCGAGAACCGCACGCGCATGCTGGCGGCGATCTCGCACGACCTGCGCACGCCGCTGACGCTGCTGCGGCTGCGCGCGGAGAACGTCGAAAATGCAGCCGAACGCGAGAAGATGCTGGCCACGATCGCCGAGATGGATTCCATGGTCGCGGCGACGCTGAAGTTCGCCCGCGACGAGGCGCGGCCGAACCGCGGCGGCCAACCGACCTCACGGCGCTCCTCGCCAGCGTCGTCGATGACATGGCCGACGCCGGGCTTTCCAGTCACGATGGAGCCGGCCGAGCCCATGTCCTACGAATGCCGACCGGCCGCGCTGAAGCGCGCGCTGACCAACCTGATCGAAAACGCGGTCAAGTACGGCAAGCGAGCGCGAGCGGCGATCCGTTCGACACCGCGGGTGATCGAGATCACGATCGATGACGAGGGACCGGGAATTCCCGAGGAGGAGCTGGCCCGCGTGTTCCAGCCCTTCTATCGCGTGGAAGGCTCGCGAAGCCGCGAGACCGGCGGGATCGGTCTCGGGCTGGCGATCGCGCTGTCCGTTGTCCAGACGAACGGAGGCCAACTAATGCTTACCAACCGGTCGGAAGGGGGTTTGCGCGCCAAGGTTACGCTGCCCGTCTGATCTTGGACAACGCTTGGATGCGCGGCCGTCTTGAGGGGCAAGCTTGGCCCGCTCGATCATTGTTGACCCAAGTCAATGACCCAATTCCCTGTTCGGGCACAGGTACTTTTATTCAGGAGCCGGGATTGTGGCTCCGCCTCCACTCGGGAAAGTGCTCATGCTTGATGTTCCAGCGGCAAAAGGCAGTTCATCACCTGCGTCTCGAGACATCGAGGCAATCCTTGGGGTCGGTCGCAAAGCTCCGTCGCGGCTGTTCCGCTGGCGCAATTTGTTCTGGGCCGTCGTAGCCGTTGTTGCGATTGTTGGTTTCTATGGCGTGTGGTCGCTTAGCGCCACCCGGGCTGCGGTCACCTATGCGACCGAGCCTGCTACGCGTGGCAATCTAACTGTCATCGTCACGGCGACCGGCTCCGCGCAGCCGATCACCCAGGTCAACGTCTCGAGCGAGCTGTCCGGCACCATCCGCAAGGTCATGTCGACTACAACAGCCCGGTGAAGGCGGGCCAGCCCCTTGCCGAGCTCGACACCGACAAGCTCAAGGCCGCCGTCGAGAAGTTCGCGCCAAGCTGGACGCGGCGAAGGCCAAGGTGGCCGATGCCGCGGCCACGATCGAGGAGAAGCGCGCCGAATACGAGCGCAAGAAGGCCCTCGCGGCCAAGGAGATTGCTTCAGCCAGGGATCTCGATCTGGCCAAGGCGGCCTATGACCGCGCCGTCGCGGGCCATGCGAGCGCGCTGGCCGAGGTCGAGGGTCGCCGAAGCCGATCTGCGGCTCAACGAGACCAATCTCGCCAAGGCCTGCATCTGCTCGCCGATCGACGGCGTCGTCCTGAAGCGCAACGTCGATCCCGGCCAGACCGTCGCCTCCTCGCTGCAGGCGCCGGTCCTGTTCGTCATCGCCGAGGACCTGCGGCACATGGAGCTGCAGGTCGATGTCGACGAGGCCGATGTCGGCAAGGTCAAGGTCGGCCAGAAGGCGACATTCAGCGTCGATGCCTATCCCGAGCGCAAGTTTCCCGCCGAGATCCGCGACATCCGCTACGGGTCGGAGACCGTGCAGGGCGTCGTGACCTACAAGGCGGTGCTGACTATCGACAATTCCGACTTGCTGATCCGGCCCGGCATGACGGCGACCGCCGAGATCGTCGTGCAGCAAGTGAGCGACGCGCTGCTGGTGCCGAATGCGGCGCTGCGGTTCTCGCCCAAGTCCGCTCAGGCCAACCGCCGGAGCGGCGGATTTCTGCAGCGGTTACTCCCGAGATTTCCGTTCGCGCCGTCCGCCGAGCAAGCCGGAGGACACCGGTCGAAGCAAAAGTCTGGGTGCTGCGCGACGGCGCCCAGTCGCGGTTCCAGTCGTGATCGGCGCGACCGACGGCCGAAGGACCGAGATCGTCGAGGGCGAGATCGTGCCGGCGCAGCCGATCATCGTCGACGCCGTACACCAAACGCTGACGAGGCCCGCGTGACAAAGCCACGCAGGATCACGCACCGCTCATCGAGCTCCGCGAGCTACCAAGGTCTATGGCTCCGGCGGCGCGCGGTGCATGCGCTGGCCGGCGTCGACCTGACGATCGGCGAGGGCGAGTTCGTCGCCATCATGGGGCCCTCCGGCTCCGGCAAGTCGACGGCGATGAACATCATCGGCTGCCTCGATACGCCGACCGCGGGCGAGTACCTGTTCAAGGGCATCGAGGTCGGGCAGCTCGACCGCAACCAGCGCGCGCTGCTGCGGCGCCATTTCCTCGGCTTCGTGTTCCAGGGCTTCAACCTGCTGGCGCGCACGACGGCGGTCGAGAACGTCGAGCTGCCGCTGATCTATCGCGGCATGCCGCCGGCCGAGCGCCGGCGCTTGGCGCTCGGCGCGCTCGAGCGCGTCGGCCTCGAGGGCCGCGAGCATCACACCTCGGCGGAGCTGTCGGGCGGCCAGCAGCAGCGCGTCGCCATCGCGCGCGCCATCGTCACCGATCCCGACGGTGCTGCTGGCCGACGAGCCGACCGGCAATCTCGACACCAAGACCAGCCGCGAGATCATGGAGCTGCTGACCGGCCTCAACCGCGACCAGGGCATCACGGTCGATCATGGTCACGCACGAGACCGACATCGCCGCCTATGCGCGCCGCGTCATCCGCTTCGTCGACGGCAGGGTCGAGTCCGATGTCCGCAGCCGAGAGGCCGCCTGATGCTGCTCGAAGCCATCAAGCTCGCGCTGCAGGCGATCCGGCGCAACGCGCTGCGCTCGTTCCTGACCGTGCTCGGCATCGTCATCGGCGTCGGCTGCCGTCATCGCCATGGTGACGATCGGCAACGGCACGACGGCCAAGGTGACCGCCGACCTCGCCAAGCTCGGCACGCAATCTCCTGTTCGTCCGCCCCGGCCAGTTCGGGCCGGGCCGCGCGAGCTCGGACGCGAAGCCGTTCAACATGCGCGACGTCGAGGCGCTGCAAGAGCCAGCTTCCGGCGTGCGCGCGGTCGCGCCGGTCGCGCAGAAGTCGGTCAACGGTCGATCTATCGGCGCCGAGAACCGGACCGTCGCCGTGACCGGCACCGACAACGACTATTTCGTCACCGCAGGACTGGCCGCTCGCGGCCGGACGTCAGTTCCTCGACGGCGAGATCCGCGGCGGCCGGGCCGCCTGCATCATCGGCCAGACCGTGCGCGACAAGCTGTTCGGTCACGTCGATCCGGTCGGCCAGAACCTCCGCGTCGAGAACGTGTCCTGCGAGGTGATCGGCCTGCTTGAGGCCAAGGGCCAGTCGAGCTTCGGCACCGACCAGGACGATATCGTCCTCATGCCGCTTGCGCGCCTTCCAGCGCCGCATCGCCGGCAACACCGATATCGGTACGATTCTGGTCTCGGCCAGGGACGGCGTCGATACCGCCAAGGTCGCAGGCCGATATCGAGCGGCTGCTGCGCGAGCGGCGGCAACATCGCGGCCGGGCGAGGAAGACGATTTCTCGGTCCGCGACATGAAGCAGATCGTCGCAGACGACCGTCGGGACGACGACCGATGCTGACCGGGCTGCTCGGCGCCGTCGCGGCGGTCAGCCTGCTGGTCGGCGGCATCGGCATCATGAACATCATGCTGGTGTCGGTGACCGAGCGCACGCGCGAGATCGGCATCCGCCTGGCGATCGGCGCGCTCGAGCGCCAGGTGCTGACTGCAGTTCCTGGTCGAGGCCGTGGTGCTGTCGCTGTTCGGCGGCCTCGTCGGCATCCTGCTCGGCCTCGGCTTGGCCTGGCTCGCGACCAGCGGCCTTCAGGTGCCGTTCCTCATCGATCCGACGATCGTGCTGGTCGCCTTCGGCTTTTCCGCGCTGGTCGGCGTGGTCTTCGGCTATTTCCCGGCCCGCCGCGCCGCCCGCCTCGATCCGATCGAGGCGCTGCGGCACGAGTAGCATCACGCATGCGGAGGCGATTATGAAGCGCATGGTGATCGGCTTTGCAGCTATTCTCACCGGCCTCAGCGCCGCGGCGTATCTCGGATTGCATCCGACATTCGGAAGCGAAGAAACCGATCCAAAACCGCCGGTCGCACGCGTCGTCCCAAAAATATTCAAAGAGCACGGTAAGCAACGCGTCGACAATTACTACTGGCTGCGCGAAAGCAAGAACCCCGAGGTCATTGCGTACCTGGAAGCGGAAAACGTCTATGCCGATGCGCACCTTGCACGCCTCAGGCTGCTGATCGACGAAATCCATGCCGAGATGAAGCCGCGCGCTATCGACGTGGACTTAGCCCCGCCATTTCTAGACAACGGCTACTACTACCAGCGGCGTTTTGAGAGGGGGAAAGAGTATCAGGTAGTCGTGCGGCGCAAGGACGTGCCGGGCGCGCCCGAAGAAATCGTTTTCGATGTTTCTGCGCTTGCTGCCCAATATCCCCAAATCCATTTCAATAGATGGCTCGCAAGTCCCGACGGTGCATACGTGGCTTATGCAGTCGACTTGAAGGGTGACAATTCCAACCAAATTCTCCGTTCGAAAGATTGCAACGGGCGAGATCATTGACGCCAGCATCGAAGATGCAATCGGAGATTTCGTCTTCGCGGCCGATAACAAGTCGCTCTTCTACTTGTGGTCCAACCAACTATGGCGTCACACAATCGGTACAGACCCATCGAAAGATACGCTGATCTACGAAGAGCCCGACGATACGTTCTCTTTGTCCCTGTATCTATCGAAGTCCAGGAAGTTCATTCTGCTCGAGAGTACCGGTGAGCTAGCCACCGAGGTTCGCTATCTGTCCATCGACAAGCCGTTGGGCAAATTCAAGATAATGCAGCCGCGCCGGCTCGGCGTGCAGTACTACGCCGACCATCTAGGCGATCGGTTCTATATCCGCACCAATCTCGGCGTTCCTGATTTTCGCGTTGTCAGCGCCCCGCAGATGGCTCCGGCCATCGCGAATTGGCGAGATCTTATTCGCGAGACCCCGGGGCGCTTAATCTTGCATGTCGAGCTCTTCGACAGATTCATCGCAATTGACGAGCAACACGATGCCATCACCTCGCTGCGCGTCTTCAGCTTGGCGGACATGAAAGAAATTGCCGTTCCTCATTCGGGCGAGATCGGTGTGGTGGCCGCCGGTGGCCTTCGCGGGGTGGTGAACCGTGATCCATCGTCGAGTGTGCTTCGGTATCGAGTCATGGGCCCACTGCAGCCTGAGACGATCTATGATTTCCATGTGGTGACTGGCGTGCTTACACCAGTAAAGCAGGATGCAGCACTCACTTGGTTCAAACCAGAAACGTACCGAATCGAACGCATTCCGGTGACGGCTCCGGACGGTGAGAAGATCCCGGTCACCATCGTCTACCGGAAGGATCAGCGTAAGCCAGACGGCAATCCGACGCTCATCTATGGCTACGGAGCCTATTGCTCCAGCAGTGCCGCGCGCTTTCCTGAAAAATGGTTCAGCCTGATCGATCGTGGATTTGTCTACGCCATCGCGCATGTGCGTGGCGGCTGCGAAAACGGCCAGCGCTGGCATGGCCAGGGCCGCAAGCTCAACAAGCGAAACACATTCACGGATTTCATTGCCGCGACCGAAGCGCTCATCGCAGGAGGTTATGCTGATCCGAAGAATGTCTTCGCCTATGGTGCCAGCGCGGGAGGCCTGCTCATAGGGTGCGATCGCGAACCTGCGACCCGATCTCTACGCCGGCATTATTGCCGAAGTACCTTTTGTCGACGCAGTTACTTCGATGTCTGATCCGGAAATCCCGCTTACGACTTACGAGTACGAAGAATGGGGCAATCCTGCGATCAAGGAGCAATACGACTACATGCTGTCCTATTCGCCCTACGACAATGTTGCTGCAAAGCCATACCCAGCCATGTTTGTGACGGCTGGCTTTAATGACAGCCAAGTTGGTTATTTCGAACCGGCGAAATGGGTGGCGCGGCTTCGCGCAACGAAGACCGACAGCAACGAACTTCTGCTGAAGACCACGATGATTGCAGGCCATTTGGGCCCCTCGGGTCGGTTGGGCTCGGTCGAGGAGCGCGCGCAAATTGTTGCATGGCTAATTGCGCACGTGCGGTAGTTCTCTGGCAAGAATGACTTCATATCGCCTTTGGCTGGGCACCACCGAGAAGCGGAATTTACGATCGGTAAATCTAACTCCGTGATCTGTGAATTTCCCCCTTCTCCTGCGGACGACGAGTTTTTCCCTGTTCCGCGATAACTCTTCCCTGTTCTCCTCGATCAAATTCCCTGTTCGCTCGTCTAGGGAATTTTCAAGCAAGCCTTAGAATCGCGCGGGATATCCTTTTCAAGAAATCAGCGATCAGGGATCAGATCGACGAAATTCCCTATAATTTGCCACTTATTGTTTCCAGGGAATTCGACCGGCGAGACAGGTTTCAAGCAGACTGCTTCCTCCGCCACGACTTAACACGTTGATATTGCTTGTGTTTTTATCATTTCGACAGCGCGAATTCATGCGATTTTATCGCGGCTTCACGCGGACGCGATAGAGGGTGCCGTGCTCGATCGAAATGTCCGCA
>CAVXXM010000012.1:0-15875 GCA_963765745.1 uncultured Alphaproteobacteria bacterium
GTCTATGGGGTGCTACGATCGCTGAGCTCTCGTATTACGTGTGCGATGCGAAATATGACATCGAAACCAATGCGTCCCATAGCGGAAATTTTTGAGGACCTTCGACGCTTGTGTCGGGAGCCCGGATTTCTCCATGCCGTTTCTTCAATGGTGTATCGCGATTTCTTTGTGACCATTTCTCGTGACGGGGAGGTTAAGCAAGATCAAAGCCATCGTGAGTCGAGATCTCGCTTGAACCACAATGAACTCACTCTCCTGTGTGGACTACTCGTCCAATCTGAATCAGCCGATGTTTTCTCTGTAATCGATGATACCGAGAAACAAGCTGCCGAAGCGGGAAAAATCTTGGAGGAACTTCATCAGAAATTGGAAGAGCCTATGCGGAAGGAACTACAAGAAATCCGAGAGAAGGGTGACGCAGCAGAAACCAGGAAGCACTTCGGAGAATTTGCGAGAGAGGCAATCTATTATGGCTCGGATTCCGCAACAACGTTTCAATATAAACGGTTTGGTCGAATCCGCTATCGCAACGATGGTGATTGGTTGCTTCCCAACAAAGGAATTTCGATCCGACCTATCATCGACATTGCGACTTACATAGAGGACCGAGTAAATGCCCAGATGAGCGGTTTAATCGCCGCAAAGAAAGAAAAAAACGAAGAACCATCCCCTGGAGAGCTTACCAACGCACTACTCGTCGATAAAAAATTGTTGATTGAAAAATTTGGAGACAAGATCAAGCGCTTCTTGGAGCTATTCTCCACCCCCATCAACAATAGCAATACATCATTCGATCAACCGTTTGCATTCAATGAGATCAATGCTCGTCCATTACTCGATATTGGTGATCATATCTATTTGGCGAGTCAATTCAGACTTACCGAGTCAAATTACGGGAGTCCGTACTACTGGATGCAAAAAGACGAAAACTACAAAGATGCAGCCGCAGCGCATCGTGGAGAATTCCTCGAAAACACAATCCATCATATGCTTGTTAAAGTCTTCGGCAAAGATCATGTCTTCCGCAATGTCACCATTTCAAAGAGCAAATCGGAGATCGCTGCCGAAGCAGACATCTTGGTCGTGTATGGGGAATTCATTCTAGTTTTTCAAGCAAAGTCAAAACGGCTGACACTCGACGCGAGATCAGGCGATCTCGATATGCTGGAGAAAGATTTCCGTCTCGCAATTCAAGAAGCGTACGATCAGGCGATCAAGTTTGCTGACCTGCTTATTTCAGGCGCAGAATGCAAAGTCGGCCCCAATAACTCTAGAAAATTTGAATTTCTTTCGCGAACATTTCCCATCGTTGCTCTCTCTGATCACTTTCCCTCAATAACCATCCTGGCCGACAAACTCATTAAGGCTGACGAAAAGCGCCTTCCTGCGATCATAGACATCTTCTTCTTGGAAGCGCTGCTGGAACTACTGACAGAATCCAGTCGATGTCCTTTATTACCTTCAACAGCGAACACGTTTCTGGAAGAAGCTTCAAACCGATAATGAACTCAATCTCCTCGGCTATCACCTTAGTCAGAAGCTCTATGTGACCGAAGAATATGATACCGTTTTAATCGATCAGACCTTTTCTTGGGGCATTGAGGATTACTTGCTCGCAAAGGAATTGGGTCGTAGCCCCGCCAAGAAATTTCAAACACTTGAGGAGAGAGTAGGAGTTCCTGAAGTTGCTGAACTAATTTCGGCATTGAAAGCAGGTCCGCCGGAAGTAGCTGGAGCCGCAGTTGAATTGCTCGACTATTCTTCCGAAGGGTTGAAAGGCATTGCAAAACAGATTGAAGCCGTCAGATCGGGCGTAAGGCAAGGCAAAGCGCTCAAAGCGTTCAGCGTGGAGACTGCTTTTGGCGGCCTGTCGTATGTTGCAGTGAAAGAATTCACTGAGAAGGCTAAGGAGTCCGCGGAGCTAATTGGCCGCAAGCACAAATATGCGAGGAAGAAGGACCGATGGTACGTTATTATTGATCATGTGTATTCGCGGGAGGCAGTTGATGCTGTGCTTCCAATTTGGAAACGGTGGGAGCAATCGGATGAAGCTGAGGCCGCATTCAAGGAAGTGGATAAGCTCTTCAGCTCATCATTTGTTGAGATGAAGCCTGAGCAGCCCAGCGAAATTGACACGACTTCCTCTTCGAAGAAGGAGGGCTAATCACCCTCGCCAAACACCTCCCCCGGTGCCATTTTGTTCTCCCATAAAATCGTACTAGGTGGTGTGTGGCCGATCCCTTGAAAAACTTGGCCCCGGGGCCTGCCGAGGACCCCGAGGACATCCCCTTCGATCCGCCCGCGCCGCGGCCGGGCGGCATCGCCGCGCGCGCCCGCGCGGCGGCGGGGCCCGACTATCTCGAAGGGCTGAACCCGGAGCAGCGCGAGGCGGTCGAGACGCTCGACGGGCCGCTGCTGGTGCTGGCGGGCGCGGGCACCGGCAAGACCCGGGTGCTGACCACCCGCATCGCGCACATCCTCGCCACCGGCCGCGCGTACCCCTCGCAAATCCTCGCCGTCACCTTCACCAACAAGGCCGCGCGCGAGATGAAGCTGCGCGTCGCCGCGATGGTCGGCGAGGCGGTCGAGGGCATGCCCTGGCTCGGCACGTTTCACTCGATCGGCGCGAAAATCCTGCGCCGCCACGCCGAGCTGGTGGGGCTCAAGAGCGATTTCACGATTCTCGACACCGACGACCAGATCCGGCTGATGAAGCAGATCATCGCTGCCGCCGATATCGACGAGAAGCGCTGGCCGGCGCGGCTGCTTGGCTTCGATGATCGACGGCTGGAAGAACCGCGGGCTGATGCCGGCCGATGTTTCCGCCGGCGAGGGCGGCGATTTCGCCGACGGCCGCGGCAAGGCGCTCTATGCGGCGTATCAGGAGCGGCTGAAGACGCTTGAACGCCGCCGACTTCGGCGACTTGCTGCTGCATAACTTGCGCATTTTCCGCGAGCACGCCGACGTGCTGGCGCAATACCAGAACCGATTTCGCTACATGCTGGTGGACGAATATCAGGACACCAACGTTGCGCAGTATTTGTGGCTGCGGCTGCTGGCGCAGCCGACTTCCGTCATCACCGGGCCGCCGGCACGACTACGGGCTTAGCCCGCGATCAGCCATGAATTCATCGCCGCAAGTCAGCGGAAGCCGACTCGCGGTGCGCGCGAGACCCGGTGATCCAGTGGCTGCGGCCGCTCCGCAAGACCTGGATCGCCGGGTCAAGCCCGGCGATGAGGGAATAAAGAGCGCCGCCAATCTCTGCGTGGTCGGCGACGACGACCAGTCGATCTATGGCTGGCGCGGGGCCGAGGTCGACAACATCCTGCGCTTCGAGCACGATTTCCCCGGCGCGAAAGTGATCCGGCTCGAGCGCAATTACCGCTCGACCGGCCATATCCTCGCCGCCGCCGCGCACCTGATCGCGCAAAACAAGAGCCGGCTCGGCAAGACGCTGCGCACCGAGGGCGAGCCGGGCGCCAAGGTTGGCGTCGCGGGCGCGTGGGATTCGGAGGAAGAAGCGCGCTCGATCAGCGACGAGATCGAGACGCTGCAGCGCGGCGGCCACGCGCTTTCGCAAATCGCGATCCTGATGCGCGCGTCGTTCCAGATGCGCGAGTTCGAGGACCGCTTCGTGACGCTCGGGCTGCCCTATCGCGTGATCGGCGGCCCGCGCTTCTACGAGCGGCAGGAAATCCGCGACGCGCTGGCCTATTTCCGCGTCGTGGTGTCGCCGACGCACGATCTCGCGTTCGAGCGCATCGTCAACGTGCCCAAGCGCGGGCTCGGCGACGCCACGCTGCAGCAGCTGCACGAATATGCGCGCCGCAACGGCGTGCCGCTGCAGGAGGCGGCCCGCGCGCTGTGTTCGACCGAGGAGCTGAAGCCGAAGCCGCGCGGGGCGCTGCGCGAACTGGTGGCCGGCTTCGAGCGCTGGCGCGGGCAGCTCGAGACATGCCGCATACGGAGCTGGCCGAGGTGGTGCTGGAGGAATCCGGCTACACCGACATGTGGCAGAAGGAACGCAGCGCCGACGCCGCCGGGCGGCTGGAGAATTTGAAGGAACTCGTGCGCTCGATGGAGACGTTCGAGAACATGGCGGGCTTCCTGGAGCACGTGGCGCTGGTGATGGACGTCGAGGGCGGCGAGGCGGCCAGGACGCGGTCAACCTGATGACGCTGCACGCGGCCAAGGGGCTCGAGTTCGACACGGTGTTTCTCCCGGGCTGGGAGGAGGGGCTGTTTCCGCACCAGCGCTCGTTGGACGAGCAGGGCCGCGCCGGGCTGGAAGAAGAGCGGCGGCTGGCGCACGTCGGCCTCACGCGCGCCAAGCGCCGCGCGCGCATCTATTTCGCCTCCAACCGGCGCATTCATGGGCTGTGGAGCTCGACGCTGCCGAGCCGCTTCCTCGACGAATTGCCCGAGGCGGATGTGGAAGTGGTGGAGGTCAACGGCGGCTTCGGCGAAGCGCGGCGCTATGGCCGCGCCGAGGGTTTCGGCTCGCGCTACGAAACGCCGGGCTGGAAGCGGGCGCAGGCCGAGGAGGGCGAGCGCGCGAATAAGCGTGGCGGCTTCGAGGAGCCGCGCGCCGGCCGCTTCGTGCGCGCGCCGGTGACGATCGAGGGCAAGATCGTGGCGCACGCGGGCGGCGAGCCGGTCGCGTTTTCGCGCGGCGAGCGCGTGTTTCACCAGAAATTCGGCTACGGCGAGATTCAGGCCGTGGACGGCAACAAGCTCAGCGTGCAGTTCGACAAGGCCGGCCAGAAGCGGGTGGTGGCGAGTTTCGTGGAGCGGGTGTGAACTTCTCGTCATTCCGGGGTGCGGCTATTCCCTACCGTCATTCCGGGACGGCCCGCAGGGCCGGGCCCGGAATCGCATAACCCCAGCTTTAGTGAATATGGATTCCGCGGTTCGCCACGCCTTCGCCCTTCGGGCTACGGCGGGCGCCCCGGAATGACGCCGACCCCTCCACAGTCATTCCGGGATGGCGCGACAGCGCACGGGCGCCGCGAAATCCATAACCGCCATCGCTATTTGGTGATCGATGGATAAAGATCGATCCAAGCGGGATTGGCCTCCTCGATCAGCCGGATTTTCCAATCGCGGCCGCCACTTCTTGATTTCCATTTCGCGAACTATCGCGGTTTCCGGATCGTCGTAGATTTCGAACCAGACGAGCCGATCGAACCGTAGCGGGAACTGAAACCAGGAACCGCTCTTGGTCTTGTGTTCGTGGACGCGCCGGACAATGTCTTTCGTGACACCGAGATAGAGAGTTCGGGTGTTTGCCGCTGGCGAGCAAGTAGACGTAGTAGGGCAATAGCGAAGTATGCCGGTGGATATGCGAGGTTTCCGGGCTCGCGGGCTTCGCCCGCGCCCCGGAATGACGTAAGTCTTACACAGCTTGGATGAGGGGCGGCATGGCCTTCAGCCAGAAAATCAAGGACTTCATCCATAATGCCTGGGCCGACGATTGCGTCTGCCTGGTCGCCACCATCGGCCCGGACGGGCCGAACGTCAGCCCCAAGGGCAGCCTGATCATTTTCGACGACGGGCATCTGGCCTATTGGGAGCGCGCCAAGCGCAAGGCGCTCGACAACCTGTCGCACGATCCGCGCGTCGTGGTGGTCTACAGCAACATGAAGGCGTTCCGCGAAAAGAAGCTGCAATCGGCGGTGCTGCGGTTTTACGGCACCGCCAAGGTGCTCGAGAGCGGCCCGATCAAGGACGCGATCTTTCGCGAAGCTCAACGAGCGCGAACAGAAGCACGACGGCGCCGATGTGGGCTTCGGCGTGCTGGTCAAGATCGACCGCGCCGAGGACCTGCGCGGCCGGCCGCTCGAATAGTGAGCTCGACTTTTTTCGCGCGCCTTTCCGCCGACGCCGAAGCGGCGAAGCGCGTGGCGGCGTTGCTCGCCGAAAGCCTCGATGCCTATGGCGCCGCGGTGGCGGCGATCGAGGGCGAGGGGAGCTGGACGGTCGAGGCGCTATTTCGTGCGCGAGCCGGACCGCGCAATGGTCACGGAGCTGGTGCGGGTCGCGGCCGGCGACGAGGCCGCGGCGGCAATCGAGTTCGGCACGCTGGAGCCGAAAGGACTGGACCGCGGCGAGCCGCGCGGCGCTCGTGCCGGTGCGGGTCGGGCGCTTCGTCCTGCACGGCGGTCATGACCGCGAGGCAGTGGTGCCGAACGAAATCGGCATCGAGATCGAAGCGGCGCTCGCCTTCGGCACCGGCCATCACGGCACCACGCAGGGCTGTTTGCGCGCGATCGAGCGGCTCGCGCGCCGGCGGCGTCCGCGGCGCATTCTCGATATCGGCACCGGCACCGGCGTGCTCGCCATCGCCGCCGCGCGGGTCTTTCGCCGGCCGGTCGTGGCGGGCGACGTGGACCCGGTCGCGGTCGAGACCGCGCGCGCGAATGCGCGGGCCAATCGCGCGGGCGCCTTCGTTCGCATCGTGCGCGCGGATGGAACCAAGTGCGCCTGCGATCCGCGCCGGCGCGCCTTATGACCTGGTGCTCGCCAATATCGTGCTCGGTCCGCTGAAGCTGCTCGCCAAGCCCGTGGCGCGGCTGCTCGCGCCGCGGGCGACGGTCGTGCTTTCGGGATTGCTGCCGGAGCAGGCCAATGCGGCGCTCGCGGCGTGGCGCGCCGTGGGCCTGAAGCTCGTGCGCCGCGACACGCTGGAGGGCTGGGTCACGCTCACGCTGTCGCGCTAACGCAAACGCCCCGGCGATTGCCCGCCGGGGCGTGAAATTCGGTGAAGCGCGCCGCCTTACTTGACGAAGGGCAGGCCCTTGAAGTTGCGGAGCGTCGCGCGATAGCCGGAAGCCTTCAGCACGTCCTCGGGGATGAGATGGACGTGGTTGCGGATTTCCCGCTCGACCTGGCGCATGCGCGCCTCGACGAAGGCGTCGTACAGGCGGGTCCAGAAGCCCTTGTCGGGTAGCGTCTTGGCGGGCAGCGCCTTCGCGGGCTGCGTCTTGATCACAACGGTAGTCGCGGGTGCGGTTCCGTAAGTGATGGTCGTCATGGGTGTGTCTCCTTCGGTTGCGGGCTCCGGGACACCCTCCCGGATTTCCCTTGTGCACTGCGATATACGCTCGCGGGGCCCATCGAGAAATAGGTCAGCACGCATGTCTCACCTGCGAAAAACGCAGGGTTTCACAAAGACTTGAGTAAGGATTGGGCAGGGCGGGTAGTGGGTCCGTTTGAGAAAAAGAATAGGGCCTCCCATCAAACCCTGGGAGGCCCGACAGTCAGACCGTTCTATGGTTCAGTAAGTCTCGCCTCTCATGCAGGCGCGAATAGCAGCAGCGCAAGCCTGTTGGCACGCGCCACCAGTACCTGTGTATGCCGGGTTACTCTTGACCAAGCGCATGCACGTCGCCTGGTCCTTTCCCTTTCCTTTCTTGGCCTGCGCCTGCGCGGTAGACGTTCCAGCCACCGCAATGACGGCGGCGATGAGTACCAACGTAAGCTTGGACATAGTGCCCCCTAAGCTTGATAGCCGCCTCAGCTGGCGATCAGCCAATCTTCCATCGCCTCGGCGATTTGGCAACCGGCCTAGCTCTTCGGCCGGCATGGCGATCTTGCGGCCGATCGCATCGGGCAGCGGCAGGCTGCCATGCGCCGCCTTCATCTGCGCCAGGCGAATGAGCACGTCGTCGGGGAAGGGCGTCACGCGGCGCGCCTTGGTATCGACGTGCAGACCGAGTTGCTCGGAGGTGGCCGAGAGCCAGCCTTCGTTGGCGTGATGCAGCTCGCAGAAATAGTGCAGCCGCTTCTCGTCGTAATCGATCAGCCGGATCGTCACCCGCACCGGGTCGTTGGCGCGCAGCTCGCGGACATAGCGCACGTGCGCTTCGGCCGTGAAAAAGGAGGCGCCGCGCTCGCGGATATAGTCGGGCCCGAGCCCGACCAGCGCAAAAGCCTCGTCCACGGCCCGGTCGATCAGGACGTTGTAATAGGCCATGTTGAGGTGGCCGTTATAGTCGATCCAGGCCGGCTCGACCGTCATCGTCGAGGAGACGAAGGGCGCGAAATAAACCGGCTCGATCCCTCTGCGGCGCGACATCCCATCCCCGTCAATCTTCTTGTTCTTGCAACAATCATGCATCGCACTGCCTATGGCGGCAACTGACGCGGCGACAAGCGTTTGCTAAGGTCGTGCCGGGAGGAAGCCGATGCCTGAAGCCCTGAAGCAGCGGGAGCCGGCCGCGATCGAGCGCACGATCGCGGCGCTCGCGGCGCGTTTCGGCAACAAGCTCGTGACCTCCGAGGCGGTGCGGCGCCAGCACGCCAACACCACCACCTGGCTCGACAACGAGCCGCCGGACGCGGTGATCTATGCGGCTTCTACGGAAGACGTGCAGGGCGTGATCGGCATCTGCGCCGAGCATCGCGTGCCGGTCATTCCGTTCGGCACCGGCACTTCGCTCGAGGGCCACGTCAACGCGCCGCTCGGCGGGGTCTGCATCGATCTCATGAGCATGAACAAGGTGCTCAAGGTCCACGCTGAGGATTTGGATTGCGTGATCGAGCCCGGCGTCACGCGCAAGCAACTGAACGAGTATTTGCGCGATCAAGGCCTGTTCTTTCCGATCGACCCGGGCGCCGACGCCTCGCTCGGCGGCATGGCCGCGACGCGCGCCTCGGGCACCAACGCGGTGCGCTACGGCACCATGAAGGACAACGTCATGGCGCTGAAGGCGGTGCTCGCCAACGGCGAGGTCATCACCACCGCGCGGCGGGCGAAGAAGTCGTCGGCGGGCTACGACCTGACGCGGCTGTTCGTCGGCTCCGAGGGCACACTCGGCGTCATCACGGAGCTGACGCTCAAGCTTTCCGGCATCCCGGAGGCGATCTCGGGGGGCGTGTGCCCGTTTCCCTCGGTCGAAGCCGCGTGCAACGCCACCATCGCCACCATTCAGGCCGGAATTCCCGTGGCCCGCATCGAGCTTCTCGACGAGCTGCAGGTGAAGGCGTCGAACGCCTATTCCAAGCTCACGCTGGCGGAGACGCCGACGCTGTTTCTCGAATTCCACGGCTCGAACGCTTCGGTCGCGGAGCAATCGGAGAGCTTCGGCCAGATCGCGACCGAATTCGGCGGCGGGCCGTTCGCCTGGACCATCAAACCCGAGGATCGCACCAAGCTGTGGCAGGCACGGCACGACGCCTATTGGGCGGTGATGAACCTGCGCAAGGGCGCCACCGGCTTCGCCACCGACGTGTGCGTGCCGATCTCGCGGCTCGCCGAATGCGTGGTCGCCACGCAGAAGGACATCGCCGAGATGAAGCTGGTGGCGCCGATCGTCGGCCATGTGGGCGACGGCAATTTCCACGTCTCGGTGCTGTTTGACCCGAACGACAAGGATGAGATCGAGCGCGCGCGCAAATTCCACGAGCGGCTGGTGGAGCGCTCGCTCTCCATGGACGGCACTTCTACCGGCGAGCACGGGGTCGGCCAGGGCAAGCGCAAGTACTTGGCGGCCGAGCACGGCGAGGCGGCGCTTGGCGTCATGCGCGCGATCAAGCAGGCGCTCGACCCGCACAACATCATGAATCCGGGCAAGATTCTGACGCTCTAGGTCAAACGTCATCGCCGGGCGTGTCACCGCAAGTCGGGTTTACCCGACTTGCGGCATTATTCCTGCGGAACTCGGGCAAGCCCGAGTTCCGATGCGATCCCGCTTAGGCTGGCAGGGTTCTGCCGGATTGGTCGGGATCACCGGGTCTCGCCGCAGCGAGACCGCTCGCCTGCGGCTCGCGGGCTGCGGCGGCCCGGTGATGACGGAAGAGGAAAGGGCTTGTCCGCGAGCCCACGGCGTCCGATCTTGGGTCGGGGATTCCGGCGGGCGCGAGGAAGGCCGCGTGCAGCACACGCTTCTGGGGCTTGCCCTGATCCTGATCGCGGCCATCGCGGCGGCGCTGGCGGCGCCCGCGTTCGTCGACTGGAACGCGTGGCGCACCACCTTCGAGAGCCGCGCCAGCGCGCTCGCCGGCGCGCCGGTGAAAATACGCGGCGATATTTCAGCGACCATCCTGCCGCAGCCCTCGTTCCTGTTGAACGACATCGAGATCGGCGGATCGGCCGGCCTGCGCGCGGCGCAGCTGCAGGGCCTGCTTTCGCTCGGGCCGCTGATGCGCGGCGTGATCGAGGCCGAGGAACTGGTGCTGCGGCGGCCCAGCATGGGCGTCGTGATCGATGGCGGCGGGCAGATGACGTTCCCGCTGCCGGGACCGCGGCTCGCGGTGGATCAGCTCGCGATCTCGCGCATCTCGATTATCAACGGCACGCTGAAGGTCGAGGATCGCGCCAGTGGCGCGGTGCACAAATTCGAAGATATTCGCGCCAGCGGCGAGCTGCGCTCGCTTCTGGGGCCGTTCCGCCTCGACGTCAGCGCGATGCTCGGAAGACCGGCGCTGGAGCGCGCGCATCAATCTCGGCCGCGTCGGGCCCGACTCTTCCGGGCGCTTGCGGCTTTCGGTCGAGAGCGCCGAGGCGGGAATTTCGCTCGACGCCGACGGCACGCTCGCGCTCGCCGACGCGGTGCCGCGTTTCGACGGCAAGACCACTATCGCCTGGCGCGCGGGCTCGGGCCCGGCGCGGATTTCCATGAACGTGCGCGCGAGCGCGGCGCTTGTGCTGGTCGAAGGATTGCAGCTGACGCTCGCCAATTCCGAGGCGCCGATCGATCTCACGGGCCAGGTGCGCCTCGAGCCGCCGGCGCGCCGCATCGACGGCATGCTCGCGGCGCGGCGGATCGATCTGGATCGCCCGGCGGCTGCGCCGAATGTGCCGCGCGGGTTCGGTCCGGCGTTTGCCACGCTCAAGGATTTGATCGCGCTCGCCGGCGCGCTGCCCTATTCGGGGCGGCTCGGCTTCACGGTCGAGAACCTTTCCGCCGGTGGCGGTGTGTTGCGCGAGGTGCGCGCCGATCTGCTTCTACGTCCGGAGGGGCTTGCGCTGGAGCGGCTCGAAGCGCGCCTGCCGGGCCGCGGCCTGCTGCGCGCGACCGGGAGCGCGCGCGACGCGCTGTTCTCGGGCGAGGTGCTGCTCGAAGCGGAGGAGCCGGCTGGACTGGTGCGCTGGCTTTCGGGTGCGGCCGTGGCCACGGTTCCCGACGCGGGTCTCAAGATCGGCGGGCGCGTTACGATCAAGACGGAACTGGAACGAGCCGGAAGCCGCACTACGTTCGACGCGGATTTGCGCAAGGCCGACGGACTCGGCGAGGCGGTTGAAGCCTGGATCGGCGAGGGCGAAGCCGCAACGCTTGCGCGCCGTCTCGCCGAAGCGCTGACCCCGTTCAAAATCTCCGGGACGGTCTCCGACGCGGGCCCTGGCTCAGTCACCGTGATCCAGGCGACGGCAAGGCTCGCCGAGATCGACGCTGGGCTGCAAGCCAAGTTCGATGCGAGAGCGCTGATGCTCTCGGAGTCGCGGCTGGTGCTGTCGGCGGCAAATACCGGCCGCCTCGCAAACTTTTTCGGGATCGCACCGGGCATGGCTGTGCCGGGCGAGGCGCGGCTCGAGTTCACCGCGGCCGGGCCGCGCAATGGCGCGCTCGCCATGACGGCGCGGCTCACCGCGCCGGGCAGTCGGATCGATGCGGAGGGCGAGATCGGCCGCAGCGCCGAGGGCCGGATCGATCCGAAGCTTTCGTTGCGACTCGACGCCACCGACCTGCGTCCGCTGGCGGCGGCCTTCACGCGCGCGCGCGGACGGCCGGTTCCGGCGGCCGGGACTTTTCGCATTGTGCGCGGCGATACGGGCTTCGCGCTCGACGACATCAAGCTCGCCGTCGCGGAAACGCGCGCGAGCGGCCGGCTTGCGCTGGCGGCCGCATCGCCGCTCTCGGTATCGGGCCGAATCGCCATCGACCGCGCCGAGCTTGCCGCGATCCTCGCACTAAGTCTTGGAAATGCGGGGCCGGCGACGGGCGACGCGCTTATGGAACGACGCGCCGTTTGGGCCCGTTCCGTTCGAAAATGTGGACCGGCGGCGTGGAACTGGAGATGTCGAAGCTCGTCCTGAGCGGGCCGCTGGTCGCCGACGACGCGCGCCTTTCGCTGAAATTCGGCGCGGGAGGGACCATGATCGAGGCTTTTTCCGCCACGCTCGGCGGCGGGCGGCTTGACCGGCAGCGCCAAGCTCGCGCGCGGCGATGCGCTGTCGCTCGAAGCGCGAACGACGCTTTCCGGCACAGACCTCGCGCGCCTGCTCGCGGGGGCCGGGGTCAAGACCGATCTGCAGGGGCGCGGGGAGCTAACGCTTGCCTTCGCCGGCAGTGGGCGAACGCCCGTGGCGCTTGTGCAAAGCCTTGCGGGGCAGGGACTTCTCACGCTGGAGAGTTTCGAGATCGCCCAGCTCGATCCCGCGGCGCTCGCGGCGGTGCTCGCCACCACCGGCAATCCGCCGCCCGACGAGAACAAGACCGCGGCGCTGCTTGCTTCGCTGTTTACCCGCGGGCCGCTCGTGCTCTCGCGCGTCGAGGCGCCGGTGACGCTGGTGGCCGGCATCGCCCGCATCAGCTCGGTGCGCGCGAGCGCCGGGCAGGTTCAAGTGGCGGCGCTGGGCAGCATCGATGTTCCGCGCCTGTTGCTCGATGCGACGATCGAGCTTGAAGCGCCGGCGCCCGAAGCGCTCTCGGTGCGGCCGGGCGCTATTGTGCGCTGGAGCGGGCCGATCGCCGCGCCGGAGCGCCGGATCGAGGCCGCGGCGCTGGCGGGTGCGATCGCGCTAAATGCAATGGAGCGTGAGATGCGCGAGATCGAGCGGCGCGACGCGAGGCCGCCGGGCGGGCCGCCGCTTCCGGTCGAACCGCGGGCGGTAACTCCGCCCGCGTCATCCACGGCGGGCGTACCGTTGCCGCCTCTGCCGCCGCCGGTCGATGTGCGTCCGCCGCCGGGCGCGACGCCGCAGCGTCCCAGTGCGCCACGGCCGCTGGTGCGCGATCCGTGGGCTGACATTCCCGCGGAGCGCCGCTGATGGGCGGCGATCAGCGCCGCTCGAGCGTCACGAACGTATAGGGAAACGTCGCGCCGCTTTCCTGGTGCGGGCCGTCGCGCTTGGTTTCGCGCCATACCGCGCGATCGAACGCGGGAAAGTGCGTGTCGCCTTCGGGCTTGCCATGCACTTCGGTGATCTCGAGTCGCGCGGCCCGCGGCAAGGTCTCGGCGAACACGTCGGCGCCGCCGATGATGGCGATCTCGTCGCTGCCCAGGCGCTCGGCTTCCTTGGCGGCGAGCGCCAGGCCGGTTTCCAGATCGGGAGCCACGAGCGCGCCGTCGGCGCGGAGGCCCGGCTCGCGGGAGAGCACGATATTGGCGCGGCCCGGTAACGGCCCGCCCATGGAGAGGAAGGTGAGCCGGCCCATGATCAACGGCTTTCCCATCGTCTTGCGCTTAAAGTGGTGAAGATCGCCCGGCAGGTGCCAGGGCAGCTTGCGGCCGCGGCCGATCACGCCGTTCTCGGCGACCGCGACGACCAGCACGAGCGGAAGCGCCGCACTCACTTCTTGCGGAACTTGTCGAGGCTGACGATCTCGGCGCCGGCCTTGGGCTTCGGCGCGGGCTCGCCCTGCTTGTCGACCTTGGCCAGCGTGACTTTCTTCCGTGTAGCCGGAACCGAGCCGCGCACCGGCCGCGTCTCTTCTGGCTCGGAGGCGGCACCGCGCGGCGCCGGGCGCGACGGCTTGTCGTGCGCGAGTTTTTTCGCCGCGGTCTCGGCCTTCGCGGCCACATCCTGGGCCGGCGCGCCGGCATCTTTGGTTACCTCGAACTGCAGACCGAACTGCACGGAGGGATCAAAGAAGCCCTTGATTGCGGTAAACGGCACCAGCAGCCGCTCCGGCGTGCCGCCGAACGAGACGCCGACTTCGAAGGTCTGCTCGGTGACAGTGAGATCCCAGAACTGGTGCTGCAGCACGATGGTCATTTCTTCGGGATATTTTCCGCGCAGGCGATCGGAGATGCGCACGCCCGGCGCGCGGGTATCGAAGGCGACGTAGAAATGGTGATCGCCCTTCAGGCCCTCGCGCGCGACATCGGTCAGCACTTTGCGGACGACGCCGCGCAATGCGTCCTGGGCCAGGAGGTCGTAGCGGATGAGGTCAGCCATCGCGAATTTGCGCGGAGTGAAGCCGATTTCCCGTGCGGCCGCCAGTGACCTTGAAATGGAAGTGGGGGCTTCTGTTGCCAGGTGCCCCCGGACCCCGCCTGACGGTGCTACCCGCCAGGGCTTAATTTCGGTCTTTCAAACCGCTTACGCGGCCTGAGCAACCGGAGCATAGTTGTCGTTGCCAACTATGTTATGGCCCGGTAACGGCGGTACCATGCCGAGCGAAAGCCGCGTCCTTTACACCCTCGTCGATCCTGTTTCGCCCCCGCCGAAACCCGAAAATTTTTCCGCAGTCTGAACTTTGGAAGTCCGGGCTTTGGTGGAGGCGCCGGGTACTGCCCCCGGGTCCGAAAGGTTTATTGCGACGAGCGTTTATCGCCATAGCCGGCTTGCGCCGACAATCCGAATATAGGCGCTTTGCGGCGGCGAAAAAAGGGCCGCTTTAGCGGCGCAATTAACGTGATCTTTCACGCAAGAAGCGGCTTTTCAGCGGGTGAATTGGTGAGTCGGTTCAGCGGGATGAAGCGGGCGGCAAAAGATGCGATTCCGCTTCAACTCGTTCAGAAAGCAAATCAACCGCGCCTGGACCCGGCCGGGTGCGGCCGATTTCGAACCGACTGCGACGATTATAGCGCGCCCCGGTAAATCGCTGCTTAAGCCCCGGCGGCGGCGGCCATATTTCCCGCATATAGTGGCCGCAGTGCTATGACGGAAACGCATCGATTTGTTGACCAGCCAATTCTTGACCAGCCGGGGGTGAACTCGTGGCCAGAACACAGAAGCCGACGGTCCTGGTGATCGGCGCCGACAAGGGCGGCGTCGGCAAGACCACGATCGCGCGCACGGTGCTCGATTATCTCAAAGGCAACGGCGTCGAGGCGCGCGCTTTCGATTCGGAATATCCGCGCGGCACCCTCAAGCGCTTTCATCCCCACGTCACCGAGATCGTCGATCTGACCTCGACGCCCGACCAGATCAAGATCATCGACACGCTCGATACGGCCGAGCAGAAGCTCACCATCGTCGATATCCGCGCCGGGCTTTTGCGCCGCACGCTGCAGGCGTTCAAGGACAACGGCTTCTTCAAAGCGGTGGCCGACGGCGACTACGGCTTCCACATGTTCCACATCCTGGGACCCTCGGTGTCCTCGCTCGAGGAGATCGTCGAGATCCAGCCCTATTGCGAGGACGGCGCTTATTACGTGGTGAAGAACTTCGTCAATGAAGCGAGCTTCTTCGAATGGGACCGCGCCGTGTACGACAATTATTTCAAGCAGGCCAAGGGCGCGCTCGAGCTCAATATCCCGAAACTCAACGAAATGGCGTGCGAGCAGGTGGAGCTCGCCGGCGTGCCGTTCTCGACCTTCATCAAGAACAAGGATGCGCGCGGGCACAACGCGAATTATTCGCTGGTGCTGCGCGGCTACGTGCGCACCTGGTGCAACCTGGTGGGCGATGAATACGACCGGATCTCGCTCATCGACCGGCTCGCCGGCCGCGCGGTGCGCGACTGAACACCGAGCCTGAGCCGGTCGCCGGGCCGGCCACGCCGGGAGCCGCCGCGGCCGCGAAAAATTTCGCGATCATCGTAAGTTCGCCGCGCGCCGGAAACGGCAAGACGCTGTTGGCGCGCGCGCTGGTGGATTATTTTTCGCGGTCGGGCAAGAGCGTCGAAGTGTTCGATACCGACGCCGCCAACCCGAAGCTTGCAGCGCATTTCCTCGGCTGCGCGACCGTGATCGATCTCGACCA
>CAVXXM010000013.1:0-204228 GCA_963765745.1 uncultured Alphaproteobacteria bacterium
GTCCCGTAGCTCAGCGGATAGAGCAGCGGTTTCCTAAACCGAAGGTCGCAGGTTCGACTCCTGCCGGGACCGCCAGCGCTTTCAAAGTTCGGAAGAGCTCAGAACGCAGCGACCGTCACCGGCGGCGGCGGTGCGTCTACGCGCTTCTTGTGATCGGCGTCCGGGTGCCAGCCCAGCACGACAAGCATGAAGAAGAAGCCGATCACGTAAGCGATGGCGATGTGCCAGCCGTGCCGAAGCCAAAGTCCCACGGACTTGGCCTCCGGGTACATGTTGGCGAGCGCGACGCCGGCCGAAGAGCCGAACCAGATCATGGAACCGCCGAAGCCGACCGCGTAGGCGAGATAGCCCCAGTCATAGCCGCCCTGCTTCAGTGCGAGCGCCGTAAGCGGGATGTTGTCGAACACCGCCGACACGAAGCCGAGGCCGAGCGCGGTCTGCCAAGCGGCGGCCGGAAGAGTTTCGACCGGCATCATCGAGGCGCAGGTCACCAGCGAGAGCAGGAAGATGGTGCCCTTGAAGGTCTCCGGCATCACGTGCCAATCGGGCTGGCGCACAGGTGCGGCAGCGAGGATGACGACCCACACAGCGAGCCCGATCACCGGCAGCATGTCGAGCAGCGCCGGGAAGCGCAGGTTCGCGATCACATTGGCGAGGATCGCTGCGGCCAGAATCAGTGCCACGATCACAACGTAAGCCCACTCGATGTGCAGGCGCTTGGGTGGGTCCTTGCGGATCGGGTGATAGCGGTGCTGCAGCAGCGCCGCCGGGATGCCGAAAATCAGGAGTGCTGGAACGGCGGCGATATAGGCATCGAGCACCTTGAGCGGGCTAATGCCGTCGATCCACATCATCGTCGTGGTGGTGTCGCCGACCACGCTGCCGGCGCCGCCGGCATTCGAGGCCGCAACGATGGCGGCGAGATAGCCGATGTGGACCTTCCCGCGGAACACGTGGCGCGCCATGGTGCCGCCGATCAGAGCGGCGGCGATATTGTCGAGGAAGCTCGAGAGCACGAACACGATCGCGAGCAGCGCCAGCCCGCCCTTCCAGTCGTCGGGCAGGAAAGCCGGCATTTCGTCGGGGATGCGGCTCTTCTCGAAATGACGCGACAGCAGCGCGAAGCCCATGAGCAGCAGGAATAGATTGGCGAGAATTACCCATTCGCTCTGCATATGCAGCGCGAGGCCGGTGAGGCCGGCGCCGAACTTGAAGCCGGTGAAAGCGAGCTTGTAGAGCGTGATCGCAGCGAGCCCCGAGAGCGCGACTGCGAGCGTGTAGTGATGGAAGAGAGCGACACCGAGCAGCGTCAGGGCGAACAAGATGAAATCGACCGGAATACCCAGAAAATAGAGCGGTTCAACCGCCACAGTACCTGCTGCGGCGGCCGCGGCCGGTGAAGCCAGCAGGCCGAGTGCAAACGCCACCAAAGGGATTGCGAGAAAAAGGCGGAGCCGCACCCCGCTCCGCCGGGCGGACATGGCGCAATCAGAATTACGCGGCACCAAAATCCCTCCCCCATCTTCGCCGCGACGACCTTAATTGCCGGCATGCCTGCCCGCAACCGCCGCCGGCCTATAGCGTTGCGTTCACCAAAAAGAAAAGACCCGCCGCCCTCGCCGGTGCGGCGGGTCTTCGTCGTTGAACGCGATCAGTAGGCGACTTTGAGCCGCGCGATTTCGGCTTTTAGATCGTCGAACACCTTCTTCGGATCGTAGCCGGCCTTCTTCACGTTCTCGCTCCACTCGGCGTGCAGCGGTTCGGCTGCCTTGCGCCAGGCAGCGAGCTGAGCCGGAGTGATCGGATAGACCTCGTGCCCGGCCTGGGCCCTGATCTTGTCCTTGCCGCCGGCCTCCATTTCCGCCCAGGGCGCGCCGATCTTGTAGGACCAGTCGCTCGAGCAGTGGTCGTCCATGACCTTCTTCTGCGCCGGCGAGAGCGCCTCATAGGCGGCCTTGTTCAGGATCCAGGTCTGCTCGGTGACGTACATGGCGGTATCGATGTGGAACTTCGTCACCTTGTCGATGCCGAACAGCACGATCGATCCCCACGGAAACAGAATGCCTTCGGCGACGCCTTTTTCGAGCACATCGCGCGCCTCGGGCGCCGAAGCCTGCACGTTGGTGCCGCCCATCAGCACGATCCAGCGAGCGATCGTGGCGTTGGCCGGCCGCAGCTTCATGCCCTTGATGTCCTCCGGCACCACGACCTTTTTCTTCGTGGTGTGGATGGTTGCCGGATCATGCACGAAGGTCAGGCAGTACTTCACGTCCGCCATCTCCTTGCCGGCATATTTGCGATACCAGGCGTCGATCGCCGCACTGCCTTCCTTGGCATTGGCGACGAGGAACGGAAGTTCCGCGGCACCCATGATCGGGAAGCGGCCGGGCTCGTAACCCGGGTTGGCGTGCGAAACCTGGACGATGCCGTCACGGCCCATGTTGTAGTGGTCGAAGGCCTTGCCCAGCTGTTGCGCCGGGAAAATCTTGATGTCGATGGTGCCGTTCGAGGCCTTCTTGATCGACTCGGCCCAGGCGAGCGCGCCCACATGCATCGGATGGCTCGGCGGAACCCAGTGCGAGAACCGCCACTCGACCGGTTTGTCTTGCGCGAAGGCCGGCATGGCAAGCGAAGCGGCCAGCGCCGTCGCCAGAATGAACGTCGAACGTCTCACGATATCCTCCCTACTCTTTGGCGTTGCGGTCCGGCTTCACCCGGCCCGGTTAAGTTCCATTTTCCAGCATGGCTTTGAGGTTGGAAAGCCCTCCGGTGAAGATCTGCTTGAAGATGGTTGAAAGCTCGGCTTCCGGCGGGCCCTTGGATTCGAACTCGCAGGACCAGTTTACCGTCGTTTCCTTGCCATTGCCCACCACCTGCATGATAGCCTCATGGCGTCCAATGGGCAGGCCGCTTTCGAAAATGGTGTAGCGGATCGTGCGCTTGGCGTCATCGCGCTCGATCAGCCGCTCGCGCACATGGCCGCCGGCACGGCGTACGAGGTAGCGGACCTTGCCGCCCTCCTCGGAACGGCTTTCGGCAAGACCCGCGTTCCAGCGCGGCAGCCCATGGAAATCGCCAACCAGTTCCCAGACCTTGGCCGGATCGGCCGCGATGTCGATCGATTGCGATGCGGTACCCATTGCTGTTTCCTATTCCGCCGCCGGCGGCAGCTTGCGTTTTTCCCAGGCCTGCGCCGCGCGGGAGTGATCTTGATCGGCGCCGAGCGCGTCGCGCGCCTCGGCCCAAAGATCGCGCGTGAGCCGGCCAACCGGCGCATCAAGACCAATTTGCTCGGCGAGATCGGCCGCGATCTTCACGTCCTTGGCCAAGAGGCCGACGGTGAAGCCGGTGCCGAAGCGGCCGCTGATAATTTCCTGCTTGATCAGGTTCTCGGAGGCGAAGCTGCGGCCGGTCGAGGCGTTGAGCACGTCGATCATGATCGAGGGATCGAGGCCAAACTTCTGGCCGACGCGCATGGCTTCGGCGGCGGCGGCGAACTGCGTCGCGGCAATGAAATTATTCAGGCACTTCATCGCGTGGCCGCAGCCGAGGCTGCCGACCTCGAAGAGCTTCTTGCCCATGCGCTCGAGCACCGGCTTGGCGGCGGCGACCGCGTCGGCGTCGCCGCCGATCATGATGGCGAGCGAGCCGTCCTTGGCGCGCACCACGCCGCCGGATACCGGCGCGTCCACGAGCATGAATGCCGCGCGCGGCCAGATCCTTGCCGAGCTCGCGGGTGCCGACCGGGATCCGACGAACTCATGTCGATGACGATGCTGCCGGGCTTGAGGTTCGCCGCGAGCGCGCCCTTGTCCATGTCGAGCAACGCCTGGCGTACCTCGCGGCCGGTCGGCAGCATGGTGACGACGACCTGGGAGGCGCGGCCCAGATCGGCGAGACTCGTCACCGCGCGGGCCTGATGCTCATCGGCGAAGCGGCGCGCGCGTTCCGGCGCGAGGTCGAAGACGGTGACGGCATAGCCGCCGCGCACGAGATTGGCGGCCATGGGCCAACCCATGTTGCCGATGCCGACGAAGCCGACGTTCTTCAATTCACTCATGGCTCAGCCTTTCACCAGCCCCATCTCACGCAGCATTTCGTCGGCGGAGCGGAAACCCTCGGAGCCGCGCGGCACGCCGCAATAGACCATGGAGTGCAGCAACACCTCGGCGATTTCCTCTTTGGTCAGACCGTTCTTGATCCCGGCCTTGACGTGCATCTTGGTCTCGCGCGGGCGGCCCTGCGCGACCATGATCGCGAGCGTCACGGCACTGCGGATTTTGGGCGAAAGGCCGGGCCGGCCCCACATGTCGCCGAAGCAGGCGCGCGTGACCCAGTCGTGCAGCACCCACATGAAATCGCCGGACGGATCGATCTCCGCCTCGGCGAATTGCGGGCCCAGCATGGTGCGGCGAATCTGCAGGCCGCGCGCGAAGCTCGGGTTCTTCGAGGCCGCTTGCGAACGCGTCGGCTTGCCGCGCGGCGGCTTCCTGCTCTTGGATTTTTTCGCCATATCCCTCCCCGCCTTCAATTTCGTCCGATCCTCGCCGCTTCAGACCCGACCCGCAACCGCGCGCGCGGGACTTGTGATGTCGCGGCGGAAATATGGGATCACTTCTTTCGCGAAGATTTCGATGTTCTTCTTGGTCAATTCATGCGGCAGCGTGCCGAAATGCACCTGCGGCAGCAGATAGCCGAAGCCGATCTCCTTCTGGTAGCGCTCGATCTGCTCGCGCAGCGTCGCGGCACTTCCGCACAGGAACATGCCCTGCTCGATCAGGCTGTCGATGGTGTGCTTGGCCCCGCTCAGGCCGCGCTTGGCGCCCAGGATGCCCTTGAGCGACTGCAGCGACACATAGCCGGGCGGCAACAGCATCTCGGGCGGCATGCGCAGCAGCTTGTTGAGGAAAAACTCGACATGCGGCTTGGCCTCGCGGCGCGCGATCTCGTCGGTCTCGGCCGCGTAGGCCGGCAGCGACCAGCCGACCTGCTCGGCGGTGGCTTGGTAGCCGTATTTCGCCGCCGTATCGCGATACATCTGCATGTAACGCGCGAGTGCAGTAACCGGGCTGAAAGTCTGAAGATACGTGTACTTGCGGTCCGGGTGCGCGGCCCATTCGATGGTCTCGCGGCTGCCTTGGGAGGGAATCCAGACCGGCGGGTGCGGCTGCTGATAGGGCCGCGGCCAGCAGTTCACATATTCGAAGTGATAATATTTGCCCTCGAAGGCGAAGGGGCCGGGCCGGGTCCAGGCTTGGATGATGAGGTCGTGCGCTTCCTGGAAGCGCTCGTGGGATTCCGCCGGGTTCACGCCCGATGAATAATACTCGGCGCCGATGCCGCGCACGAAGCCAGCGATGAAGCGTCCGGCGGTGATGTTGTCGAGCATGGCGAACTCTTCCGCTACGACGAGCGGATTATTGAGCAACGGCAGCGCGCGGCCGAGCACGGCGATCTTGCCGCTCGTAGTGCGGCGCGAGAGTGCACCAGCCATGACGCCCGGAATCGGCATCAGGCCATAGGCGTTCTGATGGTGCTCGTTGACGCACACGCCGTCGAAACCCATGACGTCGGCGAACTCGAGTTCGTCGAGATAGCGGTTGTAGAGCTGGTGGCCGATCTTCGGATCGTAATAGGTGTTGGGTAGCGTCACCCAGGCGGAATTGTGCTTCTTGTCGTAATCGGGATCGAGCGCCGCATAGGGCATCAGATGGAAGGCGAAGAATTTCATTTGCCAGCCTCCTTGGCGAACGCGACGATCTTGCCGACCCATTCGTCCATGCGTTCGATCTGCGGCACGTGTCCGCAATTCTTGATGATCTCGAGCTTCGAGCCCGGGATCAGCTTCTGGTAGGCCGGGCCATAGCCGGGCGGGATCACCTTGTCATCGTCGCCCCAGAGCAAGAGCGTCGGCACGTCGATGCGGTGCAGCCACTTATAGAGGTGCGGATTATAGAGCCGCGGCTGCCAACCGAGTTTGGCCGAGATCAGCCGGTTCTTGGCCTCGGTCATCTGTATTTCATCCGTGACCGGTTGCGCCAAAATCTGATCGGCGAACTCCTGGTCGTGAAAAAGATTGCGCGCGCTTTCCTCGCGCGACCACAGGAAGAAGTCGCCCTTGCTGAGCCCCTTTACGTGGATGCCGGCAGCAGCCGAAAGCACAAGCGATTGGAGCTTCTCTGTCGAGCGAACCGCGATCTCGGCGGCGAGCCAGCCGCCGAGCGACGACCCGACCAGCACGATGTGCTCCAACTTCAGCGCCTCGATCACGTCCATGTAGAAATATGCAAGGTCGCCCATATTATCGAGCCATTCGGGCGTGTCCGAAGCGCCGAAGCCGGGATGCTCCGGCACGATCACGTCGAAGCTCTGCGAAAGCTTCTCCATGAACGGTGCCCATACGCTCAAGCCGCGCGCGCCGTGCAGATACAGGAGCGGTGAGCCCTTGCCGCCGCGCATCATGCGGATCTTGCAGTCGCCGAAGGTTTCGAAGCTTTCGCGATGCGCCATCGTTTCCGTTCCTGCCGGTCAGACGCCCGCGAAATCCGCGCTCATGCCGGTGGCGCTTGGCTTCATCACCGGGCGTCGCGCGAGCCTGGATGCTTGCTCCAGTACTTCCGGCAGCGCCTTTTCATTATTGGGCGCCATCACGTGGGCACCGGATATGCCGGGAATCGCCGCCAGTTGCGCGATCAGTTCGACCGCGATCTTGCGGCCTTCGGATTCGGGATCGGCCGCACCTTCCATGCGCTTTACGATCTCGTCCGAGATGATGGTGCCGAACAAATGCTCGCGCATCCAGCTCGCGGATTTCGCCGTGCGCAGCGGCGCAATCCCGATCAGGAAATAGAGCTTGCCGCCGAGCCCCTCCTCTTCCAGGCGGCGCATGTAGCGGCGCACGACCGCCGGGTCCATGCAGAACTGGGTCTGCGCGAACTGCGCGCCGGATGCGACTTTCTGCTTGAGCGAGGTCGGCTTCCAGTCAGGCTTGGGATCGAGCGGCGCGTCGGCGGCGCCGATAAAGAACCGCGCCTTGCCGGAGACCTTGCGGCCGGACGGCAGTTCGTTGCGATCACGAATGCCGACAGCGGTCTCCATCAGCTGGCGCGATTCGAGATCGAACACCGGTTTGGCGTCGGGCTGATCGCCGGCCTTGGGATCGTCGCCGCGCAGAACCAGCATGTTACGCACGCCAAGCGCCGCGGCGCCGAGCAGATCGCCCTGCAGCGCGATCCGGTTGCGGTCGCGGCAGGTGAACTGCACGATCGGCTCGATCCCGTTCTCGATCAGGATGGAAGCCGCCGCGAGCGAGCTCATATGGGCGCGCGCGCCGGCAGCGTCGGTGACGTTCACGGCGTCGGCGAGGCCCTTGAGCGGCAAGGCCTTGGCGATCAGATCATCGCGGCTCGCCGACACCGGCGGCGTGATCTCGGCGGTGACGACGAAGCCGCCCGCGCGCAGGCGATCTTCGAGATGCCCGGAGGCGGCGCGTGGTCCGTTCGGCTCGGTCATTGGCTACTCACAATGTTGACAAGGATGCGATAGCAGAACGGCGCGGAGAAAAGAATTGGCAGCGTGGGTTGCGGTTGGTTCTACTCGCGCCCACTGCCCAATCCTGCTAGCTAGGCGGCCCATGCGGCTTCCCCCCATGCCGGTTTTCGGCCTGCTCGCGGCGATTTCACTCGCCGCGTGCGGCACGGCATTCGAGATCGAAAAATCCCCGCCGTTCTACGAAAACCTCGCCCGGCCGGGCACGCAGGTGAACGTGGCGGCTGCAGCCTCCATGCTCTCCGATTACCGCCGCGCCAAGGGCCTGCCGGCGCTCGCGCCCGACGACAGGCTCATTGCGCTCGCGGCCGAACAAGCGCGGCGCATGGCCGCGATCGACAAGCTCACGCACGATCCGGGCGAACGCGGCTTCGTGCAGCGGCTCAAGGCCTCGAATTACGACGCCGTGCGCGCCGCAGAGAACATCGGCGCCGGCTACCATACGCTCGCCGAAGCCTTCTCCGGCTGGCGCGACTCGCCCTCGCACGACAAGAACATGCTGCTGCCCGGCGCCACGCGCTTCGGCATCGCTACCGCCTATGCGCCCAATTCCAAATACAAGGTGTTCTGGGCGCTGATACTGGCGGAGCCGGACCGGCCGCGCTAGCGTTTCGCTCCGCACGAGGCGTCGATGCTTCCTGAAATCCGCGATTACGAGCGTCTGCGCGCCGCGTTCCGCTGGCAGATCCCGGCCCGCTACAACATCGGCGTCGATGCTTGCGACAAGTGGGCGGCGCGCGAGCCGGACAGGACCGCGCTCCTCGTGCGGCGGCCGCAGGACGGCTTCGAAACCGTCACCTATGGCCGCCTGCGCGAGCAGTCGAACCGGCTCGCCAACGCGCTGCGCGCGCTCGGGATCGCGCGCGGCGACCGGGTCGCGATCATCCTGCCGCAGACCACGGAGACCGCAATCGCGCATCTGGCGATCTATAAGCTCGGCGGCATCGCGTTGCCGCTCGCGTCGCTGTTCGGAGTCGAGGCGCTCTCCTATCGGCTCGGCAACGCGGGTGCGCGCGCGGCGATCACCAACGCGGCGGGACTGGCGAAGCTCTCACAAATCCGAAACGACATTCCCGAACTCAAGCACGTTCTCTCGGTGGACGGTGCCGCAGAGGGCGCGCTCGATTTCGCCGAGACGCTCTCGAAGGCTTCGGACAGCTTCACGCCGGTCGATACGTCCGCCGACGAGCCGGCGCTCATGGTCTACACCTCGGGCACGACCGGTCCGCCCAAGGGCGCACTGCACGGCCACCGCGTGCTGCTCGGGCATTATCCCGGCGTGCAGTTTCCACATGAATTTTTCCCGAAACCCGGCGACCGGATGTGGACGCCGGCAGACTGGGCCTGGGCGGGCGGGCTCCTGAACATTCTGCTCCCCGGCCTCGCTTTCGGCGTGCCGGTAGTGGCGAAGAAGTTCGACAAATTCGATCCCGAGGAAGCCTTCGCGCTGATGGCGGAGGCCGAGGTGCGGAACACTTTTATCCCACCGACGGCGCTGCGCATGCTGCGCGCCGCGGGCAAGCCGAAGCAGAAGCTCTCGTTGCGCACGGTCGGCTCCGGCGGCGAGGCGCTCGGCGTCGAGACCTATGAATGGGGACGCGAGGCGCTCGGGCTCACCATCAACGAATTCTACGGCCAGACCGAATGCAACCTCGTGCTCTCGGCCTGCGGCGCGATCGGCATCACGAAGCCCGGCTATATCGGCAAGACGGTGCCCGGTCATGAGGTGGCGGTGATCCGCGCCGACGGCTCGGTCTGCAAGCCGGGCGAGCTCGGCCAGATCGCGGTGAAGCGGCCGGACCCGGTGATGTTCCTCGAATACTGGAAACGGCCGGACGCGACGCGCGACAAGTTCATCGGCGACTGGATGACGACAGGCGACCAGGGCGAAGCCGACGACGAAGGCTATGTGCGCTTCGTCGGCCGCGACGACGACGTGATCACGTCGGCGGGCTACCGCATCGGCCCGGGCGAGATCGAGGATTGCCTGATCAAGCACCCGGCGGTGGCGCTGGCGGCCGCGGTGGGCAAGCCCGATCCGATGCGGACCGAGATCGTGAAAGCGTTCGTGACATTGAAGCCCGGCTATGCGCCGTCCGACGCGCTGGCCGCCGAGATTCAGGCCTTCGTGCGCACGCGGCTCTCGGCGCACGAATATCCGCGCGAAGTCGCCTTCGTCGATCAGATGCCGATGACGACCACCGGGAAAGTGATCCGGCGGGCGCTGCGCGAGCAGGCTTGATCAACCGCGCAGCTTGTCGCGCAGCGACTTGAGAGGCTGAAGCACGGCGCGGCGGAATTTCTCCGCGGCGAGCGCGAGCGTGGCCGAGGAAGCATCGGCGAGCGGCACGATCCAGTCGGCCACCTCGATCCGGCCGCGCCACAGATGGTCGATCATCGAATGGTTCGCGACGGCACAGGAATCGACGAGCGCGTTCCTGCGGTCGCGGCCGAGCGTCTCGGTCAATTCGAGCGCCAGCAGCACGCCCGGTGAGAAGCGTGCATAATTTTCGTCATAAGCGGTTTTCCAGAACCAGGCGCGGTTGCCGGAAAAGAGCAGGATCGTGGCGGCGATGGTTTTGCCGTCGAACTTCAGGAAGTCGATCCGCGCCTTGCCCTCGCGCGCCAGGCCGGTGACGGCCTCGGCAAGGAAAGACCCCGCGCCGGAAACACTGGCCGCGGCGCCAATCCGGCCCTTCCAGCCCGCAGCTTCGAGCTTGAGATAAGCCTCGACCGCGGCCTCGATCCCCTCGCCCGTCACCGTCTCGCGTACGAGAGTTCCGTGCTCGGCGAGCCGCTTGTGCTGGCGGCGCAGTTCCTTCAGGCGTTTCTGCGCTACGCCCTTGAGCGGATCGGCCTCACCAGGAATGAGCGCCGCGCGCCGGTGCAGATCGAGCGCGTGCGGCTGCTTCATCCGGCTATAGAGCCGGTCGGCCAGCACGCGCGCGAACGGTCCTTCCCGGTCCATCAGCCGGAACAGCGCCACGCGCGGGCTACCGGGGAGAAGCGGCACCTCGTTCAAGAACGTGTCCACCGCTACATCGGCCGCTTCGCGATCAACGAGCGGAACCGAAAGCGGCGCATAGGGCAGCTCCCAGGCGACGAAAGTCGGCACCGGCCGGCCATAAGCGAGGCCCTCGATGCGACCGGCAAGCGCGCCGATCAGCCGGTCACCGGAGCTGACGAGCAGGACGCCGGCGCCCTTGGCCAGCGCAAGGCTCCGCGCGGCGAGGAGATATTCCGGCTCGTAAAAGACGTTGGGCTGCAGCGCGCGCGCTGCGAGATCGTGGATTCGCCCGCAATCAGCGGCGTCGAGGCGCGTCAGTGGTTTCCACTCAATGAAGAGCTCGTCGCCACGGGGTGCAAGGATTGCGGCCTTGCGCTTGGGCGCCGCACTCGCGGGCCGACGATAAAAATATGTCGCGATCGGCGGAAAATACGCCGCGATCGAGCGGACGGCCAATGGCCAGGCCTTACCGGCGCCAGACGAAGACATGGAGGCCGAGCCTTCGCTTGGTGACGACGAAGAGCAGGATCGATTCGAGCACGAGCGCGCTCGCGGTGGCGATCGCCGCGCCGAGCGGGCCGAAACGCTTCACCAGAAGCAGACAGAGCACCAGATTGAAGACGAACGCCGAGGCATAGACCATGGCGCAGATGCGCTGCTCGCCCACCATATTGAGGAGCCGCTCGACCGGGCCGACCGAGGCGCGCGCGAGCAGGCCGATGGCGAGCACGAACATCAGAGGATAGCCCTGCTCGAAGCCCTCGCCGAACAGCGCCAAGACCGGCTTGCCGACCGCGAGCAGTAAGAGCGTGCCGACAAGCGAAGGCCAGAACGTCCACTGAATCGCATTGGCGAGGAAGGTCTCGAGCTTCTCTCGCGCGCCAGCCACGTGATACTCGCTGAAGCGGTGCGCGGTCGCGGCCGACACGGAGAAATAGACGAAGGCGACGAGCGAGAGCGTCTTGGTCGCCGCGTAATAGACCGCGACCTCGCTCGGCCCGGAGAAGGCTTCCAGCACCAGGATATCGGTATAGGTCAGCAGGAAATAGAAGCCACCGACCATGAAAATCGGCAGCGAAGTCTTCAGCCACACGCGCTGCTCGTAGGTGCGCGGGCCGGGCGCGGTCTCCCGCTTGAGCCGGCGATTGAGCAGAAGGAGTTGCGCCAGCGACGTCGCCCAGACCGCGACTGTGGCGGCGATCATGGCGGCCACGGCGGTGGCCGGCGCGCCGAACAGATGCGCGACCACCATGACGAGTAGAATCAGGACCGGCCGCGCGAGATAAGAGGGTGCAAGCGCAAGGTCGATCCAGTTGAACGAGCGCGCGATGCCGTCCTGGGTGTCGGTCACCGCGTAGATCGGAAGACAGAGGCAGGCGAGAACGAACGGAATGAAGTAGTAGGATTCAAGCTGCCAGCGAAACAGGAGCACGAACGCAATGCCGATGGCGGCCGCGATCGTGCCGAGGCCGAAGGCGAGCCAGCGGCCGCCGAACAGAAAACCACGCAGACGGTCGAGCTCGCCACGGCCGAGATATTCAGGAATGAAGCGCTGCGCCGCCGAAGGCAGGCCGAGCGACACCAGCGCGCCGATCAGGAGCACCCAGGTCCAGACATAAACATAGACGCCGAATTCGAACCGGCCCATCCAGCGCGCGAGCACGATCTGGGTCAGAAACACGACGGCGGCCGAAGCCACGCGGATCAGGAAAGCAGTGCCGGCAACACGCCGTGCGATCGAATGGTCGCTGCCGTCGGCAAACAGCGCAACGGCGCGCGAATAGACCCGGCGCGCGCTCGCACGCACGTCGCGGGATTCCGCTTCGCCCGGAAGAACGACCGACACGGCGACTTCCTCCGCGCCTGTTATCTGATTTGCGCTTGACTGCATTTATCAGGACCGCATTAAGAAATTCTTGGATGAGTCTCGAAGAGCGGGCGTTTATCAACCCTTCGGACGCATGCATTGCATGCGCCGGCGCGCGGCGGCGCGACAACCGAAAGCTCCTGTTAATCTTAAGCGCCAGCGCGGATCAGGCGCGAAAGCCGCCGCCTTCGAGGAAGGCGATTTCCTCGGCCGCGGAAACGCGGCCAAGCGCCGCGTTCCGGTGCGGGAAACGACCGAAGCGGCGGATCACGTCGTGGTGAACTTTCGCCCATTTCAACGCTTCGGCATCGCCGGTCGCGTCCGTGAGCGCGATACAGCGCTCCTGATCGGCGAGATTCTCGCTGTGCTCGAACGGCAGATAGAAGAAATTGCGCTCGGGCATCGGCATCTTGAGATCGAAGCCGTGCCCAATGGCGCGGCGTGTGGCGGCCAGCGCCAGCCCGTCGGTCGAAAACGCGCGCGCGACGCCGCGAAACATATTGCGCGGAAACTGATCGAGCGCGATCACCAGCGCGAGCGCGCCCTCGGCGGTGTCTTCCCAGGCCGATAGCCGGCCGGCTGCCGCCGCCTCGTGGGTCGCGAGAAATCGCTCGCGGATCTCCGCATCGAACGCGGGATCGACCGCGAACCAGCGCTTCGGACCGGCCTCGCGCCAGAAGGAAAGCACGGCCTCCGGTGCGGCCGGCATCGGTCAGAGCCGGACCGCACCCGCGACGATTTTCTTGTGCAGTTCCGGATCGAGCGGAAGGATGGACTTCTGCTTCAAGTCGTTGAAGTAGAGATCGTCGGTGATCTTGCCGGGATCGAAACCTTCCTTCACCAGGTCCATCTTGCGCTGCTTGAAAGTGCCTGTGACGTCGAGTTCCTTCTTGATCCGCAAGAACAAGGGCTGGGCGTACTCGGGAAGATTGGCCGAGAGATAGTCGCGCAATTTTTTCAGGTCGAGCTTGCTGTCGGCAACCACCGCGGCCATGCCAACCTTGCCGTCGTAGCCGGGCACATGCACGCCGTAGACGCTCGCCTCCAAGACGTCGGGGAACACGGTGATCGCCTCGGAGACTTCCGAGGTCGCGACGTTCTCGCCTTTCCAGCGGAAGGTGTCGCCGATGCGGTCGATGAAGTAGAAGAAGCCGTGCTCGTCCTGGCGCATCAGATCGCCGGTGCGGAAATAGACGTCGCCCTTCGCAAATACGTCGCGCAGGATCTTCTTTTCGGTGGCTTCCTTGTCGGCATAGCCCTCGAAGCGGTTGGCGGGCTTGTCGGGGTCGTTGATGATCTGGCCGATCACTTCGCCGATCTCGCCATTTTCGCACTTGACGCAGAAGCCGTCGGGCCCTCGCACCGGCTGTTCCTTTTCGATGTCGAACTCGACCACCGCGATCGGGAAGCGGTGCGCCAGGTACCACGGCAGCCGCCCGACGGCACCGGGATGGCTGCCGAAATTGAAGAAGGCGACGTTGCCTTCGGTCGCCGCATAGAACTCGAGAATGCGCGGGATGTGATAGCGCGCCTGGAACGGACCCCAGACGTCCGGCCGCATGCCGTTGCCGCAGCAGAGGCGAATCTTGTGGCGCTTCTCGGCCTCCGAGGGCGGCGCGGTCACCAGATAGCGGCACAGCTCGCCGATATAGAAAAACATGGTGCAGTCCCACTTCACCACGTCGTTCCAGAATTCGCGCGAGGAGAACTTCTCGCGAATCACGGTGGTGCCGCCGCCGACCAGCACCGCGCCGGTCCCCAGCACGCCGCCATTGGTGTGATAGAGCGGCAGGCAGTCGTACATGCGGTCAGTCGGCTTCACGCCCATCGCTCCGGCGAAGCCGTGGGTCGCCAGCATCAGGCGGTAATGGTTGATGTTTGCCGCTTTCGGCAGGCCGGTGGTGCCGCTCGTATAGATGAAGAGCGCGCGGTCCTCGATGGTGAGCTTCGCCCGCTCGGTCTCCGAGAGACGGCCGCCGTCGAACTTCGCCACTGCTTCGTCGAGGCGCGCCAGACCCGCGTCGTTGGCGCCATAGGTCCAGACCTTCGGATCGCCGGTGATCTGCGACTGCGCCGTGCGGTAGGCGCCGAGCAGCTCGGAGGCGACGACCACGTGCTTCGGTTTCACGATGGTGACGCAGTGGGCGAGCGGCGTACCGCTGAGATTGGTGTTGATGAGCGCCACGACCGCGCCCATGCGGGTGAGTCCGAGCCAGAAGATGAAATACTCCGGCCGGTTCAGCATGAAGAGGCAGACGGCGTCGCCCTTCTTGACCCCCTGCGCCAGCGCCCAGCGCGCATACTGATTGGCGCGGGCGTCGAGCTGCTTATAGGTGTAGCTCTCCTTGTCGGAGAGCAGCGCTTCCTTGTCGCCGTATTTGGCGGCCAGCTCCTCCATGACGAAGGGAAAGACGCGCGTCGGGGTCTTCGCGATCGGCGTCGTCATCTTGAGCGTGCGTAACGCCCCGCGCAGATAATTGTACTCGCGCTTGAAAGCCTTGAGCATTTAATCCCTCCCCGGCGGCCGGTGGCCGCTTATGTCTTTATCGGTAACTTTCCGAAAGCTGAGCGCCCGTGGCAAGGGCCTTCAGGCCAGAAGCGCGCCAGGCCGCACCGTCAGCGGGTTGTCGATCAGCGCGGCCTTGTCCGGCGCGTCGGTGGCGGGGATGCCCAGGAAGGCATCGAGCAGCCGCTGCACCACCGAGGGGTCCAGGTCACGGGCGACGCAGACCAGCCGCGAGCGGTGGTCGTCGTCGGGCCATTGCGGCAGCCGCACCGGTGGATGCAGCACATGCTGGACCGCGTGTAGCACCAAAGGCTGGTCCGGCTCCTCCGCCAGCCGCACGATACCCTTGAGCCGCAGGAGCTTTTCGCCGTGGGTGGCGCGCAGGAGCTCCAGGAACAGCTCGAGTGTCGCCATCGGTATCGCCGCCTCGGTCGCCACCGTGAACACCTTGATGCGCTCGTCGTGCTTGTGCGGGGCCAGCGTGACTGCCGGGTCGCGCCCGGCATCGGCGGCGGCAACCGCCTCCTCGGCAAGCCAGCGCGAGACGTCCGGGATTTTGCCCGAGGGATCATAGAGACCGGCGTTCATCAGAGTGGCGGCGACCGCCTCGCCCTTGGCCGCATCGAGCACGTGCGCGGCCGGGTTCAGGCGTTTCAGGCGCGCGCGCAGCGCACCGGCATCGGCACCTGGCAGATCGGTCTTGGTCAGGACCAGCCGGTCGGCCATGGCGGCCTGCTTCACCGCCTCCTCGTAGGCGTCGAGCGTGGCAGCGCCGTTCACCGCATCGACGACGGTGACGATGCCGTCGAGGCGATAGCGCTGCACGAGATAAGGGTGCGTCATCACCAGATGCAGGACCGGCGCGGGATCGGCGAGACCCGTGGTCTCGATCACCACGCGGCGGAACGGTGGGGCGGTGCCGCCGTCGCGCCAGCGCAGAAGATTCTCGAGCGAGTCCACGAGATCGCCGCGCACGGCGCAGCACAGGCATCCGCTCGAAAGCAGAAGCAGATTCTCGTCCAGCACCTCGACGAACAGATGGTCGAGCGCCACTTCGCCGACTTCGTTGATGAGCACGACAGTGTCGGAAAGATCGGGCTCACGCACGAGCTTCTGCAGCAGCGTGGTCTTGCCGGCGCCGAGAAACCCGGTGAGCACCGTGAGCGCGATCGGCTCGTCCGGACCCGTCGGCCGCTTTGGTTCGGCGCTCATTTCTTCGATTTCTGCTTGGGGGTGGCCTTGGGGGTGGCCTTGTGGCGTGGGTGGCCTTGGCCTTCGGCGCATCCTTGGTTTTGGACTCAGCCTTGGCTTTAGGCGCCGCCTTCTCTTTCGCCGCGGGCTTAGCCTTGGTGTCGGATTTCGCCTTCGTCTTGGCCTTTGACTTCGTGCGCTTGGCCTTGCGCGAGGCGACCGGCAAAACCGGCTCGAAGTTCGGCTTCGACGCCGGCCCAACGAACACCCGGATCGGCGGCATGGAGGGCGGTAGATCGATGAGGAAGCTTTGCTTCGACCCCGCGCGGATCACCGCCAGGCCCGACTCCGGATCGGTCGTCTCCGGATCCTCCTCGTCGTCGGCCTCAGCGGCCTGGCGGCGGCGTTTCTTGCCGCTGCAGATCTGGTCGCGCAGATCCACCGGCCCCACCGCTACGTTCTCCACCTTGTCGAGCGTCGGCTTCGCCGTGAAGAGACTGGCCAGCGACAGCGAACCTCCGAAACCCGCCTCGAACAGACGCGCGGCGTCCTCCGTGCGCTCGGACGACGAGTGCGAGCCAAGGACGACGACGATCAGGTGCTTGTTGCCGCGCTTGGCCGTAGCGACGACGTTGTAGCCGCCCGAGCAGATGAAGCCGGTCTTCATGCCGTCGGCCCCGGGATAGCGATCGATAAGCCGATTGTGATTGCGCAAGATGCGCTTGCCGACGCGGAGCGCGGGGATGCGAAACAGCAGCTCGTGCTCGGGAAATTCGCGCATCAGCGCACGCGCCAGGAGCGCCATGTCGCGCGCCGTGGTGACCTGCTCGTCATCGGGCAGACCGTGCGGGTTTCTGTATTGCGTGCCGTTCATGCCGAGCTCGTCCGCCATCTTGTTCATCTCGGCGACGAAAGCGGGCACGCTGCCGCCGACCCCCTCGGCGATCACGACGGCGATGTCGTTGGCGGATTTCACCATCAAAATCTTCAGGGCGTTGTCGACGGTGATCTGGGTTCCGACCGGAAATCCCATCTTGGAGGGCGGCTGGGCCAGGGCGTTCGCAGAGACCGTCAATGTCGTGTCGATCGTGACCTTGCTCGCACGAACGGCGCGGAGCGTGACAAAGACGGTCATGAGCTTGGTGATCGAGGCCGGATACCATTGGCGGCCGGGCTCGTGCTGGGCGATCACCTTGCCGCTTTCGGCATCGACGAGAATGAAGGGGCCCTTGGCGGCCACGGCCGGCGTCGCCGCAGCGAACGCCAGCGCCAACGCGGGAAACAAAAGCCAATGGCAGCGGAACGAGGTCGGCACCCGGCGGATTCCGTCTTTCAATGCGGCGACATTTCGGCGAAGCACAGCCGTGGCGTTCGGCCTGCTGTTAAGACCTTTCCTAGCCCGTAACCAAGCCACTGGCCAAGAGGCTCGCCGCGCGCCCGGTCACGGCCTATATTCACGGCGAGGAGAACACCATGACCGCCTGCATCGTCGGCCTCGCCCATACCCCTTTCGGCAAACTCGACACGGAGACCGTAGAAAGCCTCGTGGTGCGCGTGGCCAACGAGGCGCTCGCCGACGCCGGCATCGAGGCCAGGGACGTCGACGAGATCGTGCTCGGCCATTTCAACGGCGGCTTCACGGCGCAGAATTTCACCGCGGCGCTCGTCTTGCAGGCCGATCCGGCTTTTCGCTTCAAGCCGGCGACCCGGGTCGAGAATGCCTGCGCCACCGGCTCGGCCGCCGTGCATCAAGGCATCAAAGCCATCGCCTCGGGTGCCCGCATCGTGCTTGTCGTCGGCGTCGAGCAGATGACCAAGACGCCGGGACCGGAGGTCGGGAAGATTCTTTTGAGCGCCTCGTATTTGCCGGAGGACGGCGGCACCGAGGGCGGGTTTGCCGGAATCTTCGGCAAGATCGCGGACCTCTATTTCCAGCGCTATGGCGACCAGTCCGACGCGCTGGCGCGGATCGCCGCCAAGAATCACAAGAACGGCGTCGCCAATCCCTATGCGCAGTTGCGCAAGGACCTGGGCTTCGAGTTCTGCCGCACCGAGAGCGAGAAGAACCCGCGCGTGGCGGGGCCGCTCAAGCGCACCGACTGCTCGCTGGTGACCGATGGCGCGGCGGCGGTGGTGCTGGCGGACGTTTCGACCGCGCTCCGGCTCGGCAAGCCCGCGGTCGCGATCCGGGCAACGGCGCACGCCCAGGACTTCCTGCCGATGTCCAAGCGCGATATTCTCAAGTTCGAGGGTTGCAGCGAGGCTTGGCAGCGGGCGCTCGCGCAGGCGGGCGTCGGGATCTGCGACCTCTCCTTCGTCGAGACGCATGACTGCTTCACCATGGCGGAACTGATCGAATACGAGGCCATGGGCCTCGCGAAGCCCGGCCAGGGCGCGCGCGTCCTCGAAGAGGGCATCACCGAGAAGACCGGGAGATTACCGGTCAATCCGTCTGGCGGACTCAAGTCCAAGGGCCATCCGATCGGCGCCACGGGCGTGTCGATGCATGCAATGACGACGATGCAGTTGCTCGGCAAAGCCGGCGACATGCAGATCAAAGACGCGACGCTTGGCGGTATCTTCAATATGGGCGGGGCGGCGGTCGCGAACTACGTGAGCATTCTCGAGCGGCTGCGCTAGTCAGTTCTCCCCCGTTGGCGCCGTCGCGGGCGCCGCGTCGGGCATTGGGATCATGAATTGCGCGGCCGCCAACGCCGCGAAGCGCTTCCGCAAGCCCACGAGCTCCTCGAAACTTCCGCTCTCGACGATGCGGCCCTCGTGGAACACAAGAATGCGGTCGGCGTTCCTGACGGTGGCCAGCCGGTGCGCGATCACGAAGGTGGTGCGGCCCCGCATGACCTCGTCGAGCGCGGCCTGCACGGCGGCTTCGGTCGTAGCGTCGAGCGAGCTGGTGGCCTCGTCGAGGATCAGGATCGGCGGGTCTTTCAGGAGCGCGCGGGCGATGGCGATACGCTGGCGTTCGCCGCCGGACAGCGCGCGGCCGCGCTCGCCGACATTGGTGGCGAAGCCCTCGGGCGATTGGGAAATGAAATCCCAGGCCTGCGCGCGCTTGCAGGCCTCGATCAGCTCGGCTTGCGTCGCGTCGGCTTTGCCGACGCGCAGGTTCTCCTCGATCGAGCGGTTAAACACCAGCGCTTCCTGGAACACGACGCCGATGTTTCGCCGCACGGAAACCAGCGTGAGATCGCGGATGTCATGGCCGTCGATCCGCACGGCGCCGGATTGCGGATCGAAGACGCGGTGCAGGAGCGAGAGCGCGGTCGATTTTCCAGCCCCGGTCGCACCCACGAGCGCCAAGGTCTCGCCGGGCGTGGCACGGAACGAAAGATCGGCGACCGCCGGACGCTTGCCGTCATAGGAGAAGGAAACCCGATCGAATTCGACCTCGCCCTTGGCGTGGCCGAGATCGAGCGCCCCCGGACGGTCATGCACGCTCGGCGCGGCGTCAAGCACCCCGAAGAATTCCACCAGCCGCGGCGCGTCGAGCACGACGCGGTTGGAAAAGGCCACCGCTTGATCGAGCTTGCCGACGAACATCGTCGCAATGCCGACGAAGGTGACGATCTCGCCGATCGAAGTGAGCCCCTTCAGATGCAGCCAGGTGCCGACGACAAAGATCGTCAAGATGGTGATGGTGGTCGCCGCGCGCGTGGCGACCGCGGCCAGCGCCCACCAGGAGAGCACGGGAATTTGCGCCGCCAGCAGCCGGTTCGCCACGTCCTTGATGCCGTGCACTTCGGCATCGATGCGGGTGAAGCTCTGGATCAGCGCGACATTGCCGAGCGCATCGGAAGCGCGCTCGGCGAGATCGGAGTGATAGCGTTCGACGCCGATCTGCAACGTCTCGGTACGGCGGATGACGTACGAAGTGAGGACAGCGAAGATGCCGAGCAGACCGACGAGCAAGAGCCCGAGCCGCCAGTTCATCCAGACGGCGACCGGCAGCAACAGGACCAGCGCGACGAACGAGGCGAAGTGGTCGCGGAAGAACGACAGCCACATGCCCCAGAGCGCATCGGAGCCTTGCAACATCACCTTCATCAAGCGGCCGGAATGGACGGTGCCGTGATAGGGGATCGGCATCTGGATCACGTGTTCGAAATAGCCGGTGATCACCGCGAGCCGGCGGCGATGTGCGAGCCGGTCGGCATAGAGCGCGAGCAGGACGCCGGCGAAGATCGTGAACAGGCCGAACGCGACCCATGCGGCGAGTAGCAAGGTGAGGTCGCTCATCGCCGGCACGCGCCCGGCCGCCTGCGCGCCCACGAGCGCGTCGATGATGCGGCCAAAAAGCACCGGCTCGGCGAATTGCGCGGCGGCGAGCGCGATGTTCGCGATTGCGAGCACGACGCCAAGGCGTTTCTCGCTACCGAGAAGCGCAAACACGCGGGAATAGAGTTGGAAGAAGGACATGGGGCGAGCCGGCGGCCTGTGTGGCGGCGGAATGTAGCGGGATCGCGGCGGCGGGCAATCGGTACAGGTGCAGCCAGTTAACCCGTGCCGTCAGCCCTGGGCGAAGCCGGAGCGCTGGGCCCAGCCGGTCATGCGCCGCTCCAGGACCGCCATGAGCCAGTACATGACGATGCCCTCGACCGCGAGCGCCACCAGGCCGGCGAAAATCAGCGGCACCAGGAACTGAGCCTGGGCCTGGAGCATGAGATTCCCGATGCCGTTATTGGAGGCAACGCTCTCAGAAACCACCGAGCCGACGAAGGCGAGCGTGATCGCCACCTTCAGCGAGCCGAAGAAATAGGGTAGCGAACGCGGAATTCCCACTTTCCGCATGATGTCGAGCTTGGAGGCGCCGAGCGCCTTCAATACGTCCTCCAGCTCAGGCTCGATGGTGGCGAGCCCGGTCGCAACATTCACCACGATCGGGAAGAACGAGATCAGGAAGGCGGTGAGCATCGCCGGCACGAAGCCGATGCCGAACCACAAGACCAGGATCGGCACGACCGCGACCTTGGGGATCGCATTGAAGCCGACCATGAGCGGATAGAGCCCGGCATAGATGGTGCGCGACCAGCCGACGAGCAGCCCAAGCAGAAGGCCAAAGCCGACCGCGAGGCCGAAGCCGACCAGCGTGCTCCAGAGCGTGATCAGAGAATTCCGATAGATCGCCGGCCAATAGTCGTAGATCGCGCGCCCAACCGCGGTCGGCGGCGGCAGGAAGAATTGCGGAATTTTGAAAACATAGACCGCGCCTTCCCAAAGCAGCAGGAGCGCGAGCGTGAATAGCCACGGCGCCAACCGCATGGAGAGCGAGCGGTTCATTGGCGCGCCTTCACGATATGCTCGCGCAACTCGTGCACGATGCCGGTGAACTCGGGCGTGAAGGTGATTTCCAAGTCGCGCGGACGCTGCAACTCGACTCTACGCTCCGCGACGATCCTGCCCGGCCGCGCCGACATGACGAAGACGCGGTCGGCCAGAAACACGGCCTCGCGCAGATCGTGGGTCACCAGGCAAACCGTGATCTTGCGCGCGGCTTGCAGGTCGCGGATCACGCACCAGAGCTCCTCGCGCGTGAAAGCGTCGAGCGCCGCGAACGGTTCGTCGAGCATCAAGAGATCGGGCTCATGGATCAGCGCGCGGCAGAGCGAGGCGCGCATCTGCATGCCGCCCGACAACTCCCAGGGATATTTCGAGCTGACGCCGCCGAGGCCGACCGACGCTAAAAGTTTTTCGGCGCGTGCGACATATTCGCTTTTCTTGCGCGAGAGCTGGCTGCGGTGCGGCTCGACGATTTCAAGCGGCAGCAGCAGATTCTCGAGCGTGGTGCGCCAAGGCAGCAGCGTCGGCGCCTGGAACGCCATGCCGGCGATCTTGACCGGCTTGCTCACCACCTCACCCGCGACGCGCACCGTTCCCTTGAACGGGAACTGCAGCCCGGTCGCGAGCTTCATCAGCGTGGATTTTCCGCAGCCCGAAGGACCGACGACCGCGGCGAATTCGCCGCGGCCGACTGAGATCGTGAGTCCTTCTACTGCGAGCGTACCGCCCTGCCCACCGTAGGCGTGGCTGACCCCGTCGAGCGCGACGAAGGCCACGGCCGGCGTCCGGGCCCGCCGCTCAGTTCATCAAGCGGTCGCTGTTCGGCGGCAGAAACGAAGGATCGAAGATGTCGCCGGCCCTGGGCTTGGCCTTGAAGTTGAACGTGAGCCCGATCTGGTCGATCGCCGCGTCGAGCCGCGCGGGAACCACGTTGCCAAAACCGTTCGCTTTGACCTCGGGCGTCAGGATGTTGTCCTTGAGCGCCATCTGCAGCCGCTCGAGCTCGACGTCCTTCTTGGCGACGTCGTTCCTACGGATCACCGAGTCCACCGCGCTGGTCGGATCCTTCACGGTGTCCTTGAGGCCCTTGAGGAAGGCGCGCAGGAAGCCTTTGACGGCCTCCGGCTTCTCGGCAGCGAACTTCGGGTTCACGATGATCGCGTTGCCATAGAGATTGACGCCGTAGTCCGCCATCAGCAGCACGACGATGTCGTCGGCCGGGACGCCGCGGTCCTTCAAATTGATGTAGGACGAAAACGAGAAGCCGGTGATCGCATCGACCTGGCCCGCCGCAAGCATCGGCTCGCGCACCGGGAAGCCGACGTTCTCGATCGTAACCTTGGTGGCGTCGATATTGTTGGCCTTCACGAAGATCGGCCACTGCGCGTAAGCGCCGTCGGGCGCGGGCGCGCCGAGCTTCTTGCCTTCCAGGTCTTTTGGCTTGGTCACGCCGCGGCTCTTGCGCGCGACGATGGAGAATGGCGGCTTGTTGTAGACCATGAAGATGGCCTTGATCGGCACGCCCGGATTGGCGTCGCGGAACTTGATCAGCGAGTTGATGTCGCCGAAGCCGATGTCGTAGGTGCCGGCCGCCAAGCGGTTCAACGGTTCCAGCGAGCCGCCGGCGGTGTCCATGGTCACGTCGAGACCCTCGGCCTTGTAATAGCCGCGGTCGATCGCCACCACGAAGGGCGCGGCCGGTCCCTCGAACTTCCAGTCGAGCGTGAACTTGACCGGGGTCTGCGCCTGGACGGCGCCGGCCGCAAACAGCGCAGCCGACGCAATGATCGCACCCGCGGTGGCGCGCGCGACGCCGGCCGCGAGAGACTTTAGGACTACCATGACAACTCTCCCTGTGATTTCAGGCGCACACCGAGCTTCCGCTGGCCCCAGGCTCGAACGCGACCGCGCCTCCGCTAACCCTCTGCCATCTTCTCTCTACCATCAGCAAAGACCATGCCGCCTCCAAGGGCAAGCGATATGGGGCGTGGCGCGGCGCCAATGCACAAGCGGAGGGCACTTGTTCAATCGATTGGCCGTGAGCCGGGGTGGCGGCGGATTAACCCTGGGTAACGGTGGGGATTCACGGCGGAACTCGATCCCCCTATGGTCCCTAAATGACTGATTCGCTTCATCAACTCTTCGATGCGGTGGCCGCGAGCCGCAACAAGGACCCGCTGACCTCTCGCACCGGCCGCCTTCTGCGCGCGGGTAAGCGAAAGATCGCAAAGAAAGTGGCCGAGGAAGCCGCCGAGGTGGCACTCGACGCGGTTGCCGGCAGCCGCCAGGAAGTGATCCGGGAGAGCGCCGACCTCCTCTATCATCTGGTCGTGCTCTGGGCCGCGACCGGCGTGCAACCCAAGGACGTCTGGGCGGAGATGGACCGGCGCGAGAAGGTGCTGGGCATCGCCGAGAAAATACCGAAGGGCGGACTGTCTGACGCCGCCCGCGACAAGAGCCCGGTGCCGATCGACCGTGCGCGGCGCCGGCGTGTGCGCTGAGCGCACGATTTCCGCTTAACGACATAGCACCCGCGACTGGAAGCCAGGATGCTGCGCCGCCTCTATAACTGGGTGCTGGCGCTGGCCGAGAGGCCTTCTGCGACTTATGCGCTGGCTGCGGTCTCGTTTGCCGAGAGTTCGTTTTTCCCGATCCCGCCCGACGTGATGCTGATTCCGATGTGCCTAGCGCGCCGGGAGCGCGCCTGGTTCTACGCGGGAATCTGCACCATCGCGTCCGTGTTCGGCGGGCTCCTGGGCTATGCCATCGGGGCGGTGCTCTACGACACGGTCGGCCGTTCCATCATCCAGCTCTATGGCTATGACCAGACGGCGGAACAATTCCGTAGCGCCTATGCGGAATGGGGCCATTGGATCATTCTGATCAAAGGAGTTACCCCCATTCCATACAAGGTTGTGACCATCACCTCGGGCTTTGCCAGCTATGACCTGTTCTGGTTCGTGGTGCTGTCGATCATTACCCGAGGCGCGCGTTTTTACCTCGTGGCGGGGCTGGTCTATGTCTGGGGCCCGCCGGCGCGCGAGTTCATCGAAAAGCGGCTCGAATGGTTCGCGCTGGCCTTCCTCGCGTTGTTCGTGGCCGGCTTTGCTGCCGCCTTCTGGCTGTTCTGAGCCGCGCCGCGCTACGGCAAGAGGCCGTGGGCAGGCCACATGGGCCCCACAGCGGCGGCCCTTAACCAGCCCTGCAAATATTCAACCAGCGAAACCAGACCCCGTGCCGCCCGGCTCCGTTGACTCGCTCCTTTCCTAATTTCTACAATGACTTCCAACGAGTAAAAAAATGGGAGGAGACCCGCGGCGCGCGAGCACGCGGCTCTTCATCGAAAAAGGAACCGATCGGATCTAGCCGGCGGCAGGCGCCGTCGGCGCGTGCTTGGAAACGCAGCGCGCGTTCCGCGCAGCAGTGCGTAAACAGAAGGTTCAAGGGAGCGGATGATGGACGGAAACTACCGGTTCAACGCGATGCACTTCATGCCCTATGTGCACCTTCCGGAGAACCACAAAGAATTCAAATCGGTCTGGGTCAATTTCCCGAACAAGTTCTACGACCCGGAGAAGGGGCACGATCTCTATCAGCGCTATCTGTCGGAACTCGTGCTCGCCGACAAGCTCGGATACGACGCGATCGTCGTCAACGAGCATCACAATTCCGCTTACAGCATGATGCCGACGCCGAATCTGATCGCGGCGGCGCTCATCCCGCAAACCAAGAACTGCAAGATTTGCATCTGGGGCACGCCGCCCAATTTCATGCTGCCGAATCGGCTGGCCGAGGAATATGCGGTCCTCGACGTTCTTTCGAAGGGACGGATCGAGGTCGCCTTCCCGCTCGGCACCGGCATGGAATATTGGTCGAACCCAGTGAACCCGGCGACCGCGCGTGAAAAATTCAAGGAGTCGCTCAAGATCATCCTGCAGGCCTGGACCGAGGACGGGCCCACCACGCATTACGGACAATTCTATACTTACCGCTTCCTCAATCCGTGGCCGCGTCCCTATCAGCGTCCGCATCCGCCCTGCTACATCGTGGGCACCGGCAGCCCGGAGACGATCGAGATCGCGGCCGAGCTCGGCTTCGGCTACGCGTCCGTGTTCGTGACGCAGCAGCGCGCCGCCGAACTGAACGAGACGCTGCGCACCCGCGCCGCGCATTTCGGCCATACGATGCGACCCGAGCAGCTTCCAATCATGTCGTTCGTTTACGTGGCGGAGACGCAGGAGCGCGCCGAGCAGGAATATATCGGGCACCTGCAGCGCTTCTTCGAGGACTTCACGCGCACCACGCCGCAATTCCTCGCGCCGCCCGGCTATCTTTCGGTCGAGCAATTGAAGATACGCGCCGCGATGGCCGACAAGCTGCACGGCGGCTTCGACTTCAACGCGGTCAAACAGTCATCCTTCATCGCAGTCGGGTCGCCCGAGAATGTCGCGAACCAAATCGGCGAGTGGTCGCACCGGATGAAGACCACTCACATCAACTCCGTGATGCACGTATCCGACATGCCGCACTGGAAGACCGTGAAGAACCTGACCATGTTCGCGGAAGAGGTGATGCCAAAGTTGCGTTCCAAGTCGCGCACGCCGATGCGTATTGCGGCCGAGTAAGGCGGAAGGACAAAGACCGATGCCGAAGTTCACGCGTGAAAGCTACACCGTCGACGGGGTGAAGACGGCCGTCTATTCCGCCGGAAGCGGCGAGCCGCTGGTGTTTTTCCACGGCGCCGGGACCGCGGCCGAGGCCGCCGGCAAGTTCGACTTCCTCGAGCCGTGGGCCGAAAAATTCCGGGTGATCATTCCCTATCATCCGGGATTCGGCGAGTCGGGCGACGATCCGACGTTCACCGACCTGCACGACTACGTCATGCACTATCTCGAGCTGTTCGACATGCTGAAGTTAGAGCGGTTCAATCTGTGCGGCCTCTCGCTTGGCGGCTATCTGGCGGCAAAATTCGCCTCCGAGCACGGGCACCGCATCAAGAAGCTCGCACTGATCGCACCGGCCGGAATGCTCGATGCCAAGCATCCGATGATGGACATCCTGGCGGTGCCGGGCGAGCAGGTGATCGGCCTGCTGGTGTCGAACTTCGACGCGATCAAGAAATATCTGCCGGAGAAGCCCGATCTCGACTTCATCGGCGACCGCTACCGCGAGGCGGCGACGGTGGCGCGGCTGCTGTGGGAGCATCCGGGCGATCCGAAATTCATGCGCTACCTGCATCGGGTCAAGAATCCGACGCTGATCGTCTGGGGCGACGAGGATAAGATCATCCCCGTGCAGCAGGCGGAGACTTGGCGGAAATTCATCCCCGGCGCCGACATCAAGATTTTCAAGGGCGCCGGACATCTCGTGCACATGGAGAAACCGGAAGCGGTAGAAGCGGTATCCAAGTTCATGAGCTAATGTATGAGAAGCAAGGCCGGTGAGGCTGACGAGCTTCGCCGTTCGATAAAGGCAAATTCACCCGGGAGGAAACTACGATGGATAGAAGGACTTTCGTGAAAGGCAGTGCCGCGGTCGTCGGCGCTGCGACTCTGCCGACGGTCTACGCTCAGGCCCAGGCGGCGCCGGACCAAGCTTCGCTTCGGCTACGCGATCACCTTGTCCGGCCCGCTGGCGCCGGGCGCGGACTCGACCACCGTGTCGAACTACAAGCTCTGGAATAAGCGCGTGAACGATGCCGGCGGCATCGCGCTGAAGAAGTTCAACAAGAAGGTCCCGGTCGAGCTGATCGCCTACGACGACCAGGGCAAGCCGGACGAACTGCTCAAGCTCACCGACCGCCTGGTCCAGCAGGACAAGGTGGACATGATCCTGAGCCCCTACGCCACCCACATGAACCTGGCGTCGGCGCCGATCGTCAACAAGTACGAGTATCCGGTGATCATGACGACGGCCACCACCAACAAGACCTATGACCTGGGTCCGCGGTGGCCGTATGCGTTCTGGAACATCTCGCAGCCGAAGGAGTCGACGGAGCCGGTGGCCAAGGCGCTCGCCGACCTGAAGAAGCAGGGCAAGATCAAAGGCCGCATCGCTACCGTCCATCCGGCGATCGAGTACGGCGTGGAGATGAACGCGGCGTTCCTCGACGCGGCGAAGAAGGCCGGGCTCGAGGTCGTTATCACCAAGACCTATCCGTTCGGCGCTTCCGACCTACAGCCGGTGATCCGCGAAGTGATGGCGACCAATCCGGATGCCTTCATCGCGTTCAGCTATCCGCCCGACACGTTCATGCTGACCGAGCAGGCCCAGATCGTGGGCTTCAACCCGCAGCTCATGTACGTGGCGATCGGCGGCGTGTTCCCGACCTACAAGGGCAAGTTCGGCAGCAAGGTGAACGGCATCCTCGCCTACGGCGGCGCCGATCCGGCAGCGCCCGGAATGGACGAGTACGCCAAGGCCCACAAGGCCTTGCTCAACCGCGATTACGAAGCGGGCGGGGTGCAGGTGTATGCTGCTCTTCAATTCACGCAGCAGGCGATCGAGCAGGTTGGAGAGATCGATCGCAAGAAGATCCGCGACGTGATGGGCAGCAGCACGTTCAAGACCATTTGGGGCGACATGAGGTTTGCGAAGCAGCTCAACGCAAATCCTTGGTCCGTCTCCCAATGGCAGAACGGCGAACTCGTTGCCATCGCCCCGACCGACAAGCCCGGCGCCAAGCCGCTTCAGTTCCCGAAGCCTGCGTGGTCGTGACGGACCAGTAATGGTCGGTTGAATACCGGGTCAGGCCGAGGAACTCGGCCTGACCCGTTCGTTTGTTGCCCAGGGGGCTGGCGTGATCCTGTTCGAAGTGTTCCTCAACGGCCTGCTCCTGGGTGGGACCTATGGGCTGATAGCGCTCGGCCTGAACCTGCAATACGGCGTGGCGCGGATTCTGAATCTCTCCTACGGCGAGTTCTTCATGGGCGGCGCGTTCACCGCCTTCTTCACGATCATGCTGTGGAAGTTCAATCCGCTCCTGAGCATGTTCATCAGCATGCCGATCGCATTCGCGATCAACTGGCTGATCTACCAGTACCTGATGATCCCGCTGGTCCGCCGCGCGGCGGACCAGGACGTGCTCGACGCCGATGTCGTGCTCGTCACTTTCGGGCTGTTCTTCGTGTTCCAGGGCCTGGCGCTGGTGAATTGGAGCGGTGATCTACGCGGCTACAGCTTCCTTTCGGTGGGCGTGCCCTTATTCGGCGCGACGGTCGCCCTGAACCGGGTGCTCGCCTTCTTCGGCGCCTGCGCGATCGCTTTCGCGCTGTTCCTGCTGTTGCGCTACACCCGCTTCGGCACGGCCTTGCGGGCCATCACGATCGATCCGGTCGCGGCGAGCCTGGTCGGAGTGGATGTGCGGAAATTTTCCGCACTTGCGTTCGCGGCCGGCGGTGCGCTGGCGGCCGCCGCCGGCATGCTGGTGAGCACGTTCATCTCTTTCAGTGCCACCATCGGAGTCGAGTACACCCTGAAGGCGCTGATCGTGGTGATCATGGCCGGCGTCGGCCGCGTCACCGGAACGCTCGCCGCCGGTCTTCTGCTCGGCGTCGTGGAATCGCTCGGCGGCTATCTGATCGATCCCTCGCTGACGATTGCCATCAATTTCGCGCTGTTCATGGTCATCCTTCTGGTGCGGCCAACCGGATTGTTCACCCGTGCTTGAGCTGCTCCAGAAAAACTGGCGGGTCGCCGCGCTGATGGCGCTGGGCACGATCGTCCTCGCGCTACTGCCGATGTTCGCTTCGAACTATGTGATCTCGGTCTTTATAGTTCTGTACGCGAACGTCGCGCTCGCAACCGCATGGGCTTTTTTCTCGGGCGCAACGCGCTATATCTCGCTCGCCACCGCGTCGTTCTTCGGCATCGGCATCTACGCGCTGGCCATCACGCACGTCTATGTCCCGATTCCCGTCGCCCTGGCGGCCGCGGCGATCGTGGGATTCCTAGTGGCCGCCGTCATCGGCCTCTCCACCCTGCGCCTGCGCGGCGTGTACTTCGTGGTTTTTACATTCGGCCTCACGGAACTCATCCATCAGATCATCAACTGGTGGGAAATAAATATCAACAAGACGACCTCACGGTACATTTTCACGGACGTGCCCAATGTGAATATCTACGAGACGCTGCTGGCGGTCGCCCTGATCACCATCGTCGGAAGTTGGTACGTGAGCAAGATTCGTCTCGGCTTCGCCTTGCGCGCTATCGGCGAGGACGAAACGGTGGCGCGACACACCGGCGTCAACACAACCCGCGTCAAAGTGCTATGCTTCGCGCTCTCCGCGTCGGTGATGGCGTTGGTCGGCGCGGTGCTGGCGCTGCGCTATCCCTATATCGATGCGAGCATAGCCTTCAACAACTCGTGGTCCTTCCAGGTGCTGATCGCCGCGTTGCTCGGTGGCGCGGGCCGCGCCTGGGGGCCGGCGGTCGGCGCGGTTCCACTCGTGCTGCTCTCCGATTTGCTTGCCGGCACCTTCCCGCACCATTTCAGCATCGCACTCGGCCTGTGCTTCGTGGTGATCGTCTATTTCCTGCCGGGTGGTATCACACGGCTGCTTGAGCGGCTTTACCACGCTTGGTGGGCGGAGCAGACCAAAGCGAGAGCTCACTGATGGCGGGTTCCGGCGAAATCCTCCTCAGCATTCGCGGGCTGCGCAAGGCATTCGGCGGTCTCGTTGCCGTGCGCGATCTTTCCCTGGATATTCCGCAAGGAAAGATCTTCGGCCTGATCGGCCCGAACGGTTCGGGCAAGACCACGGTGCTCAATCTCATTACCGCGGAGTTCGCGCCCGACAGCGGCGCGATCCTGTTCCGCGGCAAGGAATTGATCGGCTTGCAATCATTCCAGGTCTGCCGCGCGCGGATTGCGCGCACGTTCCAGCTGGTGCGCGTGCTGCCGCACATGACCACGCGCGAAAACGTCATGGTCGGCCGCATGTTCGGCAGCGATCCGACCTCGCCGGGGAACGCGGCGCAGGAGGCCGACGCGCTGATCGAACGGGTCGGACTTGCGCGCCACGCCGGAATGTTCGGCTCGCAGCTTACCTATATCGACCAGAAGCGGGTGGAGCTCGCCCGCGCGCTCGCCACGCGGCCGCAGCTTCTCCTGCTCGACGAATGGCTCGCCGGCCTGAACCCGACCGAGCTCAGGATCGGCATCGGCCTGATCCGGCAGATTGCGGCCGAAGGCATCACCATCGTGATGGTCGAGCACGTGATGGAGGCGATCCGTGCGCTCTGCGACCATGTCGTGGTGATGAACGCAGGCGAGAAGATCGCCGAGGGAACCTCGGAAGCCGTGCTGTCCAATGCCAAGGTGATGGAAGCTTATCTCGGAGTGGACGATGCTGCGGCTTGAGCAGATCAGCGTCGCCTACGGCAAGCACGAAGCGTTGCAGCAGGTGACGCTCGAGGCCCATGCAGGCCGCACGACCGTCATCCTCGGCGCCAACGGCGCCGGCAAGACCACGCTGTTGAAGACGATCTCAGGCCTGGTACCGCCGATGCCGGGCGGGCGCATCATGTTCGAGGGCCGGCCGATCGAGGGGCGCGCGCCGCACGAGATCGTCGCCGCCGGCATCGCGCTGGTGCCCGAGGGCCGCCGGCTGTTCGGCGAGATGACGGTCGAGGAAAACCTCAAGCTCGGCGCCTATACCGAACACGCGCGCGGACACGAGGTGGAGCGCCTGGAGCGGCTGTTCGGACTGTTCCCCAAGCTCGCGGAGCGGCGCGGCCAGGTGGCCAAGACCATGAGCGGCGGCGAGCAACAGATGGTTGCGATCGCGCGCGCGCTGATGTCGGAGCCGAAGATTCTGCTGCTCGACGAGCCGTCGCTCGGTCTGAGCCCGCGGCTGGTGAAGGATCTGTTCTCGGCACTGCGCAAGATCACCGAGACTGGGCAAGCGGTGCTGCTGGTCGAGCAAAATGCGCACCAGAGCCTGCGGCTCGCGGACTATGTCTATGTGCTGGAGAACGGCCGCATCCACAGCTCGGGCACGCCGGCGGAAATCCAGGAGGACGAAGTCATCCAGCAGGCCTATCTCGGCCGCGAGCATAAGCCGGCCGTGAAGCCCGCATCAGCTCCAGCCGCCAAGCCCCGCGCCGGAGGAGAACTGCACGAAGGTGGATTTGTTAACCCATTCGCGCGTACGGTTTTCAGGGATCAGGGCCCTGTCGGCCCGGACGAGGAGCGTTCGATGGTTGGTGGTTTGCAAAGCGTTTACTCTGGTGGCGGTTTCTTCAACCCCTATGCGCGCACGGTCGCGCCGCGGCCGGTCCAGGCCGCTCCTGCACCGGCGAGCCCGCAGCAGGCTGCTGCGCCGGCCCCGAAAGCCGACGCCGGCGCCGCCAGCGGCGGTTTCTTCAATCCGTCCGCGCGCACGATCGAAACCAAGCGGTAAGCGGCGCCTATTGCTTGGCGCCGCGCATCACGTGGTAGCTGAGCTCGTCCGGGTCCTGTAGGTCCGGCACCTTCCAGCCGTCGAGATCGTATTCGGCCAGGCATTGCTCGGCGAAGCCCTTGAGCTTGTCGGTGACGCCCATCGCCTGCGCCCCGAACAACACGTAGCGGCGGATTTCCTCGGTCGATCCGCCGTAATTGATCTCATAGAGCTCATGCCGGCCGCCGAATTCGGTGCCGATCGTGTCCCAGAGCAGCTTCAGGAGTTTCACGCGACTCACGGCGTCATAGCCGTTCGAGCCGCGATAGTACTTGTCGAGATACTTGCGAATATCCGGGTTCTTGAAGTCGCGGGCCGAAGAGTTGAGATAGATCAGGCCCGAGGCCACGGTCTGCTCGATGATGTACTTCACCTTCGTATAGGCCATCGTGGACGTGATCTGGTAGGCGCCCGCCGGCTCGATATCCGGCAACAGGTACTCGCCGATCCAGGGCTTCGGGTTGCGCACCATCGCTTCCGACAGGCCCCAGAACAGATTGCGCCACACCAGAACCTCGCCGACATTGGCCTGAACGCCGCGGAAATCCTTGCTGCCCGATGCCTCGACGGCTTTCAGCAGCAGGCCGGCGATGAAGTCGAGCTTGACGGCAAGACGCGTGCAGCCATGCAGCAGCGCGCGCGGCAGAAAGCCGGTCATCGGGAAGAAGTTGTTGGCCTTGGCGACGTCGCCGTAGCAGAACACGTTCTCCCAGGGCACCAGCACCTTGTCCATGATGAACACGGCGTCGTTCTCATCGAGCCGGGACGAAAGCGGATAGTCGAAGGGACTACCCATCGCCGTCGAGGTCATCTCGTAAGAGGTGCGGCAGATCAGCTTCACGCCCGGCGCGTTGGTGGGGATCATGAAGATCGCCGCGAAATTCTTGTCGCCGACCGGGATCAATCCATGGTGCGCCACGAAGGTATAGTTGGTCAGTACCGATCCGGTGGCCACCACCTTGGCGCCGGAGACGATGATGCCGGCGTCGGTTTCCTTTTCGACATGGCAATAGACGTCGCCGACTTGCTCAGGCGGTAGATTGCGGTCGACCGGCGGATGAATGATGGCGTGATTGACGAAGGGGACGCGCTCCTGGCTGTAGCGGTACCAGCGCTTCGCGTTTTCCTGCCACGGATCGTAGAAATCCGAATTGGCGCCCAGCGTGCCGAGGAACGCAGCCTTGTAATCGGGCGCGCGGCCCATCCAGCCGTATCCGAGACGCGCCCATTCGGCGATGGCGTCGCGGCCAGCGATCGACTCCGCGACGTTCTTCGGCGCCTTGAAATAGGCATGCGTATAGCCGCCGTTGCCGGTGTCGGTCGGCACGCACAGCTTCGACTTGTGCTTGGGGTCGTGCAGCGCATCGTACAGGCGCGCGACCATGCGTGCGGTGTTCCGGAACGCCGGATGCGTGGTGACGTCCTTGACGCGCTCGCCGTAGATATAGATTTCGCGGCCGTCGCGCAGCGACTCGAGATACTCCTTGCCGTTCATCGGCTTTGAAACGCTGACTTTGCCGATGGTCTCCGGCTTCTTGGCGAATGCCACCTGATCGTCGCGCGCAGCGGCGTTAGACATGTTCGTCCTCCCTGGAAGTCCGGCCGCGTTGTCCGCGACTCCGACTACTCGATTGATTGCGCTCGCTAATCGAGCCCTGCCCGCCGATTACGATAGGGGGTCACATTTGCCATGGCAATAGAACGGAATTCGGGATTGGTGCCCCCGGCCCGAGTTGAACGGGCACTGCCTTGCGACAACCTGATTTTGAGTCAGGCGCGTCTACCAATTCCGCCACGGGGGCCTAGCCCAATCATAGCGGGGAGCGGTGAGATTGGACAGTTGTGGGCAGAGCGGCTATGCCGCGCCGCCATGGCGAAAGCGACAAGATTCATGAACCCGGCACGCGCGGACGTGGCGTTCGCGATCGCCGCGATAGCGGCAGCGACGCTCGCCGGCGCGTGGTTCTTCGAACTCGCGCTCGGCCTGGCGCCCTGCCCGCTCTGCCTCGATCAGCGCTGGCCCTATTACATCGCCGTGCCGCTTGCGCTGGCGGTCGGATTTCTCGCGCGCGATCCGAAGCGCGAAGAAGCGACGCGCGCGGGCTTCATCGCGCTCGCGGTCGTGCTCGGCATCGGCGCCGGACTCGGCGTTTATCACGCCGGTATCGAATGGGGATTGTGGCCGGGCCCGGGCACCTGCGCCGGAGTCGCTCCGGCACCGTCGGGTAATATTCTCGACGCGCTCAAGAACCCGCCACGCTTCGTCTCCTGCGACGAAGCGGCATGGCGCCTGCTCGGGATTTCGCTGGCGGGCTACAACGCGCTGATCGCGGGCGTGCTGGCGTGGATCGCCGCGCGCACGGCCTACGGCTCGAGCTCGGTATCCCAGTAGAGATAGTCGAGCCAGCTCTGGTGCAGGTAGTTCGGCGGAAACAGCCGGCCGTTCCGGTGCAAGTCGGTGACCGAGGGCTGGTAGGGCTTGTGCGAGGGCCACATGCCGGATTCGCGCGTGGAGAGGCCGCCCTTCTGCAAATTGCAGCCCGAACAGGCGGTGACCACGTTCTCCCATGTGGTGTGGCCGCCACGCGAGCGCGGCACCAGGTGATCGAAGGTCAGGTCGTCGCGTGAGCCGCAATACTGGCAAGCAAAGCGGTCGCGCAGAAACACGTTGAACCGCGTGAACGCCGGATTGCGCGCCGGGCGGATGAAGGTCTTGAGCGACACGACGCTCGGCAGCTGGATCTCGATGCTCGGGCTGCGCACGGCGCGATCGTAATGGGCGACCGGAACCACGCGATCGAGGAACACCGCCTTGATCGCGTCCTGCCACGCCCACACCGAGAGCGGGTAGTAGCTGAGCGGCCTGTAGTCCGCATTCAGCACGAGCGCTGGCCAAGCTCCCGGCGAAACCGCAACCGTCAACGACAACTCCCTGTGCCTTGAACCCGGGTTGGGTCCGGGTGTTTCGTTACCCGCACTATAGCGAGTCGGCGTCAGTCTTGTGAAGCGCGCCGACTTGTCTCAGCGCGGCACACGGAGGGCGCGAGCGAGGAAATGCCCGCCATGGCGCAGGCCCTCGCCGTCGATGCCGTGACCCAAGCCCTGCGAAAGATGCCATTCGACCGGGACTTCTGCGGCCGCGAGCGCGTTCGCCGAGATGAACAAGGCCTGCGGCGGGATCAGGTCGTCGCGGTCGCCGTGAACGAGCAGCACCGGCGGATGCGCGCGTAGCTCGGTCTGGGCGCGCGCGGGGCCGTCCTTGCCTTCGGGCGTCACGTAGAGTCCGGAATATCCGACGATCGCGGCGGGCGAGAGCGCGCGCCGGAGCCCCACATGCAGCGCCATCATGGTGCCCTGGCTGAAGCCGACGAGCGCCAGCGCACTCCCCGGCAGCGAGCGGCGCGCGAGCTCGGCGTCGAGAAACGCATCGAGCAAAGGTGCGGCCTTGTTCACGCCGCGCCAGCGCTCGCCCAGATCGCGGGAAGTGAGATCGAACCATTGCCGGCCCGTGGGCGCGCCGGCGCAAAGCTCGGGCGCGTTCGGCGAGACGAAGGCCGCATCGGGCAGGAGCGGCTGCCACTCTTGGCTGAGCGCAATCAGATCGTTGCCGTCGGCGCCGTAGCCGTGGAGGAAGACCACGAGCTTCCTGGCATTCCCCGAACGCGGCTCGATGCGCGGGCCGTCGAGCGTTGGCGCCATCGGTTCACTCATCTCGCCGATTGAACGGGAACGGGGTCTCGTTGCTTGACCGCGCGATAGTAAGACCACAGCAGCCGCGCCGCCACGGCGCGCCAGGGCCGCCAGGCCTCGGCAATTTTTTCGAGTTGTTTTGCAGTCGGGCGCTTGCGCTTCCTGAAAGCGATGCGCGCGGCCTCCTGGAGCGCGAGATCGCCTGAAGCAAAAGCATCGGCATGGCCGATGCAGAACATCAGATAAATGTCTGCGGTCCAGGGGCCGATGCCTTTGACCGTGACGAGCGCGCGGTGCGCCTCGTCGGCGGGAAGTTCGGCAAGCACGGAAAGGTCGAGACTGCCGTCCGTCACCGCGCGCGCGATGCTTCTGAAGTGCGCGACCTTCGGCCGGGAGAGTCCGCAACGCTTGAGCTTGTTAGCGTGCGCAGAAAGGATCGCCTCCGGCTCGAACGGATCGAATGCGGCGGCGAGACGGCCCCAGATCGCCGCCGCGCTCGCGACCGAAAGCTGCTGCGAGCAGACGATGGTGGCGAGGCCGGCAAAGCCCGGCTCACGCCGCCGCAAGGGCAGCGGGCCGGCAAGCGCGAATATCTCCGTGAAGCGCGGGTCGAGCTGCAGGAGCGCCGAGAGACCGGCCTCGATATCGGCTTCGGTTTCGATACGGGAGGACATGATCCGGGAGGACATGGGCGGGAAGAACCATCTAGAAAGGGCTTATGCAACCCGCTTCGACCCGCCCCGTCTTCCGCTTCGCGCCGAGTCCGAACGGGTATTTGCATCTCGGCCATGCGCTGTCGGCGCTCACCAACGACGAGCAGGCGCGCGCGGCGGGCGGGCGGCATCTGTTGCGCATCGAGGATATCGACCCGACCCGCTGCCGGCCCGAATTCGAGGCCGCGATCTACGAGGACCTGCGCTGGCTCGGCATCGACTGGGAGGAGCCGGTGCGGCGCCAGTCGGAGCATTTCGTCGAATACGCCACGGTGCTGGCGCGGCTCGAGCGCGACGGGCTGGTCTATCCCGCGTTCGAGAGCCGCGCGGAGATCGCGCGCCTCGTGGCCGAACGGGCACCGTGGCCGCACGATCCGGATGGCGCCCCGTTCTATCCAGGCACCGCGCAAGAACTATCTTCCGGCGAACGAGTGCGGCGGCGGGCCAACGAGCCTTTCGCGCTGCGGCTCGACCTTGCGAAGGCGCTTGCTCGCGTAGGCAAGCCGATTGTCCTGGACCGAGACCGGCGATGGCGATGCGCACGAGGTCGCGGCGACGCCGGAGCGCTGGGGCGACGTGATCCTCGGGCGCAAGGAAACACCGGCGAGCTATCACCTCGCCGTCGTGCTCGATGATGCTCTGCAGGGAGTGACGCACGTGGTGCGCGGGCGCGACCTTTACGAGGCTACCTCCGTACACCGCTTGCTGCAGGAGATCCTCGGCCTGCGAGCGCCGGTCTATCACCACCATCGGCTCATGCTCGACAATGAAGGAAAGAAGCTCGCCAAGCGCGACAAGTCCACGACGCTGCGCGACCTGCGGGCCTCCGGCTGGACGCCCGCCGACGTGCGCCGCGCGGTCGGGCTCTAGTTAAGCCCGATGCCGAGCACCCAGAGCCAGAACGCGGCGGTGAACAGCGAAGCCGCCGACGAAATCGACACCGCGCTCGCGGCGGTGACGACGCCGGCCTTGTAGCGCGCGGCCAGCAGATAGGAGTTCACCCCGCTCGGCATGGCCGCGAACACGACGGCGACGCCGGCATAGACCGGCGAGAGCTGGAAGACGTAGCGAACCAGCAACCACACCACGAGCGGAAGCAGCATCAGCTTCAGCGCGGAAATCACCACCGAGAGCGTGAGGTCGCCGGCAATTCCATAGCGGTGCAAGGCCAGCCCGAGCGCGAACAGCGCGCAGGGCACGGCCGAGGCCGCGATCATGTCGATCACCGTCTTCGGCACGCCGCCGAGGCTCACGTCCGCATAGCGAGCGAGCATGCCAACGAAGAAGCCGATCAGAATCGGATTGGTCGCCATGTTCCAGGCGAAGCGCTTGAGCGCCGGCGCCGAAAGCCCCGCCTCGCCGCCTTCGATCATCACGGTCGCGGCGATCATCATGAGCGGCAGGTGGACCGCGATCAGCAGGAACAGCGGCACCGCGCCGGCTTCGCCATAGGCGGAAAGCACCAGCGGGATGCCGAGCAGCACGACGTTCGACTGGCTCGAGGTGAAGCCATGAACCACCGCCTCGCGCAGGCGGCGATGGAAAACATAGGCCGCGATCGTCTGCCCGACCGCCCAGACGATGCCGACGCCGAGGAAATAGGCGATCCAGTAGCCCCAGGGCAAACCCTCCGGCAATTTTGCCTCGATGAAAATGCGGATGATCATCAAAGGGATCGCGACCACAAACACGTAGTCGGAGAGCCCATCGGAGCCGCGCTCGGAAAAGAGGCGGCTCCAGGCGCAGAAATAGCCGAGCCCGATCACGGCGAAGACCGGCACGACAATTTCGGCGATGCGGAGGATCTGGTTCAAGGAAGGTGCGACTCAGGCGTTGTTGCCGTTCGCCTGTGCCACGATCTTCACCAGGTCGGCAAGGATGCGGTTCAGCTCGAAATTCTTCGGCGTGTACACGGCGGCGACCCCGGCCTGCAGCAAGAGGTTCTCGTCCTCGGGCGGGATGATGCCGCCGACCACGACTGGCACTGTTAGCCCCTCGCCACGCATGCGCTCCATCACCTCGCGCACCAGCGGCACGTGGCTGCCCGACAGGATCGAGAGCCCGATCACGTGGGCGCGCTCTTGGCGCGCGGCGCTCACGATCTCGGCCGGCGTCAGCCGGATGCCCTCGTAGACCACGTCCATGCCGGCGTCGCGGGCACGCGCCGCGATCTGCTCGGCGCCGTTGGAGTGGCCGTCGAGGCCGGGCTTGCCGACCAGGAACTTGAGCCGGCGGCCGAGCTTGCGGGAAACTGCATCGACCGCCTCGCGCACGTCGCCGAGGCCCTGGGCGTCGTTGCGTACGGCGCGGCCGACGCCGGTGGGCGCGCGGTACTCGCCGAACACGTCGCGCAGCGCCGCGCCCCATTCGCCGGTGGTGACGCCTGCCTTCGCGCAGGCGATCGAGGGCGGCATGATGTTTTGCGCCTCCGCGCGCCGCGCGCTTCAGCTCGGCGAGCGCCTGCTCGACCGCCCGCGCATTGCGCCCGGCGCGCCACTCGTTGAGCCGCTCGATCTGCCCGCGCTCGGCGCCTTCGGAGATCGTCTGGATCAGCTCGTTGCCGTCGGAAAGCGGCGAGTGCTCGGCCTCGGTGAAGCGGTTGACGCCGACCACGATCTGCTCGCCGCGCTCGATCGCCTCGAGCCGCTTGGTGTTGGATTCCACGAGCTGCGTCTTCATGTAGCCGCTCTCGACCGCGGCAATGGCGCCGCCCATGCGCTCGATCAGCGACAGTTCCTCCAGGGCCTCGCGCTTCAGCTCCGCGACCTTGGCCGCGATCACCGGCGAGCCGTCGAACAGGTCGCCGTATTCCAAAAGGTCCGTTTCATATGCCACGATCTGCTGCATGCGGATCGACCATTGCTGGTCCCAGGGTCTGGGCAGGCCGAGCGCCTCGTTCCAGGCCGGGAGCTGCACGGCGCGCGCGCGCGCATTCTTCGACAGAACCACCGGAAGCATTTCGAGCAAGATGCGATGCACGTTGTTCTCGGGCTGCTGTTCGGTGAGCCCCAGACTGTTCACCTGCACGCCGTAGCGGAAGCGGCGGTGCTTTTCGCTCTTCACCCCATAGCGCTCCCGCGTAATCTCCTCCCAGAGCTCCGTGAAAGCGCGCATCTTGCAAAGCTCGGTGACGATGCGGATGCCGGCATTGACGAAGAAGGAGACGCGGCCGACCGCCTCCTCGAACGCCTCGCCCTTCACTTGGCCGGACGCCCGCACGGTGTCGAGGATGGCGATGGCGGTGGCAAGCGCGAAGGCGAGCTCCTGCACCGGCGTCGCGCCCGCCTCCTGCAGGTGATAGGAGCAGACATTCACCGGATTCCATTTCGGCATTTCGCCGGCGGCGAACAGCACGACGTCCTTGGTGAGCCGCATGGAGGGCGCCGGCGGAAACACATGGGTGCCGCGCGAGAGATATTCCTTGATGATGTCGTTCTGGATCGTGCCCTGGAGCTTGTCGCGCGGCACGCCCTGCTCGTCGGCGAGCGCGGCATAGAGCGCGAGCAGCCAGGCCGCCGTCGCGTTGATCGTCATCGAGGTGTTCATGGTCTCGAGGGGAATGCCCTCGAACAGCGCGCGCATGTCGCCCAGATGCGAGATCGGCACGCCGACCTTGCCGACCTCGCCCTTGGCGAGCGGATGATCGGCGTCGTAGCCGGTCTGGGTCGGCAGATCGAAGGCGACCGAAAGGCCGGTCTGGCCCTTCGCCAGATTGGCGCGATAGAGCCGGTTCGATTCCGCGGCCGTCGAGTGGCCCGCATAGGTACGGAAAATCCAGGGCGGGTCGCGCTCGACGGGCATCGTCTCGGTTCCAATGCTGGCGGGGGCGATTTTTTGCACCGCAGCATGGAACTCATAGCACGCGAAAATCGCGGGCAAAATCCCACCCCTCTGAGGCCTCGCAACGCAGGAACGCGTGACCGTCTCTCTCGTCATGCCCGGGCTTGTCCCGGGCATCCACGCCTTTCGTCCTGCAAAGAAGACGTGGATGGCCGGGTCAAGCCCGGCCATGACGGGTTGGAGTACGCCGGCGAGGTGACGATGGGGTCATCAAAAAAGCAAATCCGCGGCGGAATCGCTTCCGCCGCGGATTGGTTCGAACTTCGTCTTTAGTGCGTCGCGATCAGCGCTTCACCAGGCCGATCACGAACAGCAGGATCACCGCGCCGATTACCGCGCGGATGATCGCGGCGATGATGCCGCCGCCGATCGAGAGCCCGATGGCGCCGAGAATGAAATTGCCGAGGAACGCGCCGACGATGCCGACGGCGATATTGCCGATCAGCCCGAAGCCGTAGCCCTTCATGATCACACCGGCCAACCAGCCGGCGATCGCGCCGACGACGAGCAGGATTACCAGACTCTCAATCCCCATTTTCCCCTCCAGTAGGATGTCTCGTATTGCGCCCCCGCAGGAACCGAACTCTCGCGAAACGGCCCCCTTCCGCGACGCATGGCCGAAAGCATAGCGGAGACGCGGGGACATGCCGATGACAATTCTTGCGCCCTTTCCACACCTTTGACTGCCCGCGGGCGGTGAGTTTGCACCGCACCTTTGTCATGTTGCATCGCAACATTGTCCGGGATAGAAACATCCATCCGGGAGCGCGCCATGGCGCAGCCAGCAAGGATCGTACCGCCGTCCGGACCGAAGCAGCTCTACGCGATCGGGGAAATCCCGCCGCTCGGTCACGTGCCGGAAAAAATGCACGCTTGGGTGATTCGCAAGGATCGCCACGGCCCGCCCGAATCATCCATGCAGATCGAAGTGGTGCCGACCTGGCCGGTCGGCGACGACGAAGTGCTGGTGCTCGTGATGGCGGCGGGCGTGAATTACAACGGCGTCTGGGCGGGTCTCGGCCAGCCGATCTCGCCGCACGACGTGCACAAGAGTCCGCACCACATCGCGGGCTCCGACGCGGCCGGCGTGGTGTGGGCGATCGGCTCCAAGGTGAAGCGCTGGAAAGTCGGCGACGAAGTCGTCGTGCATTGCAATCAGGACGACGGCGACGACGAGGATTGCAACGGCGGCGACCCGATGCTGTCGCCCTCGCAGCGCATCTGGGGCTACGAGACGCCGGACGGCAGCTTCGCGCAATTCTGCCGCGTGCAGTCGCGCCAATTGATGCCGCGGCCGAAGCACCTCTCGTGGGAAGAGAGCGCCTGCTACACGCTGACGCTGGCCACCGCGTACCGCATGCTGTTCGGCCACGCGCCGCACACGATCAAGTCCGGCGACCATGTGCTGGTGTGGGGCGCCTCGGGCGGACTCGGCGTTTTCGGCGTGCAGCTCGCCGCCGCCTCCGGCGCCAACGCGATCGGCATCATTTCCGATAACGAAAAGCGCGATTACGTGCTCGGCCTCGGCGCCAAGGGCGTCATCAACCGCAAGGAATTCAATTGCTGGGGCCAGATGCCGAAAGTGAACACGCCCGAATACAATGAGTGGGTGAAGGAGGCGCGCCGCTTCGGCAAGGCGATCTGGGACATCACCGGCAAGCGCGACGTCGACATCGTGTTCGAGCATCCGGGCGAAGCGACATTCCCGGTCTCGACGCTGGTGGTGAAGCGCGGCGGCATGGTGGTGTTCTGCGCCGGCACCTCGGGCTACAACCTCACCTTCGACGCGCGCTACGTCTGGATGCGGCAGAAGCGCATCCAGGGCTCGCACTTCGCGCACCTGAAACAGGCTTCGGCCGCCAACCAGTTCGTGCTCGACCGGCGCATCGATCCCTGCATGAGCGAGGTGTTGCCCTGGACCGATATCGCCAAGGCGCACACCATGATGTGGAAGAACCAGCACAAGCCGGGCAACATGGCGGTGCTGGTCAACGCGCAGCGGCCGGGATTGCGCAGCTTCGAGGATGTGATCGAGGCGGCGGGAAGCTAACTTCGCGCCGCCAATAAACTACTTGCCCTCATGCCCGGGCTTGACCCGGGCATCCATCAAACCTGTCAGCTTGCTTCGCTACTTGCTGGATTGCCGGGTCAAGCCCGGCAATGAGGGAGAGATTATTCGGCACGATCACCCCTTCTTCGCCCCCACCCTTGTAATCCCCGTCGGCCCGAAGCCGATCACCTGCACGATCACTTCCTCGTCCTTGGCGCCGTCCCAATGCACGCCGCCGGCCGGATGCTTCATATAGCTGCCGGCCTTGAGCGGCACGGCCTTGGCGATGTCCTTCACCTCGCCCGTGCCCATGTACCAGGTGCCCTTGAGCACCAGGCAATGACGGTCGTCGGGATGGAAATGCGGCTCGGTGAACATGCCGGGCGCATAGCGGATGCGCTGCACGTAGATCCCGGGCTTGGCCGGATCGCCGTCCTGCACCGAGGTGCGGGCGCCGCCGCCCATGGGCGAGTCGCGCCATTCCACGTCGTCGGCCCGCACCCAGACGAAGCCCTGCTCGTCACGCATATTCAGTTCTCCCGATTTTTCCGCGCCGCCCGCTCGCGCACGATCGCCGCGTTCAGCTCGCCGCCATAGACGAAAATCGACGCCACAAGATAGAGGAACACGAGCGCGATCATGGCCGAGGCAAGGCCCGCGTAGATCGTCACGTACGTATAAGCGAAATCGGCGAGATAGCGGCCGAACACGGCGCCGGCCACGAGCCAGAGCGCGAGCGTCACCAGAATGCCCGGCACGATCTCGTCGAGCCCGCGCCGGCCCGCCGGCAGCCACAAATGCACGATCACCAGCGTAACAACGATCACCGACGAGGCAACGCCGTAACGCACCAGCGTCACCGTGCCGTCGAGTTGCGGCAGCGCCGGGAAGAAGCGCACCGCAGTCGCCCACAGCAGCGGCCACAGCACGATCAGGAAGGAGAATGCGAGCAGCGCGGCGGCGCCGACCAGCACATAGAAGATCGATTCCAGCCGCAGCCACCACCAAGGACGCGGCTCCTTGACGCCATAAGCGCGGTTCAGCCCGATGCGCAGGCTATCGATGCCGCTGGTGGAGAAATAGACCGCCGCCAGGACGCCGAAGGTGAGGATATCGGCGCGCAGGTTCGTGAGCACGTCGCGGATTTCTCCCGCGATGGGTCCGGCGACCTCCTTGGGCCACGCCTCGAGCATCAGCCGCGCGGTCTCGTCGGCGAGCTCCTTCGAGCCGAAGAACGCGGCGAGCGCGGTCACCACGATCAGGAACGGGAACAGCGACATCAGCGCCGAGAGCGCGATGTGGCTCGCGATCGCCCAGCCGTCGTCGTCGTTGAAGCGCCAATATGCGTCGATGACGATGCGGTACGCGCGGAGCACAGACCCTCCCCGTCTCCTGTTGCTTCAAGCTGAAATCGGACTTTCGCGGGTGCTTGGCAAGGCCCCGGCCGCAAGCTCAGGCCGCGCGGACCTCATCGACGAAGCGGCGGATCGCGCCGTCGAGCCGCTCGGCTTCGTTGCCGAGATCGACCGCGAGCGAGGCCACGTCGTTGGCGGTGACGCCGGCGCCGACCGCGGCGCCCTCGACCGAGCGCATGGCCTTGGCGCCAGTCTCGGCATCCGACGCGGCATGCGAGATGTTGCCGGTGATGGCGACCACGGCGATGTTCTGCTCCTCGACGGCGGCGGCGACCGAGGCGGCGATGCCCGACAATTCCTGGATCACGGTGCTCACCGTATCGATCGCGGTCGCGGCGCCGGAGGAGACCTCCTGGATCGCGCCGATCTTTTGCGCGATTTCCTCGGTGGCGTGCGCGGTCTGAGCGGCGAGCGATTTCACTTCCTGGGCGACCACGGCGAAGCCGCGTCCGGCGTCGCCGGCGCGCGCCGCTTCGATCGTCGCGTTGAGCGCCAGGAGGTTGGTCTGCGCGGCGATGGATTGGATCAGCCCGACAACCTCCCCGATCTGGGTCGCGGTATCGCCGAGCGTGCCCATGATGACGACGGTGCGTTTGGCCTCGGCGACGGCGCGTCTAGCCACCTCGGTCGAAATGGCGGTCTGGCGCGCCACTTCGGCGACCGATCCCGAAAGCTGTTCGGTCGCCGCGGCGGCCTCGGAGACATTCTTGGCGGCGGCGCCCGCCGCACGGCCGGCATGCTGGGCCTCGCTGCCGACCTTGCCCGCGGTCTCGCCGAGCCCATCGGCCGAGCGCGTCAGGCGTTGTGCCGCCTGACGGACGGCGCCGAGCGCCGCATTGGAGGCTTCGGCGAAACTGCGCACCATTCGCTCGACGGCTTCGCTACGCCGGCCCTTTTGCGCGATCGATTCGGATTGCTCGGCTTCGAGCAAGAGGCGCTCGCGGGCGTTGTCGCGGAACACGAGAAGCGCGCGTGCCATGGCGCCGATCTCGTCGCGCGAATTCACGGCCGGAATTTCCGCCGCAACATCGCCGCCGGCCAGACGGCGCATCACATCGACGAGCGCAGCAAGCGGCGAGGCGATGCTCTGGCCGATGACCCAACTGAATAGGACGCCGGCGGCGATCACGATGAGCGCCACCCAGATGATGATGTTCCTGGTTCTCGATTGCGACGCCAGCAAGGCTTCGGTCGCCTCGCGCTCGCGTTCCGAAGCAAGCTCGATGAGCTTGTCGGCCGCCGGCAACATGGATTCGGTGTCGGCATAGATCAAGCCGATCATAGGGTCGATACGGGCGGAGGTCGCGACCAGCTCGATGAACGCGTCGGCGTAACCCTTTACTTGATCTTCCAGCGGTTTCTTCACGGCTGCATCCACCTGGATGCGATCAAGGTTATCGTGGAAGCCCTTGAACTCCGCGAAAAACGATTGCTGGAACATCGTCATCCGCTGCAGACGATACTCCGCTTCGTAGTGGCGCATGCTCATCAGGGACGCCAGCAAGAAAGCCCGGTTCTCTCCGGCCAGCCAAGCCGAATCTTTCCGCAATACGCTCTCGAGCGCATAACCTGCCTTGGCGACGCGTCCGCGGTGGCCTTCCATTTCCGAGTAGCCGAGCGACAGCTGCCCGACGAGCAACTGGGCGAAGCTCTCTTTCAGCGTCGCCACGACTTCGCGCAGCGTGCCAAGATTCTTGCGCTCCTCCGGCTTCAGCGACGCTTCGATGGTGTCGAGGCTGGTCGCGGCCCGGAACTGATTGCTGCGAAACGCTTCCACAAAGTCCTGGGAGGGCCTGGACGCGAAATCGGTGGTGCTCGCGCGCATGCTGGCGACGGCGGCCTTGAAGTCATAGCTGGCGGCGGCGACGGCAGCGGCGCGTTTCGCGCTATCGAAGGCGGCGCCGATTTCGCGCTCGCCCGACACAAAGGCCAGACCCACGATGGCGAAACCAATGATGGGGGTGAATGCGAGCATTGCGATGCGTACGCGCACCGAGAAAGCGGAGCTCAAGCGCCACAAGGCGGTGCTCAAGTGCGAGAACTGCATGCCCGTCTCCTGCACGGCTTGCCACGCCTGGAAATCGGGCAGGCCGCCGGCACAAGGATTTGCCCAAGCAAGGGAAGCACTTATTTGGTTAACAAGCGGTGCATCGCAAGCCGGAAGCGCTTGATCCGGTTGGGGCCAGTCCAAACTTCGCTTGCTTTTGTGCACTGCACTCTTAGGGTTGCCGGGACCCTTGATCGGGACAGAGACATGGCCATTGCCGCAATCCGACGAGCGGGAACCGCATCCGATTTGCTCAAGAACGGCGCGGACGCCGTCGGGGCCGTCGAGGCGCTGCTCGCGGAAGCTACGGCCGGCCAGCGCGTACGCTTCGCTTCGGGCGGCCGCCTTTCAGTCGCGCAGTTGGAGCGCGAGCAACACGCCGTCCACGGGCTCGCGTGGCTCGCCACTTACGTCGAGGCACTGCGCCAATTGCTTGCGCATGGCTCCCGCCTCGCCGGCAGCGCCGCCCTCGGGCCGACCGACGAGCTGCTGGTGCGGGCCGGGCTCGGAGAATTTCTCGCCCAGATTTTCGGCGGCATCCCGATGAGCCAGAGCGAGTTCGTGCGCCTGCCCGCGCTCGGGCTGCCTGAGGAGCGGATCGAGGCGCGGCGCACCCCGGCCGTGAAGGCGCTGATCGCCGACGGCACCTCGGCGGAGTTGCGCGCCCGGCTGATCGAAGCCATCGCCGCCGACGGCGGATCGGCGACCGTCGGCACCTCGGGTCTCGACGAGACGCTGGAGGCCATGCGCAGCGAGATGCGCCGCTTCGCCGATCAGGAAGTGGTGCCGCACGCGCAAGGCTGGCATCTCAAGAACGAATACATCCCGCTCTCGATCCTTTCCCAGATGGCGGAGCTTGGCGTGTTCGCGCTCACGATTCCCGAAGAATTCGGCGGGCTCGGGCTCGGCAAGGAATCGATGTGCGTGGTATCCGAGGAACTCTCGCGCGGTTGGATCGGCGTCGGCTCGCTCGGCACACGCTCGGAAATCGCCGCCGAGCTGATCCTTTCCGGCGGCACGCAGGCGCAAAAGGAAAAGTGGCTGCCGAAAATCGCGTCGGGCGAATGTCTGCCGACCGCGGTATTCACCGAGCCGAACACCGGCTCCGATCTGGCCGCGCTCAAGACGCGGGCCGTGCGCGAGGGCGGCGTCTACAAGATTTATGGCGCCAAGACCTGGATCACGCACCCGGTGCGCGCCGACCTGATGACCCTGCTCGTGCGCACGGACCCGAAAGAGCCCGGCTACAAGGGCCTGTCCATGTTGCTCGCGCCGAAGCCGCGCGGGACGGACCGCGATCCGTTCCCGGCGCCGGGCATGTCGGGCAGCGAGATCGAGGTGCTCGGCTATCGCGGCATGAAGGAATTCGAAATCGGCTTCGACGGCTTCGAGGTGCCGGCCGAGAACCTGCTCGGCAGCGTCGAAGGCCAGGGCTTCAAGCAATTGATGCAGACCTTCGAGTCGGCGCGCATCCAGACCGCGGCGCGCGCGATCGGCGTCGCCCAATCGGCCATGGAACTGGCGCTGCGTTACGCCAAAGAGCGCATCCAGTTCGGCAAGCCGATCCTCTCGTTCCCCCGTGTCGCCGACAAGATCGTGTCGATGGCGGTCGAAATCCTGATGGCGCGCCAGCTCACCTATCACGCGGCGCGCGAGAAGGACGGCGGCCGGCGCTGCGATCTGGAAGCCGGCATGGCGAAACTCCTGGCCGCGCGCGTGGCATGGGCCGCGGCCGACAGCGCGGTGCAGATCCACGGCGGCAACGGATTCGCACTCGAATATCCGGTGTCACGCGTCCTGTGCGACGCGCGTATCCTCAATATTTTCGAAGGTGCCGCCGAAATTCAGGCGCAGGTTATCGCGCGGCGCCTGCTCGACGGCAGCAACTGAGCGGCCGGAGGCGGCTAAAATATTTCACCTGCCCGTGCTAGAAGAACGTCATGGCCTTTTTTCTGCAGAACATCCTGCTGCCGATCGCGCTTGTGGCCGTCGCGGTCGTGCTCCTGTTCGGGCTGTGGAACATGATGCGGGCCGGCTCGCCGAATCTTTCGCAGTCGCTCATGCGCATGCGCGTGCTGCTGCAGTTCATCGCCATCATCATCGTGATGGTGACGATCTGGGCGCTCGGACGCTGATGCAACGGCGGCCGGAACCGCCCGGCGCCTAGTAGCGCTGGGCCGGCTCGTTTTTCTGTGCCGGAGCCTTGGGGGCCGATTCCTTCTTCTTGCCTTCCTTCTTTTTCTTGCCCTTGTCCTTATCCTTATCCTGGACGAGCTGGAGCGGGCTGTCGGCCTTGAGCGATTTTGCGAAATGGGCGGTTGCAGGCCCAGTCACGAACAGGGTGGCGGTAAAGGCGATGGCGACGAACAGGCGCACGGCTTCCTCCCTCTCATTGGTTCCGCGTAAGCTTGGGTTAGGATAGTGCGGTCGGGCCGCGAGAGCGAGTCAGAGAATTCCATGGTCGTACTCAACCGCATCTATACGCGCACCGGCGACGACGGAACGACCGCGCTCGGCTCGGGCGAGCGGCGGCCGAAATACGACCTGCGCGTTGCGGCCTACGGAACAGTGGACGAGACCAATGCCGCGATCGGCATCGCGCGCCTGCATCTCGGCGCCGAGCGCGAGGTCGATGCCATCCTCGGCCGCGTGCAAAACGATCTGTTCGATCTCGGCGCCGATCTGGCGGTGCCGGAGAAGCCCGATGCGAAGCGCGAGCGGCTGCGGATTTCCGACGGCCAAGTCACGCGCCTCGAGGCCGATATCGACGGGCTCAACGCGGAGCTGCGGCCGCTCACCTCGTTCGTCCTGCCCGGCGGCGAGGCGGCCGCCGCGCACCTGCATTTCGCCCGCACCGTGTGCCGGCGCGCCGAGCGGCTCGTGGTCGAACTCGCCGCGGTGAAGGGCGAGACCGTCGGCGTGACGGCGATCCGATACCTGAACCGGCTTTCGGATCTGCTGTTCGTCGCCGCGCGCTACGTCAATGGACGCGGCCAGCGCGACGTGCTGTGGGTTCCGGGCGCAAACCGCTGAACTGAAGGGCCCGCACCGTGTTCGTCCCGCTCTACGACTACAATCCGATGCGCCACGTGATCAGGCCGTACGTGACCTATCTCCTGATCGCGGCGAACGTGCTCGTATACCTCGTGTTCCAGTCCGACCTCGTGCTGCAGATCGGCGACCGCGCGGCGATGTTGTTCGGCGTGACGCCTCAGGAAATCGGTGTCGGTGCGCGGCTCCCGCGCGGCTATGGCGCTCTACCGGAGGAAGTGACCCTCGTCACCTACATGTTCCTGCACGGCGGCTGGCTGCATCTCATCGGAAACATGCTGTTCCTCTGGGTGTTCGGCGACAATGTCGAGGACGCGATGGGACACTTGCGTTTCCTCGCCTTCTATCTCCTGTGCGGCATCGCCGGCGGACTCGCGCATTATTTCTCGATGCGCAATTCCAACGTCCCGCTGGTCGGCGCGTCCGGTGCGATCGCCGGCATCATCGCCGCCTATCTCATGCTGCATCCGTCGGCGAAAATGTGGGTGCTGGCTTTTGGCCGAATTCCGCTGAAGCTTTCGGCGATATGGGTGCTCGGCGCCTGGGTGGCGGTGCAAGCCATCAATGTCCTCGCGCAAGACCGACGACGACACTTCATGGTGGGGGCACATCGGCGGGCTCGTCGCCGGCGCGATCCTGATCCTGTTCATGCGGCGGCCGGGCGTCGAGCTGTTCGATCGCGATCTGCCGCCAGCACCGGTGCGTTGACACACCCAGAGTCGAGCCATAGGTTGCGCGCCGCTTTGGCCCAGGAGTTGTTGCGGATGAGAGTGCTGGTTGCGGTCAAGCGCGTCGTCGATTTCAACGTCAAGGTCCGTGTGAAGCCCGACGGCTCCGGCGTCGAGCTCGCCAATGTGAAGATGGCGATGAACCCGTTCGACGAGATCGCCGTCGAGGAAGCGCTCCGGCTGAAAGAGGCCGGGAAAGCCACCGAAATCGTGGCCGTTTCGATCGGCCCGGCCCAAGCCGCCGAGACCATCCGCACCGCGCTCGCCATGGGCGCCGACCGCGGCATCCTGGTGAAGCACGAGGGCAATGTCGAACCGCTCGCGGTCGCCAAAATCTTGAAGGCTGTCGTCGACGAAGAGAAGCCCGGGCTCGTCATCCTCGGCAAGCAGGCGATCGACGACGACTGCAATCAGACCGGCCAGATGCTGGCCGCCCTGCTCGGTTGGCCGCAGGGCACCTTCGCCTCCAAGATCACGATCGAAGGCGACTCCATCCAGGTCATCCGCGAGATCGACGGCGGCCTGCAGACCTTGAAGCTCAAGATGCCGGCGGTCGTGACCACGGACCTGCGCCTCAACGAGCCGCGCTACGCGTCGCTCCCGAACATCATGAAAGCGAAGAAGAAGCCGATCGCCGAGAAGACACCGGCCGACTACGGCGTGGACGTCGCGCCGCGACTGAAAGTACTGAAAACCACCGAGCCTGCAGGCCGCAAGGCGGGCGTGAAAGTCGGCTCACCCGCCGAGCTGGTGGAAAAACTGAAAAGCGCGGGCGTAATCTGATGGCCACGCTCCTGGTTGCCGAGCACGACGACAAGACGCTGAACGGCGCCACCGCCAAAGCGCTCACCGCAGCCAAGGGCCTCGGCGGCGAAATCCACGTGCTGGTCGCTGGCTCCGGATGCAAGGCGGCCGCGGAAGCGGCGGCGAAGCTCGATGGCGTCGCCAAGGTGCTGCTCGCCGACGCGCCGCTCTATGCGAACCGGCTGGCCGAGCCGATGGCCGCGCTGCTCGTGCAGCTCGCGCCGAACTACGACGCGATCGTCGCGCCGGCCACCACCGCGGGCAAGAACTTCATGCCGCGCGCCGCGGCGCTGCTCGACGTGATGCAGATTTCGGAAATCAGCAAGGTCGTCGGCCCCGACACGTTCGAGCGGCCGATCTATGCCGGCAACGCGATCGAGACCGTGCAATCCACCGACAGGAAGAAGGTCGTCACCGTGCGCACGGCCGCCTTCCAGGCCACAGGCGCGGGCGGCAATGCGCCGATCGAGAACGCGACACCGGCCACGGACCCGGCGCTGTCGAGCTTCGTCGGCGAGGAACTGTCGAAGTCCGACCGGCCGGAGCTCACCGCCGCGCGCGTCATCGTCTCCGGCGGGCGGGCGCTTGCGAGCAAGGAGAATTTCGCCAAGTACATCGAGCCGGTCGCCGACAAGCTCGGCGCCGCCGTCGGCGCCTCGCGCGCGGCGGTCGACGCGGGCTACGCGCCGAACGACTGGCAGGTCGGCCAGACCGGCAAGGTTGTGGCGCCCGAGCTTTATGTCGCGGTCGGGATATCCGGCGCGATCCAGCACCTGGCCGGAATGAAGGATTCCAAGGTCATCGTCGCCATCAACAAGGACGAGGAAGCGCCGATCTTCCAGGTCGCCGATTACGGCCTGGTGGGCGATCTATTCGTGCTGCTTCCGGAGCTTGAAAAGGAACTCGCCAAGGCGAAGGGCTAACGGCTTTCCTCGCCAAGTAGCGCGCGCACCGCAATCGTCGTAAGACAAACACATGGCAACCAGCATCAAGAAGATAGGCGTGATCGGCGCCGGCCAGATGGGCAACGGCATCGCGCACGTCTGCGCGCTCGCGGGCTATGACGTCGCGCTCTATGACGTGAGCGCCGACCGCATCAAGGCGGGGCTCGCCACCATCAACGGCAACATGGCTCGCCAGGTCGCGCGCGGCACGATCGACGAGCAGGCGCGGCAGGCCGCGGTCGCGCGCATCGTGCCGGCGGAGAAGCTGGAAGCGATCGGCGCCTGCGATCTGGTGATCGAGTCGGCGACCGAGAAGGAAGACGTCAAGCGCAAGATCTTCGCCGATCTCGCCCCGTCGCTGAAGCCGCACACGGTGCTGGCGACCAATACCTCTTCGATCTCGATCACGCGGCTGGCGACCACGACCGACCGGCCGGAGAAATTCATCGGGATTCATTTCATGAATCCGGTGCCGGTGATGGAGCTGGTGGAGCTGGTGCGCGGCATCGCCACCGGCGAGGAGACCTTCGAGCTAGCCAAGGAATTCGTGAAGAAGCTCGGCAAGACCTACGCGGTGGCCGAGGACTTCCCTGCCTTCATGGTCAACCGCATCCTGCTGCCGATGATCAACGAGGCGATCTACGTGCTCTATGAGGGCGTGGGTTCGGTCGCGGCGATCGACACGGCCATGAAGCTCGGCGCGCGGCACCCGATGGGCCCGCTGGAACTCGCCGATTTCATCGGGCTCGATACGGTCTTGTCGGTCATGCAGGTGCTGCACGAGGGACTCGCCGACACCAAGTACCGGCCCTGCCCGCTGCTGGTGAAATACGTCGAGGCCGGCTGGCTCGGCCGCAAGACCAAGCGCGGCTTCTACGATTACCGCGGCGAGAAGCCGGTGCCGACGCGGTAAGTTCTTCGTCGTTTCTCAGGCCTTGGCCAAGTACTCGGCGAGCTGGTCCAACGTTCCTCCCCAGCCCTGCAGCATCGCATCGTGGCCGGCATCGAAGGTGCGGCGCTCCTCTTCGGTCGCGTTGTGTGGCAGCCAGCGAACCGCGAGCTTCGTCTTGCTGCCCTGCTCGGTGAAGGTCACCGTGCTCAGCATTTCCAGCGGCCAGGTCGGGCTCATGGGGTGGCGTGTCACGCCGCCCTTCGCGTCCGAAAAGGTAACGATGAAACCAAGCTGCTCGGGCGCAACAACATCGCGATAGGTGAACTTGCCCCACATATCGGGGCCATCCGAGTCTCGCAGGCAATAGAGAAAAAAGCCGCCCGGACGCAGATCGAGCTTGCATACCGTCACCTTGAAGCCTTTTGGCCCCCACCAGTGCTTCAGGTGCTCGCAGTCGGTATGCACCTTCCACACGAGCTCGCGCGGGGCATCGAACACGCGCGAGATGACGAAGTCATTTCGGGTTTCGGTCGCATTCATGGCACTCGACTCCATTGCCTTGGTAATGTCGTTCCCGTGACTTGAACTCACTATGCGACGATGACCATCCAGCCCACGCCGAAGCGGTCCGCGACCATGCCGAAGCGCGAGGAAAAGAACGTCTTGGCCATCGGCATCTGCACCTGGCCGCCATCACCGAGAGCGGCGAAAAGCTTCTCGGCCTCGGCTTCGTTCTTCGCCGTGATCGACAGCGAGAAGCCTTGAAATGCCGGCTTGCCCAGGCAACGGCCGTCGGACGCCATCACAGCGGTGTCGCCGATGCGAAAGCTGGAGTGCATGATCTTGTTCTCGCTGCCCGGCGGGATCATTCCAGGTGGCATCGGGTCCGGGCTTTCCTTGAATCGCATCATCGTCTCGACCTTGGCGCCGAGGGTCTTCTTGTAGAACTCGATCGCCTCTTCGCAGCGGCCATCGAGAAACAGATAAGGCTGAACTTGCATGGCTTTTCCTTTTCGTTTTTTTGCAGTCGCGCAGCAATCAAGAGGATGACGTCAGGCGTCGACCATGATCTTGAAGCCGCCATAGATCATGCGCTTGGCGTCGAACGGCATCGCCTTCGGATCCATCATCTTCGCCAGGCGCTTGTCCTTCATTACCTTCTTGAGGATGCGATCGCGGTCGCCGCGCGACTTGTAGACGATCCAGGAGAAAACCACCGTCTCGTTGGGCTTGCGCTTCACGCTGCGCGGGAACGAGGTCCACTTTCCCACCTTGACGTCGTCGGCGACGCTTTCCCGGTACTCGAGCGCGCCGTGATCCCGCCAGACCTTGCCCGCCTTCTGCGCCATGCGGCGGTAGGCCTGCAGGCTCTTCTTCGGGACGGGAACGATAAATCCATCGACGTAGGGCATGTGAGTCCTCTCTTGGTTGCGTTTTCAATTTTGGCAGGGCGTTTATACGCCCGCCGCTAGTCGCCGCGCATTTCTAGGCTTTTGAGTGACAACACGCGCCGCACGAGGGTGTCAACGCGCCGCGAAAGCGCCATTTCAGGTCGGGAACCGGCTGCGCCACATCCTGCGTGTGATAAATCGTGCCGGCCGGCCGTCGATGGCGAGCAGCCCGACGGCGATCGCCGCCATTCCCGCGAAGTGCCGTGGCTCCAGCACCTCATGCAGAAACAGCGTGCCGAGCAAGATCGCGCTTACCGGGATGAGAAACGTGACCAGCATGAGATTGGTCGCGCCAGCGCGGGCCAGGATGCGGAAATAGATCAGATAGGCGGCGGCGGTCGAGATCAGGCCGACGCCCGCGAGCGCCCAGAGCGCCTGCGCCGATGGAGCTGTCATGGTCCACGGCCGCTCGACGACCACGACGATCGGGATGAAGACCAGAGTTGAGACCGTCATCTGCGCGCAAGCGAGCGCCGCGGGCGGCTGCGCGCGAAAGCGGCGGCCATAGACGCTCGACACCGCGTAGAAGAAAGCGGCGGTCAGGCACGCGAGCTGCGCCAGTACGTGCTTGTCGAAAGCGCCGAGCAGGTCCGGCCCCATCATGATGACGACTCCGGCGAATCCCACGATCAGGCCGACGAGGCGCGCGGGCGTGAGCTTGTCGTCGGTGGTGGCGAGGTTCGCGACGATGATCGTGAACAAGGGAGCGGTCGCGTTCAGGATCGCCGCAAGCCCGCTCGCGATGTGGGTCTGGCCCCAGAACAGCAGACTGAACGGAACGACGTTATTGATGACCGCGAACACCGCGATCGGCTTCCAGGCTTCGAGCGTCCTCGGCATGGATTGGCGCAGCGCCAGCACGACTACGAACAGCGCCGCGCCCGCGATGGCGACGCGGCCGAGCGCGCCGGTGAGCGGCGGAATTTCCCGCACCGTGAGACCGGTGAAAAAGAACGAGCCGCCCCAGAAGACGGAGAGCACGATCAGCAGCGCCCAGTCGGACGCCGACATGGTGAGACGATTTTGGCTCAAGGGAGTCACTCGGATCCGCTTTCCTGGAGATTGGGCCGGAGCGCCCGGCAGCGCCACCCGATTTCAGCGGCCGATCGCCGCACGAAGCAGCGCGAGCGCGTCGGCGCTGGCCCATTCCGCCGGACCCTGCAGCACGCCGAGCTCGCAGCCCTGGCCGTCGATCAGGAACGTGGTCGGCAGGCCGACGACGCGGCCAGCCGCCTTGAGCGCCTCATAGGTGGCGAGGCTCTGGTCCTCGTAGAAGCCAAGCGAGCGAGCGCCAATGTCGGCGAGGAACTTCTTCGGCTTCTCCAGATCGCGGGTGTCGAGATTGATCGCCAGCACCTCGAAGCCGGTGCCGCCGAGCTCGCGCTGCAGGGCGTCGAGCGTCGGCATTTCTTTCCGGCAGGGCACGCACCAGGTGGCCCAAAGGTTAAGGAGCACGGTGCGGCCCTTGAAGTCGGCGAGCGTGAGCTGCCTTGCCGCTGCCGTCGCGGAAAGTGAGCGCCGGCAAGCGCCGCGGCGCCTGCCGCCGGCGTGAACGCGGCGACCTCGCCGCGTGCAAGCGGCGCCAGTCTTTTCGCGGCTTCGACCGCGCCACTACAGGCCGGATCGGTGCCCGCGTTGCGCATCAGCCCGCCGATCCCGTATACCGCCGCCAGCCCGGCGGCCGCTCCGAGCAGCGCGGCCACGAATATCAGCTTCGATGTCCGCATCCGGGCGGGCGTTCGCGCGCTTTGGTTTGGTTGCTCGCTCATCGCGTCAATTCTATTCCGGCAGGGACTATAGCCATGAAGAACCGGATGTGGGGCGGCCGCTTTCAGGCGGGGCCGGACGCGATCGTCGAGGCGATCAACGCCTCGATCGACTTCGACCGGGAGCTGTTCCGGCAGGACATCGAGGGCTCCAAGGCCCACGCCAAGATGCTCGGCAAGCAGGGCATCATCGCGGCGGAAGATGCGAAAAAGATCGTGCGCGGTCTAGACACGATCCTGTCAGAGATCGAGGGCGGCAAGTTCAAGTTCTCGCGCGCGCTCGAGGATATCCACACGCACGTGGAGGCGCGGCTGAAGGACCTGATCGGGCCCGCGGCCGGGCGGCTGCATACGGCGCGCTCCAGGAACGACCAGGTCGCGACCGACTTGCGGCTCTATGTGCGGGACGCGATCGACGGGCTGGACGCGGCGCTCGCGGAGCTGCAGGTCGCGCTCGCCGAGAAGGCGCTCGCGCATGCTGGGACCGTCATGCCCGGCTTTACACACTTGCAGCCGGCGCAGCCGATCACGTTCGGGCATCATCTCCTCGCATACGTGGAGATGCTCGCGCGCGACCGCGGGCGGCTGGCGGATGCGCGCAAGCGGCTCAACGAATCCCCGCTCGGCGCCGGCGCGCTGGCCGGAACTTCATTCCCGATCGACCGCGAGGCGACCGCCGCCGCGCTCGGCTTCGAGCGGCCGGCGGCGAATTCGCTCGACGCGGTCTCCGACCGCGACTTCGTGCTGGAGACGCTTTCGGCCTGCGCGATTTGCGCCGTGCATCTGTCGCGCTTCGCCGAGGAGATCGTGATCTGGACCTCGCCGGCGTTCGGGCTGGTGAAGCTTTCCGATCGCTTCACCACCGGCTCCTCGATCATGCCGCAGAAGCGCAATCCGGACGCGGCCGAGTTGGTGCGCGCCAAGGCCGGACGCATCATCGGCGCGCTGGTGCAGCTCCTCATCGTGATGAAGGGCCTGCCGCTCGCCTACGCGAAGGACCTGCAGGAGGACAAGGAGGGCACGTTCGACGCGCTCTCGACCCTGGCGCTCGTCATCGCCGCGACCGCGGGCATGGTGCGCGACATGGCGCCTGACGAGAAGCGCATGAAGGCGGCGGCGAGCGAAGGCTATTCGACCGCGACGGACCTTGCCGATTACGTCGTGCGCAAGTTGAAAATCCCGTTCCGCGACGCGCACGCGATCGCGGGCAAGATCGTGGCGCGGGCCGAGGCCGCGGGCGTCGCGCTGCACCGTCTGCCGCTCGACGAGATGAAGAAGGTCGAGCCGAAGCTCACCGAGGACGTCTTCTCGGTGCTCTCGGTCGGCCGCTCGGTGCGGAGCCGCACCAGCCAGGGCGGCACCGCGCCCAAGAACGTGCGCGTCCAAGCGCGGCGGTGGCTGAAACGGCTCGATCGCAAGAAGAAAAAACGCTGATCGCGCAGCCTCGCTGCCGCCTTGGTTTCGGCTATAGTGCGCCCCGATCCGGAGACCCGTCGTGACCGTGTATCCCCGTGAACTCTGCTCCCGCCTCGCCCCGTTCGGCGCGCTGCTCGCCGTGCTTGTGCTTGCAGGCTGCGGCGTGAAAGGCGGGCTGGAGCCGCCGCCGGGATCGGCTCCACCGGCACCGCAGGTCAGTACCGAGCCGACGTCCACGCGGCCGTTGGGCGCCCCGCCGGCGCCGCAGCGAAGCGCGCGGCCCGACGAGCCGTTCGCGCTCGATCCTCTTCTTTAAGCGCCGCCTATGCATCACTTCACGTATCGTGGCGGCGTCCTGTTCGCCGAGGACGTCGATCTTGTGCGGCTGGCGGAACGTGTCGGCACGCCGTTCTATTGCTATTCGTCGGCGACGATCGAGCGGCACTATCAGGTGTTCGCCGAGGCCTTCGCCGGCGCGCCGACGTTGGTTTGCTATTCGCTGAAGGCGAATTCGAACCAGGCGGTGGTGGCGACGCTCGCGCGACTCGGCGCCGGCGCCGACGTCGTTTCCGGCGGCGAGCTCAAGCGCGCGCTCGCAGCCGGCGTGCCGCCGGGCAAGATCATTTTCTCCGGCAATGGCAAGACCCGCAGCGAGATGGCGGCGGCACTTCAAGCCGGCGTCCTCTGCTTCAACGTGGAGAGCGAGCCAGAGTTGGCGGCGCTCTCCGAGGTGGCATCGGGGATGAAGCGCACGGCTCCGATCTCGGTGCGCGTCAATCCCAATATCGATGCCAAGACCCACAAGAAGATCGCGACCGGAACCGCCGAGAACAAGTTCGGCGTGCCGATCTCGCGCGCGCGCGAGGTCTATGCGCGGGCGGCGAAGCTTCCCGGCATCCGGATCATCGGCGTCGACATGCACATCGGCAGCCAGATGACCGACTTGTCGCCGTTCGACAACGCGGCCGCGTTGCTCGCCGAGCTGGCGCGCGACCTGGTGGCCGCCGGCCACAAGCTCGAGCATATCGACTTCGGCGGCGGCCTCGGCATACCCTATCGCCCGGGCGAGACGCCGCCCTTGCCCAAGGATTACGCCGAGGTCGTCAAGCGCCACACGCACGGCCTCGACCTGAAGCTGGTGTTCGAAATCGGGCGCATGATCGTCGGCAATGCCGGCGTGCTGGTGACGCGCGTGATCTACGTGACGCGCGGCGAGGCCAAGACCTTCGTCGTGATCGATGCGGCGATGAACGACCTGATCCGGCCCACACTCTACGAGGCGCACCACGAGATCCAGCCGGTGCGCGAGCCGCGGTCGGGCGCCGAAACCTTCGTCGCCGACGTGGTCGGGCCGATCTGCGAATTGGGCGACTATCTCGCGCTCGACCGGCGCATGCCCGTGGTCCGCGACGGCGAGTTGCTGGCGATCATGACGGCCGGGGCCTATGGCGCGGTCGAATCCTCGACCTACAACACGCGCCCGCTGGTGCCGGAGGTCTTGGTGAAGGGAACCGAGGCGGCCGTGGTGCGTCCGCGTCTTGAAGCCGAGGCCCTGATCGCCTTGGACAGGATGCCGCCATGGCTCGCCGGAAACCCTTCCAAGTCTTAGAAAATCCTAGATAACGCCACTGTGACGGCTCCCCCATGCTGCGGCGCATGCTAGATTGGTGCTGCTGGGGAATCGCAAAAGGAGCCTGCTTGAGCATGGCGCCTGAGACGAACGAACGCGGCGAGCCCGGATCGGGCCCGAGAACTGGCGTGATCGACGACGCGATCCGGCGGCTCAAGCTCGCGCTTTCACGGGCCCGCAGCGCGCTGCTGTGGGAGCGCGCCTGGCCCGCGATCACGGCGGTCATGGCCGTGGCCGGTATTTTCCTCGCCTTCTCCTGGGCCGGGTTTTGGCTAGCACTCCCGCCGATCTGGCGAATTGGAGCGCTCGCGCTGTTCGGGCTCGTGCTGATCGCGAGCTTCGGTTCCGGCCGGTTTCGTGCGCTGGCCGCGGCGCGGCGAAGCGCTCCGCCGGCTCGATCGCGGCACCGGCATCGAGCATCGCCCAGCCACCACGATCTCCGACCGCCTCGCGCACGGCGGCGAGGACCCGGTCATGAAGGCGCTGTGGAGCGCCCATGTCGAGCGCGCGGCGGCGCGCGCGGCGGCGCTGCGCGCCGGCTGGCCCAAGCCTCGGCTCACCGAACGCGATCCCTATGCGCTGCGCGCGCTCGTGGTGCTCGTGCTGGTCGCCACCTTCTTCATGGCCGAGGGCGAGCGCTGGAAGCGCGTTTCTGCCGCCTTCGATTTCTCCGGTGCCATCGCGCCGCGGCTCTACCGCGTGGACGCTTGGGTGACGCCGCCGGTCTATACCGGCCGCGCGCCCGTGCTGCTGCCCGGCGTTCGTCACGACGAACCGGCACCGGGCGAGATCGCCGCCGTTGCCGTTCCCGCCGGGAGCGTGCTCGTGGTGCGCGCCACGGGTCTGGCGTCGATCGATCTGGCGGCGCTCGGGGGCCTGGCCGAAGAAGTGGCCGATACGCCGACCACCGCGGCGCAAGGCACCATCGAGCGGCGTTTCAAGATCGGCGCCGACGGCTCGCTCACCGTGCGCGGACTGCCGGCCGGAATCGCCACCTGGGGTTTCCGCGCGGTGCCCGACCGGGCGCCCACCATCGCGCACGCCAAGGACCCGGAGGTGCTCGGCCGAGCATCGGTCGTGCTCACCTACAAGATCGAAGACGATTACGGCGTGACGCAAGCCGAGGCGCGCTTCACGCGGCCGGCCACGCCCGCCCGCGAAGGCGCGCAGCCGCCGCGCCCGCTGGTGGCGGGACCCGATTTCCCGCTCGTACTGCCGCAGGCGCGCACGCGCGCCGGCACCGGCCAGACCACCAAGGACATCACCGAGCATCCGTGGGCCGGAACGCTCGCGACGCTCGTGCTGATCGCCCGCGATGAGGCCGGCAACGAGGGCCGGAGCGAGGCCCGCGAAATCCTGCTGCCTGAGCGCACGTTCGCCAAGCCCCTGGCGCGCGCGTTGATCGAGCAGCGCCGCCTGCTCGCGTTCGACGCCAACGAGCGCGAGCGCGTCCGCGGCGCGCTGGAGGCGCTGCTGATCGCGCCGGAGCGATTCACGCCGGAGCCCTCGATCTATCTCGGTGTCCGCACCGCCGCGACCCGAACCAAGCTCGCGCGCAACGACGACGATCTGCGCTCGGTCGTGGATTACCTGTGGGAGATCGCGGTGCTGATCGAGGACGGCACCATGTCGGATGCCGAGAAGGCGCTGCGGGCCGCGGAAGAGGCGTTGCGCCAGGCACTCGAGCGGGGCGCGACCGATGAAGAGCTCAAGCGGCTCACCGACAACCTGCGCCAGGCGCTCGACCGCTTCCTGCGCGCGCTCGCCGAGCAAATGCGCCGCGACGGCACCACCGAAGCGCGCCCGCTCGACCGCAACACGCGCATGCTGCGGCCGCAGGATCTGAAGAGCATGCTCGATCGCATCGAGAACCTCGCCCGGAGCGGTAACCGCGAAGCGGCGAAGCGGCTGCTCGACGAGCTGCAGGCCATGCTCGAGGGTCTGCGCGGAAAGCAAGCGCGCGGCGATCAGCCCGGCGAAATGAGCGAGATGCTCGATGAGTTGGGCAAGATGATCCAGGAACAGCAGCGCCTGCGCGACCGCACCTTCCGTGAAGGCCGCGACAGCCGCGCCGACCGGCGTAATCGCGCCCCGGAACAGCGTTCCGAGCGCGAGCGCCGCGCGATGGGCGATCTCAAGCAGAACCAGGAAAACCTGCGCCAGCAGCTCCAGCGCATGCTCGAAGCCTTGAAGCGGCAGCGCGAGCGCGGCGACCAGCCCGAGGAAGAAGGCGGCCCGGGCAAGGAAGCCGGCGATGCCTTGAGCCGCGCCGAACAGGCCATGCGCGACGCCGAAGGGCAGCTCGGCGACACCGACGCCGAGGGCGCCGTGGATTCACAAGGCCGGGCGCTGCAGAACTTGCGGCGCGGGGCGCAGCAGCTCGCCGAATCCATGCAGGGCCCGGGCGACGGACCCGGCGGCGATCCGTTCGGCCCCTCGCCGGAAGCCGCCGACCGCACCGACCCGCTCGGGCGGCCGGTGCGCACGCGCGAATATGGCGACGATTTCACGGTGAAAGTGCCCGACGAGATCGACGTGCAGCGCGCGCGCCGCGTGCTCGAGGAGCTGCGCAAGCGCCTGAGCGAGCCGCTACGGCCGCGGATCGAGCTCGATTATCTCGAGCGGCTGCTGAGGGATTTTTAGGATTTCCTAATCGAGCCGCGCGTGATGCGGCTCAGCGGTAGCCCCAGGCCAGATCGCTCTTGCCGAGGAAGCGCACCTGCACGTGGCGCGCCTCGGCGGGCGGCGAAGCCAGACGGCTCTTGAACGCAAGCGTCTCGCCGTCGGCGAGCGTGCCGCGGCTCGGAGCGGCGGTCCAGGCATAGACCTCCTGGCCGTTGGCGCCGATCGCGGCAAGCCGGATCGGCGGCAATTCCAGATCGTGGCCCGAAATATTGGCGATCTTTCCCTCGGTCACCAGCAGCGCGATGCCGTTGTGGGTCTCGCGCGCGGTGCGGACCTCGCGAAACTCCAGCCCGCGCAAGTTCACTGGCTTCCCGGCGGCGGCGTAGAGACCGGCAAGATCCGGCATGGCGCGAACGATGGTCGCCGGCGAGACGATCGCCGCGGTCACGATCATGGCGAGCGCGCAGGTCGTCAGCACCAGACCGAGGCCGGGGCCGGACTCGCGGTCGCGGCCGCGCCACGACAATTTTCTCCAGGCCGGCGTCGCGGACTTGCTCGAGGCCGGGGAATTGCGCGCCGGCTTCGCTTCCGCGGCCGGTTGCTCGGGCATGACGACGTCGTCGGTGATGAGCGCAGGCACGTTGATGATTTCGCCCGCCGGAAAAATCGAAATCTCGTGGCTGCCGGTCTCCGGCTCGGGCGCCAGCTGCGACGGATCGGCGAGCCAGGTTGTTTGGCAGCGCGCGCAGCGCACGTTGCGGCTCCCGGCGCCGAGCGCCTCGGAAGCCAGACGGAAGGAGGTTTCGCAGGAGGGACAAACCAGAAGCATGACGATACCCGCACTCGTACCCGGCCCGGAGTATCGCCGCCGACCCTTAATGGATCGGAAACCCTGAAAACCGTGGCATTCCGGGGCGCCGCGCGCCGTTGCGGCCGGCCGCGCCGCAAGGGAGCGGGTGCCGTTGGCGCCGGCATTTGGCTAGATGGGGCGGGCACCCGATTCGCCGGAGGCACGCTTGGTCCGGTTCGAGAACGTCGGCTTGCGTTACGGGCCGGGTCCGGAGGTCCTGAAGGACCTCTCGTTCGGCATCGAGCCGCACTCTTTCCAGTTCCTCACCGGCGCCTCGGGCGCCGGCAAATCCAGCTTGCTGCGGCTGCTGTTCCTGTCGCTGCGGCCGAGCCGCGGACTGATCACGCTGTTCGAGCGCGACGCCTCGCGGCTCACGCTCGACGAGGTCGCCGTGTTCCGGCGCCGGATCGGCGTCGTGTTCCAGGACTTCCGCCTGCTCGATCATCTCACCACCTACGAGAACGTGGCGCTGCCTTTGCGCGTGCAGGGGCGCGACGAGGCGAGCTATCGTTCGGAAGTGACGGAAATTCTGCGCTGGGTCGGGCTCGGCGAGCGCATGGACGCGCTGCCGCCGATTCTCTCGGGCGGCGAGAAGCAGCGCGCCGCGATCGCGCGCGCGCTGATCGGCCGGCCCGAGCTCGTGCTCGCCGACGAACCGACCGGCAACGTCGATCCGACACTGGCGCGGCGGCTGTTGCGGCTATTCGTCGAGCTGCACCGGTCGGGCACCTCGGTGGTGCTCGCGACCCACGACATCGCGCTCATGGACCAGTTCGACGCCCGCCGGCTCGTGCTCGCCGACGGCCGGCTGCATCTCGACGAATGAAGAAACAAGGCTTGAAGGGACAAGAAGTGGCGGACGAGACGGAAAAACCGGGAAAACGGCGCATGAACCCGATCGTGCCGCGCGGCACGGTGGCGGGCTCCTCGCTCGTCGCGGTGATCGCGATCATGACGTTCCTCGCCGGCGTCGCGGCCGGAGCGGTCGAGATCGTGCGGGTGGCCGCGAGCGAATGGCACGCGGACGTGGCGCGCGAAGTGACGATCCAGGTGCGCCCGGTCGAGGGGCGCGATATCGAGGCGGAGATCGGCAAAGCGGTCGATCTGGCGCGACGCACGGCCGGCGTCGCCGACGCGCGCGCCTATAGCCGCGAGGAGTTGGCGCGCCTGCTCGAGCCGTGGCTCGGCGCCGGCGTCGATCTGCAGGCGCTGCCGGTGCCCCGCCTGGTCGTGGTGCGGCTCGCCGACGAGCGCGAGGCGGATCTCGCCGGGTTGCGGCGCGCGCTGACGCAGAACGTCGCGGGAGCCAGCCTCGACGACCATCGCGGCTGGGCGCGGCGGCTGGCGGCGCTTTCCGACGTGGTGATGCTGATCGGCATCGGCGTGCTGGTGCTGGTGCTGCTGGTGACGATCCTGTCGGTTTCGTTCGCGACGCGCGGCGCGGTGGCGGCGAACCGGGCGGTGGTCCAGGTGCTGCATCTGGTCGGCGCGCGCGAGTCCTTCATCGCGAGCGCGTTCCAGCGCCATTTCCTCGTGGTCGGCCTGAACGGGGCGATCCTGGGCGGCGCCGCGGCGGCGCTGTTCTTCCTGTTCGCGGGCGTCGCCCCGGACCTTGTCGCGATCGTGCCCGGCGGGGGCGAGGCGGCGCTTCTGTTGGGCCGTATCGCCCTTGAGCCCCGCGGCTATGGCTGGATCGCTGCCACCGGCCTGCTCATCGCACTGGTCGCAGCCGTCGCATCGCGCCGCACGGTGCAACGCACGCTGCGCGGCATCGACTGATCCGGTAATTAAATACCGCTCTATCGCGGGGACGCCCTAATTCGCGCTACCATCCTCGCCGCTGCAGGGAGAGGAAATGGAGGACGCGAGGGAAGCCTCCAGGCGCGTGGAAGCCGGCCGAGGCCGGCGGCACCCGCGCGTCGTCGTGTTGCTCGGGAGCGTCCTGCTGCTCGCCGCCGGCATGTTGATCGGCGGGTTCCTCGTGTTTGCCGCAACGATCCCGCGCAACGAAGTCGCGCTCGAGCGGCCGGCCGACGGCATCGTGGTGCTGACCGGCGGCGCCTCACGCATCGAGGATGCGATCGACCTGCTCGCCGCGAAGCGCGGGCGGCGGCTCCTGATTACCGGCGTGCATCCGCATACCAACCCGGGCGAGATCGCGCGCCGCAGCGGGGAAGTCGAACGTTTGTTCGGCTGCTGCATCGACCTCGACCGCGAAGCGCTGAACACGATCGGCAACGCGGTCGCCGCCGCGCGCTGGGCCAAAGAAAAGAAGTTTCGCTCGCTGATCGTGGTGACATCGGCCTGGCACATGCCCCGCGCGCTGATCGAGCTGGCGCGCGAAATGCCGGATGTGCTGCTGGTGCCTTACCCGGTGGTCAGCGAGCGCATGCGCGAAGAAGGCTGGTGGTCGCGCGCGGAAACCGCGCGGCTCCTGTTCGTCGAGTACGTGAAATACGTGGCCGCGCTCGCGCGCCTTCGCATCGAACCGCCGCATGTCGGCGTGAACCGCGCGCCCGGGCGCGGGATCGCTTGAACTGAACGGACTCTAGCCGTGCTCCTGCTCCGCTCGCTCCTGTTCCATGCCTGCTTTCATCTCAACACGATTTTGCATCTGATTATTTGTTTGCCGTTCCTGCTCTTGCCGCGGCGCATTTTCTGGAAGGCGGTGCATAGCTGGGCCAGGGTCAATCATTGGCTCCTGCATACGATCTGCGGAACGAACTTCGAGATAAAAGGATACGAACGGATTCCGCCGGGCGCGCTGTTGATCGCCGCCAAGCACCAATCGGCGTGGGAGACGTTCGCGCTGGTCATATTGTTCTCCGACCCGTTCTATGTGCTCAAGCGCGAGCTGATGTGGCTGCCGGTGTTCGGCTGGTATGTCGCCAAGGCCGAGATGATACCGATCCGGCGCGGAGCCGGCGGAACGGCGCTTGGCGAGATCACCGAACGGGCGAAGGTCAAGATCGCACGTGGCCGTCAACTCATCCTGTTCCCGGAGGGCACGCGCCGGGCGGTTGGCGCCGAGCCGGCTTACAAGTTCGGAGTCGTCCGCCTCTATCACGAGCTTGGCGTGCGCTGCTTCCCGGTCGCCCTCAATTCGGGCGTGTTCTGGCCCCGTCGCACGTTCAGGATTTATCCGGGCACGATCCGGATGGAATTTCTGGAGCCGATCGAGCCCGGGCTCCCGGAAGATGAATTCAAGACGCGCATGCAGGACGCGATCGAAACCGCCACCGCGCGCCTCGTGGCCCAAGGTCGTGCTGAGTTGGAAGCAACGCTAGGACAGCCTGCCCGCGAAGTCGGTTGACAAAATTCTATTTTGTTCTATCTTTGTTCTCCACGCTGGTGATTCGTTTTTAGTGAGTATTCCCATGTGGTTAGCCAACAAAGCCGAGTACGAAGGCCCGTTGCGTACGGTGCGGCATCCGGCGCTCGCCGAGCGGTTCCGTTTCTGGCGCGGCGCTTCCGGGCGGCGTTACGTGTGCAGCGTTTTCTCGCCCCAAGCGGCGCCAGCTTACGAAACCTCGGTGGCGCTGCATGTCCGCCGGACGCCGGGCGGCCCCGTGGTCGTAGCGATCCGGGCGGGAAGCGATGCTCGGCCCGTTCCGGCCGCCGACGAAGTTCATATCCATCTCATGCGAGACGAAGCCGAGGGACTAGCGCGGGCGCTTGCCGATCTCGCTGCGCTCGTCGCGCCAGCGATCGAGAGCGACCGAAAGCCGATCCTGGTCCGCCTACCGCAAGGCGTCCGCCCCCGCCGTCACACGCGCGCGGCGAGCCATTCGAAGGCGTGGTCGCGGATGCCGAGCTCAGAGAGCTCCTTGGCGGTCGCCAGCACGTAGTCGCGATTGATGCCGGAACGACCGTGGCCCTGGCGCACAAGACGCAATTGCGTCTCGAGCGGCAGCTTGCCGGCATATTGCGGATGCGAGCGGTCGACCAGATAGGTGACCGCGCGCACGCGCCGTTGCGGATCGTCGAGCAGATCGACGGCGCGCGTGACTTCCAGATAGACTTTGGTTGCCTGCTCGCGTTCGCGCAAATACTCGAGCGTGGCCTCGCGCTTCCTGCCGTCGACGCGGAACGCGATGCCGCGGCAGGAGCCGCCGCGATCGAGGCCGAGCACGAGACCGGGCTTCTCGGGCGTGCCGCGATGCACGTGGGAATAGACGCAGAGCGCGCGATGCGCGCCGATGAGCCGCGCCGGCCGGCGTTCCAGAAAATCGAACTCCGGCCGCCACATTAGCGAGCCGTAGCCGAGCACCCAGAATTCGGAATCCGCAGCCGACATCGCTTCGTATCAGTCGCCCGAAGCGTAGGGTCGCGGCATGGGCGTCGTTGGCTCCTGCGCGCCATGCGGCCGGCCGAAATCGGGCGCCGCCGTCTCCTGGCCGATCTCGATGATCGAGCGGCGGATGCCGCGGGTGCGCGTGAAGAGATCGAACAGCGTCTGCCCGTCGCCCGTGCGGATGGCGCGCGTGAGCGAGGCGAGATCCTCGTTGAAGCGGCCGAGCATCTCCAGCACCGCTTCCTTGTTGTTGAGGAACACGTCGCGCCACATGGTCGGATCGGAGGCGGCGATGCGGGTGAAGTCGCGGAAGCCGCCGGCGGAAAACTTCATCACCTCGGAGCTCGTCACTTCCTCGAGATGCGCCGCCGTGCCGACGATATTGTAGGCGATCAGATGCGGCAGGTGGCTGGTGATCGCGAGCGTGAGATCGTGGTGCGCCGGATCCATGGTCTCGACATTGGCGCCGAGCGTCTCCCAGAAGCGCTTGAGCTTGTCGACCGCCTTGGCGTCGGCGCCCGGCAGCGGCGTCAGGATGCACCAGCGGTTCTGAAACAGCTCGGCAAAGCCGGCGTCCGGGCCGGAATGCTCGGTGCCCGCCACCGGATGGGCCGGGATGAAATGCGCGTGTGCGGGCACATGCGGAGCCATGTCCCGGACGATCGCGCTTTTCACCGAGCCCACGTCGGACAGGATCGCGCCGGCCTTCAGCACCGGGCCGATCTGCGCCGCGATCGCGCCGCAGGCGCCGACCGGCGCGCAGACGATGACCAGATCGGCGCCCTTGGCCGCCTCCGCGTTGGTCTCAAAGACCTGATCCGCGATGCCGAGTTCGGCAACGCGCTTGCGGGTCGAAGCCGAGCGCGATGTCGCAACGATCGAGCCTGCCGCACCCGTTGCGCGGGCGGCGTGTGCGATGGAGGAGCCGATGAGGCCGACGCCGATAAGGGCGAGGCGCTCGATGACCGGCGCTTTCTTCTCAGCCACGGCCGGCCCCGTTCAGGAACTCTTTGAGCGCACCGACCACGAGCCGGTTGGCTTCCTCGGTTCCCACCGTCATGCGCAGCGCGTCGGGCAGCTTGTAGGGCTCGAGCCGCCGCAGTACGAGGCCGCGCTTGACGAGAAACGCGTCGGCGTCCTTGGCGGTCTTGCCCGGCTTTTTCGGGAAGTGGATCAGCACGAAGTTGCCGACGCTCGGCGTCACTTCGAGCCCGAGCGCACGGATCTCCTCGGTGAGCCAGGCGAGCCAGCGCGTATTGTGCGCGGCCGCGTTCTCCACGTGCGCGGTATCGGAAAGCGCCGCGACGCCTGCGGCGATAGCCGGCGCGTTCACGTTGAAAGGACCGCGCGTGCGGTTGATCGCATCGACGACGTAGGCGGGCGCATACATCCACCCGAGCCGCAGCGCCGCCAGTCCGTAGATTTTCGAAAACGTGCGCAGCATCACCACGTTGTCGCTGGTCGCGACGAGCTCGATGCCGGATTCGTAGTCGTTCTTGCGCACGTATTCCGCATAGGCCGCGTCGATCGCGAGCAATACATGCGGCGGCAAGGCCGCGTGCAGGCGGCGCACTTCGGAGATCGGCAGATACGTCCCGGTCGGGTTGTTCGGATTGGCGATAAAGACGATCTTGGTCTTCGGCGTCACCGCCGCCAGAATCGCATCGACATCGGCGGTGAGGTTGTTCTCCGCCGCCACCACGGGCTTGGCGTTCGCCGCGAGCGTCGCGATCCGGTACACGAGGAAGCCGTGCGTGGTGTAGATCGCCTCGTCGCCGGGCTCGAGAAACGCACGCGCCAGGAGCGCCAATAGCTCGTCGGAGCCCGCACCGCACACGATGCGCGCAGGATCGAGGCCGAAGGCGCGGCCGATGGCTTCACGCAGCGCCGTCGCGGCGCCGTCGGGGTAATAGCTGAGGCTGCCCGCCACCGCGCGATAGGCCTCGACTGCCTTCGCGCTCGGGCCGAGCGGTGTCTCGTTGGATGAGAGCTTGAACACCTTGGCCGCGCCCGGTGCCTCGCTGCGGCCGGGCACATAGGGATCGATGCCGAGGACGCCCGGATGCGGGACGGGATGCTTGCGCGCGCTCATGACTTCGCTCCGGACTTATCTTCGGCGGCTTGAGGCGCATGCATATAGCGGGTGGCGTGGCCGCCGACGAGGGCTTCGCCGCGCACCGAGATGCCGGCCTTCACGAGCGCATCGCGAATCTCGGAGAGCGTCTTGCCGGGGGAGAGCGAAACGAGCAGCGACGCGCCATCGAACTTGCCCTCGGGCACGGCGATCAGCTCGGCGAATTGTGCCAGCGTTTTCGCCGCCTGCGCGGTCCAGCCGGAGACTTTCAGGCTCCAGCATGCGACCTCGTTGGCCGCCGCGTCGGAGCCGAGCGGCTTCGAGACGACGAACAGCGGCACCGAGGCCGGATGATCGGTCCGCTCCACGAACGGGAGCCGCGCGATGATCTTCGGCGCGTCGGGGCGCTCGAGCGCGGCCCACCACGCACCGCTTCCGGCGACCGAGGTCGCGGGAACCAGGCCGAGATCGCCTTTTGAAGCAGCAACCGCGGTCACGACTGCGTCGGCGTTGCGCTCCGCCTTGAGCGGCACGGTGAAGCCAAAATGGAAGCGCGCCGAGTCGCGCACTTCGGCCTCGCCGGCAGCGAAATCCGCGTGCACTTTGAACGGCGCCTGCACATAGGTGAAGGTCGCGATCAGCACGCGCCAGATGCTCTCGACCGTGTCGAGGGGCAGAATCCCACGGTGGCGCTCGACCAGCCGGCGCATCATCTCGGCCTCGCGCGCCGGCCGGAAGGCGGCGCCGGATTCCTGCGTGCGCTTGACCTCGATCAGACGGTCGATGATCTCGCCGCGCTCGATCAGGCGCGCGTGCAGCTCCGCGTCGATGCGATCGATCTCGGCGCGCAGATCCGCAAGCGTCGCGGCGGTGGCGGCGTTAACCTTCGGAGGTTGGGACTTCGACATCGGCATGGGCGGCGCTTTCTGGCGGCGTGGTGTAGCGCGCGGCAGCGCGAACGCAAAGAAAACATTGACAGATTAATGAACCGGCCCATAGCTCTAGCCCGCCCGCGGGCTATGCGCGGGCGCTTTCGAGGGTTTCATGAGCGTGGTGCGTGCCGATCTTGAAGGAGCTGCAAACCGCGCCGGCGCCGTGCGCCGCGAGGTGGACGAGCCGCGTTCGCCGGTCGTCCGCTTCGGCGCGGACAAGCCCCTGAAGCTCGACGCCGGCGTCTCGCTGTCGCCGTTCCAGGTCGCCTACGAGACCTACGGCACGCTCAACGCGAACAAGTCGAACGCGATCCTGGTCTGCCACGCGCTCTCCGGCGACCAATATGTGTTCGGCGAGCATCCGGCGACCGGCAAGCCGGGCTGGTGGGAGACCATGGTCGGGCCCGGCAAGCCGATCGACACCGACCGCTTCTTCGTGATCTGCCCGAACGTGCTCGGCGGCTGCATGGGCACCACGGGACCGGCGTCGCGCAATCCCGCGACCGGCGAGCCGTATGGACTGTCGCTGCCGGTGATCACGATCCGCGACACGGTGCGGGCGCAAGCGATGCTGCTCGACCATCTCGGCATCGAGAGTCTGTTTTGCGTAACCGGCGGCTCCATGGGCGCGATGCAGGCGCTGCAATGGGCGGTGAGCTATCCGTCGCGCGTGTTCGCGACGCTGCCGCTCGCCGGCGCCGCGCGCCATTCGGCGCAGAACATCGCTTTCCACGAGGTCGGCCGCCAGGCGATCATGGCCGATCCCGACTGGCGCGATGGTCATTATCTCCTCGACGGCACGATCCCGCGCCGCGGGCTCGCCGTCGCGCGCATGGCCGCGCACATCACCTATCTCTCCGACGCCGCGCTGCATCGGAAATTCGGCCGCAAGCTGCAGGATCGCGAGACCTGGACGTTCGGCTTCGACGCCGATTTCCAGGTCGAGAGCTATCTGCGCCATCAGGGCTCGATGTTCGTCGAGCGCTTCGACGCCAACAGCTATCTCTACATCACGCGCGCGATGGATTATTTCGATCTCGCCGCCGATTATGGCGGCGTGCTCGCCAACGCATTCAAGGGCGCCAAGGCGCGATTCTGCGTCGTCTCGTTCACGTCCGATTGGCTGTTCCCCACCGCCGACGCACGCGCGATCGTGCATGCGCTGAACGCGGCTGCGGCGCCGGTTTCGTTCGCCGAGATCGAGACCGACAAGGGCCACGACGCCTTCCTGCTCGAAGAGCCCGAGCTGTTCGCCATCGTGCGCGGGTTCCTCGAAGGCGCCGCGCGGGCGCGCGGCCTGCCGGCCGCCAAGGGTTGAACCGATGCTCGCGCGCGAGGGCAACTCGTATGCCGCATCGGCCTCCACGGCGCGCGTCGATCTGGTCGCCGTCGCCAACATGGTCACGCCGGGCTCGCGCGTACTCGATGTCGGCTGCGGCGACGGCCAGCTGCTGCAGCTGCTCTCCGAAAAGCGCGGCGTGGACGCGCGTGGCATCGAAATCTCGCGCGAGGGCGTGAATCGTTGCGTCGCCAAGGGACTGGCGGTGATCCAAGGCGACGCCGACGTGGATCTGGCCGATTATCCGGACGATGCGTTCGATTACGTGATCCTTTCGCAAACACTGCAAGCCACGCGCCGGCCACGTTGGGTGCTCGAGCAGATGCTGCGCATCGGGCGGCACGCCATCGTATCGGTGCCGAACTTCGGTTATTGGCGCATGCGCCTGCAATTGCTCACGCGCGGGCGTATGCCGGTCACCAAGAACCTGCCCGACACCTGGTACGACACGCAGAACATCCACTTCTGCACGATCCGCGATTTCGTGGAGCTGGTGCGCGCGCTCGATGTGCGCATCGAGCGCGCGGTGGCGCTAGACGGCCGCGGCCGCCGCGTCCGGCTACACGTGCCGTGGTGGTTCTGGAACCTGTTCGGCGAGCAGGCGGTGTTCCTGCTGTCGCGCAAGAACTAGGCGCCCGCCGGGTCCGCCGTTGCCGGCGCCAGCACCGGCTGCAGGATCGGAATGCGCCGGCGTACCGGTATCGGACGCCAGACCTGTTTGGTCGCCTCGACGATATGAACGCCCGCGAACGGCAGCGACAACGTCGCGCCGACGCGCTCCCACGCAACGGCGGTGCGCAGGAACGGCGCGCGCGCGAACGGCGGCACCCACAGCGCCTCGTTCCAACCGACCGGGGCGAATTGCGCGCCGCGCAGGAGCTCCACGAGCTGACCCTTGGAAAACGGCCGGCCATGACCGAACGGGGTGGTGTCCATGCGCGCCCAGAGCCCGCGCCGGTTCGGCACCACCATGAGCAACCGCCCGCCGGCCGCGAGCACCCGCCAGATCTCCTGCAGCATGTCGGGCGCATGCACCGTCATCTCCAGCGCATGCACTGCGAGTACGCGGTCGATCGAAGCATCGGGGAGCGGCAGCAAGGTTTCCTCGACCAGCGCCGCAAGCGTTGCGGAGGCGGATGGCCATTTCACGACGCCTTGTGCCGCCGGCATCAATGCGAACGTGCGTTCGACCTCGTTGCGAAACAGGCCGAGATAGGGCGTCGCGTAGCCCAGGCCGACGAGCGCCAGGCCCCGCGTCTCGGGCCAGCGCGCGCGGAGCGGGCGCGCGATCAGCCGCCGCGCCACGTGGCCGAGCGGCTGGGAATAGAAATTGCGAAGATCGACGACGTCCATGAGCGGGCGAGAATAGAGTGCCGCGCACGTCGCACCAAGCCGTGTTAGATTCAGCGAATTGGAGTGAATTGGAGCACAAAATGGCCGTGGAAGTCCGCTTGGTGCCCTGTCTCAGCGACAACTACGCCGTGATCCTGCGCGATCCGGTGAGCGACACCGTGACGTTGGTCGATGCACCGGAGGCGCCGCCCATCGAGCGCGCGCTCGACGAGGCCGGCTGGAAGCTGACGCATATCCTCGTCACTCACCACCACGGTGACCACGTGCAGGGCATTCCGGCGCTGAAGCAGAAATTCGGCGCCACCGTGATCGGACCGCAGGAAGCGGCGAAGGGCGGCCATGCTCGACAAGATCGTCGGCGACAAGGACGCGATCAAGGTCGGCGGCCTTAGTGCGCGCGTGATCGAGACGCCGGGCCACACGGCGGGCCACATCGTCTATGTGCTGGATCAGGAGAAGCTGCTGTTTGCCGGCGACACGCTGTTTGCCATCGGCTGCGGGCGCGCGCTCGAGCGACCGGCGGCGGTGTTGTGGAATTCGCTGCTGAAAATCCGCGACCTGCCCGGCGACACGCGGGTCTATTGCGGCCACGAATATACGCTCGCGAACGGCCGCTTCGCGGTCACGGTGGACCCGAAGAACAGCGCGCTGAAAGCCCGTCTGGCCGCGGTTGAAAAGGCGCGCGCCGCCGGGAAGCCGACGGTGCCGAGCACGATGGCCGAGGAGCGCGCGACCAATCCGTTCCTGCGCGCCGACACGCCCGAGATCGCCGAAGCGATCGGCATGAAGGGCGCCGATCCGGCCGCGGTGTTCACCGAAATCCGCGAGCGCAAGAACTCGTTCCGGGGCTGAACCTTTGGCGAAGACACTGACCGCGGCCGAGGTGATCCGGCTCTTGGAGATGAAGCCGCATCCCGAGGGCGGGCATTTTCGCGAAACGACTCCGCGATCCGCACCCGGAGCCAGGCCGGCGCGCGCATTCGACCGCGATCTATTTCCTGCTGGCCGCCGGCGAGCGCTCGCACTGGCACAAGGTCGACGCGATGGAGGTCTGGCACTTCCACGCTGGCGCGCCGCTGCTTCTGGAGATCGCCAAGACCAAGCAGGGGCCGATTGAGCGGATCACGCTCGGAGCGGATTTGGCCGCGGGCGAGCGCCCGCAGGCCGCGGTGCCGGCGCATCACTGGCAAGCGGCCAGCAGCCTCGGCGCTTGGACGCTGGTCGGCTGCACGGTGGCGCCGGGATTCGATTTCAAAGGTTTCGAGCTGGCGGCACCAGGCTTCGTACCTGGGCCATAGTTCGTCATGACCGGGCATGTCCCGGCCATCCCAATTCCAATAGCAGTGCCTTCCTAAGCGAGATCGCCGGGACGAGCCCGGCGATGACAGAAAAATCAAGTCAAATACTGCGCGCCGTTCACCGTCATGGTCGAGCCGGTGATGAAGCCGGCGTCGTCGGAGGCGAGGAACACGACACAGCGCGCGATGTCCTCGGGCTCGCCCAGACGCCCGACCGGAATCTGCGGCAGGATATTCTTCTCAAGTACGTCCTTGGGCACCGCCTGCACCATTTCCGTGTTGATGTAGCCCGGGCAGATCGCGTTCACCGTGACGCCCAGCTTGGCGTTTTCCTGGGCCAGAGCCTTGGTGAAGCCGATCTCGCCGGCTTTGGCGGCGGAATAATTCGTCTGCCCGATCTGGCCCTTCTGGCCGTTGATCGAAGAAATATTGATGATGCGGCCGAATTTGCGGCCGCGCATGCCCTCGATCAGCGGCCGGCACATATTGAAGAGCGAGTTGAGGTTGGTGTTGATCACCGCGTTCCACTGCTCCGGCGTCATGCGGTGCAACGTGGTGTCGCGGGTGATGCCGGCGTTGTTGACGAGCACTTCCACCGGGCCGAGTTCGGCTTCGACCTGCTTGACCCCCGCGCCGCAGGCTTCGAACGAGCTTACGTCCCACTTGAAGACCGCAATCCCGGTCTCGGCCTTGAACTTGTTCGCCGCCTCGTCGTTGCCGCCGTAATTGGCGGCGACCTTGTAGCCCGCGGTTTTCAAGGCCTTGGCGATGGCAGCGCCGATGCCGCGGGTGCCGCCGGTGACCAATGCTACGCGCGCCATGACATTGCCCCTCCTCTTCCGTTCTTACGCAGCGCTCCACGCACATGGCGATACCCATGCCGCCGCCGATGCAGAGCGTGGCGAGACCCTTCTTCGAGTTTCGCTTTTCCATCTCGTGCAGCAGCGTGACCAGAACGCGCGCGCCGGAAGCGCCGATCGGATGACCGATGGCGATAGCGCCGCCGTTCACGTTCACTTTCTTGGGGTCCCAGCCCAATTCCTTGTTCACCGCGCAGGCCTGCGCGGCGAAGGCTTCGTTGGCCTCGACGAGATCGAGGTCCTCGGGCTTCCAGCCGGCTTTCTTCAGCGCCGCGCGCGAAGCCGGGATCGGCCCGGTGCCCATGATCGACGGATCGACCCCGGCGTGCGCCCAGGAGACGATGCGCGCCAGCACCTTCTTGCCTTCCTTGGCGGCCTGGCTCGCCTTCATCAGCACGACCGCCGCGGCGCCGTCATTGAGGCCGGACGCGTTGCCGGCGGTGACGGTGCCTTCCTTATCGAACGCGGGACGCAGCTTCGCCATCGCCTCGAGCGTGGCGCCGTGGCGCGGATACTCGTCGGCATCGACGATGATGTCGCCCTTCTTGGAAGGAATCTTCACCGCCACGATCTCGTCCTTGAAGCGGCCGCTCTTCTGCGCCGCCTCGGCCTTTTGCTGCGAGCCGACCGCGAACTCGTCCTGCTGCTGGCGGGTGATCTGCCATTGCTTGGCGACGTTCTCGGCGGTGTTGCCCATGTGGTAGCCGTTGAAGGCGTCCCACAGGCCGTCCTTGATCATGGTATCGACGAATTCGAGCGGGCCCATCTTCTGGCCGTTGCGCAGATGCGCGGCGTGCGGCGCCATGCTCATGGATTCCTGACCGCCGGCGACGACGATGTCGGAATCTCCGTTCAGGATCGCTTGATAGCCGAGCGCGACCGCGCGCAAACCGGAGCCGCAGAGCTGGTTCACGCCCCACGCCGGGATCTCGACCGGAATGCCCGCCGCGATCGAAGCCTGTCGCGCGGGATTCTGTCCCTGCCCGGCAGTCAGGATCTGACCCAGGATGACCTCGGACACGCGCTTGCCCTCGATGCCCGCGCGCGCGAGCGCCGCTTCGATGGCGATCTTGCCCAGCGCATGGCCCGACAACGAAGCCAGCGCGCCGTTGAACGAGCCGACCGGCGTACGCGCCGCGCCGACAATGACAATGTCGTCCTGCATTGATTTCTCCTCCGCCGCGCACGCGCGGACCCCGCGCCGCCGCCGCCGTTCTCTCGGCCAATCGTTGGTGCCAGCGGCGCGCGATGTCAATAAGACGAAACCGGCTTCGATGCGGGGATTGCAAGGCCCGTGGCCCCGAACAATTCGGTAGCCCGGTCGCCGGAAAGGCCCTAATGTAAATGCCTATTGTGCGAGCAGCGAAGCGCAACAAAACAAGTACAGCGTGATGACCAAGAATCAGGAACCGGTAACGATCAAGAAGTACGCCAACCGGCGGCTCTATAACACGGGCACGAGCACTTACGTCACGCTCGAAGACCTCGCCGTCATGGTCAAGTCGGGCGACGACTTCGTGGTCTATGACGCCAAGACCGGCGAGGACATCACCCGCTCGGTGCTGACCCAGATCATCTTCGAGCAGGAAAATAAGGGCACCAACCTGCTGCCGATCAATTTCCTGCGCCAGGTCATCCGCTTCTATGGCGACAGCATGCAGCTGCTGCTGCCGCGCTATCTCGATGCGTCGATGGATAATTTCACGCGCGACCAGGATAAATTTCGCGAGCAGATGGGCAAGGCGTTCGGCGTCCCCGGGCTCGGAATGATCGAGGAGCAAGTGCGCCGCAACATGGAGATGTTCGAGCGCTCTTTCGCGATGTTCCTGCCCTTCGCCCAGAAGCAGAACGCCGCCGGGGAAACGCCCGCCGGCGACGATATCGACGCGCTCAAGCGCCAGGTTACCGAGATGCAGCAGCGGCTCGACCGCATGGGCCGTTCCGGCGACAAGGAATAAGACCACTTAAATTGGCGAACTTTTCAGGCGTTCCGCCCGGCGAGGGTGTGAGCTGCCGGCGCGTTGCTATTGCGGGTCGGGCTCGAACGTAATGTCGCGCCGCGCCGTGCGCACCGAGATCACCCAGCCGCCGATCGCGTCCACGAGCGCGATGAGAAGCAGGACCGCGAATACCGAGGTGCCGGCCTCGCGCACCAGCAGGAATTCCACGAGCGCGGCGACGAATACGATCGTCGACAGGAGATGATCGGCGATGGAATGCGAGCCGGCGCGTGCCGCCTTTATCAATTCGAAGAACAGAAACAGAAGGGAGAGACCGATCAACGCGTCGCCGTTGGTGATGGTCCAGGACGCGCCCGACATCATGCGGACCGTGTAGATCGGGTCCGCCCAGCCGACGCCCTGCAGCAGGAACGCGACCATGTTGTAGAGCGCGAACGAAACGACCAGTAGCGGAAAGGTGCCGAACATTATCGTTCCCTGCGCGCAGCGCCGCGCCGAGGCGTCAGGCCTCGGCCTTCGGCTTCAGGATCTGCCGGCCGCGATACATGCCGGTCTTGGGATCGATGTGATGCGGACGGCGCAGCTCGCCGGAGTCCTTGTCCTCGATATAGGTCGGACGCTTCAGCGCATCGGCGGAGCGGCGCATGCCGCGCCGGGAGGGCGAAGTCTTTCTTTTTGGGACGGCCATCGCAGCCTCGTTGTTACGGCCCGTGGGCGGGCATTGACGCGGGAGGCGGACTTATAGAGGAGGAGCGCCGCGATTGCCAAGACTTAGCGCGTTAAGACTTAGCGCGTTACAGCGCGATGTGCGCAGGCACGCGGTGACCGCAGGGCCGGCGGCCACGCTCGCGGAGGCACGGCGCACGGCGAGCCGTTGCAGGCCCGGGCCCGGCCGGGCGGCATCGCGCCGCATGGGATTGGGCAGAACCGAGGCCAGCAGCGCGGCCTCATCAGGAGACAGCGAGCGAGCGCTTTTGCGGAAGGCGCGCAATGCTCCCGCCTCGGCGCCGAACTCGCCGTTCGGACCCCATTCGGCGACGTTGAGATAAATCTCGGCGAGCCGGCGCTTGGACCAGATCGCGCTCATGTAATAGGCGATCGGCACTTCCAGAACTTTGCGGACATATTGCCGGCCCGGCCAGAGGAACAGGTTCTTGGCGGTCTGCATGGCGATGGTGGACGCGCCGCGTATATCGGCAAGCTCGTCGGCGTCCTCGATCGCGTCGCGCAGCTCGTCCCAATCGACGCCGCTATGGGTGCAGAAGCGCGCATCTTCGCCGGCGATTACCGCGCGCACGAGCTCGGGCGAAATCGCGTTCAGCGGCCGCCAGTGGCGCACGACCCGCTCGCCCATGACCCGGCGCCACAGCATCAGGGTCGATACCGGCTGCACGTAAGCATAGACAGGCACGAACACGACCGGAATCAGTGCAAGAACCAGCAAGAGCTTCCAGGCGAAGGAGAACAGGCGGCGGATGATCATGCGGGGGCTCGGCTATCGGCATGGCGACCGATTGCGGCGGCCGCGCGGCGCTTGACCGGAGCCTTTGGCTCGGCCATTGCCGGACAAGCGCCGGGCCTGCGCTTAGGCGAGAGTACGATGTCACCGCTGCCGGAAGAAACGTTTCAACGCCGCCTCGCAGCGGTCGCGGCCGCGACCGAGGCCGCGCTTGTGGCGGCGCTGTCGGCGACGCCGCTCCCGGGCGAGATCGTGCGGCCCGAGCGGCTCCTGCTCGCCATGCGGCACGCAACGCTCGGCGGCGGCAAGCGGCTGAGGCCGTTCCTCGTGATCGAGAGCGCGGCGCTGTTCGGCGTTTCGCAAGCCAAGGCGATGGGCGCGGCGGCGGCGATCGAGTGCGTGCATTGCTATTCGCTGGTGCACGACGATCTGCCGGCCATGGACGACGACGATCTGCGGCGCGGCCGGCCCACGGTCCACCGCGCGTTCGACGAGGCAACCGCGATACTTGCCGGCGACGCGCTGCTCACGCTCGCGTTCGACATCATTTCACATGAAGCGACCGATCCCGACCCGGCGATACGCATTGCCCTCACCCGTTTGCTCGCATGTGCATCCGGTGTCGGCGGCATGACCGGCGGCCAGATGCTCGATCTGCAAGCCGAAGGGCGGTTCGCCGGCGGAAAGCCCCTTGTGCTCTCTGCAGATGAAATCGGCCGACTGCAGGCGATGAAGACCGGCGCGCTGATCCAGGCCGCGTGCGAGGCAGGCGCGATCCTGGGGCGGGCCGACGCGAAGGCGCGCGAAGCGCTAAGCCGCTATGCGCGCGCGCTCGGCCTCGCGTTCCAGATCGCCGACGATCTCATCGATGCCGAGGGCGAGACCGCGGCAGCGGGCAAGCGCGTGGGCAAGGACAAGGTTCGCGGCAAGGCGACGCTCGTCTCCGCGCTCGGCCCCGATGGCGCGCGCAAGCGGCTGTTGGAGCTCGTCCGCGAAACGGAAACCGCGCTCGCGCATTTTGGCGCGCGCGGGGCTATGCTTGCGGCCTGCGCGCATTTCGCCGCCGAACGCAAAGCCTGAAGGAACTTGCTCCATGGCCAAGAAACGGCCGCTGCCGATCGTGAAGATCGAAACCGAAGCCGGGCCCTGGATCGTTCGCTTCGTGCGCGGCCATGTGCGCCTCTGGATCGCGATTGCGATCGGGATTGCTATTTATGCGCTTGTTCCAGCGAGCATCGGCAACAGTACACGTTTCCTGCTCGGCTGGGATGTCGGCGTAGTCCTTTATCTCACTCTCGCCGCGGTCACGATGGCGCGCTCGACGCCTTCCGAAATCCGCTACCACTCCGCAATGCAGGACGAGGGCGCGTTCGCTCTCCTGTCGCTCGCGGTCGCCGCGGCGGTGGTAAGCACGGGCGCGATTTTCGCAGAGCTCGTGGGGATCAAGCAATCGCAGCCGGGCTACGGCTTCCATGTCGCGCTCGCGATCGCCACCGTGATCCTATCCTGGATGTTCACGCAGACGATCTTCGCGCTGCATTATGCCCATGAGTTCTACGGCACCGGCCGGCGCGCCGCCGGCCTCAAATTCCCAGGCGATGAAAAGCCGGACTATTGGGACTTCGTCTATTTCGCGTTCGTGATCGGCATGACGTTCCAGGTGTCGGACGTCGGCATTACGCAGCGCGAAATCCGCCGGACCGTGGTGGCGCACGGCGTGCTGTCGTTCCTGTTCACCGCGGCGATTCTCGCTCTCGCGGTGAATATCGCGGCTTCGCTCGTGGGCCGCTGAAGCTGCTCTATTCCGCGGCTGGCCGGCGCGCGGCCATGCCCCAGCGCTGAGCCACGTAGTTCTCGACCATCGCCCTGAAATCGGCGGTAAGCGCCGCGCCACGGAGTGTTGCGACCTTTTTGCCGTCCGCGAACACCGGTGCGACCGGTTGTTCGCCGGTGCCGGGCAGGGAAATACCGATGTCGGCGTGCTTGCTCTCGCCTGGCCCGTTGACGATGCAGCCCATGACCGCGACCGTAAGCCCCTCGGAGCCGGGATAAAGTTTCTTCCATTCGGGCATGCGCGCGCGGACGAAACCCTGCACCTCGGATGCGAGCTCCTGGAAGGTCGTCGAAGTGGTGCGGCCACAGCCCGGGCAAGCCGCGACCAGTGGCACGAAGGTGCGCAGCCCCATGGTCTGCAACAGCTCCTGGGCAACCTGCACTTCGCGGGTGCGGTCGCCGCCGGGCTCGGGGGTCAGCGAAATGCGGATGGTATCGCCGATGCCCTGCTGCAACAGCACGCCGATCGCGGCCGCCGAGGCGACGATGCCCTTGGAGCCCATGCCCGCCTCGGTAAGCCCGAGATGAAGCGCATAGTCGGAGCGCCGCGCCAGTTCCGCGTAGACCGCGATCAGATCCTGCACCGCTGAGACTTTGGCAGAAAGAATGATCTGGCTTCGCGCCATCCCCAGCTCCTCGGCGCGCGCGGCCGAGAGCAATACCGACTGCACCATGGCCTCGCGCGTCACCGCGCGGGCGTCGAGCGGCTCCTTGGCGCGCGCGTTCTCGTCCATGAGGCGCGTGAGCAAGTCCTGATCGAGCGAGCCCCAGTTGGCGCCGATCCTCACCGGCTTCCCATATTTCAATGCGAGCTCGATGATCGCGCTGAACTGGCGATCCTTCTTCTCCTTGAAGCCGACATTGCCGGGGTTGATGCGGTATTTGTCGAGCGCCTCGGCGCAGGCCGGATGATCGGTGAGCAACTTGTGGCCGATATAATGAAAGTCGCCGATCAGCGGCACCGCCACGCCCAGCGCACCGAGCCGATCCTTGATCTTGGGAACCGCCGCCGCGGCCTCGTCGCGATCGACGGTGATACGCACCAGCTCGGAGCCCGCATGCGCGAGGGCGGCGACCTGGCGCGCGGTCCCCTCGATGTCCGCGGTGTCCGTATTGGTCATGGACTGGACGACAACGGGCGCACCGCCGCCGATCAGAACGTCGCCGACGCGCACGGCAACCGTGCGCCGTCGCGCCGCAGGCGCGGCGATGTGAGAGGCGGGTTCGATCCGGTCGGTCATCGGTGCATCAGCGCCGCGGCTTGGTCTTGCGGCAATTCTCGCACAGGCCCGCGATCTCGAGCACTTGCGTGCGCGCATCGAAGCCGATCGAGCGCGCGGCCTCGCCGAGATCGCGCCCAACCGCGCGCGAGGCGACCTCGGCCACGGTGCCGCAACGCTCGCACATCAGGAACATCACCACTTCGCCGCCGTCGTGGCCGTGGTTGCAGGCGAGATACGCATTCTTGCTTTCGATCCGGTGCGCGAGCCGCTCGGCGACCAGAAACTCGAGCGCGCGATAGACCGACATGGGCGGCGCCGGCTCGCCGGCCTTGGCCAGGCGCTCGACGATCTCGTAGGCGCCGATCGGCGCGTGGCTGCCGGCGAGCAACTCCAGCACCCGCCGGCGCAGCGGCGTGAGCCTGAGACCGCGCTCGCCGCATGCCTGCTCTGCGCGCTTGAGCAGATCGGCAACGCAGTGCGCGTGGTCGTGATCGGGGGCCGGAAAGCCAAGGTTCATAAGGTTTCTCAATGCACATCTTACAGGCTTGCAACGCCTTATAAAAACCCGCTCCTGCTACTTTTATTGCACTGCACAATGAAACCGGGCATGCTGATTTTCATCCCATGATTCTGCGCAAGAACACCGGGCCGAAGCCCGTCAACCTCGCTTTGCAAGGTGGCGGCGCGCATGGCGCCTTCACCTGGGGCGTACTCGACCGCCTGCTCGAGGACGAGCGGCTTTCGCTCCAGGCGATCTCAGGCACCAGCGCCGGAGCGATGAACGCGGTCGTGCTGGCGTCGGGCTATCACAAGGGCGGGCGCGAAGGCGCGCGCGAAGCGCTCCGTAATTTCTGGCGCGCGGTTTCGCACGACGGCCGCATGAGCCCGATCCAGCGCTCGATCGCGGACCGGCTGTTCGGCAACTGGTCGCTCGACAAGAATCCGATCTTTCTCGCGTTCGACGTCGCCAGCCGCTTCTTCTCGCCCTACGACATGAACCCGTTCAACATCAATCCGCTGCGCGAGATCCTGGAGCGCGAGGTCGATTTCAAGGCGGTGCGGGCAAACCGTGAATTCGATCTCTATGTCTCGGCCACCAATGTGCGCACCGGCAAGATGCGCGTCTTCCGCCGCGAGCAGATCACGCCCGACGTGGTGATGGCGTCGGCGTGCCTGCCGTTCCTGTTCCGCGCGGTCGAGATCGACGGGGTGCCCTATTGGGACGGCGGCTATGTCTCCAACCCGCCGCTGTTCCCGTTCTTCCGCACCGGCCGCAACGACGACATCGTGCTGGTGCAGACCAATCCGCTGGTGAGCAACAAGACCCCGCGCACCGCGCGCGACATTTTGAACCGGATCAACGAGATCACCTTCAACGCGTCGCTGCAGTCGGAGCTGCGCGCGATCGGCTTCGTGAGCCGTCAGCGGCAGAGCGGCCTGCTGGGCCGCTGGACCGGCCGGAGCACCAAGCCGGTCCGCATCCACCGTATCGCCGCCGACAAGGAGCTGAAGAAGCTCAGCTCCAGCTCCAAGTTCACCGTCGATTGGTCGTTCTTCCAGCATTTGCGCGATGTCGGCCGCAAGGCGGCGGAAGATTTTCTGAAGCAAGGATTTCGGCGCCATCGGCCGCCGCGGCACGCTCGATCTGCGCAAGGAAGCGGCCTGACTTTCCAGCGCCCGGCACGATAAGATCGGCGCATGGAGCCGCGCCCGCATCTAGCCGCCGAAGTGCACGATACGCTACTCGAGATCGTGGTCGGCGACATTACGCTTCTCGAGCTCGACGCGATCGTAAACGCGGCCAATACGGCGCTTCTGGGCGGCGGCGGCGTGGACGGTGCGATCCATCGCGCGGCAGGGCCGGAGCTGCTCGAGGAATGCCGAGCGCTCGGCGGCTGCGCCACGGGACAGGCGAAAATCACCCACGGCTACAGGCTCCCTGCCCGCCACGTGATCCATGCGGTCGGCCCGGTCTGGCGGGGCGGCGGCGCCGGCGAGGACGATCTGCTGGCGTCCTGCTATCGCGTTTCGCTGGAGCTCGTGCGCGCGAACGGGCTCGTTTCCGTTGCCTTCCCTTCGATCTCGACCGGAGTCTATGGCTTCCCGGCCGAACGGGCGGCGAGGATCGCGGTCGCTAGTGTCGTCGGCGAAGCAGCCGCGCGGCGCGGGATCGGCCGCGTCGTGTTCTGTTGCTTCTCGCAGGAAGCCGCGGATTTCCATGCCGCGGCCTTCGCCGATCTCGGCCTGGTCTAGGCGAGGCGGCGGGCGATCTGCGCCGCGCCGAACAGCCCCGGCTCCTCGTGCACGATCGCCTTGATCGGAATCAGCGCCATGCGATCGCGATAGGGCGCGTGCTCCTCGAAAGCGGCGCGGAACGGCGAATTGGGAATGAGCGGCGCCAGGCCACGGGTCACGCCGCCGGCGAGAAAGACGGCCTTGGCGTTATAGGCCAGCGCCAGGTCGCCGGCGATGCGGCCGAAGAGGCGGAGGAAAAATTCGGCAGTGGCGCGCGCCGCCGGCTCCCCTGCGCACGCCGCGGTGGCGATGGCTTCGGCGCGCTTGCGCTCGCCCGAAAGAATATGATGCACGCGCACGAGGCCGGGTCCTGACAGCACGTGCTCGACGATGACCGGGCCGTCGTCGCGCAGGAAATGAGCGATGACGCGGGCCTCGTCGGCACTGGCGGCACCGAGCCGCATGTGTCCGGCCTCGCTCGCCAGCACCTGTCGCGCCGGTGGCCGCTGCTTGAGCAGAAGCGCGCTGCCGAAACCGCTGCCGGGCCCGCATACCAGGAGCCTTTCCTTCGGCATTTCGCTGCGGCGCGCCGACGGCGACGAGATCCGCCTTCCCGAGTGCCGGGAGGCCGTGGGCCAGCGCCTCGAAATCGTTGACGGCGACCAGGCGCTTGAGCCCGAGCTTGCGGGCGAGCGCGCGGCGGGAGAACGTCCAGCCGCGATTGGTGACGAGCATGTGGTCGCCTTCGATCCAGCCGGCAATGCCGAGCACGGCCGACTGGGGTCGCGGCCGGGCGGCGGCGAGCGCACTTGCCAGAAATGTTTCGAGGTTCGCAATATTGTCGTTCATCACCGAACGGACGGCTCGGAGCTTTCCGTCGGCTCTCGTGAGCGCAAGGCGGGTCGTGGTGGCGCCGATATCGGCGACGAGTACGGAGCGTTTCACGCGCCGAGCTTGCAGGCATCGACGGAGCGGATCAACTGCACTAAGGGGAGACGATGAAGCTTGGCACCGTGCTCAACGCCCAGGCGCTGCGCTATCCCGACCGGCTCGCGGCCGTGAGCGGTACGCGGCGCTTGAGCTATCGCGAGCTCGACCGGCGCAGCGACCGGCTGGCCAACGCCTTGCGCGCACGCGGGCTCGAGTACGGCGACCGGGTGGCGATGCATCTGGAAAACAGCATCGAGTTCGTCGAGGCCTTTTACGGTATGGCCAAGGCCGGCGGCATCATGGTGCTGGTCAATACGCGCCTTACCGCGCGCGAGATCGCCGTCATCCTTTCGAGCAGCCGACCGAAATTCTATTTGTTCGATCCGGCGCGGCGGCAGGTCGTTGTCGAGGCAACGAAGGGTGTGAACGACATTGCGCTGGTCGCGAGCACCGCCACGTCCGAGGTCGATCCGACGATTGCGGCGCTGATCGACGAAGGCGCCGCCGAGCGGCCGCCCGCGCTGCCGCCTGAAGTCGAGGACCTGCTCTATTCCTACACCTCGGGAACCACCGGCACGCCCAAGGGCGCGGTGCGTACGCACGGCGGCTTCCACGTCCAGCACGGACTGATGAACGTGGTGCAATGGGAGCTGCAGCCCGGCGACAAGGTGCTCGCCATGTCGCCGCTTTCGGTCGGAACGGGGCTGGCGCGGCTCGGCAATGCGCTCGGCGTCGGCGGCACGCTGGTGATCCTGCCGAAATTCGACGCAGCCGCGATGGCCGATGCTGTCGAGCGCGAGAAAATCACGGTCGCCGGCATGGTGCCCACCATCATCCGCCTGACGCTGTCCGAGATCCGCCGCGCGCCCGAGCGCTTCAAGTCGCTGCGCGTGGTGGTTTCGACCGGCGAGGCGTTCCCGGTGGAACTGAAGAGTGAGTTTCTCGCGCTGCTGCCCAACATCCGCCTGCACTCCTTCTACGCACTGACCGAGGCCGGCGCGGTCACCAATCTCGATCCCGAGGAGCAGCTCACGCATCCGGCTTCCGTCGGCCGCGTCTGCGCCGGCGTCGAGGTGCGGATCGTGGACGACAAGCGCAACGACGTGGCTCAGGGCGAGACCGGCGAGATCGCGGTGCGCTGCGGCGAGCCCGGGCGCTATATCACCATGCGCTGTTATCTCGATCCGGCCGCCAGCGCCGAGTCGCTCGTCGACGGCTGGGTGTTCACCGGCGACATGGGCTATTTCGACGCCGACGGCTTTCTCTATCTGGTCGACCGCAAGAAGGACATGATCGTCAGCGGCGGTTTCAATATCTATTCGCGCGAGGTCGAGCTCGCGCTGCTGAGCCATACGGCTGTGCTGGATGCCGCAGTAATCGGCGCGCCCGATGCGACCTTCGGCGAGAGCGTGGTCGCGGTCGTCGAGTTGAGGCCCGGAGCGATAGCGAGCGCGGACGCGCTGGTTGCCCATTGCAAGGATCTGATCGCCAGCTACAAGAAGCCCAAGCACATCTATTTCCGGGCGCTGCCGCGCAACTCCACCGGCAAGGTGCAGAAGAACCTGCTCAGGGACGAAATCGCCAAAGCTGCCCACTGATGGGCTGCATTGGCGGTGCCTTCGACGCAGCACGTCGCGTCGAGTAAGATGTCGGTTCGATAAAAACAGAAAAGCGGTACAACCCCATGAACGTCAAACCCTCCGCCCCGCGCACGCCAGCCGTCAAAGAACCGACGATCGCAGGCGAGATTTTTTTGCGCGCGCTTTCCGATCATGGCGTCGATTTTTTCTTCGCCAATCCCGGCACCGACTTTCCGCCGATCGTCGAGGCCTATAGCCGCGCGCGCGAAGGTTCCAACAGCAAGGTGCCGCGGCCGGTGCTGGTGCCGCACGAGAACCTCGCAGTCGCTATGGCGCACGGTGCCTATCTGATGACCGGCAAGGCGCAGGCGGTGATGGTGCACGTCAATGTCGGTACCGCCAACACGATCAACAATATCACCAATATGAGCCGCGATCGCATTCCGCTGTTCCTCGCGGCCGGGCGCACGCCGGTCACCGAGACCGGAAATTTCGGCAGCCGCAACCGCTCGATCCACTGGGCGCAGGAAATGTTCGACCAGGCCGGCATGCTGCGCGAGCTGGTGAAATGGGACTATGAGCTGCGCGTGCCCGAGCAGGTCGGCAATGTCGTGGCCCGCGCCTATGAGGCGGCGATGACGAGCCCGATGGGCCCGGTCTATCTCATCCTACCGCGCGAGCCGCTTTCGGCCCCGGTTGCCGAGCCCACAACGCCGGCCGGACCGCGCGCGATTCCCGCACCCCCGCACGCCGATCCGAAATCGATCGAGACGCTCGCGGCCTGGATCGCAGCGGCGGAAAAGCCGCTGATCATCACCTCCAATTGCGGCCGTGACGCGCGCGCGGTGGAGGCGCTTGCGCGGCTCGCCGAGCGCTGGGCGATCCCGGTCGCGCAGCACGCGCCGCGTTACCTGAACCTTCCCACCAGCCACCCGATGCATTTCGGCTTCAATCCGGGGGCGGTCATCGGCGAGGCCGATCTCGTCATCGTGCTCGAATCCGACGTGCCGTGGATTCCGAGCGCGAACGCCCCAAGCGATTCATGCAAGGTCGCGCATGTCGGTGAGGATCCGATGTTCCTGCGCTACCCGATGCGGAGCTTCAGGAGCGACCTCGCCATCACCTCGACGCCGGCAACGGCGCTCGCCGCGCTCGATGCCGCCTTGGAGCGCGCGGCACCCGCCAAGGCGAAGATCGAGGCGCGGCGCGGACGCATCCTCGAGCGCAACAAGGCGCGGCACGCGCAGAGCGCAAAGCACGCAGAGAGCGGCGACAAGATCACCAAGGCCTACCTCACGCGCTGCATGTCCGAGGCGATGGGGCCCGATGCGATCCTGGTGAGCGAGTACTGGACCGAGCTCGACCACTGCGTGCGCGAGAAGCCCGGCACCTTCTTCGGCACCAGTCCCGCGGGCGGGCTGGGCTGGGGCTTCGGCTGCGCGCTCGGGATCAAGATCGCGGCTCCCGAGCGCTTCGTGGTCGCGGCGCTCGGCGACGGCTCCTATATCTTCAACAACCCGACCGCCTGCCACTGGATGTCGGAGGCCTTCGGCCTGCCGGTGCTCACGATCATCTCCAACAACAGCCGCTACGGCGCCGTGCGCGGCGCGACGCTTTCCATGTTCGACAAGGGCGCCGCGGGCCGCGACGACGGCCGCTTCCTCGCCGATTTCCCGACGAGCCTCCCGTGCGAGGAGATCGTCAAGGCGCACGGCGGCTACGGCGAACGGGTGGAGAATCCGAAAGACCTGCCCGGCGCGCTGGCGCGTGCGCGCGACGTGGTGCTGAAAGAAAAGCGCCAGGCGCTGTTGAACGTCATCTGCCCGTACTAACTTGTCATTCCGGGGCGCCCGCCGGAGCCCGAAGGGCGAAGGCGCGGCGAGCCCGGAATCCATATTCTCAGTCTGTGGTTATGGATTCCGGGCTCCTCGCTTCGCTCGGCCCCGGAATGACAAGATTGGAAGTCAGTCCACGATCTTGAAGGCCGGATACGGCACGCCGCCGTCGAGCTTATCCCAAGCCAGCGCTACGCGCTGGCCGATCCTAACGTCCTCGGGCTTGCGCTCGAGGATATTGGCGATGATGCGCACGCCTTCCTCGAGCTCGACGATGGCGACCGAGAGCGGCAGGCGGCCTTCGACGCCGGGTCCCGGGATGCGCACAACGCTGCAGGCGTAGATCGTGCCGCGGCCGGAGACCTCGCGCCATTCCAAATTACGGCTGCCGGTATAGATACTCACCGGCCGCGGATAGTGCTGGAACTTTCCGCTGTCGCGGCAATATTGCAGCACGAGCTTGCCGGTGCGCGCGCCTGCCCAGAACGGCCGCGCGTCGATGAAGACGTTCTCTTTTGGCGCGGGGCGCCTGGCGGTTTCGCTCACGTCGTTTGCTCCAGGATCAGGCCCGCGCTCACGGTCCAGTTGCGGCCATAGGGGATGACGCCGATGCCGGTGACGAGCGCCGTGCTCGCGTCCTTCACCTGCCGCGCGCCGCCCTCGCCGAACATCTGGCGTATGGCTTCCACCAAGATTGAGCCCACCGCCGGCAAGCCCCGGCTGGCCCGCGGAAATCTGCCCGCCGCCGGTATTGAGCGGGAGCTTGCCCTTGAACGACAGATCGGTCGCCAGCACATAGTCGCAACCCTTGCCGCGCGCGGCGAAGCCGAAATCCTCAAGCTGCATCACGACGGCAATAGTGAAGTCGTCATAGGGGTGGAACATGCGGATGTCGGCGGGCGTCATGCCGGCGCGGGCAAAGACCTTGGGCGCGATCTTGGAAAAACCCAACTCGGTTATGTCGGGAAGTACCTCGTCGCCGCCATGATTGGTCAGCTCCGCGTAGCCCGCGATGCGCGCCGTTTTCTTCAAGCCGAGATCGCGCGCCCGCTCCGCGGAAGTGACCAGCACCGCATTGGCGCCGTCGCAGACCATCACGCAATCGAGCAACCGCAGCGGATCGGCGATCATGCGCGAGGCGAGATACTCTTCCATCGTGAGAGGCTTCTTCAGCTTCGGGCAGGTATTCTCGTTCAAGAGCGCATGCTCGCGCTGGGTGACCGCGATCTTGCCGAGCGCCTCGTATTTGATGCCGAACTGGTGCTCGTAGCGGTTCATCAGGAGCCCGAAGCTCGATGGCGGACTCAAGACGCCAGTCGGCTCCTGGAATTCGCCGCGATAGGCGCCATAATTGGACCGGTTGCCGTTGGTCTGCGCGTCGGCCGCGAGCACGACGGCGACCTCGCACAAGCCATCGCGAATCGCGGCGGCGGCGCGGGCGACGGCGGCGATGCTCGAAGCGCCGCCCAGCCCCGAGAAATTGATCCAGCTTGGCGTGAGCCCCAGCGCCTCGCACATATAGACCGCGAAAAAAGGGTTCGGCGCCTCGCTGATCGAGGCGTTGACCGAAAGGCCGTCGATCGCCGCCTTGTCGATGCCGGTCGATTGCAGCAGCAGCGCGAACGCCTCGCCACCGAAATCATAGGCGCTGCGGCCGGTGCGGACGTCGATTTTGGTTTCGGAATATCCAGCGATGACGACTTCGCGGCTCATGCCGGCCTCATAAGCCATTGGCGTCGCGCTCCGGTCACTCGGCGGCGGCCGAGCCTGGTTCCAGGCCCTCGTCGCTGCCCATAGCAGCGGTGATCCGCGCATGCATCTGCCGCAATGCCGCACGGTCGGCGCGCGCGGCGGAATCGATCTTCAATTCCAGGCAAACGCTCGCCGGCACCCGCAGCACGAGGATGCGGTCGGCCATTTCGAGCGCGTCGTCGATCCGGTGGGTAACGAGAAGACAGGTCTTTTTCCATTCGCGGGCGATGCGCGTGAAGTCGCGCCGCAAGGTCTGCGAAGTCACGTGGTCGAGCTGGCTGAAGGACTCGTCGAGCAGCACGATCTCGGGATCGACGGCGAGCGCGCGGGCGAGCGAAACGCGCTGGCGCATGCCGCCGGAAAGCTCATGCAGGTATTTCCCCTCGGCACCGGCAAGATCGACGCGGGCGAGCCACGCAGTCGCGATCTCGCGCGCCTCCTCCTTGGAACGGCCAAGAATCAGAAGTCCGAGCTCCACGTTCTCGACCGCGGTGCGCCAAGGCAAGAGCCGGTCGTTCTGGAAGCTCACGGCAAGCTTGCCGCGCAGATCGCGGAAATGAAGATACGGATCGACGCCGGCGACGCGCACCGTGCCGCGATCGGCGGGGATCGTTCCCATCACGATGTTCAGCACCGTGGTCTTGCCCGCCCCGGTGCGCCCGAGCAGCGCCACGATCTCGCCGCGCGCCACCTCGAAGCCGATGTCGTCGACCGCGACGACCTGGCCGAAGGTCTTGCGCACATTCGCAAGCTCGATGACGGCGGCGCTCATCGGACCTCCAGCTCCGGCCGCCAGCGCAAGAAGCGCTTCTCGACCGCGTTGATGGCCGGCTTGCAGCGACAAAGAGAGCGCGATCAGGAAGAAGGTCCAGGCGAGCAATTGATCGATCTGGAAATTCGAATGAGCCAGCCCCATGCGCGAACCGACGCCGATCGCGGAAGCGATCAGCTCGGCGAAGATCGTCATGCGGATGGCGTAACCGATCACCGATTTCGTGGTGAGAAAGATGTACTGCACGATGTGCGGGCCGATCAGATAGCGCATCACCTGCCAGCGCGTCGGCCGGAAGCTCTCGACCATGTCGAGCAGATCCTTCGGCAGCGCGCGAATGCCCTCATAGACGTTGAGCGCGTAGAACGGGAGCAGGATCACCACCAGGATGAAGATGATGCGCGTCTCCGGGTCCTTGAACCAGAAGATCGCGATCAGCATCCAGGAGAGCGCCGGCACGCCGGTATCGATGATGACGAGCGCGCGCAGATAGGGCCGCACCGCAGGCAGCATGCCCATGACGACGCCGAACACGATGCCGAGCAGCATGGAGAAAGCCACGGCGGCGATCAGGCGCAGGATGGTGACGAAGACGTGGGTGTAGTCCTGGAAGAAAAGCTTGCGCGCGGCTTCCAGCACTTTGAGCGGCGACGGCATGATGTAGTCGGGGACGTAGCGGCTCGCGATCTCCATCGCGGCGATCAAGGCGATCACGACGACGATGGTGGCGAAGGTCTCGTGGCGCAGCGAACGGTCGGTACGGAAGCCCGCGCCGGACGGCTCGATGCTGTCGATCGAAACGGGTTTGTTCACGCCGATTACTCGATACGGCCCGCTCAGCTGGAGACGAAGAAGCCCTTGTCGATGGCGCGGGAGAAAATGCCGTTGCGGGTGAGGAACTCGCTCGCGGCGAGGAAGGTCTTGCGGCCCTCGTCTTCGAGCGCCGAGATATAGCTGAAGCGCATGCGGCCGGAGCTGAAGGCCAACTTCAAGACTTCCGGCGGCAGATACGTGTTCTTGCCCGCGGATTCGATGGCGGCGGCGGTATTGGCGTTGATGCCGTCGATGCAATCCTTGAAGACGCGGTTGAGCTTGGCGCCGATCGTCGGGTCCTTGGCGGTGAGCTCCTTGCGCACGGCCATGCCGAAATAGGGCAGATCGCGGCCGGTCTTCGCCTTGTATGCCTCGCCGACGTTGTAGATCACCTTTAGGTCGGGCCGGCGCAGCAACGCGGCGCTGATCGAGGTCTCCCACGAGAGCGCGGCATCGGCGCGATCGGCCATCAGCATGCTCAAGGGCGCCATCGGGTTGTCGCTGCTCTGAATTTGAACGTGCTTCTCGAGATCGATGCCCTCGAATTCGCGGATCACCGCGCTGGAAATCTTGTAGGTGCTGCTCGCCAGCGGTGCCGCGAGCGTCTTGCCTTTGAGCTCGGCCAACGTCTTCGCGCCGTTGGCGGGCGCCAGCATGTTGAGCATGGTCCCGGTCGAGAATGTGCCGAGGAGCTCGCACGGAACGCCCGCGAGATAGCGCAGCGCATAGGCGTCCCAGCCGCCGAATCCGATCTCGTAGGCGCCGGCGACGAAATCGCCCTGTACGGTGGAAAGGGTGGAGTAGATTTTCGGCTCGGCGAATTTCAGCCCGTGCTTCTCGTCGAGCTTGTTGGTGAGGATATAGTCGGTGAGCATGATGATGACGCCGGGCGTGAGCACGCCGGAGCGCAGCGGCGCCGATTGGGCCGCGGCCGAGGGCAACCAGAGCCCCAGGCTCAACGCCGAGCTGCTCGCCGCAGCGCCCTTCAGCATCGCGCGCCGCGAAAGTCCGCGCCGCCGCATGGAAGCCTCCTTCGATCGCCCTGCCCCGCGAAGTTGCATCATGGGCGGTTTTGCAATCGGTGTCGACCCGTTGGTACGGCTTCGGGATTCCCGCTAGATTTGCGCCCGCTCGGGAGGAACAAGGCATGAAGCCGGTCGTCGTCCGCAAGATTCCGCGCCTCGCTCCAGCGATTTCAGCGCGGCTGAAAGAGCTCGGCAGCGCGACCGTGCACGAGGCAATCGGCCGGCGCGGGCTGATGAAGCCCTATATGCGGCCGGTCTGGCCCGGCGCGCAGATCGCCGGCCCCGCGGTGACCGCGCTCACGCACCCCGGCGACAACTGGATGATCCATGTGGCGGTCGAGCAATGCGAGAGAGGCGACGTCATGGTGGTCGCCTGCAGCGCCGACTGCACCGACGGCATGTTCGGTGACGTGCTGGCGACCACGTTCATGGCGCGCGGCATTGCGGCACTGGTGATCGACGCGGGCGTGCGCGACGTGAAGAACCTGACCGAGATGAAATATCCGGTCTGGTCACGGGCAATCTCGGCCAAGGGCACGATCAAGGCGACGCCCGGCTCGGTGAACATTCCGGTGGTCTGTGCCGGTGCGCTGGTGAACCCGGGCGACATCATCGTCGCCGACGACGACGGCGTCGTGGTGGTGCCGCGCGGCGAGGCGGAGGTCGCAATCGCCGCCGCGGAGAAGCGCGAAACCAACGAGAGCGAGAAGAAGAAACGCCTGGCCAGGGGCGAGCTCACGCTCGATCTCGACAAGATGCGGGAGCCGCTGCAAAAGCTCGGACTCACCTACGTCGACGATCTCAGCGAGCTGAAATGACCGAAAAGATCGCGCTCATCGGCTTCGGCGAGGCCGGCCGCAATATCGGCGGCGGACTGGTGGCCGAGGCGAAAGCGCGTGTTTCCGCCTATGACCTGCTCGCCGGCGAGAAACCGATGGCCGATGCGGCGTGCGCGGCCGGCGTCGACTTGAAGACAGCCATCGGACCAGCGCTCGAAGGCGCGAGCGTCGTGTTCTCGCTGGTGACCGCTTCTTCCGCCGTCGATGCCGCGCGCGCGGCGGCGAAGCATCTCAAGGCCGGGCAGACCTATATCGACTTCAACTCGGTCTCGCCCATGACCAAGCAGAAGGTCGCCGACGCGCTCACGCCTTCGGGCGCGGACTTCGTCGAGTCCGCGATCATGGCGCCGGTGCCCGGCCCGGGGCATCGCGTGCCGGTGCTGGTTTCCGGACCCAAGGCGGCGGCGCTCATGGCCCGGCTGAACGCGCTCGGCATGCGTCTCGAGCTCGCCGGCGAGCGGATCGGCGATGCGTCGCTCTCCAAAATGCTGCGCTCCATCTTCATCAAGGGCATCGAGGCGCTCCTGCTCGAGGGGCTGATCGCGGCGCATCGCGTCGGTCTCGAAGACCGGATTCTGGATTCCGTCCAGCAGACTGTGCCGGGCATCGATTGGAAAGAAGCCGCGTCCTATTATCTCGAACGCACCGCCAAGCACGGCGCGCGGCGTGCAGCGGAAATGCATGAGTCGGCGGCGACGGTCGCCGAGCTCGGTCTGGATCCGGTGCTCACGTCCGCCATCGCGCGCCGGATCGAGTGGGCGCACCATCAACTGAAGGACGTGCGCTGGCCCGAGGGCGGGCCCAAGAGCTACCAGGAGGTGCTTGCCGCGATCGAGGCCAAGCTGCTGCCAAGGGGCGGCAAGCGCGAGGCGGCGGAATAGCCGTCGCGATTGGCAAGCACCGCCGGTGTGCTAAGCCTGACGCGGCAGAGTGGATCAGGCGTACGGGTCAAGTGTTGGACGGGTCAAAATTCGAACTTGAAGGCAAGCGCGTCTGGGTCGCCGGCCATACCGGCATGGTCGGTAGCGCAATCGTGCGCCGGCTCGGGCGCGAGCGCTGCGAGATCATCGTTGCCGGACGCGATATTCTCGACCTGCGCCGGCAGACCGACGTCGAGAATTGGATCGCGGAGGCCAATCCCGACGCGGTGATCGTCGCCGCGGCGACCGTCGGCGGAATTCTCGCCAACGACACGCGTCCCGCGGAATTCCTCTACGACAATCTGGTGATCGAATCGAACATCATCGAGGCCGCGCGCCGAAACGGCGTGCGAAAGCTCCTGTTCCTCGGCTCGTCCTGCATCTATCCGCGGCTCGCGCCGCAGCCCATGCGCGAAGATGCATTCCTGACCGGCCCGCTCGAGCCTACCAACCAGTGGTACGCGGTCGCGAAGATTTCAGGAATCATGCTGTGCCGCGCCTATCGCCGCCAGTACGGCTGCGATTTCATCTCGGCGATGCCGACCAATCTTTACGGTCCCGGCGACGGCTATGACGCAATGTCGAGCCACGTCGTACCGGCGCTGATCGCCAAGGCGCACGCGGCGAAAAAAGCCGGCAGCGGCGAGATCGTGGTGTGGGGAACGGGCTCGCCGCGGCGCGAATTCATGTATGTCGATGACGCCGCCGATGCGCTGGTGTTCCTGCTGCGCAACTATTCGGCGGAGGACCACGTCAATATCGGCGTCGGAGCCGACGTGACGATTCGCGAGCTGGCGGAGACGATTGCGCGGATTGTAGGCGTCGAGAGCCGTTTGCGCTTCGATGCCGGCAAGCCCGACGGCATGCCCCGCAAGCTCATGGATTCCAGCCGTATCCGCGCCATGGGATGGGAGCCAAAGACGAATCTGGAGGATGGACTACGCCAAGCCTATACTTGGTATGTCGAGCATGTCGCGGGGCGTTGAACCCGGCGCATTTTCGTACGCTCCGGGATCGTGTTTACGCAAATGACCGACAGGGAACCCCCCGACAATTCCGACATTGCCGAGCGGCTGAAACGCCTCGAATTGGACCACGCGGAGCATCGCGAACGGCTAGTGCATCTTGAAGAGTTGGTGCGCGACCGGATGAGCCGGTCGTTGCGGGACGCGGTGAGTCCGCAGCTTTGGAACTTCCGACAGCACGCACCGCGCTTGCTCATGCTCCCGGAGTCCTATGCGGCGACCACGCTGCCGGCGAATGCACCGCGATTTGCGATCGTCACGCCGCATTTCAAGCAAGAGCATTTCTTGAAAGTGACGATCGAGAGCGTGCTGTCGCAGGATTACCCTAACCTCGCCTATTGCGTACAGGACGCCGGATCGGGCGAGGAGACCCGTGCATTGCTCGAGAGCTATTCCGGCAAGCTCGTCTGGTACAGCAAATCGGACTCGGGACAAGCCCAAGCCATCAATCGCGGATTCCAACGCGTCTCGGGCGACTTGATGGCTTATCTCAACAGCGACGACATGCTGTTGCCCGGCACGCTCGCATACGTGGCCCGCGCGTTTCAAAGCAATCCCGAGATCGATCTCGTCTACGGTCACCGGATCTACATCGATGCGCAAGGCATGGAGATCGGACGCGCCGTGCTGCCGCCGCACGATCCCGAGACACTGAAGTGGATGGACTACATTCCACAGGAGACGCTGTTCTGGAGACGGCGCGTGTGGGACGCAATCGGACCGATGGATGAGAGCTTCCGTTTCGCCCTCGACTGGGACTTCATCGCCCGCGCGATGCAGGCCGGCTTCCGCTTCAAACGTCTACCCCGCTATCTTGGTTGCTTCCGCGTGCATGAATCCCAGAAGACGCTCACGCTGATGGATGTCGGCCACGAAGAGATGCATCGTATCCGCGAGCTGACCCTCGGCCGGCGGCCCAAGCGGAACGAAGTGGATCGCGCCATACGACCGTACTTGCGCCGACAGGGGTTGTTCCACCGCCTGCATAAGATCGGCGTGCTCCGTTATTAGTCGGCGGCGAAAAAGCACAGCGAACTCGGCCCACACGTACGCCCACGGGCGCAGTTCGGTTGTTCGCAACTGCGAGGGTTTAAGGCTATATTCCCCCGCGGCCAACTGGAGGATTTCAATGCGGATCGACGCGTACAATCACTTCTTCCCCAAGAAATACTACGAAAAGATGGGCGAAGTGGGTGCCGGCCTGAAAGACATGTTCAACCGCACGCGCGCGATCCCGTGCATCCACGATCTCGACGAGCGCTTCCGCGTCATGGACATGTTCCAGGACTACGCGCAGGTGCTGTCGCTGCCGGCGCCGCGGCTCGAGGTGATCGCCAAGGGCGACCCCAAGGTCGCCGAGGAGCTCGCCAAGATCGGCAATGACGGTCTAGCGGATCTGGTCGCCAAGTATCCCGACCGGTTCCCCGGTTTCGTCGCCCAGACGCCGATGATCGCCAAGGACGCCGGCGTCGCCGAGACCGAGCGCGCGATCAAGCAGCTCGGCGCGCTGGGCACGCAGATTTACACCAACGTGGGCGGCAAGCCGCTCGACCGGCCCGAATTCGAGCCGTTCTTCGCTGCGATGAACAAGCTCGGCAAGCCGATCTGGATTCATCCCGACCGGCCAGCGACGCATCCCGACTACATGGACGAGAAGAAATCGCTCTATGAGATCTGGTGGACGTTCGGCTGGCCCTACGAGACCAGCGTCGCCATGGCACGGCTGGTGTTCTCCAAGACGCTCGACAAATATCCGAACTTGAAGATCATCATCCATCATCTCGGCGCGATGGTGCCCTATTTCGAAGGCCGCGTTGGGCCCGGCTGGGACCAGCTCGGCGCGCGCACCACGGACGAGGATTACGTGGCGCTGCGCAAGAGCCTGAAGAAACGCCCGCTCGATTATTTCAAGCAGGATTTCTACGCCGACTCCGCCGTGTTCGGCTCCAGGGCCGCTACCATCTGCGGACTTGAATTCTATGGCGCCGATCGCGTCGTATTTGCCTCCGATAGTCCATTCGATCCCGAAAAGGGACCAGGCTATATCCGCGAGACCATCAAGATCCTGGACTCGCTCGATCTGACGAAAGAGGCGCGCGACAAGATTTACTTCAAGAACCTGGAGGGGCTGGTCGGTAAGAAGCTCGTGAAATGACGGCTGGCGGCCGTTCGAGATGCTGGAATCCCGGAAGAAATCCAGCACAATGCCGGCAGAAATCCCGCCTGATGGGGTTCAAGTACAAGAAGCGAAATTCAAATTCGGGAGGAGGAAAACGCAATGTTTGAATCGATGAAACTCAGCCGCCGCGCCGCGCTCGCGGGCATGAGCGCCTCGGCGTTTGCATTGGCTACCGGACGCGCGCTCGCGCAAGCCATGGGCATCGCCACCATGCAGCCCGGCACCCTCAACCACACGACTGGCTCGGCGATCGCCAAGGTGCTGAAGGAAAAGGCCGGCATCAACGCGCTCGTTCAGCCCACCGCGGGCGAAGCGGTGCTCATCCCGCTCGTCGGCCGCGGCGAGGCCGAGCTCGGCATCGCCAATATCTCTGGAAGTGGTCAACGCAACCTCGGCGGCGGGCCGCCAGCAGGACCTTCGCCTTATCGGTTCGATCCACGCGCTGCGCGTCGCGTTCTGGGTGCGCAAGGACCAGCCGATGAAGACGATCGCCGATCTCAAGGGCAAGCGCGTGCCGATGGGCTTCTCCGCCATGCGCACGATCGACGTGCTGGTGAAGGCGATGCTGGCGACCGGCGGCCTGACCGAAAAGGACATCTCGCCGGTGTTGGTGCCCAACGTGATCCGCGACGCGGACGATTTCGTCTCCGGCGCATCGGACGTTCTCTTCTTCGCCTTCGGCGCGCCGAAGGTGCGCGAAGTGGACGCTACGGTCGGCGGCATCCGTGCACTGGAAATCCCCGCAGCCGGCATGGCAGCGTCGCAGAAGATCTTCCCCTACGGCTATCTCACGCAGGCTACGCCGAGCCCGTTCTTCATCGGCGATCGACAAGCCGATGGGCGTCTATAGCTACGACAACATGCTGTTCACCAACTCCAAGGTGCCGGACGACGTCGTCTACAAGATCATCGACACGATGGAGAAGAACAAGGCCGGGCTCGTCGAGATCCAGCCGGCGCTGCGCGAGTTCACCGCGGCAGGCCTCTACAAGAAGTACGACGTCCCCTATCACCCCGGCGCCTTGAAGTACTTTAAGGAAAAGGGCTTCGAGCCTAAGGCGACGACGTGAACCAAGGCGATCGGACTTCGGACGCGGCGGCTCGAGGGCCGGCCGCGTCCGAGGAACGAATCATTCCCGGCGCGGCGGAGTTCATCTCCACCGCAACGCCGGCGACCCGTTTCTTCACCACGATTTTCCAGGCGTTGCTCGTAGCCGCGGTGGCGCTCTGGGTCCTCGATATTCCGCGGCAGGTCTTCAACGTCTCTTTCTATACCGAGCAGTTGCTCGCCATATGCCTCGGCCTGACGCTGGCGCTCGCCTATGTCTCGGAGACGCCGAAGAAGCCGTCGCCGATCGACTGGAGCGGCGCCGTCGCGGGGCTCGCCATCCTTGCGTATATCGCACTGCGCCACCGGTCACTGAGCGACATTCCGCCGTTTCTGATCGCGGGATTGGGCTTCAGTTTGGTCTGGACTTTCCTCGCCAGCCGGCCGTTCGCCGCGCGCTGGTTCGATTGGCTCGGTGCAGCGGTCTCGCTCGCCATCTGCGCCTATATCGCGTTGCGCTACGAGGCGCTGACCTACGAGGTCGCACTGCTGCCGATCGAAGGAATCATCGGCAGCGCCATTCTGATCTTCCTCGTGCTCGATGCGAGCCGCCGCACCTCAGGCTGGGGCTTCGTCGGCATCATCCTGGCGATGGCGGTCTATATCTACATCAGCCCGTACTTTCCGGGCGATTTCCAGACGCGCGCCGTCTCGCCCGAGCGGCTGGTGGTCTATCTCGGCCTCGACATCAACGGCATCATCGGCTCGATCCTTTCGGTCGCGGTGCTCGTGGTGATCCCGTTCACGATTCTCGGGCAAGTGCTCGCGCGCACCGGCGGCGCCGACTTCTTCGCCGATCTTTCGATGTCGGCGATGGGCCATTTCCGCGGCGGCGCGGCCAAGATCGCAGTCGTCGGCTCAGCCCTGTTCGGAATGATCTCGGGCAGCGCCGTCTCCAACGTGCTCGCGGTCGGCGTCGTCACGATTCCGACCATGATCCGGTCGGGCTTCACGCCCTATCGCGCGGCGGCGATCGAGTCCGTCGGCTCCACCGGCGGCCAGCTCATGCCGCCGGTCATGGGCGCATCGGCCTTCATCATGGCCGAGTTCCTACAGGTTTCGTATGGCACTGTGGCCCTCGCGGCCGCGATTCCGGCGATCCTCTATTACGGATGTCTGTTCATCCACGTCGATCTGGAGGCCGCCAAGCACAAGATCGGCGCCGCGCCGATCGAGAACGCACCAACGCTCGGCGAGGTGTTCAGATCGGGCTGGCACTTCCTGGTGCCGATCGTGTTCCTCGTCTTTTCACTCATGTATCCGGAGATCACGCGCCTGACACCGGAGAAGACGGCGATCGTCGCGACCGTCATCCTGATGGTGCTGACGCTGATCTTCGGCTACCGCGGCAAGCGCACCAGCATTCCGCAGATGCTGATGGCCGTGATCCAGACCGGGCGCATCTCGCTCGATATCATCCTGATCGGCGCCGCCGCCGGCATCATGGTCGGGATCTTGAGCATTTCCGGCCTCGCGTTCGGGATGACGCTGCAGCTCTTGGCGCTTTCCGGCGAGAACATATTTCTGCTCCTGCTGCTGATCGCCGTGCTCGCCTTCGTGCTCGGCATCGGCCTGCCGACCGTGAGCGTCTATATTCTGACCGCTACACTTCTCGCGCCGGCACTGATCAAGCTCGGCGTCACGCCGATGGCTGCCCACATGTTCGTCATGTACAACGGCATGCTGTCGATGATCACGCCGCCGGTGGCGTTCGCCGCCTATGCAGCCGCCAATATCGCGCGCACCGACGGCTGGACCACGGGATGGATCGCCTGTCTGGTCGGTTGGAGCACGTTTGTCCTGCCGTTTCTGTTCGTGCTGACGCCGAGCCTGTTGTTCGACGGCCCGTTGCACCTGGTCGGCTGGAACTTCGTCCGCATCCTGTTCGGACTGTTCGTCGGCACGGCGGGGATCGTCGGCTTTGCACTGGCGCCAATTTCAATACCAGCGCGTCTGCTCTATGGGCTGGTGGCGCTGCCGATCGTGCTGCCGCCGGAATCCTTCGCGGGCGGCTACTACATCAATTTCCTCGGGATCGCCGCCGGAATCGCGCTGCTCGTTACAGATTACCTGCGCCGCCGCGGCCAGCCGAAGGTGGCCTAGAGCCGAGCCGCGTCAGTTCTGCTCGCGCCAGAAGCCGAGCGCCTCTTGCGCCGGCCGGTCGGAGATCGAGAACAGGACCGACTTGCTCTTCGCCGTGTGCGCGTAGCGCTTCCACGAGGGAATGACGAAGACGTCGTTCGGCCCCCAGTCGAAGGTCTCGCCCTCGATCTTGGTCGATCCCTCGCCTTCGACGCAGACGAAGATCGCGCCGTCGGTCGCCCGATAATCCTTGCCCTTGAAACCTTTGGGGAACATCGCGATGTTCGCCCCCATGGTCGGTGTCGCCCAGCCACCGGTGAGCGGATTGGCGTAGCGCACGCGCGCGCCGTGGTGCGGATCGATATCGCCGGAGGCCTCCAGGCGCTCGAGCACCGGCCGGATCTCCGTATAGGGATAATTGATGATCGGGCTGCGCGGCATCGGTTTCACGCCGTCGGGAAGCACGCCCGAGCCGTAGCGGGCGTAGGAATCGCCGTCCTCCTTCGTGTTCGACTGGCTCTCCAGATCGAGATGCTCGGAGAAGGCGGCGTCGAAGAAATTGACGGTCGGCACGTCGAGCACGTCGAGCCAGATCATCGGCTGCTTGGAGGGATTGCCGTGGTCGTGCGGGGCCCAGTTCGCGGTAATCACGAAATCGCCGCGCCGCATGATGGTCTTTTCGCCTTCGACCGCGGTGTAAGCGCCCTCGCCGTCGAGCACGAAACGGATCGCCGAAGCGGTGTGCCGGTGCGCGGGCGCGACTTCGCCCGGCAGGATCAATTGCAGACCGGCATAGAGCGATTGGGTGATGCGCGAGCGGCCGCGCAAGGCGGGATTTTCGAACACCAGCACGCGGCGCTCGGCTTCCTTGGCGGTGATGAGCTGACCCGCCTCGATCACCATCTTCTTCACTTCGGCGAAGCGCCATAAGGCCGGCACGCATGGCGTCCTGGGCTCCGGCGGCACCAGGCCTTTCAGCACTTCCCAGAGCGGCGCCAAATTCTTCTTGCCGATGCGCTCATAGTAGGCGGCGCGCTCGGGCGTGACGGCGCCGGCGACGGATTCGCCCGGCTGGGACATCAGCCCCGTCGGCGGACTTTCCATGACGCTCTCCTTATCAACTCAGGTTCAGTATAGCCCAGGTCGTGCTCACAAGCCCACGATTCCCTGACGCCGCCTTGCCGCAGCCCACCGCTTCTCGAGCTCCGGCAGTTCGCTCGCCTTGATCTTCTGCGCGCCAAGCTTTGGGCCCTGAGGCGTCATCGTCGTGGTCGATACAACCAGCTCGTCCTCGGCAATGAAGCCGAGGTCGATATCGTCATCCGGCACGATGACGATCGCGTGGCGGCCGATCCAGACGCTGACTTGCGTCTGCGCCCGGGCGGCGATGCCGGACCAGTGTTTCAGCTCCTGATAATAGGGCGAGCGCCGCCAGGCGCCTGGAAAGTTCGGATCGACGTGCGCGGCGATGCGCTGGCCGTCGCCCTCGAGAGCCAACACCATCTTCGATTTCTCCGGCTTCCAGTGCGCGCCGATGTCCTTGCGGTAGGTCCACATGCAGAAGAATTCACGGCAAACCGGCGGGCGCGTCTCGTGGATGCGGCAGCCCTTGCCCGGATCGCAGTGCTGGCACCACTGACCGGCCGGGCTCTCAAGCTCCTCGATGCGCATGACCTTGCAGCAGAGCGTGCAGGTCCCGCATTGACGGCCCGGCAAGATCGCAGCCGCCCGCTCGGCTTCGGTCAGCACCCTGCCTTTCATCGACGTGCTCACGTGTTCACCGAACCACCGTCAACGGCAATGGTCTGACCGGTGATGAAGTCGCTTTCCGCCGAGGCGAGAAAGACGAGCGCGCCGAGCAGGTCCTTCGGAAAGGCGTCGCGCTTGAAGGCGCGGCTCTGCACCACTGCTTTGACCGTCGCCTCGCCGTGGGTTTTACTCTCGATCACACTGTCACTCATGATGAAGCCCGGCGAAAGCGTGTTCACGCAGATGCCGTCGGCGCCCAACTCGCGCGATAGGGACCGCGTCATGGCGACGATCGCGCCCTTCGAACTGACATAGTGCAAGAAATTCGCCATGCCCTTGTTGGCAGTGCCGGAGCCGATATTGACGATCTTGCCGTAGCGCTTGGCGCGCATGTGGGGAACTACGTGCTTAGTCATCAGGAATGGTCCGCGAACATTGACCGCCATCACCTTGTCCCACAGCGCGACCTCGATCTCGGTGAGCGGCACCTGCGCGAGATTGGCGAACACCGCGGCGTTGTTCACCAGGACATCGATCTTGCCGAAGCGCGCGAGCGTGCGCTCGACCAGCGCCTTGACCTCGTCCTCCTTGCTCACGTCGAAGACGAAACTCTCGGCCGATCCCTGGCCGTGCCGGGCGGTGATCTCGCGGGCAAGCGCTTCGCCGTCCGCGATATCGGCGATCATCACCTGCGCGCCTTCGGCTGCGAGGGCCTCGGCGTAGTGGCGGCCGATGCCCTTGGCGCCTCCGGTGACGATCGCGGCGCGGCCGGAAAGTCTGCTCATGGATCGAGGTCCAAGATTGCCGTCCGGGGCGGACGGAGGCCGCATGCTAATTGAAAGGGCAGATGCGCGCTAAAGCGGCGGAGTCCGGGCTATTTCGCGCTTCGTTCTTTGGTTGTAGTGCCGGAAATTTGTACAACCAGGCCTCTTGCCGGTTAACCAAGTTACTGAAATCCTAAGCAAACTGGTTACTTATTCGTTAATGGGTTCGCCTACAGGATCGAAAAACGAGGCCCCTGCAGCGGCTTGCGTTCAATCCGGCGACCGGTCTCCGGGTTGGAAGCCTCCCTGTGTAAGAAAGCGGCGGCGTCATGAATTTGTCGAGTCGGGTGAATTTTGCGGGCGGCCCGCAGGCCGCGCCAGCGGTTAGGCATTCCGCCGATGGCTTGCCGGTTTCGTTGCACGTGCAGGTGGCGAACGAGACCTTCGGTGAACTCGATGTGGAATTCGATCCGCAGGATCGCGCCTATTGGTGCTTTCTGCGGCCGCGCGGCTCACCGAGCTACACGCCGGGCATACTGCAAGATCTCATCAGTATGTGGGATTCGATCAAGCGGCTGTACGTGGCCTATGCGCGCGATGGCGACGTCCCGATCCGCTACGTGGTGGGCGCGTCGCGCATCCCCGGCATTTTCAGCTATGGCGGCGACCTCAAGCTGTTCTCCGAACTGATCCGCGGCGGCAATCGCGAGGGTCTCGAGCAGTACGCCGCAGCCTGCATCGACGTGCTGTATCGCACGGCGACGAGCGTCGATCTGCCCATCGTGACCATTGCGCTCGTTCAGGGCGAGGCGCTCGGCGGCGGCTTCGAATCCGCGCTTGCTTGCAACGTGATCGTCGCCGAAAAGAGCGCCAAGTTCGGTCTGCCCGAAATCTTGTTCAACCTCTTCCCGGGGATGGGCGCCTATAGCCTGCTTGCACGGCGTCTCGACGCGGTGCGCGCCGAGAAGATGATCATGAGCGGCCGCATCTACAGCGCCGACGAACTGCACGCAATGGGCTTGGTCGATGTGCTAGCCGAGGACGGCAAGGGCGAGGAGGCCGTACGTGAATACATTTCCCGGCAAGGGCGGCGGCACAGCGTGCAGCGAGCTATCTACCGCGTACGCGACCGGGTGTTGCCACTCTCCTTCGCCGAGCTCTCCGACGTCACCAAGATCTGGGTCGATACCGCCTTGCGGCTGACCGAGCATGACCTGCGCAAAATGGGGCGGCTTGCCGCGGCACAGAACCGTCGGCTCACGGAGACCGGCTTTGGAAACGATCGTGGCAAGGAGAGCGCGCAGTTTCCGCTCGCGACCGGCCCCCGCATCGTCGTGGGTTAGGACGCCTCAGCGGCCGGCCTGAGCCTCACCGGAGTCGGCGACGTACCGAACCAGATCGCTGCGCACTCGCTGGAACTCGAGCTCGAGCTTGCGCAGGTGCTCCGTGCCCTGCGCTTCCAGCTCGCGCATGCCGATCTGCCGCCAAGCCAGGCACAGCTTATAAATCCTGCGCGCACCGATATTAGCTGCGCTGCTCCTGAACGCGTGTACCTGATCGCGGAACGCCTGCAGATCCTTATTGGTCACCGCCACGGTCAGCTCGCGCAACACAAGCTCTACATCGCTGTTGAATTCGGTTACCAGCTCGGCCACAAACTGCATGCCGCCGAGCAATTCCAGATCTTGAAGCACCCGCACGTCGATGCTTGGCGGGCCGGAAGAACGGAACTTGGGGTGCGAGGTGATCTTCTTGACCGTCTCAGTCTCGCTGACGGCCGCTGAGCGCATCACCTCAGAGCCCTCGGCCATCGCATTGATGATGCCGAGCAGGCGTGCAGGCTCGACGGGCTTGGTGATGCAGGCATCCATGCCCGCCTCCTCGCAGCGCTTGCGCATTTCCGGGCTCGCATCGGCGGTCAAGGCGATGACCGGCACGCGCGTCCTCCCGAGCGAGGCGAAGCGGTAGAGCTTGGTCGCCTCGATGCCGTTCATCACCGGCATGTTGACATCCATGATGGCAATATCGATCGGACGTTCGTTCAGTGCGTCGAGCGCACGCTCGCCATTGTCCACGAGATGGGCCTCGTGACCGCCACGTTCGAGGATCTTGGCTATGACCTTGCGGTTGGTGCGGTTGTCGTCAGCGACGAGCACGACGAGCCGGCGCCCGCGGGAGACCTTGTCCGCATCGGCAGCGTTGGCGTTCGGCTCGGTGGCATCGCGCAGCCCAGCGATACGAAGCACGGCGAGCAGGGCTGCGTCGCCATAGCTGCGGGGCAGAGCGGTGACGAAATCGTTGCGCAATGACCTTGGGGGAAAGCCGTGCTCCCGCCTGCCCTGCACGAGCACCAGCGCCGGCGGGTGCGCGCCGTTCAACGTGCGCAACGTCGTCGCCAGCGATTCCATGCCGCCGGCGAAAAGGTTCTCGTCGATGAACAGGATCCGGTTGCGGATACCCGCGGCCGACGCCTGGGCCGCCAGGTCGAATGCCTTTGCCGCGGTCACCGCGACCTTCGCTTCGATCCCTAGCTGCGCCAGCCGCTCGAGCAGCGGCCGGGTTACGCCGGTATCGGCCGACAGCACGATCGCGGCGGCTTGCCCGGACGTCGATCGCCGTGTCCGCAGCAACTATGTCGCGCTCCATCTCGACCGTGAACCAGAATGTGCTTCCCTTGCCGAGGATGCTTTCGACCCCGATCTTGCCGCCGAACGTCTCGACCAGTTCCTTGACGATCGAGAGCCCGAGCCCGGTCCCGCCATAGCGCTCGGCGATCGTCTCGTCGGCCTGCGTGAAGCTCTCGAAGACCTTGCTGAGCGCTTCGGGTGCGATGCCGATACCCGTATCGGTGACTTCGAAGCGAAGACGGATGCGCGAAGCGCCCACCGCTTCCCCGTCGACGGCGATGACGACGCTACCTTTCTCGGTGAACTTTATTGCATTGCTTCCGAGGTTGGTGAGAATTTCCTGCAAATGGTACTGGTCACCACGCACGAACCGCGGTGTGCGTACCGTGACATGAATCGAGAGCCGGATGTTCTTCTCCCGCGCCGCCACGGCCAGGATCGCCTTCACCTCATCGAGCGCCGAATAGAGGTCGAAGTCGACCATCTGGATGGTCATCTTTCCGGCTTGGATACGCGAGAAATCGAGCAGCTTGTCGATCAGCGAAAGAAGCGACTTCGCCGACGCCTTCACCGTCCTGGTCATGTCCCGCTGCTCATGATCGAGCTCGGTCTCGTGCAGGAGGTGGCCCATGCCGATGATGGCGTTCAAGGGCGTGCGCAGCTCGTGGCTGACGCTGGCAAGGAACACGCTCTTGGCCTTGCTCGCCTCCTCGGCTTGCTGCTTCGCCTTGGAGAGCGTGCGGATCAGGGTCGCGGCATAAAGCGGCAGGATGATCAACCCGCCGAGCAGGCCGAATGCAAGATGCGGATGATCGCGCCAGTACTCGGTGGTGAGAATCACCACGGCGAATCCTCCAACCGCCGTCACTGTCGCTGCGATCAAATAGAGAAGGCCGAAGCGGAACCCGTTCCCGAAGATGATCCAGAGATACATCGGGTACAGCACCGCGGTGACCTCGTCGCCGGAGTGCAAGCCGAAGGAGAGCGTCACAAGGTCGGCGGCGATCGCCATGAGCCGCCGGGCCGGTGAGACCGCGGGCCGCAGCAGGATATGGACGAAGAACCCGACCGCGAATCCGCAGTAGATAATGCTGATGATCAGCATTTTCCGAGCATTGGGCGAGTCGGTGGTGGCGAGCAGGAGATAGCCGAGAATCAACAGGCTGAAGACCAGCCGGTTGAGCACCATCTCGTGCTCGCGGTCGGGGCGGGCGCGGAAGCGCTGACGCAACGTCTGCAAGAACGATCGGCGCTCAGGCCGCAGAATTTGAGCGAGACTCATCGACTCGGATTTCTGTGCCACCGGCTTATCCCGTGCGCGCAAGCGCGGCAGCGGCCGGCGCATTGCGGCGGAACAGCAGCATGAAATCCTTGGCCGGGAGCGGGCGGCTGAAGAAGTAGCCTTGCACCTCGTCGCAACCTTCCTTGCGTAGGATCTCGAGCTGCTCGGCGTCCTCGACGCCTTCGGCGATGACGTCAAGGTTGAGGCTGTGGCCCAGGCTCACGATCGCACGCACGATCGCCGCGTCGTTCAGATCGTTTGCGAGATTTCGGATGAAGCCCTGATCGATCTTGAGGCGATTGACCGGGAAGTTTTTCACGTAGGCGAGCGAGGAATAGCCGGTGCCGAAATCGTCGATCGAGAACGTGACGCCCATCTCCTGGAGCTGTCGCAGGTTGTTCGACGTATTCTTGTTGTTCTGTATGACGATGCTCTCGGTGAGCTCGAGCTCGAGGCGCGACGGATCAAGACCGGTCTGCTCCAGGATCTCGATCACGTGCCTAGCCACATCCTGCTTGGCGAACTGCACCGGCGAAAGATTGACGGCCATGCGCAACGGCGGCAGGCCGGCGGCGTCAAAGGCTCTAGACTGTGTGCAAGCTTCGTGCAGAACCCATTCGTTAATGGGAACGATGAGGCCGATCTCTTCGGCGAGCGGCAGGAATTCGGACGGCTCGATAAGATCCGTGCCCAAACGTCGCCAGCGCAAAAGTGCCTCGGCGCCGACGATCTCGCCGGTGCGGATATCGACCTGCGGCTGATAGACCAGCTCGAATTCCTTGCGCGCCAAGGCTTGGCGCAGCTCTGCCTCGAGCACGACCGCCGCGTGGGAGATCGTGTTCATGTCGGCGGAGAACATCCGGTAGGCATTGCCGCCCTCGACCTTGGCGCGGCGCATGGCGAGACCCGCGTTTTTCAAGAGCTCGTCAGCTTCAATACCGTCGGACGGGTGGATCGCGATACCGATGCTGGCCCCGGCGCTGACCGCCTGCCCTTCCAGCGTGAGGGGCTCACCGAGGACTTCGATGATCCAACCGGCAAGCTCGACGACGTCCTCGATCCGTTTCACGTCGGTCTGCAGGATGGCAAATTGGTCGCCGTCCAGGCGGGCGACCATCTCGGTATCGCCGATGGTCGAGGTGATCCGCCCGGCAACGGCTTTCAGTAGCTGATCGCCGAGTTCGTGGCCGAAGGCGTCGTTCACACCCTTGAAGCGGTCGAGATCGACAAGGTGCAACGCGAAGATGCGATCGCCACGGCGCGTGCGCGCGATCTGGCGGCGGAGCCGGTCGCGAAGAAACGTGCGATTGGGAAGGTCGGTCAGCGGGTCGTGATGGGCCAAATGCAAGAGGTGGCTCTCGGCCCGCTTGCGGTCGGTGATGTCGAGCGAGGTAGTGAGCACGTTGGTCACGTGACCGGAGCTTTCGCGCAACGGCGATTTGGTAGTCAGCAACACGCGCTTCTCGCCAGCGCAATCGAGGATCTCCTCCTCAAAGCTCGGAAGCGCTTTGCCGCTCTCGAACACCAGGTGGTCGAGCCCGCGGCTGCGAGCCGTGTGCTCCTTGCCGAATATCTCATCGCCGCTCTGGCCAATGGCGCTGGCCGGATCGACGCCGTAGAACGCAGCCTTGTGGGCATTCACGAAGATGCAGTGTCCGTCGGGATCGGCCGCACTGATCATCGCCGGAACGGTGTCGATGACCTGGACGAGGCGCTCGCGGCTGTCGCGCAGCAAGTCCTCGCGCGAACGTTCGCTCTGCTGCAGCTCGCGCTCCAGACTATAGGCGCGGCTCTTGATGATCTGCTGTTGCTTGCTCATCTTGAGCAAGTTGCGCGCGCGGGTAAGAAACTCGTGATGATCGACCGGGCTCTGCAGAAAATCCGTGGCGCCGGCCTCCAGCGCGCGGATTCTGGAGCTGCGCTCCTCGTAGACCGTAAGCACCACCACCGGAACGTCGACACAGCCGGGAATTTCTCGGAAGCTGCGGACGAATTCCGCGCCGTCCAGGTGCGGCATCTTGAAATCGGAGAATACGAGATCGGGAGTATTGCGTTCGAGCCAGGCGAGCGCCTCGACCGGATCGCCGAACGTGCGCACGACGACGCCATTCTCGATCGAAGCGGCGAGCTTCGCGAAGATGTTCCGGTTGGTGACCCGGTCGTCGAGAATGACGATGAGCGACATTCTGCCCGCGTTGTCCTGTTCGAGCGCCAAAAATCGAGCGGGGGGCGGTCCTTCTTACGTGAAACTTCTCCCCCACCGTGCTCATTCCAATAGCTTTTGCGAATTAAGAACGGCTCAAACCGCCGGCGGACCGGGATTCATGGTTACGGATTTCTTCCGCACGGCGCACCGGCACGAGGGCGCACCGATGCTGCGAAAAACGTGGCTAACGAACCGTTAGCGGGGCGAAAAAACGCGGCGATCAGCGCAGATCGAAGCGTACGGGCGCGGCGAGATCCATCCGTACGCGGTTGAGCCCGGCCGGAAACGGCGGGAAGGGCGAAGCGCGCCGCACCATGGCGAGCGCCGCCTCGTCCAAAATACTCGCACCGCTGCCGCGCGCGAGCGAGACCGAGAGCACTTGGCCGCCGTTTCCGAGCGCGAAACGCACGGCAGTGACGCCGGTAATGCCGCGGCTGCGGGCCGCTTCCGGATAGCTGCGGAAACGCTGCAGATGCGCAAGCACTTGCGCCTGGTAGGACGACAGCAAAGCGGCCCCGCCGGTCTCGATATTGCCTCGATTTCCCGCGCGTCCGGGCGTGGCGGAGGCGGCAGGCCGCGCGGGAGCCGCGACCGCGCTCGACGCCGCCGGTCTCGCCACGGTGCGCCGCACTTCCTTGGGTGCGGTCTTCTGTTCGACTGGTTTTGGCGTTTCGACCGGCTTGGGCTCGGACTTTTCCTCGACCATGCGCCAGTCGGGAGCTTTGGTGTCGGGGGGAGGAACCACGGCCTCCGTGGACGGCGCCTCTGCCGCGAGCGACGGCAGGCTCGATGTCGGCTCGACATCCGCTCGAGGCTCGGATTTTTGTTGTTCCGGCTCCGTCACTTCCACTATCGCCTTCGGCGCCTCGGTCTCGGGCTTCGCTTTCTCGGGCTCGGCCACTTCAGTCGGATTGGGCGTTTGCGCTTCCGGCGTGGTGGTGTTCGTGGGTGCGGCGGCCGATGGCAGCGCGCTGTCGGCCACGACCTCGACCGGAATGACGACGATCGTGCCCTCGGCTGCCGGCGTCGCAGCGTTGCCCAGCGCCCGCTCCAGATCGTTCTCGGTCCAGGATTGGGCCGCGGCAAGGGCGGCCGCGTGCAGCGCCAGCGAAAGCACGATGGCGAGACGGAACGGACCGCGTTCCAGCGCCGACGCAACCGGCCGCGCGCGTGGCACCGCCGACAAGACGCCCGCGTGGCCACGCGCGGGGAACGCAACAACGACCCCGTCCGGCTCCTTACGCTGCACCGATGTGCTGTGATTACTCGCCATAGCCTGACTATTCAGCGGTCCAGCCGCCATCGACCACGAGCGACGTTCCGATGACGAGCGCGGAGGCGTCGGAGATGAGAAACACGATCGCGCCTATCAAGTCCTCGACTTGGCCGACGTGGCCGAGTTTAATCTTCTTCAGCACCTCGACGCGGAATTTTTCGTCGGTCAGGATCGGCCGCGTCAGCGGCGTTTCGATATAGGTGGGCGCCAGCGCATTCACGCGGATGCCGTGCGGCACGAGATCGATCGTCATCGCCTTGGTCAGACCCCATTTCCGTAGGTTAGCGCGCAAAGTTTTCTGAGAGCCGCGCTGCCGAGACCCCCATCCAACACGGACGATGCATGAGTTTTTTCAGATGGTCGTTTCCGTGGTGCGGTTCTTTATCGAAATGTACCTCGTCTCCAATAATGAGCAATACGTAGCGCGATAGTGTTTATACTCGTGTGGCCTTGTTATCTTGCTCGCTGGTAGCCGCATCACCCCTACAAACGATGCTCACTCTCTGGCATTTCGAAGTCATTCACGCCATCATTGTTATCGACAGCGTCGGGCGCGCCGTCCACGCTCAGCACTCGGATATAGGCCACTAGCGCCAGCAACCATCATGCCCACGATCAGGCCACTCGAACAGCAACTTCACATGCATTAATCTCACTCTCGCCCTGGTACAGAAAATCGATCAGGCAAATCCATCGGAGACCAGAAAAAATGGCCAAAAAATTACCCCCCGGATCGACGGCCGCCCTTGTCGCAAATGACGATATCGGTGAGAAGTTGCGTCTGCGCATGTATCGCATGCAGGCCGAGATCCGGGAAGCCGAGCAGCGCGCCTATGACCTGTTTCTCCAGAATCTGGTGAAGGGCACGAGCCACCTTTCCCTCGGCCAGGAGGCGGTCGCCACTGGTTTCGCCTGTGCGATGCAACCCGGCGATCTAAGCTTTTGCACTTACCGCGGCCACGCTCATACGCTCGCTCGCGGGGTACCGATTGAGGCGGTGCTGGGCGAATTGATGCAGCGCGACAACGGACTCATGCGCGGCAAAGGCGGCTCAATGCACCTCACCTCCGAGGAGCATGGCGTCATGGGATCTTACGCCATCATCGGCGCGCATCTACCGATCGCCTGCGGCGCCGCTTGGCGCGCCCAGTACAAGGGCGACAAGGACGTATCGGTCTGCTTCTTCGGAGACGGAACTACAAATATCGGGGCGTTTCACGAGGCCTTGAATTTTGCGGCAGTCTGGAAGCTGCCCGTCGTGTTCGTATGTGAGAACAATCTCTATATGGAATACACGCCGATCAGCGAGGTGACGGCGGTTGAGCATCCAGCCGCAGGCCGCGCTTCGGCTTACGGCCTCGATTCGATCATCGTTGACGGCCAGGATGCCGACGAAGTCTATCGCGCGGCGCGCGCTGCCTATGACAAGGCGCGTGCCGGTAACGGACCCTCACTGATCGAATGCAAGACCTATCGCTATAGTGGTCATTCGCGCGCCGATCCGGCCAAGTACCGGCCTGAAGGTGAGCTCGACAAATGGCTCAAGCGCGATCCGGTGAAAATCTACCGCGAGCGGCTCATCCAGTTTGGCATCGATGAAGGCGTGATCGCGCAGATCGACGTCGAGACCAGACGCAAAGTCGACGATGCGACTGAGAAATGCAAAGCGGCCCCGATGCCGCCGCATGATATACTGACAACCGACGTTTACGCCGATGGGGGCTGGGCATGGCGGAACTGACGTACCGCGATGCGGTCGTGCGCGGCATCGCACAGGAGATGGCGCGCGATCAGGACGTCGTTTTCCTCGGCGAGGACGTAGCCAAGGCCGGCGGCGTGTTCAAAGCGACTGTCGGTCTTCTGGAGCAGTTCGGTCCGTTGCGCGTACGTGACACGCCGATCTCCGAACAGGCTATTCTCGGCGCCGCCATGGGTGCGGCCATGACCGGGCTGAAGCCGATCGCGGAAATCATGTTCTCGGACTTTTTCGCGGTCTGCTTCGACTATATCGCCAACCAGATTCCGAAGAGCCGTTACATGTCCAATGGCCAGACCAAGTGCCCCCTCGTCATACGCACGGGCAATGGCGGAGGCTCCCGTTTCGGCGCTCAACACAGCCAGAGCGTCGAAAACTGGTGCATGATGATCCCAGGTCTCAAGGTGGTTGCGCCCTCGACGCCGCGCGATGTGATCGGCCTCCTTGCCGCTTCGGTTCGCGACCCCGATCCGGTCATCTTCCTTGAGCACAAATCGCTCTATGCGATGAAGGGGGAGGTTCCGGATGGCGAAATTCTGGATACGCTCGGCACGGCCAGCACGGTCCGGCCAGGCAAGAACGCGACGATTCTCGCCCTCGCCCTCATGGTACCGCGCGCACTCGCTGCCGCCGAGAAGCTGAATTCGGAACATGGCATCGATTGTGAGGTTATCGACGTGAGATCGCTGGTGCCGCTCGACACGCAGACTATTCTCGGCTCGGTAGCGCGTACGCATCGGTTGTTCACGGTCGAGGAAAATCCGAGGCTGTGCGGCTGGGGCGCGGAGATCGTCTCCATTGTTGCCGACGAAGCGTTCTACGATTTGGACGGGCCGCCGGTGCGGATTACCACGCCGCATATTCCGCTGCCGGCCGCGGATATTCTCGAGGATCTCGCGCTACCGAGTGTCGATCGCATCGTCGACCGCGTGCGGCGTTCGATGGAAAGTTAGCGACTTCGTTGGCACAGGCCGCTGTACGGCAGCGCGCTCTAAGCGACTTGTGGTGACGAGACTGGCGATAAAGAGAAATAGCAAGGACTCATATCATGTACGACAATCTGCTCGCTAACGTTCCGACCGATCTGTGGATCGGAGGCGAGTGGCGAAAATCCTCTGACAATGAGCGCTTCGACGTCATCGATCCGGCGACCGAGCGTACAATCGCTTCGGTTGCCAGCGCGAGCGTGGACGACGCCAAGGCGGCGATTGATGCTGCGAGCAGCGCGTTCGAGGGCTGGGCCCGGCGGAAACCGCGCGAGCGCGGTGAAATATTGCGCAAGGCCTTCGACCTCATCATGCGCGATCAGGAGCGCCTCGCGAAACTGATCACCATCGAGAATGGCAAGGCGCTCGCCGACTCTCGGGCCGAAGTAGCTTATTCCGCAGAGTTCTTTCGCTGGTACGCCGAGGAAGCCGTCCGCAACATAGGCGAAGTCGGCCGCGCGCCATCGTCTGGTGCCCGCATGCTCGTGCATCACAAACCCGCGGGCGTCGCCGTGCTGGTGACGCCATGGAATTTCCCAGCAGCGATGGCAACGCGCAAGATCGGCCCCGCCCTCGCCGCAGGCTGCCCGGTCGTGCTGAAGCCCGCGTCGGACACGCCGCTCACAATGCTGGCCCTGATGCCGATCCTGGAGGAGGCGGGCGTTCCGCCGGGCGTCGTGAACGTGATCCCCTCGCGCCGCTCCGGCAAGGTCGTCGATGCCATGTTGCACGATCCGCGCGTACGGATCGTATCTTTTACAGGTTCCACCGAGGTAGGCCGCAAGCTCCTCCATAGCGCCGCTGACAATATATTGAACACCGCCATGGAGCTCGGCGGCAACGCGCCATTTCTCGTGTTCGAGGACGCCGATATCGATGCCGCGATCGAAGGCGCGATGATCGCCAAGATGCGCAACATGGGTGAGGCCTGCACCGCTGCTAATCGGTTCTATGTGCACGAGAAGGTACACGACGATTTCGCAAAGAAGCTCACCGACAAGATGAAATCGCTGAAAATGGGCAATGGTCTCGACGACGGGGTTGCATTGGGCCCGCTGGTCAATGCTGAAGGCCGTGACAAGGTGGTAAGTCTCGTCAATGATGCAGTGAAGAAGGGCGCGAAAGTGCTCACTGGCGGCAAGATTCCCGAGGGGCCGGGCTATTTTTATCCTGCCACCGTCCTGACCAACGTACCTGACAACGCCGAAATGTTGCGCGAGGAGATTTTTGGGCCAGTCGCCTCGATCCAGACATTCAAGACCGAGGACGAAGCGATCAAGCGCGCGAATGATACCGAATATGGCCTTGTCGCTTATCTTTATACGAAGGACCTTGGCCGCGGCCTGCGCGTGTCCGAGAAGCTCGATTTCGGCATGGTCGGGCTCAATCGGGGACTCGTTTCCGATCCGGCGGCGCCCTTCGGCGGCATGAAGCAATCGGGCATCGGCCGCGAGGGTGCGCACGAGGGGCTGATGGAGTTCCTGGAAACACAATACATATCGGTGAGCTGGTAAGGGGCGGCGCGAATGGACGTCCTGATGCCGCAGCTCGGTGAAACCGTCGCCGAGGGCAAGATCACCGAATGGTTCAAAAAGCCGGGTGAAAAAGTGCAGCCGGGCGAGAACCTGTTCATGATCGAGACCGACAAGGTTTCGATGGAAATCCAGGCGATCGCCGGCGGCGTACTTTCGGAGATCAAAGTTCCCGCCGGTGATACCGTGTCCGTCGGTACCGTGGTGGCGGTGATTTCGGACGGATCGGGGGCGGCCGCGAGTGTACCGGCGCGCGCCAGTGCTCCGGCGCTGCCCGCGCCCCCGAAAGATTTATCCACATCAGGCTTGGCCGCGCCTGTAGCGGTGCCGAGAGTACGGACTGATACCGGCCCGGTAGTTCTCGATCCATTTTTTGAAGTGCGCACCCCCGGAAAGAATTTCGGTCCTGCCAGGATCGGCGGTATAGCGATCTCGCCTCTCGCCCGCAGACTCGGGGCGGAAGCAGGCATCGAACTGTCCCAGGTGCCAGGCTCTGGCCCGCACGGGCGCATCGTCGCGCGCGACGTGGAGGTAGCGGGCACCAGAGCAAGGGCCGCGCTAGCCACCTCCGCCGCTTCGGGCGCCGCCGAGATCATGGCGCTCTATCGCGATACGCCCTTCGAGGAAGTGCCGCTCGACAGCATGCGTAAGACGATCGCCGTGCGTCTTGTTCAGGCCAAGCAGACCATTCCGCACTTCTATTTGTCTCTGGATATCGGAATCGGCGAGCTTCTCAAGCTGCGTGAACAGGTGAATGCTACTGCCCCGCGCGACCAGGAAGGCAATCCGGCCTTCAGGCTCTCGCTCAACGACTACATCGTCAAGGCGTGGGGATGGGCCTTGCAGAGCGTGCCGAACGCGAACGCGGTCTGGGCTGAAGATCGGATTCTGCGCTTCCAGCATTCGGATATCGCGGTTGCCGTAGCCATCGAAGGCGGCTTGATTACGCCGATAATCCGCAAGGCTGAGACCAAGACGGTGAAGGCGATCTCGGCGGAGATGAAGGATCTTGTCGCCCGCGCTCGTTCACGCCGCCTGAAGCCGAACGAGTATCAGGGCGGATCGACCAGCATCTCCAATCTCGGCATGTACGGTGTGCGTGAATTCTCCGCCATCATTAATCCGCCGCAGACTACGATTCTTGCGATCGGCGCGGCGCGCCGGGCACCAATTGAGAAAGGCAACGGGGTCGTCTTCGTCAGTCAGATGACGGTGACGCTGTCCTGCGATCACCGTGTCGTCGATGGAGCGCTCGGCGCTCAATTGCTAGCTGCTTTCCGGGGTTTTATCGAGAAGCCGATGACCATGTTGGTTTGATGGCTCCCGCCTCGGCGAGCGCCGCCGCGCCGGCAAGCCCGATACCGCGGCCGGCACCGGTGACCAGCGCGCGTTTGCCATCGAGGCGGAACGAAGGAGTTTTCGGAAGATCGGTCATTTCTTTCTCGCCGCCTCGCGCAGCGCCGAGATCGTGGTGCGGGTCGATACTTGCTCGGGGTCGGTCTTGAGATCGATCACGGCGGGTTTGCCGGATTTCACCGCCCGCTCGAAGGCCGGCGCGAATTCCTCCGTCTTGGTCACCGTCTCGCCGTGGGCGCCGAGCGCGCGACCGAGCGCGGCGAAGTCCGGGTTGACGAGATCCGTGCCCGACACACGCCCCGGATGGTCGCGCTCCTGATGCATGCGGATGGTGCCGTACATGTTGTTGTTGAAGACCAAAATAATCGGCCTGCCGCCGTGTTGCGCGGCGGTGGCGACTTCCTGCCCCGACATCATGAATCCGCCATCGCCGACGCAGCCGATCACGAGCCGGTCCTTGTAGGTGAGCGAAGCGGCCACGGCCGCCGGCACCGAATAACCCATGGAACCCGAGATCGGCCCAAGCTCCCGGCCGGGCCGGGCATAGGTCAGAAAGCGATGCACCCAGCCGGAGAAATTCCCGGCGTCGATGGTGACGATGAAATCCGTGGGCAGTTTCTTCTGCAGCTCCTTGAACGCACGGCCCATGTCGAGCGGCCACTTGGTCGGCGGCGGCTCGGTGGAAGCGAGATGATCCTTCCGCGCGCTTTCGCGCCAGGCGCGCCATTTTTCGCCGTCGAGCGGCTTCATCTTCGCCGCCGCCTTGGCGAAGGCATCGACGCTCGACGGAATCGCCAACGTCGGAGTGAAGATGCGACCGATCTCGTCGGAATCGGGATAGACGTGCACCAGTCGCTGGCGCGGGTCGGGCGACTCCAGGAGCGTGTAGCCCATGGTCGCGATCTCGCCGAGCCGCGCGCCGATCAGCACAAGCAGATCGGATTCCTTCACGCGCTTGGCCAGCGCCGGTGCGATCGAGGTGCTCAGGTCGCCGACGAAGCACTCAGAGCGGTTGTCGAACACATCCTGGCGCCTGAACGAGCAGGCCGTAGGCAGTCCGTTCGCCTCGGCGAAGGTCACGATCTCGCGGCAGGCCTCGTCGCTCCAGCCGAAGCCGCCGACGACGAGCAACGGCCGCTCGGCGCGAGAGAGAATTTCCCGCAATTGCGCAATGTGCTCCGCCGTCGCCGCCGGCTGCGCGCGCACATAGGGCTTGGCGTCCGCGACATCGGCGGTTTCGCTCAGCATGTCCTCGGGCAGCGACAGCACCACCGGGCCGGGCCGTCCGGAAGTGGCCAGATGAAAGGCGCGGGCGACATATTCGGGAATGCGCGCGGTGTCCCCGATCTCGGCCACCCACTTGGCGACCGGCCCGAACATCTGCCGGAAATCGATCTCCTGGAACGCCTCGCGGTCCATCATGCCGCGGCCGACCTGGCCCACGAGCAGGATCATGGGCGTCGAATCCTGGAACGCGGTGTGCACGCCGACCGACGCGTGGCAGGCGCCGGGCCCGCGCGTGACCATGGCGATACCGGGCTTGCCGGTGAGCTTGGCGTAGGCCTCCGCCATGTTGGCCGCGCCCGCCTCGTGGCGCGCGTTGATCAGCGTCAGACGATTGCGCACGTCATAGAGCGCGTCGAGCACTTCGAGATAGCTTTCGCCCGGCACGCAGAAGGCCATCTCGGCGCCATGCACGAGCAATTGATCGACCAGGATGCGGCCGCCGCCGCGCGGTCCCGATTGCTTCACGGATTGGGTGGATTGCTCGCGGCGCTCTTGCAATGTCATGGCCGCACCTTGCCACCGGCCCTGCGGTGCCGCAACGTAGAGCTACAACTCCACGGATGGATAGGCCATGTACACCGAACTCGGACTTTATATCGACGGCGCCTGGATGAAGGACGGCGGGCGCAAGCTCGAGCCGGTGCTCAATCCCGCCAACGAAAAGACGCTGGCGGAGCTGCCTCACGCCACGATCGCCGATCTCGATCAGGCGCTCGACGCGGCGATCAAGGGCTTCGCGGTCTGGCGCGCCACGTCGGCCTACGAGCGCTCACGCATCATGGGGCGTGCCGCCGATCTCATCCGCGAACGGAAAGAAAAGATCGCGCGCATCATGACCCAGGAGCAGGGCAAGGTCATCGCCGAGTCGCGCATGGAAGTGGACGCGGCCGCCGACGTGATCGAATGGATGGGCGAGGAAGGCCGCCGCGCCTATGGCCGCATCATCCCGGGACGCGTACGCGGCGTGCGCCAGCTCGTGTTGCAGGAGCCGGTCGGCGTGTGCGCCGCGTTCACGCCGTGGAACTTTCCGGCACTGACGCCCGCGCGCAAGATCGCGGGCGCACTCGGCGCCGGCTGCGCGCTCATCCTAAAACCTTCGGAGGAGACGCCGGGAAGCTGCATCGAGATGGTACGCTGCTTCGAGGAAGCGGGGCTGCCCAAGGGCGTGCTCAATCTCGTATTCGGCGTGCCCGCGCAGATTTCCGAGCACCTGATCCGCAAGGACGCCGTGCGGAAAATTTCCTTCACCGGCTCCGTGCCGGTCGGCAAGCACCTCGCCAAGCTCGCCGCCGAAGGCATGAAGCGCGCGACCATGGAGCTCGGCGGCCATTCTCCGGTCGTCGTGTTCGACGACGTCGATCCGGAAAAGACCGCGGAAATCAACGCCGCCGGCAAGTACCGCAACGCCGGCCAGGTCTGCGTCTCGCCGACGCGCTTCTACGTGCAGGAAAAAATCTACAAGCGCTATCTCGACCGTTTCATCGAATCCGCCAAGGCGATCAAGCTCGGCGACGGGCTCGAGGCCGACACCAAGATGGGCCCGCTCGCCAATGCGCGCCGCCTCGATGCGATGGAAGGCCTGGTGCAGGACTGCAAACAGGCCGGCGCCAAGATCGAGACCGGCGGCAAGCGGCACGGCAACCAGGGCTATTTCTTCGAGCCGACGGTGGTCACCGAGATTTCCGACAGCTCGAAGCTGATGACCCAGGAGCCGTTCGGCCCGATCGCGCCGGTGGTGCCGTTCAAGACCTTCGACGAGGTGGTGGCGCGGGCCAATTCACTGCCCTTCGGGCTCGCGGCTTATGCCTTTACCGGTTCGGCCAAGACCGCGACCGCGATCGGCGACGCGCTCGAATCCGGCATGGTCGGCATCAACGGCTTCGCCATCTCGACGCCGGAGACGCCGTTCGGCGGCGTCAAGGAAAGCGGCTATGGCCACGAAAGCGGCGTCGAGGGCCTGGAAGCATATCTCGTGAAGAAGTTCATCTCGCAGGCTTAGTCGTCATTTCGGCCGAGGCGGTGAGCCGCCGAGAGCCGGAATCCATAACCCCTGTCTTCGTTTCTCTAGCTCTAGTGATTATGGATTCCGGGCTCGCCGCTTCGCGGCGCCCCGGAATGACGAGTTGAAAAAGCAAAGAGGCCGCCCGAAGGGCGGCCTCTTGTCGTTGGTGCTTCAGGCGGCGATCACATGCCGCTGCCGATTTCGCCCGAGATGACCGGGCCGAACAGCTCGAAGGACTCGCCTTTGAACTGGGCCATCTGCATCTGCTCGATCGGATAGAAGTCCGACGGGCTGGTATTGATCTTGACACCCGGCAACAGCAAGCCGAGTTCGAAGTTCTTCAGGTTCGCGGCTTGCTTCATCACGTTCGCACGCGTGAGCTCGTTGCCGCTCTGCTTGAGCACCTGGACCAGGGTCTGCGCGACCAGGTAGCCGTAGGCGGTGAAGGTAGAGGTCTTGTCGCCTTCCGGATAATATTTCTCCATGAAAGCGACCCATTCCTTCATGGCCGGGTCGTTCTTCCACGTCGGATCGGTCGGATCCTTGAGATAGGACGTGGTCAGGATGCCCTTGGAATGCCGGAAACCCTGCGGGCTTGAGCACCGAGCCGACCGAGGCCGACACGCTGTTCAGGAGATGCACCGGCTTCCAGCCGATCTCGGCGGCCTTGCGGATCGCCTGCGCTGCGAACTTCGGCGTGGCGACGTTGAAGAAGATGTCGGCGCCGGAGGCCTTCAGGTTCACGATCTGCGAGTCGACGGTCGGGTCGGCCGGCTCATAGGGCAGTTCGGAGACGACCTTGATCTTGCCAGCGAGGCCGTCCTTGAGCCCTTTCACGTAGTCCTTACCGTAGTCGTCGTTCTGGTAGAGGATGCCGATCTTGCCGTTCGGATGCTTGTCGAGAAGGTACTTGGCCAGCACGCGACCTTCGCTCTGGTAGTTGGGCTGCCAGCCCATGGTCCAGGGAAAATTCTTCGGGTCGCCCCACTTGGTCGCGCCGGTCGCCACAAACAGCTGCGGCACCTTCTTCTCGTTCATGTACTTGTGGATCGCCGAATTCGACGGCGTGCCGAGGCTCTGGAAGATCAGAAGTACCTCGTCGCTCTCGACGAGCTTGCGCGCCTGCTCCACGGCCTTGGGCGGGGCGTAGCCGTCGTCGTAGGTGATGTAGTTGATCTTGCGGCCGTTGATGCCGCCCTCGGCGTTGATCTTGTTGAAGTAGGCGCCGATGGTCTTGCCGATGGTCCCGTAAGCGGACGCGGGTCCGCTATAGGGGTTGATGTTGCCGATCTTGATCTCGGTGTCGCTCGCACCGGGATCGTATTTCTTCTGTGCGACGGCGGGAGACGCCGCCAAGGCGAGCCCGAAAGTGAGCGTCGCCAGCAGTCGGTAGTTCAAGTGGCGCATGATGTTTCCTCCTTGGTTTCAGGTTTTCATACCGGCTATCTCGACGCAAGCCGGGTAATCAGCCGGTGGAGCGTCAGGCGGAAAAGCCCCGCCGCACCTGACGGCATTAGGTAAATCGTTCCGATCAGAATCAGGCCGTACATGGCCCCGGAAAGACCCTTGGTGAAATGCTCGGCAACATTGGGCACATACAGCACGAACAGGCCGCCGATCAGGGTGCCGACGATCGACGCGGCGCCGCCGACCACCATGCCGACGAACAGGCCGATCGCCAGCACCAACGTGAAGCTGTCGGGCGCCACGAACGCAATCACGATGGCGGCGAGCGCGCCGGCCACCCCGGTATAGAGCGCGCTCACGCCGAAGGTCAGCGACTTGTAGAGCGAGAGATCGATGCCCATGGATTTCGCCGCGATCGGATTGTCGCGGATCGCCATCATGGCGCGGCCGGTGCGGCTCTTGATCAGCTGGTAGGCGCATACGTACATCACGATCGCGACCGCCGACCGTGAAGATCCAGAGCCACTGGTCGGAGCTCACCTGCAGTCCGAACGGCGCATCGGGCTTGGAGAGCACGATGCCCTGCACGCCGCCGGTCCAGTGCTCGATCGGCGTAAATTTCAGGAGCTGCGGCATGGCGACGGCGAGCGCGAAGGTGGCGAGCGCGAGATAGATGCCTTCGAGACGTAACGCTGGCAGACCGAACAGAAAGCCGGACACGAGGCAGACGAAGCCTGCCACCGGCAGCGTCAAATAATAAGGAACGTTGCCGTGCTCCATCAGGATCGCGGCCGTATAGGCGCCGATGGCGAAGAACGCGCTGTGGCCGAGCGAGAACTGCCCGTTATAGCCGGTCAGGAGATTGAGCCCGAGAATGGCGATGGCGTAAATCAGCGCGAGCGTAAGCTGGAAGAGATAGAAATTCTTCAGCGTGAACGCGAGCACGATGGCAACCGCGACTGCGACCGTCAGCAGGATCTGCTTCCAGTAAGGTAGCAGAACAATGACGACCGCGCCGATCGACGCGATGATCGGGACGGAGAGCGGCTCGTTGCGCGCGGTCATACTCGCGTCTCCACCGTGCGGCCGAACAGTCCGGTCGGCTTGACCGTGAGCACCGCGACGATCAGCGCGAGCGCGATCGTCAGCTTCAGCTCGCGGCCGACATAGGGAATGAAAGTGCCGGCGAGATTTTCGATCACGCCGACGGAGAAGCCGCCGATCACCGCGCCGAGCGGGCTCGTCAGCCCGCCGACCACCGCGCCGGCGAAACCGTAGAGCAGGATCGAAAGCATCATGTTAGGCTCGAGGAAGACGCGCGGCGCGATCATCATGCCGGCCACCGCGCCGATCGCCGCCGCCATGCCCCAGCCGAGCGCCAGCATCCAGCCAACGCGGATGCCGGCGAGACGCGCGGATTCGGGATTGGCCGCCGCCGCGCGCATGGCGAGCCCGACGCGGGTGTAGCGGAAGAACAGATAGAGCAGGATCAACATCAGGATGGTGACGCCGATCATGCCGGCGTCGTGCGAGCTGATGAGGCGCTGGCCGAACAGCTCGTGGGTGCCGAACGGGCTGGGGAACGGCTTGATGTTGAAGTCCCAGATATAGCCCGCACCGCTGTTGATGATGGCGAACAGCGCGATGAAGATGACGATGTGGCTCAGGATGTCCGCATTCTGGATCGGCTTGAACACGACGCGCTCGATCAGCACACCGGCGGCGAACGAGACGCCGATCGTGAGGAAAAAGGCGGCCCAATAGGGCAAGCCCCATTGCAGCAATTGCCAGGCGATGAAGGTCGAGAACATCGCCATCTCGCCTTGCGCGAAATTCAGGCTGTCGATCGCCTGGAAGATCATCACCACCGCGAGCGCCATGCAGGCATAGATCGCTCCGGTGGCGAGCCCGGCCAGCACCTGATTGACGAACAGTTCCATGGTCCCGATCGCCTCTAGTAGCCGAGATAGGAGCGGCGGATGGTTTCGTTGTCGCGGAGTTCGCGCGACGGTCCCGACATCACAAGCTTGCCGGTTTCCATGAGATAGGCGTGGTCGGCGAGATCGAGCGCGAGCGCTGCGTTCTGTTCGACGAGCAGCATGCTCACGCCTTCGTCGCGATTGAGCATGCGCAGAATGCCGAACAATTCCTGCACGAGGAGCGGCGCGAGCCCGAACGAAGGCTCGTCGAGCAGCATGAGCTTGGGCCGGAGCATCATCGCGCGGCCGACCGCGAGCATTTGCTGCTCACCGCCCGATAGCGTGCCGGCCTGCTGGCGGCGGCGCTCCTTCAGGCGCGGGAAATAGCCGTAAACCCGCTCCATGTCGGCGGCGATCTGCGCGCCGCCACGCCGCGTCATGGCGCCGATCTGCAGGTTCTCCTCGACCGTTTCGCGCACGAAGGTGCCGCGGCCCTGCGGCACGTGGGCGATGCCGAGCCGGACGATATCCTCGGTGGCGCGGCCCGCGATCGAGCGGCCGTCGAAGCTGATCTCGCCCTTGGTGCTGGTCATTCCGGTGAGCGAGCGCAGCGTCGTGGTCTTGCCGGCGCCATTGGCGCCCAGGAGCGTGGTGATGCCGCCGCTCGACGACCTCGATATCGATGCCGTACAGCACCTGGACCGGGCCGTAATAGGCATCCATCCGCTTTGCCTCGAGGAGGTTCGCGGTCATTTCTTCTCCGTCCCGAGATAGGCGCGGATCACGTCGATGTTCGACTGCACCTCGGCCGGGGTGCCCTCGGCGATCTTGCGGCCGAAGTCGAGTGCCACGACCGTGTCGCAGATCGACATGACGAGTTGCATGTGATGCTCGACCAGCAGCACCGTCACGCCGCGATCGTCGCGAATCTGGCGGATCAAGGCGCCCAATTCGACGACCTCGTGGTGATTGAGGCCGCCGGCCGGCTCGTCGAGGAGCAACAGTTTGGGCTCGACCGCAAGCGCGCGCGCGAGCTCGACGCGCTTTTGCACGCCGAGCGCCAGCTGGAAGATGCGGTGATTGGCGACATTGCCGAGACGCAGATAATGGATGATCTTCCAGGCCTTTTTCTCCAGCGCCGCGTCCTCGCGCCTCACCCACGGCAGGCGCAGCGCGTCGCTCAGGAAGTCGCTGCGGCTGCGGCGATGGCCGCCGACCATGATGTTCTCGAGCACGGTCATGTTGCGAAACAGCGCCAGGTTCTGGAAGGTGCGGCTGATGCCGATCTCGGCGATCCGGTGCGGCGCCTTATCGAGGATGGTCTTGCCCTGAAACAGAATGTCGCCATGGTGCGGCGTGTAGAGGCGGCTGAAGCAATTGAACAAGGTGGTCTTGCCGGCGCCGTTCGGCCCGATCAGGCCCAAGAGCACGCCCTCGGGCATGTCGAACGACACGTTGTCGAGCGCGATGATGCCGCCGAAACGCACACCGACATTCTTGACCGCCAGCAACGGCGCAGCCGACCGCGGCCGCGCGTCAGCGTGCGCGGTTTTCGCCGGAGTGGCGACGTGGGATTGCATCAGCGCGCGCCGAAGATAGCGCCGACGGGAATCGACCGAGGTTCGCAAAAAGGGCGAACGGCTCCGGCCGCAGCCAACCGCATAGGCAACCTCCCCTCTTACCCTTACGGCTCTATTGGCCGTTCAGGGCCGCTTCCACGTCGCGCGCCATGTTGACCAGGCGCGGACCGACGTCGTTCTCCAGCTTCTCCCGCGAAAGTCTAAACGCGGGCGCGCCGCAATTAAAGGCGAATGAAGCCGAGCCGTCCTTGGCCAGCATCATCGGCACGCCGGCGGCGACGATATCCTGCTGCCATTCGCCGACCGAAAGCACAAAACCGCGAGTTGAGAGATCCTCGACCGCGCGTTCGATGCCGGCGCGAATCTTCGGCCAGCGCTCGCCTTCGCGGCGGGCGATATGGCCCATCAGAAAGCCGCGCTCCTTCTCGGGCATGGCCGCGAGCAACGCCCGGCCCATGGCCGTGGTCGCGAGCGGGATGCGGGAGCCGAGGTCGAGGCGGAGCATCGGCGCCTCTTTGCTCCGGCAATGCTCGATATAGATGAGATTGAGCCGGTCGCGGCTGCCGAGCGCCACCGAAGCGTGCGCGTAGTCGGCGAGCTCCTGCATGAGCGGACGCGCAATCTGGCGGATCTGCATATTGGCCAGCGCCGAATAGCCGATCGAGAGCGCCGCGGGCGCCAGCTGGTACTTGGAGAGCCGCTCGACGTGCGTGAGGTATCCGAGCTGGGTCAGCGTGTAGGTCAGGCGCGAGACGGTCGCCTTGGGCAGGTTGGTGCGCGAGGAGATTTCCTGATTGCCGAGCAGATTTTCGGTCGGGCTGAAGGCGCGCAACACTTCGAGGCCGCGCGCGAGCGACTCCACGAATTTGCGGTCGCGCACCGGCGGACGCGTGCGCGCGTTGCGCGCGTCGCCTCCAGGGTTCGTAAGCTGCGGCCAGATTGGAACCGGCGACCTTGCTCATGACACGCGCGTCACCGTGGTTACGGAACGACGATTGACAGCGATGGCATCACTTCTTAGCGTCGGGGTCAATCTTGCAGAATTTGGTTTCGCACTGCGGAATGAACCAGACGTCCAAAATCCATTCCGCCCGCGGGTTCGAGAACACGGCTGTTGAAATCCGCGCGCGGCGGCGCCGGGTGTAAAAGACAAAGAACGACAAGTCCGGCCGATCGAAGCCGGACAACAATATGCATCGAATGGGGAGAGCCCGGCCTTGTCCACGCCCGTAGAGTTTCGCCGTGACGGAAACGTCGGCGTCATCCTGATCGACAATCCACCGGTGAATGCGCTGCGCCATGACGTGCGCGTCGGCATCATGGATGGGCTCAAGACCGCGCGCGACGACGATGCGGTCAAAGCAGTGGTGATCGCCTGCAAGGGACGCACTTTCATCGCCGGCGCCGATATCACCGAGTTCGGCAAGCCGCCCAAGGCCCCTTCTCTCCTCGATCTGATCGCGGCGCTCGACGAAATGCCGAAGCCGACGATCGCGGCGATGCACGGAACGCCTTTGGGTGGCGGCTTCGAGCTTGCGCTCGGCTGCCATTTCCGCGTCGCGGCGCCGGGCACCCGCCCGGGTCTGCCGGAGATCAAGCTCGGCCTCTTGCCGGGCGCGGGCGGCACCGTGCGGCTGCCGCGCCTGATCGGGGCGGAAAAAGCACTTCAGGTCATTCTTTCGGGCGATCCGCTGCCGACGAAAGCGGCCGTTGCCGACGGCATCATCGAGGAGATCATCGAAGGCGACTTGCTCGCGGGCGCCACCGCCTTCGCGCGGCGCGTCGTCGAGGAGAAGCGTCCGCTCAAGCGCCTGCGCGACAGCGACGAGAAGCTCGCCGCGGCACGCGCCAATCCGCAAGTCTTGAGCGAGTTGATCACGCCCGCGGTCCGGCGCGCGCGCGGCACGCAAAGCGCCGATGGCGTGCCTGGAAGCCGTGAAGAACGCGCTTTCCATGCCGTTCGATCAGGCGCTCAAGCGCGAGCGCGAGCTGTTCGTCGAGCTCCTGATGGGTGAGGAGTCCAGGGCCCAGCGCCACCTTTTCTTCGCCGAGCGCGAAGCGGCGAAAGTGCCGGACCTGCCGGATAGCGTGAAGCCGCGCGAGATCAAGCGCGCGGCCGTGATCGGCGCCGGCACCATGGGCGGCGGCATTTCCATGTGCTTCGCCAATGCCGGAATTCCGGTGACGGTGGTCGAGAGCTCGGCCGACGCGCTCAAGGCCGGGCTCGGCAAGATCGAGAAGAATTATCGCGCCACCGCCGCGCGCGGCGGGCTTACGCCCGAGGACGTCGAAAAGCGCATGGCGCTCATCAAAGGCGTCGTCGATATCGAGGCCACGGCCGACGCCGACTTCGTGATCGAGGCCGTGTTCGAGGAAATGCCGATCAAGAAGGAAGTATTCGGCAAGCTCGACCGCATCGTGAAGCAGGGCGCGGTGCTGGCGAGCAACACTTCTTATCTCGACATCAATGCCATCGGCGCCACCACCGGCCGCCCCGGCGACGTGCTCGGCACCCACTTCTTCAGCCCGGCCAACGTAATGAAGCTTCTGGAGATCGTGCGCGGCGACAAGACCTCGCCCGAGGTGCTGGCGACCGCGCTCGCGCTCGGCCGCAAGATCGGCAAGGTGCCGGTGGTGGTCGGCGTATGCGACGGCTTCGTCGGCAACCGCATGCTGCGCGCGCGCTCGATCGAGGCCGAGCGCATGCTGATCGAGGGGGCGCTGCCGCAGGACCTGGACGCCGCCCTCGTCGAGTTCGGCTTTCCGATGGGCCAATGCGCCATGGGCGACCTCGCCGGGCTCGACATCGGCTGGCGCAAGCGCAAAGGCACCGGCCAGCGCGCGCCGATCATCGATGCGTTGTGCGAGATGGGCCGCTTCGGCCAGAAGACCGGCAAGGGTTTCTATCGCTACGAAGGCGGCGCGCGCACGCCGATCCCCGATCCGGAGGTCGAGGCGCTGATCGTGGCGACCTCCAAGCGCCTTGGCGTCACCCGGCGCCCGATCGACAAGAAGGAGATCGTCGAGCGGATGATCTTCCCGATGATCAACGAGGGCGCGCGCCTCCTCGAAGAAGGCATCGCGCGGCGGCCGGGCGATATCGACGTAGTGTGGGTCTATGGCTATGCGTGGCCGGTGTGGCGCGGCGGGCCGATGTTCTACGCCGACACGGTCGGGCTGCCCTACATCCGCGACCAGCTCGCGAAGTTTGCCTCTCATTCAAAAGATAAGAACCTCGAGCCCGCCTCACTCCTGAAGAAACTCGCCGCCGAGGGCCGTGGATTTGCGTCGCTCAGCGAGAAAGCCGCCTGATCATGACCGCGGCGCGTCCCTATCCTTGGGAGAAGTCCTATCCGGCGGGCGCCCGCTGGGACGCACCGATCGAGCTTGGAACCATCACGGGCATCCTCGATCGCGCCGTCGCCCGCCATGGCGACCGTCCGGCGATCGAGTATCGCGGCCATACGATCAGCTATCGCGAGCTCGGCGAGCGTTCGCGGCGCGCGGCCAAAGGCTTCCAGCGGCTCGGCATCGGGCCCGGCACGACGGTGGCGCTTTATCTGCCGAACACGCTCTTTCACCCGATCGCGTTCTTCGGCGCGCTCTATGCCGGCGCGCGGGTGACGCATCTGAGCCCGCTCGATGTGGAGCGCGCGCTGGTGCACAAGCTCACCGACAGCGGCGCGCGGACGCTGGTCACCGTGAACTTCCCCACCCTGCTCGCCACGGCGCAGAAGCTGGTGGCCGCCGGGCACATCGACCGGCTCATCGTCGGCGACGATGCGGCCTGGGGGCCTTCTTCGATTCCGCTCGCGCCGTTTTCCGAGAACGAGCAGCAGCTCTCCTTCGCGCGGCTCCTGGAAGGCGACGCGACAGCCGGCGATTTTCCCGAAGCCAGCGTCGATGACATCGCGCTCCTGCAATATACCGGCGGCACCACCGGGCTGCCCAAGGGCGCCATGCTCTCGCACGGTAATCTCACCGCCATGCTCTCGATGCACGACGTCTGGCAGAAGCCGCAGCGGACCATCACCTCGGGCGAGCGGGTAATGTGCGTGCTGCCGCTCTTCCATATTTATGGGCTCGGCGTGGTGCTGCTGCGCGGGCTCGACGCGGGAGCGGAAATCCTGCTGCGGCCGCGCTTCGACGCCGAAGAGATCGTGCGCGACATCGAAACCCGGCGCGTCGCCGTGTTCCCCGGCGTGCCGACCATGTGGATCGCGCTGACCGCCATGCCCGGAATCGAGAAGCGCGACCTTTCGTCCCTGCGCCTGTGCGGCTCGGGCGGCGCGCCCTTGGCGGTGGAAGTCGCACAACGCTTCGAGCGGCTCACCGGCCTGCCGATGCATGGCGGCTGGGGCATGACGGAGACTTCGCCGGCCGGCACCAACCAGCCGCTTGCGCGGCGGCAAGCTGGGCGCGATCGGCGTGCCGATGCCCGGCATCCTCATGGATGTGGTGGCGCTCGACGACCCGCGGCGCGTGCTCAAGCCCGGCGAGATCGGCGAGATCCGCATCAAGGGGCCGAATGTGTTCAAGGGCTATTGGAACCGCCCGGAGGAGACGGCCAAGGCTTTCGTCGACGGCTTCTTCCTCACCGGCGACGTGGGCTACATGGACGAGGACGGATATTTCTTCCTCGTCGACCGAAAGAAGGACATGATCATCTCCGGCGGGTTCAACGTCTATCCGGGCGTCATCGAGTCCGCGATCTACGAGCATCCGGACGTGGAAGAGGTCACCGTGATCGGCATTCCCGACGACTATCGCGGCGAGGCGGCCAAGGCTTTCGTCAAGATGCGAAGCGGCGGGCCGCTGCTGACACTCGAGGCGTTGCGCGAATTCCTCGCCGACAAGCTCGGCCGCTATGAAATGCCGGCGGAGCTGGAGCTGCGCAACGCGCTGCCGCGCACGCCGGTCGGGAAGCTGTCGAAGAAAGAACTGGTCGAGGAAGATCGCGCCAAGCGCGCGAAAACGAAAGTATCGGAGGCCGCCAATGCGTGAAGCCGTCATCGTCTCCACCGCCCGCACGCCGATCGGCCGGGCCTATCGCGGCGCCTTCAACATGACGCACGGCGCCACGCTCGGCGGCCATGTGGTCAAGCACGCGGTCGAGCGCGCCAAGGTCGATCCGGCCGAGATCGAGGACGTCATCATGGGCTGCGCCATGCCCGAGCGCGCCACCGGCCAGAACATCGCGCGCCAGGCGGCGATCCGCGCGGGACTGCCGGTCACCGTCTCCGGCATGACGGTCAACCGCTTTTGCTCGTCGGGCCTGCAGACGATCGCAATGGCCGCGCAGCGGATCATTTCCGGCGAAGCGTCGGTGATCGTCGCGGGCGGGCTCGAGAGCATCAGCCTGGTGCAGGACGGCCGCTCGCCGACCGTGACCGAGGACTGGATCATGGAGCACAAGCCCGAGCTCTACATGGCCATGATCGACACGGCCGACATCGTGGCCGAGCGCTACAAGGTTCCGCGCGAGGCCCAGGACGCCTATTCGCTGGAAAGCCAGCGCCGCACGGCTTCCGGGCAGCAGGGCCGCAAGTTCGACGACGAGATCGTGCCGCTGCCGACCAAGAAGAAGAACGTGAACAAGGACACCAAGGAAGAGACCATCGAGGCGGTGACGCTCACCAAGGACGAGGGCAACCGGCCGGATACCACGATGGAAGGGCTCATGGGCCTCAAGCCCGTGCGCGAGGGAAAATTCATCACCGCCGGCAATGCGAGCCAGCTGTCGGATGGTGCCTCGGCCTGCGTCGTGATGGACGCCAAGCTCGCCGAGAAGAAGGGCCTGAAGCCTTTGGGTACCTTCCGCGGCTTCGCCGTCGCCGGCTGCGAGCCCGACGAGATGGGCATCGGCCCGGTGTTCGCGGTGCCGAAGCTCTTGCAGCGCGCCGGGCTGAAGATCGACGATATCGATCTCTGGGAGTTGAACGAGGCGTTCGCCAGCCAGGTGCTCTATAGCCGCGACCGGCTCGGCATCCCGCACGAGAACCTGAACGTCGACGGCGGCGCGATCTCCATCGGCCATCCCTATGGCATGAGCGGCGCGCGCATGACCGGGCACATTCTGATCGAAGGCCGCCGCCGCAAGGCCAAGCGCGGCGTCGTCACCATGTGCATCGGCGGCGGCATGGGCGCCGCCGGCCTGTTCGAGATACATTGAGCGACGGCAGGAGGAAAAAATGGATCTCCGCTTCACCCCCGAAGAGAACGCCTTCCGCGAGGAAGTGCGCACCTTCCTCAAGGGCGCCCTGCCCGAGCCGATCCGCAAGAAGATGGTCGAGGGCCGCTCGCTGTCGAAGGACGACATCGTCACCTGGCAGCGCATCCTGAACAAAAAAGGCTGGGCGGTGACGAACTGGGCGAAGGAATGGGGCGGCACCGGCTGGACGCCGGTGCAGCAGCACATCTACCAGGAAGAGCGCGAAATGTTGCCGGCACCAGATCCGCTTCCGTTCGGCGTCAACATGCTGGGGCCGGTCCTCATCGCCTTCGGCACCGATGCGCAGAAGAAGCGCTTTCTCCCGCGCATCGCCAATATCGACGACTGGTGGGCGCAGGGCTTCTCGGAGCCGGGCTCCGGCTCGGATCTCGCCTCGCTCAAGACCTCGGCCAAGCGCGAAGGCGACTTCTATGTCGTCAACGGCCAGAAGACCTGGACTACGCTGGCGCAATACGCCGACTGGATCTTCTGCCTGGTGCGCACGGAGGCAACGGCAAAAAAGCAGGAAGGCATTTCGTTTCTGCTCATCGACATGAAGAGCAAGGGCATCACGGTGCGTCCGATCCAGACCATCGACGGCGCCAGCGAGGTCAACGAAGTCTTCTTCGACGACGTGAAGGTGCCGGTCGAAAACCTCGTCGGCCAGGAGAACAAAGGCTGGGATTACGCCAAGTTCCTACTCGGCAACGAGCGCACCGGCATCGCGCGCGTCGGTATTTCCAAGGAGCGCATCCGGCGCCTGAAGAGCCTCGCCGCGATCGAGCGCTCCGGCGACAAGCCGATGATCGAGGACCCCGCTTTCCGCGCCAAGATCGCGGCGGTCGAGGTGGAGCTGAAGGCGCTCGAAATGACGCTGCTGCGCGTCATCGCCGATGAGCGCACCCGGAAATCCAACCGGCCCAATCCCGCCTCCTCGATCCTGAAGATCAAGGGTTCGGAAATCCAGCAGGCCATCACGGAGCTCGCACTCGAGGTGGTCGGACCCTTCGCGCTGCCCTACGAGCGCAACGAGGACGGCCGCCTCAAGAACGAGCCCTCCGACGGGCCGGAATGGGCGGCGCCGATCGCGCCGACCTATTTCAACGCCCGCAAGATCTCGATCTATGGCGGCTCGAACGAGATCCAGAAGAACATCATCGCCAAGGCCGTCCTGGGGCTCTGAAATATGGACTTCGAGTTGAGTGAGGAGCAGCGGCTCCTGAAAGAAAGTGTCGAGCGGCTGCTCGCCGACCGCTACGAGTTCGAGACGCGCAAGCGCTATATGGCCGAGCCCGAGGGCTGGAACCGCGATGTCTGGCGCCAATATGCCGAACTCGGCCTGCTCGGCCTGCCGTTCGACGAGAAATACGGCGGCTTCGGCGGCGGGCCGGTCGAGACCATGATCGTGATGGAAGCGTTCGGCAAAGCGCTCGCGCTCGAGCCGTTTTTCGCCACCGTCGTGCTCGGCGGCGGCTTCATCCGGCTCGGCGGCAGCGAGGCGCAGAAGAAGGAATTGCTGCCGAAAATCGCCGACGGGAGCCTGCTGCTCGCGTTCGCGCAGGTCGAACGGCAAGCGCGCTTCGATCTGTTCGACGTCGGCGACCGCGGCCAAGCGCGACGGCAACGGCTTCGTGATCGACGGGAGCAAGAGCGTGGTGCTGCACGGCGACGCAGCGGACAAACTCATCGTCAGCGCGCGCGTCTCCGGCGAGCGCCGCGACCACAAGGGCATCGGGCTGTTCCTGGTGGACGCCAAGGCCAACGGCGTCTCGCGGCGCGGCTATCCGACCGTGGACGGGCTACACGCGGCCGAGATTTCGTTCTCGAACGTACGGGTCGGCGCGGATGCGGTGATCGGCGAGGCCGGGGACGGCCTGCCGCTGATCGAGCGCGTGGTCGACGCAAGCATCGCGGCGCTCGCGGCCGAGGCGATCGGAAATATGATGTCGATGCATGAGCTGACGGTCGAATACCTCAAGACGCGGAAGCAGTTCGGCGTGCCGATCGGCTCGTTCCAGGTGCTGCAGCACCGGGCCGTCGACATGTTCGTGGCGCTCGAACAGGCGCGCAGCATGGCCTATTTCGCGACCATGATGGCCGAGGAGCCCAATGCCAAAGAGCGCAGGAAGGCGATCGCGGCGGCCAAGGTGCAGATCGGACGCTCGGTGAAGCTCGTCGGCCAGCAGGCGATCCAGCTGCACGGCGGCATCGGCATGACCATGGAGTACAAGGTCGGGCACTATTTCAAGCGCGCGACCATGATCGATACGCTGTTCGGCGACGCCGACCACCACCTCGCGGAGCTCGCCCGGCTCGGCGGGCTCGTGTCCGCAGCTTGAAGGAGGCCCCCATGCTTTCCCCCACTCCGCGTGCCGAGGAACTGAAAAAGCGCGTCGCCGCCTTCATGGAAGAGCACGTAATGCCGGCGGAGCCGATCTATCACGAACAGCTCGAGAAGGCCGCCGACCGCTGGACCGTGCCGCCGGTCATGGAAGAGCTGAAGAAGAAAGCGAAAGCGCAGGGCCTGTGGAACCTGTTCGTGCCCAAGCACCATGACCCCAACGCGCTCAGCAATCTCGAATACGCGCCGCTTGTGCGAGATCATGGGCCGCTCGCCGATCGGCGCCGAGCCGTTCAATTGCTCGGCGCCCGACACCGGCAATATGGAAGTGCTGATCCGCTACGGCACCGAGGCGCAGAAGAAGCAGTGGCTGGTGCCGCTGATGGAGGGAAAAATCCGCTCCTGCTTCGCCATGACCGAGCCCGCGGTGGCCTCTTCCGACGCCACCAATATCCGCGCGCAGATCAAGCGCGACGGCGATCATTACGTCATCAACGGCCGCAAGTGGTGGACCTCCGGCGCGACCGACAAGCGCTGCAAGGTCGCGATCTTCATGGGCCAGACCAATCCGGACGCGCCAGCCGTATCAGCGCCAATAGCATGATCATCGTGCCGATGGATGCGCCCGGCGTGAAGGTGCTGCGCTCGCTCTCGGTGTTCGGCTATGACGATGCGCCGCACGGCCACGCCGAAGTCGAATTCAAGGACGTGCGCGTGCCGGTTTCCAACATGCTGCTCGGCGAGGGCCGCGGCTTCGAGATCGCGCAAGGCCGGCTCGGGCCTGGCCGCATCCACCACTGCATGCGGCTGATCGGCGTCGCCGAGCGGGCGCTCGAATCCATGTGCCAGCGCGCCATGTCGCGCGTCGCCTTCGGCAAGACCATCGCCGAGCAAAGCGTGAACAAGCACTGGATCGCGGAATCGCGCATGGAGATCGAACAGGCGCGGCTACTCACCTTGAATGCCGCCGACATGATGGACAAGGTCGGCAACAAGGCGGCGCGCGCCGAGATCGCCATGATCAAGGTGGTGGCGCCGAACGTGGCGACAAAAGTGCTCGACCGCGCGATGCAGGTCCATGGCGGCGCTGGCGTGAGCCAGGACTTCCACCTCGCCATGGCTTACGCGCACGCGCGCGCGCTCCGCTTCGCCGACGGACCGGACGAGGTGCACCGCGACGCGATAGCCAAGTGGGAATTGCGGAAGTACACGGACAGAGCCAGACGAAGCGGTGATCCCGTCATTCCGCCGAACGGTAGCCCGCTCGAGGCGAGTCACTCTCCCATCCCGTCGCACCTCGATTTCAGGCGATCGTCACCCCGCCGTCGGCGACGATCACCTGGCCAGTAATGAAGCTCGCCGCCTTTGATGCCAGGAACGCAGCGATGCCGCCGATCTCGTCGGGCATGCCGATGCGCCGCAGCGGCGTCGCTGCCATCCGGTTCTTGAGAATGTCCGGGTTCTCCCACAGTGCCTTGGCGAAATCGGTCTTGATCAGGCCGGGCGCGATGCAATTGACGCGCACGTTCTTGGGTCCCCACTCGACCGCGAGATTGCGCGCCAGCGCGAAATCGGCGGCCTTGGAAATTCCATAGGCGCCGATCACGCTGTTGCCGCGCAGCCCGGCGATCGAGGAGACGATGATGACGCTGCCCCCGCCGCGCTCGGCCATGCCGGGGATCGCGAGATTGCACAGCCAAAGATTGCTCTTCACGTTCGAGCTCATGATCTTGTCGAACGCCTCGTCGGTCAGCTGACTCATCGGCCCGAAGGCCGGGTTGACCGCGGCGTTGCACACCAGGATGTCGATCTTGCCGAAGCGCTTGAGCGTGCCGGCAACCAGCGCCTCGACCTCGGGCTCTGCGCGAGATGTTGCAGGGAATGACGGCGGCCTCGCCGCCTTGCGCGGCAATTTCCTTGGCGACCTCCTCGCAGGCTTCGGCCTTGCGGCTCGAGACCACGACCTTGGCGCCGAGCGCCGCCATGCATTCCGCGATGGAGCGTCCAATGCCGCGGCTCGAGCCGGTAACGACCGCTACCTTGTTTTTCAGGCCGAATAACCCGGCCATTGAATCCCCTGCGCTTGCCATCGATCACTCCCCCTCGCCCACCCGCGTGGGCAGGCGTTGAATCCGCTGCATTTTCGGTGCGAAACTGCGGAACGGCAACCGCTCTACTGCCCACTTCTACCAACCCTTGCCGAGAGCACCGCGCGGGCGCTACCAATCAACGCAAGTGTTCAGAGGGAGGAAGCAATGTTTCAAAAAATGAACCTGCGGGCGGTCGTCGGCGCGGTGGCGGCAGTATTTGCCGCGATCGGACTCGCGATCTCGCCGGCGCAGGCGCAGTCCGGCCAACCGATCAAGATCGGCTTCAGCATGGCGCTCACCGGCCCGCTCGCGGGCGCCGGCAAGGGCGCGCTGCTCGGCATGAAAATCTGGGAAGACGATATCAACAAGAAGGGCGGTCTGCTCGGCCGGCCGGTCCAGCTCGTATTCTACGACGACAAGAGCGCGCCGGCGGAAGTGCCCGGCATCTACACCAAGCTGATCGACGTCGACAAAGTCGATCTCATCATGGGGCCCTACGCGACCACGCAGATCGCGCCCGCGATCCCGGTGGCGATGCAAAAAAACAAGCTGCTCATCAGCCTGTTCGGAACCGGGGTGAACTCGGAGTTCAAGTATAATCGCTATTTCTCCATGATCCCGACCGGTGCAAATCCGAAGCCCGCCTTCACCGCGGGATTCTTCGACATCGCCATGGCGCAAAACCCGAAGCCGCAGACGATCGCGATCGTGGCGGCCGACGCCGAGTTCGGTCGCAACGTGTGCGAGGGTGCGCGTGAAAACGCCAAGAAGGCGGGCCTGCGGATCACCTACGACCGCACCTATCCGCCCTCGACCACGGACTTCGCGCCGGTCATACGCGCGATCCAGGCCACCAACCCGGATCTGGTGGTGATCTGCTCCTATCCGCTCGACTCGGTCGGCATGGTGCGCGCGGTCAATGAAATCGGCTTCAAGCCGAAGATGATCGGCGGCGGCATGGTCGGCCTGCAGTTCACCGCGATCAAGATGCAGCTCGGTTCCCTGCTCAACGGTTTCGTCAACTACGACACCTGGCTGCCGGTGAAGACGATGCAATATCCGGGAGCGCTCGAGGTCGTGGCCAAGTATCAGGCGCGCGCCGCGGCCGAAGGCGTCGATCCGCTCGGTTATTATCTGCCGCCCTGGGCCTACGCGTATCTCCAGGTGCTCGAACAGGCGGTCGCCGCCACCAAGAGCCTCGACGACGCCAAGCTCGCCGATTACATCGGCAAGACTACATTCAAGACCGTGATCGGCGACGTGAAGTTCGGGCCCGGCGGCGAATGGGCCGTGGCCAAGATGCCGCAGATCCAGTTCCAGGGCATCAAGGGCAACACGCTCGACGTGTTCAAGGACATGAACAGGACGCCCGTCCTTTATCCCGCCGAGACGAAGACCGGTAACGTTATCTATCCCTACGAGAAGGCGAAGTAAGCAAACAAACGCCGGCGCTCCGCCGCGGCCTTAAAGGCCGCGGCCGGGTGGCCGGCGATTTCTTTAGTTCGATCGGCTGAAGAGCGTCGAGCATGAGCGCGAAGCTCTTTCAGACCATGCAGGTGGCTCCGATCCGTAGCCTGATTGGCTGATCGACCGGCGATGACGGAAGCGGAAGGAGCAAGCATCGTGCGCCAAGAGATCGAGCGTAAAACGATCGAAGGCGCGCGCCGTCTTCAAGCCTAGTATCCCGGCCAATCCGCTCAGGAAGACAAGGCCGTGCATCCCTAAGCGAGATGCGCGGGCCAAGCCGGCACATGACGAAGCAGCCTACCGCCCGGCGTAGGTGATGAACTCGAGCAACGATCCATCCGGGTCGCGGAAATAAACGCTCGTCCCCTTGCCACGGGCGCCGAAGCGCTCGACCGGGCCGAGCTCGGGTTTCACTCGTGCTTCTCCAGATGCGCGATCGCGTCCTCGATCGCGCCCTGCCATTCGAAGCAGATATCGCTGTTGCCGGGCATAACCGGAAGCTTCGCCACCGGATTTCCGATGGCGCCGGGGCCATGCAGGTTGAGTTGCTGCCCGCCGAAGCGATAAGCCCAGCCGCGGCTGGTCTTCACCAGCTCGGCGCCGAGCACGTCGCGATAGAACGGGTTAGAGCGCTCCCAATCGGAGACATGCACGACGCAGTGGTCGAAGCGGATGCGGGTCATGGTCAGGCCACCGGCCGGTCCACGCGGGCGACGTTGTCATAGAGGCGCTTTTCCAGCGCGGCCTTGTCGATCTGATGCACGCTGCCGGAGCCGGCGAGATCGAGGGCGTGCGCCGCGGCCGCGCCCATGGCGATGCACGGCCCCATCACGCGCACGCTGGAGAGCGCCGCCGCATCGCCGTCGATGCAGCGGCCGGCGGCGACGAGGTTGTCCACGTCGGGCGGGGTGAGGCTGCCGAGCGGCACATAATGCATGTGATCGGGGCCGAACTGCTCCCACACGTAGCCCTCCCGCTCGTGCAACTCGATCGGCCAGGCGGTGCGGGCGATCGCGTCGGGGAAGCGCGTGCCGTTCTTCACCTCGTCCACGGTCAATTGATGCCGGCCGGCGATCCAGCGGGTCTGGCGGATGCCGAGCGCGCCGTAGACGCGCACCCGCGCATTGCCGAAGGCTTTCGGATATTCGCTCTTCAGCATGTGCACGACCTTATCGGCCTGGGCCTTGCCCTCGATCGATTTCAGCGTGGCGCCGACCGGCTCGAGCGGGGTCTCCACATGCGTCATGTTCACCAGCGCCGTGCCGCGGCCGGGAAATGCGAAGGCGAAGCCGTCCTGCCGCACCAGGCCATACTTGCCGATCACCTTCTTCTGGTGCTCGGCCAATTCCTCGCGCGAGGGAAGGTTCGCCTCGTCGATATTCTCGAGCACGACCATTTGCGTGCCGTAGATGGCGCCCTCTTCCGCCTCGCGACACGGCAGGCCCGCGAGCCAGGTGAGCGCGGCGTCGCCGGAAGCATCGACGAAGCCGGTGGCGGAAATCTTCACGTCGCCATAGCGGGTGGCGAGATCGAGTTCCTTGATGCGGCGGCCGTCGCGGGCAACGCTGCGCATCACCGCGCCTGTGATCGGCTTGACGCCGGCTTTCATCACCGCTTCCTCGACCCAGCGGCCAAGCGCCACCTCGTCGTACATGACGACGGTGGTGTGCTGCGGATTGCGCCGGTAATGCAGCGCGCCCTGGGCGCCGAGCTCGCGCAAGATGTCGTCGGCGATACCGTGCGTGACTTGGTAGGGGTTCGGGCCGTTGGAGAACAGCCCGCAGAACGCGCCGATGACGGAATTGACCGCCTGGCCGCCGAGCGCGGGCTGGCTGTCGACCAGCGCCACCGAGCGGCCGAGCTTGGCCGCTTCGATCGCCGCCGAAATGCCGGCGCTGCCGGCGCCGACCACGCAGATATCGACCTTGATCTGTTCCGGGCGCGCGGCGCTCTGGCGTTGCACCACGCGGGTCTTGGTCCTCGGCTTGATATCCAACGCCATGCGATATCCTCTTCGTGCAGTGTTCGTGCCTTGCGCCCTCAGTGTTCAACAGGCATCCGGCCGGTCGATCAAGCGGTCAATGCGAAAAATCGGCTCGATCAATTTGGGGCAGTCCTGCTGGGGCATTTCGCCCCAGGCCTGCCCACCCAAGCATGTCGGCAGCGCAAGACCGGCGGCCCGAACTGTTCTAGGCTGAGACCGCGCTGAAAAAGCCAACAAAGGGGGAAGTCTTGGCCGAGGCGACGCCGATCGAGGGCGAATATGACTATGTCATCGTGGGCGCGGGCTCGGCCGGCTGCGTACTGGCCAACCGCCTTTCTGCCGATCCCGAACACGCGCGTGCTGCTGCTGGAAGCCGGCGGCAACGACAACTGGATCTGGTTCCATATCCCGGTCGGCTATCTCTACGGGATCGGCAATCCGCGCGGCGACTGGTGCTTCCAGACCGAGCCCGACGCGGGGCTGAACGGCCGCAGCCTCGCTTACCCGCGCGGCAAGGTGATCGGCGGCTCTTCCTCGATCAACGCCATGATCTATATGCGCGGCCAGGCCGCCGACTACGACCATTGGCGCCAACTCGGCCTGCCCGGCTGGGGCTGGGACGACGTGCTGCCCTTTTTCAAGAAGCACGAGGACAGTTTCCTCGGGCCAAGCGACAGCCATTCGACCGGCGGCGAGTTGCGGGTCGAGTTTCCGCGCGTGCGCTGGGAGTTGCTCGAGATCGTGCGCAAGGCGGCGGAGCAAGTCGGCATTCCGCCGATCGAGGATTTCAACACCGGCGACAACGAAGGCTCCTGCTATTTCCATGTGAACCAGAAGCGCGGCCGGCGCTGGTCGGCGGTGAGTGCATTCCTCAAACCCGCGCTCAACCGGTCGAACCTGCGGCTTGAAACCGGCTGCATGGTCGAGGGCCTCGATTTCGAAGGCCGCCGTGCCGTCGGCGTGCGCTGGCGCCAAGACGGTGCGTTGAAGTCCGCGCGCGCACGGCGCGAGGTGATTGTCGCCGCCGGTTCGATCGGCACGCCGCAGATCCTGATGCTCTCGGGCGTCGGACCGGCGGCGCATTTGCGCGAGCAAGGCATTCCGGTGGTTCTGGACAAGCCCGGCGTCGGCGGCAATTTGCAGGATCATTTGCAGCTGCGGCTGATCTTCAAGATCTCAGGCATCAAGACGCTGAACGAGACGTATCTGTCGCTGTTCCAGCGCGGGCTCATGGGCCTCGACTATGCGCTGCGCCGGCGCGGGCCGCTGACCATGGCGCCCTCGCAGCTCGGCCTGTTCACCCGCTCGGACCCCGCGCGCGAGCGCGCCAATATCCAGTTCCATATCCAGCCGCTCTCGCTCGACCGCTTCGGCGAACCGCTGCACACGTTCCCGGCCTTTACGCTGAGCGTGTGCAACCTGCAGCCGACGAGCCGCGGCCAGGTGCGGTTGCGCTCCACCGATCCCACGGCAAAGCCCTCAATCAAGCTCAATTATCTCTCGACCGACGAGGACCGGCGCGTTGCCGTCGACTCGATCCGCGTCGCGCGGCGGCTTGCAGCGGCGCCGGCGCTAAAGCCCTATCGGCCTTCCGAGTATCTACCGGGGCCAAAGGTCGGCGACGACGAGGCATCGCTGATCAAGGCCGCGGGCGACGTCGGCACCACCATTTTCCATCCGGTCGGCACCGCCAAAATGGGCCGCGAGACCGATCCCATGGCGGTGGTGGACGGAAGGCTGCGGTTCATCGGACTCGACGGCCTGCGCATCGTCGATGCCTCGATCATGCCGACGGTCACGTCCGGCAACACCAACGCGCCGACCTACATGATCGCCGAGAAGGGCGCGGCGATGATTCTGGAAGACGCGCGGCGGTAGCCGTTGCGTCACTTCGCCGGATTGAGCACCCGCACCGGCTTCCGAGCGAGCCAGGCGACGATGTCCTCGACCGCCTGGCCGTAGAAGATCCGGTAAGTGTCCTCGCTGACATAGCCCAGGTGCGGCGTGGCCACGACGTTTTCGAGCGTGCGGAACGGATGCGCCGCCGGCAGCGGCTCCTCGTCGAACACGTCGAGCCCGGCGCCGGCAATCTTGTCCTTCTTCAGGGCCGCGATCAGCGCGCGCTCATCCACGATAGGCCCGCGCGAAGTGTTGATCAGATACGCCGTCTGCTTCATCAGCCCAAGCTCGCGAGCACCGATCAGGCCGCGCGTGCGCTCGCTCAGCACCAGATGAATGGTCACGACGTCCGAGGTGCGCAGCACGTCGTCGAGCGAAGGCGCAAGCTCGGCCCCGGCCGCTTCGCAGCGCTCGCGCGTCAGGTGCTTGCTCCAGGCCAGCACATTCATCTCGAACGCCTTGCCGACTTTGGCGACGCGCGAGCCCAGCCGCCCAAGGCCGATGACACCGAGCCGCTTGCCGTTGAGATCGCCACCGACCGTGTTCTGCCAGCGGCCGCCGCGACGCAGCTCAGCGTTCTCGAAGGCAATCTTGCGCAGGCAGGCAAGGATCAATCCCCAGGCGAGCTCGGCGGTCGGGTGCGCCGAGCCTTCGGTCCCGCACACCATGACGCCGTGGGCGGAAGCGGCCTCCAGGTCGATCGCGGCGTTGCGCATGCCGGTGGTAATCAGGAGCTTGAGCTTGGGCAGCTTGGCGAAGAGTTCGCGGTCGAACGGCGTCCGCTCGCGCATGGCGACCACGATTTCGAAATCGGCAAGTGTCTTGGCGAGCTTGTCGCGATCGGCGATGTGCTCGTTGAACGCCTTTACCTTGGTCTTGGCCGCGCTCCAGTCGGCGTAGTTGAGCGCGGCGTCCTGATAGTCGTCGAGAATGGCGACCGGCATGATCAGCGCGCCGCCGCGAGGATAATGGCGGCGCCCTTCTCGGCGATCATCATGGTGGGCGCGTTGGTGTTGCCGGAGGTTACCGTCGGCATCACCGAGGCATCGACCACGCGCAGCCCGTCGAGGCCGATCACCTTCAGGTTCGCGTCGACCACCGCCATCGCATCGGACGCGAGCCCCATCTTGGCGGTGCCGACCGGGTGGAAGATCGTGGTGCTCACCTCGCCGGCCGCCTGCAAGAGCGCGGCCTCGTCGTCGTCGCGCGTAGCGGGGCCGGGCGTAAGTTCCTCCGGCTTGTAAGGGGCGAGCGCGGCTTGGCGCATCATCTTGCGCGTGAGCCGGATGGAGTTGGCCGCCACGCGCTTGTCGCGCTCGGTCGAAAGATAATTGAACTGCAGCGCCGGATGCGCCGCGGGGTCCGCGCTTTTCAGCCGCAAGGCGCCGCGGCTGGTGGGCCGCAGGTCATAGACCGACATGGTGATGCCCGGATAGGGATCGAACGCGCCGCCATAGACAGCGCCGCTGCGCGAATAGGGCACTACGTTGAAGCCCAAGTCTGCACGCTCCTCGCCCGGATGCGAGCGCGCGAAAATGCCGAGCGTCGAGGGCGCCATGGTCAGCGGGCCGGTGCGGAACAGCGCGTATTCGAGCCCCATCATGGCGCGGCCGATCAGCGAGTTGTAGCGCTCGTTCAGCGTCTTGATGCCCTCGAGCCGGTACTGCATCCGCAATTGCAGATGGTCGTGCAGATTGCCGCCGACGCCGGGCTTGTCGAGAACCGCCTCGATGCCGTGCTCGGCCAGATGCACGCCGGGGCCGACTCCCGAAAGCAATAGAAGTTGTGCGGAGCCGATCGACCCGGCGGACAGGATCACTTCACCTTTGGTGCGCGCCGTTTTTGATACGCCGCCTTTTCGATAGCGGATTCCGGCCGCGCGTTTGCCGTCGAACACGATCCGCTCGCAAAGCGTTTCGGTCTCAAGCTTCAGGTTCTGCCGATTCAGCACCGGCTTGAGGAAAGCGTTGGCCGAGCTCCAGCGCCAGCCGTTCTTTTGGGTCACGACGTAATCGCCCATGCCTTCGTTGTCGCCGGCATTGAGGTCACCGATCCAGCGCACCCCCATCTGCTCGGCAGCGCGGCGCACGACATCGACAACGGACCAGCCGACGCGCTGTTTCTCGACGCGCAGCTCGCCGCCGGCGCCGTAAAGCTCGCTGGCGCCGAGGTAATAATCCTCGTGCTTGGTGAAATGGGGCAGCACGTCGTTCCAACCCCAGCCGGTGAGACCGAGCTGGCGCCAATGGTCGAAATCCGCCGCCTGGCCGCGGATATAGACCATGGCATTGATCGACGAGGAGCCGCCGATCACCTTGCCGCGCGGGCAGAAGATCGACCGGTCGCCGAGACCCTTCTCCTTTTCGGTGGTGAAGCACCAATCGGCGCGCGGGTTGCTGACGGCGTAGAGGAACCCGCAGGGGATGTGGAACCAGATCCAATTGTCGCGCGTGCCGGCTTCCAGAATCAGCACGCGGTTCCTGGGGTCGGCGGAAAGACGATTGGCGAGCACGCAGCCCGCGGAGCCCGCGCCGACGATGATGTAGTCGAACTCTTCGCTGTCCATCGGCGTGTGGGCTCCGTCCCGTCCTTGTTTTGGCAATTATGCGAAGGGCTTCCTATACTCGCAACCCACATCGCACGCTATTGCAGGAGGATGCCGGAATGAAGCGGAAGCTCAGGAGCAACTTCGAATATGGCACATCGCGCTGGGCCGTGCGGCGGGCGCAATGGCGCGCGCTGGGCCTGACCGACGAGGACATGGAGAAACCGAAGATCGCGGTGGTCAACTCCTCCTCGGAGCTCTCGATCTGCTACAGCCACCTCGACGGCGTCGCCAAGGTGGTCAAGGAGGCGATCCGCGCGGCGGGCGGGCTTCCGTTCGAAATCCGCACCATGGCGCCTTCCGATTTCATCACCAGCGCCGGCCGGGCGGCGACGTATCTGCTGCCCAGCCGCGACCTGATCGCCAACGACATCGAGGTCGCGGTGGAGGGCGCGCAACTCGACGGCATGGTGTGCCTGGCGTCCTGCGACAAGACGCCGCCGGGCCAGCTCATGGCGGCGGCGCGCACGAACCTTCCCGCCATCATGGTGATCTGCGGCTATCAGCCGAGCGGCGAATACAAGGGCAAGCACGTCGATATCGAGGACGTGTTTCTGTCGGCCGGGCATGTGCTTGCCGGCAAGCTTTCGGCCGATGATCTGAAAGGAATGAGCGAGAACGCGATTCGCGGACCGGGCGTGTGCTCGGGCATGGGTACTGCGAATTCGATGCACGTGGTGTGCGAGGCGCTCGGCATGACGCTGCCGGGCGCGGCGCCGGTCGCCGCCAATAGTCCGAGGATGATGGATACCGTGCGCAGCTCCGGCGAGCGCATCGTGCAGATGGTGTGGGACGATATCCGCCCGCGCGCGGTGATGACCCCGGGCGCATTTCAGAACGCAGTGATGATGGTGCTCGCGGTCTCGGGCTCGATCAACACGATCAAGCATCTGCAGGCGGTGGCGGTCGAGGCCAAGACCGATATCGACGTCTATGGGCTGTTCGAGCGGCTCGGCGAAAAGGTGCCGGTGCTTTCGGCGGTGCGGCCGAACGGTCCCGACTCGATCGAAGCGTTCGAGGCGGCGGGCGGCGCGCGCGCGATCATGAAGCAACTCGAGCCGATGCTCGACACCGGCGCGCTGACGGTTTCCGGGCGTACGGTGAAGGAGAATTTGCGCGACGTGAAAGTCGCCGATGAGAACGTGATCCGGCCGCTGGCGCGCGCGTTTTCGAAGAAGCCCGCAATCGTGATCCTGCACGGCTCGCTCGCGCCCGACGGCGCGATCGTGAAAATGGGCCTCACCCAGGGCCGTATCCTCAAGTTTTCCGGCAAGGCCAGGGTGTTCGACACGCCGGAGTCCTCCGTGCAGGCCGTGCAGAGGGGCGAGATCAAGCCGGGCGACGCGGTCGTGCTGCGCAATGTCGGCGTCCGCGGCGGGCCCGGCATGGGCGGCGCTTCGCGGACCGTGTTCGCGCTCGACGGCATGGGGCTCGGCGCCTCGGTCGCGGTCGTGACCGACGGGCAGCTTTCGGGACTCGTGAACGTCGGCCTCGTGGTTGGCGAGGTGACGCCCGAATCCGCGATGGGCGGGGCGCTGGCGCTGGTGCAGGACGGCGATCCGATTTCGATCGACGTGGAGAAACGCAAGATCGATCTCGAAGTGCCGGCGGCCGAGCTGGCAGCGCGGCGCGCAAAGCTGAAACCGCGCGCGCCCACGACCGACAGCGGCTGGCTCTCGATCTACGAGCGTACGGTGTCGCCGCTGTCGCAGGGCGCGTCGCTCTTGGGCAAGAACTGAGCGGCGTCAGCAGACGCTGTTGTAGCGCTCGATGCAGGTAGCGAGCACCTCGTCGCCCGGCCGCTTCCACCATTGCGTGGAGAGGATCTCGACTTCCTGCGGGCCGGAATAGCCGGCGGCCTCGATCATGTTTCCGGATGCGTTTCAGGTCGATGACGCCGTCGCCCATCATGCCGCGGTCGAGCAGCATGTCGCGGGTCGGCACCAGCCAGTCGCAGATGTGATGGGCGAGGATGCGCTTCTCCGCGCCGGCGCGCGCGATCTGCGCGGCCAGATCGGGGTCCCACCACAGGTGATAAACGTCGACGGCTACTCCGGTGCCCGCGCCAAGGCGCGCGCACATGTCGAGGGCTTGGCCTAGCGTGTTCACGCAGGCGCGGTCGGCGGCATACATCGGGTGCAAGGGCTCAATGCGCGAGCGGGACTCGGTTCGCGCGCGCGTGCGGCAACACCGCCGCGATCCCCTCCTCCACCATGGCCCGCGCGCCCGCGATATCGCGCGAGCCAGCGGGCAGGCCGCCGACCACCAGCACGAGACAATCGGCGCCGATGGCGGCGGCCTCGTCGATCGCCTTCTTGTTGTCGTCGATCGCCTTCTGCCGCCCCGCTTGATCGGGCGCGGGGAAGAAACCGCCGCGGCAATAGCTCGTCACCCGCATGCCGTGGCCCTTGATGACGCGCGCGGACTCTTCAAGCCCGATGGCGGCGACCTGCTCGCGCCAGGGCGCGACCGCGCGGATGCCTCGCTTGGCGCAGGCCTCGACCGCCTCGCGCAGATTCCATTGCTCGCGCACGGTCGCCAGATTGATCGAGAGGCCCTCGGTGCGCACCGGTCAGCTCCCGCGACGGAACACTTGCGTGGCGGCGCCCCAAGCGCGGGCGGCGGCCGCGTGGAACACCGGGACATTGAGCAGGATCGTTCCGGCAACGAGCGCAAACATCACAAAGGCGATCGGCCGGGTAATGAAAGGCAGAAGATCGCCGTCCGAAAGCACCAGCCCGCGGCGAAGATTCTTCTCCATCAGATCGCCGAGCACGATGCCGAGCACCAGAGGCGCCATCGGAAAATTGAGCTGGCGCAGGAAGAAGCCGATGACGCCGAAGGCGAGCATCACATAGACGTCGAATAGCCGCTGCGAGATCGCATAAGAGCCGACCACGCAGAGCACGAAGATCACCGGCATGATCAAAGTCTGCGGGAATTGTAGAATCTTGATCAGAAGCTTCGTCAGCGTGAGGCCATAGATCAGGATGCCGACGCTGGCGATGAACATCATCGCCACCACGTCGTACACGAATTTCGGGTTCTCGATCATGATCAATGGGCCGGGATTGACGCCGTGGATCAGCATGGCGGCGAGCAGCACGGCCGCCGGCGCCGAGCCGGGCACCGCAAGCGCCAGCACCGGGATCACTGCGCCGGGCACGCAGGCATTGTCGCCGGTCTCGGCCGCCATCAGGCCTTCGATCGAGCCCTTGCCGAATTTCTCCTTCTCCTTGCTGGCGCGCTTGGCCGCGGCATAGGAAGCCCAGGCGGCGACGTCCTCGCCGACGCCGGGCACGATGCCGATGCCGGTGCCGATCAGGCCGGAGCGGATCACGGTGCGCCAATATTGCGCGACGTCGCGGATCTTCGGGATCACGGTATCGAACGCGTTGATCGTCACCGCGCGCGGCACGTCCTTCATCACGGTGAGCACCTCGGCGAAGCCGAAGGCGCCGACGAGAGCGGGCACCAGCGAAATGCCGCCGGAAATATCGTGGATGCCGAAGGTGTAGCGATCATAGGCATAGAGCCCGTCCTGGCCGATGCCGGCGATGAACAGACCGAGGAAGCCGGCCATCCAGCCTTTGATCGGATCGTTGCCGGTGAGGTTGCCGGAAATGACGACGCCGAACACCGCGAGCCAGAAGAACTCGTAGGCGCCGAACTTGAGCGCCATTTCGCCCAGTACCGGCGTGAAGAAGGCGAGCGCGAGCATGCCGATCCAGGTGCCGAGCACGGAGCCGGAGGTGGCGATGCCCATGGCGCGGCCGGCCAGCCCCTGCTTGGCCAGCGCGTGGCCGTCGAGGCAGGACGCGGCCGAGGCCGGCGTGCCGGGAATGTTCAACAGGATCGCGCTGCGGCTGCCGCCATAGATCGCGCCGACATAGGTGCAGATCAGGATCAGCAGCGCCTGGCTCGGCGGCAGCGAGATCGTGAGCGTCGTCATCAGCGCAACACCCATCGTGGCGGTGAGGCCCGGCAATGCGCCGATGATGAAGCCGACTAGCGAGGAGACCAGCGCGAAAAAGATCGAGGCCGGCGTCATGAAACCGGCGAGCGAATTGAAAAAGCCGAGGATCCCGTCGAACATCGGGGCGCTCAGGGCAACCGGACCAGGAAGAGATCCTGGAACAGGTAGTGGATGGCGAAGCCGGCGATGAGACCGAAGACAATAGCGAACATGGCGCCGCGCGCCAGCGTGCCGTCGCGGCGGCGCTCAGGGAACTGGAAGACGAAGACCGTGACGGCTGTGAAGAGTGCGGCCGCCAGCCAGAACGGCGGGCCGCGGCCGACAAGGCCGATGGCGAAGCTGAGGCACAGCAGGAGCGCGGCGATCAGCCGCCAGTGGTCGGCGATCCTGAGCTCCGGCAAGCGCACGTTCGCGAGCGCGCCCGCGCGCGCGGCGCGGCCCATGAGAATGATCGACATCAGCGCGATCGCCGCTCCGAGCAGCCCGGGCACCAGGCCGGGCGCCGTATAGATCGCGGCGGACAGGCGCTCGAGGCGGTCCATCTGCCAGGCGCCGATCATGATGGCGAGCGCAAGCGCGAGCCAAGCCGCTCCCGTCAGCAGATCGGCGAGCGGCGCCGGTTTCTCGTCGTCCATGTTTGAGCCTTGAAAGGAAGGCCGCTCCTTGCGGAGCGGCCTTCACGTCGTTCGGTCAGGAGCGCGGAATGCCGACGGTGTCGGGCGCAACCTTCGACTTGCCGCTGTCGTGCAGGAGCCAGCCATAGGCCTGGATCGCGGGCATGGCCGCCTTGAGCGCGGCGTCGCCGGCGGACGGAGCGAAGACCGCGCCGTTCTTCTCGGCATAGGCCTTGATCGTGGCCGACTTCCCGATCACGTCGGCCCAGATCTTGTCGAGCGTGGCCAGTACCGCCGGCGGAGCGCTCTTCGGCACAAAAATGCCGAAATAGTTGGTATCGGGCTTGAAGCCCGAAACCTGCGCGGTGACCGGCGGGATGGTGCCGAAGCCCTCGAGCACGAGCGGCTGGTCGGAGAGCACCGCGAGTGCGCGCAGACGATTGGCGCGGAGCATGTTGGCCTGCTCGACCGCGAGCTGCGTGGTCACCTCGGTTTCGCCGGCGACCGTGGCGTTCACCGCCGGATTGCCGCCGTCATAGGTGACGTGCTTGTAGGTCAGCTTCAGCGCGCGCGTGAAGGTCTCGATCGCCGCATGGCCGGAGGAATTGATACCGGCGGTGGCGACCGTCACTTGGCCCGGCTTCGCCTTCATGGCGGCCACGAGATCGGCCGCGGTCTTGTAGGGCGAATTCGGGTTCACGCCGAGCACGGAGACGTTGGCGACCACGAGATAGAGCCGCCAGTCGGCGACCTTGGTGTCCAAGAGACCGCTGATGACGTAGGTGCCGATGTCCTTGGCCGCACCCGAGGCCCAGGTGTAGCCGTCCTTCGGCGCCTCGAGCACGTTCTTGGTGCCGATCGAGCCGGACGCGCCCGGCTGATTGATCACCACGACTTTCTGGCCGAGCGCCTTCTCGATCTCGGCGGCGGTGACGCGCACCACCTGATCGGTCGAGCCGCCGGCGGCCCATGGCACCACGATGGTGATCGGCTTGTCCGGCTTCCAGGCGTATTGGGCCGATGCAGTGCCGATGAACCCGAGCACGGCCGCGGCCGCAAGCGTGAAGATACGAAGCATGGTTTCCTCCCTAGACGATTGCGTTCTTCCGTTTCGATCGAACCGATTCACGCCGGCCGACCGTCTTGCCTTCCCGCTCGCGGCTCAGGCCAGGCCGTGCACCGCGAGCAGTTTCGACATGCGCGCCGCCGCCAGGTCCGGGTCGTGCAGGACGCGGGCCTTGTCGGCGAGGCGGAATAGTTCGGCCAGATGCAGGATGGAGCGCGCGCTTTCCTGGCCGCCGAGCATGATGAAATGATCCTGCAGGCCGTTGAGCCAGGCAAGGAACACTACGCCGGTCTTGTAGAAGCGGGTCGGCGCTTTGAAGATGTGGCGCGAGAGCGGCACGGTCGGCTCAAGAATGCCGTGGAAGCCCTGTAAATCGCCCTTGGCGAGACGGGCGAGCGAGGCGGAGGCGGCCGGCGCGATGGCGTCGAAAATGCCCAAGAGCGCGTCGGAATGGCCCTCGTCGTCGCCGGCGATCAGCTCCGCGTAGTTGAAGTCGTCGCCGGTATACATGCGCACGCCCGCGGGCAGGCGGCGGCGCATGGCGATTTCCTTTTCTTTCGACAGAAGCGAAATCTTGACGCCGTCGATCTTGGCGGCGTGCTCATGGAGGATCGCAAGGCACGTCTCCATCGCCGCCATGTGGTCAGCGTTGCCCCAATAGCTGGCGAGCGCCGGATCGAACATCTCGCCAAGCCAATGGATGATCACGGGCTGCTTCACTTGGCGCAGAATCCGGCCATAGACGCGGGCGTAGTCCTCCGGGCCTCTGGCGGCGCGGGCGAGTGCGCGGCTCGCCATCACGATCAGCCGGCCACCCATGGCCTCGACCGCCTCGATCTGCTCTTCGTAAGCGCGGATCACGTCGTCCACGCTCACCTCCGGCCCGGGCGCGATGTGGTCGGTGCCGACACCGCAGGCGATCTTAACGCCGGGTCGTTGCTTTGCCGCATCGAGCGCGCGGCGGATCAGCTCGCGAGCGCCGTTCCAGTCCAGCCCCATGCCGCGCTGGGCCGTGTCCATGGACTCGGCGACGCCGAGCCCGAGGTCCCAGAGATATTCCCGAAACGCGATGGTGCGCTCCCAGTCGATCGCGGCATCGAGCCAGGGATCGTTGTCGGCCAAGGGATCGGCGACCACGTGGGCGGCGGCGAAGGCGACCCGATTGAAGCTCTTGGTCTCGGCCTTGGACGGAAACTGGATCGGCTCGCCGGTCCGATACGGCTCGAGGCGGCGCTCTACGGTGGGAAGCGAAATCGTCGCCATGGTCAGATCTTCAGCTCCGGCACGTCGATCCAGCGCCGCTCGGCCCAGCTCTTCATGCCGAGCTCGGCGAGCTGCACGCCCTTGGCGCCTTCCACGAGGTCGTGGCTCCAAGGCGCATCGGCGCAGACATGGCGGATGAAGCCTTCCCACTGAATCTTGAAGCCGTTATCGTAGTGGATGTTGTCGGAAACTTCCTCCCACTGCTCGCGAAAGTCGATGGTTTGCGGAACATCGGGATTCCAGACCGGCCGCGGCGTCTTCTCGCGGGGCTGGGTCCAACAGCGGGTGAGCCCCGCGACCGCAGAGCCGTGGGTTCCGTCGACCTGAAAGGTCACCAGATCGTCGCGCCGCACGCGCACGCACCAGGATGAGTTGATGTGAGCGATGACCCCGCCTTCGAGCTGGAAGGTCGTGTAGGCGGCGTCATCTACGTCAGCCGCATAGGTCTTGCCGCTCTCATCGACGCGGCTCGGAATATGGTTGGCGCCGAGGCAGCTCACGGCTTTCACTTTTCCGAAAAGATTGTCGAGCACATAGCGCCAATGGCAGAGCATATCGAGGATGATGCCGCCGCCCTCGGCCTTCTTGTAGTTCCAGCTCGGGCGCTGTGCGGGCACGCCCCAGTCGCCCTCGAACACCCAGTAGCCGAACTCGCTGCGCACCGAGAGCATGCGGCCAAAGAAGCCGGCTTCGCTCAGCGCCTTGATCTTGCGCAACCCCGGCAGAAAAAGCTTATCCTGCACGACGCCGTGCTTGACGCCCTTCTTTTTCGCGAGCTTGGCGAGCGCAACAGCCTTGTCGAGGTTGTCGGCGACCGGCTTCTCGCAATAGACGTGCTTGCCGGATTCGATGGCGCGGCTAACGAGATCGGCACGCGCCTGTGTCGTCGCGGCGTCGAAAAAGATCGTATCGTTCTCGTTCTTGAGTGCGGCGTCGAGATCGGCGGTGTGCCGCTCAATCCCCTGTTCGCGGGCGAGAGCGGCGACTTTCTCGGCATTGCGGCCGACCAGGATCGGATCGGGCATGACCCGATCGCCGTTCGGAAGCGAAACGCCCCCCGCTTGCGGATGGCGACGATCGAGCGCACGAGGTGCTGGTTCAGCCCCATGCGTCCCGTGACGCCGTGCATGACGATGCCGAGCGTGCGTGTCGCCAACTTGCCTTCCTCCCGATGGCTTGCCGCAGCTTGCGTTGCGCGGTCTAAGTAACTGATTGGTTACAAGTGCATCACGGCTCGCAAATGCCGTCAAGACCGGCGGGTCACGGCTTCAAATAGGCGAGGACAACCTCGACGATGTGCCGACCGCGTGTTTCGAGACTGGCGGGCGTCGCAAGGTCGCGGCCGAAGATCGTGGAGAGCGTGTGCCGGTTCGACATATAGAAGAAGCCGAGTGCGGCGATGGTGATGTAGAGATCGACCGGATCGATGCCCTCGCGGAACACTTTCTGCCGCGCCCCGCGCTCCAGCAGATCGGCGATCATACCCACGAGCGGCGAGTGCAGATCGCGGATGCGCTTTGATTTCTTCAGATACGCCGCCCGGTGCAAATTCTCGGTGCCCAGCAGGCTCAGAAACTCCGGGTGGTCGATGAAATATTGCCAGGTGAACAGCACGAGTTCGCGCATGCCTTCGACCGGATCCTTGTCCGCGAGCTTCAGCCCCAGCTCGGCCGAGCGGATGCCGGTATAGGCCGCTTCCAGAACCGCGAGATAGAGCCCCTCCTTGTCGCCGAAGTAGTGATAGATCATCCGCTTGTTGATGCCGGAGCGGCGCGCGATTTCGTCGACGCGCGCGCCGTCGAGGCCCTTGGTGGTGATCTCTTCGGTGGCCGCGGCGAGGATGACCGCACGCGTGCGTTCGGGATCGCGCGGGCTGTGCGGCGTGCGCTGCGATGGCCGGCTGCGGCTGATGCGTGCGTCCAAGGCGGCTTCTCCGGGCTAGCGAGCCTAGCGCGTTAGGACGCCGTAGTTCCAGTGGCGTCGGCAACGCGCAGTCCGATGAGCCGGTCGAGCGTCGCCGCGTCCTGCAACAAATCGCGCGAGCGCGCGCGGTGCACGATTCTTCCGCGCTCGAGCACGATGGCTTGGTCGGTGAGCGACAAGGCCATCTGCGCATGTTGCTCGATCAGAATGAAGGCGGTTCCCTGCTCCGCGATCATGCGGCGGATCGCGCGGACCAATTCCTCGATAATGATAGGGGCGAGGCCCTCGAGCGGCTCGTCCAGCAATAGAAGCGCCGGGTTGGTCATGAGCGCGCGCGCGATCGCCAGCATCTGCTGCTCGCCGCCGGAGAGCTGATTGCCCTTGGCCTGCCGCCGCTCGGCAATGCGCGGAAAGAGGTCATAGATGCGGGAGAGATCCCAGATTCCGGCCCGTGCCGCGACCGTCAGATTTTCCTCGACACTGAGCGACGGAAAGATTTCGCGTTCCTGCGCGACCCAGCCGATGCCGAGCCGCGCCCGCCGATAGGGCTGGATGGTGGTAATGTCTTTCCCGCGCCACAGCATGGCTCCGCGCTTGATGCTGGTATTGCCCATGATGGTGAGAAGGAGCGTCGTCTTGCCGACGCCGTTCCTGCCGAGCACGGCCAGACTCCCCTGCTCCGGAATCTCGAACGATAGATCGTCCAACACAACAGCATCGCCATAGCCGGCGCGCACGTCCTTGAGAGCGAGCAGCGCGTCAGTCATGATGCGCTCCGCCCAGATAAACCTCGCGCACTCGCGGATCGGCGGCAATCTCCGAGGGCGTGCCCTCGACCAGGATGCGCCCGCCGACCATGACGATGATGCGGCTCGCGAAGCGGAACACGAGATTCATGTCGTGCTCGATGAACAGCACGGTGATGTCCTGCGAGAGGCCGGCGATCGCCGAGAACAGCTCGGCGCTCTCGTCCTTCGGCACGCCGGCGGCCGGCTCATCCAGGAGCAGAACTTTGGGCTTGGTGGCGAGCGCGAGCGCGATCTCCAGCAGGCGCTGCTGGCCATAGGCCAGCTCCCGCGTCGAGCGGTAGCAGACCCTTCCGAGCCCAAGCGAAACAAGGATGCCGTGAGCCTCCTCGACCTCGTCGCGATAGCCGGCAAGCTGGCGCCACCAATTGGCAGCCACGTCGCGCCGCTCGCAGACCGCGAGCGTCACCGCCTCGAGCGGCGTGAGATCGGGAAACAGCGTGTTGATCTGGAACGTGCGCACCAGCCCGCGCTTGACCCGCTGATCGGGGTCGAGAAGCGTGATGTCCTCCTCGCCCAGGAGAATCTGTCCGCGATTGGGCGGCAGCGCACCGGTTATCATGTTGATGAGCGTGGTCTTGCCGGCGCCGTTCGGGCCGATGAGCGCATAGCGGACGCCGCGCGGCAGATTTATTTCGATGTCCTTGGCGACGACCAGGGAACCGAAGCTCTTGTCGAGCCCGCGCGTCGATAGAGCCGGCGCGGTCACGGTGCGCTTCTCCGGAAGAGGGACGCGAACTTGGCAAGACCGCCGAGAATGCCGTTGGGCAAGAATATCACCACGGCGACCAGGAGCAGGCCGATCCAGAAATACCAATATTGCGGGTTGATGCCGGAAAACTGATCGCGTGCCACCATGAAAATGATCGCGCCGATCAAGCCGCCATAGAGCCGGCCGGCACCTCCCAGGACCAGAATGACAACAACGTCGGCCGAGCGTTGGAAGTCGATGACGCCGAGCGACGCGGTCGAGGTCGTTTGCGTGAGCAGCGCGCCGGCGAGGCCCGCGATCGCAGCAGAGATCGTATAGACCTTGCGGATATGCGCGCGGCTCGGCGCGCCGATCGCCGGCATGCGGACGGGATTCTCGCGGATGCCGCGCAAGGCCAGTCCGAATGGCGAATGGATGAGCCTTCGCGCCACCAGGAAAGTCAGAAAGAGAAGGATGAGCGAATAAGTATAGGCCGTGTAGCCATAGAGATCGAAACGAAAGTAATTGAGAATTGGCCACATGCGCACGCCCTGCAAGCCGTCGGCGCCGCCGGTCAGCCAGCTCGCCTTGTTGGCGACCTCATGCAGCAGAAGCCCAAGCCCGAGCGTGATCATGATCAACGCGAGATGACGGAAACGCGCGATGATGAAGCTCATGGCATAACCCATGATCGCCGAGAGCGCCGCAGCAACGACGAGCCCAGATAACGGTTCGCCCCAGACGAATTTGGAGAAAATGCCCGCCGTGTACGCTCCGAGCCCGAAGAACGCCGCATGGCCGAGCGAGACGATTCCCGCATATCCGAGAATCAGATCGAGCGACAGCGCGAACAGTGCAGTGATGGCGATCTGACTCGCCAGCGAAAGATGGTTTGGGAACAGGAAGAAGGGCAGCAGCGTCGCGAGCCAAAAGGCGATCTCGCTCGGCCGCCAGCGGCTCTGCGACTTCAGGTATTCGTGCGGCCCGGCGACCGCGTCAGGGAGGGCGGTCATGGCCTAGCGTTTCCCAAACAGGCCGGCCGGCCGCCACATCAAGAGGGTGACCATGACGAGATAGATCAGGAACGCGCCGAGCTCGGGGACATAGTACTTGCCGGCCACGTCGCTGATGCCGAGCAGCATCGCGGCCACGAATGATCCGCCGATGGAGCCGAGGCCGCCTACCGCCACCACGATCAGCACGTAAATCAGATACGTGAAGGCAAACTGAGGATCGAGCCCGATAATCTCGATAGCAAGCGCGCCACCCAGGCCGGCGAGCCCGCTGCCGAGCGCGAACGTCAAGGCGAAGACACCTTCGACATTGATGCCGAGCCCGCGCGCCATGCGCTGGTTATCGACCGCCGCGCGCACCCGGGCACCGAAGCGGGTGTATTCAAGGGTAAGGACAAGGATGATCGTGATCGCGAGTGCAACGCCGACCAGGAACAGCCGATAGACGGCGAAGCTCACGCCCATGAACGAGACGGAGCCGCGCAGATAGGACGGCACCGTCACTGCCTGCTGGACGGTGCCGTAGATGTAAGCCGCGATCGCCACCGACATGAAAACAATGCCGATAGTGAGCAACACCTGATCAAGTTCGTTGGCGCGGTATAGCCGGCGGAAAAGCGTCCGCTCAAGCGCGACGCTGACCAAAGCCGCCGCCAGAAATGCGATCGGGAGCGTCGCGAAGAACGGCCACCCGGCTTGCTGCACCAGCGTTACGCTGACATAGCCGCCGAGCATGGCGAAGGCGCAGTGCGCCAGGTTGACGAAATTCATCATCCCCAGCGTCACCGAGAGCCCGACCGAAAGCAGGAACAGGAGCATCCCGTACGCGAACCCGTCGAACAGGACGCCCACAAAGGGGCCGATCATGAATAGACCCGCACCGTCAGCCGCTCCCCTACCCGTTCCGGCTTTTTAGTTGGTCTTCATGCGCGCCTTTACAGGATCCTTCACGTTCTCGACCTTGTCGAACTCGACGTTGCGCAACTGCCCGCCGACCTTCTCCACCCGGCGGATATTGATGGTCTGGACGATGTCGCGGGTCTCCGGATCGATCAGATCGGCCCGCGCGGGCTGTCCCATTTCATGCCCTTGGCCGCGGTGATCAGCGCTTCGCCATCGGTCTTGCCGCTGGTCTTCTTCAGCGCCTCGTAGATCAGGTGCATGCCGTCATAACCGCCGATCGAGAAGATGTCGGGGTTGCGTCCGTAGGCATCGTTATAGGCCTTCACGAACTCCTTGTTCTTCGCGAGATTGAGATTGTAGTCATAGTGCGCGGCGGTGATGATGCCGAACGGCAACATCGCCCATGCTCTTCAACGCAGATTCGTCGGCGAGCTACGTCCTGTCCGAGGATTTTCGATCTTGGTCGGATCGATGCCGCGCTCGGCGAGCGCCTTGCCGATTGCGGCCGGCTGCGCGCCGCCTGGAATCCAGATGTAGATCGCTTCCGGATTGAGGTCCTTGGCGCGCTGAACGAAGGCCGAGAAATCAGGATTGGCCACCGGGAACCGTACCGAGCCTACGATCTCGCCACCGGCTTCCTTGAAGCCGAGGTGGAACGCGCCTTCGGCGTCATGGCCGGGGCCATAGTCGGAGACCATAGTGTAGACTTTTTTGATGCCGCCTTTTTTGACCGCCCAGGTGCCGAGCGTCTGGTTCAGCATCGGCGTCGTCACCGAAGTGCGCGCCATGTAGGGCGACTTCATCGTGATGATCGAGGTCGCGGCGTTCATGATGACGGTGAACTTCTTGGCTTCCGCCGAGACGTCGCCAACCGCAAGTGCATTAGGCGTGAGGATCAGGCCGGTAATGATATCCACGTTATCGCGAGTGACGAGTTCCTGCGCGAGGCGCTTGGCCACGTCGGGCGCGATGCCGCCGCTGTCCTTGCGGATGATCTCGATCTTCTTGCCGGCGACCGTGTCGCCAAACTGCTTCATATAGAGCTTGATCGCATTGTCCATCTGCGTGGCTGTATCGGCGAACTGGCCCGAATACGGCAGGATCAATCCAATCTTGATCGGCTGCTGGGCGCTCGCCGGCATGGCGGTGAAGAGCGCGGCGGCGAGGCCGGCAAGTGCAATCAAGACTTTGCGCATCGTATTTCTCCTTAAATCCACAGGACCCATTGCATGGACGAACGGGCGGCCGCGATAGGCCGCCCGTCCGAATTTTTCTTCAGATCCGGCGGCTCACTTCTTCATCGCGGCCTTTACCGGATCCTTGACGTTTTCAACCTTGTCGAACTCGACATTGACGAGGTTGTTGCCGACTTTCTGGACGCGACGAATGTAGATCGTCTCGACGACGTCGCGCGTCTCCGGGTCGATCGACATCGGACCGCGCGGGCTGGTCCACTTCATGCCTTTGGCCGCAGCGATGAGCGAGGGCCCGTCGGTCTTGCCGCCGGCCTTCTTCAGCGCCTCGTAGATGAGGTGCATGCCGTCATAGCCGCCGACGGCGAAGAAATCCGGGTTGCGCTTGAACTCCGCGTTGAACGCGGCGACGAACGCCTTGTTCACCGGATTGTTGAGATTGTAGTCGTAGTGCCAGGCGCTGATGCGGCCGATGGCGATATCGCCAATGCTCTTCAGCGCCTGCTCATCGACCGGCTCGCCGGTGCTCAGGATCTTGATCTTGTCGGATCGATGCCGCGCTCCGCGAACGCCTTGCCGAGCGCCGCGGGCTGCGCGCCGCCGGGAATGAAGACAAAGATCAATTCCGGATTGAGGTCCTTGGCGCGCTGCACGAAGGCGGAAAAATCCGGATTGGCGAGCGGCATACGCACCGAGCCGACGATCTCGCCGCCGGCGGCCTTGAACGCGGTTTGGAAGGACTGCTCCGCGTCATGGCCTGGCCCGAAATCCGCGACCATGGTGTAGGCCTTCTTGATTCCGTTCTTGGCCGCCCACTGGGCGATGGTTTGGCCGATCATCGGCAGGGTCATCGAGGTGCGGGTAGCGAAGTCGGATTTCGTGGTGATGATCGAAGTCGCCGCGTTCATGATCACCATGAACTTCTTCGCCTCGGCCGATACGTCGGCGACGGCCAGCGCCTCCGGCGTCAGCGCAAAACCGGCGAGGATGTCGACGCCGTCGCGCACGACCAGCTCCTGCGCAAGCCGCTTGGCGACGTCCGGGTTCGGGCCGCCGGTGTCCTTGCGGATGATCTCGATCTTCTTGCCGGCAACGGTGTCGCCGTGCTGCTTCATGTAGAGCTTGATGCCGTTGTCGATCTGCGCCGAGGTATCGGCGAACTGGCCCGAAAAGGCCATGATCACGCCAATCTTGACGGTGCCCTGCGCGGCCGCCGGCGTGACGGCGAGCAGCGCTGCGGTGGCGAGACCGCCAAGGCCGACGAAGCAGTTTCTTCATGGAATTCCTCCCTAAGCGTCGTTCTTTCGAGCGATTTTTTTGAACGGTACTGACGCCGGGCGGCGGCGTCAAATTAAGGCTGGGTTAGGCCCGGGCTACGCCAAAGCCCATGAATAGCTGCGAGTTTCCTGCCCACGCGCCGGCCCGCCGGTGGGCATTCGGGGAGTATCGCCCCGGCATGCCTATTCGGCGGCAGTGGTGTGGGTTGTCGCGAAGGCCGGCATCACCTCGCGAGCAAGCAACTCTGCCGAGCGCAGCGACTCATCGAACGTCATGTCGCCGAAGGCAAGCCAGGAGACGAGATAGTTGATCCCGGTCTCCTTGATCTCGTCGGCCACGTATTTCCGGACCGTGTCCGGCGAACCGGCAATGCCGTTGCCCTTGGCAACCAGCTCGTCGAACGTCGGCGGATAGAGCCCGGCAATAATCGGGAATTCCACATCCACATCGACGCCGTGCCGCTGCCAGAGCCAAGTGAAGCTGTTGCGCCAGCGCGGATAGGCGCGGCGCGCGATGCGCTGGGCTTCTTCGTCCGTTTCGGCCACGACCACATGGCGGGTGACGCCCATACACATGTTGTCCAGGTTCTTGCCGAGTCTCTTTCGCTCGGCGCGGTAGCGATCGATGATCGCACGGACGCCCGGCCGATGTCCGAGCGTCACAATGTGCACGTCGTTGGCCGCGGGCCACATCGCGCTGTCGGGAAACGCGGTTCCGTACCATAGCGGTGGGTGCGGCCGCTGCAGCGGGCGCAGCACCATGGGCACATTCTTGTAGCGGTAGAATTTTCCCTCGAAGGTCAACTCGTCGGAAGCCAGACCCTTCATCAACACCTGAAAGGCCTCGTGATACATCGGCTGGGTTTTGCCGAAATCGACCCCGTAGAATTCGGTCTCGTAATGCGAGACGCCCTTGCCGACGCCGAGCTGGAAGCGCCCGCCACTCATCTGATCGAGCATGCAGACTTCTTCGATCAACCGGAGCGGATTGTACAAAGGCAAAGTGAAGACGAGCGGACCGAACAGGATGCGCTGGGTGCGCTGGGCGACCGCCGAGAGATAGATGCCGGGAGAGGCGGCGCAGCCGAGCGTCGTCGAGTGATGTTCGGCGACGTGGTAGCCATGGAGGCCAAGGCGATCATAGGCTTCCGCGAGACGCAGCCGGTCGGCGAAGTGCTGGTCGAGCGGCCTGCCCGGATGATCCATGTGATCGAACACGCCGAACTTCATCGAACGCCTCCGATGGCCCGATTGCGCACCGCCGTGCAAACCAGCGCTACTCGATCTGCGGAATGCCGAGATCGCGGATCAGGGCCTGCGCCTCGGCCGTGGTCTCGGCGATCACCTTGGCGAATTCGGCCGGGCGTCGAGGAGATCGCAATCACTCCGGTCTTCTCGATCACGGATTTGAACTCGGCCGAAGCGACCGCCTCGGCGACGCGCTTGCTCAGGAGTTCGATGACCGGCTGCGGCACGCCGGAGGCGGCGCACACGCCCCACCAGCCGTAGTTTACGATCGGCGTCCCCTGCTCCTTCAGCGTCGGCACTTCCGGCGCGACCGCAAGGCGCTCGGGGCTGGTCATGCCGATGATCTTGAGGCGCTTGGCTTGGTAGAGCGGGATGGTGTTGGCGAGCGGGCCGACCATGAAGTCGAGGCGGCCGGCGACCATTTCCTGCAGCGCCGGGCCGGTGCCGCGGTGCGTGATGGCGGTCATCTGGATGCCCGCGACCTTCTCGAGCTGCTTGGCGAGCAACTCGGTCACCGAGCCGGGGCCGATGACGCCGTAATTGAGCACGCCGGGCTTGGTCTTCGCGTAGGCGATGAATTCCCGGAGGTTGTTCGCCGGCAGCTCGTTGCCGATGGCGAAAGCGTAGAACGCCTTCTGCACCAGCGAGACCGGCGCCAGATCCGCGAGCTTGTAGTTTACCTTCTTGTAGAGGAACGTGTTGATCGGATCGATGTAGGAGCACAGCAGCAGCGTGTGCCCGTCGCGCGGCTGCGACAAAAGATCGGTGACCGCAAGCTGGCCGGCGGCGCCGGGCTTGTTCTCGACGATGACGTTCTGACCGAGCGAGACTTTCAGCTTCTCGGCGATGATGCGCGCCGGGATGTCGCTCGGGCCGCCGGCGGGAAAGCCGACGACGATGCGGACCGTCCGATTTGGGAAAGTGCCCTGGGCCAGAGCTTGGCTATTGATGGCAAAGGCGGCGATAGCGAAAGCGATAGTCGGTAAAATACGAAACACTGGAGTCCTCCCTGTCGCCCGAGGCTGCGCTTGGCGCACTCTTGCTCGTCGCATTTTTCGTGCCGGGCCAGGATCATCATATGTCATAAGTTCTCCGGCCGCGACCAACGCAGTGCGTGCGCAAGATGGGCAATTGCCCCTTCGAGCGGACCGCGAGAGAACCATTCGATGCCCAACGCGATCTCCCCGCAAGAACTGAAGGCCGCGATCTCGCGCGGCTTGCTCTCGTTCCCGCTCACCGATTTCGGCGCGAGCGGCGAGTTCGACGCGAAGGCGAGCGCGCGGCGGCTCGAATGGCTAGCAAGCTATCCGGCCGGCGCGCTCTTCATGGCCGGCGGTGCCGGCGAATTCTTCTCGCTGACGCCGGCCGAATACTCGGCGGTCATTGGAACGGCAGTACGCACGTGCGGCGGCAAGACGCCTATCATCGCCGGCACGGGCTATGGCACGCGCACTGCGATCTCATATGCCCAGGAAGCGGAGCGGCTTGGCGCCGACGGACTCCTGCTGATGCCGCCCTATCTCACCGAGGCACCACAGGAAGGCTTGCGCGAGCACGTCGCCGCGGTCTGCCGCGCGACCCGGCTTGGAGTCATCGTCTATAACCGTGCGAATTGCCGGCTCGGCGCACCAACAATGGTGCGGCTCGCGGAGGAGTGCCCCAATCTCATCGGCTTCAAGGACGGGATCGGCGACCTCGAACTACTCACGTCGATCAAGAGCACGCTGGACGGGCGGCTCGCGCTCATCAATGGCATGCCGACCGCCGAGACCTACGCGCGGGCATTCCGCGCAGTTGGATTTGCCCCCTATTCGTCGGCCGTGTTCAATTTCATTCCGCGCACGGCGCTACAATTCCACGACGCGCTGGAGCACGGCAACGAGGCGATCGTCGATAAGTTGCTCAAGAGTTTCTTCGTGCCGTACGTGGCGCTCCGCAACCGGCAGCCGGGCAATGCGGTCAGCATCGTGAAGGCGGGCGCGGCCATCGTCGGCCGCAGTGCAGGCAAGGTGCGGCCGCCGCTCTCGGATCTGGCGGCGGAGGAGTATAAAGAGCTGCAAACCCTCATCGAGAAGCTCGGGCCGCAGGACTAGCCATGTCGCAAACTCCGCAAATCGCCGTGATCGCGGCGGGCGGCATGGGCGCCGCCGTCGGCGCGCGTCTGGTCGAACGCGGGGTGCGGGTCGTGACCTCGCTCAAGGACCGTAGCCAAGCGAGCGCCGAGCGCGCCAAGGCCGCCGGCATGACGCCGGTCGAGGACGCGGAAATCGCGCAGGCCGTCTACGTGCTCTCGATCGTGCCGCCCAAGGAGGCGCTGCCGCTCGCCGAGCGGCTGGCGCCGAGCCTGCGCGCGGCAAACAAGAAGCCGCTCTATGTCGATTGCAACGCCGTCAGCCCGGCGACGGTGGAGAAGATCGCGGCGGTGATCTCCGCCACCGGCTGCCCGTTCGCCGACGGCGGCATCATCGGCGGGCCCCCGCGCGCCGGCTATGACGGCCCGGTCTTCTATGTCTCCGGCTCCGAGGCCAAGCGTCTGGATGTTTTCAATGAATTTGGCCTCGTGTTCCGCCCGATGGACGGGCCGATCGGCGCCGCGTCGGCACTGAAGATGTGTTACGGCGGCATCACCAAGGGGCTCACCGCGGTCGGCTCCGCCATGGTGCTGGCGGCGCATCGCGCCGGCGTCGCCGACATGTTGCATGCGGAATTAAGCGCCAGCCAGCCGCAATTGATGGCACGGCTCTCGGGCAGCGTGCCGAATATGTTTTCAAGAGCCTATCGCTGGGTCGCCGAGATGGAAGAGATCGGAAACTTCGTCGGCGAACGGGCGGAGCGGGAAATGTACCAGAGCATCGCCGAGCTCTACGAGCGACTGGCGGCCGACACGAAGGACTCCAAGGAAGAGATCGAAACGCTGGCCAAGTTCTTCGCCAAGCCAAAGCGCGGCTGAGCGTGGGCGGCTTGAGGTCGCGTGCGTTCGCGCGCCGCGTTGACAGTGCTCGGAACGGGATGGACAGTCCGCCCGGTGCCAGCGTCCGGGAGGTAGCCGATGCAACAGCTCGAGGGTAAGACAGCGATCGTCACCGGCGCCGCGTCCGGCATCGGCCTCGGGCTCGCTCGCACCTTCGCGCGCCACGGCATGGCGGTGGTGCTCTCCGACATCCGCGGCGACCGGCTCGAAGCGGCGCTGGCGGAAGTGCGCGGGCTCGGCGCGCGTGCGATCGCGGTGCCGGCTGATGTTTCGGAGCGCGCTGCAGTGCAGAAGATCGCCGACGAGGCGGTGAAGGCGTTCGGCGCCGTGCATGTCGCCTGCAACAATGCCGGCATCACCATCCACGGCAAATCTGTGGTCGATCTCACGCCCGAGGAATGGGACTGGATTGTCGGCGTCAATCTTTACGGCGTGATCCACGGCATCGGGATTTTTCTCCCGCTGATGCGCGCGCACGGCGGCGAAGGCCATATGGTCAATACAGCCTCGATCGCCGGATTCCAGGTGCGCGGCTACCGGAAGAGCGGCGCCTATGCGGCGACGAAGTTCGCGGTGCTGGCGCTCACCGAATCGCTGGCGCACGATCTGGCCGACACGCCGGTCGGCGTCTCGGTGCTGGCGCCTGCCGCGGTGAAGACCCGCATCTATACGTCCGGCGAGAACCGTCCCGCGCGTTTCGGCGGGCCCTATGAGGAGTCGGGCAACAATCCGTTCCAGAAGGAGCTGGAGAAAGGGCTAGAGCCCGACGTGGTGGGCGAGCGGGTAGCGCGCGCAATCAAGAACCGCGAGCTCTATATCTTCACGCACATGGAGACCAAGGACTGGCTGATGGCGCGGCACCAGCGCATCATCGACGGCTTTGACGACTGCGAGCGCTGGCTCGCCGAGCGGGCAGCCAAGGACGGCGCGCATCGCAAGGCCGGGTAAGTCAAAAACTCCCTCCCCTCTCCCTGGAACGCATTCGAGATCGCCCATGAAATTCTCCTATTTCCATCTGATGCCCTGGACCGATCTCGAAGAGACCCCGGCGCAATGGCCGGTGAGCAACCAGGCGTTCAAGCCGGAGAGGGGCAAGCAGCTCTACGACAGCTACATCGACACCATGGCGTTCGCCGAGCAGTGCGGCTTCGACTGGGTCGGCTGCAATGAGCACCATTTCAGCCCCTACGGCCTGATGGCGAACTGCAACCTGATCGGCTCGGTGCTGGCGCAGCGCACCAAGACCATCGGGCTCGCGATGCTCGGCAACCTGATCCCGCTGCTGAACCCGATCCGCGTCGCCGAAGAATACGCGATGATCGACGTGATGAGCGGCGGGCGGCTGATCGCGGGCATGATCCGCGGCGTGCCGCACGAATACATCGCTTATAACGTCGTGCCCGGCGAGTCGCGCGAGCGGCTGCGCGAAGCGGCCGCCCTCATCGTCAAATGCTGGACCGAGCCCGAGCCGTTCGGCTGGGAGGGCGAGTTCTATCAGTATCCTTCGATCTCGATCTGGCCCAAGCCATATCAGAAGCCGCATCCGCCGATCCTGATGTCGGCGAGCAACGAGGAATCGGCCGAGTTCGCCGGTCAGCACCGGGCGATGATGGGGATCACCTTGATCGCCGACCTCAAGCTCGCGCAGCGCTCGATCGACGTCTACAAGCAAGCCGCCCGCGCGCATGGGCTCGAGCCGACGCCCGAGCACATTCTGCTCGGCTACAACTTGTGTATCGCCGAGACCGACGAGGAAGCGCGCGAGATCATGCGCGAGGGGCAGCGCTATTTCCACCGCGTGCTCATGCACTCGATCCGCGACGCCCAGCGGCTAGTGATCCAGAAATCGCGCTTCTTCTCCCAGGAGCAATTCGGCGAGCGCTTCGTCAACCGGCTGGAGACGCTGAAAGAGCGCTCGCTCGACGAGATGATCGACGCCGGCTCGATCCTGTGCGGCAGCCCGCAAAGCGTGGTGAAGCAGATGAAGCGCATCCACGGCGAACTCGGCCATGGCTGTTTCAACCTCAATATGAAGATCGGCAACATCCCCGACGCCGCGGTGCGCCGCGGCATGGAGCTGTTCCGCGACAAGGTGCTGCCGGAAGTGAGAAGCCTCTAGGGGGATCGCGCGAACATGACCGCTTTCAGCGAGCACGAGATCAAGCTCCCGTCCGGCACGCTGCGCTACCGCAAGGGCGGCAGCGGCCGGCCGATTCTCACGCTGCACGGCACCGGCGGACCGAACGTCTCGCCGGTGATGGAGGAGCTGGCGCAGCGGCACACGATCTATCAGCCGGTCGGGCCGGGCTGGGACGGCTCGCCGCTGCACCCATCGGTAAAATCGGTGCCGGACCTCGCCGAGCTTTATGCCGAGTTCATCCGGACGGCGGTCGGCGGGCCGTGCGACGTGATCGGCGTTTCGTTCGGCGGCTGGATTGCCATGTGGCTCGCCGTGCGCCACCCGGAACTCGTCGATCAGCTCGTGCTCGAAGCGCCGGCCGGACTACGCGACGCGGGCACCGGCGGCCTGCCCGCCGATCCGGCGAAACTGCGCGCCGCATTGTTCGCCAATCCAGAGCGCGCGCCGAAACTCGTGCGCTCGCCCGAAATCTGGGCGCAGAATCGCCGCGCGCGCGATGGATACGCGGCCGGGATCAGCCTCGACCAGCCGCTCCTCGACGTGTTGCCGCAGATCAAGGCGCGCACGCTCGTCCTCTTCGGCACGAAAGACGAAGTCTGCCCGGTGGAGAAGACCGGGCGCCGGCTCAAGGCCGCCATTCCGCACTCGCACCTCTCCTTCATCTACGGCGCCGCGCACGCGCTCGAACTCGATCAACCCGAGCGCACCGCGCGCCTGATCGGCGCGTTCCTCGAGCGCGGCGAGGCTTTCCTCGTGCGCAATCCGGAGGCCGCGTGAAGGTCGCCGATATTTTCAACGTCAAAGGCCATGTCGTGGTGGTGACTGGCGCCGCGAGCGGCCTGGGCCTCGCCTATTCCGAGGCATTCGCCGAGAATGGCGCTAAGGTCGTGCTCGCGGACATGGACGCGGTAAATCTCGAGAAGCAGGCGGCGCGTTTGAAGGCCGCCGGCTGCGATGTCGAGGCCGTGGTGGTGGATGTCGCCAATGAGGAGGCCTTGCGCGCCACGATCGACCAAGCCGCCGAGCATCACGGGCGTCTCGACACGGTGTTCGCCAATGCCGGGATCAGCTCCGGGCCCGGTTTCAGCGTGTCGCCGAGCGGCATGATCGAGAATATCGATCCCGCGGTCTATCAGCGCGTGCTCGACATCAATCTCACGTCGGTGCTGCACACGGTGCAGTTCGCAGCCAAGCATATGAAGCGGCAGAAGCGTGGCGCCATCGTCGTCACCGGTTCGATCGCCGGCATGCATGCGGAATCCTACGTGGGCTATCCCTATGCGGTGACCAAAGCGGCGGTGAACCACCTGGTGCGCCAGGCAGCACTGGAACTCGCGCCCTTCAACGTGCGGATAAACGCGATCGCGCCGGGGCCTTTTCTCACGAATATCCGCGGCGGCGTCATGCGCAAGGATCCGGAAGTGGCCAAGCACGTCGCAGAAAGCGTTCCGATGAAGCGCATCGCGAGCACCGACGAGATCAAGGGGCTGGCGCTGCTGCTCGGATCGCCGGCGGGAAGCTTCATCACCGGCACCGTGATCCCGATCGACGGCGGCGCGACAGTCTGACGGAGAGCGGTCCGTCAGAGCTGCATGTCGCGCTCGGTCGGCCGCCAGGCATTGACGCGGCGGTCGATGAACGTAAGCGCCGCGTTGATGACGAGCACCAGCGCGGTCGCGACGACGATGCCGGCGAACACGCCGGTGGAGTCGAAATTCTGGCGCGAATTTTCGATCATGAAGCCGAGGCCGGCGTCGCCGACCAGAAATTCGCCGATGATCGCGGCGCTGACCGCGCGCGGCAGCGCGATCTTGAGCGCGGCGAAGAAGAAGGGAATCAGCGAGTTCCAGATCACCTCGCGCGAAATCGCCGCTTCGCTGGCGCCAGCGACGCGGGCCATGTTGATGAGCCGCCGGTCGACGTTGCGGATGCCGGCGAACACCGCAATGAAGATCGGGTAGAACACGAGCAATCCGACGAGCCAGAGCTTCGGCGCGTCGTCGATGCCGAACCAGAGGATAAAGAGCGGCACCAGCGCGTATTTCGGGACGCCGACCGAGGCCATGATGTAGGGCTCGATCGCGGCCGTGAGCCGCGGCATGCGCCGCAGCACGAAGGGCAACGCCACGCCGAAAAAGCAGCCGATCGCGAAGCCGATCGTCGAGAGCCGGAGCGTCACATAGACGTGCCGGATCAGGACACCCGACTGGGTGTCGTCGACGATGCGCCAGAACACCTTGAATGGATCCGCCACATAGATCGGTCCGGCGCGGTCAGCGCCGTATTTCCAGGCGGCGAGCAACAGGATCGCGAAGGCGATGCGGCCGGCGATGACTGCGTAGCGCCGCCAATTGACGGGCGTAGGTTCTGCGACTTCGATCGCGCTTTCGTGCAGCGTCATTGCACCTGCGCCCTGATGCGCTGATAGAGCTCGGCGAAGCCGGGCGCAGTCATGATGCCGCGGATGTCGCGCGGGCGCGGGATCGTGATCTTGTGCTCGCCGGCGATATGCGCTGGCGCCCGCGTCAGCACCAGCGTGCGGTCGCCGAGCGCGATCGCCTCGGCGATGTCGTGGGTGACGAAGATGATGGTCTTGCGGCCGAGGTTCCAGAGCCGCAAGAGATCCTCCTGCAGCTGCATCCGGGTTTGCGCATCGAGCGCGCCGAACGGCTCGTCCATCAGGATCACCGGCGGATCGTAAACCAGCGTGCGGATCAGCGAGGTGCGCTTGCGCATGCCGCCGGACAGCTCGTGCGGATAATGGTTCTCGAAACCTCCGAGCCCGACGGCGCGGATCAGCGTCTCGGCACGCGCCCGGGTCTCGTCGTTCAGCCGGTGCTGGACATGGAGCGGGAACAGCACGTTCTGCAGCGTCGTGCGCCACGGCAGGAGATTGTCCTCCTGCGTCACGTAGCCGATCTTGCAGGAGAGTCCCGGGATTGAGCGCCTTGGGATCGCTGAGCGGCGCGGCATGCGACTGGAAGCGCACGATCGCCGCCGCTCGCGGTGTCGATCTGGGCAAGCATGTTCAAGAGCGTGGTCTTGCCCGAGCCCGAGGGGCCGATGATGGTGAGAAACTCGCCCTCGTTCACCGAGAAGCTCAAGTCCTGGATCACCGCCTGCGACGGGTCGCGGCCGGCGCGGGTCGCGAAGCGCTTGCTGAGATCGATGACTTCGAGGAGCGGCTGCGCCATGGTCAGGTCCCTACCTGCATCGCCGTATCGACCGGCGGGCGCCAGCGCAGCAGCCGCCGCTCGAGCGCGTTGACGATCCAGTTTCCGATGACGACGATGCAAGTGACCGCAGTGAGCGCGACGAACACGCCGATGGTGTCGAAATTCATCGCACTGAGCTGAATCAGATAGCCGAGCCCGCGATTGGAGGAAATCAGCTCGGCGATCACCGCGCCGCCGATCGAATAGGGCATGGCGATGCGCAGGCCGGTGAAGATGTAGGGCACCGCGCCGGGGAACACGATGTGGCGCGCCACGTCGCGCTCGTTGGCGCCGACCACCTGCGCCATTTGCACGAGCTTGGCGTCGAGCGCGCGCACGCCGGCGAGCGCGCTGAAATAGACGATGAAGAAGACGGTGATGGCGACGAGCGCGATCTTCGATTCGATGCCGATGCCGAACCACAGGATGAAGAGCGGCGCCAGCGCCAGTTTCGGCGCGCCATAGCCGCCGACCATGAACGGATCGAGGATCGCGGTCATGATCGGCAGGCGCCGCAACAGGAACGGCAACACGATCGCCGGTATCGCTCCGATCACGAACCCGATCGCGGCCTCCGATGCCGTGTAGGACGACGTGAAGCAGGAGATCGCCTCTAAACACCCCGTCGAAGAAACGCCTCACCACGCCCCAGGGCGAGCCGATCCAATAGACGCCGAGCCAGAAACTGAGCACCTGCCAGATGGCGAACAGCACGACGAGTACGAGCAGCTGATCGCGGTACGCCCACAAAAGCGTTCCGATCCGGTACGCCCAAGGTGCCGGCACTGGAAGGTCTGAGTGTCCCCGAGCGTCGCCATTTCCTCTCCGGCTTGCCTCGTTTCCGAGTAAGCGTCTCTAGCACACGTCGCCGTTCACCTTAATGCGAGGTCGCGACCGGAGCGTCCCACATCGCGGCCCACCGCACCATGCGTGCGTTGTGACATTGGCCGGTTCCTGTAAGATCGCTTCCAACTCAAACGATATGTCGGGAGGACGAGATGTTCAAATGGCGAAACCGGGCGGCGGCGGCCCTACTGGGGCTTGCGACCGCGCTCAGCCCCACTGCTCGGCAAGAGTCAGGAGATCGAGGTGATCTTTGCGATCCCGGCCCTGACGCTGACCTTCACCTCCCACTTCGTTGCCGAGGACGCCGGCTTCTTCAAGAAGGAAGGCCTGAAGGTAAATACTCGCAATCTCGTGGGCGTGGCCTCGCCGAACGCGGTACTCGCGGGCAGCGCCGACTTCACCTTTGGCACCGGCCCCGTGTTCCTGCGCGCGGCCGCGCAAGGCCAGAAGTTCCTCGCCATCGCCAACATGGTCGACCGGCCGATGGTCGAGATGGTGCTGCGCAAGGACGTGGCCGACCGGCTCGGCATCACCGCGCAGACGCCGATCCCCGAGCGCGCCAAGAAGCTGAAGGGCCTCACCATCGCCGTGCAGGGCGTCGGCAGCATCGTGCACGCCTGGGAACGCTATGTCGTCGCCACGGGCGGGCTCGACGTCGAGAAGGACGTCCGCATCGCGCCGATGGATCCGCCGGCCATGTTGCCGGCGCTCATGAACAAGGCGGTCGACGGCTACACCACCTCCATGCCGTTCACCACCGCGGCGGTGATCAAGGGCGACGCCATCATGCTGGCGAGTTCGGTCACCGACGCGCCCGAGCTGGTCCCGTTCGCCTATGGCCTGATCTACACGCTGCCCAAGACCTGCGTCGAAAAGCGCGAGATGTGCGCGCGCATGGCGCGCGCCTATGCCGGCGCCGCCAAGTTCATCCAGGAGAAGCCGGGCGAGACGTTCGAGATCCTGAAGAAGCGTTTCCCGAACATGGACCCCGCGCTGCTGGCGGAAGCCTGGAAGCGCACGCAGACTCGCGCACGCCAAGGACATTCGGGTCACCATCCCGCAGCTCGAAAACTCGCAGAAGGTGAGCCTCGTCGCAAAGCTTCTCGACCCCAAGGACGCGTTGAAGAGCTATGACGGGCTCTATACCGACGAGTTCCTGAAGTAAGCGCTCCGACACGAAGAACAGGAAGCCCGGCGCGGGAAAAATCCGCCGCCGGGCTTTTTCTTTCAGAAGCGGCGCCGCCCGGCATTCGTGTGCCGCCATTGTACAGAAGCGGCGCCAAGCTCCGGAAGCTTCGGCTACGCCTGCCTTGCTAGCTCAATTCATCGTATTGGGCAGCCAGACGAAATCTGCGGGAAGGCGATCAAGAGCGTCATGATGACCACCTCGCAGCCGAGGAACCAGAAGCAGCCCCTGAAGATCGTTTCCAGCGGGATCGAATCGCCGACCACGTTCTTCACGACATAGACGTTGAACCCGACCGGCGGCGTCAGCAGGCCGATGCCGATGTACTTGACCACCAGCACGCCGAACCAGACGAGATCGAGCTTGAGCGCGGCGAACATCGGCACGAACACCGGGATCGTGAGCAGGATCATGCCGAGCGGATCGAGGAACATGCCGAGGATGATGTAGATGATCGAGACGGCGATCACCAGCAGCAGCGGATCGATCGCCCAGCTCCCGATCAGCGTCGATGAACATGTCGGCGGTGCCGGCAAGCGCCAGGAACTTGGTGTAGATCACCGCGCCGATGCCGACGAAGAACAGCTGCGCGGTCGTCCCGATCGCATCCTTGAAGCTGTCGACGAACCCGGCCCAACTCAGCTTGCGCTGCACGAGGCCGATCACGACGGCAAGCAGCGCGCCGGCGGCGCCGCCCTCGGTCGGCGTGACCACGCCGGCGTAGAGGCCGCCGATGACGCCGAGGATCAGCACGATGCATCGGCCAAACCTCGGCGAGCGAGGCCCAGCGCTCGCGCCAAAGCGCCGCGCGGTCCTCGAACACGACCCGCGGGCCGAACGAGGGATCGAGCCAGCAGCGGACCAGGATCATGATCATGTAGACCGCGGCCGTCAGAATGCCGGGAAGTATCCCGGCGATCAGCAGCTTGACGATCGAGACCTCGGCGAAAATCCCGTAGATCACGAACGCGATGCTCGGCGGAATCAGCGCATCGAGCGTGCCGCCGCTGGCGCAGACGCCGGTGGCGAGGCCCTTGTCGTATTTGTGCTTCAACATTTCCGGGATGGCGAGGCGCGCCATCACGGCGGCGGCGGCGACGCTCGATCCGCGAGGCCGCGCCGAAGCCGGCGCAGGCCCAGTTGGTGGCGACCGCAAGCCCGCCGGGCATCCCGCCGAACCATGCGACGGCCGCGCGGAACAGCGCGGTGCCGATGCCGGAATTGCCGGCGATCGCGCCCATCAGCAGGAACATCGGGATCGCCGAAAGATCCCAGTTGGCGGCGAAGACGAACGGCGTATCGCGCAGCACGCTCAGCGCCACGTCGACATTGCGCAGATACCAGAACCCGGCAAACGCGACCGAGCCCATCGCAACGCCGATCGGCACGCGCAGACCGATCAGCGCCAGAATGCAGGCCGAGACTGGTGAGCGAGACGTAGAGCGTGCTCATATTCACGGTCACCCTGCCGCATCCGCGGTCGAACCCGCGGTGCAATGTCCGACGCCAGATGCGCAGGATCAGATAGAGGGCCATCAAGCCCGCCGACAATCGGCAGCATCCACCGGCTCGGCCATATCGGGATGAAGCCGCCGGCGGCCTCCCACACCTCGCCGGCACGGGTCTGTTGAACCGCCCGGTGGAAGGTCTGCCAGGTGAACACCGACACATAGAGGAGCATGAACAGCTTGACGCACGATCTCGAGCCAGATAGCCGAAGCGCGCCGTGCCGATCCGCTCGAATACGCCGGCGACGATGTGATTGTCGGTGCGCGTGATCCAGGCCCAGGGGAGATAGGCGCACGGCGACCATGTACCAGCCGGCGACGATTTCCGTCGTGCCGGAGAGCGGACGGTTGAACACGGTGCGGCCGGTCACGTCGACGCTGACGTGCACCATCATCAGGAAGCCGGCGATCAAGCCGAGCCACAGCAGGACGTTGATCGGATCTCGAGCCACTCAAGCAGTCGGTCGACGAGTTTCACGCATATCCCCCTGCGCCCATAAGCGAATGCAAGCTAGCTCACATCGCGCTTCGGCTTCACGGACAATTGGTAGCACCGGGGCCGCCGGCGTTGAGTCCGGCGGCCCCGGTACGTTCATCGGTCTCAGAACTTCGCGTAGTCGAACTTGTCGTAGACCTCGCGCATCAACGCGTCGCGCATCTTGTTGACGTCGCGGCCGATGTCCTTGGACAGGACCTTCCACTTCTCCTGCGCCTTCAGATAGGAGGCCATGATCGCCTCGGCGTTCTTCACGCCGAACTTCTTTGCGTTCTCGATATTGATGGCCCGCTGCTTCGGAGCGAATGCGGCGATCACGTCATCCACTTCCTTGCTGCCGGGATTAAGCGCGATGCCCTTCTTCTTCGCTTCGTCGAGCACCCGCTCGCCTTCCAGGATGAAGGTGTTGATCGCCTGCATGCGCGCTGGCCAGCGCGGCGCCGCGCACCACCGCCTTCTTCTCATCGGGCGTGAGGCTCAGCCAAGTCTTGCGGCTGAGATAGAGCGCCATGGCCGGCCCGCCGATGCCCATCGGATGCATGAACGACGGACTTGGTGACGTCCATGTAGCCGAAGCCCTCGAGCCACTGCGGATCGCCGTGCACGCAATCGATGGTGCCGCGCTGCAGCGCGGTCGTGGCCGAAGCCGGATCCATGGCGACGGGGACGGCGCCGAGCGCTTCCATCAAGGCGACGCCGCCGCCGGAAGCGCGAACGCGCTTGCCCTTGAGGTCGGCGAGCGACTTCACGTTGTCCCGGCACATCGGCATATAGGCCGAGGCGGTGAAGCCGCCGAGCGGCAAGGCGTTCAGCGCCTTGTGCTCGTCGAGACATTCCTGGCAGTGCAGGATCGCGGTTTCGACCGCGGCCGCGGTCGCCGCCACCACGTCGTTACCCCAGACGTGGGTGCTGAAGATCATGTTGGTGGCCGGCTGCAGATTCGGCACATAGGGCGCGATGCCGAGGCCGGCGTCGGCGAGGCCGTCCTTGACGCCCGGCACGGTGCCGCGCGCGTCGAGCAGCGAGCCGCCGGCGATCAGCTTGAACGTGATGCGAGCCCTTGGTGTCCTGCTTGATCTGTTCGAACACGGCGGGAAGCGTCTTGGTGTTGAACGCGTCGCGCGGCGGCGTCCAGGAGCCATAGGTGAGTTCGCGGGCTTGCGCGCCGCTCGCCAGCACGGTCGCGCACAGGATAGCGGCGGCAGTCAGAATCGACACACGGTTTTCGGTGTTCATGCCATCCCTCCCAATGGCACCAGACCGGGAGCATGCCCGGTCTGGCGCGATTTTTTCTGCGTTACGCGATCAGAGCTTGTTGATGTCGATCTTGGAGTAGATTTCGCGGTTCAGGACCGCGGTGAACTTGTCGATGTCGCGGCCGATGTCCTTCGACAGCGCCCGCCACTTCTTGTCGAGGAGCCGCTCGTAGGTGTCGATGATCTTCTCCGGATCCTTCACACCGAAGCCCTTCGCCGTGGCGATGTTACCGTCACGCTGGGTCTTCTTGTAGGCCTCACCGATCTTTGCGAACTCGGGCCCGACCTTGATGAGCTGCACGCCCTTTTCCTTGATCATCTGCTGCAGGCTCTGCTCGGAGGAGACGAGGAAGTAGTCGATCGCGATCTTGGCGCTCATCCACGCCGCCCACTTCACGTGGACCTTCTTCTGTTCGGGCGTGAACTTGTTCCAGGCGTCGCGGTTCATCATCCAACCGATCGCCGGGCCGGAAAGGCCGAGCGGATAGTCGATGACGTACTTGGCTACGTCGGCATAGCCGAAGGTGCGGTTCCAGTCGGCGATGCCATGCTGACAATCGATGCCGCCGCGCTGCAGCAGACCGACCGCCTCGACCAGCGTGGCGCCCACCGGCACCATGCCGGCGGCCTTCAGCAGCTCGGCGTTGCCGCCAGTGGCGCGGACACGCTTGCCCTTGAGGTCGGCGACCGTCTTGTACGGCTCGCGGCAAGTCAGAAGGTAGGCCGAGCTGGTCCAGCCGCCGAGCGGAACGGAATTGAGCGCCCTGAACTCCTCCAGGCACGACGGGCAGTTCAAGTAGAACGTCTCCATCGCAGCGCCGGTCGCCGCGACCACGTCGTTATGGTCGAGGATGACCGTCGTGTAGATCGCGCCGAGCGACGGCACCAGGTTCGGGACATAGGTCGCGATCGCGAGCCCGCCCTGCATGAGATTGTCTTTGACCGCCGTGAAGGTGCTCTTGCCGTCGGCGAGCTGGCCGCCGGCGATCAGTTTCCACTTGATGGCGCCGTTGGTCTCCTTCGCGATCTGCTCCATGACATACGGCATCACCTGGGCGTTCTGGTACTCGCGCGGCGGCGTCCAGTTGCCGTAGATCAGTTCTTGTTGAGCCGAGACCGGCTGGGCCGCGAGCAGTGCGACCGCCATTGCCGCAGCTGCGATCGGCGCAAAGCGATTGATGTTCATCGAAGCATTCCTCCCTGTCCTCGTTCCGTTGATGAGCGGTCGCTTATGTAGCGGCGACCTTGTGAGAAGCCTGGCTGGAGGCCCCGCTTCCCAAATTGGTTATAGAGGCTACCAGTTCGCCCGCCCACTTATCAATCTATGGAGCCCAGCCGGTACATCGCGCCTGTTCTGTAGAGTGGGCAGCGGACCCCCGGGATTGGCCGGGGCGCTGCGATGCAGCCCGAACCCTCAGCCCCAGATTTCGTGCGCGGTCTCGACCACGAGCCTGAGCTTGGCGATCTCGTCGTCGATCGTGAGCGCATTGCCCTCGGCGGTGGAGGCGAAACCGCATTGCGGGCTCAGGCAAAGCTGCTCCAGGGGGACGTACTTCGCGGCTGCGTCAATGCGCCGCTTCAGCTCGTCCTTCCTCTCGAGCGCGGGCCGTTTGGTGGTGACGATGCCGAGCACGACCATCTTGCCTTTGGGCACGAAGCGCAGCGGCTCGAAACCGCCGGAGCGTTCATCATCGAATTCGAGGAAGAAGCCATCGACCGCGAGCTGGCTGAACAGCGCCTCGGCGACGTGCTCGTAGCTGCCCTCGGCCATCCAGCCGGACTTGAAATTGCCGCGGCACAGATGCGTGCAGATGGTCATGCCCGGCGGCTTGCTGGCGATCGAAGCGTTGAACAGCTTGATGTAGCTGAGGTGCATAGTCTCCGCGCCCTCGCCGATCATCGCGCGGCGCTTGGGATCGTTGAGGAAGGCGAGACTGGTGTCGTCCAGCTGCAAATAGGTGCAGCCGAGCTTGGCGAGGCCCGCAATCTCGCGCCGATAGACGCGGGCAAGGTCCTCGAAGAAGACCTCAATGTCGGGATAGACGTTGCGATCGATGCCTCTTCCGGCCGGGTAATGCATCATGCTCGGCGAGGGGATGGTTTGCTTCGCGGTGGCCCGGGTCGCAGATTTCAGGAAGCTGAAATCCTCGCCGAAGATCGTTTCCTTGAGCGAGAGCCGGTCGTCGATCGTGTACTCGACGAACGACCAGTCGATATTGCCGCCGTCGCTCTTGAAGGGAACCTTGATGACGGTGTCGAGCTTCTTCACGCCGCCGAGCGAATATTTGAAGTCGATCACCCAGTCGGTGCGGCGATACTCGCCGTCGGTGACGCCCTGCAGGCCGATGTCTTCCTGCATTTTCACCGTCTTGCGGATCGCCTCATCCTCGACGCGACGAAGCTCGGCCGCCGAGATGCGCCCCGCCAAGCGATCGGCGCGGGCCGCCAATAATTCCTTGGGCCGCAGCAGACTGCCGACGTGATCGGCGCGGAACGGCGGCTTGATGCGGGCGGGCATGCAGTCAGCGTTTCACTAGAACGCTCTTAGCAATCGGCGCCCAGCGCGCGATCTCGGATTTTACGAAGTTGGTGAAACCGTTCGCGTCCATGTACTCGATCTCGAAGGCTTCTTGCTCAAGACGCTGCTGTACATCCGGACGTTGCAGCGCCTTGACAATCTCTCGATTGAGCCGCTGCACAATCTCCGTCGGCAGGCTAGCCGGTCCGGAGACGGCAAACCAATTCGTCACCTCGAGTTCGGGATAGCCTTGCTCGGTAAACGTCCGCACGTCGTCAAATCCGGGGAAGCGATTGCGCGAGCTGGTCGCGATCGGCACGACGCCTCCGGCCCGGATCTGCCCGAGCGCAGTCGACCAGCCGGTCGTTCCGAGCCGAAGATGTCCGGCCAACACATCCGTCAACACCGGCCCGGCGCCCTTATAGGGCACGTGCTCCATCGCAACTCCCGCCTTCTGTCCGAAGAAGGCCCCGATCAAGTGCCCAATGGTGCCGTGTCCAGCCGAGCCGAATGCGATCGTCGTGCTATCGCGGCGGGCGCGTACCACGAGCTCGTCGAGCGTGCGAATGCCGAACGATGGGTTGACGATGAAAATTTGCGGCGAGCCGCCGAGATAGGCGACATGTGTGAAATCGCGGATCGGGTCATATTCGACCATGGAATTCATTGCCGGCGCGACGGTAAGCGAGCCCAAGCTGGTCACGACGAGCGAATAACCGTCGGGTTCTGCGCGCGCGATTTGTGCGATGCCGATGAGCCCGCCCGCGCCGGGCATGTTCTCGACATAGACTTTTTGCCCGAGCGCCTCGGTCAGCGATTGCGCCACGACGCGGCCCAACGTGTCGGCGCCGCCGCCGGGAGCAAATGGCACGACAAGTCTGATCGGCCTGGACGGCCAGGGCTGGGCGCAAGCATCAACTACGGGAAAGATGAAGAGGCAGAAACAAAAGATCGCCGGCCCGGACCAGCACCAGACGGATTGGATCGAGATCCGCGAGCCAAAGAGTTTCATCCCAACCACAGTCGTAGTTTGCGTCCCGCCCGATTTAGCCGTCGAAACCAAATCCGCGCTGTACCGGGCGGCCGCGTTCCACTTATGGTCAGCAATTCGTTCATCGACAAGTCCGGACGAAGCGAGGCTAGGTTAATAAGCCGGACAAATCGGTTGGTAAAATCCCGCACAGCGTTCGATGGATAGAGACCAGCATCGAATACTGTGTTGCAATTGCTCTCCTCATTGTGCTCGTCGAAATTCACAGTAAACAGCCAGGGCATGTATTCGATTCGTTCGTCCAGGCGCGTGAGCGTAAGGTCGGCGATGCGAATCCTCTCGTGATGATGCGAGACCCCAAACAACACGGTGATGTCGGGCAGCGGCTTGCCCTGGCGTTGCAACTCTTTGCGTAGCTCATCGTAGGGGATATCAGCGCGCGCCTCGGTTTCGACTATTCTTTCGCGCACAACCGCCAACCACTCACGGAACGTCTGGTTCAGGTGGCATTCGAGCCGCAGCGTCACCAGATTGAAAAAGGATCCGAGCATATTCTGAAATGCTAGGCGAGTACGGTTGCTCACGTACGTTCCAATGACCAGATCCCTCTCGCCACTCTCACCAGCAAGCATGGCGATAAAGACTGCCAGCCGTATCACGTAGTAGGTAACGCCTTCAGTGCGCGCCAACTCGTTCAGCCGGTGCGAAGTCTCCGGATTGATGCCCCATACGATGACGCCTTCAGCCGGATCGACACCCTTGATTGACTTCGCCCGCTTGAACGGCAGTCTGAATCGAGGCGGCCTCCTCGCAAAGAGCGCCCTCCACCAACCAACCGCCTCCTGGTAAGCCGCACGATCGGGGCGAAGGGAGTCGCGTTGCCAAGCTGCGTAGTCGGCGTATTGCAGCGGTTCGTAAGCCGGCAGCGGCGGCGCGTCCCCGCGAAGCTTTGCTTCATACAGAAGAGCAAGTTCGCGGAAATACACCTTCCAAGACCAGCCATCAGTAATGATGTGGTGGTCGACACGTAGCAACCAATGCTCATTCTCGCTGATCCGCACCAGGGAGAAACGGATAAGCGGTCCTTGGATAAGATCGAGTGGCCGAGCCGCCTCGCTCTTGTAGATTAGCGAAGCCCGTTCTTCGGCATCGGCAGCGTCGGCTAGATCGATGTACGGCAACAAGATGGATGTCACCGGATGGACGACTTGTACCGGCTGCCCGTCGGCGACGGCGAAAGTAGTGCGCAAAATTTCGTGCCGCTGCACGATATAATTCATGCACTCGTGCAGCACCTTGGGGTCTAGCGGTCCACTAATTCGCACGCCTCGGGCCGCGACCGAGCTCGCGGAATCTTCTGCTGTCTGGGAATTGTTCCAGATGCGCTCCTGCGAGGATGAGAGGCGAAGAGGCGCATCGCGCGGCACGCGCGTCGGTGGCGGCGCAACTTCGCCAATGCCCTCAAGGAGCATCTGATCGACTACGGCAGCTAGACCGATGAGTGTCGAATGCTCAGCGAAAATGCCGAGATGTAATTCGATTCCTAGTGCATCATAGACTCGGGCGGCGATCACCGCCGCCGCCAGCGAGTCCCCCCCAGATCGAAGAAATCGTCCTGCCTGCAGGCTTCCGCATGTCCGAGTTCCTCCTGCCAAAACCCGGCGAGGAGCGCCTCGGTGTCGGTCTTCGGCGCCTCGAAAGTCCGCCGCTCCGATGGCGGGCGCAGCTGCAGCAATTTCTCGCGATCGATCTTACCGTTCGGCGTCAACGGAAAGCTGCGCACGAACACGAATGTCTGAGGAATCATCTGGCTCGGCAAGATCGCGCGAAGCGCGCGCCGAACGGAGGCGGCAGAGGTCGATTGGCCGTCGCGGGTCGTCAAATAGGCGACGAGTTGCGTATCGCTGCTCGGCAAGACCCGAGGCAACACTACCGCCCGTTCAACGGCCGGAACGTCAAGCAGCGCCTCCGTCACATCGGACAGGTCGACCCGATAGCCGCGCACCTTGACCTGCGCGTCGGTGCGGCCGCGGAACTCGAGCATCCCGTCGGCCTTGACGTATGCCTTGTCGCCACCGCGAAAGATGCGCATTCCGCTCTCGGGCTCCTCGGAGAACCGTTCGGCAGTCAATGCCTCGTTCCGCCAATAGCCAGAGGCAAGGTACCGACTGCGCACGACGACGTTCCCCAGCTCGCCGGGCGCAACCGGCCGTCCTTCATCGTCGAGGAGCAGAATCTCGATTCCTTCCGGCGGACGGCCGACGGGAAGCCGCCCGTCGGGCACCGTGTCTCGCCGGGTCAGCGATACCTGGCAGATGTTCCCCGTTTCGCTACATGCGAGCGTGTGGACGAACCGACATTCGTCGGAGAAAAGGCGTTGGAAAGCCCTGAAGTCGTCCGACGTCGCCGCCTCCGAGGCCAATCGCACGGCGCGCACGAGCGGAAATCGCTCACTGTTCCCAAGAGTCTTCACGAATTGACGGAAGAGCGAAGCCGAGGAGATATAGACGGTGATGCGGTGGTCCAGCATCCAATCCGCGAGGCCTGTCACTCCCCGTTCCATGATCGGAAACGGATGAAGCGATGCACCGTAAAGAAGCGCAGAATATGTCGTCGCGATGCCTTGCGCCCCACTCGGCGAACCAAAAAGCGGGATTTGATCCTGCGGCGCGAATCCCATCGCCGCAGCGTGCCGACCTACATTGTGGATGACTTGGCGGTGCGGAAGCATGACGGCCTTGGGGCGGCCGGTCGAACCGGAAGTGTAGACCAGGACCGCCGTGGCGTCGGCGGGAATGCGTACATCCGGATCTTGCGACGGTCCCGCGGCGAAATGGTCCTCGAACTGCACGAGTTCGCAATTCTGTCCGCAAGCCTCTACGGCAAGCTCCCGGTGCTGTGAGTCGATCAGGATCAATCGCGCTCCGGCGTCTTCGATCAGCCCCTTCAACCGGCTCGGCGGGTGGGAGGGGTTCAGCACCACGGCGATCCGTCCGGCTTTGTGTACCGCGACGATGGCGCCGATCAGCGGCCCGTCGTGAGCCATGAGAATGGCGATGCGGTCGCCCGCTGATCCCGCCGCGTTTCAACAGCTCATGCGCCAGACGATTGGCTGCGATATTCAGTTCCGCGTAAGTGGGCTGCCAGGTACCGGCGCTGATCGCCTTACGCGGTCCATGCGCGGCCACAACGCGCGCAAAATTCGCGGGCAGCGACTCTTCGCAGTCGATGAGACCGCGGTCGCCGGGTCGGTTCGCCCCGATTTTACTGATGATACTCACGCCCAGACTACTCCAGCCCGTTACCCGAATTTCTAGCGGCATTGCACAATTGGGGATAGTGCCCGGGCGGTTGATCGACAATCCGGGCATGGGCAAACATTTGCCCGCTTCGCGAGCAGCGGCCGACGATCATCGCGGATCGAGAAATCCCTGCTATCGTCTTGCGTTGGGGAATTCCCGAGATCCGCATGCCTGTTCTGAGAGTGAAGGACCAGAAGGACTTCTGGTCCGGAATCCTGTTCGTCGCGTTCGGCTGCGCCGGCCTGTGGTTCGGCCGTGACTACCTGGTCGGCACCGCGGCGCGGATGGGGCCGGGCTATTTCCCGCTATTGATGAGTCTCGCGCTCGTGGGGATCGGCGGGTTCCTGCTGGTGCGCTCGCTCTTGATCGCGGGCGAGCCGATCGAGCGCTCGGCGTTTTGGCCGCAGCTGCTCATCCTTTCCGCCATCGTCGTATTCGGCCTCATGATCGAGCGGCTCGGGCTCGCGATAGCCGTCGCAGCCGTCGCACTGATCTCGAGCTTCGCGGCGCGCAATGTGCGCTGGTTTGAGCGCCTTGGGCTCGCACTTGCATTGTCGGCGGCGTGCGTCGTGCTGTTCGTCTATTTCCTTGGCCAGCCGATTCCGGTCTGGGGACGCTGAGATGGACATGTTCGCCAATCTCGCGACCGGGTTCGGCGCGGCGGTGACGCCGATCAATCTCGGCTTCTGTTTTATCGGCGTGATGCTCGGCACGCTGATCGGGGTGCTGCCCGGTATCGGGCCGATCGCCACCATCGCCATGCTCTTGCCGGTCACCTTCGGCGCGCCGCCGCTGGGCGCGCTGATCATGCTCGCCGGCATCTACTACGGCGCCCAGTACGGCGGCTCGACCACGGCGATCCTGGTGAACCTGCCCGGCGAGTCGTCGTCGGTCGTTACCTGCATCGACGGCTATGCGATGGCCCAGCGCGGGCGCGCGGGCGCGGCGCTCAGCATCGCGGCCGTCGGCTCCTTTTTCGCCGGCTGCGTCGGCGTGTTGGTGTTGGCCGCCTTCGCGCCGATCCTGGCGCGTCTGAGCGAGAAGTTTCTCTCGCCCGAGTATTTCTCCTTGATGCTGTTCGGGCTCGTCGCGGCGGTGGTGCTCGCGCACGGCTCCGCGATCAAGGCGGTCGCCATGGTATTTCTGGGCCTGCTGCTCGGGATCGTGGGAACCGACGTGCAGAGCGGGGTCGCGCGCTACACCTTCCGAATTCCGGAACTGCACGACGGCATCGACTTCGTGCCGATCGCGATCGGCGTGTTCGGCCTTTCCGAGATCATGCGCAATCTCGACCTGCCCGCGCTCGAGCGGCAGGTGCGCCAGGTGGTCGGCAGTCTTTGGCCGACGCGGGAAGAAATTAGATACGCATGGCCCGCGGTGCTGCGCGGCACCGGGCTAGGCGCGCTCCTGGGCGTGCTGCCGGGCGGCGGCGCGGTGCTGGCTTCGTTCGCCGCCTATACGTTCGAGAAGAGGATATCGCGCGAGCCGCAACGCTTCGGCAAAGGGGCGGTCGAAGGCGTGGCCGGGCCGGAATCGGCCAATAACGCCGCGGCGCAAACTTCGTTCGTGCCGCTGCTGACGCTCGGCATCCCGTCCAATCCGGTCATGGCGCTGATGATGGGCGCCATGGTGATCCAGGGGATCGCGCCGGGCACCGCGGTGCTGACGCAGCGGCCGGAGCTGTTTTGGGGCATGACGGCGAGCATGTGGATCGGCAACCTGATGCTGATCGTCATCAACCTGCCGCTGATCGGGCTGTGGGTGAAGATGCTGCAGGTGCCCTACCGCATCCTGTTTCCATGCATCGTGGTGTTGTGCTGCGTCGGCGTCTACAGCACCCAGACCAGCGCGACGCTGGTGATGTTCACGGCCGGCTTTGCGCTGTTGGGTTACATTTTCCTCAAGCTCGGCTGCGAGGGCGCGCCTTTCATCCTCGGCTTCGTGCTCGGGCCGCTGATGGAGGAGAATCTCCGCCGCTCCATGGTGCTGTCGGCGGGCAATCCGAGCATTTTCTTCGAGCGGCCGATCTCGCTCGTGCTGATCGTCGCCTCGATCGGCCTGGTGGCGTTGATCGTTCTCCCGCGCGTGCGGCAGACGCGGGAGCAAGTGTTCAAAGAATAACTGCGAAACGCGAACGACGCCGCGCCCGGAGACGCGGCGTCGCGTAGCTCTCGTGATTCTTAGCCTTGCGGCTCGATCTTGGCTTCGGTCGTGACCTTGCGCCAGAGCTCGAAGTCGCCTTTGACCACGGCCTCGGCTTCGGCGACCGATTTCGTGAGCAAGGGGGTCGCGGCGTTTTCGGTCAGGAACTTCTTGGTCTCGTCGGTGGCGGCGATGGCGCTGAGCCACACGTTCATTTTCTCGACGATGGCGACGGGCGTGCCCTTGGGGAACCAGGCCGCCCATTTCGGCGTGAAGACGTAGCCGGCAACGCCCGCTTCGCTCATGGTCGGGATTTCCGGGGCCGACGGCAGGCGGGCCTTGGTGGTGACGCCCAAGAGCTTCATGCGGCCCTGCTTGGCCTGAGCGATGGAGAAGGTCGCGTCGGAGATCAGGAAGTCGATCTGATTGCCGACCAGCTCACGCGCGGCGTCCACCGTGCCCTTGTAGTTGACGCGCGTGGCCTTGGTGCCGGTTTCGATCAGGAATTTCTCGGAAGCCACGAGCGTGACGCCGGTCGCCGTGCCGTATTTCATCGATCCGTTCGCCGCCTTGAGCATGGCGATCAGCTCTTTCACGGAACCCGCTTTGCTCTCGGGGCCGACGGTGAGCACGAAGGTGCTCTCGGTCAGCGTCGCCACCGTCTGCAGGTCGCGCATCGGATCGTAGCCGGGGTCCTTCATCAGGAACGTGTTGCCGACGACCGCCGCGGTGCCGTGTACGAGCAGCGTATAGCCGTCGGGCCGGGCCGAGATCAGCGCGTCGGTGCCGATCTTGCCGTTGGCGCCGACCTTGTTCTCGACCACGAATTTCTGGCCGGTGACCTTCTCGAGCTGGGCGGCGTAGTAGCGCACCAGCACGTCGCCGCCGCCGCCGGCCGGATAGCCGCAGATCACGCGGACCGGACGGTTCGGGTAGGTCTCCTGGGCCTGGGCGCCGAAGACGCCGAGCAGGGCGAGCGCCGCGCCCGCCGCAAGCCGTGTGAGATTGTGAAGCATACGCATGGCGTTTTTTCTCCCGAGCAAATTTCTGAGTGCAGCCTATCACACCGCCGGACGGGTCACGATCAGGGCATCGAGGGCAAGCGCCCCGTCCGGATAGGCGAGCAAGGGGTTGATCTCGATCTCGGATATCTCCGGTGAGTGCAGCAGGAAATCGGCGAGGCCTGCGGCGACCCGCGCGATTGCCTTGAGATCCACTGGCTTGCTGCCGCGTGTGCCCATAAGTAACGGAGCACCGCGGAGCTTCCTCAGTGCGGCGACGATTGTCTCCTCGTCCGCGTCCGCCGGCAGCAATTGCACGTCGCGGAGCGTCTCGACCCATATCCCGCCCATGCCCAGCATGAGGACAGCGCCCCAGTCGGGATCGCGCCGGGCGCCGACGATCATCTCGAGACCCGGGCGGGCCATCGCTTCGACCAGCACACCGTCGAGCTGCAAGTCGGGCCGCGCGCGGCGGATGTTGGAGTGCAGACGCTCCCAGGCGTCGCCGAGAGCGGCCGCATCGACAATATTGGTGATGACGCCACCGGCATCGCTCTTGTGGGCGAGCGAAGCGGCCTGCGCCTTCAGGACAATCGGGTAGCCGATCTTGGCGGCGATTTTCGCGGCGTCAGCGGGGTTCCTGGCGAGCGCGCCCTGTGGGATCGGAATGCCGGCCGCCGCGAGCAATTCCTTGCTGCGATATTCGGCGATCGGGCCCCCGCGCGGCAGCGACGGAGCCGGAAGCACGGGTTGCGATGCTTGCCGCTTCCTGCGTTGCCGCGCCTGCCCGATTGCCGCGACCGCCGCCATGGCGCGGATGGCGCGCTCGGCCGAGCGAAACAGCGGGATGCCTTCGGCCCGGATCTGGGCGACGAATTCCTCGGCGAGCGGCATCGGCTCGCCGAGCATGGCGAAGGCGACCGGCTTCTCGGTCGCGCGGAGCACCGGCATCATGATTTTGAACCGCTCGGCCTGCTGGGAGAGCGTGCCGGGGAAGATCGCGACGACGAACGATCCCGCGCGCGGCTCATCGAGCAGCAGCTTGGTGACCGCGCCCCACGCATCGGGCTGGCGGAACGGCAGTGTCGCGATATCGAAGGGATTGTCGGTCGGCATATAGGCTGGAACGATCGCGCGCAGCGCGTCATCGGTCGCTTTCGAAAATTCGACCAACTCCAATCCTTCCCGCTCGGCGATATCGAAAATGACACCGCGCATGGCGCCGGAGTTGGTGAGCACCGCGGCGCCTGGAATACTCGGCGCCGGAAAGCGGTGCAGGATCAGCGCGACGTCGACCAGCGCGTCGAAGCTCTCGACTACGGCCACGCCCTCGCTGCCGAGCACGGCCTTGATCAAGGCATGGTCGCCGGTGAGCGCGCCGGTGTGGGATTGGGCGGCCTTCTGCGCCTTCGCGGTCTGGCCCGGCTGCATCAGCACGATGCTCTTTCCCGCCGTGCGCGCCTTGGCGGCGAGCCGCACGAGCTTCCTCGGGTTGCGCACCTGCTCCAGGAACAGGATCACGATCTTCACCGCCGCGTCGTCGATGATGGCGTCGAGGAAATCCTCGGCGGTGACGACGGCCTCGTTGCCGGTGCTGACGTTGTGGGTGACGCGGACGCCGCTGCCGACGACCGAATCGCGGATCGCGTTCACCAGACCGCCGCTTTGCGCGATCAGCGCGATGCCCGGCGCCGCCGCTTCAATGGGCTTGTAGTCGTCGAAAGTGAGCGGAACGCCGTCCACGTAATTGGTGAAGCCCAGGCAATTGGGCCCGACGATCAGCATGCCGGCCTTCTCGGCGAGCGCCTTCAGCTCCTTCTGCGCGGCCTTGCCCGCGTCATCGACCTCGGCGAAGCCGGAACTGAAGATGATGACGCCGTTGACCTTGCGGCGCGCGCAGGCGGCTACCGAATCGAGCACGGCTTCGGCCGGCACCATCAGGACGAGAGCGTCGACGCCTTCCGGCAGATCGTCGATCGAGCGCACGCAGGGCCGCCCGAGCAGTTCGTTCTTGGTGCGGCTCACCAGATGCAGCGGACCGGAAAATTTCGCGCGCACGAGATTGTTCAGCACCCGGCCGCCGATCGTGTTCGGTTCCTCGGAAGCGCCGACGATGGCGACCGAGCGCGGCTTCAGGAGCCGCGCGACCGCCTGCTGGTCGATCCCGGCCACGGGCTACTTGCCGCGCTTATATGCCTTGAGGCCCGGCTTATAAGACTTGTCGTCGAGAAACTGCTTCAGGCCCTGCTCGCGGCCGCGCTCGGGGTCGATCAGCACGCCCTGCTCGTTCTTGGCGGTGAGATAATCCGCGGCGATGTCCCAGGGCATGTTCTGCACGTTCTTGAACGCGATGCGGGCCTGGCGCAGCACCGTCGGGTTCTTCTCCAGCAGCGTCCGCGCGATCGCGGTGGTGCGCGCGCGCAGCTTGGCGAGTGGAACCGCCTCGTTGACCAGACCCATCGAAGCCGCCTTCTTTCCGTCGAAGGTCTCGCCGGTCATGATGTAATACATCGCGTCGCGCCGGTTGATCAGGTGCATGCCCTTGGAAACATTGCCGCCGGGCAAGATGCCCCAGTTGATCTCCGACAGGCCGTAGGTCGCTTCCTCGGCGGAAATCGCCAGATCGCAGGAGATCAGCGGCGTGAAGGCGCCGCCGAAGCACCAGCCGTTCACCATGGCGATGGTCGGCTTGTAGTAGTTCATCAGCCGCACCCATTGCCACTGCTGCGCCTCGCGATAGATGCGCATGCGCTCGACGTGGCGCAGCTTGTCGGTGCCGCGGAAATATTCGCGCAAGTCCATGCCGGCCGAGAACGAGTCGCCGCTGCCGGTGAGCACCAGCACGCCGCAGCGCTCGTCGGTTTCGAGCGCGTCGAGCACGCGGCACATTTCGGAGTTGAGTTCGGGGTTCATCGCGTTCCGCTTGTCCGGGCGGTGCAAGGACACCCACGCGATACCGTCGTCGAACTCGACCAGGACGGTCTTTCCCCAAGGCTCGGCCATTTTGCTATCCTCTGCCCTAATTGTTTCGTCACCTTACATCGTCAGCACGATCTTGCCGAAATGCTGGTTGGCGCGCATGCGCTCTTGCGCCGCAGGCGCCTCGCTGAGCGGGAAGGTCCGGTCGATGGGCAGCCTGAGCTTGCCCGCCGTCACCGCGTCCCAGAGGTCTGCCCGCATTTTGTGCACGATCTCGCGCACTTCCTCGATGCTGCGGGTGCGGAAGGTGACGCCCACGTAATCGATGCGTTTCAGCGCGTGCTGGTCGAAATCGAACTCGGCCTTGGTGCCGCCGAGGCGGCCGACATTGACGATGCGGCCGAGCACGGCGCTCGCCTTGACGTTCTGGTCGGCCATCGGGCCCGCGACCATGTCCACCACGAGGTTCACGCCCTTGCCGCCGGTGGCCTTCAGCGCCTCCTCGGGCCAGTTCGGGTCACGCGTGTCGAGCGCGAGATCGGCGCCGAATTCCTTGAGCCGCTTCCGCCGCTCCTCGTTGGTGGAGGCGCCGATCACGAGCGCGGCGCCCTTAAGTTTGGCGATCATCAGGCCCATGAGGCCGACGCCGGAGCTGGCGCCCTGGATCAGAACGCTCTCGCCCGCCTTGAGCCGGCCATTGGTGACGACGGCGTCGTGCATCGTCAGCAGCGCGAGCGACAGCGACCCCGCCACCTCGAAGCTCATGCCGGCCGGCATCGGAACGACGCGGCCCCAGTCGCAGACCGCGTATTCGGCATAGCCGCCGCTGCCCGAGCACAGCACGCGGTCGCCGGCCTTGATGCCTTTCGCTTCGGAACCGGTCTCGATCACCTCGCCGGCCCATTCCAAGCCGATGGGCGCGCCCGTCGTGCCGTGGCCGGGATGTCCCTTGGCACGCGCGGCATTCAAGTCGGCGCGGTTCAGGCCGGCCGCGCGCACGCGCACCAGAACTTCGTTCGGCTTGGGCTTGGGTTGCGCTACTTCGCGGACCTGGAGCCCGCTCTCGGTGCCGACGCCTGCTTTCATCGCGAACTCCCGGCACCCTGAACGAACAACGTCAGCGCGCGCTCTTCTGTCCCTTGCGCACGCTGTCCCACCAGGGGCAGACGCCTTCCATCTGTTCGAAATTGCCCTCGATCACCTGCACCGGCTTGCGATAGCCCTTCTCGGCGTTGGCCAGCACCATGTCGCGCGCGCGCTTGCGCGCGTCGTCCGGCAGCCATTTGCGATCGTGGCCCCAGATGCTCGGGCCCTCGGAGCGCTCGTAGGACTGCCAGGTCTTGGGATCGATGCTGCGGCCGCCCCAGCCGTATTCGACCATGAAGCCGGAGGGGTTCCAGCTATAGAACGAGGTGAGAAAGTCGCTGGTGTGGCGCCCGAGCGTGACCGCGAGGCGGCCCTCCTCGGCCTGCGCCAGATCGTAGCCGTGCCCGACGTCGTCGAAGCTGTAGAGCTCCATCATCATGTGATGCACGGCGTTCTTGCCCGACTGCACGAAGGCGATGCTGTGGTGGCGCGGGTTCACATGCATGAAATAGGCGGTGAAGGGCTGGAAGTAGTAGTCGCTGAGGCGGAAGCCGAGCAGGTCGCGGTAGAACGGCATCACCTCGTCCACCTTCTCCACCTGCAGCACCGCATGGCCCATGCCGAGCGGCCCGGTGCGGAAGCCCGAGATATTGCGGCCGGGCACGAACGGCTCGGCGGCGATCTCGGGCCCGTGGAAAATCTCGACCCGGGTGCCGATCGGATCGTGCAGCACGATGAGGTCCTTGACCCGCCGTTCGTCAGCGAGCGCGCGCGAGCCGCGCGCGACCTTGATGCCGGCGCGATCGAGCTGCGCCGCGAGCCCTTCGAGCGCCGCGGCGTCGGCGACCTCCCAGCCGAAGAAGCCGATGCCCTCGCCGCCGTCGGCCTCGACGACGATGCGCTGCTTGCGGTCGTCCATGCGGAACGCGAGCGTGGTGCGGCTCTTGTCGATGGGCTGCAGCCCAAGCAGCCTGGTGCCGTACGTACGCCAGTCGTCGAGCGATTTGGCGCGAATGCCGAGATAACCGAGAGCCTGCGGAAACATGGCGCACCGCGATCATGTTGACGTCGTTCGCTGGTCTCGATCATACAAGATCATGACCGAGCGCACCAAGCCTCCCTTTCGCGCCGACCAGGTCGGCAGCCTGATCCGGCCCGATGCGCTGATCAAAGCGCGCGAGGCGGCCGAGAAGAACGAAATACCTGCCGCCGAGTTCCGGCGCATCCAGGAAGCCGCGATCCGCGACGTGGTGCGCCTGCAGGAGGAGATCGGGCTCAAGGTCGTCACCGACGGCGAATTCAACCGCAAAAGCTGGCAGCGCGACTTTCTGCTCAAGTTCAAGAACGTGACGCTCGGCCAGGCCGCCATGCGGGTGCGCTTCCATACGGCGGAGGGGCAACGCGACCACGTGCCGCCGTCGCTGCTGGTGTCCGGAAAATTGTCGCGGCCCGGCGAAATCTTCGTCGAAGATTTCCGCTTCCTGAAATCGGTGGCCAAGGCCATGCCGAAGGTGACGATCCCCTCGCCTACCGTGATGCATTTCCGCGGCGGGCGCGGCGCCATCGACGCCAAGGCCTATCCGGATATTTCCGTGTTCTACGACGATCTCGCCCGGGTCTATCGCGAGGAGATCGCCGATCTCGCCAAAGCCGGCTGCCGCTATTTGCAGATCGACGAGGTCAATCTCGCCTATTTGTGCGACCCCGCGCTCCGCGCGGAAGTCGCCAATTTCGGCGAGGACCCGGAGACGTTGCCCAAGACCTACGCGAAGTTGCTGAACGACACGATCGCCGGCAAGCCCGCCGACATGACGGTGTGCATGCATCTGTGCCGGGGCAATTTCGCCGGCGCCTGGGTGGCCGAGGGCGGCTACGAGCCGGTGGCCGAACTGCTGTTCAACGAGATCGATGTGGACGGCTATTTCCTCGAATATGACAGCCCGCGCGCGGGCGGCTTCGAGCCGCTGCGCTTCCTGCCCAAGGGCAAGATCGCGGTGCTCGGGCTCGTCACCACCAAGAGCCCGAAGCTGGAGAGCAAGGACGAGCTCAAGCGGCGGATCGACGAGGCCGCGCGCTTCGTCGCCGCTGGAGCAGCTGGCGCTCAGCCCGCAATGCGGCTTCTCCAGCGGAATCGGCGGCAATGCCGTGACCTACGAGGACGAGATCAAGAAGCTCCGGCTCGTGGTCGAGACCGCCCGCGAGGTTTGGGGTTCGGCCTAGAGCCGCTCAGGCCTTAGCCGCGGCCGGCGCCTTCGTCTTCAGGCGGTTGAAGACCTTGCGCGTATTGCCCTCGAAGATCTTCCGCTTGTCCTCGGCCGACAGCCACGACACCTGGTCGACGTAGCGCTTGGTGTCGTCGAAATACTGGCCGGTCTGCGGATCGAGCCCTTTGACGGCGCCGACCATCTCGGATGCGAACAGGATGTTGTCGATCGGCACGACCTTGGTCAGCAGCTCGATACCCGGCAGATGATAGACGCAGGTGTCGAAGTAGATGTTGTTCTTCATCAGCTCGTCGAGCGGCGGCCGATTGTTGTTGAGCGCGAGCCCGCGATAGCGGCCCCAATGGAACGGCACCGCGCCGCCGCCGTGCGGAATGATCAATTTCAGCGTCGGGAAGTCCTTGAACAGGTCGGACATCATGAGCTGCATGAACGCCATGGTGTCGGCGTTGATGTAATAGGTGCCGGTGGTGTGCTGCGCCGGATTGCAGGAGCCGCTGACGTGGATCATCGCCGGCACGTCGAGCTCGACCAGCTTCTCGTAGAACGGATACCACCACTTGTCGCTGAGCGGCGGCGAGTTGAAGGAGCCGCCCGAAGGGTCCGGATTGAGATTGCAGCCGATGAAGCCGAGCTCGTTGACGCAACGCTCGAGCTCGCGGGCGCTGTTCTTCGGCGGAACGCCCGGCGACTGCGGCAACTGGCAGACGCCGACGAAATTCTCCGGATAGAGCTTGCACACGCGATGGATGAGGTCGTTGCAGATCTGCGACCATTCCATGCTCACGCTCTCATTGCCGACGTGGTGGCCCATGCCCGACGCGCGCGGCGAAAAAATGGTGAGGTCGGTGCCCCGCTCGCGCTGAAACTTGAGCTGCGCGCCTTCCAGGCTCTCGCGGATCTCGTCGTCGCTCATCTTCAGCGAGGCCTTGGTGGGCAGCGGCTTCTTTTCCTTGATCGCGTCGATCTGCTCCTTGCGGAAGCGATGCAGGTCCTTCGGCTCGGTCGTGTAGTGGCCGTGACAGTCGATAATCATGATTCCAACGCTGCTGATGGTGGGCGGGGCCGCGCGGCGCCGACCGCTCCGCACGCGACGCGCAGAATGCTAGGGCCTGCCTGCGATTGTCAAACCTGAAAGCCTGCCCACCTCGCTTGTGAGCCGAACGTCCGATCGGCTATATCCGCGATGCTCAACCGCGCGAGCGAGCTGCGCGAAGTTAGTGTCCAGGAGAACCGCATGGCTGAACTTCCGCGCCTCAACGGCATCATCCGCGCGCTCGAGCAGGGCCAGGCGGCCTTCACCGCCTTCTCGCCGGCGGAGAACGACTCGGCGATCGCGATGAGCGCGTCGAAGTTCGACGGCGTCGTGTTCGAGATGGAGCACAATCCGTGGGACGGCCGGGCGCTGCGCGACTCGCTGCAATTCATGCTGAACCGCGGGCAGATCGTGAAAGGCGGCTCGCTGGCGCCGGCGGTGACGCCGATGGTGCGCATCCCGGTGAACGGCGTGGAAAAAGGCCAGTGGCACGCCAAGCAGGCGCTCGATCTCGGCTGCTACGGAATCGTCTGGCCGCACATCAGCAACGCCGACGAGGCCTATAACGCGGTGGCCGCCTGCCGCTATCCGCGGCTGAAGACCGCGCCGCGCTACGAGCCCGCCGGCATCCGCGGCGACGGGCCGACCGGGGCGGTGCGCTATTGGGGCCTGACGCAGCAGGAATATTACCAGCGCGCCGACGTGTGGCCGCTCGATCCCAAGGGCGAAATTTTCGTCATTCTGCAAATCGAGGACACCAAGGGCGTCGAGAACCTCGACGATATCCTGAAGCGCGTGCCCGGCATCGGCGCGATCCTGATCGGCGAAGGCGATCTCGGCCAGGAGCTGGGATTCCCGCGCCAGTACGAGCACCCGAAGCTGCTCGAGCTGATGGCGCACGTGGTCAAGACCTGCAAGGCGCACAACGTGGTCGTCGGCCATCCGCACGTCGAGGTCGGCAACGCCGAGCGCATCATCAAGGAGGGCTACCGCTTCCTGATGTGCCAGCCGACCCGAAGCTACGCGCATCTCGACAAGGCGCGCGAGCTGGCCGGACGGAAATGAGGCACATGGGCGCCTATCCCGCGAGCGGCCCGGTCACGCTCAATGTCAATCTCGGCGATCATCCGGTCACGCGCGCGCTGAAAGCGGGCGAGATCAAGTCCGATCTGGTGACGTTCGATTTCTGCGGCCCGAAGGTGGCGAACCAGGGCTTCAAGCCCATGGTGCGCGAGGGCCAGTACGACGCCGGCGAGCTCGCCATCGTCACGTTCCTGCAGGCCAAGGTCTATGGAAAGCCCTTGATCCTGCTGCCCGCCACCGTGCTCGGCCGCTTCCAGCAGCACACCATCGTCTATAACGCCGAGCGCGGGCCGCTGAAGCCCGGCGATCTCACCGGCAAGCGCGTCGGGCTCAGGTCCTATTCGGTGACGACCGCCACCTGGGTGCGCGGCATCCTGCAGCACGAGTACGGCGTCGATCTCGATCGCGTGACCTGGGTCTGTTCCGACGACGGGCACTTGGCCGAGTATCGCGATCCGCCCAATGTCGAGCGCACACCGCCCGGCGCCAAGCCGTTCGACCAGATGCTGCTGGACGGCGAAATCGACGCCGCGGTGATTCCGGATACGCCGAAGGACCCGCGCATCCAGCCGCTCATTGCCGATCCGCAGGCCGCCGCGCGCGCCTGGTACGAGAAGAACAAGGTGATTCCGATCAATCACCTGTTCGCGGTGCAGAAGCGGCTCGCCGACGCGCGGCCGGACGCGGTGCGGGAAATCTACGGCATGCTCTCGGAGAGCAAGCAGGCCGCGCCGCCTGCGGCCGACGGCATCGATTTTTTTCCGTTCGGGTTAGACGCGAACCGGAAGCCGCTCGAGACGATCGCGCAATATGCCTTCGAGCAGAAGATCATTCCGCGGAAGCTCGAGGCCGACGAAGTGTTCGCCGAGGCCCGGCGAATCCTAGGCTTCTGACTTCTTTTCCCCGCCGGCATCGATCAAGCGGCGCTGCAGCGGGAACAGCACGATCTTGTAGCGGTCGGCGACGAAGCCCCAGATGCCGCGCGGCGCGAACAGCATGATGCCGATGGCGAGCGCGCCGAGCAGGATCAGATACCAGGACCCGAAATCGGCAAGATAGCTCTGCAACAGCCAGAAGATGATGATGCCGACGATCGGGCCTTCGATCGTGCCGATGCCGCCGATCACCACGACGAAGATCACGTAGGCGGTCCAGTCGAGCACCGAAAAAGCGGCGTCGGGCGAGATGCGCGCCTTCTGCAGGTAGATCAGCGCGCCGATCATGCCGGTCATGGCCGCGGTCACCGCATAGACCCAGAGCTTGGTGCGATAGGAGTCGACGCCGACGCTCTCGGCGGCAAGCTCCGAGTCGCGGATGGCGGCGAGCGCCAGCCCGCGGCGCGAGCGCAACACGTAATAGACGCCGAGAATGGTGCCGATGGCGAGCGCGAGCGCGATCCAATAGATCAGCATGTCGCGGGCGACGGCGGTGCGCACGTCGAAGAAGGTCTTGAGCCACTCCATGCCCGCGACGCCGTTGGTGACGGAGACCGGCAGCGACGTGCCGGTGCCGCCGCCGAGCTCCTTCACCTGCGCGAGCACCAGCCGAAAGACCTCGGCCACCACCCAGGTGCCGATGGCGAAATAGGCGCCGCGCAGGCGAAACACGACGAGCGCGGTGGGGAACGCGAAGATACCCGCGATCACGCCGGCGAGCACGATCGCCACCAGCGCATCGAGGCCCATGAGCACCGTGAACGCGAACAGGAGATAGCCGCCGAGGCCGACGAACGCCTGCTGGCCGACCGACACCAGCCCGGCATAGCCCGCGAGCAGGTTCCACAGCTGCGCCAGCGCCAGCATGTAGAAGACGAAGATCAGATCCTGCACGAGCCCGCGGCCCGCGAACAGCGGCAGGAATACCAGCACGACGACGAGCGCCGCGCCCGCGAGCGCCACGTAGCGCGAGATGTCGGTCGCGATCTCGATCCGGTAATTGCCGCGCATCGGCGCCTCAATCGACCGCGCGCGGGAACAGGCCGCGCGGCCGCAGCACCAGCACCACGAGGAACGCGAGGTGCCCGGCGAGAATCTGCCATTCGGCATTGATGTGGGCGCCCAATGGTCTGCGCCACGCCGATGATGATGCCGCCGGCCAGCGTGCCCCAGAGCGAGCCGAGGCCGCCGATGATCACCGCCTCGAAGGCATAGATCAGCCGCGCCGGGCCGATCGAGGGATCGAAGTTCGCGCGCGTGCCGAGATAGAGCGCGGCGATCGCGGTGACGACCATGGCGACCGCCATGGCGAGCGCGAAGATGCGGCGGTTGTCGATGCCCATGAGCTGGGCGATCTCCGGATCGTCGGAAGTGGCGCGGAAGGCGCGGCCGAGCGGCGTGCGGTAGAACAAGTAATTGAGCGCGAAGATGACGGCGACCGCGGACGCGAGCGTCGAGCAGCGGCATGACGCCGACCGCGAGCCCCGGCAGCAGCGAAACCGAAGCCGTCTCCAGCACGCCCGCATCGAGACGCTTGGTGTCGGCGGAAAAGGCCTCGAGCAGCCCGTTCTGGATGATGATGGAGAGGCCGAAGGTGACGAGCAGCGGCGGCAGGATGTCGCGGCCGAGCGTGCGGTTGAGCACGAAGTGCTGGAGCGCGTAGCCGAACCCGAACAGGATCGGCGCCGCCAGCAAGAGCGCGCCGAAGCTGTTGAGCCCCAGCGCCTTGGCCAGCGCGAAAATCACGAAGGCCGCGAGCACGATCAGGTCGCCGTGCGCGAGATTGACCAGGCGCATGATGCCGAAGATGAGCGAGAGCCCGAGCGCGAACAGCGCATAGAGGCCGCCGAGCAGCACGCCCTGGATGATGGTGTCGAGCAAGGCGAGCATCGGTCAGGTCCCGAAATAGGCGGCGTGAATCTGCTCGCGCGTGAGCGCGGACGGGTTGCCGGAGAGCGAAACGCGGCCTTCCTGGAAGCAATAGACGCGGTCGGCGACCTTCATGCGCCTGCACGATGTCCTGCTCGACGAGGATGATGCTGGTGCCGCCGGCCTTGATGCGCGGCAGCGCCTGGTAGATGTCGCGGATCACGATCGGCGCGAGGCCGAGGCTGATCTCGTCGCACAGCAGCAGGCGCGGGTTCGACATCAGCGCGCGGCCGATCGCGGCCATCTGCTGCTCGCCGCCGGAGAGCGTGGTGCTGGCCTGATGCCGCCGCTCCTTGAGCACCGGGAACAGCGCGAAGATCGCCTCGACCGACCAGGGCCCGGGCACGGCGCGGCCGTGGGCGCCGATCAGCAGGTTCTCCTCGACGGTCAGCGACGGAAACAGCCGCCTGCCCTCGGGCACCAGCGCGATGCCGAGGCGCATGATCTCGGCCGCGCCGAGCGCGCCGATCGGCTTGCCGCCGAAATAAACGCTCCCGGGCTCGCTCGGCAGCAGCCCGGCGACGGCCTTGAGATAGGTGGACTTGCCGGCGCCGTTGGCGCCGATGATCGCCACGGTCTCGCCCTCATCGAGCCGCGTGTCGATGCCGAACAGCGCCTGAAAGTCGCGGTAGAAAGCGACAAGGTTGGTGGTTTCGAGGAGCGCCATGGGCCGTCCCGTTACGCCGCGATGCCCATGTAGATTTCGCGCACTTCGGCCGAGCGCATCACCGCTTGCGGCTCGCCCTCGGCGATCTTCTTGCCGAAATTGAGCACGACCAGCCGTCCGACCACGGCGAGCAGCGCGTGCACGACGTGCTCGATCCAGACGATGGTGGTGCCGCCGGCCTGGATCGCGCGGATGGTTTCGATCAATTCCTGGCATTCGCCCTCGGTGAGTCCGCCGGCGATCTCGTCGAGCAGCAGGAGCGTCGGCCCGGTGGCGAGCGCGCGCGCGAGCTCGAGCCGCTTGCGCTCCAGGAGCGTGAGCGAGCCGGCCAAGCGAATTGGCGCGCCGCATCAGGTGCGTGCGCTCCAGCACCTCGGCGCAGAAGTCGCCGATCTGGTGCTCGCGCCTGCCTTGAGCATAGACCGCGCCGACCAGGAGGTTCTCGAACACGGTCAGATTCTCGAACGGATGCGGGATCTGGTACGAGCGGGCGATGCCGCGGCGGCAGCGCTCGAACGGCGTCATCGCGGTGATGTCGGCGCGGTGGAAGCGCACGCTGCCCGAATTGGGTTTGAGATCGCCGGTGATCAGGTTGAACAGCGTCGACTTGCCGGCGCCGTTGGGGCCGACGATGCCGAGCGCCTCGCCGCGGGCCACCGAAAGATCGATGCCGTCGGCGGCCCGCAGCGAGCCGAAGGATTTGCTCAAGCTTTTGATTTCGAGAAGCATGCCGTCTCAGCGAAGGGGCCGGGCAATGCCCGGCCCCCGATTGTAGACGATTACCGACAGAAGCGATCAGGCGATCGGCTTCCATCTTGCCGCCCACCGGGATGATTCGGCGCGGTGCGGTTGTCGGTGATGACGATGTCGTACTTGTTGCCGTCCTTGATGCGCCACTGGCCGCCGACCAGCGGCGTCTTGGTGACGTTCTTGGCGGCGAACGGCGGCACGCCGGCGCCGTTCCACTGCACCTTGCCGACCACCGTGTCGAGATTGGTGGCGGCGATGGCGGCGGCGGTCGCCTTGCCAGTTGCCGATCTCGGCCGTGCGCTTCAGCACGTCGAGCCCGACCTCGTAGAGCGAATGGGCGAAGCCGATCGGCTGCGTCCATTGCTGCTTGGTCGCGGCCGTCGTAGGCGTCGGCGAGCTGCCGCGCGGTCTGGCCGGTCATCGACGACTTGAACGGATGGCTCGGCGACCACCACACCTCCGACGAGAGGTTGTTGCCGTCGCGGCCGAGCGCCTCGACCGAGCATCGGGAACAGGATCGCCTTGCCGACCGAGGCGGCCTTGGGCTTGAAGCCCTGCTGCAGCGCCTGTTTCCAGAAGGTGGTGAAGTCGGGCGGCAGCACGACGCCGGTGATGATCTCCGCATTGGCGCCCTTGAAGGCGGTGATCTGGGCCGAGAAATTGTCGGTGAGGTTCTGGTAGCGGCCCGGATCGAACAGCTTGTAGCCGAGCTTGTCGAGCGCCGGCGGGAAGCCGACCTGCTTGTCGCCCCAGGCATTGCCGTCGCCGTCGTTGGGGAACAGCGCGCCGACCGTCTTGTTGGTCTGCAGCTGGCCCCACATGTTGGTGAAGACCGCGATCACGTCCTCGAGGCCCCAGAAGTAGTGATAGACGTAGTTGAACGGCTTCCAGGCCGGCGGGCCGCCGGCCGGGTTGGCCTGCTGGCCGATGAACCAGGGCTGCCACGGCGCAAGCGGTCGAGACGCAGGCCACTTCCTCGATCTCGCATTGGGTGCAGACCGGGTTGGTGGTCTCCGGCGTGTTGCCGACCAGCATGAGATCGATCTTGTCCTGCACGATCAGGTCTTTGGCGACCTGGGCGGCGCGGTTCGGGTTCGACTGGCTGTCCTTCACGATGACCTGGATCGGGCGCCCCTTCAGCCCGTTCTTGGTCGCGTTCCTGAACTGGTTGAGCATGAAATGGTCGGCCTCGGCGAAGGCGGCGAGCGGGCCGGTCGCCGGGCTGACATAGCCGATCTTGATGGGGCGGGCCTGCGCGATCGCGGGCGCGTAGACGCCCGCCGCGGCCATCGCGCTGGTCGCGGCCGAAATTTTCAGAAGCGTGCGGCGGTCGATGCCGCGCGGAGTGTCCTTGCGTGTGGTCATTGGCGTGGTCCTCCCGGGAAACTGCGGCCAGAACCGCCTGGCCGGGTCCGTTATTTTTTGGTGCCGCCGGGCGGATGCTCGCCCGGCGATTGGCGGGAATTCTAGCCGTGGGCGGGCGCCGTCAGCAACATGATAGAGATGGCCAGCGGAACCCGGACTTGTCCCACCGGTGGCTCACTTGCCCACGAGCTTCTTATGCAGGCGTCGAGCGCGCCCGAGGACCTTGATCAGACGAACAGCCACCGGCGGCGGGAGCAGCCTATCGTAGCGATCATGCTGCTCGATCAACCGATTTTGGCAATGCGAAGTGGCTTACGTGCGGCCAAGGTTCTTGGTAAATATTTGGTCCAATTGATCAATCGATCTGCAAGTCATGCCAGATCGTGCCTCAGGCTCGGAAACGCCTGATTATATTTTGCAACAAAAGGCGCGCTACGGCCCCGCGTGATTTCATTACTCGGTCACGTTCAGCAATTTCGTCTGTCGCGATGTGCGATTGCACGGTCACGCGCTGCCAGCTCGGTGTCGCGATATGCGATTTCAAGGTTACGCGCGGCGAGTTCGTTGTCGCGATGTGCGATTTCACGGTCACGCGCGGCGAGTTCGTTATCACTCCACGTGATTATGCGGCACGGCGGCGAGTTCGTTGTCACGCCACGCAATGCCTCGATCGCGCACGGTGAGCTCATTTTCATACCAAGCAACTTGTCGGATACGTGCCGCGAGCTCGTTATCACGCCACGTATTGTCTCGATCACGGTCAGCTTGCAACCTGTCATGCAATGAGTGAAAGCCAAACGTGGCATGAAAACGTCTGCCCAAGAGACCAATTCCGGAGCGGGATCGTTCATGCACGCATTAACAATATCGTTGAGCAATTTGAGCTATTCTTGGCTGTGAGCAGCAGCGCCAACAATCGGTAGCGCTGGTCCTCCTCCAGCGTGCTGAATGGCTCTTGTTTAAGGTGCCAGTATATCAGCTCCGAGATCAGATATAGAGCCGATCTTGTTTCGATCAGCGGCAACAGATTTTTCTGAAACAGGTAAGACATCTCAAGAAAGACGCGCTAGCAGGATCGCGCTGGCTCACGGAATCTTCATGAAGGCGATAGGCCAGCAACGGAATTGGGACCACGCCGAAACGGTAGCCGAGCGCGTAAGCGCGAACCCAGAAATCTAAGTCCGATGCGATTGCCATCGTGGAGTCGCGTGGCCCGATGCGCTCGTGGGCGGATCGCATGAGCATCACGGAAGAACTAGTCAACTTGTTCCAACCGACCCACGTGTCGAGTGCATTCAAGTCATAAGGCTGATTGAACAGATGTTCATATCTGTCGGCTTGTGGATGGCGATTCCCATCGTTGTCGACGAAATTCACGTATGTGCCGACGATATCGACGTCGGGTTGTTGACGAAAATACTCAAGTTGCTCTTCTGTCTTTCGCGGCTCGATCCAATCGTCGGAATCGACATAGGTGATGTATTTACCCCGTGCTAGGCTAGCAGCTTTATTGTAGGTCAAGTTCATCCCGATGTTTCGCTCGTTAACATGGAGATGGATACGTCGATCAGAAAAGGATCGCGACCACGTCGAGAGAAGCATCAGTGGACTTATCATCGATTACGATGATTTCGAAATTCTGCTCCGTTTGATCTAAAATACTTTTCAACGTCTGTCGGATGAACTTCCCGTAATTGTAATTAGGCTACAATGAACGTGACCAAGGGTCGTTCGGTTGCGTTAGTGCTCATCATGAGAATACTAGACATTCAATCGCGGGCTGCGGCAAGCCGGCCCGTTTGCGAGCGCTAATTCCATGCCGATATCCGGAATTGCATTTCGAGAAATGCAACACCAGGACCTGCCGTTCCTGGTCGGCGTGCGCAATGATTGTCGCACAATGCTGCACGACGATACCGAGTTCACGCTTGCGCAGGCGCAGGAGTGGTTCAAGGCCGCGCGTCCGCAATTCTACATCGTAACGCATGACGGCTCACCGATCGGCTATTTCCGGACTTCGAATTGGAGCGATGCGAACAGGCATGTCTATGTCGGCTGCGATCTCCGCGCGGACTACCGTGGCAAGGGCTTTGCGCAGACGGCCTATCGCATCTTTCTGCGCTTTCTGTTCGAGGAATGCGGCATGAACAAAGTCTCGCTCGAAGTATTGGACCACAATGAGCGCGCCCAGCGGCTATACAAGCGCCTTGGATTCGTTCTCGAGGGCATCAAGCGGCAGGAGGTGTGGCGGAATGATCGGTACCTGGACAGCTTGTTGTTCTCAATGTTGAGGTCCGAATTCAATTCCCGCCATGGTGTCGGCGACGAGCAAATGCAGCAATCGTCCTAGAGCACGCCATGCATCAGCCGACGATACCTCTGTTCAAAGTATTCATGGCAGACAGCGTTAAGGATGCCGTGGTCCGGGTGCTTTACTCGGGCTATGTTGGCGAAGGCGAGGAAGTAGTGGAATTCGAGCGCGAGCTCGCTGGGCAACTCGGCACCGCCCAGGTCTTAACGGTGAATGCGGGTACCTCGGCGCTGCATCTTGCCTATCACATGGCGATCGACGGGGCGCGCGACGCCGAGATCATCACCACGCCGATCACATGCACCGCAACCAATACGCCGATCGTCCAGAACGGCGCGCGGATCGTCTGGGCCGATGTCGATCCGGTCACCGGAAGCATCGATCCCGACGGAATTGAACCGCTGATCACGCCGCGAACAAAAGCGATCGTTATGGTTCACTGGGGCGGCAACCCCTGCGAGATCGGTCGAATATTGGAGATTGCACGACCGCGCGGAATCAAAGTGGTCGAGGACGCTGCGCATGCACTTGGATCTACCTATGCAGGACTACCTATCGGCCAACACTCCGATTTCGTCGCATTCTCCTTTCAGGCGATTAAACACGTCACCAGCGTCGATGGCGGCTGCCTTGTTTGCAAGGATCTCAAGAATTACGAGCGTGGCAAGCTACTTCGCTGGTACGGCATCGATCGCACAGCGCGCGAGCCGACCGACCTTCGATGCGAGCTCGACATTTCAGAAGTGGGCTACAAGTTCCACATGAACAATGTTGCCGCCGCCATAGGACGCGAGAACTTGAAGTCCCTCGCCGAGATCGTGGCGCGTCATCGCGAAAACGCACGCTTTTACGATGCAGCTTTTCAAAGCGCTGAATACATCACGGTCGCACCGGAAAATCCGAACGGCAGCTCCGCTGCCTGGCTCTACACGATCCACATTGCAAACCGGGACGAATTGATGCGCAAACTACTGGAGATCGGCATCGGCGCATCGAAGGTGCACGCCCGCAACGATACGCACTCGGCATTCAGCAGCTTCAAGCGCCCTCTGCCAAATGCGGAATCCTTCGATCGGACCCATCTCTGTATTCCAGTCGGCTGGTGGGTGTCGCAGTCAGATCGCGAGCGGGTGGCAGAAGCGGTGATCAAGTTTTCCCGGTAGAAGATCCTCACGGGACGTTCTCGGCCGGGAGTACCATTTTGCGCGCGCTCAGCTTTGGATGGGCATGATAGCATCTGCTCTTTTTGAGACGGGAGCATTCTTCCTCTTACCAATTTGGCTATCCAAAGTCTGTCTCATCCATTCCGTTAAATCGATAGCGAAGCTATGCCAATTCGCCAAACGAAGCCCAACAAGTTCCATACGCATCTGATAATTCATGACAGGATCGGCAAGCTGATACACCGCCGCAGCGATCGCTACTGAAGTTACGTTTTCAAGGCGGATCTGCCCTCTCGGCAGAACCATTTCAATTGCAGGAATTGAGGTTGTCGTAATCAAAGGGCACCCCGCCGCGAGAGCTTCGATAGCAGGCAACCCATAGCCCTCAAGCTCGCTGACAAAGATAGCGCCGGTAGCCTCTGCGAGCGTCGTCCGAACGAGATCATCATCGGCGCTCTGGTGCCACTTGAAATGCGCAGGATCAGTAGTTGCACGTGCCTCTAGTTCGGTGAGAAAGCTCGGTGAATGCCAGCCGGGCGTTCCGATGAAAATTAGCCGATAGTCACTTCCGCCGCGCCAAAGTTCATCGAAGGCGGCTAGAATCAGTTGGTGGTTCTTACGCGGCTCGATCGTTCCGACTGCCACAAACGTAGGAACGAAAGGCAATTGTCGGCCATGCTCGTTGCGAAAAAATCGGTGCCGAGGCATACCACCTTGCTGTTCGGAACTGGCCGCCGGCGAAGCCGCTGCTCCAAACAATCCAGAGTCGCTTGGCTGATGCAGGCCACATTGTCCAGTGACGCAATCAACCGAAAATATCGGCTCGTTCCCAACTGATGCGGCGATGCGAATACTTGCGGTGCGGTTTGCGGTAAGCAATCATACAGCAATGCAAAGACGGCGCGGCCTGGGATGCTGGACTGCTCGTGCAGAATATCTAAGACGTCGATTCGGAAGGTCGGCTCAGGCAAGAAGTACGCCGCGAACCGGCTTGATAGCTCCGAGGATCTTATTTTGCCATTGGTCGCTTCAATGAACAGGGAGCGGATCTCTGCGGTCAAAGAGCGGCGGTCGCGGAAATGCGCGCGCACGAGTTTAGCGGCGCGCTCAATCGCGACTAGGTGATAGGTACCCTCTTCTAGGAACCCGATGTCTGCATCGAGACTTTCTCGTGGCCATTGGTTGATTAGCTCCGTCAATACCCTTTGGATCCCTGTGTGCGCGGGTTGCGACACAAATTGCGAAAGGTCGATAAGAACTTTGGATTCCGTCACGATACTGCTCCAGCCGTTCTGTTAAGAGTGGACAATAACAGCGTGCAATAGCGCTCCCCAGACATGGTGCGGAGATGTTCGAGGCGCTGGCGCTCCAGCCTTGCAAGATCAGTGTGGCGTCGAACGGCAATATTCAGAACGGATTCTGCGATCAGAAGAGGGCTGAGTCTATCGGGAGTTGGCAAGATGAAATCCGGCACTGCAACGTCTTGAACCATACTGTCGGTCGCGATTGTCGGCACCCCATAGGCGACGCAGTCGAGGAGTGCCCCGCTGGTCAGGGTTAACACGCTGCTAGTACGCAATTGGATCGCGACGTCGGCGGCCAACAATAAGTCGGCGTAAAGCTGATCATCAACATGATTGTGAAAAACTAAGTCATCGGCCACTTCGTTATTGGTGGCAAGATATTCCAGTGCGCGGCGTTCAATTGGTGGCGCGTGACCGACAAAGTGAAGACGTGCTTTGATGTGCCACAATTTCAGCCAGGCCATGACTTCAACGCAGATATCAGCAGCCTTAGTCCGCCGGTCGACCATGCCAAAAGTCATGATATGGAGAACGCCGTTTTCTAATTTTTGCCGACGCCGTGCCAACTCGAGTGATTCTTGCTGAATGTTATTCGGCCGCCGATACGGTACATAAGGCAACAAAATGGGTTGAACTTGATTTTCTTTGATAAGTCGTTGCTGCAATATTGGGGAATGGACGATCATAGGGTGCGCGACTCGCACAATCTCGCGATAGCAAACGGTTGGAAGACGGTTACTATCTAGAATGAGTCCCGAGACTTCAGCGGGTGCCACGCGTTGCTCAGGGGTTGAAAGCAGCCTTGCCGCTTTGTCCTCGCCGTAGAGGTAACTGTAGAATTCCACCATTCGGCTGTCGTGTGCGATCACCGGCCCGCCAAGCGCCGTGAGATACTCGAGTGCCGGCAAATGAAAATGTGAATTGCCGAGCACCGAGATTACCGCATCGTAGGTAGGATCAAGATAAGCAGCGGCACTGATCTGTCGAACTGTTACGCGTCGGCCGAGCGCATCGTTTGGACCATTGGTGAGCACCGTGACGTCAGCCATCTCGCTAAGTTTGTCGAGCGTGTAAGCGGAAAAGTCGGAGACGCCGGACCGCTGTGGCGGCCATGGCGTGGCGACAGCTATATTCGATTTTCGGGAAGTACCGGGATCGGCTCTCGATTCGGCTACAGGCAACTTTTTTAGCTGTCTAAGGACTGAAACGATCCGATCTCGGACAGCGATTGAATTCGCACGGTCGCCCAATGATATTCGCTGAAGTCTATTGATCTCTTTGCGGTGCGCCAATACGTGACTTATTGCACGCGCCATACCCTTGACACTTGCTGCAGGCGACAGCCACGACCCTTCGCCAAGTAATTCCCGATGGACTGGAATGTCTGAAGCAACCACGGGCGTCCCGCGGAGCACGGCTTCCGCGATAGGGATCGAAAAGCCCTCGGCAAACGAGGGCACGACGCAAACGAGAGCTTTTTTGAGTAGCTTGCTCAGATCAGATCCTGGTATTCGCTCAAGAAACACAAGATCTTGATCAGCCATCCCGAACTTGTGCGCGAACGATTTCGCGGTTTCGATTTGCCCCTTCGACAAGACGCCCACTGCGACAATCGCATTAGGCCTCATTCCCTGGTTGCGATTGCAGCACTCCGCGGCAATGACAACCAGGAGATTTTTGCGCGGCTCACCGCCGGTGGGAGCGACTAAATAGTCTTGATGCAGTGCTGGAGGCGACGAGACACGACTCGGATTGCCTGTGTCATTGACAAGGGTATCAGCAACTCCGGTCACCACGATTGGGATGGTTTCCCCTGGCGCAAGTCGGCTGCGCAGCTCGTCAGCGGTGAAGCGAGAGATTGGCAGGAAGGCGCTGTAGCGCGCCAACGTCAACATGCGCGCGTGGTATCGAATTCTGTCGGTGCCGGTCGGTAGATAGCGCGCGGAAGAATCGGCGGGAATGAAGTCATAGACCACAGTGACCGTCTGAACATGCGGCGCGAGTAGAAACGGTATTGTCGGGCCGATCTCGGCGGTCATTGGTGACGCGCAAACGAATAGAGCGACTTGGGTGAGGTCGATTTCGGCAGGTGAAAAAATCGCGCTGTCTGCATGTCCTGATACCACTAAGTCAACGTCACCAAGTGCTGGATCCAATAAGAGAACAATCTTGCCAGCTTTGCCCACCGTGTGTCGAAGAGCCGTCAGCACATGACTCGCGTGCTTCCCAATTCCACGGCTCCGGTAATTGTCATCCTGCAGGCACCTGGCATCAAAGACAAAGAGCGTTTCCGCTAGCCCACTTCGTCTGAACGTCAAGGACCGCCCATGTGCATGGGCCTTTGACAATAGTAATAGGGCAAATTCCAACTCGAGTAGCGCGCTACGTTCAGCTGGACTGAAGCGACGCTCTGCCAAACCATCTTCCTCATGCCGATCAAGAGCCTGCATCGCTGCGAGTGTAGCCACGCATTGATTTGAAGATGGAGAAACGCCAGGCGGGCCTAGAAGATTCGCAATCCTCGCCAATGAGGTATGAGTTTCAATTGCGTGCTGCGATGCAGAGGGGTCGCGGCGTTGAATACGTCGAAGCTTTGCCTTGAGCAATTTGCTCCAGAATATCTCGCGCAGTTTTGGACCTTGCAGTCCCCAGTCTTTGGCTGACTTGAGTTGCTTTCGATATGCGCGATCAAGCCGTGTCCTGCCATACAGGCGCCGCAGCAATAATACGAGTTTCGATCGAAGAACGCGGTTACGCCTCTTTCTGATTGAGCGTTCAACCCGTTTTAGATGCCGGCTAACGCCAGGCTTTTTCTCGTTGGCCGATCGAGTGACGTCTCGCTCATGACCCATCTTATACCTTATGCCCAATCTTGCCGTTCAATGGCCCGATCAATCACTTCTCGAACCTAAGCCGGGCATATTTTATAGTTCAACACCGCTTGTAGGCGATTGCAAATATCAAGTTTAGCATTTCTTGGCGATCGCGAATCAAGATACGAAGGCTTTCCCAAGTGGCAGTGCACCATACGTAGAATCGGCGGAATTGGAGACCTGCGGCTACAAACATCTGTCTTTGGGCACAAACTGATCATGGACTCAGGTTGACAATGAGACCGATCAACTGGTTCGGGAACAGTCTGGAAGCCGCGCCTGCGATATGTTGCCGGCGTGAGTTGGCCGAGGAGCGGGCACCATCTATTGGCGCGGCTTCTGGAGTCCATATTTTGGCCGGCGTTTTTTATATTGTGACTTCTATGCGCAAGAACGCTATTTTTGCTGCCGATCGTTTCCCTGCGCTCGGCGAGACCGGAATAACTTTCAGCAGAAATCACGATTTCGAGCTCGACATCACAAAAACTGCAGATGTCCCTTATCTTGTCCAGTATCGCGCTTTCTGGCCATCGGTGGTGTCAAATTATGAATTGTTCCTCCTCGCCGGGCAGGAAGACTCGAAAGAGCTGTCGAGCTCTTCGCAGGAGGCCGACTTCAAGCGTACCTCGGCTTCTACGAGAAATGGATTGAGAAACCTGAGCCCAGAGAATGTTGATTATCAAGTATGAGGACCTGGTGGCAGATCCGTTCCAACATCTTGTGAGGGTCGTTCGATATTGTTCTCCGACTGAGTTCGTGAACCTCAACCGTATCTCGGCGACGATTGCTTCAATTGCTACTCAAACCATTATCGATCGACGTGATGTCACCCTCCCACAGGCCGGCATCGTCGCTCCACGCAAGGTTGAGCAATTTCGGCACTACGATGCAGTTTTTTTTACCGCGTTGGAACGGCTGTTGCCGGTGGCTGGTAGACTTGCTTCTGAGTAAATTTTGGAAGCCGCGCCTCCGATATGTTCGTCCCGGCAGGTGATGCTCTCCCAGTCTAAGCCCGTCCGTTCGAAACTGCCCAGATAGACGGCTGGTTTGTCCGATTGAAAGCTGTGCTATTTGTTGACGAGAAGCCGTTCCGCTCGTTGGCGGCTTGCGAGGCCGTCAATAAGTGACGCGTTTGTAATCAGGGTAATAGGTCGCAACAATTGTATGACGCCATGCAAGAAGATTTAGTCCGGCGCATATTGTTTGGCAAACGTGAATTGTTGGT